>CAVQSQ010000011.1:0-12654 GCA_963715955.1 Candidatus Sulfomarinibacteraceae bacterium
ACGTCACGGCGGCGATCGAAGACGGTTTTGTCGCCTATTCCGAGGGCAGAGTCGTTGTACCGCCGGTCGGAGAACTGATCTTCGAGGACCCTCCCGGCGACGTCCACATCAAGTACGGCTATATCAAGAGCGATGACTACTTCGTCATCAAGGTCGCGTCCGGTTTCTACGACAACGTCACCCTTGGACTGCCGGCGGCCGACGGACTGATGCTGGTGTTCAGCCAGAAAACAGCCCGGCTGGAGTGCATCCTGCTCGACGAGTGCCACCTCACGAATGTCCGAACCGCGGCCGCCGGTGCGGTCGCGGCCAGGTACCTCGCTCCGAGCAGGGTCGAGCGTATCGGAGTCTTCGGCGCCGGTGTCCAGGGCAGGATGCAGGTCGAGGCCTTGCTTCCGATCGTCGACTGCCGGGATCTGGTCGTCTGGGGCACCGGCCGGGACGAGCTGGACGCGTACCGGGAGGCCATGAGTGCGCACGGCCTGGACATCAAGACCACGTTGTCCGGCGACGAGGTCGCCGCCACGTGCAATCTCATCGTCACCGCCACCCCGTCTCACACGCCGCTTCTCCGCGCCGACCAGATCAGGGAGGGCACCCATATCACCGCGATGGGCTCGGACACCCGCGGGAAGTGCGAGCTGGAGCCCGGGATTCTGGGGAAGGCGGATCGAGTGGTCGCCGACAGCATCGCCCAGTGTCGCGAACGCGGGGAGATCTCCCACGCGGTCGCAGCCGGCGAGTTGCGCATCGAGGATGTCGTCGAGCTCGGCAACGTCATCACCGACCCCGCCCTGCGGCGGACTTCCGACTCGCAGATCACCGTCGCGGATCTGACGGGCGTCGCGGTTCAGGACATTCAGATTTCGAAGGCGGTGTACGCGCGGCTGGCCTCAGGCTGAAACCGCGTGGGGGCCGCGTTCACGGATATCGGTGCCAGCCAGGCGCCCGGTCCGCCTCCCCCGTCGGCGGCACCGGACCTGTCTACCAGACGCTGCCGAGTGCAACCCTGATCGCCTCTCCACTGACGCCGCTCGATTCCTCGGACGCGAGGAAAGCGATCACCTCGGCCACCTCCCGGGTCGTCGCAACGCGGCCCGGGGGATACAACTCCGCTCGTTCTTCCCACACCCGATCGGTCGTGATGCCGCGATCCTCCGCTTCCCGGCGAGCCGAAACCTCGGCCATCTCCGTCCGAACCCAGCCGGGCAGCACAGCGTTGGCAGTGATGCCGTGCGCTCCGCCGTCCACCGAGACCGAACGCATCAACCCCAGCAGCCCGTGTTTGGAGCTGTTGTATGCGCTTGCAGCGGGTTCCGCGATCAAGCCGGCCGTCGAGCTCGTGTAGACGATGCGCCCATACGTGCGTTCGACCATTCCGCGCATCACGAGCCTCGAGAGATGGAACGGACCCTCGAGATTGACCCGCATCGTCTCACTCCAGACGTCCCCATGCTGCTCCCAGACGACCCGCTCGTGCGCCGACCCGATACCGTGGTTGCATACGAGGATGTCGATCGGCCCCAGTCGTTGCTCGGTTTCCGCAACCGCGTGTGCACATCCCTCGGCTCGTCCGAGATCTGCAACCGAGTAGTCGAGTCCGACATCGGCCAGTTCCTGTCGGTTCCGGGCGACGCACATCACTTTGGCGCCGCGTGCCGCCAGAAGCTCTGCAGTCGCACGCCCGATGCCGCGCCCCCCGCCCGTGATGAGAGCTACGCGCCCTTCGACTCCGGCCATGCTTCACCTACTCCTCGGCCCTGAGGGCCCGCCACCCATGATGCGGTCAGGCAAGTTCCTCGGCGATCCGGCGCAGTCCTTCCTCGAAGTAATCCTGCTTGCCTCCCAGCCAGATGCGCAGGTACCCCTCGAGCCCCAGGTGAATGCCGGGCACCACGAGGGTGCTCTGATTCCTGCGAATCCGTTCGGCCAGCTCGAGGCTCGGCGTCGACGACGGGTACTGCAAAAAAGCGATGGCGCCGGCCTGCGGAGAAATGTAGGAGAACCCCTCCCCCAACCCGTCGACCCACGCGTCGAAGATCCGCCGATTCCTCTGGATCAGCGCGCGGCCGCGCTCGTAGAGCCTCTCACGGTTCTCCTGTTGGACCGCGATGCGCGCCACCGCGTCCGAGAGCTTGTTCGGGCAGATCGTCACCGAATCGTGCTGCGACCAGCACTCACGGACCACGTCCTCCGGGCCGACGATCCAACCGATACGAACCCCGGGGATACCGTAGGCCTTCGACAAGCCGCTCGTGACGATGACCCGGTCGCTCATGCCCCAGAAGCTGGCGGTCCGCGGCCCGTCGATCTCCGCCCCCAGGTAGACCTCGTCGGCCAGCAGGTAGGTGCCGGTTGCCTCGCAACGCTCGACGATCCGTTTCATGGCAGAGGCGGAGAGCACCGACCCCGTGGGGTTGTTGGGGTTGGAGACGTAGACCATCCGGGTGCGGGGCGTGACGGCCCGCTCGAACTCGGCCCAGTCGGGTTCCCAGTCTTGCTCCTGCAGCAAGCGGAAGGTGCTGATTTCGGCGCCGACGCTTCGCGGCACCCCCCACAGCTGCATGTAGTTCGGCACCTCCAACGCGAACCCGTCCCCGTCCTTCAGAAGGGTCAGAGCGGCCAGGTAGTTGGCCTCTGAGGTCCCGTTGGTGACCTCGAAGTTCTCGATGGTCGTGCCGGGATAGATCTTTGACAACGCTTCTCTCAGCTGCGGAGTACCGTTGGACTGGCTGTAGGTCAGCGGTGTGTCGAGAGCCCACTCGAGGTCGAATCCCATCTCCGACAGCTCGCGCAGCGAGACCGGGAGCACGCCGCTTTCGCTCAGGTCGTACTCGACCACGTTCTCCCAGGTCGACTGCATCCGTTCCATTTCGAAGACTTCGATTTTCATGGCGATGTGTTCCTCTCTCGATGCCGCGCCACTTTATCGCATTGTTACGAGGGCGGCGTTCCGGAGCCGCTGACCGCACCCTCACAACCAGGGGCGTCCTTTCCCGTCATCATGCCGGTCCGGATCTACGGCGTCGTCAACGGCGCCTCCCCTGCGTCCGGACAGGAGGCGATGCCGATCCAATCCGGAAGCTGTCGCCAGCCGCACCGTGGAGCCCAGAAAGCCTCGACCACCCGGATGAAGATGAACATCGCCAGGCTTTCAACCAGCGGATCTGCGCGAACCTCCGCGGCGACAGCGGCACGATGCGCCCGGCACGACGCTTTGCGGACGCGCGGCCGTTGCCTGAAATCGCCTCAATCCCGGGAACGGGCGGTGATCCAGCGCCCGATGGCATGAATGAGTTCAGTGGTGAAGCCGTGCCCTCCCTCGTACGAATAGACCTTATTCTGGATGCCGGCGCCTTTCAGGATTTTCGCGGCCGCTCTGGCGTTGTCGAAACCGATCGCTTCATCGCCGGGAGAATGGCAGATCATGACGTCGAGCTTTCCCGATGCCGTGGTCAGGATTTCCGGCGTTGTGTCGGACTCTCGCAGCCTCGCCCCGACAACGATCAGACCTCGAAACAGATCCGGGTGTCCGAGAGCCAGACCATACGCCAACACGCCGCCCTCGGAGTGTCCCATGAGGAAGATCCGATCTCGATCGATCGGCAACTCTCCGGCCACGTGGTCGATGGCCGCGAGAACGTAATTCCGGCTCACCATCTGTTCCTGCAGATCAATTTCCGAGCGCCGCTGCGCGAGGTCGCCTGTTGACGCTCCGGCCCTGAGCACTTCCTGAAAGAACCACGGTGCCGGGTACCACGAGTAGCCGTGGCCCTTATCGAACGGAATCGGATAGGGCCCGTACGGTGCGCCGACTATCGCATCGAGGGAACTCCCCGCCCTTTCGAACATCCCGACGTAGTTTTCAGGATTTCCACCGTGGCCGTGGAGCACCATCACCAACGGGTACATCCGGTCCTTTTCCATGGCTTGCGGAACGACCACACGAATGCCGCCGAGCACCGGCGCTTCGAAGTAACCGGGAACGCCGCGACTCCGCGCCTCGAAAACCAGGCGGTCGATCAGCTCGCGACCCTTCCGCGTTTCGCGCAGGGCCTCCAGGTCGGGATCGGATTGCAGGAGCCCCGGGTCTCTGAGCCCGGCGTCGAAAGCCTCTTCGAGCCGCATCGCCGCCAGATCCATCTCGCCGGTGCGACTGTGACAACAGGCGAGATTGTAGAGCGCCCCGGGCTGTCCCGGGTGCATATCCAGAACCTGCTGCCAGAGGCCGACCGCCTTCGTGTAGTGGCCAGCCTCCATTGCCTCGAGGGCGCGCTCCTGAATCTCTTCGGACGTCGCCGCAAACCCCTGGCCAGGGAGCGTTGAGCAGAACAGAGCCACGAGGGCCCCCACCACGATCGTTCTCCTCATCATCGGCATCGTCCTCCACCCCTTGCGATACGAGAACTTGCCCGCCGTGTTTTCCTGGGTTCCACTGATGCCAACGTGACATCCCGACTCACCGGTTTTCAGCCGCCCTCTTCGGGCATGCACGTTCAGGGGATGAACCCCTCCCGTACGGCTCTGAAACACCTGTCGTTTCTCACCACAGTGCGACAGGGTTGATGATCATCTGCACCGTGCCCTTGATCCGGGCCTGACCCAGCACGAACAGAAACTCGTGGACCTCCTCTTCGGCGAGGCGTCCGGTATTCATGGTCTCCAGGATGTAAATGCCCTTCTTCTTGAGGAACTCGATGTGGCCGTAGAAGACCCGGTCGCCCTCCACCGGCGGCACCACCTCGACTCCCCACGTGTCGGCACCCACCGCCATCGGATCGAGGGAGGCGAGGTAGGCCGCCGCCTCGTTGGTCAGACCGGGCTCCCCCGCCGCCCAGGCCGCGGGATCCGAGCTCAGCATCGCGTCGGTCCAACCGGTGTGCAGCAGCACGACGTCACCTTCTCGGATATTCACACCCTGGGCCTTTGCCGCAGCCTTGATGTCCGCCGATGAAATCGCCTGGCCTGAGGCCATGGCGGCAACGCCGAAAAACCGGGCCATATCGAGCAGCACACCACGCCCGACCAGCGGCGGCACCTTGTCCGTGCCGAGCCTCTTGAGGCCCGAGATATCAATGAAATCCACCGCCTTGTTGCAGTTGTAGTAGACGCCGGCCTCACCCATGTGGCCGAGACCATCCAGTTGGGGACCGATGCCGAACCACAGCTGGGCCAGATCGTCGTTGTACGCGACATCCCAGCCGAAGTCCTGGATCAGGCTGCGCCCGTTGTGTTGTCCCGGCTGGACGATCTGAAGAGCAAAGGAGCGCGGCGGATAGGCCGGCATCTCGGGGTCCACCACAATACCCAGCGGGTGGGACTGCCCCTTCTTGACCAGCTTGACCGCCATCAGGACCTGTTCAGGTGTGACGTGGTTGGCGGCGCCGATTTCGTCGTCCGCGCCCCAGCGGGATGTCTCGCACTCTTCGGCGAAACCGGTCTGGCCGATGAAGATCAGGGCCACGGCGAAGATCAAGCGGCACACGAGTCTCGGTGTTCTGTTCACGAGTTGTTCTCCAATCTGTTGGCGACAGGATACCTCAAGACCCGCGGGGCCACTTCACGACGACGAGGGGCGCTCCACCCTGCTAAGCTGACCGGCACGAGGAACGGAAAACCGCCGTTCCTGATTCATTTTCGGAGGCCGCGGTGAACGAGGAAGCGACGAAAGAAGGCACCCCCCCCGAGGCGACGGCCCCCGGCAAAAAACGAAAACTCGCCATGCCCGACACCTACATCATCGTGGCTGTCATCGTCCTGATCATGGCGGCCCTGACCTGGGTGATTCCACCGGGAAGCTACGACTACCGAGAAGTGGACGTCAACGGCCGGATGAGAAGCATCGCCATCGACGGCACCTTCCACTATCTCGACGCGTCGCAATCCAACCCGACGGGGTTCCTCGCCTATTTCAAGTCCCTCTATACAGGGTGCGTCGATGCGGCCGACATCATCTTCGTGATCTTCGTCTGTGCGGGCACCTTCGGCATTCTCGTCAAGACCGGGGCTTTCCACGCCGGCATCGGCACCGTGCTGCGGAAGATGGGCAACAAGGACATTCTGTTGGTCCCGATTCTGATGTCGGTCTTCGCCCTCGGCAGCTCGATGTTCGGGATGTTGAGCGAATTCTACGGTTTCATCCCGCTGATGGTGGGGCTCGGCGTCGCCATGGGCTATGACGCGATGTATGGTTTTGCGATCATCGCCCTCGGCGAGTACGTCGGGTTCATGGGGGCCACGTTCAACCCCTACACCGTGACTGTCGCGCAGTCCATCGCAGGGGTTCCTCTCTACTCGGCCACCGGATTCCGCTTCTTCGCCCTGGCCTGTTTCATCCTCGCCTCGTCGGCGTATGTCATCGTCTACGGCAAGAGGATTCAGCGAAACCCTGAGCTTTCCGTCGTCTACGGACAGGAGTCGATTCACGCGCTGAACAAGGCCGATCTCGAGCAGTACCGGCTCGATACGAAGGCGGTGTTGATCATCCTCACCGTCCTCGCAACCCTCGGTTTCCTGATGTACGGCATGATGGAGTTGGGGTGGGGATACGGGGAGCTTGCCGGGTTGTTCCTCATCATGTCCATGATCGCCGCCGGCATCGTCGGCTGGTCTCCCAACCGTTGGGTCGACGAGTTCATGATCGGTGTCAAGACCATCGTGTGGGGCGGTCTCCTGACGGGTGTGGCCAAGGCGATCGTCGTCGTCATGGAGGACGCCCACATCAAGGACACGATCATCTTCGCGTTGTCCAACGGTCTGAAGGACCTTCCCTCGGTGGTGTCCGCCCAGACGATGCTGGTGGCGCAGACCATTCTGAACTTCTTCATTCCCTCGGGGAGCGGGCAGGCGGCCGCAACGATGCCGATCATGGCGCCTCTCGCCGACATGCTCGGTGTGAGCCGGCAGGTCGCCTGTCTGGCCTTCCAGTTCGGCGACGGCCTTTCCAACCTGGTCTGGCCGACCTGCGGCTGTGTGATCATCTGCGCCCTCGGCGGCATCTCCATCCAGAACTGGTGGCGATGGTTCCTGCCGCTCGCCGGAATCCTGTTCCTGATGCAGATGGCCCTCATCGCGTTGGCGATGGTGATGGGTTTGTAGATCACGGCATCGCAGCCTGCAACTCGTCTCCGGTCGCACCGTCCGTTCGTGAACGGAACATCCGTCGGGGACGACGCTCGCGTTCTTCTCGTGCTGAGATGAGCGTCAGTCCGACTCTGCAGGGCCGCGGTCCAATGGAAACCACACGATGCTGAGGCGGTAGCGCCGCTGGGTCTCGCGATCGCCGCACCGGTGGCCGAACTGTTCGGCATCCACGCCTGGTACCTCGCGGGCGGCGTTGCCTGTGTCGCCATGGGCGTGGTGGGTTTCCTGATTCCGTCGATCGCGCGGATCGAGGATGGCGAAACGGTTGCGGCAGCCGGAGAACTCCCGAGCGAGGCATGACCTCGCAGGTGGTCCAGAAATTCTGCGGAAAGGAGACGAAGAGCTATGCGAATGAAGATGTCGATCGTGGCGGTCTGCGTGATCCTGCTTTCTGTCGGTGCGACCGTCACAGCGGAGAGCCCCGAACAGGAGAAGAGAAGCAACTCGAACTGTTCACCGGCGGGCATTTGGTACGGGGGCGCCGAACTCGATGAAGCCGGTCTGTACTTCAAGTGGATCCTCAATGCGACACCGGTGCAAGGCTCTGAGTATCAGATTTCAGCCTATGCCGGGTGGGGGGCCGGTGTGCCCATCGCGACCCCGATGAACGCCGTGAGCAAGAGAATTGGGAAGAACACCTACGAGTTCTTCGGCGTCGGGTACCAGAATCCTGACGCTGCGTATCCCCCACTCACCGCACCGACCATCATCGCCGTCCACGGGATCATGACATTCGTCGACTGCGACACGATTCACGCCGTCTACGATTTCCAGGGAATCTACGCCTGGGGCATGGAACCATTCGTGGATGCGCCAATCGAGGACCCGGAGACAGGCGGAACGACGGAGGGCCCAGCCGAATCGCCGCTTCTGCCGGTAGTACGGCAGCGCGCTCTGGGGGTGGAACCCCCGATCAGGTATCGGCGATACTACCGCTTTCCAGCCCAGTTGACGATCAGGGTGATCGGGTAGCCCTCGTCGGGGTCGTCCGGGGTTCCGAGGATGAAGCGCTGGCCGTCGAGGGTCGAGGCCCAGGTGTTCTCGGATCGCGTCGCGAAGAGCTGCTGCGGCCGGTCGGCCACCACGATGTCGCCGAGCTCGACGCGGACGCTCAAAGAGCCCCTTCGAGATCGAGGAAGAAAATCTCGCTGCCGTCCTCTTTCCAGCCGATCGCCCAGTCCCCACCGTCGGCGGAGAGCTGCCACTTCCCCTCACCCGAGGGAAAACGTGTCAGATACAGCTCATAGCGACCCGTCTCGTTCGAAACGTACGCGATCCAGTTTCCGTCCGGTGAGAATCGGGAGTACCCCTCGTCGAACGGCGTCGAGATCAGGGTGAAGGGCTCGCTGCCGTCCACCGGAACGATCCACAGATCGTTCTTGCCGACGCCCCGATCGATCGACAGGTACTTGCCGTCGGGCGACCAGTCGGAGGGCGAGGTCGGACCCTCACTCTCGAACAGCAACTCGGGCTCACCGCGGCCGTCGGCCCGGACGATGTAGATGTCGCCGGTGTCGTTCTCGCGGTCGGACTGGAAGGCGACGAGCTTGGCGTCGGGCGACCACACCGGTTGGGTGTCGTTCGCGTCGGCAAACGTCAGTCTGCTGGAGACATCGCGGGCGATGTCGAAGATCCAGATGTCGCCGCGCCCCGACCCGGGATCGGTGATCGTCGCCGCCAGCTGGCGGCCGTCGGGTGAGAGGCGGATCGGGCCGTACTGACCCGGTTCACCGATCTGCCCGAGCGTGTTGCCGTCGCGATCGTACCAGTTGAGTTGGCGCTGCATCCCGAGCCCGCCTTGAAATGTGACCAGGCCGTGGTCCGCAACCGCGAACGCCCCGCGCCAGTAGTTTTTCTGGAACACCACCCCCTCGCCGACGGCGAACGGCTCCGCGGTGAATTCCAACTCATGAGGGTCGAAGGGCCGCGCCATCAGAAACTGGTCGCGAAGGTAGAACAGATGTCCCATGGCGAAGGCCGCATTCGAGACGGTGTGCATCAACTCGAAGGGCTCGGTTCCGTCGAGCGAGCCGACCCACAGGGAGTTGACGTCGTCCTCCAGCGCCGCGGCATGTCCCGCGCGAACAAAGAGAAAACGGTTGCCGTCGGGCAGGAAGGACGGGTAGCGATGGGTGGACTCCCCCTTGCGTTGGTTGTCGAGGGTCGTCACCGGGGTGGGTTCCCCGCCGCTTGCCGATACGCGGAAGATCCCGGTCTGGGTCTCCGGCGCGAACACAATGACGCCGTCCTTGTTCCAGGATCCGCCCCGACCTGCAGCGGCCGAACAGATGGTCATCGGCGCGCCGCCATCAAGGTCGAGGCGCTTGAGTTTTCCGTCGACAAAAAACGCGAGGTTCCGGCCGTCCGGGGACCAGAAGGGAAAGGTCGCTCCCTCGGTTCCCGCCAGGGGTTGCGAGGACTCGGAGCCCAGCGATCGGACATGCAGCTCGGGTTGGCCGCCGCCTGTCGCGGAGGCGAACGTCATGCGCGTGCCGTCAGGGGACAGTGTGAGGTTTCCGAGGTAGTTGCCGTAGCCTTCGAACACCTGCTCGTGCGGGGGGCGGATCGCGGCCCGGACCTCGGGTCGGACGTTCGTCTCTCCGCGGTGTGCCGCGAACCAACCAGCGACCGCCGCAGCGACGACGGCTGCGAGCGCGATCGCCAGGAGGATCCGTTCGCGCCCCCTGCTCCCGGCGGCGGCTGCTGCCGGGCCGTTGACCCAATCTCCGTCGGTTGCGGCTTCCAGCGACTCGGGCGACAGTGCGACGCGGGCCTCGCCGATGTCGCGCAGCCGCATCTTCACGTTCCGATCGAGACAACGCCGGAGGACCCGCACGGCCGCCGCGGGCGTCGCGGCGGGGAGCGCGTCCCAGTCCACGTCATCGCGCAGCACGGAAGCCAGGGTCTCCGAGATCCCGTCGCCTGCGAACGCTTTCTTGCCGGTGAGCATCTCGAAGAACACGCATCCGAAGGCCCAGACATCGGCGCGGCGATCGACCGTCCGCGCCTTGGCCTGCTCGGGGCTCATGTAGGCCGCAGTACCCAGCAGGGTGCCGGCGACGGTACCTTCGGTGGTCATGGTCGGTGACAGCGACAGGTTCGTGGTGTCCCCCGAGGCCTCCCCGACCAGGGCCTTGGCGAGGCCCAGATCGAGAACCTTGACCTGACCCTCCGGCGTCAGTTTCACGTTGGCCGGCTTCAGGTCGCGGTGGATGACACCCTGCTCGTGGGCAGCCTCCAAGGCCTCGGCAATCTGTCGGGCCGCGTCCACCGCTTCGTCGATCGTGAGCGGACCGCGGGCGAGACGCTCGGCCAGGTCCTCGCCGGGGACCATCTCCATGGCGATGAAGTGCAGGCCGTCGACCTCGTGCAGGCCGTACACCCCGGCGATGTTCGGGTGGTTGAGCGTGGCCAGCAACCGCGCCTCGCGCGCGAAGCGGGCCAGGCGATCGGCGTCCCCGGCCACCGCCGGCGGCAGCGTCTTGATGGCCACCTCGCGGTCGAGGGTGGTGTCTCTGGCCTTCCACACCACGCCCATCCCGCCCTCGCCGATCTGCTCGATCAGGCGGTAGTGCAGCAGTTGTTGCCCGGCCTCGATTGTCATGTATTTGCCGCCCTTCGTTGATTCGAGAGAGTCGAGTCTACACCGAGACTGGATCTCGACGCCGCCGTCGGCCACCGCGAACGATCCGCGCCAGTATGTCGGCTGGAACACGACGCCCTCCCGACCACGAACGGCTCAGAGGTGAACTTCAGCGCGTCGGGATCGAAGGGTCGCGCCATCAGAAACTGGTCCCGGAGGTAGAACAGATGACCCATGGCGTAGGCCGCGTTGGAAGTGGTGTGCATCAGCTCGAAGGGCTCGGCGCCGTCGAGCGAGCCGACCCAGAGGGAGTTGACCTGGTCGTCCAGAGCTGCGGCATGTCCCATACGAATGAAGAGAAAGTGGTTGCCGTCGGGGAGGAATGACGGGTAGCGGTGGGATGTCTCCCCTTTGCGCTGAGTGTCGAGGGTCGTCACCGGGGTGGGTTCCCCACCGCCCGCTGAGACGCGCAAGATCGGCGTTTGAGTCTCCGGCGCGAAGCAGGATGTCGCCGCGTGCGTTCCACGTTCCGCCTCGCCCCGCGGCGGCCGCGCAGATCGTCATCGGCGCCCCGCCGTCCAGGTCGACGCGCTTCAACTTCCCTTCGACGAAGAATGCCAGGTTGCGACCGTCCGGAGACCAGAAGGGAAAGGTCGCTCCATCGGTTCCCGCCAAAGGTTGCGAGGACTCGGACCCCAACGACCGCACGTGGAGCACGGGTCGTTCGCCCTCCGCGCTGGAGGAAAAAGTCATGCGTGTTCCGTCGGGAGACAGCGTGAGGTTTCCGGTGTAGCTGGCATAACCCTCGAACACCTGCCCAGCCGGCGGGCGGATCGCGGCCCGGACCTCGGGTCGAACGGGTCGTTCCCCCACGGCGGGCCGCGAACCAACCCGCGACCGCCGCAGCGACGACGGCTGCGAGCGCGATCGCCAGGATGAACCGCTCGCGAGCCCTGCCCCGGCGACGGCGACTGCCGGGCCGTTCACCGAATCTCCGTCGGTCGCGGCCTCCAGCGATTCGGGCGACAGCGCGACGCGCGCCTCGCCGATGTCGCGCAGCCGCTCTTCGCGTTCCGATCGAGACAGCGCCGGAGGACCCGCACGGCCGCCGCGGGAGTCGCGGCGGGCAGCGCGTCCCAGTCGGACGTCGTCGCGCAGCACGGCGGCCAGCGTGTCCGAGATCGTCTCGCCCGCGAACGCTTCTTGCCGGTGAGCATCTCGTAGAGCACGCAGCCGAAGGCCCAGACGTCGGCGCGGCGATCGACCGTCCGCGCGCCTGCTCGGGGCTCATGTAGGCCGCCGTGCCGAGGACGACGCCGGCGACGGTCCCGCGGAGGTCATCGTCGGCGAGAGCGACAGGCTGGCCGAGTCCCCCGAGGCCTCCCCGCGCCAGCGCCTTGGCCAGGCCGAAGTCGAGCACCTTGACCTGGCCGTCCGGCGTCAGCTTCACGTTGGCCGGCTTCAGGTCGCGGTGGATGACGCCCTGCTCGTGGGCGGCCTCGAGCGCCTCGGCGATCTGTCGGGCCGACGTCCAGCGCCTCGTCGACGGCAGCGGACCGCGCGCGAGACGCTCGGCCAGGTCCTCGCCGGGGACGAGCTCCATGGCGAGGAAGCGCAGGCCGTCGACCTCGTGCAGGCCGTAGACCGCCGGCGATGTTCGGGTGGTTGAGCGAGGCCAGCAGCTTCGCCTCGCGCTCGAAGCGGGCCAGGCGCTCGGCGTCGCCGGCGACCGCTCGGGCAGCGATCTTGATCGCCACCTCGCGGTCGAGCGTGGTGTCGAGCGCCTTCCAGACCACGCCCATCCCGCCCTCGCCGATCTTCTCGATCAGGCGGTAGTGCAGCAGTTGTTGCCCGGCTTCGATGGTCATGTGTGTGCCGTCCTTCGCTATTTGAGAGAGTCGAGTCTACACCGAGACTGGATCTCGATG
>CAVQSQ010000012.1:0-291641 GCA_963715955.1 Candidatus Sulfomarinibacteraceae bacterium
TCGGCCACCGCGAACGCCCCGCGCCAGTAGTTTTTCTGGAACACCACCCCCTCGCCGACGGCGAACGGCTCCGCGGTGAATTCCAACTCATGAGGGTCGAAGGGCCGCGCCATCAGAAACTGGTCGCGAAGGTAGAACAGATGTCCCATGGCGAAGGCCGCATTCGAGACGGTGTGCATCAACTCGAAAGGCTCGGTTCCGTCGAGCGAGCCGACCCACAGGGAGTTGACGTCGTCCTCCAGCGCCGCGGCATGTCCCGCTCGAACAAAGAGAAAACGGTTGCCGTCGGGCAGGAAGGACGGGTAGCGATGGGTGGACTCCCCCTTGCGTTGGTTGTCGAGGGTCGTCACCGGGGTGGGTTCCCCGCCGCTTGCCGATACGCGGAAGATCCCGGTCTGGGTCTCCGGCGCGAACACAATGACGCCGTCCTTGTTCCAGGATCCGCCCCGACCTGCAGCGGCCGAACAGATGGTCATCGGCGCGCCGCCATCAAGGTCGAGGCGCTTGAGTTTTCCGTCGACAAAAAACGCGAGGTTCCGACCGTCCGGGGACCAGAAGGGAAAGGTCGCTCCCTCGGTTCCCGCCAGGGGTTGCGAGGACTCGGAGCCCAGCGATCGGACATGCAGCTCGGGTTGGCCGCCGCCTGTGGCGGAGGCGAACGTCATGCGCGTGCCGTCAGGGGACAGTGTGAGGTTTCCGAGGTAGTTGCCGTAACCTTCGAACACCTGCTCGTGCGGGGGGCGGATGGCGGCCCGGACCTCGGGTCGGACGTTCGTCTCTCCGCGGTGTGCCGCGAACCAACCAGCGACCGCCGCAGCGACGACGGCTGCGAGCGCGATCGCCAGGAGGATCCGTTCGCGCCCCCTGCTCCCGGCGGCGGCTGCTGCCGGGCCGCTGACCCAATCTCCGTCGGTTGCGGCTTCCAGCGACTCGGGCGACAGTGCGACGCGGGCCTCGCCGATATCGCGCAGCCGCATCTTGACATTCCGATCGAAACAACGCCGGAGGACCCGCACTGCCGCCGCGGGCGTCGCCGCGGGGAGCGCGTCCCAGTCCACGTCATCGCGCAGCACGGAAGCCAGGGTCTCCGAGATCCCGTCGCCTGCGAACGCTTTCTTGCCGGTGAGCATCTCGAAGAACACGCATCCGAAGGCCCAGACATCGGCGCGGCGATCGACCGTCCGCGCCTTGGCCTGCTCGGGGCTCATGTAGGCTGCAGTTCCCAGCAGGGTGCCGGCGACGGTCCCTTCGGTGGTCATGGTCGGTGACAGCGACAGGTTCGTGGTGTCCCCCGAGGCCTCCCCCACGAGGGCCTTGGCGAGGCCCAGATCGAGTACCTTGACCTGACCCCCCGGAGTCAACTTCACGTTGGCCGGCTTCAAGTCGCGATGGATGACACCCTGCTCGTGGGCGGCCTCCAAGGCCTCGGCAATCTGTCGTGCGATGTCCACCGCCTCGTCGACCGCGAGCGGACCGCGCGCGAGACGCGCGGCCAGGTCCTCGCCTGCGACCATCTCCATGGCGATGAAGTGCAGGCCATCGACCTCGTGCAGGCCGTACACCCCGGCGATGTTCGGGTGGTTGAGCGTGGCCAGCAACCGCGCCTCGCGCGCGAAGCGGGCCAGGCGATCGGCGTCCCCGGCCACCGCCGGCGGCAGCGTCTTGATGGCCACCTCGCGGTCGAGGGTGGTGTCTCTGGCCTTCCACACCACGCCCATCCCGCCCTCGCCGATCTGCTCGATCAGGCGGTAGTGCAGCAGTTGTTGCCCGGCCTCGATTGTCATGTATTTGCCGCCCTTCGTTGATTCGAGAGAGTCGAGTCTACACCGAGACTGGATCTCGATGCGGAATCTGGGCGATCGCAAAAGAAATTCTTCGACGTTGGAGGCACCATTTTTCGTGTCGTCGTGCCGGCGCGCCGTGTGGTAGCTTGACGCTGTCGCTCGACGCTACTGCGGCCGAGCGTCGGGAGGGATCCATGAACGTATTCTCAGGCTTGACCCGTAGGCTCCTTGCTCAGCGTCAGATCACCGCAATCGCGACCCTCGCACTCCTGTTCCCGGTGGCTGCCGGTGCCGCCGAGGATGTGCAGCCGTTTTCACCCGCCGACCTCGTGGCGGTGCGCCAGGTGAGCGACCCACAGGTTTCGCCGGACGGGGCGTGGGTGGCCTTTGTCGTCAAGGCGAGCGACCTCGAAGAAGACCGCGCCACCAGCGATCTCTGGATGGTCAGCTGGGACGGCGCCCGGACGTTGCAGCTCACCCACACCGCGAAGGAGAGTGAGAGCCACCCCCGCTGGAGCCCGGACAACCGTTACCTCGGTTTCCTCGCGGCGCGCGGCGACGAGGACGCCAAGAGCCAGGTGTGGCTGCTCGACCGCGCCGGCGGCGACGCGCGGCAGCTCACCACCCTTCCCGGCGGAGTCACCGATTTCGTCTGGAGCCCGGACGGTAAACGCCTGGCGCTGATCGCCAGCGACCCCGACCCCGACGAGCCGGGGCCCGATGTCTGCGAAAAGGAGGAGAAGAAGACCCCGCCGCCGATCGTGATCGACCGCTACACGTTCAAGGAGGACGTGACCGGCTACCTCCGCCACCTCCGCGACCACCTCTACCTGTTCGATCTCAAGACCGCCACGGCGGAACTCCTGACCCCGGGCGACTATGACGAGTTCGCCCCCGTCTGGTCCCCCGACGGCAGCCGTATCGCTTTCGTCAGCAAACGGGACGGCGACCCCGACCGCAACGAGAACTCCGACGTCTTCGTCATCGAGGCCCGGCCAGGGGCCAAGCCTGAACAACTCACCCACTTCGAAAGCGCCGATGCGTCCCGCTACTGGGGCGCTCCTGCGTGGAGCCCCGACGGCGAGGCGATCGCCTACCTGCAGGGCGGGCCCCGCAAGTACCGTGACTACGACCCACCGACCCTGGCGACGATCCCGGCGGGCGGAGGCGAGCCCGAGCTCCTCGCCACCGGACTCGACCGCGTCGCCACCGACGTGACCTGGAGTTCCGACGGCCGTTGGCTCCTGTTCCTGCTCGAAGACGACCGCAGCCAACAACTGGCTCGCGTGCCCGCGGCTGACGGCGCTGTTGAGCGGCTGACCGAAGCCGGGGCCGTCGTATGGACCTACTCGACAGCTGCCGGGCGCACCGCCCTGCTGCTGACCCGGCCCGATCTGCCGGCCGAGGTGTTCGCGATCGAGGACGGTGGCTCGCTTCGCCAACTCACCGACCAGAACCGCGATCTCCTCCAACGGGTGCAACTCGGCGCGGTCGAGGGGATCTCGGCGACCACGGCGGACGGTACCGAAGTTCGCGGCCTGCTGGTCAAACCGCCCGGATTCGTGGCCGGCAAGCGCTTGCCGCTCGTCGCCTTCATCCACGGCGGCCCGGTGGCCCAGGACGGCTTCGAGTTCGACGCCATGGCCCAGGCGCTCGCCGGCGCCGGCTACCTGGTGGTGCAACCCAATTACCGCGGCAGCTCGGGTCGAGGAAAAGAGTACTCGCGCGCCTTGTGGGGGCGCTGGGGCGCCTTCGAGCCCACCGACGTGCAGGCGTTGGTCGACCGGCTGATCGCCGACGGTCTGGCCGACCCCGAACGGCTCGGGATCGGCGGCTGGAGCTACGGCGGCATGACCACCAACTACACCATCGCGACGACCGACCGCTTCGCCGCAGCCGTCTCGGGAGCGGCGATCTCGAACCAGATCACCGGTTACGGCACCGATCTCTACGTGCGTCAGTACGAGCTCGAGTTCGGCAAACCGTGGGAGGGGCTGGACGGCTACCTCGGCGCATCGTACCCGTTCTTCCACGCCGACCGCATCCACACCCCGACCCTCTTTCTCTGCGGCGAGAAGGACTTCAACGTGCCGTTGGTCAACTCCGAACAGATGTACCAGGCCCTGCGCAGCCTCGGCATCGAGACCGAGCTGGTGATCTACCCCGGCCAGTTCCACGGTCTCACCACACCGAGCTACCAGAAGGACCGGATCGAACGCTACATCGCCTGGTTCGACCGCTTTCTCAAGGCAACGCCCGAGTAGATTCGGCGAACTCCCAACGCTCCACGCGGGATTACCACATGGACGTGTCGCCGGACTCGAAATCGTCCCAGAACAGGCCCTGGCAATTCTGCCAGGACCCCATGTCCGAGTGTTTGATGTCGAGAAATCCCGAAAGGGTCTTGTCGCCCGTGGAGAGGTCGCCCAGTTCCGGCGGCAGGGATCCGCTCAACTGGTTCGCGGGGAGAACGAGGCGGTCCACCCGGCCCGCAGCGCAGACGACTCCGAACCAAGAGCACTCGGTGCCCGAAGAACCGAGCCACCCCGTCGAGTTGCTCCACCCGGGCCCATTCGTAGTGGTGTAGAACTCGACGAGGGCCGCGGCTTCAATGGCCGGGACCTGCGCGGTCGCCGGTATCGCGAGAAGCGACACTCCTGCCACCAGGAACATCAACCGAACTGTATTCATCGTCCGCCCTTTCTCATGGCGCCGCACCCGCGGGGTTTCAATTGCCGTGAAGCGGTCTCCTGACGGGCGGCACGTCACGGAACCCGGAAGGTGTTGGGACCGGTCAGCCCGTGGTTGTCGATCCTGTCGCTGGTTCGAGGGATGCCGCCGTCCTCGTCGACATTCGTCGACGAATGAGTATGTTGATTCCATCTCCATTTTTCTTTCTTGTTCGAGTGGTTGATATGAGGGTCTCCCCAGATGCGCAGACCGGCAAACGGGTCGAGGGGAACCTGGCTCGCGCGGCACACCGAACCGCTGCCCGGTGTTCCGTTCAGGGGTTGTGTGCATTCGTGCAGAGCAGGACATTCAAGGGTGCTCGAACAACGGCAGAACCCGGCATCACAGACCCCCGAGAGACATTCCGAGTTGTCGGCACACCGCAACCCCTCATGCAGAGGATCCAGTTCCGGACATGCGATGTTGCAGTTCCTGTTTGACGGAACCAGCAGCTCGCCCGAACCATCGCCGTCGATGTCTGCGATGCTGATACCCTCGCCGAAGGTACACGAGGCGCGCGGCCAGGACGCGAGGATGTCGCCCGACGAACCGTCGTAAAGCCGTCCCCAACACTCGTCGGCATACACCAGCTCGGTGGTGCCGTCCCCTTCCAGATCGATGGCGGTGCACGTCGATCCCCCGGAAGAACCGTCCTGGATCGGCGAGCTCCACCTGACGAAACCACCGACGCATCCACCGCCGGCAGCGCTGCAGTCGAGATCGAGAACCCTGAGCTGGGTCGCGTCGGCAACCGCGATCTCCGGGAAACCGTCACCGTCAAAGTCGGCGATGGCGGGTGCGCTGTGGGTCGAGTTCACCGGGACGCTCATCAGAGAATTGCCGTAGATGTCGCGGAGCGCGACATTGTTGCCGATTGAAGGGGTGGTGACGACCTCCGCGACACCGTCTCGCGTGGTCGGATCGAAAGTGGTCAGCGTCGCGGTCCCGAAATCGGCGACCGCACTGTGCCCCTGGCCGAAGGGCCCGTCCGCCAGGACCCACCAGCGGTCGGTGTCCCAGAAATAAAGGCTGTCTGCGGCCAGATCCACCATGTCGTTGCCATCGAGGTCGACGACCGCGAAGGTCGACATCACCGTCGGATGCGCAAAGGTGTCGGTGGGGTTCAAGCGAGTGCCCAGCACGCCGTCGAAGACCTCGTGCCCCGAGATGACCTCGGCGATGCCGTCGTCATTCAGATCGTGCAGGGACGGGCCGTCCCAACGCAACGCGGAATCCAGCTCGGTGGCATCGAGGTCCGCCCACCACCACATGAGGTATTGCTCCAGCATGACGTCCCAGTTGAAGGCGACCAGACCCCCCAAGGCGCGCAGGGCCACGATCTCCACTGTTCCGTCGCCGTCGATGTCCCCGAGCGCCGGACTGGAAGCGCCGATGATCGGGTGACTCGCATCGTGGACGGTCGCGATCTGTTCACATGTGCAGCCGTCGAGCACTCTCAGGACTCCGTAGTGCAGAGGATTGTCTCCGCGGCCGGCGTCAGCCCCCCCGTCGTTGTTGTTGTAGGCGACAAATACAATCTCCACGTTGGCGGAGCTCGGGTATGGAAGGTCCGCGACCATCGGCATGCTGAGCACCTGAACATGATCCGGGAAGGGATCGCCTGGCGGAGGACCGGCCCACTCGCATTGCAGGGCCGGTTGGCCCGCCGGCGCCGGAGCAGGGGCCGGCCCCGGGGTCGCCCCCACACTCTGCGACCACGGTTCGATGCCGCGACAGTCGAAGCCGTTGACGAAAATCTGGTCGCCGCTCCCACCGAATGCGATCCCTGCCTGCAACAGCAGAAACACGAGAACTCTATGCATGTTTGAACTCCGGTTGTTTGCTGGGGCGACGGTAGCAGAAGTTGTTCAACAACGCTACAGGTCCGAGGAAACCGGATGTGCTCAGGTTCGGCGGGCGGCGCCCGCGCTCATGGCGCCACGGCAAAAAAGCCGCGTGAGGTCAGCTCTTCCTGATCCAGACCCGCCACGAGGCGTCGTCGGCCTCTCGGGCGTAGACCTCGTGGCCCTTGGCCCGAAGGCTGTCGATGAGCGGCGCCGGCTGAAACGGCGCCGAGACCACCAGTACATCTTCCGGGTTCATCTCGGCGAGGGCGGCGGCGGCCTTTGCAATCGGCGTCTCCCCGGCTTCGAGCAGGGCGCCGCCGTCGATGTCAGCGGCTGCGTCGAGCGACACCCAACGCGGGAGCTTCGAGGGAGACACTGCCGTCGGATTCCACGACCTCTCCCCCACCCTCCACACCAAGCTCCAGGCGCAGCTTCAGGACCAGCTCGCGGACCTGCAGATCCAGCGACCTTTGCGGCCTGTTCGAGGGTGGCCACTCTGGGCCACGGTCCGCCGCAGGACCGGGTTTTTCAGAGCCTTGAACTGCGGGGCGATGGCGATCAGGATTTCTTCCGCCTCGGGGTGGGCGTCCAGCAGATCCGCGACGCGCGTTTCGGGTCCAATGGAAAACCTGGTCATACCGCGGCCTCCGATCCCGGAACCTCGGCCAACAACCTCCGCTCGCCTTCGAGGGCCCTGAGCGGAGCGATGTCCTGGGTCACCTCGAGAGTGCCGAGATACGAACCGTCGGGATCTCGGACGGCGAAGTAGCGGATGTGGACAAAACGGTCTCCCATCTGGATCCAGAACTCGGCGACATCGCGCGCGCCGGACTTCAACTCGTCCACCACCTGCTCCACGATGTGCACGCTCTTCGGCGGATGGCAGTCCTCGACCCGGCGGCCGATGATGGCGCGGTTGCGGGCGAAGACCCTGTCGTCGCCCTCGCTGAAGAAACCGACCCGCCCTTCGGCGTCCACGAAGGTCAGGTCCATCGGCAGGGTGTTGAGCAGCGCCGTCAACTGGCGCAGGCTGAGGTGGCCCGAGGGTAGGACGATCGCGTCGTCGCTGGGAACCTCTATCGGTTTTTCCGGCAGCTCCGGGAGGACGGGAAGCCACACTCCGGCGGGCTCGACCAGGCCCTTGCCGAACTCGTCCCACTGCGACCGGACCGCCTCCCAGTCCCGAGCCGACAGGTGCTCGAGAGTCATCGGCCAGAGAATCCGGTCCTCCTTGTCGGTCATCCCCGAAACCTGTTCGATCATCGGTTTGACGACGGTGTCGACCGTCAGCCGCAGCGCCTCGCCGTCGAGATCCGAGACGTTCTCCAACACCTCTCCGGCGGCGGCGATCTTTTCCCTGATCTCGTCGTGGACCCCCCACATCACCTTTGGCGGCCCTGCGATTCCGGCCTTCTCGAGATACGGGAAGACCAGGTACTCCTTGCGTTGGTAGTGCGCCTCCAGACCGCCGAGTTCCCGGTGGGCATGACGCCAATCTTCGACGGCCGCTGCCACATCGGCTGACGCCAGGCTCTCCGTCGCGCGCCGGTAGTCCCCCACGATTTCGCGGATCTTCTCGTTCTCGAGGCGAAAGGTGTGAACCGGGTGGCCAGCCGGAACCTCCACCGGCCCGTGGGGGGCCGCTCCACCGAGAACGGCAGCGTGCACGTCGCACATGCGCTGGATCTCCTCCTGCGGCATGCCCTCGGACATCAGGGAGTTCTCCATGGCGGCGATCTCCGAGACCCCGACATCCGCCAGCAGATCGCCGAACTCCTGCTTGACGCTTTCGGGGTCTGCCCCGTCGTGCAGGCGCTTGATGATCTCTTTGAGGGTCTCGATCCGATGACGACTGTTGTCCAGAAGTTCGCTCATGCAGCCTCCTCCTGAGATAATGAATCTCAGTCGAAGGATAATCCTTGACCTTGGTCATGCTGAGGTGTCGCCCGCGACGTCAGCAACAAGGCGTTGAGAGGCGCCTCGAGTTCGATTCTCCATTCGGAACGGGGTCCGATTCGGGGTGCGGTGTCGGGTCGGCGCCCGTCGGCATCACGTTTTTTCAGTTCTCTCCGTAGCACTCGCGGACGCGCGCGACGTCGGCTTCAGAGAGTCCCGAAGTGTTCGCGATGTCGTCGCGGCGTTTGAGGAGGGCCCGGTAGCGGCCGAAGTAGGCCGGGATGTCGCCGCCGTAGCCGAAGAAGTACATGATGTCGCTGAAATCGTCGGTGTGCTCGAGTCCGAGAGCGTGCCCCAGCTCGTGGACACACGTGAGGTAGATGATCGTGTCCCGGAGCAGCGAATCCCGCGCTGCCCGTTCGGCGAGGTCCGGTCCGAGCGCATTGGTGTCCGGCCGGACGTAGACTGCGGCGCCCCGCCGGCCGTTGACCGTTATCGGACGCATCTCCCCGTACAGACTGTCACGGGCCACCCAGTAGATTCGGATCAATGCGTCCTGCTCCGGGGCGGGCTCGAATCGCACCGCTCCCGCGAGGCTTCGCTGCCACGCATCCAACGCCCAGATCGCCAGGGCCCGGTCGGACGGCTTGTACTTCGATCCTTTCTGGCCTTCGGCGACGAAGTACGTGATCCGACCACCGGCGTCGAGCGGCTGGATCGACTGCAGCGACTGCGCCGTCGCTGCATGAGTGACGAGGCCGACACCCAGGGCCAGCGCCGCAAGCGTCGCGAGTCGAGAACTCATGCACCCGCGTTCGGACGGTCGGGCATGACCGACGTTACCGAAACGAAAGGTGGGCACCACGAAACCCGATCCGAATCGCTCTCAGTTCACGGGGTGAATCGCCCACGGCCCGATCCCGGTGAGCTGAATCGTCATCGGCTCGTCGCTCCAGACGAAATGAGCGGCCCCGGCCCGATTGACGTAGTAGTCGCCGGCTTCGAAGCGGGTGCTCGCCGCCTTGTCGACGGTGTCCCCGAAGCCGACGTTGAGGGCGCCCTCGAGCACCGTGACCCTCTCGTTGCGCGGGTGCGTGTGAAGTGGCAGCACGAACGGTGCGGTGGTCCGAATCCTGAAGGTGAAGAGCTGCTCGCTCGTCGGGTCTCCCTCAAGGACGGCCATTCCGCACCCCTCCCCGGCCAGAGGCCCGGGCGGACAGGGGCCCCACTCGATCGTCTCCGGGTGATGGACGACCTGATCGACGCCCGTCGGCAGCGGGGCCTCCAAAGATTGTGCGCTCGCACCTGCGGCGCCGATCAGCAGCACGCACCCCATCATCACTGCAACACGGAATCTCCTTGGCACGGACGGCCCTCCCTTTTCGCCGCGGGTGGCACACGGCACCGGGCTCGACGAGAGACCCTGATGACGTATCGCACCAGCTGCGGAAGTTGTTTCGTGCATCATGCAACCATCTGTCCCTGGTTTGCATTTCCACGTGCAAGGGCCCGCCACAACGACAGCTCTCTCGACGGAGGTGATCAGCCCTCCCGATGCCGTGCTAGCCTCTGGTCGTACGATCGAAAACCGTTCTTTCGCCCCCCCGTCACGTTGTTCCCCGGAGGACGCCCGGCATGGATGAGGAGACAACACCGTTCACCTTCTCCGAGGAGGAGACCCAGGCGCCGGAGGCGGGTCGCTTTGCCGCGGGGGGCCGTGACGAACCCGCGAAGGTCGGCCCCTACCGGCTCCTGCAGAAGATCGGTGAGGGCGGCATGGGCGAGGTCTGGCTGGCGGAGCAGGAGAAGCCCCGGCGCCAGGTCGCCCTCAAGTTGATCCGCCCGGGCATGGACACCAAACAGGTCATCGCCCGTTTCGAGGTCGAACGGCAGGCACTCGCCCTCATGGATCACCCCTGCATCGCGAAGGTGTTCGATGCCGGCGAGACGCCCCAAGGTCGGCCCTACTTCGTCATGGAGTACGTCAAGGGCGACCCCATCACGACCTACTGCGACAAGAACCGGCTTTCGACCGAGGACCGGCTCAGGCTCCTCATCGACGTCTGCGACGGCGTCGAACACGCCCATCACAAGGCGGTTATCCACCGCGACCTCAAACCCTCAAACATCCTGGTCACCATTCAGAAGGACCGGCCGGTCCCCAAGATCATCGACTTCGGAGTGGCCAAGGCGACGAACCAACACCTGACCGAGAGGACCCTGCACACCGAGTTGGGTCAGCTCATCGGCACCCTCGAGTACATGTCGCCCGAACAGGCGGAGATGACCGGCGTCGACGTCGACACCCGCACCGACGTCTACTCGCTCGGCGTGATCCTTTACCAGCTGCTCGCGGGAACTCTGCCCTTCGAGTCGAAGGTGCTGCGCGGCGTCGGTTTCGACGAGATCCGGCGGATCATCCGGGAACAGGACCCGGTACGCCCGAGCACCCGCGTTTCTTCGGCCGGCGAGATCGCGACCGACGTGGCCAGGAGCAGGAGCTCAGAGCCGTCCTCGCTCGTGCGCGAGCTTCGCGGCGACCTCGACTGGATCGTGATGAAGGCCCTCGAGAAGGACCGCACCCGACGCTACGGTTCCCCCAACCTCCTCGCAGCCGACCTCGAACGGCACCTGACGAACCAACCCATAACGGCGCGGCCCGCGAGCACCACCTACCGGATGGGACGCTTCGTCAGGCGCCACCGAATCGGCGTGGTCGTCGCCGGGGCGGTGTCGCTTCTGGTGATCACCTTCACCATCGCCACGGCGGTCCAGGCGCGGCGGATCGCCCTCGAACGCGATCGTGCAAACCAGCAGGCCGCCGTCGCCACCCAGGTCTCGGACTTCCTGATCGAGCTCTTCGAGACCTCCGACCCGGAGGAGTCGAAGGGCGAGAACGTGACCGCGCGCGAGATCCTCGACCGCGGCGCCGAACGGATCGAGAACGAATTGACCGACCAGCCGGTGGTCCAGGCCCGGCTCATGTCGAGCATCGGCTGGGTCTATCAGACTGTGGGGCTGTTCGACGACGCCGAACGCCTGCTGCGCCGCGCGATCGAGCTGCAGCGGAGGCATCTCGGTCCGGAGAACCCCGAAACGCTCGCGACCATGGCCTCTCTCAACGAGACCCTCTATCGGCTCGGCCGCTACCGCGAGCTCGAGGCCCTCGACGTCGAACTGCTCGAGCTGCGGCGGCGGGTGTTCGGCGAGGACCACCCCGACACCCTCGGGTCCTACGAAGCGGTTGCCGTCACCTACCTGGACCAGGGGCGCCTCACGGAGGCCCAACCCCTGATGCAGCACGCCTTCGAAGCTCATCGCCGCACCCTCGGCGAAGAGGACCCTCTGACGCTCAGCGCTCATTACAACCTCGCGACGATGATCTACTCTCTCGGCCGCCCCCGCGAGGCCGCAGAGATGTATCGCGAGATCCTGGATGTCCAACGCCGGGTCGAGGGCGAGAGCGGCAGGAGCACCCTCACCACGCAAGGGGCACTCGGACGAGCGCTGGCCGTGCTCGGCCGCTACGAGGAGAGCGAGGTGCTGCTCCGCAAGACGCTCGAAGGCCGGCAGAAACTGCTCGGCCCCGAGCACGACGGCACCTTGATGACGGTCGGCGAACTGGCGGGCGTGATCGGTGATCAGGGCCGGCACGCCGAAGCCGAGCAGCAGTTTCGCGAGTTGGTCGAGACGCGGGAGAGGGTCTCGGGTCCCGATCACCCCAGGACCCGCAGCGCGCTGCGCGGGCACGGCCTCGAGTTGATGGCGCTGGGCCGTTTCGACGAAGCGAACGAGCAGCTGACCCTGGCGCTCGACCGCGAGCGGCGCCTCGAAGGCGATACCCATCCCGACACCCTGGCCTACGAGCGATCGCTCGCCCGGCTCCGCCTGGCCGAGGGTCGATCCGGGGAGGCACTGGAGATTCTCGAACGCAATGTGGCCGCGGTCAGAACGGCGTCGGAAGACCCACTCGACCTCGCCGAGGCGCTGATGCTTGACGGCGAGGCGCTGCAGGCGGTCGGGCGCTTCAACGAGAGTGAAGCCGTTCTCGCCGAGGCCGTCGCGCTCCTTGAGGCGGCCCTTCCCACCGACCACCCCGATCTCGTCCGGACCCATCTCATGATCGCCCGCTCTCGTTCGGCCATCACCAACTGAACGTCGAGCGGGGCGCCGCTGGAACTGCACACCGGCCTCATGGTAAGCTCACCTATCAGTTTTGAATACCATTATCATTTGTGTGCAAACCCAAATAGCCGGAGGAATCAGTGACACGCCGCAATTTCGGAGTCTTGGCTCTACTCATCGGATCAACTCTTTTCGTCTCTGGAGCCTCGGCGGGCGGTTTCGTTTCGTTCCTGGAGTTCTTTGAGGACGCATCGGACTTCGATGACATCAGGTCGGTCCTGACGACATCAAACGGAAGCTTTGTGATCACAGGGGGGTGGACCGGTGCCGTGACGACCATGAGCCGCAACCAGGATACCGGCGCGCTCACCCTTGTCGATTCAATCGACGTTTCGCGGGTCGCCGACGCCGTGCTTTCTCCCGACAATCAACACCTCTATATCTCCACCGGATACAGCGACTCGGTGTTGGTCTACTCCCGCGATCTGGCCTCAGGTGCGCTGACCTACGTCGCCGAGTACGTCGACGGAAGCGGCGACGTCGACGGGCTCGACCTGGCGGTATGCATCGCCATCAGCCTGGACGGCAAGCACGTCTATGCGGGCGGCGCCACAGACAATGGTCTGGCGGTCTTCTCTCGCAACGCGGCTACCGGTGAACTGACCTTTGTCGAGGTCCACTTCGACGGCGTCGACGGGGTCGACGGGCTCGACAATCCTCGCGGTATCGTGGTGTCACCTGACGGAGCCCACGTCTACGTTGCCGCCTCCGATGACGACTCGGTGGCGATATTCTCCCGCGATTCGTCGACGGGAGCATTGACATGGGAAGGCATCGTCGTGGACAACGTCGGCGGGGTCAGTGGTCTCAACGGGGCGTACCGGGTCCTGATGGATCCGACCGGTGACTACGTCTACACGGGAGGCAACGCCGTCGGTGTCTTCGAGCGTGATGCCGGCACCGGTCTGCTGACCTACGTCGAGCACCACACCCTCGCGTTTTCAAGGGCCATCGCATTCGACAGGGTCGGCCGGACGCTGTTCGTGGGGAGCCAGACCTCAGACACTCTCACAGTCTTCGGACGGAACCCCGCCACCGGCGCGCTCACCTTGAGCTCGACGGTGACGAATCTCGTCGGTGACATCGAAGGCATGGACGGGCCCTATGCTCTCGCACTCGACCCGGGCAATGCCAATGTCTATGTGGGCTGCGAGCTGGACACACTGGCCGTTTTCCAGGTCGGCATATTCCGTGACGGATTCGAGTCGGGGAATACGAGCGGCTGGTAGTGACCCACTGCGGCGATGGGTGCCACGTTCACCGTGACACATTCATTCGCGAACTCAGCCCTCAGCTGCACGTCACCAAAAGCGTATGGAACCCATCACATTCTGAACGTGGCGCCCTTCCGAATTGGCGCAGTGATCCGTCGCTGCGGCCACTTCGAATCGGCTACGCTTCTCGTAATCCAGGTATGATGAATCGCGATGGATCGCGAGGTTTTCATGACTGGAAGAGAGCTCGTACTGGCGGCCATCAGGTGTGAACCTGTCGAGCGCGAACCGTGGGTGCCGTTCGTCGGATGCCACGCCGCGCACCTGCTCGACATTTCCGCCGAAGACTTTCTCAAGTCCGAACCCGACATCGTGGCCGGGGTTCAGAAGGGCATCGACCTCTACAAACCCGACGGCGTTCCCGTCATCTTCGACCTCCAGATCGAGGCGGAGATTCTCGGGTGCTCCATGATGTGGTCGGCGGACAACCCGCCCGCAGTGTCCTCACATCCCCTGGCGGACGGCGCGACCCTCGATCAACTGACGATCCCCGGTCCCGACGACGGCCGGTTGAAGATCGCTCTGGCGGCGACGCGCCAGATCCGCGAGGCCAACCCGGACATCGCGCTTTTCGGACTCATCACCGGTCCGTTCACTCTCGCGCTCCACCTCCAGGGCACCGACATCTTCCTCCAGATGTTCGACGATCCAAAGCGGGTGCAGAGACTCGTGGATTTCTGTCGGCGGGTCGGCGAGGCGATGGCCGACTACTACCTCGACGCCGGAGTCGACGTCGTTGCCGTGGTCGATCCGATGACCAGCCAGATCGGCCCCCATCAGTTCGAAGAGTTCGTCACCCCTCATTTGAAACCGATCTTCGATCACATTCGCGAGCGCAAGGGCCTGAGTTCGCTCTTCGTCTGCGGTCACGCTCAGAAGAACATCGAAGTCATGTGCAACACCGAACCGGACAACATCTCGATCGACGAAAACATCGCCCTCGACTACGTCCGGGACATCTGCCTGCCGCGAAACATCAGCTTCGGCGGAAACCTCCAGCTCACGACCGTTCTGCTTCTGGGTTCACCTCGCGATGCGCAGCGCCACGCCCTCGAGTGCCTGAAGATCGGCGGCACGAGGGGTTTCATTCTCGCGCCCGGTTGCGATCTGCCGTACGCGACGCCTCCGCCAAATATCGAGGCGGTGACGAAACTGGTTCACGACCCCTACGAACGCGAGGTCGTCGAAACGTTGGTCGAGACCGAGGTTCCGGCCGGCACACTCGACATGAGCGACTACGGGAACGCCGACAAGGTGATCGTCGACATCATCACGCTGGATTCCGAAGGATGCGCACCCTGCCAGTACATGGTCGAGGCCGTGAAATCGGTCGCCCCCCAGTTCGAGGGAATCGTCGAGTGGCGCGAACACAAGATCAAGACCCCCGAGGCTTTGACCTTCATGGGCGCCTTCTTCGTCAAGAACATCCCGACGATCTGCATCGACGGACGCATCGCCTTCGTGTCTCAGATCCCCGCCAGGAACGAACTGATCGCGGCGATCCAGAATCGGATCTTCGAAAAACTGCGGAGGAAGATCAAACAACACAAGGGCGTGATCTACCTGCTCGGCGACGAGGAGGACGAGGCCTACCAACGCCTGAAGGACAACACCCTCCAGGCCATGATGGAGCTGGGCGCCGATATCGATGTCGAACTGCGCGAGGTCACGGACCGGGCGCTCTTCGGGGATTTCGGCGTCCTGACGGAACAGACGCCGGTGACGATCACCGCCAGATTCAACATGAAGTCCGCCGGCAAGGACGTCTCGACTCCCATCATCAAGGAGTGGCTCAAGGGCCTCACCTGATCATGAACGGCGGCAGAGAACCGATCCCGATGGTCCTGATCACCGGCGGCCTCGGCGCCGGCAAGACCACCTATCTGAATCACCTCCTTCAGCACACCGAACCTGCGCGACCGCAACCTGTGCCTCATCATCAACGAGTTCGGCCAACTGGGGGTCGACGGCCGCCTCGTGGAGGCCGGCGACCACCCGATGTACGAAATCAACCGGGGCAGCCTGTTCTGCATCTGCATCAAGACGGACTTCATCACGACGCTCAGGGAAATCGCGGATCAGGTGCGTCCGGAGCTGGTCGTCGTCGAGGCCACCGGTATGGCGGAACCCCGCGACATCGAGGACTTCATCGACGAGCCCACCCTGGCAGCGCAGTTCCACATCCAGGCCAACATCTGTCTCGTCGACGCCTCGAACTTCATCCGCCTCGCGCCGATGCTCCGGGCGGTTCGCCAGCAGGCGATGTGGGCGGATGCCCTGATCCTCAACAAGACCGATCTGGTGAGTCGAGCCGAACTGCAACAGCTCGGCGCCGTGCTCGAGGGCATGAACCCGGAGGCGCCCCGGCTTGAATCCACCTACGGCAGGATTCCAGCGGCGTTTCTCGAGAATCTGAAGCATACGGTTCACAGAGGCGACCCCCTGCTGGAACCACCCGACCCCGTCTTCGCGCTCTCGTTTGACCACGACCAGCCCGTCGACCGAGCCCGTTTTCAGAAGGTGATCTCGGAGCTCGGAGACGACCTCCTGCGATTGAAAGGGCAGGTCGAATTCGGCGACGGACCGGAGTTCGTGGAGGTCGTCGGCGGACGACTCACCATCGGCGGAGGCGTCGCGCGCCAGCGTCGCGCCGAATCTCCGACAGCTTTCGTCGCCATCGGATGGCGGGCTTCACGAGAAGACTTCCAGGCCGCAATCGAGTCGATCTGGATCTGAGCGCGCCGACGTCGACCCGCATCACATGTTCACCCGGGTGGGCTACCATCTGTCCAACGGGGGGCCACACTGCATGCAGCTCGCATCGATCGATTGGGTTGTCATCTTCATGTGTCTCGGCGCGGCGTTTGCCCCGGCCCTGTTGCTGGCGAGGCGCGCCGGGTCCGGAACCGCCGAGTTCTTCGCCTCCGGCAGGTCCGCGCCGTGGTGGTTGATCGGCACCTCGATGGTGGCCACCACCTTCTCCACCGACACCCCGAATCTGGTGACCGATTTCGTGCGCACCAAGGGCGTGTCGATGAACTGGGCGTGGTGGGCCTTTCTGCTCACGGGCATGCTGACGGTGTTCTTCTACGCCCGAATGTGGCGGCGGTCCGGCGTCCTCACCGACCTCGAGTTCTATGAACTTCGTTACTCGGGCCGGTCGGCGGCCTTCGTGCGCGGTTTCCGGGCCGTCTATCTGGGTCTGTTCTTCAACTGCGCCATCATGGCGTCGGTGACGCTGGCGGCGGTCAAGATCGCCAACGTCATGCTCGGCTGGAGCCGCCTCGAGACGGTCATCGTCTGCGGTCTCATCTGCATCGTCTTCTCGGCCGTGGCGGGGCTGTGGGGCGTGCTCGCGTCGGACCTCGTCCAGTTCGCCATCGCCATGGTCGGAGTCTTGGCTGCAGCCTACGTGGCGCTGTCGCAGCCGCAGGTCGGGGGCTTGAGCGGGCTGGTGACCAGGCTCGACCCCGCGACCCTGCGTCTGCTGCCCGACTTCTCCGACTGGGGGCTGACGCTGACGGTCCTGGTCATCCCTCTCACCATCCAGTGGTGGTCGGTGTGGTACCCGGGCGCGGAGCCGGGCGGCGGTTCCTACATCGCCCAGAGGATGCTGGCGGCGAAGGACGAAAAGAACGCCATGGCCGCCACCCTGTGGTTCAACATCGCCCACTACGCGCTGCGGCCGTGGCCGTGGATCATCGTCGCCCTGTGTTCGATGCTGGTCTTCCCGACCCTGGCGGACATCAAGGTCGCGTTGCCCCACGTGTCCGACGACCTGATCGGCAACGACCTCGCCTATCCGGCCATGCTGACGCTGTTGCCGGCCGGGCTCCTCGGTCTGCTGGTGGCGTCTCTGCTGTCGGCCTATGTCTCGACCATGTCCACCCACCTCAACTGGGGCTGCTCCTATCTGGTCCACGACTTCTACCGTCGATTTCTCAAACCGAACGCCTCGGAGAAACACCTCGTCTGGTTGTCGCGGGTGATCACGGCGCTGCTGATGGTGGTGTCCGGGGCGACGGTCTTTCTGTTGTCGACCGCCGGTGAGGCCTTCCAGCTGCTGCTTTCGATCGGCGCCGGGACGGGTCTGATCTACCTCCTGCGGTGGTTCTGGTGGCGGATCAATGCGTGGTCCGAGATCGCCGCCATGGCGGCGTCCTTCACCATCGCCTTTTCACTCTTCGTTGCGCGAAAGTCGGGGCTCGAAATGTCGTCGGAAGCGGCCCTCGTGTGGTCGGTGGTCTTGACGACCCTGGTCTGGGTGGCGGTGACGTTCCTGACGAAACCGACCGACACCGAAACCCTGCGTGCCTTCTACCGCAAGGTCCGGCCGGCGGGTCGCGGCTGGGCGAAGATCGTCGATCCATCGGAAGCCGTCGGGCCTCGCGACAATCTGTCGCTGGCCCTCCTCGGCTGGGTCTTCGGCTGTTCCTTCGTCTATTCGGCGCTCTTCGCCACCGGCGCCTTCCTCTACGGGCAGACTCTCCAGGGAGCGGTGTGTCTGACGGTGACCGTGGCCGCCGGAATCGGGTTGGCCTGGGTGGTGCCGAAGATCTGGCGCGGCGACGGATCGACCGCGGTGGAGTGACCCATCGCCTTTCACGGCACGAGAACTCTCGAAAACCGAGTCCTCAACGAGGTCGAAGCTGTGGCATAGTGCTCGGCATGAAATATTCACTGACGGGGCCGGTCGCAATTCTGATGACGATTTCGATGTGCGCGTGCGGCGGAGGAAAGGCGGAAATGGAACCCTCGATCGCGGTGGAAGACGATGTGAGCAACCAACTCGCCGCGCTCGTGAACGGCGACGGGGATCCGACCCGGGAACTCTCCGGTCTGGCCGTTGCCGTGCTGAGAAACGGCGAGGTGGCATTCGAGGAGACCTTCGGGCGGGCATCTATCGGCGCAGCTGGAGAACACGACCGCGAGCTCACGCCCGACAGCCTGATGCGGGTGGCATCGATTTCCAAGACCCTTTCCGCCATCGTCGTCATGCAACTGGTGGAGGAAGGCACGCTCGACCTCGATCGCGATGTCTCCGACTATCTGGGCTGGGAGCTCCGCAACCCGAACTATCCGGATCGTGCCATCACGCTGCGGTACCTGCTCGCCCACGTCTCGTCGATCCGCGACGCCGGTGAGTCCTACATCATTCGCTACCCGCGCGCGCTGCAGGAGGCCTTCGACCCGGCCGACCCCGATTTCGGTGAGCGGTTTCAGATCGCCGAAGACGGCCGCGACCGCGGGCCCGGCGTCTTCTTCGAGTACTGCAATCTCAACTACGGCGTGGTGGGCACCGTCCTCGAAAAAGTGACCGGTGAGCGCTTCGACATCCTGATGCAGCGGCGCTTCTTCGATCCCCTGGGACTGCCCGGCGGCTTCAACGTCGCCGAACTCTCCGAGTCCGAGCAGGCAAGCCTGGCGACGCTCTATCGCAAACGCGACCGGGAGGAGATCTGGCACCCCGAGGGCGAGTGGGTGGCCCAGGTGGATGATCTGAGTTCGGGGATTCCGACGGCGTTGCCTGAGGACGCCGACTACGTGCCGGGAACCAACGGCGCCCAATTCAGCCCACAGGGAGGGGCCCGGCTTTCGCTCAAGGGCCTCGAGACCCTGGCGATGCTCTTCTTCGGAGACGGAAGCGTCGGAGAGGTTCGGCTGCTCTCCCCCGAGAGCATGGCGGAACTGCGTGGTCAGGTCTGGCGGTACGACCCGGATCTCCGGAATCTCGACGAGGCCGATGGCACTCTGAGCGCCTGGGCGACCGGGCCCCGGATCATCACCAGCGAAACCGAAGGCGACAGGCTCTTCGCCGGAGACGACCGCGAGTGGTACGGCCACTTCGGGGAGGCCTACGGACTTCTCGCCGGGGTCTGGGCCGATCCCGAAACCGGCGATGCCGTCATCTACGCTCTCACCGGTACCGCCTTCGACCCGTACGCCGATGAAGGGCCGACAAGCACCCTGACGCCCATCGAAGCCAGGATCCTCGAACAGCTCGGGAGGTTGCTCTAGTACGTAGGCCGAACAAGGGAGGGGATAAACCCCTCCCCTACGGCTTTCAGCAATCCCCTATCGACCGGAGGCCCCTCCCTTCTATTTCTGTCATCCCGACCGAAGGCCCGGAGGGCCGTGGCGGAGGGATCTGAGTGGTTGGTAAAAGGAATTGCCTTCTCGAACCGCTTCAGAGATTCCTCCACTCGGTCGCTCCGCTTCCCTCGGTCGGAATGACAGAAATTGGCGAAGAATCTCTGCTTGAACGCCCTCAACTCACGATGAGGTAGATGACGACGGCGGCCGCGCCTCCGAGGAGGGCGTAGGGGATCTGGGTGCGGACGTGGTCCATGTGATCCGACGCCGAGGCCATGGACGAGATAATGGTGGTGTCCGAGATCGGCGAGCAGTGGTCGCCGAAGACCCCGCCGCCGAGGACCGCTGCGAGATACAACGGCAGCGACCCGCCTTGTGCCGCGGCCAGCGGCACCGCGATCGGCACCATGAGCGCAAACGTCCCCCACGACGTCCCGGTGGCGAAGGCCATGAACGCGGCGAGAACGAAGGACCCGGCCACGGCGACCTTGGCGCCGGCGGCGCCGCTGATGATCTCCGCCACATAGGCGCCCGTGCCCAGCTCCCGCACCACGCTCCCCAGCGCGAAGGCGAGCAGCAACAGGGTGACCACCGGGATCATGCCCCCCATCCCGCTGAAGACGTGGTCGACGAAGCGCCGTCCCGTCATACGGCACGGACCGAGGGCGATCACTGCCAGAACCGCCAGGCTCGCCAGCACGGCCCACAGGACAGCCGTCGAGCCGGAGCTGGCCTGGATCATCTCCCACAGTCCGGCGCCGGGGGTACTCCCCCGCCTGCCGGTGATGAGAATGCCCGCCACGATGGCCCCGACCATCGTCACCACCGGGAGGATCAGGTAGAGGGCACGAGGCCTGAAGCCGGAATCAGGCTTCACCGTCAGCACCTCCTCGGCCACCATGGGTTGGGCGCCATCCGCCAGGAGCTTGCCCTCGTCCCGGGCGCGGCGCTCGGCCGCGCGCATCGGCCCGAACTCCCAGCCGGTGAGAATCGTCACCAGAACGAGAACGATGGCGAGCATGGGGTAGAAGTTCCAGCCGAGACTGGTCAAGAGGACGGCCACCGGGTTGTCGACACCCTGGACGGCCAGCAGTCCGATCACCAATGCTCCCCACCCGTTGAAGGGAACCAACATGCAGACGGGAGCCGAAGTGGAGTCGCAGATATAGGCGAGCTTTTCGCGGCTCACCCGGTAGCGGTCGGTAAGGGGCCGTCCCACGGTTCCCGCCACCAGAGCGGTGACGGAGCTCTCGACCGTGATCAGGATGCCGAGCAGGAACGGCACCATCTGGGCCTGACGGCGGTTGGTGACCCAGCGGCGTTCGGAGACGGCGGCGACGAAGGCCTCGACGCCTCCGGTGGCGCTGATCAGGGTCAGGACGGAGCCGACGAGCAGGCTGTAGAGGAGGATCCGGGTGTTGCCCGCATCTTGAAACACGCCCACGATCGACGCCACCGTGGAGCCTGTCGCGGTGATGGGGTTCCAGCCGTCCACCACCAACCAACCCATCCACACGCCGAGCAACAGGGCCGGGTAGATCTGCTTCTTCCACAGCGCCAGACCGAGTGCTGCCAGCGGCGGGAGGAGCGACCAGATGCCGAAGGACGTCATGGCCCCGGACTATACACCAGGCCTGCAGGGTCAAATTTTGAATTTTGAATTATGAATTTTGAATTCTCATCGCAAGGCTCGACCGACGGGCGACGTGAGAGTGCTGACCGGCCGCACCTCTGGAAACGGCTCACGTTCACCGGAGGTGCCATTTTCAATATTGTCGGACCCACGAACATTCACGTCGGCAGGAAGATACGGGCCAACAATGTTGAAGGTGGCTCCTCGCGGGCAACGCCCTCCCGGAGAATCGGGACATTCAGAAGCGCCCTCGGAAACGGCTCACGCTCACCGGAGGTGCCATTTTCAATATTGTTGGACCCACGAACATTCACGTCGGCAGGAAGATACGGGCCGACAATGTTGAAGGTGGCTCCTCGCGGGCAATGCCTTTCTGAGAATCGGGACATTCAGAAGCGCCCTCGGAAACGACTCGCGCCCACCGGAGGTGCCATTTTCAATATTGTTGGACCCACGAACATTCACGTCGGCAGGAAGATACGGGCCAACAATGTTGAAGGTGGCTCCTCGCGGGCAATGCCTTTCGGAGAATCGGGACATTCAGAATCGCCCTCGGAAACGAGCCGCGTTCACCGGAGGTGCCATTTTCAATATTGTTGGACCCACGAACATTCACGTCGGCAGGTAGCTTCGAGCCGACAATGTTGAAGGTGGCTCCTCGCGGGCAACGCCCTCCTGGAGAATCGGGACATTCAGAAGCGCCCTCGGAAACGAGCTCGCGCTCACCGGAGGTGCCATTTTCAATATTGTTGGACCCACGAACATTCACGTCGACAGGAAGATACGGGCCAACAATGTTGAAGGTGGCTCCTCGCGGGCAACGTCGTCCCGGAGAATCGGGAGATTCAGAATCGCCCCCGAAACAGCGGTTCGCTTTCGATCATCCGGCGAATCTCGGGATCGGCGACGTCGTAGGCGAGTTGGACCCTCTGCTGCCAGTCGGGCTCGCCGAGCAGGACGCTGACCTGGGCGCGTTTGAAGAGGGCCATGGCATATCCGGGGTGATTTCGAGGCACGCGATCGAGGGCCCGGGCGGCCTCGGCTGGGCGCTGCGCCGCCAGATAACAGACTCCGAGTTCGATGTACCGGTCGAAGGCGTCGCCCTGCAGTCTCCGGGCCTCCTCGAAGGCCCGGATCGCTCCCGAGGTGTCGGTCATGGCCATCTCGAGCTCACCCAGCCTGATCCACTCGGGGGCTGGTGACTCTTTCAGCGGGATGATCCTCTCCATCAGCCGCGCCGCTTCATCGAACCGCCCCTGCTTTTCGCGAATCCGCGCCAGGGCCTCCAGGGCGGCCAGCTTGTGCGGCATCATCTCGAGGACTTCTTCGAGCATCGGCGCCGCGGCGTCCCAGCGGCCGAAACGGAAGCGGTGCATGGCGATGTAGTGCTTGAGATCGATGTTGCCGACGTGAATCTCCTGCGCCCTCGCAAAGAGCTGCTCGGCCCGGGCCTCGTTCCCGAGGACCGAGTACGCCACGGCGAGCCGCACCACCACCATGAGGTTCATGGAATCCCGGGCGAGCACATTCTCGAAGACCTTGATGGACGCCTGGTAGTCCTCCCGCGCAAAAAGCGCCGAGCCCCTGTCGAGATCGGCGAAGAGGAACGTCATGTTCCGGGCGATCGGCGCGTCCTCGCGCAAGGGGGCCGGACTGTCCCACCCGACATATCCGAGTGCGGCAAGCTGCTCTCTGGCCTCCTGCGTGAGCGAGGCCGGAGCGGCCTCGCCGTTGGACGGCACCACCCGGTAGTCACGAATGGCGTCCAGAATCTCCTGGTCGATCTCGACGCTGCCGCTCAGATCCGCCGACTCCGCCGGGTCCGTCAGCGGGTCGTAGACCTCGAACACCCCCGATTGGATGACCTTGACCGACCCGCGCACCGCCATCACCTGCGGTTGCCACCCGTACTGGAGGAAGGGCTTCATGGCCTCCCCCATCACGATCTCCTCGGCGGGCGCCAGGAGATCGAAGTCCGATTCGAGCCCCGCCCACGAGGAGACGGTGTGGAACACCCGACGCGTGCTGACCGCGGTATCCACCTCGCCGATCGGAACGCCGCTGCCGGCCGCGATCAAAGGAACCCGCATGACGCCCTGGTAGAGGAGGTTGCCGTGCAGGAGTTCGCCGTGGTCGCCGAGGCCCTCGCCGTGATCCCCCACCACGAGGATCCTCGTGCCGGCGCCGGAGTTTCTCTGTTCGAAGGCCTCGACCAGTCGTCCGACTTCCTGGTCCATGGAGGCGATCTCGCCGAGGTACGGGTTTGACGGGTAGCGGGATCGGAACGGCTCCGGAGGAGCGTAGGGGTCGTGCGGATCGAAATAGTGGACCCAGACGAAGACCGGCCCGCGCGGAATCGACTGCAGATACGAAAGCGCCCGATCGGTGGTGGGACCGGCGGTTCGCTCCGCATTGCCCCTGCCCAGGTCGTCGTCGTAGTGATCGAACCCCCGCGCCAGACCGAACTGTCGTTTGAGCGGATAGCCGGAAATGAAGGCCGCGGTAGAGTAACCCGCGGCCCTGAGGCGTTCCGCGAGCAACGTCCGGTCCTCGTCGAGGAAACGGGAATTCTCGTGGATGCCGTGTTGCGGCGGGTAGAGACCGGTCAGCATCGAGGTGTGGGAGGGAAGCGTCATGGGCGCCGTGCTCCAGGCCTGCGAAAAACGCGTGCCGCGGGCGGCCAGCGCATCCAGGGCCGGTGTCTCCACTTCGGCGGACTCGAATCCCATGCTGTCGGCGCGGGTGGTGTCCAGGGTCACCAGGAGGATCGACGGCCGGGGAACCTCCACTTTCGCCACCGGCGAGGGCTGCTCCCGAGAGCACGAGTAGGCCATCATTGCCAGCAGAAACGGGATCGCGGTCATTCGTCGCATCGGGAAATCATAGTCGATACCGCAGGTGTATGATCCCCTGAGCGAACGAGCCCGGTTGATGAAGGGCCACCCGCACCAGAACAAGGAGCCATCGAGCCACATGCTCCAGCTACGCCACAACGACTTTGTTCTTCAACTCCGACACACCTTTCGCCTGGCGCGCGGGGACAGCGACTCGCGCCGGGTCCTGATGGTGGAGATCGAGCACGACGGCCTCGTGGGACGCGGCGAGGCGGCGCCGATCGCCCGCTACGGCCAGGACGCGGATTCCGCCGCGCGGGCCGCCGAGCAGATGGTCGCCCGGATGGGCGATATCCGGGCATTCGACGAAGCGGCGGCCCGGGTGGCGGTGGCCGGCGAACCGGCGGCCGAAGCGGCCGTCGACATGGCCCTGCGCGATCTCGCCGGAAAGAGGTTGGGTGTTCCGCTCTACCAGCTGATGGGAATCGACCCCAGCACCATGCCCGTCACCTCATTCACCATCGGCATGGACACGCCGGAAATCGTCGAGCAGAAGGTTCGAGAAGCCGAAGGCTTCGCCGTGCTCAAGGTCAAGATGGGCTCGAAGGACGACGCCCGCGTGCTGGAGACGGTGCGCAGCGTGACGGATCGCCCTGTCAGGGTCGATGCCAACGAGGGCTGGACCCTCGACGATGCCCTCGGGCGTCTCGAGTGGCTGCAGGAGATGGGCGTGGAGCTGGTCGAACAGCCGTTGCCAGCCGCCCAGCACGCCGAGATGTGCGAGCTCAAAAAGCGGAGCCCCCTCCCCCTCTTCGCCGATGAAAGCGTCGCCCGCGCCGAGGACATCCCCCGGCTGGCCGAGGCCTTCGACGGCATCAACATCAAGCTCATGAAGTGCGGCGGGCTGGGCGAGGCCGTGCGGATGATCCACGTCGCCCGCGCCCACGGCATGAAGATCATGCTCGGCTGCATGGTGGAATCATCGATGGCGATCACCGCCGCGGCCCACATCGCTCCGCTCGTCGATTTCGCGGACCTCGACGGCAACCTCCTCATCACCAACGATCCCTACATCGGGGCCGAACTCCGGGACGGCAGGCTCGTCCTGCCGTCCGAACCGGGTCTGGGCGTGCGGGATCGCGTTGCCGTTGTAGCCGAGAGTTGAGCATCACCATACGAAAGGGAGGGGATAAACCCCTCCCCTACGGTTCTGAGAATCAACCCAAATCGCTTCTGAACACCGTAGGGGCGGGGTTTATCCCCGCCCGCGCAGATCGCGGCAGGGGTAGAATGCCGACTGTACGAAGCGGAAACGGAGCCTGAACCATGCCGTATGTGATCGGAATCGACGCCGGCGGAACCAAGACCGTGGGGCTGCTGGCCGACGAGACCGCCAAGGTCCACGCCAAGACCATCGGCGGCAGCGCCAACCTGGTGATGAAGGGCGAGCTCGCGGTCGAGAAAGTCCTCTTCGACGTCATCGATTCTCTCGAGGCTCCCGAACCGCTGGCTGCTCTCTGCCTCGGCATCGCCGGTGTGGGGCAACCCGGTTCCGAACAGCTGATCCACGACGTCCTCCGCCGCCTCGGTCAAAGGCAGCCGGTCCGGGTGGTCAACGACGCCCTGGTGGCCCTGGTCGCCGGCGCTCCGTCGGGTGTCGGCATCGTCGTCGTGGCCGGTACCGGTTCCATCGCGTATGGCGTCGATCCCGAAGGACACGAGGCACGTGCCGGCGGTTGGGGCTACCTCCTCGGCGACGAGGGCTCGGCCTTCTGGCTCGGCCACTATGCGGTGCGGCACGCCATCAGGGCCGCCGACGGACGGGGAGTCCCGACATCCCTCTACCATCTGATCTGCGAAAAGCTCGAGGTTTCGGACCCCGCCGAGTTGGTGAAGTGGTTCTACGATCAGGAGCTCTCCCGCAACCGGGTCGCCGATCTGGCGTCGCTGGTCGAAACGGCGTGCGCGGAGGGCGACGAGGCGGCCGAGACCCTCATGGATCAAGCCTCCAAACACCTCGCCAAGGCCGCGAGAGCGGTGGCCGGGCAACTCTCTTTTTCCGGACCGTATCCCATCGTCCTCTCCGGGGGAGCCCTCAAGGCCTGCCCGAGTCTCGTCCCGCGAATCACTGAGCTTCTCGAGGATCTTTCCAACGCCGAGGTCCGGCTGCTCGAAGTCGAGCCCGCCATGGGCGCCGTCACCTTGGCCCTGAGGCTGCTGGAGTGAGCCGCTCGAACGACAAGCTCCTGATCGTCAACGCCGACGACCTCGGACGCACGACCGGGATCAATTCCGGCATCTTCGAGGCGCATTCGAACGGTCTGGTGACCAGCGCCACCCTGATGGTGGCTTTCCCCGCGGCCGAGGAAGCGGCCGCCAGGCTCGGTGAATATCCGGAGCTGGGCGTCGGGCTCCACGTCGCCCTGACCGGGGTCCCGACGATCCTGCCCGCCGAGCGCCTCCCCAGCCTCACCGACGCCTCGGGGCGGGTCCCCGCAAAGCCCGAGGGACTTGTCGATCCCGCTCCGGAAGACGTGCTGAAGGAGGCGAGGGCACAGTTCGATCGTTTCCTCGAACTCACCGGCCGCCTGCCCACCCACCTGGACAGCCACCACCATTCCCACCGCCACCCGGTGGTCTGCGACGCGTTGGTCACCCTGGCCAGGGAGCACGATCTGCCGATTCGCAATGCCTCACCGGAAGTCGAGGGGCGGTTGCGCCGCGAAGGGGTGCCCACCACCGACTTCTTCGTCGAGGACTTCTTCGGAGAAGATGCCCGTCTGGAAATCCTCATCGAGATTCTGGGCGGACTCCGGCCCGGCATCACCGAGATCATGTGCCACCCCGCCCATGTCGACGACGAACTGCGGTCGACCAGCAGCTACGCAGCCGACCGGGAACGCGAGTTCGAGGTGTTGACGTCGCCCGACGCGGCGCGGGCCGTTCAGGATCTCGGCCTGCGGCCGGTCCACTTCGGGACGGCGTGGGCCTGATGAAACCGGAAGTTCCCGACGGCGCAGGGAGCGGCCGATGAGCGTCGGCCCGATCGATCTCGGGATCCTCGCGATCTACCTCGCGGGCGTCGTCGCGCTCGGTCTGTGGATCGGACGCAAGTCCGACACCGTGTCCGACTACGTGGTGGGCGGCCGCGACCGGCCGTGGTGGTTGATCCTGTTTTCGATCGTCGCCACCGAAACCAGCACCGTCACCTTTCTCGAGCATCCCGGGGTTTGCCTTCTCGAGGGACATGACCTGGCTGCAGATTCCGCTCGGTTTTCTGCTGGGTCGGTTCGTGGTCGTTTTCCTGCTCCTTCCGCAGTACTTCACGGGGTCGTTCTACACGGCCTACGACGTGCTCCACAAACGGTTCGGAGGCGCGACCCAGAGAGCGGCGTCGGCGATGTTCATCATCACCCGCAGCCTCGCCGACGGCCTGCGCCTCTTTCTCTCGGCGATCGTGCTCCAGGAGATGACCGGGATCCCGCTCCACTGGGCGGTGATCGTCATGGGCGTCGCCACCATCATCTACACCTTCTTCGGCGGCATCCGGGCGGTCCTGGTGACCGACCTGGTGCAGTTCGTCATCTACATCGGCGGCGCCGTCGCCGCCCTCGCCCTGATCATCAAACGGCTCCCCGGCGGCTGGGACCAACTCGTCACGATCGGCGATGCGGCCGGCAAGCTGCGGGTCTTCGATCTGACCTTCGACTGGAGCCAGCCCTATTGCCTGTGGGCCGGGCTGATCGGCGGGCTCTTCATCACCCTCGGCTCGCACGGCGTCGATCAGATGATGGTGCAACGCTACCTGTGCGCCCGAAACCTCAAGGACGCCCAGCGGGCGCTGTGGGTGGGCGGTTTCGTGGTGGTGGCGCAGTTCGCGCTCTTCCTCCTGATCGGTGTCGGGCTCTTCGCCTTCTACCAGACCTTCGCCCCCGACGCGGTGTTCGAGCGCCCCGATCGTGTCTTCGCGAGGTTCATCCTCGACGAGATTCCGGTGGGCGTGCTGGGCATCCTTCTGGGCGCGATCTTCGCGGCCGCCATGTCGACGCTTTCGAGCTCGCTCAACTCCTGCGCCACCGCCGCTGCCAACGATTTCCTGTTCACCGGCAAGGAGTCCAACGCGCCGGCCGACCAACAGCTCCGGGTTGTTCGCATCCTCACCGTGGTCTTCGGTTGCATCCAGATCGCCGTCGGCATCGGGGGCCAGTGGGTGAAGTCCTCGGTCGTCAGCAGCGTCCTGGGGATCGCGGCCTTCACCACCGGGATCGTGCTCGGGGTGTTCTTCCTCGGGATCTTCGCCAAGCGGGTCGGGCAGCGGGCGGCGTTGGCCGGGCTGGTGATCGGCCTCGCGTGCATGAGCACCATCTTCTTCGCCACCGACCTCGCCTGGCCGTGGTTCGCTCTGGTCGGCTCGGCCATCACCTTCGCCGCCGGTCTGGGAGCGAGCGCGATCTGGCCGCGTCAGGAACCGCTCCGATAGGGAGGCCCCGTCGTGAAATCGAAGATCTTCCCGTTGTTCGTTCTCGCCGCACTTTTCTGCACCGCTTTCACACCGGCAGCCGAAAACACGATTGACGAGGTCGCACCCGGTCTGCGCCACCTCGTCATCAGCAGAGGTGAGGCCGCCACCGAGCCGCGCTACCGGATCCTGATCGGGACCTTCGAAAGCCAGGCGGAAGCCGATCGAACCCTCGAACGCATGCACGAAAACGGCTTTGCGGCCGTTCCCACCGCCGACGGAACCAGATACCGGGTGGTCACTCCGGGCGTCCCTGATCTCACCGGCGCAGAGAACCTGAAGGCGCGGCTCATCGATCTGGGTTTCGCGCCGCCGTTGGAGATCCAGGAGATCGGCCCGGACCTCACACACGACGACGGTCCGTGGATGATCCACGTCCTCGAGGCCGATCCGAAGCTCATCGACATTCGGGTGGCCCACGCCTACGACGCCGCCATCGGGCTCGAGACCACGGCGGATCTCGCCGAGAGACACGGTGCGTTGGCGGCCGTCAACGGAGGGTTCTTCCTGATGACGGGGCTGCTCGCCGGCGACAGCCAGGGCACCCTCGTGATGGACGGCAGAGTGCTCTCCGAACCCGACCGGGGGCGCGCCGCGGTCGGGTTCTATAGCGCGGACGGCGCCACGCGAGCGGTCGTCGGCAGGCTCTCTTTTCGCGGCGAGATCCGGTTCGGTGACGGAACGGGCGTGCCCCTCGACGGCATCAACCGGTCACGGGGAGCCGCCGAGATCGTTCTCTTCACGCCGGAGTTCCACCGCACCACTCTCACTCCTCCAGGGGGCGCCGAGATCATCGTGGAGAACGGACGCGTGGCCGAAGTCCGGGACGGCGGCGGAAGCTCGGAGATCCCGCCCACGGGCGTGGTCGTTTCCATCGGCAGCGAACGATTCGAGCAGATCCGACCGCACCTGCAGCCCGGCGCGCCGGTTGCGGTCGACACCAAGCTCATCTCGCTGCTGCCCGACCCCGAGGGCGAGTGGGAACGGGCCGAGGGCGTCGCCAGCGCCGGGCCCCTGCTGCTGTGGAAGGGAAAACGGATCGAAGAACCGGAGAAGGAGTCGATCTCCAACGTCTTCTGCCTCGCCCGGCATCCGCGGACCGCGGCGGGCGTCCGCGCCGATGGAACGCTGATCTTCGTCACGGTGGACGGGCGGCAACCGGAAACCAGCGTCGGCATGTCGATCCCGGAGCTCACGGATCTCATGCTCGAGCTCGGGTGCGTTTCGGCGATGAACCTCGACGGCGGCGGATCCACCACGATGGTCGTGAAGGGGAAGATCGTCAACAGCCCGTCGGGCGGGAGCGCGCGGCGAAATGCGGATGCGATTCTGCTGTTCCCGGCGAAGCCCGGAACAGCAAGCGATTAGCTATACCCCACCCACCCACGAGATCTGTCATTCCGACCGAGGGAAGCGAAGCGACCGAGTGGAGGAATCTCTGGGACGGATCAACGGCGCACCCTTTCCGCAGCTGCCCAAAAGAGATCCCTCCGCTCCGGCCCTTCGGGCCTTCGGTCGGGATGACAGAATTGGAGCGTCAGGCCTTCGGTCGGGATGACGGAATTGGATCGTCGGGCCTTCGGTCGGGATGACGGAATTGGAGCGTCAGGCCTTCGGTCGGGATGACGGAATTGGGGCGTCGGGCCTTCGGTCGGGATGACGGAATTGGATCGTCGGGCCTTCGGTCGGGATGACGGAATTGGAGCGTCGGGCCTTCGGTCGGGATGACGGAAATAATGGACACGCCGTCGTTCGGTCGATACGACAGACCCGGAAGACTGATCTCAAACCACCGCGGATTCCAGGAGCTTGATGGTCCCCGCGTCGGCGTCGATCTCGGCGTTGATACCGAGCGGCACGGTGAACTTGTCGGCGATGTGGCCGATCATCGAGCCGTACCAGGCCGGAACGCCGAGCGGGCCGATATGGTCGGCGAGGACCTCCATGAGCGTCAAGGCACCGTAGCCTCTGCCGGGGTCGCAGTTCTTGCAATCGCCGAAGACGAAACCGGCGATCTTGCCCAACACCCCGGCCAGCGCGAGCTGGGTGAGCATGCGATCCACCCTGTAGATCTCCTCGTTGAGGTCCTCGACGAAGAGGATCGAACCCTCGAAGTCCGGCAGATAGTCCGAACCCATCATGGCGGTCAGGACCGTGAGATTACCCCCCAGCAGCGGGCCGCGGGCCGTACCGCCGGCGAGCGTGAGGACCCGGTTTTCGACCTGGACCAGGCGATCGGCGGTGCCCACCTTGTTGCGCATGGTGATCGCTTCCCCACCGAAGAGCACGCGCCTCGCGTAGTCGGCGGTGAACTCGTTCCAGCTCCCGCCGGTCGGACCGTAGAAGTTCACGAGGCCGGTTTTCGCGTGGATGCCGACGAGGATCCCGGTGATATCGCTCATCCCCATCAGGATCTTGGGGTTCTTCCGGATCGTCTCGTAGTCGAGCAGTGGCAGGAGCCGGTTGCAGCCCCAACCACCCCGGAGCGCCAGCACCGCGCTCACCTCGGGATCGGCGAAAAAAGTGTTGATGTCGGCGGCGCGGTCCACGTCCCGTCCGGCGAGGTAGCCGTAGCGGTCGAAGAGGTGGTCGCCGAACACCGCTCGCAGACCGAGGGCGGCCATCGCCTCGCGGGCGATCTCGGCGCCGTCGGGATCGAACATGGCCCCGGCCGGATTGACGAACCCGACGAGATCGCCTTCCTCGAGGCGCTTCGGTTTGACGACCGGGTTCTCGTCGGCCGCCGATTCGGCATATCGAGGAAGGGTCGTTGCGGCGATCGCGGCTCCTCCGAGTTGCAGCATGTGGCGTCGGGTCAGGGACATTGATGGGCCTCCTCGTGTCGTGTGAATCCGGTCAGTACAGCAATGATGATGCTCTTTCGCGGCGCCACGCTTCGTGTGCTGCCGCGTCCGCCTCGACGATCTGGTCGGCCGTCATGCCCTGCCGGAGATCGTCGAGCAACCGCGGAGTGCCGACGAGCCGCGTCAACGATTCGCCTTCCCGGCCCCACTTGAAATCGTCCAGGCCCTGAAGGGCCACCAGCAGTTCCACGCCGAGCCGGTAGCTCTGGGCCGCGGCCGGGTCGGTGACGAGGACACGCATACCGCGGCATTCCCGGTCGAGGAACTTCGCATCGGGAGCGGCCGGGGACGTGACCGGCGTGAAACTCGCCGGTTCGAGCTCGAACCCGGGCACCGACACGTGGACCTTTTCCGGATCGATCCACGGGGCGCCGAAATAGAGAAACGGATGGTCGGTGCCGCGGCCCGCGGAGACGGTGGAGGCCTCCAACAGACAGACCCCCGGATAGGCGATGGCGGCGTCGGGGCTGCGGATGTTGGGCGAGGGCGGAATCCAGGGGCGACCGGTGTCGACCCACGTCATCCAGCGTTCCCAGCCATTCATGGTGACCACCGTCAGACGTGCCGGCTGCGGCAGGCCCTGGTTGACGAAGCGGGCCATTTCTCCCAGGGTGAGCCCGTGCACCATGGGCCCCGGCGCCATGTTGACGAAACTCTCCGGAACCACATCGCGGGGCGCGCTGACCGGCCCCTCGATACGATCGCCGCCGAGCGGGTTGGGTCGATCGAGCACCACGAACTCGATTCCGGCCTCGGCCGCCGCTTCGAGGGCGAGCATCATCGTGCTGACATAGGTGTAGAAACGCACGCCCCCACCCTGAAGGTCGAAGACCAGCGCATCGAGTCCTTCCAGGTCCTCGGCCGTCGGTTTGCGGCGGTTTCCGTAGAGGCTGACCACCTGCAGACCGCTCTCCGGGTCGATGCCGCTCGCCACCTTTTCGCCCGCCGCCGCCCGGCTCCGCAGACCGTGCTCCGGGGTGAAGATGCGGACGACGTCGAGGTTCGCTTCGCGCATCGCATCGATCGCGTGGCGGCCGTCAAAGGTGACCGACGCAGCGTGGACGATGAGACCGAGGCGTTTTCCTTGAAGCCCGAGATGCTCCCCCGCAGCCACGCGGTCAAGCCCGACCCGGACGATCCCGTCATCGACGAGGGCCAGAACCGCGGCATCGGCGACCGCCGGTCTCGCCTCCCGGATGAGCGGATTCTCCCGCGTGGGATGCACGCGGTTGGTGAGCAGGACGACGAAGAGCTCCCGATCCGGGTCGATCCAGATCGAGGTGCCGGTGAAACCGGTGTGGCCGAATGAACGAGGAGAGAAGAACATCCCGGCCGATGATTTCTCGGGCGATTTGGTGTCCCAACCCAGGGCCCGCATCGAGTCGTCCGAGCCCGCCCTGCGGGTGAAGAGCTCCACCGTTTCTCGCGAGACGATGCGGTGGTGCTCGAGCACGCCGCCGTTGACCAGCATCTGGCAGAAACGGGCGAGATCGCCGGCGGTCGAGAAGAGCCCGGCGTGGGGCGCGACGCCCCCGAGCGCAAAGGCGTTCTCGTCGTGGACCTCACCCCGAATCAGACGGCCCCGCCATGCGTCGAACTCGGTGGGAGCGATCCGCGGCAGGAGGTCCTCACCCGGTGCGAACAGCGTGTCGGTCATGCCCAGGGGCCCGAAAATCCGCTCCTGCACGAAGACTTCCAGCGGCTGCCCGGAGACCCGCTGCAGGATCTCGCCGAGGAGGATGATGCCGAGGTCGCTGTACATGTAATCCGTACCAGGCTCGTACACCAGCTCCATCGCCTGGATGCGTTCGAGATACTCCTCGCTGCCCTCAGCATCTTCGTACAGCGGGGCCCACCAGTTGAGACCGGACCGGTGCGTGAGCAGCTGGCGAACGGTGACATCTTCCTTTCCCGGACCCTGGAAGAGCGGCAGATAGTCCTGCACCTTTTCGTCGAGATCGAGTCGACCTTCGTCGACCATGATCATCGCCATCGTGGTCGTGGCGACGACCTTGGTCAGGCTGGCGAGGTCGTAGATCGTGTCCTCTTCCACAAGCGGCGCGTCCTCGTCGTAGGAAAGGTGGCCGAAAGGATGGAGGTGGACGAGAGCGCCCCGGTATCCCACGGCCACGACGCCGCCGGGAAATGCGCCTTCCGTCGCGAACTCATCGAGGACCCGGTCGAGATCGTCCAGTCCCTCGGGGCGAAAGCCCGCCTCCTCGGGGGTTGCGGCGCCCAGGGTCATCGCGCGCCGCAGGGATCTCGATGCCGTAGCCGACCGCGAACTCCTCTGAAAGAGTCACCGGCAGCCTGCCGCGGACGTCGATCTCGCCGAAGAGAGCGGAGGCGGCCGCTTGCCGGCTTGACTCGGAGGACCCATAGGCGCAGACATACGTCACACCCTCCGGGAGGTCGCGGAGCAGATACGGGTCGCCGAACGAAACCACGATCACCGGCACGTCCTTTTCCGCGAGACGGCCCAGTAATTGGACCAGACTGTCCGAGATCTTCTCCCGGTAATACGAGGTCGAGATCAGGACGTGGGTGAAATTTCCGACCTCACCGAGGATCTCGTCCGCCTTCTCCCGGGAAATCTCTTGACCCAGCGCGGTGGTCGAGACCTCGACCCGGCGTCTTCTGAACTCCGCCCACGGAACTCCCACGTCATCCGGAATGACGATCTGCAAGACCCGGAGGGGTTTCTCAGCAGCCAGTGGCAACACGCCGCCCTCGTTCCGGACCACCGTGATCGATGCCTCGGCGATCTCCACCGCCCTCTCCACATCCTCGGGCCGGCCGACCTCGAGGGCGCCCGCGTTCAGATCGACCAGTCGGTCGTTGTTGAGATCCAAACGGGCCTTGGCGCTCAGGATGCGCTTCACCGATTGGTCGAGCCGCTCTTCCGCGAGCTCTCTTTCCTCGACGGCGCGGATGAGCGACTGCAGGGCCACCCGCAGGTCCGGAGGCATCAGGATCACGTCGGCGCCGGCTCGAACGGCCTCCACGGTGGCTTCGCCGATCCAGGCGGACCCCACGCCCTCCATATCCATGGCGTCGGTCACGATCAGGCCATCGAAGCCCATTTCGTCACGGAGGATGTCGACGTTGAGGGTGGCGGAAAGCGTCGCCGGAAGACCTGTCGGATCGAGCGCCGGAACCGCGACGTGGCCGATCATCACGGAGTCCACGCCGGCCGCGATGGCCGCTCTGAAGGGTGGCCATTCCACCGCCTCCAGGCGCTGGCGATCGCCGTCGATGGACGGGCAGACCCTTGTGGCTGTCGACGGCGGTGTCGCCGTGACCCGGAAAGTGTTTTGCAGTCGTCATCAGACCGCCGCTCTGCGCGCCCACGATAAAGGCGGCACCCAACCTGCCGACCAGCTCCGGGTCTTCACCGAACGATCGGATGTTGATCACCGGGTTGTCCGGATTGTTGTTGACATCCACCACCGGCGCGAAGGCCCAGTGGATCCCCAGGGCCCGCCCTTCCCTGGCCGACACCTCGCCGAGGAAACGGGCCGCCTCGTCGTCTCCTGCGGCGCCGAACGCCATCGCATACGGCAGATCGACCGATCCCTTCTGCACACGAAACGACAGGCTCCGTTCCATATCCATCGCCACCAACAATGGAATGCGAGCCTCGGTCTGGAGCTGGTTGAGCAGGGGGGAGATACTCCCCTCCTCCGACCGCAACAGGACCACCCCGCCGACTCCCACGTCCCGAACCGCCTCGACGAGCCCGACGGCAGCTGCGGAACGCGGGTTCCGCGGCCAGCCGGTCTCGGCGACCATGATCATCTGGGCCGCCTTCTCTTCGAGGGTCAGTCGAAGCCAGGGTCGCGTCCACCCAGGTCTGCTGGGCCGCGGTCAGGTCCGCCGCGGCAACCGCCTTCGCGTGCCCGGCGACGAGTGACGGCAAGGACGACCAGGACGCCAATTGACGGCGAGAGGATGAACGTCTCTGAAGGTGGGCCAAGGCCCACCCTGCAAGTCCGCTCGTGCTCAGGGATCCGAACGTAGGGTCGGGACCTTGGCCCACCTTCAGTCGCTTCGAATGGTCGGCGTTTCATTGCGAGCCACCCTTCACCTCGAGGCCGTTGATGAAGACCGCTTCAAGGCGGGTCGTCGCGGGATCGATCCTGCCGCCCTTCGCGGGTGTCACAACGAGGAAGGATGCGGGACGGCCGCGACGCAGGACCGGTTGGCTTGCGGCACCGGTCGGGAACCCAGCACAGCTGATCGATCGCCAGCGGGCCCTTCTGCCACGTGCCTCCTCGGGGACCGGCCAGGGCCTCGACAACATCCGGCAACAGATCCGACTCCGCTTCGCCGGGTGGACCGGTCAGCACCAGCCACGGCATTTCGGCCTCTTTCGAAACCACTTCAAGCCGCGCCCGGCCCGGACCCGCGAGCCCATCGGCGAGGGCCTTCGCGGCATCGCTCTTTTTCGGCGGGACCTCCCAGAACACCGTGCCGACACCGAGCCGCGCCAGCTCCGAAAGCACCTCGGCGCTCAGCCATCGGCGCGCCTTCCAGCCCTCGACCCCGGCCGCAAACGGCACGACCAGCAGTGATCCACTGGCATCCACGACCCGGCCCGCGCCCAGCAAACCCGCGTCTCCGATGTCGGCGATGTACGAGCGCGGGTCGTGTCCGGTGGCGCACCCGGCGAGATCGCGATCGTCGACTTCGATGTTGAACGCCAGATCAGCCCGGTAGGGAGGGCCGTTTCGCGGCTGTCGGATCAAGCCGCCGAGCACCACCACGTCTGCCCAGGCATCACGCCGATTGCGCAGGAGATTCTCATAGACCTCGGGGTCGTAGTCTTCGAGGTCGTTGCGTGCCAGCTCCTGCAGCACCGTCAATATGGCGACGTAATTGAGGCGGGTCAGGTCTCCGAAATCCCGGTCCGGGAGCAGGCCCCCGCTCTCGATCAGCACCACCGGGGTTCCCCAGGCGGTGATGTTGTCTCCGAAAGCCCGAGGGTTCCAGTCTTCGTCGAAGCGGGCCACGCCCCCCGGAACGAAGGGCGTCAGGGTTTCGACGATCGCGGAGCAGGCTCGTTTGGCGCGCGCCCGACCGGGTGTGACGGTGCCCTCCGCATCACCTGAAACCGCCAACAGCGAGATCGTCGCCAGCACTCCGGTGTCCCCCACCGCCAGACGCCGGCCCTGGTCGTGGAGGTTGAACCCGAGGATCGGTTCGTACTCGTCGCGGATGCTCTTCAGGATCCGACCTTCCGGTGTCGTGAGCTGCAGAGCGTCCCGGTTGATGTCGATGGCCTGCTGGTTGCGGCGCTCATAGATCTCGGACCCATCGGGGTTGAGCATCGGGATCATGAGGAGAGTGAGATTGTCGAGAATCTCCGCCGCCTCCGGCTCGTCCGGCACGCGAAAGCAGGAAGTCGGCGATGTCGAGCAGGGCGGGCGTCGCGGATGGCTCGTCTCCGTGCATCTGGGACCACAGGAGGACGGTACGCGGTCCGTGGCCCAGCGTGAGCATGTGGATCGGACGATCCCCGAAGGACCGCCCGATCTCCTCGAGTTCGATCGCGTCTGGATAGAGATTCGCCAGCCTCTGGAGTTCATCGGTCAGATCGGCCGGCCGCAGGCACGGGGCCGGGGTCTGGACGAAGCGTTCCTCCGGCCAACTCTCCCAGAGCTGATCGGGCGTGAAACCGGACGTTGTCGATTGCAGGGCGAGGGTGAGAACGAGCGTGAGCACATGCATGAGGGGCATTGTAGACGTTCGCCCTCACGGACGAACTCATAGTTTTGAGTTTTGAATTTTGAATTTTGAATTCCCGCACCTCCACTCCAGAAAACGAATGTGGGTGGGAGACAACTCAAAACTCAAAACTAAGAACTTAAAACTCGATCCTGCCTACCTCCCGACTTGGCAGCCGGGACGGCTGCCCCACAAGGGCCCCGGGTACGTTTTGTGGGGCAGCCGTCCCGGCTGCCAGGTGTGCGGCATTCCGAATTCCGAATTCCGAATTCCGAATTGGATGAGTCATCGCTTATACTCCCGTGTTTGAGACCTCCGCGGCGGAGGAAAGGAGCCCCGAAGATGCGCTTCAAGCCCATGCTCGCCTCCCTCCTGATGGCAACTTCGATCCCCTTGCTGGGTGCGAGCCGAGTTGCCGCTGCGGGAGCAACCGCAATTCGTCGACGCCATCACCGTCTTCGATCTCTGGGTCGAGCAGCACATCGCCCACCGCGGCGTGCCGGGTCTTTCCATCGCTGTCGTGTATGACCAGGAGATCGTGTGGTCGAAGGGCTACGGCTCACGCCGACCTCGAAAAGAAGATCCCAGCGACACCGACCACCGCCTATCGGATCGGCTCGATCACAAAGCTCTTCACCTCCACCGCGATCCTGCAATTGCGGGATGCGGGGAAGCTCCGGCTCGACGACCCGGTGTCGTTGTATCTTCCCTGGTTCAGCGTTCCGAATCCCTTTCCGGACGCCCCCGAGATCACGATTCGCCACCTCCTCACGCACACCTCGGGTCTGTCCCGGGAGGGCGACTTCCCCTACTGGACCGACCACATCTTCCCGACCGAGACCGAGCTGGCTGGTTCAGTCCAGGAACAAGAAGTCATCAACCCTCCAGAAACCACCTACCACTACTCCAACCTGGGGATGTCCCTCCTCGGCGCGATCGTCGCCGAAGTCTCCGGCGAACCCTGGGCGGACTCTGTCCAGAAGAGCATACTGACGCCGCTCGGCATGCTGAACTCGAGCGCCGCTCCGGACGAGGAGATCCTGAAAAATCTCGCTGCCGCCTACATGATCGAAGGTCCCGACGGCACGCGGGAGACCATGGAGTATTACACCGAAGGGGCCGTCGCTCCCGCGGCCGCCATCGTCTCCACGGTCGAAGACCTGGCCCTTTTCGCCTCGCTCCAGTTTCGCGACGGCCCTGCCGGGGGCAACCAGGTCCTCAAAGGCAGCACGCTGCGTGAAATGCAACGGGCTGCACTGGGTCTACGACAGCTTCTCGGGCGGCCGGGGTCTGGGCTTCGCCGTCACCCGCCGCGAAGGCAAGACCTTCGTGGGCCACGGGGGTTCCATCGGCGGCAACGTCAGCAACCTCCTCATGGTGCCCGGCGAGAAGATCGCCGTGATCGTCGCCATCAATGCCGACGACGGCAGCCCCTACACCGTCGCCCGGCAGGCATACTCCGTCTTCGCACCGGCGATTCTCTCGGCGGTCAAGACGCCTTCGCCCCCGAAACCGGACGCCGACCCCGCGTGGCAGCGTTACGTGGGTCTGTATTCGGACCCCTGGGGGTGGGAGTACCGGGTCATGATCCTCGACGGAGAGCTGGTCATCTACGGCTACGACTACCCTCCATGGGAGGACGCATCGACCGGTTACTCCGAACTCATTCCGGTCGAGGGCTCCACCTTCAAGCGGTCGGACAACGAGGTGGTGATTTTCGAGCTCGACGAGAACGGCGACGTCATCCGTATCAAGAGAAACAACAATTACCTCTTCCCAAAAGAACAATAGAAAAGAACACAACCCGATGACCCAACCCCTCGATGCCTTCACCTATCGCGACGGCGTGCTGCACGCCGGCAACGTCCCGGTCTCCGAGATCGCCGACGCAGTTGGAACTCCTACCTTTGTCTACTCCGCCGAAGCGATCCGCTCGAACTACCAGAGGATCGAGCGTGCATTCGCGCCGCTCGGCGCCCACCTCCACTACGCCGTCAAGGCATCTTCCAATCTGCACCTCCTGCGGCTGCTCCACGAACAGGGCGCCGGTATGGATGTGGTGTCGGGCGGCGAAATGGAACGGGCGTGGTTGGCCGGGACGCCGATGCAGGACATCGTCTTCGCCGGCGTCGGCAAGACCGAGGCCGAACAGCGGGCCGCGCTCGATGGACGATTCAGCCCCCTCCTCGACGATGCCGAACGTCTCGGAGCCCGAGACATCGAATCTCGCGGGCCCGTCGGTCTCTTCAACGTGGAGTCCGAGAGCGAGCTCGAGGTCCTCGCCAGGGTCGCGGCCGAACTCGGCCTCGTCGCCCGAGCGTGTCTGCGGGTCAATCCCGATGTCGACGCCAGGACCCACGAGTACACGACCACCGGTCTCGAGGAGAACAAGTTCGGCGTCTCCTGGAAGCGCGTCCCGGAGATCTTCGGGGCATTCCGGGATGTGGCGTCGGTCGAGCTGGTCGGACTGCACGTTCACATCGGTTCGCCGGTGCGCGAGATCGAGCCCTACGAGTCGGCGGTCAAGGTGCTGCTGCGGTTGGTCGACACCCTCGAAGCAGAGGGCCACAAGGTCTCGGTCCTCGACCTGGGCGGCGGTTGGCCGATGAACTACACCGACGACCAGTCGCCCGGAATCGAGCCCTTCGCCGAAGCGCTGATTCCCCTGCTCGAAGAACGGGCCAAGAACGGCCTGCAGATCGTCCTCGAGCCGGGGCGGTCGATCCTCGCCAACTCGGGGGTGCTGTTGACCCGCGTGCAGCACGTCAAGGTGGGTCGCGCGAAGACCTTCGTCATCTGCGACGCCGGGATGCACACCTTGATCCGTCCCGCGTTCTACCGTGCCTTTCATTTTGCCTGGCCCGCTGAGGTCGAGGCCCGCCACGTGCCCCCGACAGCCGCCGAACAGATCGATCTCCCGGGGCTCGTCCCGAGCGACATCGTCGGTCCGATCTGCGAGACCGGCGACTTCCTCGCGCGCGGCCGCAACCTGCCGCCGGTCGAGCGGGGCGATCTCATCGCCGTGTTCTCGGCCGGCGCCTACGGCATGTCCATGAGCTCGAACTACAACGACCACGGACGTTCCGCCGAGGTCCTGGTGGACGGCAAACGGGCGGTGGTGATCAACGAACGCCAGAAACTCTCGACGCTGCTCGAGACGGAGATGGCGCCGCGCGAGCTCTAGCTCGCGCGACAGATTTCGGATTTCGGATTTCGAATTTCGGATTTTCCATCGCATCCCTACAGATACGTTCAAGTGTTCGCGTCCACCGGACGTGCCGTCTCTGACGATTTTGGGATCATGGAAGATTCCTGTGAGCGGATCATCCGGGCCCAAACATCGTCAGAGGGGGCACTCACGGGCAATGCCGTTCCAGAGAATCGGGATGTTCGAGCCAGGAATACCGTTCACAACTCGATGCCGAGAACTGAGCCTCTTGCAAAATTCGACATGAGCGGGCGGGGATAAACCCCGCCCCTACGGTGTTCAGAATCGGTTGTGGGAACGAACGCCGTCCAAAAAATCGTAGGGGAGGGGTTTATCCCCTCCCTTCTCAGCGTCATCGTGCCGCGATTCTTTTCAACTGCGGGTGTTTTTGCAAGAGGCTGAACTCAAAACTTCCTCCATGCTATCGTCGCGCGGTGGACCTGAATTCACCGCTCGGACATTCTCGCTGCGGCAAAGAAGATCCTGCCCTGGATGATCGAGATCCGGCGTGATCTCCACCAGCATCCGGAACTCGGCCTCGAAGAGCACCGGACCAGCGCCAAGGTCCAGGACCTGCTGGACGAGATGGGGATCGAACACGTCGACGGTCTGGGCGGCACCGGTGTTCTCGGTCTGATCCGCGGCACCGGCGAGGGCAACGTGGTGGCGCTGCGCGGGGACATGGACGCCCTCCCGATCCAGGACGCCAAGGACGTCCCCTACGCCTCGACGATCCCGGGCAAGATGCACGCCTGCGGCCACGACGTCCACACGACGGTGCTGCTGGGAGCTGCGCGATTGCTCCAGAAGCACAGGGACTCCTTCTCAGGGACCGTCAAGCTCCTCTTCCAACCGGCGGAGGAGACGGTCGGCGGGGCCAAACTGCTCATCGCGGCCGGCGCCCTCGAGAACCCGCGGGTGGACGCGATCTTCGGTCTTCACGTGGACCCGGAACTCGAGGTCGGCACGGTGGGACTCCACTTCGGTCAGCGCAACGCGTCCTCCGACAACCTCCAGATCGTCGTGCACGGCAAGGCGGCCCACGCCGCCTATCCCTTCCTCGGGGTGGACGCCATCGTCGCCGCAGCCCACGTCATCACCGCACTGCAGGCGATCGTGAGCCGCAACCTGGACGCCCGCGAGGCCGCGGTTGTGAGTCTTGGGACGATCAACGGTGGCACCCAGGCCAATATCCTGGCGGACAAGGTGGAGCTGGTGGGAACCGTGCGGTGTCTGGACCCGACGGTCCGTACCGCGGTCCTGCAACGAATCAGGGAAACCGCCGAGGCCGTGGCGCAGGGTCTGGGAGCGCGGGCTGAGGTCGACGATCGATCCGAGCTACGACCCGGTGGTCAACGACGAATCCATGGTGCACATCGTCGAGGACAGCGCGAGGAATCTCCTGGGCGACGACGAGTGTCGTGGTCTTCAGGACGCCGCTGATGGGAGTCGAGGATTTCGGCTACTACCTGAGCGAGGTTCCGGGCGCGTTCTACTCGGTGGGCGTGCGCAACGAGGCCGCAGGCATCGTGCATCCGGTCCACAACGGGCTCTTCGATGTTGACGAGAGCGCGATGGCGATCGGGGTCGCTCTGCAGGTTCTCAACGCGAAGAAGGTCCTGGCGCCATGCTGAACAAGATCTGGGGCGCGTTCTTCTTCGTGGCCTTCGCGGTCGGCCTCACGAAGACCCTCTTCTTCGGCGACTCCGGTGTCTGGGCGCTGATGGTCAGCGCCGCTTTCGACATGGCCAAGGTCGGATTCGAGATCGCCCTGGGACTCACCGGAGTCATGTGTCTGTGGCTGGGCATCATGAAACTGGGTGAGCAGGGAGGCGCTGTCGATTTCCTGGCGCGCGCTTTCGGCCCCCTCCTGCGCCGGCTCTTTCCGGGGATCCCGGACGGCCACCCCGCCATGGGTTCCATCGTCATGAACATGGCGGCGAACATGCTCGGGCTCGACAACGCGGCCACCCCGCTCGGTCTCAAGGCCATGAACGAGCTGCAGGAACTCAACCCCGAACCGGAGGTGGCCAGCAACGATCAGATTCTCTTCCTGGTCCTCAACACCTCCGCCGTCACGATCATCCCGATCACCATCTTCGTCTATCGGGCGCAGATGGGGGCGGCCGACCCGACCGATGTTTTCATTCCCATGCTCATCGCGACCTTCTGTTCCACCATGGTGGGGCTGACGGTCACCGCCGCGGTGCAGAAGCTGCGGCTCTGGGACCCGGTCATCCTCGCCTACCTGGGCGGCTTGACCGCCCTCGTGGCGGGCATGGTCGTTTACTTCTCGCGGCTCGACCGCGACACGATGCAGCTCCAGAGTTCGGTCGTTTCGAATTTCATCATCTTTTCGGTGATCGTGATCTTCGTCTTTCTGGCGGCACGCCGCCGGGTGCCTCTCTACGAGGTCTTCGTCGATGGGGCCAAGGACGGTTTCAAGGTTGCCGTCAGCATCATTCCCTACCTGGTTGCGATGCTCGTCGCCATCGGGGTGATTCGCGCCAGCGGCGCTCTCGATTTCCTGCTCGACGGAGTCCGATGGGGCGTGAATCTCGTGGGGGTGGATACCCGGTGGGTGGACGGTCTGCCCACTGCATTGATGCGGCCCCTGTCCGGAAGCGGCGCCCGCGGGCTCATGCTCGAAACCATGGAGGCCCAGGGCGCCGACTCATTCGCCGGTCGCCTGGTGAGTCTGATCCAGGGCAGCACGGAAACCACCTTCTACGTGCTCGCGGTCTATTTCGGCTCGGTGGGAATCCGCCGAACCCGGCACGCGGTGGCCTGCGGTCTCGCGGCCGACGTGGCGGGGGCCGTGGCTGCCATCCTCGTCTGCTACCTCTTCTTCGGTTGAAACAGTCACAGAATTGTCATAGACAGGCAGCATCCGTTCCGGGTTAGTCTTCTCGGACGCGATGCATGATGTTCTCTCGACACTCTCTCGACGGACGTCGATGATCCCAGTCAATTCAGGCGGTGCAGGTGACTGAAACACGTCGATCGTCCCGGAGCCGGAAATGAACGCATCCCGAGGGACGGGGGTTGGGGCTCTCTCTCGACCGAGGCCCGAAACCCCGCCAGTGAAGGGCTCGACACCCTCTCGAGCGAAGAGGTGGTCGCGTTGCTTCTCGAGGAGGACCGACGTGGTCTGGAGATCGCCCGACGATACAGCAGGGACATCGCCCGCGCGGCGTCCTGGGCTGCCGAAACCCTCGCAGGCGACGGCGAAATCCTGTTCGCCGGCGCCGGAACCAGCGGTCGGCTCGGAATTCTCGAGGCCGCCGAGTGCCCCCCTACCTTCGGGACCGAACCGGAGCAGATCCGCGCCGTCATCGCCGGCGGTCCCGAGGCTGTTTTCGCGGCCAGCGAGGGATCCGAGGACATCTCCGACGACGGCGCTGCGGCTGCCGGCCACCTCGGCAGAGGCGATCTGCTCATCGCCATTTCGGCGAGCTCGGTCACGCCCTTCGCCCTCGGCGCCCTGATGGCAGCGCGGCGCAACGGCGCCCGCACCATTCTGGTGACCTGCGCTCCCGCAGCAGGGCTGTCGACGGCGGCCGACCTCGTCCTCGCCCTCGACACCGGTCCCGAGGTGCTCACGGGCTCCACTCGCCTCAAGGCCGGGTCGGCGACCAAGGCCGTGCTCAACGCCATCACCACCGCGGCAATGGTGCAGTCCGGCAAGGTCTATGGAAACCTCATGGTCGATCTTCGTCCCGGTTCCGCAAAGCTGCGAGACCGGGCACTGCGCATCATCGCGACCGCCGGGGGAGTTTCTCCGCGAGGAAGCGGAACGGCTGTACGACGCCGCCGATCGGCGAGGTCAAGACGGCGATCGTCATGGCCTCGTGCGGGCTCGAGGCGGAAGCCTCGCGTGCGCGATTGCAGGCGGCCGGCGGTCACGTCCGAAAGGCCTTGAAAAAGAGTTCGGTTGCTGACACACGTGAGTCGGTTTAGTATGAGAAACGTTATTGTTTATCCGCGTTCCCAGTCCCGGCTCCGATCCCCGGAGTCGAGGGCGGCAATCGTTGCCGGGGAACCTCATCGGAGGATTGAATGAGAAAAGGAGAGAGGCTATGAAGAATGTTCTAACCATTGTCCTTGGAATGCTGCTGCTGTGCTCCGTGGCGGGCGCCCAGCAACTACAAACCGGGTCGATCTCGGGTTTCGTGCTGGACGAGAGCGGTGCGGCCCTTCCCGGAGTGATCGTCCACGCCACCGCCGACGTGCTCCCGTCGGGACGGTCCTCGGTGACCGACGCAGCCGGTGGTTACAGGTTCCCGGCCCTGCCGCCCGGCGACTACGAGGTGACCTTCTCCCTGCCGGGTTTCGCCACCGAGAAGAAGCAGTTCCCGGTGAGCCTGATGCAGAACGCCCAGATCGACGTCACCATGCGCGAAGCCACCTTCGAGGGCGAGATCGTGGTCACCTCCGAGATCCCCACCATCGACACCACCTCGGCGGAACTCAAGGCGTCGGTCCCCGATTCGGTCATCCAGTCGCTGCCGTTGGGGCAGCAGTACCGGGACCTCATCAAGCTCATCCCCGGCGTCCAGTACACCGAGGACTCGGTGCGGGGCCCGAGCGCAGGTGGGAACGGCCAGGACAACGTCTATGAGTTCGACGGCGTCGGCGTCAACCTGCCGCTCTTCGGCACCCTGGCCACCCAACCGGCCGCGCAGGATGTCGAGGAGATGACAGTCGTCAAGGGCGGCGCCAACGCGGTGGGCTTCAACCGCTCCGGCGGCTTCCTGGTCAACACCCTGAGCAAGTCCGGCACCAACCTGTTCCACGGCGAAGTGAGCTACCAGGTTCAGACCGCCAGCATGACCGGGTCGGTCACCGAGGAGTCCCAGCAGGAGTTCGACCAGGACTACGACTGGCTGACGGCCAACATCGGCGGCCCGATCGTCCGGGACAACCTCTGGTTCTTCCTCTCCTTCTACCGTCCGACCTCGACTCGGACCAGCCGCGCCAATGTCTACGGCGACGTGCCCGACTACGAAAACATCCGCGACGAGTACTTCGCCAAGCTGAACTGGTCCCCGACCAGCTCCCTGACGTTCAGCGGCAGCTACCGCAACTCCCAGATCGACGAGTCGGGATCCGGCGTCGGCGAGTTCTCGGCCGGCACGACCTCCTCCGGCTCGGACAGCGAGCTCGAGATCGCAGTCGTCGAGGGCAGTTGGGTCGTGACCGACAACAGCCTCTTGAACTTCAAGGCCTCCGATTTCAGGAACCCGGGCTCGGGCACCCCCGACAACATCCTGGACTTGCAGATCGGCGAGGGTGTGGGGCTCGACATCAACAACCTCGACCAGCAGGGCCACCTCATCGTGCCCAACTACATCGATGGGGAGGATGCGTTCAACGCCTTCGTCGATCCCATCATCCAGCAGTACGGCTACGTCGAAAACGGCGTGCGGATGGGCGGCGGCGACGTCGGAGTCGCTCAGACCTTCGACGCCAACGACTTCTACAGCACGAGCTTCCAGATCGGCTACGACCACTACATCGGCAATCACAACCTCCACTTCGGCTACCGGTACGAGCTCGGAGAAGAGGACCTGTACCGCACGTCGAACGGCTGGGGCCTGATCTACGTTCCCGGCGGCACCGAGTTCGCGAGCACCGGCGAGCCGGTCTTCTTCCGGGGGCAGTTCTGGCAGCAGACCCTGGACGACGAGGTCCCCTCGATCCACTCCGAGCTCAGGACCCAGAGCATCGAGATCAACGACCAGATCCGGTTCAAGCAATGGACGTTCAATGTCGGCGTCGTGATCTCGAACGACACCCTCTACGGCCAGGGCCTGAAGAAGAACTCGAGCAACGTCTCAGGCTTCGAGCTCTGCATCGATTGCATCTACGAGATGAAGGATGTCGGCTGGGACGAGATGATCTCGCCGCGGCTGGCCGCGACCTACAGTCCCAACGGCAGGGACGCCGTCTATGCGAGCTACGCGCGCTACTACCCGGCTGCCACGTCGCTGCCGCGCGCGGCGTCCTGGGCGCGCAACCTCGCCCGCGAGATCAACGCCTACTTCGACGCCGACGGCAACTTCATCGAGTTCAGCCCGCTGCGCGCGTCCTCCGGCAAGTTCTTCCAGGAGGGCATCGACCCGCGCTCCATCGACGAGTACGTCGTGGGCTACTCCAAGCAGATGTCGAACGCCTGGACCGGCCGTGTCCACGGCCGCTACCGCAAGGGCGAGAACTTCTGGGAGGACACCTGGAACTGGGACCGTCAATACGGCAACCCGCCCGATTGGGTTCCGCAGGAGCCCTACATCCCCGAGCTCAACGATTACCGTGCTGAGGTGGGCGGCTCGTCCTACGTGATCGCCCAGCTCGACGGCGCCTACACCAAGTACTACGAAATGAGCCTCGAGGCCGAGTGGCGCGGCTCCAACGCCTTCTTCCGCGGCTCCTACGTGTGGAGCCACTACTACGGCAACTTCGACCAGGACAACACCACCACCGGCAACGACGCCAACGTCTTCATCGGTTCGTCGTACCTCGCCGATGGTGACGGCCGACAGATCTGGCAGTTCCGCGAGGGCAACCTCCGCGGCGACCGCCGCCACCAGGTCAAGGTCTACGGCTACTACCAGTTCCCGTGGAACGGCAACATCGGCGCCTACGGCATCTACCAGTCGGGCCAGCCGTGGGAGACCTGGGGACCGACGGAATACTACGGTGGCACCTTCTTCACCAGCCGCTATTCCGAGCCGGCGGGCTCCCGCACCACCGACGCCCACTACCAGCTCGACCTCAGCTACACCCAGAACTTCCCGCTCGGCAACCGCTTCAACTTCCTGCTGCGTGGCGAGGTGTTCAACGTGACCAACAACCAGACCGGATACAACGTCGAGCCTCGGGTCAACGACGCGGGCTACGGAGAACCGCGATCGTTCTACGATCCGCGCCGCTTCCAGGTGACGGCTGCGTTCCAGTTCTGATTCACACGGGTTCACACCCGAATTCAACGGAGCCGGGCTCACGCCCGGCTCCTTTTTTGTTGCGGCTTGGGGCCTGGGGCTTGAGAGCCGGGTGGATTGAAAACAACGCACTTGCTTGATCACGCTGAAGGTCGGAGGCGGGTCCTTCAAGGCCCGCCACCACAAACGCCTATTGAAGCTTCATACGGGCGGGCCGTAAACGACCCGCCTACGCCCGTCAGAAGCGCCCGCCACCACTACTTCTCTGTCATCCCGACCGAGAGAGCGAAGCGACCGAGCGGAGGGACCTGAGGATCGATGTTGCCCGGTTGGCAACGCGTTGAGTCACCGAGATCCCTCCGCTGCGGCCCTTCCGGCTTCGCCTTTGGCTACGCCGTGACAAGCCGGCCTTCGGTCGGGATGACAGAAGAGGGGAAAAACGGCTCGAAAGCCGCGGAGCGGCGACAGTACAACCAAAGAGAGATTTCTCTGTGTGCTTCTCTGTGCCCTCTGTGTCTCTGTGGTTCACGCGGATGTCACGTCGAGAACCCTCTCGACCCTGGCGCCGATCGACGTCCAGATCTCGTAGGGAATGGTGTCGCAGAGCTCGGCCCACTCCCAGGCGGAGATGGTGTCGGAACCCAACTCACCCACCTGCGAGCCCAGAAGGACCGCCTCGTCCCCGACCTGGATCCGGTCTTCGACGAGGACGGAGACGAGGTCCATGCTCACCCTGCCGATGACGGGAAACGATCCGCCGCGGATGAGGACTCTACCCCGATTCCCCAGAATCCGGCGGAAGCCGTCGGCATACCCGACGGCCAGAACCGCTACCCGCACCGGCCGTTCGCCTTCGACTCTCCAGGTGCCTCCATACCCCACGGTGTCGCCGGGAGCCATGGTCTTGACCTCGATCACCCGCGTCGTCCATCGGCCCACGGCGGTCAATCGGTCCCCGGTCGGGGTCTCGTGCAGCCACTGTGACGGGGCCGCGCCATAGAGCATGACCCCCGGCCGCACGACGGTGGTTTCCGCACCGATGTCAGTGTGACCCTGGGCGCGCTGGAGGAGCGCGCCGCTGTTGCACGAGTGGATCGCGGCTGTCCGCACCACCTCTTCCGGAAGCCGCGACAGCATTCTCCGAAAACAGGCCTCCTGCTCCCGTGTCGGAGCGAGGTCCTCCTCATCGGAGGAGGCGAAGTGGGTCATGAGGCCGACAACCCGGAGGTTGCCGGAAGCTCCGAGGAGGTCCGCGACGACCGGGAGATCGGTCTCTCGGATCCCCAACCTCCCCATCCCGGTATCGAATTTGAGTTCCACTCGAAATGGAGGTGTCTCGCCCAGACGATCCAGAAGCAGCCGAAGTTCGTCGAGAGAGCTGATGGCGGGGATGAGATCGGACCGGCGGACGGCCTCGAGGTACTCGCCGTCGCCCCAGTCCTTCGCCCCGCTCACGAGAAAGACCGGCCTCTCCTTCCGCAGGCGCGACCGGATGAACAGCCCTTCTTCCAGGGTGGCGACTCCCAACTCGTCTGCGTTCTCTGCGAAGACCTCGATCAACTCGCCGACCCCGTGGCCGTAGGCGTTCGCCTTGACCATCGCCCGAACGCGGGCGCCGGCCGGCGCCCACTGACGGGCGAGGGCAAGATTACCGGCCAAAGCTGTACGGTTCAGAGTGAATCTACTCAGGGCTTCTCCTCCTGCAGCGGCGCGCCCTCGGCGAGGATCTCCCGCACGACGGCCCGGTCATCGAAGTGGTGCAGCTCGGTGCCGAGGATCTGCATCGTCTCGTGGCCCTTGCCGGCAACCAGCAGAATGTCTCCCTCCCCGACGAGATCGAGAGCCCTTGCGATCGCAGCCCGGCGGTCGGGCACGATCTCGTGGGGCTGTCCGTCCGGGCTCATCCCCGCTGCCACCTCCTCGAGGATCCGCGTCGGGTCCTCGGTGCGGGGGTTGTCCGAGGTCAGGATGGCGAGATCGCTGAACTGCTGGGCGATCCCGCCCATGACCGGCCTCTTCATCCGGTCCCGATCTCCCCCGCACCCGAAGACCGTGATGATCTTCCGATGCGGGAGGGCGCTCAGGCTCTTGAGCACCTGGAACAGACCGTCGGGGGTGTGCGCGAAATCGACCAGGATCTGCGCGCCGCGCGCGTTTTCGATCGACTCGAGCCTGCCCGGGGCGATCGTGTCCGCTTCCAGCCCCCGGACGACGGCCTCCTCACCAAGCCCCAACGCCAGCGCCATTCCGGCCGTGCCCAGCATGTTGCGGAGATTGTGTTCGCCGACGAGGGGGGAACGAATCATCCGACTCCAACCCGGGGTCTTGAGATCGAAGACGGTTCCCGACTGCTCGAGCCGGGTGTTCTCGGCGGTGATGTCGACTCCCGGTTCGAGACCGAACGACAGCCGGCGATCGCCCGGCAGTCGCCCGAAGAGGTTCCGCCCGAAGCCATCATCGGTGTTGACGACGCCGACCCCCTCCGCTTCGAGGTGGTTTGAGAAGAGGACCGCCTTGGCCTCTCCGTAGTCTTCGAGGTCGCGGTGGAAGTCGAGGTGGTCGGGAGTGAGGTTGGTGAAGGCCGCAGCCGCAAAGCGCAGACCGTCCACCCGGTGGAGCCGGAGGGCGTGGGAGGAGACCTCCATCGCGACGTGGCGCACGCCATCTTCCCGAATCTGCGACAGGAGCTCGTGCAGATCCAACGCCAGCGGTGTGGTCGTCGTGGCTTTGTAGGCTCGGTCCTGCCAACGGTACTGGATCGTTCCCAATACCGCCGAGGGAACGCCCGCCGCCGCCCAGATCGCCTCCAGGAGGTAGGTCGAGCTGGTCTTGCCGTTGGTTCCGGTGAAGCCGGCCAGGGTCAGGTCACGGGCAGGATGTTCGAAAAACTCCGCCGCCAGCCCCGGCATCGCCGCCAGGGTGTCCCGCACCCTTACGCAGGGCAGAGATCCATCAGGCGGCAACTCCTCCACCACTGCCATCGAGGCCCCGGCGTTCTCGGCCGCCTCCAGGAAGCGATGACCGTCCGTGCGACTTCCGCGCAGCGCAACGAAACAGGTGCCCGGCTCCACCTTGCGGGAATCGTACGCAAGGGCCTCGATTCGGAGGGGGAGCTCGCCCCTGGTCTCCAGCACCTCGACCCGGTTCAATAGTCGTTTCGTTTCGATCGTCGCCCTCCCTTCTTCCTACCGGCCTCCGCCTACCAGGTGCGGGTGACCTTGAGCAGCCCTCGCGGCGTCTCCGTATCGTAGCCCTTGGCCCGGGTGAGGTGGTAGCAGAAGAGCTGTGCCGGCACGATGCTCACCAACGGGCTCAGCCACTCCGGCAGATCCGCGGGCAGTGGAAGAGGGGTCTTTGCCAGGGCGAGAGCGGTGGCGTCGTTCGACACGACCACGAGCTCCGCACCGTGTTCTTCGACCAGGCTGGAGAGCAACCTCGAGGCATCTGCGAAAACCGCGCCCTGGGGGACCACGGCCAGAATGGGAAACCCGTCTGTGACGATGGCGATGGGACCGTGCTGAAAATCTGCGGACGAATAGGATTCGGCTACGACGTAGGCCAGCTCCTTGAGCTTCAGGGCCCACTCGTTGGCGGTCGCGTAGTTGAATCCGCGGCCGATGACCACACACTGGCTCATGTATCGGTAGCGCTGAGCCGCCCTCTCGACGGCATCGTCGAGGGCCAGGGTCTCCTCCACCAGGCGCGGAACCCGCTCGAGGGCGTCGAAAAGCTGCGCGTCTCCCTTCATCGCGGCCGAGAGGAGGGAGATCGCGAACAGCTGGGAGGTGTAGGTCTTGGTGGCCGCGATGGCCCTTTCGGGGCCCGCGCAGGTTTCGAGGACCAGTTCGGCCTGGTCCGCCAGCGGAGAGGCAGGGTCGTTCGTGATCGCCAGCGTCAGGGCCCCCTGCCGGCGGCCCTCGGTCAACACGGCGCCGATGTCCGGCGATTGGCCCGACTGCGAAATGCCCACGACGAGGCAGTTCTCGAGATTCGGCGGCGTCTTGTAGATCGTGAACAACGAAGGAGCGGCCAGGGCCACCGGGAGACGATTCATCGAGCCCCACAGGTATTTCGCGTAGAGGGCCGCGTTGTCGGACGTTCCGCGGGCCGCCAGGAAAACGGACCTGACACCCCGGTCCAGAATCGTCCGTGCCATCACGCCGGCAGGTTCCTTCTGCTGATTGAAAAGGCTCTCGAGAATCGCGGGCTGCTCGAAGATCTCTGATTTCAGGCTCATCGGGTCCGGGGTCCTCCGACCGTCCTCCGGGAAAGCGGCCCCGGAAAAGGACTCATTTACGGTGCGGTCAATGCCGAGACAAGTGTACTGCTTCATTCCGGAATGTCGTGCGGGCTTCGTGAAGGCGGCGGAGAAGCGGGTTGGAATATCCTCAGAGTCTGTGCGATTCTGCACGACAAGGCGGACACCATGTTGAAATATTCGTCGGTTCTGCTCGGACTCCTCCTGATCACCGCGTGCGCGACCGGCGCGGACCCGAACTCCTCCGATCCGGGCATCCTCGTGTTGAACCGAAATGCGGTGATCTACGAAGGACCCGAGATGGTGGCGGCAGTGGCGTATCGTCAGGGAAAGAAAAGCGTGGCCGAGGAGTGGCTGACCCTGGCCGTTGAGCTGACGAGCCCGCGGGGCAGCGGGCCCACCATCGTCGACCGCAACGCCATCTCGGTCTACACTCCTGATGGTCGTCGTCTCCCGCTCGCCAGTCAGGACGAATTCGTCAGAAATTTCGCGAGGCTCCGCATCCCGGTCGAGCAGACCCTGAACTACCTGCCTCTCCTCTACCGGGTCGAGCCCAGCCGGATGCCCGGCGACCGGTGGTTCTACGCGGTCGAGGCGAGACGAGTCGCGTTTGACGAGATTCCGCTCAACTCTTCCCAGGCCTTCACGGGTCCCCTCATTTTCAGCGTGCCCGGCGGGGTGCAACCGGGGCGCTGGCGTCTGGTGGTCGAACTCGAAGAGAGCCGGCCGGATATCCCCTTCACCATCGAGGTCAAAAAATAAGAGGGCCGGCTACTCCGCAGCGACGATCCGCAACTCCATCGGAAGATCGGCGCACCGCGGGCTCTTGGCGCTGAATACCGTCAGACGATCCCAGACGGCCGGCATCGAGGCGCGGATCGACTCCATGACGCTCGCCCCGAGGTTCTCGCTGTTCATCGGTACCCGCTTGACAAACTCCACGTCCAACTCACCCGGCGTCCGCCCGTACTTGAAATCGTAGGTGAAGGAACGTCCGTCAGGCCGCAGCACGACCCCGGGGCATCCTGGGTTCGGCACCGAGATGTAGAACTCATCAGCGGTTGCCGACACTCCGTCTTCACCGTCGAGGAGAAGCCGCTGCTCGGCCAGCGCCTCGTAGAGCTGGACCGCGGTCAACTCGGCAGGGTCGATGAAGACGACGTCTTCGGCGATCAGGTCCTTATAGGGAGCCTCACCCTCGACGGACTGAAACCCACGGAGTTCGTCAAACGAGGCTTCGATCGCGTCCTGGTGGAACGGGAAGTGCGTACAACCCAGAATGACCGTGGTGATCGCCTCGGTCGATCCGCTCCGCCGGTGGTTTTCGACGAGAGACGTCGTGTCGTAGCGGATGTAGTTGTCGACGGAGTTCAGGCGCCACGTCGCGGGGTCGTCCGGATCGCCGAGGAGCCCGGCAGGATCGAAACCGTATTCGGAAATCAACGACAGTTCGATTCGGGCGTCCGGATTGTCCACGGCCGGACCGCGATAGGTCGCGAAGGTGGCGGAACCCGCCGGCACGATGTACTCGGAATTGCCCTCGATCGCGCTGGCGAGCCCGAGCGATCCCTGCTGGATGACCTCGGGGGGGTCCATGCCGGCCGATGCGGAGGATCGATGAATCTCCCGGACATAGCCTTCACTCCGGCAGGTGCCGACGGTGGCCATGACCGCCACCGCACCGCGCGGTTGCATGTCACCCAGCGACTCGATGGCGCCATCGGCGCCGGCCGCAACGACTCCAACGGTGAACACGGGAACGCCCCACTGCTCGAGAGCATCGTGGATGTCTTCGAGACCGTAGGAGGTCGCCGTGTTGCACGCGACGACGATGGCTTTGACCGGAGGCTTGTCGCGGCTCGGAGAGGTGGCGGCTCTCGAGGCCCAGTACCGGTTGCCGAGGAGGAACACCGCGTCCTTGAGAACCAGTTCCTCGAGGAAGTCCGTCTTCCCCTCCGACGGGTAGTTCCCGTAGGGCATGTTGGCCTGGTCTCCGAGATAGATGAATGACTCACCCTCGAAGTCAGCCTGCCCGTCCGGGCCGGGTTCGTGGGTCCGGTTGTCGAAGCGGTCGATCGTGAGGATCTCGTTCAAGACGGTGAGGCCGCCGATTCCCGAATCGAAGACGCCGATGGGAAGACCCGCGTCCGGAGTCCGATACTGCTCGAAATCGACGGAGAAGAGATCCGACTCGCCGCTCCCGACCAGATCCACGAACGAGGGCGGGGTCGGCGCATCGACATCGGCGCCGGCGCAACCGATGAGCAGGGCGGTTGCGATCCCCAGCGTGATTCCCAGAGACGTCTTCCAGCCCTTTCCCATGCGCGTGCCTCCATCTCCCTCGCCCACCCTTTGCGATGGGACCTCGACTCCGACGATCATACAACCTGATTTGAATCAGCGCGGGCGGGACAGGTCCCGCCCCTACAACCACAGAACCAGATCCGGGTAGGGGCGGCATCTCTGCCGCCCGAACCGTCGAATGATTTTCGCAGGCCGAGCGGCGTCAAATCTTGATGAAGATCTTCTTGCGATACAGCAGCCAGGTGATTCCCAGAATCACCACAACGTGGGCCGAGGCCCAGGCCAGCGATGCCCAGTACTCCGGTATCCACGAGGCGAAGAAATCCTCGTAGAGCCACGAATTGAGCGAGATCGCCGAGCCTTCGGCGGTTGTCCACCGGACCTTGTACAGGGTCTTCGCGACGAGACCGCTCAAGACATAGGCGAAAATGGAATTCGTGCCGAAGATCAGAAAAGGCGTCGCCCACCGATCCCGGCCCCGAAGATCCACGAAATAAAGGGTCACGGCAAGCGCGAGCAGGGCCAACCCGGCGGTGAGCACGACGTAGCTACTGGTCCAGAGGTTCTTGTTGATGGGGAAGAACCAGCCGAAAACGGCTCCCGCCACCGCGGCGAGGCTCCCTGCGACGAAGAGCCCGACGAGCTTCTCGTTCTGGCTCTTCTGCGTGCGGAGCCACTCGCCGGTGAAGATCCCCGCCAGAGCGGTCGCGACGGCCGGCAGGGTGCTGAGGATCCCCTCCGGGTCCGCCGGTCCGGGAGCGTATCGCCAGACGTGTGCGCCGAGAACGGTGCGATCGACAAAGCCCGCCAGGTTCCCTGCGGGGCTCAGATCACCAACCCCGAAGCCCGGCACCGGCACCCGGGTCATCGCGAGCCAATAGCCCAACAGCACCCCGCCGGCCAGCCACGCCCGTCCGCGGGTGCCGAGGTGCAGATACGCCAGGGAAGCGAAGAAATAGACCAGGGCGATGCGCTGGAGGACGCCGGGAATCCTCACCGTCGACCAGTTGATGCCGGTGAACGGAAACCAGGTCAGGAAGAGACCGAGTGCGAAAAGAATGATGGTCCTGCGCACGATCTGCCGGTAGAGCGGACCGAGATCACCACCGGATTTCTCGAGTCTCGAAGCGAACGCCAGGGGAATGGCGACCCCGACCATGAAGAGGAAGAAGGGAAAGACCAGGTCGGTCGGCGTCCATCCGTTCCACTCGGCGTGCAACAGCGGCGCGAAGGTATGGCCCCAGTCGCCGGCGTTGTTCACCAGCAGCATGCCCGCAATCGTGGCCCCCCGCATGACGTCCAGTGATTTCAGCCGTTTCTTCGGCTCGACGGTCATGACGAACAGCCGGTCGGTGTGGAGTCGCACCGGAAGGGTGTCAGGAACCTCCGGGGTCCGGGCCCGCCGGTCTCGTGCTCATGTCGTCCGACTGCTTGCATTCTGCCGCCTCCTCGTCAACGATTCTGCCAGCGGTGTACGGCCTCAGCGATCGTAACCCGGCCGAACCCGAGAGGCGCGTTCCTGCGCCAGAACCTCGAGTCGTTGTTGTGCTGTTGTGATCCTGGCCCTGAGTTCCTCCGAAGCCGCCTTGAAGATGAAGGGCACGGGGTCGACCGACCGGCCGTCGAGCTTGATCTCGAAGTGGAGTTGGGCCTCGATGGCATTGCCGGAGGGGCCATCGACGACTGCGATGCGTTGCCCCCGGACGACAGATTGGCCAGTCCGAACGTTCAATTCGGAGATGTGGACATAGACGGTTTCGACCCCGTTCCCGTGGTCGATCTTGGCCCACCCGCCGGCCTTGTCTCCGTCCCCCGTTCCCACGAGCTTCCCCTCGGCGACCGCCCGCACGACGACCTTGTCGCCATAGATGTCCAATCCCTTGTGACTCCGGGGTCGACCGAGCCAGTCATCGCGCACGGCGCCGAAGTACGGCAGGCCGTCCCTCACCATGTCCCGGGGAACATACCCGAGGGACCGGTCGATCAGACCCTCCGCGTCGAGGCCCTCCACCGGGCTCGTGAATCGGATTCCCCGGACGATCGCGATGTCGGGATCGAGCCCGGGTGCTTCCGCGGGGAGACCGCTGCAGACCACGAGGAGGCCCCGCGAATCGGGTTCCTGGCGGCAGGACCACCCATCGGCCGTTTCCACGACAAACCGCGTGATCAGAGGGTCCCGGGAGAGCTGCGAGTAGCGGTATTCGAGAACACCCGTTCCGGTGGGGCGAACCCTCCGCGAGGGCCCGTCCCAGGCCACCTCTGCGAGGTCGAAAACGAAACGCCCGTCTCCGAGGCTCATGGTCTCGACGCGGTCGACCCGGCCGCGGATGCCGAGCACCATTCGCATGCTTCCGGGAGTGGTTTCCACGAGGGTTACCGCATCGAGGACCGCCGGATTCGGTTGGGGCGCTGCGGAGGTTGAAGCGGCAACCACGACAAGCGCGACCGCAGCCATTCGACCCGCGCTCCGCGAAGAACACAACTTGAAGCTCAGGGTCCCCACCTCGCAAAAAATTGACGGCGCCCTTGGACGGCGACCGCATTCGCCGTCCATAATAGGCCAACGGCACCCACGGCGGAGGGTCGGTTGTCATATTCGGGTACGCAGGGATTGGTTGCTCTCGCCGCCACCGCCGTCACGGCGGTGTTCGCCGAGGAACGCCTGGCTCATCCTGATTCACGTGAGATCGAGAGACTCAGGAGATTGAGCCCCGCAGGGGCGACAGATTGTAGCCCGGGGCGTAAGCCCCGGGTTCCCAGCCAGAAATTGAACCCAAGCCGCGGAGTGGCGACAGAGAGTCCCCCGCGAAGGACGCCGCAGCCGCCGTCTGCCGCCCCTCCGGGGCTCTACCATTTTGTTGCCGTGGTTGCCGGGGCTCACGCCCCGGCCTATTCTCTGCCGCCGCTTCGCGGCTCTCTTCTTTCACTCAACAGAAATGAATCAGCTCAGTTTCTTCGGATTGGCAGATCGATCGCGGGGGGTTAGTCCATGCACCTTCTCATCACGGACTCGGGCGTCGGCGGATTGTCGGTCTGTGCGTTCGCAGAGGAGTTCTTGCGGACCCACGACATCGGAGAGCCGGTCAGGCTGACCTACGTCAACGCGTCCCCGGAGAACGACTTCGGCTACAACTCGATGGCCTCGAGAAGTGAGAAACTGGAGAACTTCGACCGGTTCCTTCACATCGTCGCCGAAAAGTACTCCCCCGATCTGATCTATGTCGCCTGCAACACGCTTTCGGTGTTGATGGCCGACACGGTGTTCGCCAAGAACACCGTACTTCCGATTCGCGGAATCGTGGAGTCCGGAGTCAGCCGCCTCGTACGCGATCTCAGCCACGACCCCGATTCCGTCGTGGCGGTATTCGGCACGCCGACGACGATCGACGAACAGACCTACTCCGAGCGTTTGATGCAGAGCGGTGTCGACGCATCCAGAATCGTCGCCCAGGCGTGTCCTTCTCTCGCCGACACGATTTCGGAAGACCTGAGCGGCGTCGAAGCGCGGGCCAAAATCGAGAAGTACGTCGGCGAGGCGGTCGGAAAGACCTCCCATCCACCGACCCGGCATCTGACCTATCTCGCCTGCACCCACTACGGTTACCGCAAAGATTTTTTCGCTGCCGCGTTCGCCGAACACGGGATTCGTACGCAGATCGTCAACCCCAACGAGATCGTGGTCGAGGACCTTTTCGTGTCGTCGAGCCGGTTCGAGATCATCTCCGGCCGGGAGAGCCCCGTCGAAGTCGAGTTCGTCGCCCGGTATCGCATCCCGGAGACGGCGCTCGAGACGATCGGCTTTTTCCTCGGCGCAATTGCACCCAAGACGATCCGGGCATTCACGAATTCCACCTATCTCCCGGACCTCTTTTGATGCACGGCGTTGAACACGAAAGGGAGGGGATAAACCCCTCCCCTACGACGTTCAGAAACGTCGTTCAACCGTAGGGGAGGGGTTTATCCCCTCCCTCCTTCACCACATGCCGGCGACGAGCGACAACAGCCAGGCGCACACCAGGGCGCCGTAGATGCCGATGAGGTATCCCGAGACGCCCATCAGGACGCCCACCGGAGCCAATGAAGCACGGTAGACCGACGCCACGATCGGCGCCGAGACGACCCCGCCCACATTGGCCATGCTCCCGGTGGCGACGAAGAAGGAAGGTGCGCGCACGAGACGGGCGACCACGAGAAGCACGGCGATGTGGATGGCGAGCCAGATCACCCCCACCGCCAGATAGAGCGGCGCCTCGACGACCATCTTGAGGTCTGCCTGGGCGCCGATGGCGGTCAACATCAGGTAGAGCGCCAGATAGCCGGCACGCGATGCCCCCACCTGCTCGAGCTTGCGCGCCGGGGTGAAGGACAGCGCCAGGCCGAAGGTGGTCACCAGGACGACCGTCCAGGTCGTGTGGCTGATGATGGTCGGATCACCCAGCGGCGGCAGCATGTCTCCGATCCACACGCAGACGGCCGCGGCCCCGAACCCCAGCCCCAGGATCATCGCCATGTCCCGGACCTCCATCGGCCGGCGCTTGCCCTCGACATCCGTGAGGCGCTCATCGAGAGCGTCGAGTTCCCGGGTATCGGCACGCAGCCAGGCGTCGATCCTGTTCTGCATGCTGCTCATGAAGAGCAGCGCTCCCATCCAACCGTAGGCCACCACCGTATCGACGACGATGATCGGTCCCATCAGCGAGTCCGGCGTCCCCACGCTTTCCTTGATCGCCACCATGTTCGGCGCGCCGCCGATCCAGCTGCCCCCGAGCGCCGCGAGTCCCATCCAGGTGTCTTCCGGCAGGAACGGACCCAGCAGAGCCAGGGCGATGGGTCCGCCGATGATGATCCCCAGCGAGCCCGCGAGCATCATGATCAGTGCCTTGCCGCCGAGGCGCACGATGGCGCGAAGGTCCACCGTCACCATCAACAGCAGAAGACTCACCGGCAGGAGATAGCGCACCATCCAGTCGTAGGCCGCCGAGCTCTGCGGCGTGATGCCGAGGCTGGTGCTCAAGGCCGGCAGGAAATAGGCGTAGATGACCGCCGGTGTCACCTTGAACAACGGCTGGAACCGCTTCAGTCCGGTGAGCCAGAAGACACCGCCGAGGAGACCAGCGAGGTAGATGAAGACGGCAGTCGGATCTGTGAACACTCGGTTTCCTCAGGGAGGGCCTTCGAGCCCCAGATCGGCAACCCCGTTCCGGACCGCGGTCATGAAGCGGTCTCCGGGGTCGATCTTCTCGGTCCTGTAACCCGGGTCTCTTTCCAACCACAGGGGTTCGCCCTCGAAATCGAGATACTCCATGTGACCGATGAGGTACTGAATGGTGGGGTACTTCTCGACCAGATAGCGGACGAGTTGCGCATTGGCCTCGATCTGCGCATCGGTGAGATTGTCGATGCCGTTGCCGCCGCCCACGTTCTCCACCCCGATCGAGGAGTAGTTGAGGCCGATACAGTGCCGGGCCATCCAGGTCTCGGGCATCAGCCGGGAGACCGTCCCGTCCCGGTCGACCAGAAACTGGATCGAAACGTTGACATCTCCGGCGGCGGCGAGACCCGGGCGGGACCCGCCCAGCGTCTCCGGGTCGAAGGCGGCGAAGCTCTCCTCGAAGCCGTCGATGGCCGTCCAGTGCAGCACGATGATACGGGGCACGATCGAGATGTCTTCAGGGCTCTCGCCGTAGTGGTCCGCGATGTAGTCCAGCGTGCCGCTCACGCGATCGGCTGAGAACTGGATCGGGCGGTCGTGGATCTCGAGTTCGCCACGACAGCCGGCAAGCGCCAACAACGCAGCGAAGCACACCATGGGCAGACGATGCATGGGCCGACCTCTCGCCGGGAAGTCTACTGTAAACCCGCCGACTCAGCCGAGCAGCGTGACGATTCGCCGGACCGCGACCTCCACGGTGTCGGTGGGCTGTCCGGCGTAGCAGAGCCGAAAGTACCCTGGCTCGCCGACGTGGCACGCGGCGCCGGGTGTGAGGTTGACTCGAGCCTGCTCGAGAATCCGGATCCACAGCGCGTGCTCGGCCTCCCAGGTCGGCGCCGCCAGGTGCGATCGCAGATCGAGCAGGACGAAGACGCCGGCCTCGGCAGGGTGGTGGAGAATCCCGCCGGCATCCAACGCGGCCGCGAGACGGGCATGCGCACCGCGCAGCAGTTCTCGCATGGATCCGATGTACGAGTCGACCCAGGCCTCGTCCGAAATGAGATCGCCGAGCACGTGCTGGGTGTGGCCGGAGCAACACGCCCAGTAGGCGAAGGCGTCGACAGCGGCATGGACGGCACGGTTCTCACTCACCAGTACGCCGCAGCGCAGACCCGAAGCGCCGAAGTCCTTCGAAAACGCCCAGACGATGTGGACCCGCTCGCCGAGTGAAGGCAGCAGCTCGGAGCAACTGGTGAAGATGTTCTCGCCGAAGACCGACAGGGCATAGATCTCGTCGAAGACCACGTGCACGTCCCGGTGGTCCGCCCACGCCAGCACCGACTGGATCTCCTCCGGCGACGCGACTGTTCCGAGGGGATTGTCGGGCGAGGTGAAGAGCAGGGCCCTGACCGGTCGCCCGGCGCCGGCAACGGCGCGGTCGAGCATCTCGGGGGTCAGGCGGAAACCGTCGTCGCACGATCGGTGAACCGGCACGATCGAAACACCGGCGCGAAGCTCGAGGTCCAACCAGAATCCGTTGTAACTCGGCGTCGGGACGAGCACTCCGTCGCCCGGATCCCCCAGCGCATAAAACAGCATTTCGAGCACGCTGCCGGCGCCGGCGAGGACGGAGATCTGATCCGGGGCGAACTCGCGGCCGAGGAAGGTCCTTCCCATGAAGCGCCCGAGCTGCTCACGGAACCGAACCGAACCGGTCATCGCGTCGTAGCCGAGCGCTGCCGCCGGCACCCGAGGGGCTCGATGGAGCCGATCGGCCACCATCTCCGCGACCAGCCGGTTTTCCGCTTCGCACAGGCCGATGTAGCCGTGGGAGTTGAGGACCGGGTCGAACGGGTCGCGCAGTCCTTCGGCGTGCCTCTGCAGGTACTCGGGAACCGCGTCGCCTGTCAGAAGGCCCTGTGCACGGTGGGACAGAAAACGGGTGTCGTAGCTCATGGCGGGTTATTGTAAACCCTCGCGATCACCACCCTCGACACCGTGCTACGCTCGACGCGGTCCTGGCCGACCGATGCCGCCCAGCCGTCCGAGATCCGCGCCCACCGGCTGCTCCTGTCGAGCGTCATGCAGAGGCACGGTTTCAGGCCTTACGCGAACGAGTGGTGGCACTTCACTCTCGTCGACGAACCCCATCCGGACACCTTTTTCGACTTTCCGGTGAAGTGATCTGACGGCGGTGACTGCGGGTGCCGCATTGCGTCGCGGCACTCGAGGCTAGGGCGTGGGCGCAACCCGGCGGGATGGCCGGAGCACTGTCGAACCGACACCCAACTCTTTGACGACGGTGTCGTCGCCGGAAGAGTTGCTCACCACGAGCGTCACGGTCTTGTTTCCCGCGGTCGCGTAGCTGTGGGTTGGATTCTGCTCCTGGGAGGTCTGACCGTCTCCGAAGTTCCACTGCCAGCTCGTCGGATCACCCGTCGAATCGTCGCTGAACTGGACCTGGTCGCCCGGTCGCGGGTTGGCGGGAGTGAAGCTGAACGCCGCCGTCGGTTTCCCGACCGTGGTTTCATAACTGATGTTCAGCCTTGGCCGATTGGATGCCGTACCGCTCTCACGGCTGTCGAAACGCTTCGCGCTGCCGGTCGGCGGCGCGTCGACAACCAACGCCCAACCGTGGTTGCTCGAGGGGTCGTCAAGCCAAGCCTGAACATCGTCGACCAGCTGAGGGGTGCTCGAGAATGTGTAATCGCCGACGTCAGCAACCTGCACGGTAGCGCTCGCCGATTGCACGAACGTCGCGCCGGGTGTCGACCAGAGGGAATCCGGAAACTCTCGGTGGATCCACGTCACGTCTCCGGCCCCACCGGTGGCTCCCCCGCCTTCGTTACCGGACGGGTTTGAGGGGCCCTCACTCCAGCTCTCGAGGAGCCTGTGGAGGCCGACGGTCTGGGCTCCCGAGATCGTCTTGGACATCGTCACATCGAGGCTGACCGATGAAATCGTCGAGCCCCCGGGAATCGACGCAGCGATCGGGAACGCGATAAGCGCCCGCCGTTCGGCCGAGCCGCCCTGAGCCGCGGTACGGCCGGAGAACAGATAACTCCCGGAACCGTTGGCATCGGTGCCGTCGCCCTCTTCGTAGATCGTGGCGTCTTTCTCGGCGTCGAGAACAACCGGAACCACCGTCGCATCACTGACGATGGCCAGATCCGATTCGCTGATGGCCGAATAGTCCACTTCGTCGTTGTCCTGTCGCACCCTGACACGTACGTGGTCGGAGGGGGCATCGGGGACCGACCAATCGTACGAGGTGGTGTCGGAATCGGACGGCGGCAGATCCTCGGCGATGGTGATCCAGGGCCCCTCCGGCCCCGTGGTCGAGTACCAGAGATCGTAGTTTGCCGGTCCGTGCGAGACCTGATCACCCCATACGATCGTGTACACGGACCCTGCCTCGAGCATCTCCCCGCCGTTCGGACGGTCGAGAAACACGTGCCCATGGGCCGGGGCCGCCAACAGGGTCACGAGGAGTGAGATCCCCAAAGCACCGCAGGCGAATCGAAAGCGCGCCTCCTTCGGGAACCCGTCGTTTCCGGAATCGTGTTGCATGGAACCGCCTTTTGCGAACATATGTTTGAACAACACAACACCGAAAGGATGTGTTCCCGGGCAAAAACTGCGTTGTGCTGCCTCCGTAGAATATCGGTTGCACGAAGGCTGAAGTGGCCGTTCGGATGTCCAGGTCGTTCATTCAAAGTGGATCGACCCGGATGTTTCGAATCGACGGGGAGTAGGCTCCCTGAAGCATGAGCGAAGTCCCGCGCCCTCCGGGAAGGGTGTGAACGTGGTGCACAATGCCGGCCTCCCCGGCCCCTGCGGTTCACGACCGTTTTCGTGGTGACGCTCCAGCCGGCTTTCACCACATGTGAAGAGGGCTGCCGGTGGCATCCCCCGCGCCGCGGGTCGCGAGCCCGACACCCCGAGGATCGTGCTATTTCACCGCTTCCGGCTCACGGAATCGATAATCGAACTTGAACGAAGTCTCCGGGACTGTCCCCGTGAGGGTCGTGGATTTGCCGTGGCGGACGATGTCGACCACGAGCTCTTCGTTCGGCTCGTAACTGCGGAGGATCCGCATCACGTGTTCGGGGCTCTTGACCTCGCGGTTGCCGATGCGGAGGATCACGTCGCCGCTTTCGAGACCGAGGCTCTCGTCACCCTCCGGACCGCGAACGACCAGGACACCGGCGTCGGATCCGAAGTACTCCCCGAGCTCCGGGTTGATCTCGACCAGCTCCATGTCGAGCCACCCCAGGGGCAGGAACCACGGTCCTCCGGACTGCCAGACCCTTCCCGGTGCCCCGCGAAAGTGAAGATCCGTCGACGTGTCACGCCACCTGACCGGTCCGGCGGGCGATGCAATCGTCCGAGCCGCCAGGGTCACGTCGAATTCTTCCGCGTCGCGGAGGATTCGGAGGGTGACGGACTCGCCCTCTTCCAACCCGCGCGAACGGGCGACCAGGTCGTGCGACGCCTCGGCGGACTTCCACTCCGAGTCCCCGCCCGATGGCCACAGGTCTTCGCCGTTCCACGCCATCACGACGTCGCCGGCCTGCAACCCGGCTTCGTCTGCAGGGGATCCGGGGGTCACGGCGATGATCTCCGCACCGGCCTTCGCCTTCTCACCGCGAGAGAACCACGACCCGCCGTCGAGGATGATCCCTAGAGACGGGCGATTGAAACCGGATCGGACCACGAACTGCTGATATGTATCGGCGCCGGGTGCGTAGTGGACCCGGATGTTCTCGACCGCCTCGCGCAGAGCGCGGTGGGCGTCCTGTGGATCATCCGTATCTTCGTTACCGCTCGGTCCCCCGCCGAGAGCCGGCAGGGCGATGAAACACACGGCAGCACAAACGATCCAGTGATTCCTCATGGTTGACTCCCTTCATATCGAAAGACCGCGTAACCCACCCCCTCCTCGCCGAGGGCGCCGGTTCGCGCCGTCACCAGTGCGTCGAGGAGTTCGACGCGCCGGCTCCACAGGGCGATGTCTTGCTCGACGCCCCAGTCGGTTGTTTGATCGACCATCACCAGGTCCAGGGTCGCGATCCGGTCCTCGAGGTCGACGATGACCGCCGCCCGCCGCGGGCTCAAGACCTGTCGCCGCAGGGCGGGATCGCGAAGGACCGCCTCGAGCCCACGCGAAGCAGCTGTCAACTCGTCGAAGGCGATCTCGGCATCGGCGTTTGCCGTCTCGATGCCGACAAGAGCCTCGGGCGACCTCAACAGGACGACCGTCGCCGCCACAACGAGGATCGACGCGGCAACGGCTCCGATCCACACGACTCGATCCCTGCGGCGGCGGTTGAGGGCCCGGCGCCGAATCTCGGGCCAGAGGTCACGGTCGGTCCCGAGCGTGGGGAGCGACCGCAACGCGGACGCCGCAGATCGAAGATCTTCGAGTTCGTTCGAGCACCGCCCGCACTGCTCGACATGGCGAGCCGTCTCGGCGGGGGCTTCACCGTCCCGCAGCGCCAACAGATCGTCCAGACTCGGATGCATCTGTGATTCCTCCCGTGCCGCCCAGCAATTCGCGCAACCGCGCGTGGGCGCGTGCCAGCCTCGATTTCGAAAACGACGTGCTGCGACCGAACAGGTCGGCAACCTCGCGATGGGTCAGCCCCTCGACGTCGAACAGCCAGACGACGACCCGGGCGTCATCCGGCAGTTTCGCCAGCGCTCTCTCGAGATCGACCCGTCGCCATCCACCGGTTGCTTCGTTCTTTGAACCGAAACCGTCCGCCTCGACGATCGACTCCAGGTCGGTTTCGGCCCGCCGCGTCTGCCTGCGAAGGACGGTCAGGGCCTTGGAAACCGCGATCCTGCGCAGCCAGGCGCCAAAAGCTCCATCTCCGCGGAACGACCGCACGCTGCGGATCATCTCCAGGAAGGTTTCCTGTACCACCTCTTCCGCTTCGTGGGCCGAGCGGCAGATCCTTCGCGCAAGGTTGGAAACCGGGTCGCTGTAGACCCTGTACAACCGTTCGAGGGCTTCGAGATCCCCTCGCCTGGCCCGCGCGAGCTGGATCTCATCGACGACCGCGAAAAAGCCTTCTCGATCTCCCATTAACAGTCAGGATGCACCGGCGAGGCAAAAGGTCGCAAGTCCCATGGGTGGCCCGTCCAGTCGAAGGTCCTCACCTTTCCCTCGATGAGGAGTCGGTCGTTCCTTCCGCCGAAAACTGCCGACTCAGAACACGTCTCCACCGTTGAACCCACCTTCCCAATGGGCACCACTCCTCGCGTCGGCCTGTCCTCGCAGCAGGGTGCGGTCACCGCCGAACGACGCCGGATCATGGGCGGTTCTGCATTCGCCGATGTTGAAGAGCAACGTCGGCAAGCCCGAGCCGCCTGCGAGATATTTCCCTTCCGCCGGAATCGTTGATGGCTTCGATGGATTACCTCAGTCACGACGTATCGCCGTTGCTTCGGGGGAGAACAACGAAACACTCTGGCCGGCACGCAGAGATTCGCCCGGGGAGCGGTTTGAGGGGGAATGAATGGGGATCACTGCCACAGACGAAGAAACAACCGCGGCGGAGGCGTACGAAGAGCTGCATGTACCAGCCCTCTTCCGTCAATGGGCGCCCCGGGTCATCGAAGCGGCGCAGATTCAATCGGGCGACCGGGTGCTGGATGTTGCATGCGGAACCGGGGTTCTGGCCAGGGAGGCCACACGGAACTCGGGTGCCGAAGGGTATGTCGCTGCCGTCGATATCAGCCCCGGGATGCTGGCGGTTGCCTCGAGGCGGACACCGGAAATCGAGTGGCGGCTCTCCCCTGCCGAATCGCTTCCCTTCGACGACGACTCGTTCGACGCGGTGATCAGCCAGTTCGGACTCATGTTCTTCGAAGATCGTTCCGCGGCAATTCGGGAAATGATGCGCGTTCTGGCTCCGGGCGGAAGAGTCGCAGCCGCCGTCTGGGCCTCGCTTGAAGATTCGGAAGCCTATGCGATCGAAGTCGCCCTGCTCGAACGCCTCGCGGGCCGGCAAGCCGCCAACGCCCTGAGGGCACCGTTCGTCCTTGGTGATGTCGAACACCTGGGAGGGCTTTTCGAGGACTCCGGAGTGGCCTCCGCTGCGGTCACGACGCATCACGGACGAGCACGTTTCCCCGATATTCGAACAATGGTCGAGGCGGATCTCCGCGGGTGGCTCCCGGTCATGGGGGTCGTTCTTTGCGAGGAGGAAATCGAGCGTATCCTGAAAGAAGCCGAACATGATCTCCGCACATTTGTCACCGCAAATGGAACGGTGGAGTTCGACTCCCCAGCGCACATCGTCACCGGATACAAGCCGCAGCGCAGGCAGCACGACTGATTCCGCACGTTCGAAAGGGCGATCTGACTTCGGTACTACTGCAAGAGATTCAAGATCGTGCGTGCCTTCGCCAGCAAATCCTCGCCGAGTGCGGGATCGAGATCGCCTGTGGTGATCAGCCTCTCGACCTTGATGATGAAGAGCTGGATACGGACGGCCGCGATCGACTCCCCGTTGTTGAACTGCAGGAACCACAGGGCGACCTGGAGCTCCGCGATGAGGCTGCGGCCGCGGCTGTACCTGATGACGCCGGTGTCGATGAGTTCACGCACATCGATGATCAACTCCTCGATGCTATCCTCGACGTCGACTACGACCACTCCCTCGAAAGCGCCCGCGTCGCACGCCGGTCCGTCCGGCCGGGGGGATCCGCGTTGGTCGGTTGCCACGTCCTCGATGGGGTCCTCATCAATCCGGTAGTCCCCGTCGTTGTCCATGCCGTCGATCGGGTCCTCGTCAATTCGTTCGTCGCGATCGTTGTCGTAGCTGAATACGCAGTGATCTTCGGGGATGAGGTCGATGGCGATGCTTCCGGCATACAGCCCTTGAGTGTGACCCAATCCACCATTCGCGGCGAGCGGCGCCAGGTCGGGATCGACGGATGGACGGTCCGTCTCGTGATCCAACCCGCACGTACCATCACCGTCAACGTTGTATCCCAACGACTGAACGGGAAAAGAGATGGAACAGTTGGTCTCGACTCCGGCGGCGGTGTTCCCGGCGACGATCGTCCCCTTGAACACCTGGCGACGCGGATACGGCCCGCCTTGTGGATGGACCATCAGCATGCCCGCGCCGTCGCCGCTCGAAAGACTTCGATTCTCCGCGATGGTCGAGAACAGTATCTGGAAATGCGTTTCTATTGTCGAAAAAATACCGCCCGCAGCACGTTCGGCAACATTGTTGCTGATCGTGCTGTTGAGAATATCGAGGTCAACGCGATCAAGCCACATCGCGCCACCGACACCATCGTTGCCGGTGGCGTTGAGGGCTTCGTTTCCGCTGATCGTGGTTCGTTCCAGGTAGATCCTGGTGCGCCCGCCGTTGATTCCCCCGCCGCGGCGTCCCGCTACGTTGTCCGAGATGACGCTTTCAACTGCCTCGAAGCTGCCACCCGCGAGGTAAATCCCTCCTCCATAATTCGCTCGCAGAGGATCGGAGTCGTTGTGTGCACGGTTGCCGGTAACGACAGACCTCTCGAGTTCGATGGTCCCCCAGGAACTCGCAATTCCGCCACCTGCGTCCGCTACGTTGTCTCTGATGGTCGAGTCAAAAACGACCACACGACCCGCATTTTGGAGGGAATAGTTGTAGATGCCGCCGCCGGCCGACTCAGCCACGCATCCAGTCAAGACCGAGTTGCGCAAGGTCAGAGTCCCTTTCCCCAGGTAGAGCACGCATCCGCCGGTGAGGCTGGTTTCCCCGCCGGTCAGTGTGACACCCTCGATCTCCACCGTGTTGGTGTCAGGGTGCACGAGGCCCGTGGCGGTGAGCACCCGATCGCCAAGCATCGAGGCGTCGATGACTGTGTTCTCCGCTCCCTCACCAACCACCGAAATGTCACCGGTCAGTTCGAGGTCACCCTCCGAGTCATCCTGTTCCCAAGGATCGTCAGACGGAATCGTCAAGGCATAGGTGCCGGCAGGCACCTCGATCGTGTGGTGGCCCGCGAGCGCATTCGCCTCCATCGTTGCCGCCCGCAGGGTGCAGACGCCGTCGACCGTTTCACACACGCCGTCGCCCGGCACCGCGTCGGGCGCATCGAACGTACTGTCGACCGCAAACGTGGCGGAAAAGCCCGGCAGCGCACAGCACGAAACCAGAACCAACAGACCGACTCTGATACGAAGCATGGACGGGCCTCCTTGAGAGCCACCACTCACGATTAGCCCTCATCACACACAATATGGCCCACCGGCCTGACCCGCAATCGCTCAAATGAACCATTTTTCTCGTCTCATGTGGTGATTTGAACCGTATACAAAGCCGGAAAGTCGAGATCACCAGGAAAGAGATCGACCTCTTCATGCTCTACGTGATGACCTTCACGAAGGCTCTCAACCTCATCTTCTTCCTGTTTCCGTTCCTCGCCATCAAGTGGTATCTGTGGGGAAGACGCTGAAATATATCTCCTCGACGAAGCGATGGAAACTGCAGGGGGACACCATGAAGGCAATCGTCCAGGACGCCTATGGCTCCGCAGATATCCTGAGGGTCGAAGAGATCGAAAGGCCCGAGATCGGTGACGACAGCGTACTGGTGCGGGTGCAGGCAGCCGGGCTCGACCCGGGAGTATGGCACCTCATGACCGGCCTCCCGTATCTGGTGCGCATCATGGGATACGGCCTGCGCGCCCCGAAAACCCGGGTGCCGGGCTTCGATGTCGCGGGCCGGATCGAGGCAGTCGGGAAGAGCGTGACACGGTTTCACGTGGGGGACGAGGTCTTCGGCACGGCCGAAGGGACCTTCGCCGAGTACGCGTGCGCCACAGAAGACCTGGTCACGATCAAACCTGCAAAGCTGGCATTCGAGCAGGCAGCAGCGGTGCCGACCTCCGCCACTACCGCCCTCCAGGGCCTCCGCGACCAGGGAAAGGTCGAAGCCGGACAGAACGTCCTCATCATCGGAGCGTCCGGCGGCGTCGGCCACTATGCAGTGCAGCTCGCCAAGGCCTTTGGAGCGGAGGTGACCGGGGTGTGCAGCACCACGAAGGTGGACATGGTCCGCTCCATCGGCGCCGACCACGTGATTGATTACAAAAAAGAGGACTTCACGGAAATGGGCGGGAAGTACGACCTCATCCTCGACACCGCCGGGGCCCGCCCGGTATCCCGACTCAGGAAGGCCCTGACGCCGCGCGGGACCCTCGTCATCGTCGGGGCCGAGGGAGGGAACCGGTGGACCGGCGGCATCGGCCGCCCGCTGCGCGGGGCCATGCTGTCACCGTTCGTGAAACACAATCTGAGGATGTTCTTTGCGGTCGCAAACCGGACAGACCTGGAATATTTGAGTGAACTCATCGGTGAAGGCAAGATCACGCCCGTCATCGACCGCACCTACCCGCTCGGCGAGGCCGCCGACGCCATCCGGTATTGGGAACACGGCCACGGCGGCGGCAAGGTCGTCATCACGGTGTGAGTGACAGGTCGGAATCCGCGGTCAGCAGCAGCATACTCCTGAAAACCTGTTACCGAGACGATCCCGTCAGTCCTTCGTGTAGGCTTTTCGGTGGGTCGCGATGGCCCGGCCCGACGGGTCGGCCGCCGATTCCCACGACGCCTCCCACTTGAGGGCGACGGCTGACGAACACGCGATGCTCGGCTCGACGACGACCGCCGCGACAGCCGCGGGCTCCGGGAAGTGGTCCTCGAAGATCGACCGGTAGAGGTAGGCCTCTTTCGTCTGCGGCGTGTTCTCGGGAAATCGATGGGCGCGCGCATCGAAAAGGTCATCGTCGACCTGCCGATCGGCGTGATCCTTGAGTGCGTCGATCCAGCCGTACCCGACGCCGTCCGAGAACTGTTCCTTCTGGCGCCACAGAATGGAGTCGGGCAGGTACGGACCATCGGCAACGTCGAACGCCTCGCGCAGAATGTGCTTTTCGATCCGGCGTTCGTCGCCCGAGGTCATTTTGAGCGACGGGTCGATGCCCATCGCGAGTTCGAGGAAGGCCTTGTCCAGGAACGGGACCCTCGCCTCGACGCCCCATGCGGCCATCGACTTGTTCGCGCGCAGGCAGTCGTAGTGGTTGAGCGCCTGCACCTTGCGGACCGTTTCGGCAAAAAACTCCTCGGCGTTCGGAGCTTTGTGGAAGTAGAGGTATCCCCCGAAAACCTCGTCCGCGCCCTCGCCGGTGAAGACCATTTTGATCCCCATCGCCTTGATCTTGCGCGCCATCAGGTACATCGGGGTGGAGGCGCGGATCGTTGTCACGTCATAGGTCTCGATGTGGTGGACGACATCCGAGAGGGCGTCGAGCCCCTCTTCGATCGTGTAGTGCAATTCGTGGTGGGCGGTCCCCAGGAATTCCGCCACCTCGCGAGCGGCCTCGAGGTCGGGGGCCCCTTCGAGACCGATGCAGAACGAGTGGACACGCGGCCACCAGGCCGGCGAACGGCCGTCGTCCTCGACCCGGCGCTCCGAATTTCGGCAGACGATGGCCGACACCAGCGAGGAATCGAGGCCGCCTGACAGGAGCACGCCAAACGGGACATCCGACATCAGGCGCTTCACGACCGCGCGGCCGAGCCTTTCCCTGATCTCGGCGGCGGTGGGTGTGCCGGTCGGGAGAACCTTCGTCTCGCGCCACGACGGGTTGTAATAACGCCGCAGCTCTCCGTTGGCATATACGTGGCCGGGAGGGAACTGCTCGAACCTGGGGCAGACCGTCTGCAGGGCCTTCATCTCGGACGCAAACCACAGGCTGCCATCGCGACCGTGCCCCCAGTACAGCGGCACGACGCCGATCGGGTCGCGCGCCGCCACCACGTCGCCGGTTTCCCGGTCGGCCAGCACGAAGGCGAAGACCCCGTCGAGATCGCCGACGAAGTCGGGGCCACGTTCCTCGAACAGATGGACGATCACCTCGCAGTCGGATCGGGTGGCGAATTCGTGACGGCCGGTCAGCGTCTCTTCGAGACTGCGGTGGTTGTAGATCTCTCCGTTGACCGAAAGGGCGATGTTCTTCGTCTCGTTGAGCAGGGGCTGGGCACCACCCTCGGGATCGACGATGGCCAACCGTTCGTGCGCGAGCACGTTGACCACGCTGCGGCCGTTCGTGCCTTCAAGCTCCTGGAGGTGGACGCCGCTCCAGTCCGGACCGCGGTGGCGGAGGGTCTTTGCCAAAGCGACGACGCGCGGACGAAGCGACTCCGCCGCCTCCGGGCTGTTGATGACTGCCAGAATCCCACACATCTCAGCTCCTTGAACCGCGCGGGTCGATCTTTCACGGCCCCATGGCGGATATCTCTCAAAGGCCGCGGGCGAAGTCAGCACTGTACGTCAGCAGGGACAAACGTCAAGCAAGGGCGCCGATGCCACCCGCAGTTCGAGCCGCGCATTTTTTCGAGTATCTCCTCCATGCTAGCCTGTCGTCCGCGGAACGGCCGTCTACCGTCCGCAAATCCGCGGAGGTTCCGAGAATCATGAAGAGAACCAGGTATCTGTTGCTGGTGGGATCGACAGCGCTGATCGCAATGATCGGTGGTTGCGCCGTCGGCGACCACGCCACCGAGGAGACCAACATGACCGTTGGGGAAAACCCGCTGATCGCCGAATGGGACGGTCCGTTCGGCACACCGCCGTTCGACCGGATCGTGCCCGCCCACTACATTCCGGCCTACCAAAAGGGCATGGCCGACCACAAGGCCGAGATCGAGGCGATCGTCGCCGACCCGGCGGCCCCGACCTTCGAAAACACCATCGAGGCGTACGAGCGATCCGGAGCCTTGCTGACTCGGGTGAACATCTACGTCGCCAACCAGAACGGCGCCCACACCAACGACGAGACCCAGGCCGTTGTCAAGGAGATGGCGCCTGTCCTGAGCGCCCACTTCACCGACATCGCCCTCGATCCCGGGTTGTTCGCCCGCGTCGCCGCGGTGTGGGAACAGCGGGAGGATCTCGAGCTCAACGCTGAACAGAACATGCTGCTCAGGAACACCTACAAGAGTTTCGTCCGCAACGGAGCGAACCTCGAGGGCGAGGACAGGGACCGCATGCGCGCCATCAACGAGGAACTCTCGAACCTCGGTGTCCGCTTCAGCGACAACCTGCTGGCCGAGATGAACGCGCCGGCGCTGGTAATCGAGGACGAGGCCGATCTGGTCGGTCTTCCTGACGACGTCATTGCCGCAGCGGCGGGTGTCGCAACCGCCAACGGACTCGACGGGAGATGGGCCTTCAACCTGCAGCGTACGAGCTGGACGCCCTTCCTCACCTCCTCCGAACGCCGGGACCTTCGGGAGGCGCTCTACCGCGCCTATATGAACCTGGGCAGCAACGGCAACGAGTACGACAACACCGTGATTGCCTCAAGGATCGCGGCGCTCCGCGTCGAACGCGCACAGCTGTTGGGGTACGACACCCACGCCGACTACGTTCTCGAGGAGCGGATGGCTCAGACTCCCGACCGGGTCTTCGACCTGCTCGAACGGGTCTGGGAACCGGCGCTGGCGAGAGCCACCGACGAAGCCGCCGACCTTCAGGCCATGATCGATTCCGAAGGCGGCGGTTTCTCTCTCCAACCCTGGGACTGGTGGTACTACGCCGACAAGGTCCAGACCGAGAGATACGACTTCGACGTCGCGAGTGTCAAGCCCTACTTCGAACTCGACAACGTGCTCGCGGGAACCCTGGATATCGCCACCCGTCTCTTCGGCATCACCTTCGAAGAACGAACCGATATCCCGGTCTACCAGCAGGACGTCAAGGTCTACGACGTCAAGGACGCAGACGGCACCCACCTCGCGGTGTTCTACACCGACTACTTCACGCGTGCGAGCAAGCGGGGCGGCGCCTGGATGAACACCTACCGCGAGCAGTCCAAGGTCGATGGTCGCGACATTCGGCCCCTGATCGCCAACCACGCCAACTTCTCCAAACCGGTTGGCGACGATCCGGCACTGCTGACCCTGGACGAGGTCAAGACGCTCTTCCACGAGTTCGGCCACGCCCTGCACGGCATCCTGGCCGACGGGACCTACGAGAGCCTGTCGGGGACCAACGTCTATTGGGATTTCGTGGAGCTGCCGTCGCAGATGATGGAGAACTGGGCGATGCACCCCGATGTGCTGCCGACCTACGCCAGACACTCCGAGACCGGCGAACCGATCCCGCAGGAGATGATCGACAAGCTGGAGGCCTCGAACACGTTCAACCAGGGCTTTACGACCACGGAATACGTTGCCGCCTCACTGCTCGATATGAGTTGGCACACGCTGGAGGATGCCGAGACGCGGGATGCCCTCGTCTTCGAGGCCGAGGTCATGGATGAGATCGGGCTCCTCCCGACCATCATCCCGCGCTACCGGACCCCCTACTTCGGCCACATCTGGGGCGGAGGTTACGCCTCGGGCTACTACAGCTACATGTGGGCCGAGGTGCTCGACGCCGACGCCTTCGATTACTTCAAGGAGAAGGGGATCTTCAATCCCGAGCTTGCGCGCTCTTACCGCGAGAACATCCTGGAGCCCGGCGGCAGCGAACACCCGATGGAGCTCTACCTCCGTTTCCGAGGCCAGGAACCGACCGTCGAACCGTTGTTGAAGCGGCGAGGGCTCCAGTAGGGCCTGTTGATCTCAGTGGTCCAGGCCCGATCCAACGCGAAGGGACGCGAGACGAAACATGAAAGATGGTGACTTCCAACCTGTCGAAGGCGGGTGCGCCTGTGGCGGGGTGCGTTACCGCATGACCGCGCCACCGATGATCGTCCACTGTTGTCACTGCACTGGTGCCAACGAGAGACCGGGTCGGCTTTCGTCATGAACGCTCTGGTCGAAGCCGAAGGATCGAGTTGCTGAGCGGCCGCGTGGAGGTCATCGACACTCCTCGGAGAGCGGCCGGGGGCAGAAGATCCACGATGCGCCGATGCAAGATCGCCCTCTGGAGCAACTACACCGGCGCCGGAGAAGCGATCGGTTCCTCCGATGGGCACTCTTGATCATCCGGACTTTTCCTCCGGACATCCACATCTTCACCTCTTCGAAACAGCCTGGGTAAGCTTCCGGCGGGGCCCAGCAGCACCTGAGTTCTACCGCTTCAGGATCACTGGTCGGAAACAACATCACCCGCTACAAGGCCGCAAGAAGAAATCTGAATCGTAGGCCTGCAGCAGCTTCGGCTACCCCCGAGGCCGGGCACCATCCGCGACCATGCCCGACATCCCACGGAGGTACTGGAGAAAGCCGGCTCCGACGTCGACGCTCCGCAGGTAGTCGGAGCTCCAGGGAGGACGGATGGGTTGCCAACCTGGTTCGGCCGAGGCCGACGGCCAGTCGGGGTGAGCTATCGCCGCCCTCCCGAGCACCACGACATCGACACCCGCGCTGGCGCAACGATCAGCGTCGCTGCGCGTCCACATGCCGCCGGCCGCGAAAATCGGGACGTCTGAGGGAAGAGCCTTTCGAAAGGCCCGCGCGACCGGTCCCCGGTCCGGCTCGTGGGGCGGCGGCGCAGCGGCGTCCTTGAGCGAGAGGTGGATGAAATCGACCCCGTCGTCCACGAGCCATCGACCGACCGCGACGCCATCGTCGAGAACCAGACCGCGCCTGTCCCAGAGGTCGACCGGAGACAGTCGGACGCCGACCGCGAAACGGGCGGAGACAGCAGCGCGCACCGCCTGCACGGTTTCGCGGAGAAACCGCGCACGGCCTGCGAGATCGCCGCCGTACTCGTCGGTTCGAGTGTTGTCGGCCGGGGCCAGGAACTGCGTGAACAAATAGCCGTTGGCCCCGTGGATCTCGACGCCCGCATATCCCGCACGTTCGGCACGCCGTGCGGCCGCGACAAAGTCACCGGTGATCCGTTCGATATCCTGCCTCGTGGCGCCGCGGCTTCGAGCCGGCCCACCGTCGACCGCGCTCAGCGGTCGCCCTGGACTGAGTTCCGCCTTCGCGCCGCCGTGGTGCAGCTGGACGACCGGGGTCGCGCCGCGTTCGACCAGGGAGCCGGCAGCACGGGTGAGGCCGGGGATGTGGTCGTCCGACGAGATTCCGAGCTGCCCTTGCCAGGCGTGGCCTTCATCGCACACGAAGGCGGCACAGGTGCTGATCCAGCGAAAACCGCCCGCCGCCCGTCTGCTCAACCATCTGAGCTCGTCTTCACCGAGCCTCCCATCGGGCTCGCTCTGGGTATTGGTCAAGGGCGCCATCGCGATCCGCTGTGGGATTACGAGGCCGCAGGGCAGAGAGAATGGGGTGTCGAGGTCGTTCATGACGTGACTATTCCACGGTTGCCGCCGGGAGTCCATCGGAGGCCGGCGCCGGGACCTGAGGGGACCTCTGAACGCGCGGGGCTCGAGGGTCCTGGCAATCGATGCGCCAGGCGTCGAGGTCGAGGTTCCTTTTGATCCACGAGCACCCGGCAGTGCGGTCAGCGGGAATCCGCTGGCTGACCCGGATTTCTCGGAGAGTCTCGCCGCATTTGCGACCGTCCCCGTTACAATCGCCTTTCAGGAGGCGTCATGAAATCAGGCAACGTTCCTGTGTTGAGCGTGTCCGGCGCGAACATCCCCCTCGCCTACGAGCAGGCCATCAAGGAGGTTTGGGAAAAGGGGGTCAGCGTCCGCACCGAGTACGACCGCCCGGAGGACCCGCCGAGCCGTGACGCCACGGTGATGATCACCGTCGAAGACCCCTTCGCGCAGCCGCGGTTTCACCGAGCGTTCGCGGACGGACTCGGTGGTCTTTCGGAATACGTGATGGAGGTCGTCTACGGCGCCCACGACTACTGGGTCAAACCCAAAGAGGAGATTCTGAAGGGTGTGGAGAGCGTGGACACGCGCTGGACCTACACCTATCACCAACGGCTTTTCGAATATCAGATCGAGGACCGGATCGTCGACCAGGTGGCCTACATGGTCGACCGGCTTTCGAAGACGCCCTACACGCGGCGCGCCCAGGGCATCACGTGGAACACCAAATTGGATCCGCCGACCGACGACCCGCCCTGTCTGCAGCGGATCTGGGGCCGGTTGATCGAAGACGATGAGGGCTCTTTGGTGTTCAACATGAACACCCACTGGCGGAGCCGAGACCTCTACAAGGCGTGGTTCGAAAACGTCATCGCTCTGACGACCCTGATGCGCAAGATCGCAGACCGTGTCGCCGAGCAGACGTCACGGCCGGTTCGGGTCGGACGCTACGTCGATATCAGCGACTCTCTCCACATCTACGGTTCGTACTTCAGGGAGTTGGAGGGCGACCCGGAAAAGGGCGTGAAAAGTTTCTTCGACCTGTGTGCAAGTCGGTCATTCGAGGATCGGACATGGACCTCGGACTTCGTTCGCCCCTTCTTCATCGACGACGGGTTGGGCAAAGGCCTGCGGCCCTTGCTCGCAAGAGAGCCCGACATGCCGGTCGCCACCCGAGAAGCCATTGCGCGCGAACTCGAGGCGATGGAGAAGGACGGTTTCGTGGTCTGAGCCGGGTCCGCCGTCGACCGCAAACGGCAGGGAGGGCATGAACCCCTCCCCTACGACCATAAACAACACCATTCGTTTCCGAACACCGTAGGGGCGGGGTTTATCCCCGCCCGGCGTCCTCGAGGAACGGAAATCGTTTCTGAACACCGTAGGGGCGGGGTTTATCCCCGCCCGTTCGATCTCGGCTGCAAAAAAAAACGCCACCCCCGATGGGGAGTGGCGTTTTCAATTCCGTACGAGGTCTACGGCACCTCGTGCAGGATGTTCCAGATGTAGTCCTGGTGGGATCCGCAGATCTCGCCGAACTCCTCGCCGGCCGCCTTGGCCTTCTCGTTGACTTCGGCAAAGATGGCGTTGCGGGTGGCCAGCAGGGTCTTCAAATCCGTCGAGGTGGTGGTCGCGACACGGCGGTACTTTCCACCCACATAGTGTTTGAGCCAACCCCACGAGGTGAGGCCGCCGTCGGTGACGTGCCTGTTGTAGATCGGCGCCAGGGTCTCTTCGATGATCTCGTCGGCACGATCCTCCTTGCCCATGTCGCAGTAGAAGTAGACCGACATGCCCACCTTGCCGCGTTCCGTGGCGATCACACCCATCCCTTTCGAACCGGTCCCCGCCTCCCAGATGTAGTCATCGTGGGCGCTGCAGATCTCGCTGAAGAAGAGATTGGCGGAGGCGTTTTTTTCGTCAATCGCGGCATTGATGCTCTCGGGCGCATCGATCAGCGCGTCGAGGCCCTTGGCGGAGTAATAAAGGACGCGCCGCCACTTCCCTCCGGTCTGGTGGGCCATCCACCCCCACGACGAAATGGTGCCCGCCTCGACAGCGGCGTCGTAGGCCGGGGCATAGGCGCTCTTGACGATATCGTCCACCCTCTCCTGCTGGCTGACATCACATTCGAAATAGGTGGCGTAGACGAACGTCGCCGGCTCCTTGTCCTGGGCCGTCGCCACCACGGGCACGAGGGACACGAGAACCGCGAACAACTTGAACATCAGACTCGAACGACGCATCAGAAACCTCCAGGTCTTCCATTGGGCGGGGGCTCGCCGGGTCGAGAACGACCGGGAGCGACAGGCCCTCGCGGGTTATCGGAAGCACGCGGGAGGAATCCCCAGTCTTCCCGCGGGCCGCGATCTCGCACTAAATATCTTCGATTCAGTGAGATCACCCTACCCGACCTCCACCATTGTTGTCAAGAGACTCATTCTCTAAATAATCCAGAGCCCGACGGGAATGGCCGAACAGAGGGAGTTGTTCTTTGGAGCGAGATTCAAAGACAAAAGGAGACCTTCGAGATGAAGACGTCACGTCGTTTCGTCGTGTTGGTGGGGGCCGTTTTGGCGGCAGCCCTGGCGGTGTCGGAGGCGGCCAGCAACCTGAATCTTTCCAAGAGCAACGTCAACCGTCTGACCTACAGCACCGGAATCCTCACTGCGGCCCAGGCCAAGGCGATGCTCGACGATCTCGACGCGATCGGGCCGATGGACGAGGAACAGACGAAACAGTGGTTGGCGGCGAGCTACCGGAGGTTCCGAATCAACCCGGATGCGATCAAGAAGACCGTCATCCTGCCGGCGGGCGCCGTCTGCAAGGAGGCGGTGATCATCCTGCTCTCGAACCCTGCCGATGAACAGCAGGCCCTCGCCACGACCGTGAAGTCGAGCAAGTCGAACTCTTCGGAGTAAGGCGCATCATCAGTCGCCCCGATGCGGCGTCGCTCGCCTACGACGCGTCGACATCCAGGCTGTAGTCCACACCCGGCATCTCGAAGCCGTGGTGGCGCAGGAACTCGCTGCGGAACTCTTCGATCTCGGTGACCTCGCGGGCAGGAGTCGCGATCGTCTGCCGCCACAGGTCGGCGACCTCGCGCTGGACGTCTTCGCGCATCTCCCAGTCGTCCAACCTGATCCTGCCGTCAAGGTCGAGGGCTTTCGGGTCGGCCGCAAAGAGATAGTCGCGGTAGAGGCGGACCATCTGTTGGATACACCCCTCGTGCAGGCCTTTGCGCTTCATCACCGAGTACAGGAGCGAAATATAGAGCGTCACCGAAGGGATCACCGCGCTCGCCCGGGTGACCAGCGCCTTGTTGACCGACACGACGGCCCGGAGGTCGTGGTCCGCAAACCGTCGTTGGACCTTCGCTGCTGTCGCTTCGAGGTGTTCCTTGGCGCGACCGATGGTGCCGTCTCGGTAGATCGGGGCGGTCATGGAAGGGCCAACGTATGAGAGCGCGACCGTCACTGCGCCGCGCGCCAGCATCTGCCGTTCGTGCAACGCGGCGATCCAGTCCATCCAGTCTTCGCCGCCCATCACCTTGACGGTCTCGGCGATCTCCTCCTCGGTAGCCGGTTCGGCAACCACATCCGACAGGGCGCCGGTCTTGATGTCGACGGTCTTGCCGCTGAATCGCTGCCCGATCGGCTTGACCACCGACGAGTAGATCTCTCCGGTTTTCGAATCGATCCGCCGCGGCGCCGCGATGCTGTAAATCACGCAGTCGATCGGACCCATCTCGTCGGCAATCCGCTGGATCGTCTCGCCTTTGACGTCGGCCGAAAAGGCGTCGCCGTTCACGCTGACGGCGACCAGACCGGCATCCCGGGCATCCCGCTCGAACGCAACGTTGTTGTACCAGCCGACAGTCGCGGTGCGATTCTCGGCGCCCGGGCGTTCGTAGAACACACCCGCGGTGGCTGCTCCGCACGAAAAGGCCGACACGATCCGCGCGGCCAGTCCATAGCCGTTCGACGAACCGACGACGAGCGCCCGCTGCGGTCCCTCGATGCGCGGCTGGCTCTTCACGTAGGCGATCTGCTCCCGCACCTGTTCCCGGCACCCGCCGGGGTGCGCCGTCAAACAGATGTTGTGACGGATCTTCGGCTGGATCATCATGACGTTTGGACCACCGCCCCAGCGCCGCTGACCGCGACCACGACGCCATTCCCTCCGGAAAGCAAACTCAAACTCTTCACGCGGATCCTCCGCCGGCACTCTGTACCGTCATCTCTGCGCCCTCCAACAAACTCCACGGCGTGTTGATTTCATCTCCTCAATTGACGGACCATCCTCCGCCCAGAAGCTGGCACATCTCTTTCAAATCCGCGCAATACGACACACCCATGAAGAAACTGTCCCACCACGAGTTCGCGCAGTAGCCGATGACAGGGTGAGAGTAGGGACCGGGGCTATCGCACCTGTAGACCTTCGTGCGCTGTGGGTTTTGTACGAGCGAACACAGGGGCTCGACCGAAGAAAACGGCGGCCGGGCGCCCGGAGACGTCGCGACCTGCCGCGACCGACCGTACATTTCGACATCGCGGCAGAGGAGAATCGCAGCTTCCCTCCCCTCGATTTTCTGCACGTCAGTTGGGGGGCCGACCGAGCTCTCGGAGGCCACCGGGCCCCGGGTCGGCTGCGTGCTCTGACCTCGCGACGATTGCGCCGCGGACGGGGTAGGCGTTACACCGTATTGGCGCTGGGCCTGTTGAGTTGTGTGCCCGACCGATGTGGTCCGGGTCGGCTTGGGGGTTGTGGGTTTGGCGACGGCTTCCATATCACCTCCCTCGAGGTCGCCCTGGGTGATCGCGCCGAGGTCCCCGGTCGTGAAACTGCCGCCGCCGCCGATGCTCTGGTCGGACGCGGAGCCGAACTTTCCGCACTTGCAGTAGTGGACCCCCGCCGCCGTCTCTTCCTCGGTACCCCCCTCACACAGAGAATCCCCGGAGGGACTGACGACGCGGCACGAACAGTCGGGGAGCGAGCACGCATCCGGCTGGCGAGAATCGGTTGCCGGGAGATCGTCTTCCGCCGCGTTCACTTCTTCTGCAGAAAAGCCGATCATTGCGATCGAAATCACACAAACAAACACACATCCGACTGACTTCTTCATGAATATTCCTTTTCCGTTGATGCATCAATTGCACCTCCCAGTGCGCGACAATGCGGCACCGTTTCGATGCAGATACCCGACGCCTTATACCCCGTTTCGACGGGCATTCCAGAGGCGTTTTTCTGTACAGGTGTTCTTCTCTCGAATCACCCTACCATGATTTCGAGACGTGATCGCAGGTTGAGACCACGTGGCCGTCGTCATGCGAGGGTCTCCTATTGCAATCGCGGTTGACGCCACCTCGCCGTTCTGATGGTGGGAAGAAGAAACTGAGAGAGATTCCCAACGTAGAACCTTTTGTCGCTCAACAGATTGAGAAATGAGGTCACGTATGAAACTCCCCATTTTCAGGGCGTCTATGCTCGTCCCGCGACGATCTTGGCTGCCGCCGGAATCAACGCACGACCAGGTGACGCCGGAGGAGCGGAATCAGTTGCTTCCCGGCCACACTGAAACTACGAGGCGCCGCCGGAAACGATGCAGTTCGGCCGATTCGCGGGCGAATGGGATGCAACGCAGGTGCCGGCGAAACCCTGACGGCACGTGGTCCGACGAAAAAACACACGCACTCTGGCGTTGGTACTTCATCCTCGACGGCCACGCGATCCAGGACGACTGGATCAAACTTGAAGAGGGCAATCGCGCGGTCGTTGGGACGAACATCCGCATTTTCAATCCCGAAGAAGAACAGTGGCAGATGGCGTGGATCGACACGACCAATCGTCGCCTTGCCACCTTTACCGCGGTCTCGGAAGGCGACACGATCGTCATGACGGGTCACAACGCTCAGGGACGTATGGTTCGCAATACGTTTTCGAACATCACCGGCGAGCAGCTTCGATTGGACCCACGAATGGACGGCCGACTCAGGCGCCACCTGGTTTGCGGTCTCGAAGATCCACTGTGAACGAAGAGGTTGAGTTGAACGAGGGCAGCTCTCTACTGCGCCCAGGCCGCGGTGTCCCCCCACTCGAATCCGTCCTCGAAGATGAGTGACAGGCCATCGACGATTCCCATCTCGGGAAACGGGATGTCGACAAAGCCGGGGATGTCAAAGGCGGGAGAGTCCGGTCTGAGCCGGTAGTCGCCTGCGGCTTCGTTTCTGAAGAGCGGGTCGGTGTCCTCGAGGTTACTGGCGATTTCGGCGAACCTGTCGAGGGCGGTCTCGCCCTCCCAGATTCCGTCGACCATGAAGTTGGCGTTGTCCCAGCCCAGATTGCCCGAAAAGACCGAGCCCTCGGGGTAGCGCCAGTGCGAGCCAGCCGGCACCGTCGGCGTCGGGTATCACACAGAGTTCGGGCCACGTGGAACACCAGGGTTCACCCTGATAGGCGACGCCGTCGTCGTGCAGCCGCCATCGCAGATCCCAGTCGCTCTTGTCGTTCTTGATCCACACGACGCCCCGGGCATCCGTGTGGAGGGCCGTCCCACACCGCACCGCGATGTTGTTCTCGAAGAAATCGTCGCGGCCGCCCCCGTGCATCATGGCGTGGCCCGAAACGTCCACGATCAGGTTGCCGAAGACCCGGATCCCCGAAAGACAGTCGTCGAGATAGACGCCGTGCTCCCCGGCGCCGGTGAAGGGGCTGTCGATGTCGTGGATGTAGTTGAACTCGATGCGGTTGCCGCGCCAATCCCAGCGACGGCCGGAATAGATCGCTCCTGCATCGGAGGACCATCGGCAGACGTCGTCGATCTCGTTGTACTCGATCAGGTGCTGGTTGCCTCGGAAGAGGATGGCGGAGTGGGGCGCATCGTGGAGGTGGTTGTGGGACGCCCGGTTGCCGACGCCGACGAACTGGATCCCCGGCATATAGGTCCACGACCAGCGTGCGAAACGGTGGATTTCGGTGTTCTCCACGAAGTTGTCGGCAGCGGTGAGTGACGGGCGGTCGCCACCGGACAGCACGACGCCACGATCTCCGGTGTCGACGATCTCGGATCGGGTCACCCCGTGGTTCTGGCCGGTGAGCCGGATTCCGTCGTTGCCGGCCCCGAAGAACCGGCAGCGATCGAACGTCACGTCGCTGCCATTCTCGACCACGACGAGGTCGTTCCGCCCGAGACCGAAGGAGAGGCCCTCGAACCGCAGGTGCTCGGCGTTCCATACCTGCACGAGTGGCTCCTCGATCATCGAGACCATGACCTCCCGTCCGTCGAGCGGGCCGTCAGGCCAGAAGTACAGAGAGCCCGTGCCGCGATCCAGATACCACTCGCCCGGACGGGTGATTTCCTCGAGCAGGTTTTCGGCGAAGAACGGCATCCCGGCGGCGATGCCGTAGCTCGGTCTCTGCGCCAATGTGATCGTCCGGGTGGAGGGGTTGATCGAGGTGGCGGCGACGTGATTGTCCGCCCAATGCCACCTCCAGAATCCGAAGAACCAGGGATCGGGCGCCGAGGTCCAGCGGTCGACCCGGGTGTTCGCCATCGTGAAAACGGTGTGTTCATCCGTGCTCTCGATCGCCGCGAATCCGTGGGAGATGGCGGCCGGATCCAAAACTGTCGGGTTGCCCACGGCTCCGTTGGCAGGCGACAAGGTCTCCAGATTCGGGTTGTAGAGGTACCACCACGGGTGAGCGTCCCCGGGGTAGCCACTGTCTTGAGCGGCGAGAAACCAGGCAGTGTGCCAGTTGCCCTCGTACTGCCAGGTGTTGCGGTAGAGGTGATAGGTCACGCCGTCGACCGGCTCATCGCGTGTGTAGGCATTGACGCCATCTCGGGTCCCCGTTTTCGTCCATCCGCCGCTGACGTCGGGCACCGGGTTGCCGTACATGATGAGTGTGGCGTTCTCCTGGCTCTGGGCCGTGTGCTGATCCGGGTCGGGCCAGCGCGCGAGCGGCATCGGCAGCCCATCGACGAAAAGCTCGAGGGCCCCGGTCGCGCGATGCCCTCCACCACGAAACCTGAGAACGCCGAAGTCGTTGATGCCGTGAGCCGAAAGATCTGCCCTGAGAACATTGCCCCTGGCCACCGTCGCCAGACGACTCCACTCGGGATTGCCACTGGTGACGGGCGCGAACCAGGCTGGATCGACGGCCGCGGCGCCCAGCACTCGGGCGGTCTCGCCGGGGAACGCCCTCCACACGACCGGTCGATCGGGATCGCCGCCCCCGTCCTCGCTCGAGAGCACGAACGTCGAGGATCGGATCCAGGTGCCCTCGCGCAGGTAAACGGCAACCCCCCCGGGGCCGATGCCGTCGGTCGACGTGTGGCTGCGGACCCGCAGCCGAGCCTCCTCGAGCGTCTGGAGTGGAAGCTCCAGCGTGCCGGGGTTGCCGTCATTTCCGCTGGGAGAAACGTAGAACGCCGCGTCGTATTCGGAGGCCGATGCCTCGACCGCCGCCAGGGTCGACAGCAGTGTCAGCGCGGCAAGAAATTGCAGCCTCGCGAGCAGGCGTCCGGTAGTACTGAAAAGCCCCATGATGACAATTCTATTGGAAGAGAAATCGAGGGTGCGTGCCGGACGTCACATTCGGGTCGAGCCCGCACCTTTCACCAGTTCACGGCTCCCGTCGGCAACCGGTTTTTCGCTGCGAGATTGTTCGAAACGGCACCCCGGGGCTCACCAGCCCGATCGGTTTCTCATGCGGGCTTTCAGTTCATCGGGGGTGATTTCCCCGGCATCGTGCACGATCTCGACCTGCTCGTAGTCGGGTACCTTGCGACCGGTCTGCAGAAGTTCCTTCGGCGACGGCAGCCGGACTGCACGTACGCTCTGTTCCTGTTCGCAGTACCTCGCAAAAGCCGTATCGGTGCGATTGATGTGATGTTGAAGCCACTCCTGGATGAGGGTTTGCAACAACGTCACCGCTGCCGAACAGTCGCCGGGATTGGCGTTGAAGGTCCTACTCACCTCGTTGAGTCGCTTGCGGATCGCGGTGTGCGCACGGCGGTGTTTGTCGAGGCCACCGTACGCAGAGGCCACCATCGCGTACTCCTCCGCATCGAAGTGATAGTGAGTGTAGGCAATCAAGAACTGGGCGGCGCGGCGCGCTGTAGCTTGTTCAGATCTGGAGCTGCCAACCGATCGAATCGCTGCTGCCCAATTCAGCAGTGCACGATGTTGAGCGTCGATGCCGTCGATCCCGGTCTTCAAATTCTGTGGAAGGTTGTCAGTCACGATGGTGATCCTTTTTTGAGAATTGCCCATATGAACAACACTTCAATAATATCACCAGGGGCAGCTCAGTCGGGCAGCAGAGCCCTGAAATGGCGCGCCTGGATTCGGTGGAGTCGAACGCTCCTGTCCAAGGCGGCCTTTGAGACAGCTCAGGTTCAAACTCAGGCTCCACCCAACCGTGGCGCATCTGAAGGTGGGCCAAGGCCCACCCTACTTCGGACCCTGGAGTCGTGCCGGCTGGTAGGGTGGGCCCTGGCCCACCTTCAGAGCTGTGTCCTGCATCCTGGATCACTCGTGTCCACGTACAAGACATGGACAGCCGCTTTCGGAAATTGCCGGCCTCGTTCTGAGCCAAACTCAATGTTTTCAGTGTGGTACGGTCAGATCAGGAGTTGTTTTGGGCGGCACTGGAGCCCGAGCAGCAATCGTTTTACGGCACCGCAGCATCATCCGTCCGGCCGAAGCCGGTGGCGATCGCCACGAGGGTCACCACCAACAGGGCCCACGAGTGGAAATTGACGAGGCCGATCTGCAGCGGGGCGAGGTGCGGCAGACCCACCACCGCTCCGGAACTGGTCACGCTCGAAGCGAGCACGGTCGGGATGCAGTACGGAAGGATGAAGGGGTAGATGCACACCGTGAGATCGAGAAGGTTGGCCCGGCGGTACATCCCGAGGCCGAACCGCTCGCCGATGCGTTTGGCGTAGCCGCCGACCGTCAGCAACGCGACCACGGAGTGGGTGGTCAATACCACCGCCGCCGAAGTGGTTGCGAACATCCAGGTCTCGGCGCCTCGGGCCGTGGCGATCCGCCCGCTGCTGACATCGACGATCCGGCCCAGAATGCCGGAGGCCTCGATGCCCGCCACCAGACCCGACAGCAGGATGGTGAAGATCGAGATCCCGATCCCGCGCTCCATCCCGTCGATGATCAGACCCCGTGCTGAATAGGAGGCCGCGTCGATCGAGATGATCTGATCGACGCCGATCAGACCCAACGCCAACCCGAGGCCGGCAGCCACCAGAACCCCGGTCAACAGGCCTTCCAGAAGTGGTCGGCGCGCGATCAGCAACGCGATGACGACGGCCGGCGCGATCGCCATCGCCAGTGCCGGGAGGTTGCCGGCGACGGCCGCTTCTGAACTCGTGCCTGTGCCTCCCCCACCCAACACGCCATAGGCGACAACCGCAACCAGCGCCGCAGGGACCGCGTATTTGAGCCGGCTGCGAACCACGCCCCCAATGTCGGCGCCCTGGGTCGAGGCCGAAGCGATGGTGGTGTCGGAAACCGGCGAGATGTTGTCGCCGAATGTCGCACCACCGATCACCGCGCCCATGAGGATCACCGGATCGGTCCCGAGCCCGGCCGCCGCCGGATAGAGAAGCGGAGCACAGAGAATCATCGTGCCGAGGCTGGTACCGGTGGCGGTCGAGACCAGACAGCAGATCAGAAACGAAGCCACCGCGAAACCGCCGCCGTGGACTCCCATCTCCCGAGCCGCCCAGACAACGGCATCGACGAATCCGCTGGCGTTGATCAGACTCGCCAACACACCCGCTGACAACCAGGCCAGGATCATCAAGAGCACGATCGGCTGGCTCATCCCGCGAATGACGGTGTCGGCCCATTGCGACCGGTCTCTTGCCAGCAGCATCGCCAACGTCAGGGCGGCCAGAAGCACCGGCCAGAAACCACGTTCGTCCGGCGCTCCCGAAAGCCCGAGCCACGCAACTCCCGCGAGAAAGAGCACGAACGGGGCGAGCGTGCCCGCGACACCACCGCGGAAATGCAGAATGCCGGCTTGCCGGTCAGATTCGTTCAAGGCGATTCACGATACCAGAGCCCCCGGGACCTCATAGAATGGTCGCCGAACAGGAGGACGCATGGCCGACTCAGTCGACGAGTTCACGCTCTGGGACCTGCGGGTGGAAGTGATCGCAGGGGAAAAGGAGATGGTGTGCAACCACCGCGAGGGCGATTATTTTGAACTGTCGGGCGAGAACCTCTCGCTGCCGCCCGGACAGACCTTTCCGATCTACCCACTCGCCGCGTTGCTGCCGTTGCTGCCGGCCAAACAACGGGACACAGCGGCCAACGACTGGATGACGACGGACACGGTCATCGCCTGCCCCGACCCGAACTGCGGCGGCCGGTTCCGGATCGTCCGTACCGGCCGCACCACATTTCGCCACGGCGAGGTGACCCGGGTCCCGCTGGACGGGACTGGAAATGACTCGTGACCGAGCGGATCGAACTGACACCTGGATATTCGGTGAGCCGGATCATCAACGGGCTGTGGCAGCTCTCTCGCGGGCACCATACCGAGGCGGTTCAGCCGGCCGAAGCCGTCGCGAGCCTCCTGCGAATGGTCGACGCAGGATTCACGAGCTTCGACTGCGCCGACATCTATCTCGGCGTAGAAGAGCTTCTCGGCGCTCTGCTCCGCGATCTGAAGAATTCTCACCGAGACCCGGCGATTGTGCAGATCCACACCAAGTATGTGCCCGACCGCTCGGCCCTGGCAACGCTCAGACGCGCGGACGTCGCTGCTGCCATCGAGGGGTCCCTCGAACGTCTCGGTGTCGAACGGCTGGACCTCGTCCAGCTCCACTGGTGGGACTACGACCAGCCCAACGACGTCGAGGTGGCGGGGTGGCTCGTGGAGCTCTGTGCCGAGGGCAAGATTCGCTGTCTCGGGACCACGAATTTCGACCCCGCTCACCTCGGGAATCTGGTGACGGCCGGGATTCCGTTGGTGACCAACCAGGCGCAATACTCGCTCCTCGATCGTCGAGTCGAAGAGAACATGACCGGCCTCTGCCGTGAGAACGGGATCGGACTGCTCTGTTACGGCGCCCTCGCTGGGGGTTTTCTTGCCGACGGTTACCGCGGGGTTTCAGAGCCTCACCCGCCGTTCGAGAACCGTTCGCTCACCAAGTACAAGCTGATCATCGACGAGTTCGGTGGGTGGGATTTCTTTCAGGAACTCCTCGAGGTCCTGCACGACGTCGCCGCCCGGCACACCACCTCGATCGCGGCGGTCGCCACACGTTGGGTGCTCGACCGGGAACCGGTCTCCGCGGTGATGATCGGAGTGCGCTCCGACGCCCACCTCGACGACAACCTCAGGGTGTTCGACCTTCGCCTCGGGGACGATGACCGCGGCCGAATCGCACGGGTGCTGACGCGCGCCGAGGGACCGTTCGGCGATCCGTTCGAACTCGAGCGACGACCCGACAGCCGCCACGCCGGGATCATGTGGACCGACCTCAACCGCCAGAGAGATCCGCGAACCTGATTGATATCGCAACCCAAAATGCTTCCGTAGTTCTCCATCACCGGCTGATCAACACAATGCGGGCAACACAGGCATTGAGTGGCCGGTGCTCACCCCGGCAAACGGTGGCCCGCCTCGACATCCTCGACACGCCCGTCATCACCCGGGCCTGACCGGCAAGCACGGTTCAGGGGTTGACGGATCCGACAACGATCGCACGAACAGCACGCCTGGTCTGAGTGCCGAGAGAATCCGGATGACGGTGCCGCGCACCAGGCAACAGGCCGTATTTTCGCGCGAACGCGACCCCGGGCCTTGCAGATTTCAGTTATGAGACTTATATTCATTATCAGAACACAAACAGACAGAGTGGACCATTTCGGTCTTTGCGGAGGCATCGCCGTCCGCGTTTCTTGCTACTCGGATTGGAACGAGGGGGCACCATGAAGGCATGGAGAGGAATCGCGATTCTCTTTACGGCACTACTCTGCGGCGCGGTGTGGGCCGAGGACGACCCTCGCAGCAGGGGTCAGGGCCCGATTGTGGTCGACGGCCGGGTCTTCGGATCGCGGGCTCTCTACCTGAGCTCGCACTATTTCTACACTTCAGGCAACAGATGCGGCTTTTCAGCAAGGGAGGAGCTGCTCAAGAACGCACAGGCCGGCGGCCTGCTGCCGAAGCCGGTATTCACGAAGACCGAGAAGGCCTTCGGCGCCGGCGACGTTCTCGAGATCCGGGTCGTGGTCCACATCATCACGGCGGCCGACGGTACGACCGGAGACCTCACCAACGCGACGGTTGAGAGCCAGATCGACATCCTCAACGAGGACTTTCGAGCCCTGGCGGGCACCAACGGCGCCAACGGAAACGACGCGATGATCCAGTTCGTCCTCGCCGACAAGGACCCGTCGGACAACCCGACCACCGGCATCACGCGGACCGCCAACGACACCTGGTTTGCCGACAGTGACGAGACCGGTTTCAAGACCGCCCTCAACTGGGACCCGAACACGTATCTGAATATCTATACCAACAACACCGGCGGGCTCGGCTACGCCTATTCGCCCGCCGGAAGCGCCGGGATGTTCTGGGACGGGGTCGTCATCCTCCATGAGGCCTTCGGTCGCAACTCACCTCTGCCGCCCTACGACCAGGGCCGAACGGCGACCCACGAGGTCGGCCACTACCTCGGGCTCCTCCACGTCTTCGACCCCGAGGGAGATCCTGCCCTTCCCAACCCTCCCGGCGAAGGCTGTCCGTCCGGGGTGCCCGACTGCTACTCGGACGACGGCGACCTCATCTGCGATACCAATCCTGAGGCCTACGCGACCTACGGATGTCCGGTCGGACAGGAGAGCTGCGGATCGCTCGACAACATCCGGAACTATCTCGACTACACGAACGACACCTGCATGTGGGAGTTCACGCCTGAGCAGATCGATCGGATGAGGGCGCAGATCGCAACCTACCGGCCGAATCTGGTCACGGTCGCCGCTGACATCTTCAGCCGACGGCTTCGAGTCCGGCAGATACCTCGCACTGGTCGAGTTCGGTGCCCTGAGGACAACGCCCCTTTGAACGCCTTCAGTATCGATGAAATGGCGCCGCGTCTTTCGGGGCGGTTTTGCGACCGTTGTTTACCTCTCTCGGTATATTCTCCAGTAAACCGGAGTATAATAACGATATACGTTGTCGTAAGTGACAAGATCGTCGGCTCCCTGGAGAGGATTGTCAATTGGGTTGCAGTGACGACCCGGGCGCAGGAAACCGCCCCCTGTGTGAGAGCGAAGACTCGTCGGAGTGGTCCGGCGATCTCGTCGCCGGTCGCGCGGCGGCGGAGCCATCGGCAGAAGACCCGGTCACCGGCGACGGTGATCGCCCGCCCGCCGGGTTTGTCCCCGGATACCGCGTTCTCGGCTTGCTCGGCGAGGGCGGCATGGGCATCGTCTGGGAAGCGGAGCACGAACAATCGAAGCGGCGCGTCGCACTCAAGGTCATGCGCAGTGAGCACGCCGTCAACGAGCAACACCGGCGGACGTTCCAACGCGAAGCGGAAGCTCTCGCACGCCTTGAACACCCGAATATCGCGGCCCTCTACGATTCCGGTCACACCGACGACGGTCACGATTACTTTTCGATGGAGATCGTGCGAGGCCCGACTCTGGACCGCTGGCTCGCCGGCCGCCCTGACGGCGTCGACAAAGCCGAACTCGAGCGGCGGCTGCGGCTCTTCTGCACCATCTGCGACGCGGTGCACTATGCACATCAACACGACGTCATCCACCGCGACCTCAAACCCTCCAACATCGTCATCACCGATCCCGCGCCCACAGCGATCGACGATCCCCAAGGCGACTCGAAATCAACCGCCAAGATCCTGGACTTCGGTCTTGCGAGCCTCACCGATTCCGACCTGAAGGCGAACCAGCGTCCCGAGATCGGGATCATCAAGGGCACCTTGCAGTACATGAGCCCTGAACAGGCACGGTGCGACGGCGAGGAGATCGGCGTGCGATCGGACGTCTACGCCCTCGGCATGATGCTCTACGAAATGTTGGTCGGCAGACGTCCGTACGACGTCTCTATTTCGGCCCTGGCCGAGGCGCTCAGGGCGATTTGCGAGCAGCGGCCGCGACCTCTCAGGAACCACTGGGTCGGTCCCGCACGGCTCGACGCCGACCTCGTGACCATCGTCGAGAAGGCCCTGGAAAAGGATGTGGTTCGGCGCTACGCCACCGCCGCCGGCCTCGGCCGCGATATCGAAAGCTACCTCAGATCCGAGCCGATCACTGCGCGTCCGCGGAGCGCAGCCCACCGCCTCAAAGACCACATGGCGCCAACCCTCGAACCGGTGGTCGAGGGCGCCGCGATCGCCACGGTGGCTGTCGGCAACGCCGTCGTGTCCACGGCACAGAAAATCACCAGAATCGCTCGCATCAAGGTGTGGTAGACCTCCGCAAAAGACTGGCTGATTGCGGCTCCGATTTGCGAAGTCCGCGATAATCTGACCTGAATCGACTTTTCTGCTACACTGTGGACCGTCCCGGGTGCGCTGTTTGTCCGTGAATTCACACCAGCAACCCTCCACTGACCCCGTCACGGTGTGAACGCGCCCGCGACCGAACCCCAGGAAAGAACCTCATGCATGAAATCTCCTTCGCGGAGGTCCCCGCAGGCCTCGGCGCCGTTCTCGCCGCACGCGGCTTCACCGAGCTGACCCCGATCCAGACCGCCGTCCTCAAACCCGGGGCAGAGGGCCGCGACCTGCGCATCTCATCGCAGACCGGTTCCGGCAAGACCGTTGCCCTCGGCATGGTGGTGGCCGAAGAAGTGGCCGCGGCAGTGACGCTGGAAAATCGCGGACCGGTGCGGGCACGGCCCTCGGTGCTTTTGGTAGCACCAACCCGCGAGCTGGCGGTCCAGCTCACCGAGGAGCTTTCCTGGTTGTACGAACCGCTCGGCGCGACCGTGGTGTCGCTGACCGGCGGCACCTCGCTCGGCATCGACTTTCGCCAACTCAAGCGTGATCCCGAGGTGCTGGTGGGCACGCCCGGCCGGGTTCGCGACCACCTCGAACGCGGCAGCCTGGCGCTCGACCGGGTGCGGGTGGTCGCCCTCGACGAGGCCGACGAAATGTTGGCGATGGGTTTCGAGGAGGAGATCTCAGCGATACTCGAAGCGACGCCTGAAGACCGACGCACCCACCTGGTTTCCGCGACATTCCCGCCATCCGTGCGCGCGGTGGCGGCGCGCCACCAGAACAACCCCCTGATGATCGCCGGCACCGAGCCCGGCACCTCCAACTCGGACATCACCTACTCCACCATGGTGGTGGCGCCGGATCAGAGATTGCCGGCGCTGGTCAACGTGCTCTTGACGGAGCCCGACGCCAAGACCCTGATCTTCGTTCGCACGCGGGTGGACACCGCCGGTCTGGCCGATGCCCTCGCCGATCTCGGATTTGCGGTGCGCCAGTTGTCGGGAGACCTCAACCAGCGCGAACGCACCTCGACATTGAACGCCTTCCGACGCGGCCAGACTCCGATTCTGGTGGCGACCGACGTGGCGGCGCGCGGTCTCGATGTCCAGGACATCGCCCGGGTCGTCAACGTCGACCTGCCGATCAACGCCGACATGCTGACCCACCGCAGCGGCCGCACCGGGCGCGCCGGGCGCAAGGGCCACAGCCTGATCTTCGTGCCGCCCCGCGCCGCGCGCCGGGTGGACGCCATGCTTCACCACGCCGGAATCAAGGCGGTCCGGGAAGAAATCCCCGATCGCGACGCCATCCAGCGCGCTGCGGACCGGCGGCTGATCGAAAAAGTCTCCGGGCTCGAAGCCGGCGAAGGCGCCGATGTGATCCGGCTCCGGGAAATAGCCGCCGAGCTTCTGGAAGACCGCGACCCGGTTGCAGTGGTGGCTGCTCTCCTTGGCGAGTCCGGCCACGACGGCCCGTGCGCCGCCAATGACATCGTTCCCGTGGCTGCCGAGAACAGGTGGGATTCCCGTCCCTCACACTCCAAGGGACGACGCCCCGGCCCATCGAACTGGGCCCGCTTCCAGGTCAGCTGGGGCAGAAACCACGGCGCCGACCCGAGGCGGTTGCTGGCCGTCGTCTGCCGCCGCGGCGGTATCAACAGCTCGGACGTGGGGGCCATCACCATCGGCGGACAGTCCTCGATGGTCGAGGTCAACCCGAAGCTTGCCCAGGCCTTCAGCCGGTCGGCGGCGCAACCCGACCCGCGCGACCCCAGGATCAAGTTCCGCGAGTGGCGCGAACCCAAAGCCAAGCACAGAGGACGCTGACTGAAGCCCCTTCGCCGCCTGATCGTGCCACCGCCCAATCCGCGCGTGGCAGCGAAACGCGACACCCTGGTTGCCGTATATTCACCTTGCAGTTCCTGATGGAGGCACTCATGCGCGAGTCTCCCGCAACCACCTTCGTAGCTGCCGTCATCACTCTCGTTCTCGGTGTGTCCGGCGTCGTCGTGGCCGGCGAGGGCCAGAGCACGGCGGACCTCGCGGCCGATCTGAAAACCACCGAAGAAGCCTTCGCGCGAACCATGGCCGACCGCGACCACGCTGCGTTCGCGGCGTTCCTCGCCGACGAGGCGGTGTTCTTCGGAGGCCGTGGCGAGATCCGCGGCAAGGCCGAGGTGGCGGCCGCTTGGAAGCCGTTCTTCGACGGGCCCGAGGCGCCCTTCTCGTGGCAACCCGACACTGCCGCCGTGCTCGACTCGGGCACGCTCGGTCTCACATCCGGGCCGGTGCTGGCTCCTGATGGGACGCGAATCGGCACCTTCAACTCGGTGTGGCGGCGCGGCGCCGACGGCTCGTGGAAGGTGGTCTTCGATCGCGGCTGCCCCGACTGCGAGTGCCCGCCTTCGAGCGATCCACCGAACTGAGCCCTCTCGGAGCATCGAATTCGTGCAGCCGGGACACGGCTGCACCGCAACGCCTGATCCATTCTCCCGTGACTTCAACCCTTGAGGCGCAGGGAGGGGATGAACCCCTCCCCTACGACTTTGAGGAACACACATCGATTCTGAACGTCGTTGGGGGCGGGTATTATCCCCGCCCGGTCTCAGTTTTTCAGAGACACCTTTGTTACCCTCGAATCGCGACTCGCGGAATTCGCTCCAGCCCTATCGGGCGCCGGCCTCGGAGAGACGCTGCAGCTCCCCGAACCACCCGAGCACGACCTTGGCCTCGGTCGCCAGCGCGCCCTCGGTGGTGCCCTGGAACATGACAAAGCGTTTGCCGTCAGCCGAGACGTCGTAGTCCGGGAAGTTGTATCCGGGCAGTAGGACGCCGCGCAGCCCACCGAGGAAGTTGCCCTCGAAGACAAGCTCCGGGCGGCTCGCCCGGAAGGAGTTCCCGTCACTCGAAACCCTGACCGACATGATGCCGGCATCGGTGCGGAAGAAGAGTTCGCGGCCGTCTCCAGACCACTGTGCCTGGGTGCCGCCACCATCCGATACCTGCCATTTCCCGCCGCCCGGCGGGAACGATGCCACGAAAATCTCGGGGCGTCCGGTCTCGGTCGAGTTGTAGGCCAGCCACCGGCCGTCCGGGGAAAAGCTGGGACTGTTTTCCTCGAACTGGGTTCGTGCAAAAGCTTCGGGTTCCCCGGCTCCGCCGTTCTCATCGATGGGCAGGATCCAGATGTCGGTCTGGCCGCCCTCCCCTGCGCTCTGGATCGCCAGGTGCCGCCCGTCGGCTGACCAGGATTGCGGCGCCGGAAAGGTCTGCTTGCCCGGCTCCATCAACATTTCGGGGTCGCCGGTTCCGTCGGTGCGTTTGCGGAAGATGCCGTCGACCCCGTCGATCTCGCCCTCGTAGGCGATCCAGCGCCCGTCCGGCGACCACACCGGATCGGCGTCGTAGGCTTCGCCGAATGTGATTCGCGTCGCGACGTCTCTTTCCAGGTCGTACGCCCAGACGTCCCAGTTCGTTCCGCGTTGAACCGAAACGGCAAGTCTGGTGCCGTCGGGAGAGAGTCGGGGCGTGCCGTAGATCCCCGGCTCACCCCACAGGGTTTCGCTGCGGCCCTCGCGATCGGCCCACACGATCGGAAAGGGCTCGAGCTCGTTCGCGCCTTCGAGGTAGACCAACAACCCGGTGTCCGACACCGCGTACTGCGCCGAGCCCTGGCCGGCATTGGTCTCGAGCCCCTCGAGGACCGGCATCTGCGACCCGGTGGCCTCGAGCGTGTCGACATCGAAGGGAAGTGCGAAGAGAGTGCCCTCGTGAATATAGAGAATGTGCCCGGTCGGAACGTACCGCGGGTAATAACCTCCCCGGTGGACGACCTTTCGTTCGCCGGTCGCGACGACGACAACCTCGATTGCGGCGTCCTCGAACACGAACTGGCCGCCCTCGGCCAGCGAGCTGAAAAGCACCGCCTTGCCGCCCGGCAGCCACTGCGGCCAGCGGTGCGACTGTTCGCCGGCCGCCTCGTCGAGCTCGGTGAGCGGCTGCGGGTCACCCCCGGAGGCCGAGATTCGCGACAGACCCGTGTAGATCGAGCGGCTGTAGACGATGGTTCCATCCGGTCCCCAACTCGCGCCACGGCTCCGTTCGACCTGGGCGAGGGTGATCGGCGCCCCTCCGCTGGTCGAGATCTTTTTGAGCTCCCCGGGAGTCACGAAACCCAGCCAATCGCCTTTGGGCGAGAAGAAGGGGTGGTAGGGACCACTGCTGCCCTCACCGGTGGCCAGCACGGTTTCCTGAAAGCGATCCAATGGACGCAGGATCAGCGACTGCATCTGCCCTTCCTGACCCGTCGTGTAGGCGATCATGCTGCCGTCCGGCGAGACGACGATGCCGGAGCCAAGACGGGAGAAGAGGCCCTGTTCCGAAACGTTGATCTCGAATCTCCGGAGCAGTTCGGGCTCGCTGCGAGAGCCGAGGAAGGCCGCGCCGAGCACCAGACCGAGCGCCAGCCCGGCGGCGACACCAGCGGCGATCAGCCAGGGCGAACGACGAGTTGTCGCGGCCGCAACGACCTCCTCGGCCTCGGGGTTCTCCATCCACTCCTGGAGGCCGATCCGCGCATCGCCGATCGACTGCAGGCGGCGGTTGGCGTCCTTCTGCAGGCAGCGCTCCAGAAGACGCCGGATCTGCGGCGGCACCTTTGCGGAGAGTTCCTCGAGGTCCGGCTCCTTGTGGACTACCGCGCCGATGACATCGGTCGCCGTCTCGCCGGTGAACAGCCGCTGGCCGGTCAGCATCTCGTAGAGGATGCAGCCGAAGGACCAGATGTCCGCCCGCCGGTCGACCGGTTTGCCGCGCGCCTGCTCCGGGCTCATGTAGCCCGCGGTGCCCAGCAGCACACCCGAGACCGGTCATCGCCTGGGTCAGGGTCGGCGACAGCGACAGATCCTGGTTCGGGCCGTCTCCGGACATCGGGTCCCCGACCAGCGCCTTGGCCAGACCGAAGTCCAGCACCTTCACGGTGCCGTCGGGCGTGATGTTGACGTTCGCCGGTTTCAGATCGCGGTGGACGACGCCCTTCTCGTGCGCCGACTCGACCGCCTCGGCGATCTGTTTCGCGATGCGGACCACCTCTTCGATCGGCATCGGTCCCTGCTGGATGCGCTCCGCCAGGGTCTGGCCTTCCACCAGCTCCATCACCAGGAAGGTGATGGGGCTTGGGGCCTGGGGCCTGGGGCTTGAACCGATGTTCGGCGGAGATTCTGAATCCGCGGCTTGCACGCGGGACGCGTGCGCCACAACCGTCTCTGGAGATCCCTGGCTGTCTTGTGGGGCAGCCGTCCCGGCTGCCGGCTCGCTGCTCACCGTCTCGAGCCCGTACAAGTGGGCGATATTCGGGTGGTTCAAGCTCGCCAGCACTCGCGCCTCGCGTTCGAACCTGGCGAGCCGCTCGGGATCCTGTGCAAATCCTTTGGGCAATACTTTGAGCGCCACCTGCCGGCCGAGTTTGGTGTCCTCTGCGCGCCACACCTCGCCCATCCCGCCTTCACCCAGCTTGGACGTCACCTTGTAATGCGAAACATTGCTGCCGATCATTCCTGCTCCTCTGTCTCCGTCTGATTCTGGGAACTCAAAGCCTTCTCTACCTTCCGCCGACGGCCGTCAGGCGCCGCAGATCTTCAAACCAGTTGGTTACCAGACGCACCGAGGTCGGGCGGCTGGTCTCTTCGCTGCCGGCGAACATCACAAATCGTTCGCCATCGCCGGAGACGGTGTAGTCGGGGAAGACATAGCCACCCACCGAAACTCCGTTCATACCGCCCAGGAATGAGCCGTCAAACAGCTTCTTCGGGGTGCCGACCTCGAAGTTGGTCCCACGGCCGTCGACATCCACCGCCATGATGCCCTCGTCCGTACGGTAGAAGAGTTCGCGCCCATCATCTGACCAGCGAGCCAGCGCACCACCACCGTCGGACACCTGCCATTTCCCACCGCCGGCCGGGAAGCCCCTGACGTAGATCTCGGGACGGCCCGACTCGTTGGAGTCATAGGCGATCCAGCGACCATCGGGAGAAAAGCTGGGATTGAACTCTCCGAAGTCCGAAACCTGAAACGGACTGAGTTCACCGCTTTCGATGGAAGCGACATAGATATCGGAGTTGGAGGTCCAGACAGCGAGCGAATCTCCGTCGGAAGACCATGACGTCGGATAGAGGGCCGGCAGATCTCCCTGCGAAACGATCAGCTCGACCTCTCCAGAGCCATCAGCCGCCTTGCGGTAGATCGAGTTGTTGCCGTCGCCGCGATTCGAGCTGAAGGCGATCCAACGACTGTCCGGCGACCAGACCTGGTCGGCGTCGTAGGCCTCATCAAAGGTCAGGCGCGTCGCGACTTTGCGGTCGAGGTCGTAGACCCAGACGTCGAGGTTGTTGCCACGGAGCAGCGAAACCGACAGCTTACGGCCGTCGGGCGAAAGTTCGGGGTTTGCATAGAGCGCGGGCTCGGACCACAACGGTTCCGTGCGACCATTGCGATCGACCCACACCACCGGAAAGGGGTCGCCCTGTTGCGATTCGGTGGCGTAGACGAGCACACCGTTCCCAGCCACATCGAACTGGGCGGCGCCTTGAATTATCGTGGATTCCAGATCCTCCAATACCGGCATTTGCGAACCGCGGGTCTCGAGTTTCTCGAGGTCGAACGGCAGCGCGAAAAGGGTGCCCTCGTGCACGTACAGGACGTGCCCGGTCGCAACATACCGCCCGTGGTATCCGCCGCGATGAATGACCTTGCGCTCGCCGGTGGCGACCGTGACGACCTCGAGGTTGGCGCCCTCGAAATTATCCTCGCCATCGGGGAGCGAGGTGAACAACACCGCTTTCCCGCCCGGCAACCACTGCGGCCAACGGTGGCTGAAATCGATTTCGCCGAGTTCGGTCAGGGGCTGCGGTTCCCCGCCGGCCGACGAAACCCGCATCAGACCACTCCTCGGCTTCGGCGAAAAGACGATGGTCTCATCCTCCCCCCAGGTCGCACCACGGCCGAGTTCCACCTTGCACAATGTGATCGGCGCGCCGCCGGCAACCGAGACCTTCTTGAGCTCCGCCGGCGTGACGTATCCCAGCCATTCTCCGTTGGGCGAGAAAAACGGTTGATAGGGAGCCTCACCGACCCCTCCTTCAGCGATTCTCGAGGGTTCGAAACGATCGAGAGGGCGGAGGTGGATTTCCCCGCCCTCGCCGCCAGATCCGGTGACGAAGGCCAGGAGACTGCCGTCAGGAGAGAGCACTGCACTGGTCCCGAATCCCGAGAAAAGCCCCCCAGAACCGATTTCGATTCTCGAACGGCGCACAGGTTCGGGTGCGGCGGTGCGTCCGAGGAACAGTGCGCCGATCGTCAGCCCGATCGCCAGAGCCCCTGCCGCGACCGCCCACGGCGCCCACCGCCGCCATCCCTGCGGCGCGACTGCCGAAGCTATGGCCTCTTCTTCCGGGTTCTCCATCCATTCCTGGAGGGCGATCCGCGCATCGCCGATCGACTGGAGGCGACGACTGGCGTCTTTCTGCAGGCACCGTTCGAGCAGACGCCGGATCCGCGCCGGCACCTTCGCCGGCAGCTCGTCAAGCTCGGGCTCCTTGTGCACGACGGCGCCGATCACGTCGGTCGCGGTCTCGCCGGTGAACAAGCGCTGGCCGGTCAGCATCTCGTAGACGATGCAGCCGAACGACCAGATGTCGGCGCGCCGGTCCACCGGTTTGCCCCGCGCCTGTTCGGGGCTCATATAGCCCGCCGTTCCCAGCAGCACGCCCAATCCCGTCATCGCCTGGGTCAGGGTCGGGGACAGCGACAGGTCCTGGTCGGGACTGTCGCCGGACATCGGGTCTCCGACCAGCGCCTTGGCCAGACCGAAATCCAGCACCTTCACCGTGCCGTCGGGCGTGATGTTGACGTTGGCCGGTTTCAGATCGCGGTGGACGACGCCCTTCTCGTGCGCAGACTCGACCGCCTCGGCGATCTGTTTCGCGATGCGAACCACCTCTTCGATCGACATCGGCCCCTGCTGGATGCGCTCCGCCAGGGTCTGGCCTTCCACCAGCTCCATCACCAGGAAGCGCTTGCCGTCGACCTCTTCGAGACCGTGGATGCCGGCGATGTTGGGGTGGGACAGCGACGCCAGCACCCGCGCCTCCCGTTCGAAACGGGCCAGCCGCTCGGCATCCTGAGCGAACCCGTCCGGCAGCATCTTGAGCGCCACGTCGCGGCCGAGCTTGGTGTCCTCCGCGCGCCACACCTCGCCCATCCCGCCTTCTCCGAGTTTTGACGTCACCTTGTAGTGCGAAACATTGCTGCCGATCATCCTCACTCCCCCCGGAACCCGCACGTCGCGGGCAATCACACGATTCGTCTATTTGCTGCTGCCAGCGGTCAGCCGTCGCAGCTCTTCGAACCACCCGTCGACAACGTGGACCTTTGCCGAACCCGCGTCCTGGTCGGTGCGACGCGGAAAGACCACAAACCGTTCGCCGTCGGCGCTGACGTCGTAGTCGTAAAAGATATAGCCCGGCAGACGCACCCCCGCAGGTCCGCCGAAGATCTCGCCGAACAGGAATTCTGGACGACCGGCCCGGAACTCCTCCCCCTCCGCTTCGAACCCGACGGCGTTCAATCCCTCACGGCTGCGGAAGAACAGAGTCCGTCCGTCGCCCGACCACATGGGTTGCCACCCACCACCATCCGAGATCTGCCATTTTCCGGGCCCCTCCGTCGAGCGCACGTAAATCTCCGAGTCTCCTGTCTCGTTCGAGCGGTAGGCGATCCACCGTCCGTCCGGCGAAAAGTGAGCATCGCCCTCGTCGAACGGAGATGAAAGATAGGGCTCGGGCTCACCTTTCCCATCCGCCGGCAAGATCCAGAGGTCATCCGACCCGTTCGGTCCAGGGGTGATGACCAGGAGTCGAGTGCCATCGGGTGAAAAGCTCAACGGGGCCGGAAACTCGAGTTTGCCGGGTTCGATCAACTGCTCCGCCTCGCCGGTGCCGTCGCTGCGGGTGCGGTAGGCCGCGACTTTACCGTCTTCGCGATCGGAGCTGAAGGCGACATAACGGCCGTCAGGCGACCACACCGGATCGGCGTCGTAGCCGCTCTCGAACGTGAGACGGGTCGCGACATCGCGCTGCATGTCGTAGACCCAGACGTCCCAATCATCCCCGCGTTGGACCGAGACCGCGAGCCGGCGGCCGTCCGGGGAGAGGCGCGGGGAACCGTAGATCCCCTCGTCGTCCCACAGCGTTTCGGTGCGTCCGGAGCGGTCCGCCCAGGCGATCTGGAAAGGATCGAGTTCGTCGGAGCCCGGCCGGTAAACCAGCAACCCGGTGTCTGACACGTGGTACTGCGCTTGACCTGCGGCCGGAAACGATGCGACGCCTTCGAGCACCGGCATCGGCGAGCCGGTCCGTTCGAGTCGCTTCGTGTCAAAGGGCATCGCAAAGACCGCGTCGCCGTCGACGAAGAGGATGTGCGCAGTGGGCACGTAACGACCGTAAGAACCGCCCTCGTGGAGCACTGTGCGCTCGCCGCTCTCGACGTCGACGATCTCGAGACGATCTCCTCTGCCCTCGACAACTGTGAAAAGCACTGCCCGATCGCCGGGCAACCACTGCGGATAGCAGTGGCTTTCGAAGGCCGCCCCTTCCGTTGTCTTCGTCAGGGGCACCACCTCGCCGCCGGCGGCCGGTACGAGCGAGAGCCCCCCGCTCGATTCGGGTGCGAAGACGATCCGTCCGTCTCGGCTCCAGCTGCCGCCACGCGGCATTTCGGTCTTGGCCAGCGTGATCGGCGAACCACCGGTCACCGGGACCTTTTTGAGTTCGGCGACGGTGAAGAATCCGAGCCATTGACTGTCGGGGGAAAAGAACGCGTTGTGCGGCCATTCGCGGCTCTGACCGATGGCCACCCGCAGACTCTCCAATCGATCGAGGGGCCGCAAATAGAGTGCACCCCCCCCGTCGACCGACGTGGCATAGGCGAGGTATCGCCCATCCGGCGAGGGAACAACCGCAGCGCCGCGGCCGGTGAACGGCGGCTCCTCCCCGAGCTCGACCACGAAGCGTTGAGTCGGCTGTGGGTCCTGCGCGCTGGAGCCAAGAAAAAACCCTCCCAGCGCGAGACCGACCAATCCTGTAGCAATAGCTACCGCCCAGGACAGCCACCCCGGTCGAGCACCCGCGACCTCGACGGTTTCCGCCTCGGGATTCTCGATCCACTCCTGGAGGGCGATCCGCGCATCGCCGATCGACTGCAGGCGGCGGTTGGCATCCTTTTGAAGGCACCTCTCCAGCAGACGCCGGATCTGCGGGGGCACCTTTGCCGGCAGCTCGTCAAGCTCGGGCTCCTTGTGGACCACCGCACCGATCACATCGGTGGCCGTCTCGCCGGTGAACAGCCGCTGGCCGGTCAGCATCTCGTAAACGATGCAGCCGAATGACCAGATGTCCGCCCGCCGGTCGACCGGTTTGCCCCGCGCCTGCTCCGGGCTCATGTAGCCGGCCGTGCCCAGCAGCACGCCGAGCCCCGTCATCGCCTGGGTCAGGGTCGGCGAAAGCGACAGGGCCGGATCGACGCCGTCCCCGGACATCGGGTCCCCGATCAGCGCCTTGGCGAGACCGAAGTCGAGCACCTTCACCGTGCCGTCCGGCGTGATATTGACGTTTGCCGGTTTCAGATCGCGGTGGACGACGCCCTTGTCGTGCGCCGATTCGACGGCCTCTGCGATCTGCTTGGCGATGCGGACCACCTCGTCGACCGGCATCGGCCCCTGTTGGATGCGCTCCGCCAGGGTCGGGCCTTCCACCAGCTCCATCACCAGGAAGCGCTTCCCGTCGACCTCCTCGAGGCCGTGGATGCCGGCGATGTTCGGGTGGGACAGGGACGCCAACACCCGCGCCTCACGTTCGAAACGCGCCAGCCGTTCGGGATCCTGGGCGAAACCGTCGGGCAGCATCTTGAGCGCCACGTCGCGGCCGAGTTTGGTGTCCTCCGCGCGCCACACCTCGCCCATCCCGCCTTCACCCAGCTTGGACGTCACCTTGTAGTGCGAAACATTGCTGCCGATCATCCTCACTCCCCCCGAAGCACGTCGATCACGAACACATCATACGATGGTATTGAGACCTGGTCTAATATTGAGAACCGCGAGATCGCAAGAGAATTCCTTCCCTCACCACCTTTCTCGATGTGACGTCATCTCGCCCTCGGCCGCGGAACGTCGACGAGACACCGCGAACCGCCCGAGATTCAACCGCCGGAACGACTCAACTGATATCTTCAGTCCGATGATCGGACGCTGTATTTCCGCCGCCGTCACGGCGATGACCACGCTCGGGGTCGTCATCGGATGGCTCACCCTGGATCTGAATCCGCAGGTGCATTCCAGCCCCGGTGATGCACTGCGGCTGATGGCGATCCTGGGGCTCTCGTTCGCCGCCGCGGGTCTGCTCCTCGGGTCCGCGGCTGGAGTCTGCCTCGCCCTCGGGTCGATTTCGGTCGGTCGAAGGATGACCGACGGCGGACGCCGGCGGCTGGAAAGCGCGGTGCTGGGCGTCGTCGGTTTCGGCCCGCTGCTGTGGGCGGTTCTCCTTCCCGACGTCGGCCTCGCAACCAACAGCCTCACCTGGTTCATTTTCTCTCCCGGCATGGTGGGCAAGCTCGCCGCCCTGCTCGGTGTCGTCCTGGTTCTCGGCGGGGCGGGAGTCCTCCTGCGTCCCGCGATCGGCGCACTGCGTCGGCGAACCGGGCTCGCGGTGGGCCCGGCCGCCGCGATCGGCGTGTCGGTCGTGCTGGCCTTCGGAATGGTCTGGGGATGGTTCGGGGGGCGTGACGAGTCGTCAGGTCCCTCGGCGGCAGCGAGCGGCGAACTCGAACTGCCCGCGCAGCCGCTGTTCAGCGACGCAGCGCCGGTGATCCTGCTGTGCATCGACGGCGCCGACCCGGACGACGTGATCCTGCCGATGATCTCGGACGGTGAGCTGCCCAATTTCGCAAGGCTGATTCGCGAGGGCACCTGGGGCGAGCTCGAGTCGTTCGCTCCGACCCTCTCGCCTGCCGTGTGGACCACACTCGCGACCGGGCGAACGAAGAACGACCACGGGATCCACGGATTCACCGTGTTTCAGCTGCCGACCCTCGAAACCTCGATCCTCGAGTTCCCTCTCCACTCCGGGTTCAACTTCAAGCTCGTTCCCTGGCTGGAGCGAATTCCCGGTGTCCCCCTGATGCGTCTTCCCTTCACGAGCGACATGCGCAAGGTCCCGGCGCTGTGGAACATGGCCGGACGCTACTATCCGGTGGGAGTTTTCAGCTGGCGCACCACCTGGCCGGTGGAGCCGGTCAACGGCTTTGCCGTCGCCTCGTCGGTGACGCTCGGTGAGACCGCGCTCGGTGGCACGACCGAGCGTCACCCCGAGCTCCTGCGCCACCCCGCCGGGCTCTACCAGGGGCTGCCGCCGGCACCCGAATTGCCCGAGTTCGACGAGGTGTCGCCCTACCTCGCGCCGGGCACGCCGATTGATCCCGATGACTCGAGGATCCGGATGATCCGCTCGTCCATGAATCGGAGCGATGCCCAGACACTGATCCACCTGATCCGCACCTTCGAGCCCCGATTGACCGCCGCAGCCTTCTACTCGGTCGACGCCTTCAACCACTACTTCGGGGCGGATCGCGCAAAGGGCGGGCCCTTTGCGCCCGCACTCGCCGAACGCTACCGATTTGCCGACGCGCGCCTCGGTGAACTGATGGGTGCCTTCGGTCCGGAGGTCAACCTGATCGTGGTGTCCGACCACGGATACGACTTCATCGACAACAACCACGCCCACGCGCCGGCAGGGATCTTCCTCGCCCGCGGTCCCGCGTTCACGCGCGGCCGGACCATTCGCGGTCTGACGGTGTTCGACGTGACGCCGCTCGTCCTCCACCTGCTCGGGCTGCCGCCCGGAGACGACATGCCCGGGGCCGAGACCGGCGCCTATCTCGCCGCGCTCGACCCGGGGTGGGCGGCCGGGCACCCGGTCGGCACCGTGCCGTCGTGGGGGTCGACGGTCAACGCCGCCCTCAGTCCACGGGTCGACGGCGGCGAACGCGACATTCTCGAAGAACTTCGGAGCCTGGGCTACCTGGAGTAGAATCGGGACCGCCGGACTTCGTCGTGAGCACCGGCACCTGGGCTGCGCCGCAAATCAACCTTCGACGCGAAGGTGTACAGTATCAACCCAAGACGATCACCGGCCCTGGGGTCGCACCGATTCGTCGACAAGAACGGAGGAACCATCATGGCCAAGGGTCAGGTCAAGAAAGAAAAGTCCAACAAACCGAAACTCTCCCCGAAAGAAAAGAAGGCGAACAAGGCGGCCAAGAAGGCCGCCAAGGATTCGAAGTAGTTTCGAGGCAACGCATCGTGTGCGCAACGGCGGCGACGCCTGGTGACTGAATCCGGCTAGTCGATCCAGGCCAGCGCTTCGAGGAGTTCATCGGCTGACGGACGGTTCTTGTAGTCCACGTCCTGGCGGAAGTACCGGATGGTGCCGTCGACGTCGACGATCACCGCGGTCGGGTGCGGGACCTTCGGGTTTGCCGGATTGACCAGGCCCCACGAGCTGATCACGGCGAGGTCCTGGTCGGACAGCAGTGCGAACGTGATCCCCTCCTTGCCGGCGTACTGCGCGAGCTTGTCCGGCGGGTCGGGGCTGATCGCCCAGATCTCGGCGCCGATTTCTGCAAAGGCCTCGAGGTTTTTCTGCAGCTCACCGAGCTGACCACGACAGAACGGTCACCACAGGCCCCGGTAGAAGATCAGCACCCTGGGTCCGTCGATCGCAGCCAGCGAACGGCTGCTGCCGTCGGCCGCCGCGAGCTGGAGCTGCGGCGCAGCTGCCCCCTCGCCGAGAGGCGGCGATCCGGCAGCCGCCGGCAGAGCCGTCGATGCGACCGCGGCCAGTACGACCCCTGCGAACGATTTCAATTTCATGATCATCCTCCGTTTCTGATGTGCTTCGAGGAACGTGGCGGTTACGTGGACACTGAATCTCCCCGAAACCTCTCGTGACGAGGTTTGCGGGCGGTCGCCAACGGAAGGGAGGGGATGAACCCCTCCCCTACGACTTTCAGAAACGACGTGTTGTCGCATGGCCGGTCGAGGACACATCAATTCGAGGCCCGCGTTGTCACGGCCTGATGGCCGCGACCCACTCCGGGGGCTCGGGCTCGCCTTCGAACACCGAGCGGTCGACGCCTTCGGTGATCGCCCACCGGTGCAGCCAGGTGATGCCACCCATCCCGGTCCAGCCGTCAATCGGTCGTTCGTAGACCGGGTCCTTTAATGCCTTTTCGAGTGAGATCCAACCGTAGCCCCTGGATTCAAGCTCGCCCAGCAGTTCGTCCAGCCAATCGGCGTTGAGGGCGTAGGCGTGCACCAGCAGGACGTGCGGGATTCCGCGGCCGACGATGACCTGGCTCTGACCTTCGTAGAACTCCACCACCTCGAGCATGTAGCGGATGTAGTCGCGCCCGATGCGTTCTTGCAGTTCCTCGTCGCCTTCGTTATAAGCCTTCGCGTAGGCGCGGCCGAAAATCCACTCGCTGTTGTCGATCGTCACCGGTGCCACGGTGTAGGCGCGTGAATTGAGGAAATCGTATGTATCCGCTTGAACCTCAACGCTCAGACCGGTATGAAGAAAGGGGTGGCGAAAGTACCGGAGTTGACCACCGGATGCTTCGACCAGCTTTCGGGTCTGGGCCTCGCCGCGAACCACGTCCGCCATCCACTCTTCCGGTGGAACCCGGTGCAGATCGAGGTGGGCGTAGCCGTGGTTGCCGAGTTCGAATCCGGCCCGCAACCACCGTTCGAGGAGGCCGATACGGAAGGCGTTGACCTCTCCACCGGTTTCCAGTTTTCCTTCGTTGACGAATCCCACCGCCGGCACACCGTGTCGAGTGAAGGTCGCCAGAAGATCGGTCGTGATTCGCTCCATCTGTTCGTCGGTGTGCCAGCTCGGTTGGGCCACAGGGAGGTCGTCGACCGTCACCGCCATCGTGCGAACGGGCTGCGAGGGTTGGCCGACGGTACGGTCACCTGGCATCGCCGCGATCGCCACTGCGCAGACAAGGCACGAGCAGATCAGGAACTTCATCCCGCCGATCCTCTCATGTTCTTCCGTACGGAAGAGCCGCTGGTATAGTTGCGCTGATGCTGTCCTACGTTCACAAGGCATTCGTCGTCCTGTTGCTCGCAGGATGCGCCACCGCGTGCAACCCCGCACAGTCCCTCGACCAACCACCGTCATCGCCCGGCCCGGAGGCACCCCTCACCATGGAAGGATTTTCGTGGATCGTCGAAGGCGAACTCGCCGCCATGCCGGTGCCCGGCCGCAACAGGCCCCTGGCCGAGGACGCGGACTTTCTGGAGAGCCGGGGGATCCGAACCGTCATTTCGCTGACCGAGACCCTCCCCTCCTTCGAGGACGGTACTTTTCGCCAGTCCCACATCCCTGTAGAGGACTTCACCGCGCCGACCATTGCGCAGATGATCGAGTTCGTCAATGTGGTCGCCGACTCGACAGCGAACGGCGAACCGGTCGCCGTCCACTGCACGGCGGGGTTGGGGCGTTCCGGCACCATGGCTGCCGTCTACCTCGTCGCCAACGGCGCCACCGCCGGAGAAGCCATCGCCAGAGTCCGCGAGCTTCGACCCGGCTCGATTGAAACCGAGGAGCAGGAGACGGCCGTGGAACTGGCGGAGGCTCATTTCTCGGCCGTTCGCTGAATGCGCACCGCCCCTGCCCGGCAACACTCGGGAAATCCGATCTCGTTGACAGCGACGATGATTTCGCTTTAGTCTCGGGCAGTTATTTGAGATGACATCACAAACACCAGACTCTGATCCTGCCATCGAAGCGTTGACCGAGCCCTCACAGGGCGTCGTCGACTACCTGCGCAGACCTCTCGACATCTTTCAGGGCTATAGGAAACAGGATCTGTCCCCGGACCTGGTGGCCGGCGTCACGGTCGCCGCTGTCGCCATCCCGCAATCGATCGCCTACGCGTCGATCGCCGAGCTGCCGGCGCAGTACGGTCTGTATGCGGCGGTTGTCGCCGCGATTGTCGGCTCGTTGTGGGGCTCGTCGCGCCACCTCGCCACCGGTCCGGTCAACGCGGTGTCGATGTTGGTCCTGCCGGTCCTCCTCGGTGTCGCTGCCGTCGGCACGCCGGACTTTCTGATCGCAGCCAGCACGCTGGCGCTGATGGTCGGTGTTCTCAACATCGCTCTCGCCGTTCTCCGATTCGGCGCCCTGGTGACCCTGGCCTCGAGGTCGGTCCTGATCGGTTTCACCGCCGGCGCCGCGATCCACATCGCAGTCGGCCAACTCAAAAACCTTTTGCAGATCAACGAACCGACGGAGCCCGAGCTCTACCACCAGTTGGTCGCGGTCATCGCCAACATTCAGCAGACCCACCTGCTCAGCCTCGGCCTCGGTGTCGGCACGCTCGTGCTGTTGGTCCTCCTCCGCCGGCTCGGTCCGAGAGTTCCGGCAGCCCTCGTGGCCATCTCGGTGGCTGCGCTGGTGGTGGCGGTGTTCGGACTCGAGAGCCAGGGCGTCAGGGTCGTCGGCGCCATCCCCCGCAGCCTGCCACCCCTGGCCTGGACGTCGCTCGAGAGCCTTCCCGACTTCGACATGATCCGCAAGATGGGGATGGGCGCGCTGGCGGTGGCCGCCCTCGGATTGGTGGAGGCCGTTGCTTCGGGCCAGGCCCTGGCCCGGCGCAGCAACGACCGGATCGACAGCAACCAGGAGTTCTTCGGCCAGGGGATCGCGAACGTCGCCTCCGGTCTCTTCTCGGGCTACCCCTGCTCGGGGTCGTTCACCCGCTCGGCCGTCGCCCAACAGGTCGGCGGTCGCACCGCCCTGACCGGCGTCATCACCGGCGTCACCGTCCTGCTCGGGATGCTGATGTTCGCACCGTACGCGCGCTACATCCCGCGAGCGGCAATCGCCGCCGTGTTGTTGGCAATCGCCTGGGGAATGCTGGAGCGCCACCAGATTCTCCGGGTCTTCAAGACCTCGCGGACCGAGGGCGCCATCATGGCGGTGACCTTCCTCGCCACCCTCGTGCAACCTCTCGATTTCGCGATCCTCGCCGGGATCCTCTTCTCGCTGGCCTTTTTCGTCATCCGCTCGAGCCTGCCCCGTGTCTACCAGGTCGTTCCAGATCGGCTGTTCCGACATTTCGTCCATTCGCCCAAGGCTCCCGTCTGCCCCCAGCTGGCCGTCATGAACATCCGCGGTCCTCTGTTCTTCGGGGCGGTCCACCACATCGAAGAAGAGCTCCGCCACAATCTCGAAGAAAACCCAGGCCAGCACCTCTTGATGCTGCGGATGCACGGGGTCGACATCATCGACCTCAGCGGCATCGAGATGCTCGAATCCACCGTCAACACCTACCGATCCTTCGGAGGCGACGTCTACCTCGTGCGCCTTCGCGAACCGGTCGAACAGGTGATGCGCGATTCGGGCTTCCTCGATTTCATCGGTCTCGACCACGTCCTGCCCCAGGAGGGAGCGATCGAGCACCTCTTCGAAGAAATCCTGGATCCCGCCGTGTGCACCTATGAGTGTGAGCTCCGCGTCTTCGCCGAGTGTCAGGCGCTCAAAAAACACCCATACCGGGCGCAGGTGCCCCCGATCGAGCACGTCTCTCTCGACCCCGCCCACATCCTCGGCGTCGACGACTTTCGAGCCATGGCGGAAGATCCGAACGCCCTCGTCCTCGACATCCGGGAACCCGACGAGTTCGCCCGGGGACACATCCCCGGCGCCAGCCTCATGCCGCTGCGCACGGTCCTCGATGTCGGCCCCGATCTCGCACGGGACCGGCGCCTCCTGTTGGCCTGCCGCTCCGGACGGCGCACCCAACGCGCGATGCAGATGCTCCTCACGATGGGCTTCGACGACGTCTACGGCCTGCGCGGCGGGATCCTCGCGTGGCGCGGCGAGGGCCTGCCGGTGGCGATGGAAGATGACAACCCGAGCCCGCCACGGCTCCGGACCCCTGATCCGAGGTGCTCAGGTCCCGTAGAGGCGGTCGCCGAAGTCGCCGAGCCCGGGCACGATGTACTTGCGGTCGTTGAGGCCGCGGTCGAGGGCGGCGGTGAAGATCTCGGTGCCCGGCGCGCGTTGTGAGAGCAACTCGACGCCTTCCGGGGCGGCCACGATCACCACCAATCGCACGTCTCTTGCGCCCCTCGCCATGAGGCCTTCGACCGCCATCGCCGCCGAGCCGCCGGTGGCGAGCATCGGGTCGAGCATGTAGACCACCGCCTCACCGAGATCGGCCGGCACCTTTTCGTAGTAGCAGCGGGCTTGCGCTGTCTCCTCGTCGCGCTGCAGGCCGAAGTAGCCGACTTCGGTGCCGGGCACGAGGTCGACAAAGGCCTGCAGCATGCCGATGCCGGCCCGCAGGACGGGCACCGCCACCACCCTGGATGCGAGCCTCCGCACCGCGGTCTTTTCGAGCGGTGTTTCGATCTCGACCTCACGGGTCGGCAGGTTCCGGGTCGCTTCGGCGACCAGAAAGGTCGAGATCCGGTAGGTCAGGGCCCGGTAGTCTTCTGAAGACGTGTGCCGATCGCGCAGCCGGGCCATGATGTCGTGCAACAGCGGGTGGTCGACGATGTGAAGTGTCATGGCCAGGGTTGTAGCACGAATTCTGCACCGGATTCCATGCAGAGACCGTGCGAGTGGTTTGCCGACATCGCTCCGGCTGGTGTAGCGTAGGAACCCTCGACACACGTCTCAACGACCGGGAGGGACATGACGACCGACATCGCGGCGAACCAGCCTGCCCCTCGATTCGGCACCTTCCTCGGGGTCTTCACGCCGAGCGTTCTGACCATCCTCGGCCTCATCATGTACCTCCGCTTCGGCTGGGTGGTCGGCAACCTCGGCCTCCCGGTGACGCTGCTGGTGGTGCTGCTCGCGAGCTCGATCACCTTCATCACCGCGCTGTCGGCGTCGGCGGTGGCGACCAACATGACGGTCGGGGTCGGCGGCGAGTACTACATGATCTCGCGCAGCCTCGGGCTCGAACTGGGCGGCGCCATCGGCATTCCGCTCTTTCTCTGCCGGACGTTGAGCATCACCTTCTACAGCTTCGGTCTGGTGGAGGCGATCCTCGCGCTGTGGCCCGCCGGGTGGGGCGAGATCCCCGCCGCCGCACCGCAGTTGATGGCGGCGGCGATCATCATCATCATCACCCTGGTTTCGGGCAAGAGCGCGTCGCTCGCGCTCAAGCTGCAGATCCCGATCATGGTGGCGGTCGGCGCCTCGCTGGTCGCTCTGGCGATCGGGGCGCTGGCGGACGGCACCCGCACGCCGGAATTCGGCATCACGTTGCGAACCGCCCCACAGGGTTTCTGGTACGTCTTCGCCGTCTTCTTCCCGGCGGTGACCGGGTTTACCGCCGGTATCGGCATGAGCGGCGACCTCAAGGATGCCCGCCACTCGATTCCGCGCGGCACCCTCGCGGCGGTGGCCACCGGCACTGCAGTCTATCTGACGGTGCCGCTCCTGATGGCCTTCACCACCCGGGTCTCGCCTGAGGAACTGGCGGTGCCCGGCGTCGTGTGGACGGGCATCGCGATCTTCGGCCCGTGGCTGGTCTTCCCGGGTCTGTGGGGCGCGATCCTGTCGTCCGCCTTCGGCAGCGTGCTCGGCGGACCGCGGGTGCTCCAGGCGTTGGCAGCCGACGGTCTCGCCCCGTCCTTTCTCGCCCGTCTCTCGAAGACCGGTCAGCCCACCATCGCCACCTGGGTTTCGGGCGCCATCGCCGTCACCGCGGTCGCCCTCGGCGGACTCAACGCGGTGGCGCAGTTCGTCACCATTCTCTTTCTCACCCTGTACGTGACGATCAACCTCGCCTCGGCCCTCGAGAGTCTGGTCGGCGACCCCTCCTACCGGCCGACGATCCGGGTGCCCTGGTACGTCTCGCTGCTCGGTTCGATCGGCGCGATCGTGGTGATGTTCCTGATCAACCCGTGGGCCTGTCTGGCGGCGGTCGTGCTCGAAAGCGCCCTCTACGCCTATCTCCGCCGACGGTCGATGCGCAAGCGGTGGGGCGATGTCCGGGCCGGCGCCTGGGTGGCGCTGGCGCGGTGGGCGCTCCTCAAGCTGCGCCACCACGAGCTCGACTCGCGCAACTGGCGGCCGCAGATCCTGCTCTTCGCCGGCGACCCCGGCAAGCGGGCCGGCCTGGTCCGGCTGGCGTCGTGGTTCAACCAGGACCGCGGGATCGTGACGGTGTGCCGGCTGGTGGTGGGCGAACTCGAAAAACTCCGGGAGGTCGAGGCGCTGCGGGCGGAGATGGACCGTGAGCTCGAGGAAGCGGGCGTGGTTGCGTTCTCCGAGGTCGATGTGGTGTCGGATTTCGAGAACGGGGTCCTCGGAGTGGCCCAGGCCAACGGAATCGCCGGGCTCCACTCCAACACCGTGATGTTCGGGTGGTCGCGGCGCAAGGAACGCCTCGAGTCCCAGCTCCGCACCATGCGCGCCATGTCGTATGCGGGCAAGAACACCATCATCACCCGCATCAACTGGGCCCACGAACCGGGCAGCGAAAAGCGCATCGACATCTGGTGGGGCGGCCTGCAGAACAACGGCGACCTCATGCTGCTGCTGGCCTACCTCCTGCGGCTCAACCCGGAGTGGCAAGGAGCACGGCTCTTCGTGCGCTCGGTGGCGCGCGACGAGGAGGAACGTCAAGTCCAGCTCGACGGACTCGCCAAGCTCCTCCCCGAGGCCCGCATCGGCGCCGAGACCGAGGTCATCGTCAAACCGGATGACAGCACCATCCAAGAGATCATCCACCGCACGAGCGCCAACGCCGACGTCGTCTTTCTCGGGTTGCAGGAGCCGGAAACGGACGGTGAGGGGGCCTACGCCGACCGCATCATCGACCTCGCGGGCGGGCTGAACACCTGCATCTTCGTGCGTTCGGCGGGCGAGTTCGCCGGATTGCTTCTCTGACTCGTCCTTCACCGGATCTTTGCCACGGCGCTCCGTCGGGACTACGATATCCCCTGATCTCGAAGGGGGTGCCTCGCCGTGAAAAGTCTCTGTCGGATCGCAGCCGTCGTGTTCCTGCTCGCCTCTCCCCTGCTCCACGCAGACCAACCTCCCGTCCTGCAGCCCGAGGACGAACTCGAGCTTGTGACCGTGGGCGAGCCGGCGGTCTCGCCGGATGGCGAGTGGGTCGCCTACTCGGTGAGCAGCTACTGTTCCGACCTTGAAAAAAAGGTCGGCGACATCTTCCTCGCACCGTTCGCCGGCGGTGAGCCGCGACAGCTCACCAGCACGGCCGGCGTCGAGTCCGGATACAGCTGGAGCCCGGACAGTTCGACCGTCGTCTTTTCCGCCAAACGGGGCGACGACGAGAAGAGCCAGATCTACGCGATCAGAATCGACGGCGGTGAGGCCCGACGGATCAGCGACATCGACACCGGCGCATCGAGCCCCGTGTGGTCGCCGGACGGCAAGCTGATCGCATTTACCTCGACGGTGGGCGAACTCCACACCGACGAACAACGCGAGGCATTCGGCGATGTGCGGTACGCCATGCACCCTCGCTTCTACCACCTCGGCCGCGGGTGGGACGACGGCACCCGCAAACGGATTTTCGTCGTACCGGCGCAAGGCGGCGACGCCCGCCAGCTCACCGACGGCGAGTGCGCCGACGAGGGCGACCACTCGATGGCGTGGAGCCCGGACGGGACGGAGATCGCCTTTGTCTCGAACCGCTCAGACGAGTGGTGGAACACGATCGACACCAACATCTACTCGGTGACCGTGGCCACGGGCGAGACCCGGCAGCTCACCACCAACCCGGGGCCCGACCACTCGCCGGTCTTCAGCCCCGACGGCAGATGGATCGCCTACCGGGCGAGCTTCGAGTACAACTACGAGAGCGAAAACTACAAGATCCACGTCGTGCCGCGCACCGGCGGCGAACCGCGGGTGCTGGCGGCGGGGCTCGACCGCAACGTGCGCAGCATCGCGTGGGGCCCCGCGGGCGACCGCGTCTATTTCACGGATTCGAGCCACGGTGCGCGGGACCTGCAATGGGTCGCCCTCGATCAGCCGGCAGTGATTCACGATGTGACGGACGGCGCAATCGTTTCGGACTTCTCGGTGGTGGATGACCGCCGTTTCGTGTTCTCCGCCGCCACCGATGTCCGCCCGGCTCGAAATCTTTGCCCTCGTCGACGGGGCCTCGCGGCAGCTCACCGATGAAGCCTCGACATGGTGGGACGGCCGCAGCGTCAGCCCGGCTGAGGAGATCTGGATCGAGACCGCCGACGGCGCCCGGGTCCAGGGCTGGCTCATCCGGCCCATCGGCCATGTCGAGGGCCAGCCGGCACCGATGATTCTCAGCATCCACGGCGGCCCCCACGGGATGTCGACGCCGGCCTTCCGTTTCGACTTCCAACTGTGGGCCAACCACGGCTGCGCGGTGCTGTTCACCAACCCGCGCGGATCCGACGGCTACGGCCAGACCTTCACCGACGCCATCCACGGCGACTGGCACACCCTGCCCTTCGCCGATCTCATGGCCTTTGTCGACCACGTGGTGGCGATGGGCGTCGCCGATCCTGCGGCCCTCGGCGTGACCGGCGGCTCCTACGGCGGCTACATGACGAATTGGATCATCGGCCACACCGATCGATTCGCCGCGGCGGTCTCGCACGCAGGCTTGAGCAACATGGTCTCGTTCTTCGGCACCACCGACGAGCAGTTCTTTGCCGAAAAGGAGATGGGCGGCGTGCCGTGGAAAAGCCGCGAGATGTATCTCTCGAACTCACCGTTGTGGGCCGCCGAGAAGTTCACGACTCCGACGATGATCCTGCACGGCGACAACGACTGGCGGGTGCGCCCCGAACAGGGCGTCCAGCTCTTTCTGGCGTTGCAGAAGGAAGGCGTGCCGTCGGTCTTCGTCAACTTCCCCGGCGAGGAGCACGGGATCAGGGGGCCGGAACACCGCGTCGTGCGCTCGCGACTCACGCTGGAGTGGTTCGACCACTGGCTCAAGGGCGAACCGGTGACCCTCGCCACGTACATTCAGCCGCGAGCCTACGTCCACCCGCCGCGCCCGGAGTGATGGCGACGGCGCCCAATCTCACCGTCAAGGCCGGCCCTCGCGCGCTCGAGGTTCTCCGCCAGGAGGGCCTCCGTCTGGAGCGCGTCCGGGTTCTCGCGGGAGCCTCTGGCGGACCCAAGTGGCTGGTGCTCTCCGGGATGGATCTGGCCCTGGCAACGCTCTTGAAGAACGAGGCAGCGGGAGCTGCTGTGCATCGGTTCGTCCATCGGCAGTTGGCGATTGGCCGCCCTCGCCCAGGAGGACAACGAGAGCGCCGTCAGAGCTCTCGAAGAAAACTACATCCGCCAGTCCTATCACGGGCGGCCGACCGCGCGGGAGGTCACCGCGGAGAGCCGCCTCATCGGCGCCGCCTACATCTCCGACGAAGACATCCGTTTCATGCTGCGGCACCCCGTCATGAAGCTCGGCTTCCTCGCGGCCAGGAGCCGATGGCCGGGTTCCTCCGACCGATGTCGTACCGCAGGCTTCGCACCTGACGGCGGCATTCACGGCGAACCTCGTCGCCAGGCCTTTGCTCAGCTTCTTTTTCGAGCGGACTCTGTTCCACGCCCCCGGTTTCGACACGTGCATCATCGGCGCCGACGCCTTTCCGGCACGGACGGTTGAACTCACCGAAGCGCAACTTCCGCGACGCCGTTCTCGCCTCGGGCTCGATTCCCCTGGTCATGGAAGGCATGAAGAACCTCCCCGACACGCCCCCGGGAACCTACCGGGACGGCGGCGTCATCGACTACCACGTCAACCTGCCGTTTGCGGTCGGCGAGGACGAGCTCGTCTTCATGCCGCACTTCTTCGAGCACATCACACCGGGGTGGTTCGACAAGAACATCCGGCGGCGAAACCGAGCGTTCCGCAACATGGACACCACCGTTTTGGTGGCGCCCTCGCCGGAGTTCGTCGCATCGCTCCCCGGCGGCAGGATCCCCGATCGAACGGACTTCAAGACCTTCGTCAACCGCAACGACGAACGGATGGATGTGTGGAGAGAAGTCGTCGCACGGTGCCGGATCCTGGGCGCCGAGCTGGAAGAGCTCTTCTCGGCACCGCCCTCGAAGATCGCGGTCCAACCATTGATCAGTTCTCAAAGCCGTAGGGGCGGGGTTCATCCCCGCCCGGCCTCAGGTTCTCAGACATGTCATTCCATCACCGACAAAGGGAGGGGATAAACCCCTCCCCTACGATGCTCAGACAAGGTCGGAGAGGCGGAAACCCGCCCGGCCGCTTCCCACTGATACGATGGACCCATGGCTCGACGATCGTCATCCGCTCGGCAGAAACGCTCCGACGGCGGTGTGCGGTGGGATGTGATGCGGTCCGACATCCGGAACTTCTTCCACCGTCTGCCGGGGATGTTCCGGGAGGATTACACCGCGATTCTGCTGGTGATCGCCAACATCGTGCCGGTCATCAATCTGCTGGTCAAGGGCGAGCCCGTCGGGTCGATCCTGGTGGTCTACTGGATCCAGATGATGATCATCGGCTTCTGGAACATCATCAAACTGATCGTCGTCGGGCGCCGCGCCGCCTTTCTCTACGTGCCGATTTTCATCCTCATGTATCTGGCGATCGTCAATATGTTCGGCATCATCGCCGGTGGCCTGCTCGACAACCAGATGCAGGGCACCGCCTGGCACGAGGAGTTCTCTCCCTGGAACTACTGGCTGCCGGCGCTGATGTTCTTCGCAACCCACGGGCTGTCCTTCTATCAGAATTTTCTCGGCAGACGCGAGTACGAGAAGATCACATGGGAAGCTCAGATCGGCCAGCCGCTGCTGCGGGCGATGCCGATGTGGGTCGCAGCCATCATCGGAGGCTTCATCGGCGGCTTTTTCAACACCGCCGCGGTCGCCGTGCTCTGCGTGCTGCCGGTGAAGCTCTCCCTCGATCTCCTCGGCCACTTCGCCGAGCACGGGATGCTCGCGATGCCCGATGACCCCAAGCAACGCAGTCGCGGCTGAGATCGAATGCGGGGAGCGACGGAAGGGAGGGGGCGAACCCCTCCCCTACGGGGCTCACATCATCTCTGAAGGCCGTAGGGGCGGGGTTTATCCCCGCCCGCTCGTTGACAGATACTCCCGTGTTTCGGCGGAGGGAGATCAGTCCCCGCTTTTCGGTTGATACGTGTCAAACCACGCGAGCACCTCGGCGATCACCTGGTTGCGGCGGCTGCTGCTGTGGAGGCTGTGGCCGTCGTCTTCGAAGACGATGTGGCGTTTGTTCTCGGTCGAGGTCCCGAGTCTGTCGAAGAGCGGGTTCTGGCCGCTCTCCACCGGGAAGAAATAGTCGTGAAACCCGTTGAGCATCAGCACCGGGACCTCGACCCGCGGCGCGAAGTTGAAGGGGTCCGCCTCCGGCAACGACCGCCCCGTGGTCAGACCGCCCGAGAGAAAGACCGCCACGCGGAATCTCTCTTCGGTGGCGAGCATGATGGCGGCACGTTCGCCGCCCCAGCTGTAACCGAGGTAGCCCAGGTTGTCGATATCAAGATCGGCGCGGGTCTCCAGGTAGTCGATGGTCCTGCGCAGGTCCTGCGCCATGTGGAGGTTCCATTCTCTGAAGGAAGCCGATTCGTTCGGGAAATCGGTGCGGTGAATCGTCTGCCGTTCATAGGTTCCCTCGACGATCGGGTAGGCCACCGCCCATCCCTGGCGGACCAGAAAATCGAATGGGCTCGGGTTGATCTGAGAGCTGCTCGAGCGCAGGATCGCGCCGGAACCCGGGAAGTAGAGAACCGTCCGGTACGGAGGAGAGACATTCGTCGGGAGATAAAGCTGGAGGATCATCCGACCGTCGTCGTAGCCGGTGTCGAAGGTCACGGTCTCACGCCGCCAATACTGTGAAGTCTCGTCGACCTCCTCCACCACCGCGTCGAGCGGCGCGTCATCGCCCGTGTACAGGCTCTTGTAGACCGCAAACACCTCGTCAGAGACGGGCTCCTCCACCGAGTAGTCCCGCGTGTGGTACTGGACATCCTGCCGGCTCGGATGATCGGCCGCCAGCCCGCCCGGAATCCGCATGCACCGCACGCCGTTCACCGCGGACCGATCGAGCGGGTCTCTGGCGTCGGGGTCGAGGAACATATAGGTCGACTCCGGCCAGGCGCCGCCGATGATGTAGCGCTGGTCGCCACCGGTGCCGTTTTCACACCACTCCTTGACGTTGCCTGCCAGGTCGTAGACCCCGTGCTCGCTCATCCCCTGGTGGCTGCCTACAGCGCTCGGGCCGTCGCCGCCGAAGTTGCTGAACGGGATCGACTCGGCCGCAAAATAGTAGGGCTGCGCCGCATTGCTCCAGTGATGCAGGGTCGGCAGGCTCTTGCCGCGGAATGCACAGTAGGCTGACGCTTCATACCAGCTGATACCGGACACCGGCAGCGCCTCCACGCCCTCTGGGAAGCTCCCGACCTCCCAGGTCGACGGTCCGGGACGGCCGGTGGCATCGACAAACGCCGCGACCAGGTCCTGCCAGGGCCGGCCGGGACGGGCGAGCTCGATTCCGTCGCTCCAGTAGCGCGGATCGGTGTAGCCCCCTGCGTCGACGAACTCGGCGTAGTCCCGGTTGGAGACCTCGAACCGGTCCATCAGATACGGGTCCGTGTCTATCGGGTCGAGGAACTCGAGCCCGGTGATCTCGACCCACATCTGCCCAGCGGGGATCTCGACCATCTCCTCCGGCAACTCGCCGACCAGCGGCAACCTCGGCGCCACCTCCACCACGGGGTCGGATTCCGACTCCTCGCGTGCCGCACTGAGGGGAGCGAGCTTGATCGCCCTCTCGACCGCGAGCCGGCCCTCGATCTCGAACTTGAAACGGTGAAAACCGATCGGCAGTCTCGCCTCGAGCGGGGTCGAGCCGACGAATTGCCAGTCTGTCTCGCTACCGGCATAGGGCCGCGACGTGACAACCGCTCCTTCCGGTTGCGACCCCAACGCCACGCGGCGCGACATCCGGGGCCACAACTCCGCAAGCACCGGGTCGCCTGGCAACACCGTCTCGGCCTCCAACGCGAGCGCAAAGGCCCGGTCGTAGTCGTCCGTCTCGATCAGGCGAACGATCTGCGGGACCGACTCCGTGCGGACGGCCTCGGCCCGCCGGTTCGATTGCACCCAGCGCCATCCGATGGCGGCCGCCACGAGCACCAGCCCGACCACGACCGCCGCTGTCAATCGCGTGATTCGAAAACCACGGTCGGAAGCCTGATCTCCACCCCACGCCGACCGGCCGCCGTCGACGGCGGACCTCAGATCGGCAGCCATTTCCCGGGCGGACGGATAGCGTGCCGCCGGGTCTTTGGCGAGCGCCCTGGCGATGATCTCCTCGAAGCCGGACGGCACATCCGAACGGATGGCGGCCAACGGCGGAGGCTCGTGGTTGAGGATGGTGTTGACCAGCCCCGGCGCGGTGTCGGCGGTGAACGGGCGCCGGCCGGCGAGCATTTCGTACACCACCGCTCCGAGTGCCCACACGTCGGCGGCCTGTTCGACCGCGCCGCCGAGCAGTTGTTCCGGCGCCATGTACGGGAGGGTGCCCGACACCACCCCCTTCTCGGTCAGAAAGTCGGTGGAGGCGGCCGTGCTGTCGGTACTCCCGCTTTCGATCGCGCCTCGGGCGAGCCCGAAGTCGATGACTTTCAGCTGGTCACCACCGACGAGCATGACGTTCGCCGGTTTGAGATCGCGGTGGACCACCCCTTCGGCGTGCGCCGCCGCGACTGCTTCGGTGAGACGCACCGCGAGATCCGCGACGCGTTCGGAGGGCAATGGACCTTCGGCGGTCAAATCCTCCAAGGTCGTGCCCTCGAGGTACTCCATGGTGATGAAGTGAACGTCGTCGGCCTCTTCGACGGAGTGGACCGTCACGATGCCGGGGTGGTTGAGAGCGGCCGCGCTCCGCGCTTCGCGACGAAACCGCGCCAGCTTGTCGGGATCGCCCGCAACTTCGTCCGGCAGGACCTTGAGCGCCACCTCACGACCGAGGGTGGTGTCCTCCGCGAGAAAGACCGCTCCCATCCCGCCCTCGCCGAGAAAGCGGAGCACGCGGTAGTGGCCCAGTTCCGAACCCGGTTCCAATTTCATTGCGGAGCCTCTCCCCGTGATTCTAACCCGTCGGCCTCACGCGGTGTTCCCGATGGACGGCGGGTCGTTGCCGGCTCCGGTTCACGGCCTCGAGCGCAGCGGCCGTCGGGGCACGAAGACCGGCGCACCGGCGTCGCATCCAATCAGAGGATCTCGATCGTCGAAGGCGAGTGACGACGATCGAAAGCTGATTTTTCGCTGGCGCGAAGTCAACGCACCCTGTAGACTTGCGACGATGTCTCTGAATTCAGGTGCGACTCTTCTCCACTACCGGCTCGTCGACAAGCTCGGCGAGGGCGGGATGGGCGTCGTGTGGACGGCCACCGACACCTCGCTCGAGCGCGAGGTGGCGATCAAGGTGCTGCCGGATGCTTTGGGCGCCCACCCCGAACGGCTGGCGCGATTCGAACGCGAGGCCAAGCTCCTCGCCTCGCTGAACCACCCCAACATCGCTGCGGTGTACGGCCTGCACGAGGGCCCTGACGGCGAGCGCTTCATCGCCATGGAGCTGGTCCCGGGCGAAGATCTGTCTGCAGTTCTCGAGCGTGGCCCGTTGAGCGTCGACAGGGCCCTTGCCTACGCCGCACAGATCGCCGAGGCCCTCGAGGCAGCCCACGAGCAGGGTGTGATCCACCGCGATCTCAAACCTGCGAATGTGATGGTCACGCCTGAGGGCCGTATCAAGGTCCTCGACTTCGGTCTCGCCAAGTCGTTCGACGCCGATGCCGGATCGGTTACCGGCAGCCCCTCCATTTCACCGACCCTGACCAGCGCGGGCACCGTGGCCGGGATGATCCTCGGCACCGCGGCCTACATGTCGCCAGAACAGGCGCGCGGTCACGCGGTCGACAAGCGCGCCGACATCTGGGCCTTCGGCTGTCTCCTGCACGAGATGTTGTCGGGGTCGCGGGCCTTTGCAGGCGACACGGTTTCGGACACCCTGGCTGCGGTTCTGACAGCCACACCCGACCCGGCCGCGCTGCCGGACGGCATTCCGCGTTCCGTACGCAGCCTGATCGAACGGTGCACCGTGAAGGACTCGCGACGGCGGCTGCGCGATATCGGTGAAGCGCGGATCGCCCTCGAGGAATCCGTCGCCGGCACGGGCGAAAGTGAGTCCGAAACGGATGAGGAAAGGCCGCGGACGAAAGTCCTCGCTGCCGTGGATCGTCGCGGCGGCCGCCGCATGTGTCGCGGCGGTGATGGCCGTGTTGTACGTCCTCCGGTCCGGTGCACCAGAGCCGGGCGTCGGCCGCTTCGCCATCGAGTACCCCTACACCCAGGGCCAGCGCTACGGCGACGGACGGGCCCTCGCCATCTCACCCGACGGCACGGTGATCATCACCAGCGCCGCCGGCGGTTCCGACGATCTGCTCTTCTACCGGAAGATCGACGAGTACGAAGCCCACCAGATCACGTCTGCCAAGGCCGGCCGGCTGCCGTTCTTCTCACCGGATGGGCAGTGGATCGGGTTCATCACCCCCCAGGGAGTGTGGAAGATCAACCTCGCCGGCGGCCCTCCGACAAAGCTGGGGTCCGTCACCGCCTTTACGGTCGGTGCGACGTGGGCGACCGACGGGTACATCTACCTCACCTCCTCCCAGCAGCTGTGGCGCCTGCCGGAAAACGGCGGAGAAGCCGAGAGAATCGACGCCGAGGCTTTCGGGTCGACGGGAGTCGGGAACCCGTGGGCAATGCCGTCGGGGAAAACGATCTTGTTGTCCGTCGGCCAACGGGATGACGCCAAGCTCATTGCACTCGATCTCGAATCGAACGAAATCCGAGAGCTCGGGCTCCAAGGGGCCGACCCCCGATATCTGCCGACCGGCCACCTGGTCTATACCAACGCAAACCAGGTGCTGGCGGTGCCCTTCGACGCCCGCAAGCTCGTCCCGATCGGTACCCCGATTCCGGTCCTCCCCAGGGTCCGGATCGACAACAACACCATGCAGCTCGCGTTCTCGGAAAACGGAACCGCGGTGTACCTGCCCGCCGACGAGCGCAGCTGGCGCCGCATGGTCACGGTCGATCTGAACGGCAGAACTGATCCCGTCTTCAGCGAAGCGACACCGTTCCTCGACAACAACGATCCCCGATTCTCGCCTGATGGATCCAAGATCGCCTTGAGCGCGAGCTCGGGGCCGATCTGGGTCGTCGACCTGGAGTCGGGCGCGCCGATCAAGCTCAGCGACAGCGGGTTCTACCCGATGTGGAGCCCCGACGGCTCCGAGATCGCATTCGGCACGACGCGATCCACATCGTTTGATCTGATGCTGCGACGGCTCGACATGAGCCAGCCGGAACACGTGCTCCTCGATCGCGACATCAACCTCCGCACCGCTGATTGGGCGCCGGACGGGGCCCTGATCATCCGCGAGGAGGTTCCCGGCAAGGGGATGGATCTCATGCGTTGGACCGACCTGGCGGACGAATCGACCTTCGCGCCCCTTCTTGTCGGCGACGACGACGAGGTATCGCCGGCGGTGTCGCACGACGGCCGCTGGATCGCCTATGTATCGAACCAGAGCGGTCGCGACGAGGTCTACGTCACGGCCTACCCGAAACCGGAAGGGGTTGTTCAGATCTCGGTGGCCGGAGGCGCCAACCCAGCGTGGTCGGTCGACGGAGGCGAGATCTACTACTTCCAGGGCCGCGAGTTCATCGCTGTCAACGTTTCGACGGAATCGCAACTCCGGGTTGTCGGTCGGAAAAAACTCTTCGAAGGCGACTTCCGGCAGTACCGGTGGCACCGCCAGTACGACATCCACCCGGACGGGAAACACTTCGTCATGATCGAGGACCCGCCCGGCGGCCACCTCGAGGTCATCCTCAACTGGGCCACCGAGCTCGAACGGACCTTTGACCGGGGGAATTGACGAGCCTCAAAGAACACCCTGGCCGTGAACAACGTCCGGGCAGTAACAAAAGGGAGGGGATCCGGCTTCGCCTTCGGCTACGCCGTGACGAGTGAACCCCTCCCCTACGGTTTTCAGAGACGGCCATTCATCGTTTCATAGCATCGTAGGGGCGGCTTCCACGCTGGCCGCAGGGACCTGGGCGAAGGTGGTCTTTGGCGGCTCGACTGAGTGATCGAGATCACCCGAAACGGCGGCCGGTCTCCGTTAGTTTTGTCTGGGAGGCCGCCTTTGAGGATTGGGTGCTGCGTCATCGGACTGCTGGCCGTACTGGGCGCGACCGCGGCGTCGGCAACTGACTATGAGGTCGGCGAAGGCCCCGGCATGCTGGCGGCGATCTCGGACGTGCCGTGGGAAAGCCTGGCACCGGGCGACCGGGTTTTGATCCACTGGCGCGCCACACCCTACAAGGAGAAATGGGTCGTGTGCCGGCGCGGGACCGCCGAGTCGCCGATCGTGATCCGCGGCGTGCCCGGGCCGGGCGGCGCGTTGCCGGTGATCGACGGGCGCGACGCCGTGACTCCGGCGGCGTTGAACTTCTGGAACGAGTCACGCGGGGTGATCAAGGTCGGCGGCGCCAACATCCCCGCCGACACCCTGCCCGCTCACATCGTGATCGAGAACCTGGACATCCGCTCGGGGCGACCACCCTACTCCTTCACCAATGACTCCGGCGGATCGGAAACCTACTCGAACAACGCCGCCGCGATCTATGTCGAAAAGGCGGAGCACCTGGTGATCCGCAACTGCATCCTGCGCGACTCCGGCAACGGCCTCTTTATCGGCGCCAACGACGGCGATACCCAGGACATCCTGATCGAGCACAACTGGATCTACGACAACGGCATCGAGGGCAGCTATCTACGAGCACAACACCTACACCGCGGCCATCGGCATCACCTACCAGTTCAACCGGATCGGCCGGCTGCGCCAGGACTGCGGCGGCAACAACCTCAAGGACCGCTCGGCGGGTCTGGTGGTGCGATACAACTGGATCGAGGACGGCAACCGCCAACTCGATCTGGTCGATGCCGAGGACAGCTCGGTGCTGGTCAACCACCCTTCGTACTCCACCACATACGTTTACGGAAACGTCCTGATCGAATCCGACGGTGAGGGCAACAGCCAGATCCTCCACTACGGCGGCGACAGCGGCACCACCGCCGACTACCGCAAGGGCACCCTCTACTTCCACCACAACACCGTGGTCTCCACCCGCTCCGGCAACACCACCCTGATGCGGCTTTCGACCAACGACGAGCACGCCGACATCCGCAACAACATCCTGTACACCACCGCCGACGGCTGGCGGTTGGCGATGGTCGGAGAATCCGGCGTCGCCGAGCTGCGAACGAACTGGATCGTTGAAGACTGGGTCACGAGCCACTCGACGTTCACCGGCACGCTGACCGATTCTGGGAACAACCTCACTGGAACCGACCCCGGCTTCACCGACCTTGCGAGCCAGGAATTCACACCACTCGCCGGGAGCGCACCCGTGGATGCCGCCGGTGCGCTGGCCGCGGCGGCCGCATCCGCGCACGCGCCGATCAACCAATACATGCGCCACCAGCGCGCCTCCTCACGTCCCGATGACGGGTCGCGGGACATCGGCGCGCTGGAGAGTGGTTTGATCTTCGGCGACGGTCTCGAGTCGGGCACCACCGGGTGGTGGTCTTCGTCCCTTCCCTGAGACACGGCTGTTCGTTCAATCCTCAGGTAGAATCAGTCCCCACCCACTTTTGTCCGGGAGGACCCATGAAGTCGAAGATGTCGCGCCGCACCATGATCAAGACCACCGGCGGAACCCTCGCCATGGCGCTGGCCCCTGCCGCCGCGGCAGCCGGAACCAAGGCAACCAGAGGCGGCACCATGAGGGCCGCAGTGATCGAACGTTCCGGCGACGACGTCGCCGCCAACGTCCGTCTTGTCAGCGACTGGCCCGAACCGGTTGCCGGCGCCGGCGAGGTTCGGGTCCGCACGGAAGCCGCGGCCCTCAACCACGTCGACCTGTGGTTGGGCCAACGAGACTGGGCTTCGTTCCCCCACATCACCGGGTTCGACGGGTGCGGTACCGTGGAGACCGTCGGCGAAGGAGTGGATGCAGCGTGGCTCGGGCGCCGCATCATCTTCAACGCCGCCGTGGCCTCGACCAAACCGCCCGTGCCGGACGCACGCCCCGACCGTCCACCGGAAATCGGGCTCATCGGTTCCGAGACGCAGGGCAGCATGGCCGAGATGTTCGTCGTCCCGGCGGCCAATATCCTGGATGTGGGCGAAGCCGACCCGATCGAGGCCGCCGCGTTCGCCCTCACCTTTCTCACCGCCTGGCGCATGATCTCGACCCGCGCCCGACTCAGACCCGACCAGACCGTCCTGGTGACGGGCATCGGCGGCGGCGTCGCACTGGCCGCGTTGCAGATCGCTCGACACATCGGCAGCAAGGTCATCGTCACCAGCCGCCACCAGTGGAAACTGGACACGGCCCAGGGACTCGGTGCGAAACACGGCATCCTCGACCGCCAACAGGACTGGTCGGAAGAGGTCCGCGAACTCACCGGCGGGCGCGGCGTGGATCTGTGCGTCGACTCGGTGGGCAAGGCCGTACATGCGAGGTGCATCCAGAGCCTGGCCCAGGGCGGAATCCTGACCACCTGCGGCGCCACCACCGGGGGCGACGCCGAAACGATGCTGGGCGACATCTACTGGAAACAGCTGAGCATTCTGGGCTCCAGCATGGGCGACATGGACGAGTTCCGGGAGGTCACCGCCCTGTTTCGTGCCGGAAAGCTGCAACCGGTGATCGACCAGGTGTTCCCCGCGAAGGACGCCGCCCAGGCGTACGCGCGTCTCCAGGCAGGCGAGCAGTTCGGCAAGGTCGTCGTTCGCTGGTCTGCGTCCGAATAGCAGATCGGGATGGGCCGGCCTCAACTCTGAGAACCGTAGGGGCGGGGTTGATCCCCGCCTGGCTCCCAATGCTAAAAGCGACGCCGCCCCTCCGTGTGCAAGGAGGGGATGAACCCCTCCCCTGCGACTTTGCTACGCGTATCATTTCTGAACGTCGTAGGGGCGGGGTTTATCCCCGCCCGGCCCCCAACGCTGAGAGCGACGTCGTCCCTCCGTGTGCAAGGAGGGGATGAACCCCTCCCCTACGGCCTTCAGGAGCGGCGTGTATCCGTGTTGAATCGGGTATTCTGTGGGGCGTTCGGCCGCGCCGGACTCCAGTTTCTCGAGGAGATGGAACATGAACCGCCGTTTCCCGCTCACCCTCGCCGCGTATTTTCTCGTTGCTCTCTCCCTGCTCCTACCGCCGTCGGACGTCGGCGCACAGGACACCCGGTTGTTGCGGCAACCGACCTTGAGCGCGACCCAGGTGGCATTCGAGTACGGCGGCGACCTGTGGGTGGTCGATCGGGCGGGCGGCGAAGCGCGACGGCTGACCAGCACGCCGGCGGTGGAACAGAACCCGAGATTCTCTCCGGATGGTCAGTGGATCGCCTTCACCTCGAATCGATCCGGCGACGACTCCGTCTATGTCGTGCCGGTTGAGGGCGGAACGCCAACGCGTTTGACGTGGTATCCGGCGGCATCCTACGCCCTCGGATGGACGCCCGACGGCAGTCGGGTTCTCTACGCCTCGTCGCGCGAAACAGCGCCAACGGCCTACCAGCGGCTGTGGACCGTGGCGCGGGACGGCGGGCCGTCGGAGAGGTTGCCGGCACCCTGGGGACACGACGGCTCGTTCTCGGCCGACGGACAGAAGATCGTCGTCGACCGGGTGGCTCGCTGGGATTCGGAGTGGCGCAACTACCGGGGAGGTCAGAACACGCCACTGGTCATCCTCGACCTCGAGGATCTGAGCGAGACCCGGCTGCCCAACGACAAGACGTTCGACATCTTCCCGTTGTGGATGAACGGGACCATCTACTTCCTGTCGGATCGCAGCTGGTCGATGAACATCTGGGCGTTCGAGCCGGCGTCCGGCGAACTGACCCAGCTCACCGATTTCCCGGATATCGATATCAAGTGGCTCTCCGGCCACGACGGCACCCTCATCTTCGAGAGAGACGGGTGGATCCACACCCTCGACCCCTCCACCGGCGACATCGCCCGTCTGGAGATCACGGTCCACGGCGACTTTCCATGGGCGGAGACCCGGTGGGAAGACGTCAGCGACGATATCGGATCATCGTCGTTGTCGGCGACCGGCCAACGCGCCCTCTTCGAGGCCCGCGGTGAGATCTTCACGGTCCCGGTCGAGAAGGGCGATTCGCGCAACGTCACCCGCAGCTCGGGGGCGGCGGACCGCAGACCGATATGGTCGCCGGACGGCAGCGAGATCGCGTGGTTTTCGGACTCCGGTAACGGCTACAAGCTCTTGATCGCGGCGCAGGACGGGCTTTCGCAGCCCCGAAGCCTTCCGATCGGCGAGGCCAAGATGGCGTGGGAAGCGACCTGGTCCCCGGATGGGACGCGCATCGCCTTCGTTGACGACGAGGTGCACGTTCGGGTGCTGGAGCTCGCGACCGGGACGATCACGACGGCGGACACGGCGGGCACCAATATCGAACGCGGCGACATGGGTCTCACGTGGTCCCCCGACTCGAAGTGGTTGGCCTACGCCAAGACATCTCCCAACAACTTCCACCGCATCATGACCTGGTCGGTGGAGAGTGGCAAAGCCGTGCCGGTGACCGACCCCATGGCCGACGCGGTGGCCCCCTCCTGGGACCGCGGCGGGCACTACCTCTACTTCCTCGCCAGCACGAATCTCGCCCTGGCCTCGGGCTGGGCCAACACCAGCACGATGCAGGCCGACCCGACCTACGCCGTCTACGCCATCGTCTTGAGGGCCGACGACCCGACCCCGTTCGCTCCCGAGAGCGACGAGGAACCGGTGACAAAGGACGGAGAGGACGAGAAGGGGGAAACGGACAAGGACCCGAAGGGCAGAAAGGACAAGAAGGCCAAGGCCGAAACCGGCGACGACGTCGAGGACGAAAAGGAGCCGAAGGTCGAGGTACTGATCACTTTCGACGGCATCGAACGGCGCACCCTGGCCCTCCCCATGCCCACCGGCGCCTATTCGGCAACGGTTGCAGGCCCCGAAGGCAGCGTCTTCATCGGCGAGGACAATGCCGACGGCCCCGGGATGACGCTCCACAAGTTCACGCTCGAGGATCGCGAGTCGACCGAGTTTGCGACGGGCGTGGAACGGGTATCGGTGTCGGCAGACGGGAAGAAGCTCCTCTTCCGGTCGGGCAAGACCTGGAGCGTCGTCGGCACGGACGCCCCTCCCGGCACCGACAAGGGCCAGCTCGATTTCACGCTGATGATGGAGCTCGATCGCCATGCGGAATGGCAGCAGATCTTCGACGAGGCGTGGCGGTACGAACGCGATTTCTTCTACGACCCCGACACCCACGGCCGCGACTGGGACGCGGTGTACGACCGCTACGCGCCGCTTGTGCCCTGGGTTCAACACCGCACAGACCTCACATACATCCTCGACCAGGTCAACGGCGAGCTCTCGGTCGGTCACAGCTTCGTGTTCGGCGGCGACTACCCGGAGACCGACGACTCCAGAGTCGGTCTGCTCGGTGCCGACCTGGTGGCCGACCAGGGGCGGTGGAAGATCGCCAGGATCTTCAGCTTCGAGAACTGGAACCCCGATGTCTCGGCGCCGCTCGACCGCCCCGGCCTCAAGGTGGCGGAAGGCAACTACCTCATCGCGGTCAACGGCGTCGATCTCACCGCGCAGCAGGACCCGTATCGCTTGCTCGACGGCACCGTCGACCGGCAGACCGTCCTTCAACTCAACGACAAGCCCTCCATCGAAGGCGCGTGGAACGGCACCGTGGTGCCGATCGACAGCGAGCGCGCCCTCCGGCAACGGGCCTGGGTGGAGGACAACCGCCGCCGCGTGGATGAGCTGTCGGACGGCAAGCTGGCCTACGTCTGGGTGCCCAACACGTCCACGGCCGGCGTGGTCTCGTTCAACCGGTACTTCTTCGCCCAACAGGACAAGCTCGGCGCGGTCATCGACGAGAGATTCAACGGCGGCGGTTTGCTCGACGACTACATGGTCGACCTGATGACCCGCACGCTCCGCGCGGCGATCACCAACGAGGTGCCGAACGGCGAACCGCTCCGCTTGCCGGCCGGCATCCTCGGGCCCAAGGTCCTCCTCATCAACGAGATGGCCGGGTCCGGCGGCGACTACTTCCCGTGGGTCTTCCGCCAGCAAAAGGCCGGACCGCTGATCGGCGCCACCACCTGGGGCGGTCTGGTCAAGTCCTCGGTTCACTACCCGCTGGTGGACGGCGGCGCGCTGACCGCTCCCGACAACGCGGTCTTCGACCCGATCAACAACGTCTGGATCGCCGAGAACCAGGGCGTGCCCCCCGACATCGAGGTCCTGATCGACGCCCGCTCGGTGGCCGAAGGCCGGGACACCCAACTCGAACGTGGGGTTCAGGAGGCGCTGCGCCTGCTCGAAGAACAGGGCACGGTCACCGTGACGCCTCCCCCGTACCCAACTCCGGCGGTGCGTCCGAAGTAGCCTGCAGATCTCCCCGGCCTCCCGTCGAGGCGGTGATGCGCTGCACCCCGCGGGAATTCTCCACCCTGGGGTGCTCTACACGCTGTCTTGAATGTCCGCTGGATGCCAAGGCCCAATCCCCCGCAGGGCCTCAGGTCCGATGACCCAAAATCCTACGGCAGATGTCCCAACCGGGGACAGTTCGCGAGATTCACCATTCTTCAGGCTCCCAGATGTGGCATCTGCATTGCTACATGGCGGGTATGGCGCTGTGTGTTCATTCGCGAGACGTTGGCTGCTTCGGGCATGATTCGGGCCCCATGACGGGAGACCGACAGGCATTGCGAACGGCCGGCCGGGCGAGATCTGCAAAGACGACGTGAGGTGATCATGTGCACTCGATTCGCAACCCGGACCTCTCTGACCATCGTGGCGGCGTTGGTTGCTTTTTGTCTGCTGACGTACGTCACGCCGTCGCAAGCCGCCTACCTGGAAGACGTGCCACAGGTGCTCACCCAGCCCGATGGGACCCGGATCGAGTGCTTCGCGAGTGGCGACGAGTACTACCATTGGCTCCACGATGCGGACGGATTCGTCATCGTTCGGGACCCGAAAAGCGGCTATTGGGTGTGGGCCGAGAAAGATCAGGGCGCCATCGTGGCGACCCGGCACGTGGTCGGTCGGATCCCGCCAAACCTCCTCGGCCTCGAACCTCGGATTCTTCCCGATCGCAGTCACCTGAAAAGTGAACGGATGGGACGTTTCTCCTCGCCACCGGTTCAACCCGCCCCGTCGACGGGAACGATGGAGAACCTGGTGGTGTTCATTCGATTCAGCGACGAGTCCGAGTTCACGCAGACGATCAGCTCCTACGACTCGGCTTTCAACTCGACCACCGCCGGTGCGAGCTCCATGAAGGCCTACTTCAAGGAGGTCTCCTACGACCAGCTCACCATCAACTCCACCTTCTATCCGACTCCGCCCGGTTCCACGGTCGTGTCCTATCAGGACGGCCATCCGCGAGCCTACTACCAGCCCTACCACGAGACCGAAAATCCCGACCGGATATACCGAAGAACGAATCAAACGAGGAGAGGGAACACACCCTTCTCAAGAATGCAGTTGCATCCATCGCCTCGCAGGTCCCGGGATCGCTCGACATCGACGCCGACGATGACGGCAGGGTCGACAACGTCGTGTTCTTCGTCTACGGGTCCGCCGACGGCTGGAGCGACCTGCTGTGGCCCCACCGGTGGGTCCTCTATTCACAGACCGCCACCATCAACGGGGCGCGGGTCTGGGACTACAACTTCCAGCTCAGCAGCTGGCTCGGAGTCGGCGTCCTCTGCCACGAGATGTTCCACTCGCTCGGCGCTCCGGACCTCTATCACTACTACACGAACACTTCGGTCCATCCCGCTGCTCGCTGGGACGTGATGAACATCAACATGGACCCGCCGCAGCACATGACGACGTATATGAAGATGCGCTACGGCGATTGGATCGACGAGATACCGGAAATCACCAGCAACGGAACCTACACCCTCAACCCGGTGACGTCGTCGACCAACAACGCCTACAAGATCGCCTCGCCCAACACGACCGGTGAATACTTCGTCGTCGAGTACCGCAGAAAGACCGGCACCTTCGAAAGCTCGGTGCCCGGCTCGGGGCTGATCGTCTATCGGATCAACACGGCCAGGGACGGGTTCGGCAACGCGAATGGGCCACCGGATGAGCTCTACGTCTACCGTCCGGGCGGCTCCGACACGGTCAACGGTTCCCCCGACGACGCCCACTTCAGCCTCGAGGTCGGGCGGACCCAGATCAACGACTCCACCGACCCCTCGAGTTTTCTCGCCGACAGCAGCAACGGCGGCCTCGACATTTCCGACGTCTCGTCGGCCGGCGACACCATCTCGTTCACCGCGACGGTCGGCCTCTCGGACGATTTCAGAATCTCGGTGAGCCCCGAGAGCCAGGAGATCTGCCGCGGCTCCAACGCCCAGTATGCGGTCACGGTCTCCCAGATCGGATCGTTCACGGGCCAGGTCAGCCTGTTGTCCAGCGGAAAGCCGTCCGGCTCCACCACCGGCTTCTCCCCCAACCCCGTCTCCGCCACCCCGGGAGCCAGCACCTTCACCGTCAGCAACACGGTCAATTCGCCGGCTGGAACAACCGTCATCACCATTATCGGCACCGGTTCCTCCGGCAGCCACAACGACACGTTGTCTCTCACGGTCCTCCCGCAACCCGGAGTCGGTTCGCTCCTGACCCCCGTCAACGGAGCGGTGAACCAGTCCACCACGCCGACCTTCGCATGGAGCGCCGTCGCCGGCGCAACCTCTTACACCATCCAGATCGACCAGGACTCGAACTTCGGAAGCGTCGATCACAGCGCGGTCGTTCAAGGCACCACCTATTCCGGCGCCACCCTCGACCAGGGCGCCACCTACTACTGGCGCATCTTCGCCGGCAATTCGTGCGGCTTGGGAGCCGCGTCATCACCGTTCAGCCTCACGACCACCGACGGGTCGACGGTGTGTTCCAACGTCCTGCTGGAACCCGGTTTCGAAGGCGGTTCGCAGTCAGCCTGGTCCGAGAGTTCCACGAACGGTTGGACCCTGGTCGACGCCACTTACGCCCGATCCGGTTCCTACTCCGCGTGGTTGGGCGGCGACGACAACGAAACGTCTCGGATCTGGCAATCCGTCTCGATCGATGCCGCAGCGACCTCAGCCACCCTGTCGTACTGGTACCTCATCGGGTCGGAAGACTCCTGTGGTTGGGACGAAGGCGGCCTCGAAATCAACGGAGCACCCGTCGGCGGCCACGTCTACGATCTCTGCACTGCCACCAGCACCTCCGGGACATGGATCCAGTCAGGGCAAGCCGATCTGCTTTCCTTCGCCGGCACCTCACCGACCTTACGGTTCTTTGCCGCAACCGACAGCTCCGCGCTGAGCAGCCTCCTGGTGGACGACGTGTTTCTCGAGGTGTGCGTGCCGGGAACACCGCCCAGCCAGGCCTTCACCGACGGATTCGAGTCGGGGGATGTCTCCTCGTGGTCGAGTTCCGTGCCGTAATCAGGGTCCAACTCGGGCGCCACGAGGCTGAAAACACTGCTCGAACGGAACCATAGAAGCACTGCGACTTCCTGAGGATTCGGGCTCGGTCACGGTGGCGTCGTCCCCGTTCCCCACTTGGGTGGCACGCCCGAGCAGATCGAAACCACTTTGGCTGTGGGTCTTCCCGTCGACCCGAGAGAGTGAGGGCCACGCCCGGTGTGCGGCCCCAACCTGGGCACGCGGTTCGAGGAGGTCTAGGAGAAGGTGCGAGAGTCGGCGCATTCACTTGGCCGCGCTATTCCATCCCGCCCAAGGTTGCCAACGACGCCGCTGCAACGCATATTATCGGTCGAGACTTCCTGACAAAACACGGCTGGATCGCAAGCGGGGAACTGTGGTCACAGGATGGTGCATGATCGGCCAAACCCTCTCCCACTATCAGATCGTCGACAAGATCGGTGCCGGCGGGATGGGCGAAGTCTACCGGGCGCGCGACCCACGGTTGGGGCGGGACGTGGCGATCAAGATCCTCCCCTCGTCGTTTGCCGAACGGACCGATCGCCTGGCGCGGTTCGAACTCGAGGCGCGGGCTGCGGGCGCGCTCAACCACCCCAACATCCTCGCCATCTTTGATGTCGGGAACGAAAAAGGGGTGCCATTTCTGGTTTCCGAGCTGCTCGAGGGCGAGAGCCTTCGCGACCGGATCAACGGCGGCAGCCTGACCCAGCGCAAGGCGATCGAGTACGCGGCGCAGATCGCCGATGGGCTGGCGGCGGCACACAGTCACAACATCGTCCATCGCGACCTCAAGCCTGAGAACATCTTCATCACACGCGCCGGTCACGCCAAGATCCTCGATTTCGGGCTCGCCAAGCTCACCGAACGCGATCCCGTCAGCCCGGTCAGCACCGAAAGCCCGACGGAGGCACTCACCGACACCAACGTCGTCGTCGGCACCCCGGGCTACATGTCGCCGGAGCAGCTGCACGGTGGGACGGCGGACCACCGGTCGGACATCTTTTCGTTCGGCGTGGTGCTGTACGAAATGCTGGCCGACAAGCGACCATTCACCGGCGCCACGGCCGCAGAGGTCTCCGCTTCCATCCTGCGCGACGAACCTCTTCCCTTGTCCGACGCCCATAGACCGGTGCCCCCGACCCTCGACCGTCTGGTGCGCCAGTGTCTCGAGAAGGACCCGGACGACCGGTTTGAATCGGCCCACGATCTGTCCCACATGCTGCGGGCGGTCTCGGACGCCGGCGAGATTACAAGAACCCTACCAACCCCGCCCAGGAAAAAGCGGTGGCTGCGGGCAGCGGTGACTGCGGCCGGAATCGCCGTGGCGGCGGTGGTTGGTTGGGCCATCGCCGACTTCAAGCCGACACCCGGTATACCGGAGGTGCGGCACATCGTGGTGCTGCCGTTTGAAGCCGTCGGCAACAACCCGGACGACCGTTTTCTGGCAGCGGGTCTGGCCGAAACCGTTGCCGACGGTCTGTCGATCGTGGAGCGGGAGACTCGCGGCGCCACCTGGGTGGTGAGACCCAGTGCCGACGCCACCCCCGAGGGCGTACGAAAGGACTACAACGCGACGATTGCCGTCCGCGGAATCTTGGAATCCAGTGACGAACGGGTTCGGCTCGATCTTCAGCTGGTGGACACCGCCAGCGGCCGCACAGTCATTCACAGCACAATGGACGAAAGCACCCGCAATCTGACCGACCTCCAGAGAGTGCCGGTGCGCATGGTCTGGGAAATGCTCGGGTTTCTACCCACGCCGCCCGTACTCGGCGAACTCGACTCGATGGGCACCAACACCGTCACAGGATGCCGGATGTATCTCACCGGGCGGGGCCGCCTGGTTCTGGCCAACGGCGAGGAGGATCTGCTCGCCGCCGCCGCAGCTCTCGAGCAAGCTGTCGATGAGAACCCCGGGTGCTGGCCCGCTCGGGTGCGTCTGGCCGAGGCCGCTGCCCGTCTGTTCGACCTGACCGGAAACCAGGCATGGAAGGAGCGAGCGATTGCCGAGGCCCGGCGCGCCACCGAGCTGAATCCTGACTCGCCGGAACCGTACCTGGTATTGGGAGGTGTGTACGGCACTTCACAAGAGGGTCAGCTGAAGATCGAGGCCTTGAGGCGCGCGGCTGAGGTTTCCAAAACCGCCGACGCCTACCTGGCTCTCGGGGGCGAGGCGACTGATGCGGCGCTGTACGGCGAAGCGGAGGCCGCACTGCAGACTGCCATCAATCTCCGTCCAGGCCACATCGGCCCGCACCACAGCCTGGGCTACCTCTACACCCAGATGGGCCGCTACGACGCCGCTGCAAACCAGTTTCGCTACGCCTCCGACGCCGCCCCGGCCAACGTTTCGGGACACATCAACCTCGGGGCGATTCTGTACTTCCAGGGCCGGAAAGACGAAGCACGAGCCGCATTCGAAGACGCGGTTGCCGCCGAACCGAACGAGACCGCGCTCTCAAACCTTGGCGGGCTCTACTTCGAAGAGGCCCGGTACGGCGATGCGACTGCGATGTTCGAAAGGGCGATCGCGCTTTCAGGCGAGGCGTTGCCGAAAGATCGATACTACCTGGTGGGAAATCTGGCCGGCGCTCAGTATTGGGGTGGCGAGAAAGATCGCGCTCGGCAGAGCTACCGAAGAGCTATCGAGCTCGGTGAAGAGTTTCTCGCGACAGACCCTCGCAGCGCCTCTGTGATGGCCGATCTCGCCGGGTACCACGCAATGATCGGCGAGCGCGATCGCGGATTCGAGCTATTGGAAATGGCCACCCAAAGTGATATCCGGGATGCCTACGTCATGGGCGCTGTGGCGGAGAGTTTCGAAGACCTCGGCGACCGCGAGAGAGCAATCCAATGGATCGGCGATGCATTCGAAAACGGCCTCGCCGCCAGTTGGGCCGAGAGCAGGCCGTCGTTGAACAACCTGAGGGACGACACGCGATACAAAGACCTGATTGATCACACCGTTGACCGAAGCTGAGCCGGGTGCTCCGCCAGACCACAACAAAGGAGGCCGTCGTGCCAAAAATAGTCGCGTCCCCGGCACCGAAAACGTACACAATCGAGATCAAGGCAATACCGCCGGTAGCTTTTGCAGTGCCCGGAATTCGGAAGGCCTGTAAGGGCGACTTCATCGAATTCGACAACCAGACAGGTGGACCGATCACGGTGGCCCTGGCCGCTGACAACGTCTTCGAAGGCGTGGACAGGCTCAGTCCGAAGCGCATCAACACCGGAAAGAAGCGGAAGTTCAAGGTCGACGTAGACTCGGGCACCCACGAACTCTCGATCCACTACAGCTACGTCGACTCTGTGAAGAAGAAGACCAGAACCGGCTTCGCGATCGGCGCTTCCAGCCCGAAGATCGTGATCGTGCGTCCTACACATCCCTAACCCGAATCGGCGAACCGCGGCCATTCCTCCGTGTGCAGGGAAGGGATAAACCCCTTTCCTACGGCTTTGGAACGCGCGTCGTTTCTGAACATCGTAGGGGCGGGGTTCATCCCCGCCCGGCTCACAGAGCTGATATCGACGCCCTCCCTCCTTGTGCAGGGAGGGGATGAACCCCTCCCCTACGGCTTTCAGGACCGCCATGGATCCGTAGGGGCGGGTCTACCCAGCCCCCACAACTCCCAACAGAACTTCGACCAGGGCCTCGGGCTGGAACCACTGCGGGTTGTGGCCGCCTTCCATGGTGACGACCTGCCAGTCCCGCGCGCGGGCGCGGTCGGCGAAGAAATCGAAGGTGTCGGTGTCCTTGCCGGCTTCGACGGTGAGGATGAACGTCGCCGGGAGGTTCGCGGCGTCGGGGTTGTCGAGAATGATGGGCTCGGTGAAGGTGAGGACCGATTGCGGCACATCCACCGGCGGGAGCTTGCCGGGCTTCACCCACAGCGGCACGAGCTGCCAAGGTGGAGCGCCGCCGGCGCCCGCCTCGGCCATGGTGCTGATGGCGTCACCGGCGAGGTCCATCACCGACTCGCCGTCCTCCGCCACGATTGCATCGAGGTAGACCAGCTTGCGGATGCGGTCGGGTACGCGGTTGGCGACTCCCGAAATCACCATTCCTCCGTAGCTGTGGCCGACCAGGACGACGTCGTGCAGGTCCTCGAACTCGAGGACGTTGACGATGTCCTCGATGTGGGTCGAGAGGCCGACATCCTCGCGTGCCAGGTGGACCCGCTCGCCCAACCCGGTCATCGTCGGGCGGTAGACCTTGAAGCCGGCCTCGTCGAGCGGCGGCTCGACCTTGCTGAAGTGCCAACCACCCGCCCACGCACCGTGGACAAAGACGAAGGCGGGGCGAGGTGCGGAATCGCCGGCCGGCGGCGACGGCGCCGGAGTGCACGACATCGCAGCCGCTATGCCGGCGACGAAGAACAGGAACCCGAGCTGAGAGGCCCGCCCGAAAAAACGTGTCCTCATGTCATTCCCCTTCACGCCGGTCGGCGGCCCGCCGTCCCCTACCGCACCCGGATCGACGGGTTGCTGTGCGAGGTCACGGACTCGACCTGGCCCTCGGCGTCGACCGCGAACACCCACTCTTCGCCGAGGCTGTGGTCGTCTGAACGAATCCGGCGAAAGACGTTGTCTTCGGTGTGCTTGAGCGGCGAGACCCAGTTTTCGAGATCGACCGCGCTGCTGTCGAGGTCGACCGCCGCCAGACCGTCGCCCCAGAAGACGATGGCCAGCCGGCCCCACACCGAATCGTAGACGCCGACGTATTTCTCGAACTCCGGGTTCCGCTGCGCCGAGTTGTCGGAATCCCCGGTCGCCTTCTTGACTGCGGGGCCGAGAATGGCCGCCGCCTTTCTCGAATAGAGGCTGACGTCGGATCCGATGGCGTTGGTCAGCACGACGATGCCGAGTTCGTTCTTCGGAAGGATAGCGAACTCGGTGTAGAAGCCCGGGCAACCACCACCGTGACGCACCCAGGTCGCATCGTCGCGTTTGGCGACGTTGAATCCCAGACCCCAGGTGGTGTCCCAATCGGGGTCGACCCAGTGGACGCGCTGCATCTCGCGGAGAGTCGCGGCTCGCAACACCTGGTCGCCGCCGTCGGCGCGCAGCCGGAGCTGCCAGCGGGCGAACTTCGCGAGATCGGTCGCACTCGAGGCCATCCCTGCGGCAGGGCCGATGCCTTCCACGTCGAACAGGGTCAGGCGCTCGCGTTCCGGGGTGCCGCGGCGGGCCGAGTAACCGGCTGCCATCCGACCGGTCTCGGCTGCCTCCGGTACCGACGTGTAGGTGTGGTTCATGTCCAGCGGGACCAGGATGTCATCCTCGACGACGTCGGCCCAGGGGCGTTCGGCCGCTGCCGCAATCACCTCGCCCAGCAGCGCCATCCCGAGGTTGGAGTACTGGAAGTAGCGGCCCGACGGATAGAGGGACTGCTGCGCTGCGAGGCGCTCCTGGATCTGGGCGGAGGTCGGGAAATCGAAGTCCGGACCGGACCAGTAGGGAGAGTCGGATTCCCTCGGCAGGCCGGCAGAGTGCGAAAGTACGTTGCGGAGGGAGATCGGTTCGTCGTCGGGGTGGGCGTCGGTCATCGTGGCGAACCACGAGACATACTCGCCGAGGTCGTCGTCGAGCTCCACCTCGCCGGCATCGCGCAGTTGCATCACGGCGATCGAGGTGAAGAGCTTCGAGATCGAACAGATCGAGTAGAGGGTGTCGGCGTCGGCTTTCTTGCCGATGATCGGGTCGGCGAGGCCGATGCCGCCGGAGGCCAACAGTTCGTCCTTGTGGACAAAGGCATAGGACGCAGCGGGGACCCCCGAGTTTCCGAGGTCGTTTTCAACCCACACCGCCCACGCGGCGACCGCATCTTCGATCCGCGGGTCGGACGCCACCGACGCCGGCGGTTCCTCCGCAGCCACCACTCCCGCGAAAATAACCATCACGAGCACTGCAACAAAACGACGCATCATCACCTCCTGGAACACAATCACTCTGCGATGTGGAGGATTATCCACCACCCCGCCGTGATGTCTACACGAAGCGGCCGTGGTAGGATTCCCCATCCGAACGAGACTCAGTATCGAAAACCAATACAAAGGACGGCAGATGAAGACCCTCACAAAAACAACCGCAACGATGATCGCGATCGCCCTGGTGGTGTGCGCCCTCGCCCCTGCTCCGAAAGCATGGGCCGATTCGCACTCCACGGAACACGCCGCAGAAACCACCCCCCAGAAGGCGGTGCTGGTGACCGGCGCAAGCACCGGGATCGGCAGGAAGATCACCGAGCTGCTCGCATCGAAGGGCGTCTTCGTCTACGCCGGGGCGCGCAAGGACTCGGACATCAAGGAACTCAACGCGATCGACAACGTCATGGCCGTCCGGCTCGACGTCACCGTCCAGGAAGAGATCGACGCCGCAGTCGCGACCATCACCAAGGAGGGCCGGGGCCTGTACGGTCTGGTCAACAACGCGGGGGTCGCCATCGTGGCGCCGCTGATCGAGGTCGACGAGGGTGAGCTCGACTTCCTCTTCGACGTCAACATCTACGGCCCCTACCGCATCACCAAGGCCTTCAGCCCGCTGATCATCGCGTCAAAGGGCAGGATCACCACCATCTCCTCGATCTCCGGCATCCTGTCGGGCACCCTCTTCGGGCCCTACAGCATGAGCAAACACGCCATGGAGGCCTACTCCGATTCACTGGCCCGCGAGATGGAACGTTTCGAGGTCAAGGTCAGCGTGGTCGAGCCCGGCAACTACGAGTCCGAGATCGGGAAGACCCTGAAAAAGAGGATGGTGAAGAACGGCATCGACATCGAGGGGTCTCCCTACCAGGTCGAGATGCAGGGCATGCTGGATCGTGTGGGCACGACCGAACAGAAGGACCCCCAGGAAGTGGCCGAGGCCGTGTACCACGCCCTGTTCGACGAGCACCCCAAGATGCGCTACATGGTGGTGCCCAACCTGCGGCAGGCGGAGATCACCATCGGCAAGGCGATGGAGGAGATGGTCCAGCTCAACCAGGGCCAGACCTACACCTTCGACCGCGAGACGCTGATCAAGATGCTGGATGAAAAGCTGGACTCCATCAACCCGGCGAAAAACGACGGTTGATCACGGGCCTGTCCGCGGTCCGAAGAGCATGCGATCGAGCGAGAGGCGCCCCGGGCCCATGGCGATCAGGAGCACCGCGATGCAGAAGTAGACGACCGCGAGTTCGTAGGACGAACCGCCCCCCTTCGCGACAAAGGGGTCATTGCGGACGACCGCGTGAAAGAAGAACGCCACGGCCATCGTCGAGGCGATGCCCAGCGACGCCAGCGGGGTCAGGAGCCCAATCACCAGCGCCAGACCGCCGCCGAACTCGGACAGCGCTGCAAGGGCCTGGAACACCCCCGGTGCGAACGCGTCCGGCCCCATCCAGCCGAAGGGGTTCTGGATCTTGCCCCACCCGTGCAGCATGAAGGCGACACCGGCGACGACGCGCAGCAGCAGCAACGCGAAATCCGCGAATGTCGAGTGTTTCGGAACTGAGAAGAAAGCCCTGAGGTTCATGCGATCCCTTTCAATCGGTTGCGTCCACCGAGTTGGGCGACCACGCTTCGCACGAGAATCAACCCCGTTACGACGGTGTCGAATTCCCAGGAGGTTGGGTTCCTCGGGCACTACGGATTGATTCCGGTGGTGCTGCGGGCGTGGCCGGTTGTCAGAACCCTGTCAAAAGCAGCGCTGCGATCTTGATTTGACCTCTCGCCCCGGTCCATGATCGAGCACACCGATCGAGAGGGAGACCACATGATCCGGAAGGCCGTACTCTGTTTTCTCACGTTCAGCGTTCTCGCGTCGTACCAGACCGTTGGCGGCGAACTGGAGAGCATTCCGAAACCTTCACCGCCGCCCCAGAAGATCGAAGGCATCGAGGCTGTCGAAGGGGCCGGTCTGTATCTCGACGGGCGCGTCTACCTCTCGGGCCAACCCGACCAGGCCGCGTTCACGGAACTCCGTCGAACGGGTCTCGAGGTGGTCGTCAACGTCCGCACGCCGGAGGAGGTTGCAGACCGCGAATCCGTGCCCTTCGACGAAGCCGCCGTGGTCGGTGAGCTCGGGATGTCGTACGTGGCGATTCCGTTGGGCGGCGACGACCACCCCTACGCTCCCGAAGCGGTCCAGCGTCTGGCAGAGGCCCTCGCCACCACCTCCGGCCCGGTCCTCATCCACTGCGGTTACGGTGGGCGCGCCGCGTATCTGTGGATCGCCTATCTGGTCGAATACGAAGGCCTCCCACTCGAATCCGCGATGGCCCGCGGCGAAGCCATGATGCTCAAACAGCACCCCGTGGGACGTTTGCTCGGCAAACCGACCGCGCTGGTGTTCATGGAGGATCCGGCCGGCGAAAGTGCCGACGCCGCGCTTCAATAGGTGACGTCGTGCTCGACCCAGAACTTCATCAGGGTCAGAGCCTGGGCCCAGCCTGACGCACGATTGAGCATGTCCTGGAGGCCGACATCGCCGGGCTCGTACACCCCCTCGACCAGCCGCACCAGCGTCCCGTCGGCGTGCTCCTCGAAGTCGATCCGGACGGTCGTCATGTAGCCGCCCGAGTCCACCGGCCAGCGGAAGACGAATTTCTCCGGGCGCCGGTGCTCGACGACCTCGCCCACCATCTCCCCGGTGAAGTCCGTCGTTCCCCAGTTCCGCCAGCGAAAGACCAGCGCTCCGCCGGGGCCGGGCTCCAGCGTCGAGCCGCCGCGGGTGAACCAACGATCGAGACCATCGGTCGTCGCCATGGCATCAAACACACTGCCGGGCGCCGCCCGGACCAGCGTATCGAATCTCACCTCTCGAATCTTTGACATGCGCTCCTCCACGCTGCCCCTTCTCAACCGCGGCTCTCGGCCTTCGCACCCACCCATCCCTTCACGAACCTCTCGCATCCCTTCGCGAACCTCCCGAAACTGCGGCCGCGTCAGCGACCGCTACTGTTTGATCCTCGCCGGTTTGGGCGTCGCCACGGGAGCCGCCTGAAGCTGCATGGTCTGCTCTTGACAGTTCACGGTGTAGTCGGCGGGCGGGGACGGCGCGAAACCCGCGGGCTCGACGATCTCGAGGCGCCTCCAGCCGGCGAAGTCCGGGCCCGACGTTTCGGGACCCGCCGCCAACGTGTCGGACGGTTTCGGTTTGGCGAGGGTCTCACCCCACGTCCCGATCGTCTTGGTGCCTGCAGCACCGAAGACGAGGGTGTAGGTCGGCGACGAGCCGCCGTCCTGGGCGACGGTTCGGTACTTCACCGTGCCGGCGCGCGAGGTCGTGATCGACCCCGTGAATTTCAGACCGACTGGACACTTCCCCACCCAATTGGGTCGATCGACCTCGTAGGTGAGATCGGTGATGAAGGGCGAGAGTTTCGCCGGCACCATCTTCATGGTCGGTTCTTCCGGCTCAGCCGATGTGGGGTTGCCCACGCAATCCACCCAGAGGTCGAGTTGTTCGGTGTCCGAGTCGCTGTTGTTGCGTCCCGTGCAGAGCAGCACCGCACGCCCCTCGATCTGATCGGGGAAGTGGATGCCGAAGCCCTGTGACACCAGATCGCTCTTCGACCTGCCGGTCTCGGCAGCCAGCGTCTTGAGCTTGTCGTTACAGGCGCCAACCGCGTCGAAGCCTTCGAGTTCGGCGTGTGGAACGCCGATCTCACCGATCCGGCTGAACCAGGCCCCACGCCCATCCGGATGGGAGACCGACGCGTTGGACCGGGCGACCTTGATTTCAAGGACGCTGATCTTGTTGACGCGGGGACAGGCGCCGCTGAGAACACCGTAAAAGTGAATGGGTTTGTTGGTGTGGCCGACGAAATCGAACCGGTCGCCGCCTTCGGAAAAAACCTGCATCACCGGCCCGCCGATCGGCAGTGGGTCGCCCAGCTTCGGCTTCGACCAGTTTTCGAACACCACTTCCTCCAGGCTGACGTCGCCGCCGGCCCTGGCCGGCGCGGGCGCGACCATCGTGAGGAGTCCGATCAGACTGATGTGGACGAGATTTCGGTTCACAACGAATCCTCCTCTCTGCGGCGGTCCGCGACCGTCGCATTTCCAGCACGCGCGAGCGCAAACCTCAGCCGTGCCGGCGGTCTCCGCCCGCGAGCGGGACGTGCTGTCGTTTCGTTTTTCATCGCTGTATCTGGTTTTCACTGTAAAGGAGAATCATTCTCAGGTCAATGAACGACCCACCGGTTGGGACCCGGCGGGATGAGAGAATGGACCATGCCCGACGGACTGACCCTGATGCTTTACATCCTGACCGGAGTCGGCGGGATGGCCTACGTCGTCTACGGCAAAAAGCAGCAGAACATTGCCTTTCTCGCCGCCGGCGTCGGCCTGTGCGTCTACCCATATCTGGTCAGCGGTGCCACCACCCTGATTCTCGTCGGCGCCGCGCTTCTGGCGGCGCCGTTTCTCCTCAGCAAGTTGTGAATTGAGCCTCTTTCAAAATAGACGGTCAAAGGCGGGGCAGGCCCCGCCACTCCAGGAGAATGTCGTTTGTGGGTAGGGGCGGCACCTGTGCCGCCCGGCCTCAACCAGGCATGAATATGTGGATTTCGGTGACGAATTTCGAATTCTGCAAGAGGCTCATTTCTGAGAGTTGAAAAGTCCCGACCTTTGATACTATCCGTCAATCATGACCATCAAACTCCACGACGTCGCGCATTCCGGTCACGCCCACAAGATCCGGTTGCTCTGCGGGCTCCTGGGCATCGACCTCGTCCTCGAACCGGTGGACATGAAGCTACAAGAACACAAGTCACCCGGTTTTTTGAAGCTCAACCCGTTCGGGCAGGTGCCGGTCCTGGAAGACGGCGATGTGGTCATCCGCGACTCCAACGCCATCCTCCTCTACCTCGCCGAGAAGTACGACGAGAAGCGCACCTACCTTCCCCGGGACCCCGTCGCCCGCGCCCACGTGTACGAGTGGCTGGCAACGGCCGCGGGCCCCCTGTACCTGGGACCCGCCCGGGCCAGGGTCATCAAGGCCTTCGGCCGGGATGGCGATCACGACCAGGCCGCGGTCGTAGCGTTGATGCTCCTCGGGGTCATGAACGACCACCTCGCGGAACGGCCCTGGCTTGTCGGCGGCGGGCCGACACTGGCCGACATCGCGTGCTACAGCTACATCGCGGTCGCCGACGAGGGCGGCATCGATGTCGCGGAGTTCCCCCACGTCAGCGCGTGGCTTCATCGCGTCGAACACATCGAGAGGTTCGTGCCCATGCCCAGGTTGCCGAAAGGCTGAACGGGTTCTCCCGCTGCCGATCGGTGGAAAGGAGACGCTCGATGCGCTCACTGATCGCTCTCCTGTCATCCGGCGCCGCAGGCGTTCTGCTCGTTTCGTACCACTGGCAGCGGCTCCCGGAGAAGGTGGCCAGCCACTTCAACGGGTCGGGGGCGGTCGACGGGTGGATGAGCCGGGATGCCAATTTCTTTCTCTCGGCGGGCGTTCTCATCGGCCTCACCGCGATGTTCTATTTCCTCGGGGTCATGATGCAGCGGCTGCCCAAGAGGTGGATCAACCTCCCCAACAAGGACTACTGGTTCGCCGCCGACCGGGAACAGGCGACCCGGCTCCACCTCGCGACCTGGGCCTGGACCTTCGGCGCCCTCCTCAACCTCTTCCTGATCTTCGTCTTTCACCAGGTCTTCCTGGCAAACATGGCTGACCCTGTAGCGATGGACAACACCGCGATGTTCGCCGGGTTGGCACTCTACCTGGCAGTCTCGCTCGGGAGCGTGGTCGCCCTGCTGCTGCGATACGCCAAAGCTCGCTGAATCGCCTGCATGCGGAGCCTCATCCGCCGGTCGACATCGTGCGGGCGGGGATAAACCCCGCCCCTACGGAAGGATGGCGATCCTGAAGGGCGGGGATAAACCCCGCCCCTGCGGAAGGATGGCGATCCCGAAGGGCGGGGATAAACCCCGCCCCTACGGAAGGATGGCGATCCTGAAGGGCGGGGACAAACCCCGCCCCTGCGGAAGGATGGCGATCCCGAAGGGCGGGGATAAACCCCGCCCCTACGGAAGGATGGCGATCCTGAAGGGCGGGGATAAACCCCGCCCCTACAGAGCTCGAAGGGCGGGGATAAACCCCGCCCCTACAGAGGGATGGCGATCCTGAAAACCGTAGGGGAGGGGTTTATCCCCTCCCTTTCGGATCTCTCTGCGCCGCGAATCTGTTCCCACCGGATGATTCTGCAGGAGGCTCGGTTCTTGCCTACTCCCCCATCAACTGCTCGACCTGGTCGAGGGTCTCTTCGAAGGTCTTCATGGCGGCGGCGAGGGCGTCGGGTTTGGTGAGATCGACCCCGGCGGCGGCCAGGAGCTCGAGCGGCGGAGCCGAAGCCCTCCGCCGACAGCATGTCGAGGTAGGCCGCTGCGGCGGGTTCGCCGAGGGTCTTGACCCGATCGGCGATGGCGATGCCGCTCGCCAGCCCGGTGGCGTAGGAGTAGACGTAGTACTTGTAGTAGAAGTGCGGGATGTAGGCCCACTCCATCCCGTCATCGGCGTCGACGGTGAAATCGGGACCGTAGTAGCGCTGGACGAGGTCGCGGTAGGTCGCCTCGAGCAGGGCGGCCGTCACCGGCGTCCCCTCTTCGACAAAGGCGTGGACCTTCTGCTCGAACTCCGCGAACATGGTCTGCCGGAAGATCGTGCCCCGGATCGTCTCGAGCCGCTCGACCAATAACGCGGCCTTTGCAGCCGGGTCGGTCGCTTTGGTCACCAGGTAGTCCGACAACAGCGCCTCGTTGCAGGTCGAGGCGATCTCGGCGAGGAACGGCACGTAGCGGAAGCTCGAGTAGGGCTGGCCCTTCATGGCGAGGTCGGAGTGCAGGGCGTGGCCGAACTCGTGGGCGAGCGTCGACATGTCGTCGGTGGAGTCCTGGTAGTTCATGAAGACGTAGGGGTGCGGGCCGTAGACGCTGGCCGAGAAGGCACCGCTCCGCTTGTCCTTGTGGGGATAGAGGTCCATCCACCCGTTGGCCGGGTCGAGACCCTCGGCGAGGGCCTTGCCGTAGTCCTCACCCAGCGGTTCGAGAGCGGTGATGATGATCTCGCGCGCCTCGGGGAACGGCACCTCGGTGTCGACGCCCTCGGTGAACGGAATATAGAGGTCGTAGATGTGGATGTCCTCGAGCCCGAGCGCCTGCTTCCGCAGCGCGACGTAGCGGTGGAGCAGCGGCAGGTTGGCGTTGATGGTCGACACCAGATTGTTGTAGACGGCGGGCGTCAGGCCGTCCTTGTCGAGGTAGGCCTCGAGGGCGGTGTCGTAGCCGCGGGCCCGAGCCAGATCGACGTCGAGCTGGAACTGGCCCGCCAGCGTCGCGGCCAGGGCGTGCTGGTACTGGCGGAGGGTGCCGAACATGGCGGCCACGGCGTTGCGTCGAACATCGCGGTCGGCCGAAGCACGGTAGCGCGGGTAGTTGGATAAGGTGAGCTGGACCATGTCACCGTTTGCGTCCTCGATCTGCGGCCACGGAATGTCGGAGAGCAGGGCGGCGAATGCGTCTTCGAGGGGCGACGGGATCTCGTTGAGGTCGATCTCGGCCCACAGGTTGTCGCCGAGCAGCGCCAGCGCCCGTTCGGCGTCCGGCGACAGCAGACGGTCGGCGCGGCGGCGCAGGTTGTCGAGGTAGGGCCGGAACTCGGCCAGTTCCGGTTCGGCGGCGTAGGCCTCCAGCAGGCTTTCCTCGGAGAGCGTCAGCACCTCGCGCCGGATGAAGGCGGCGGCGCTCATCAGCTGATCCATCGCGGCGAGGCTGCGCTGGACCATGGCGTTGGCGGTCTCGTCGGTCAGGGCCGTGCTCTGCCGGAGATTGGCGTAGAGGGTCACGAAATTCGCTTCAAGGTGGAGCTTGAAATAGAGCTCGAGACAGGCTGTCAGCGCAGCCGGGTCCGCAAGTCGGCCATCGAACTGCGCAAGCGACGGGATCTCGGCCAGCAATTTGACGCGCGCCGCATCCCACGCCTCGTCCGACACGAACAACGGATCCAGGTCCCAGGTGTAGATCTCGGGGATGGCACCGCGCTCGACGTTGGCGTCGGGTGTGACCAACGGCAGGTCGCCCGGCGAATCGGCCAGAACGGCGGCCGGGATGAGAGTCAACATCAGAGCTGCCGCGAGGCTCCGCGCCAGCGTATTCGCGACCTCGCTTCGTTGGGATTCACGCATCGTCTCTCCTCCATGATTTCTCGATGCGGCCCGGGATTCAGCCGTAGGTGCCTCCCGCCGCATCCGTTCTATCCTACGCCTCTCGGCCCCCGATGTTGCCGTTTCACACGCAACAACCCCGCGTTGACGGCGTCATCGCAACTTGACTGCCGCCAACGATTTCACTACCTTCGGGGCGTAGCCAACAGAAAACCACGCGGCGTTGTGCCTCGGAACAGGCTTGGCGCCGTCGGAGGGGGCCTCTCATGCGCTCGGCGAATCTGCTCGTCTCGGGTTGTATCGCAACAGTCATTTTCACGGCGGCGATCGCGGCCTCGTTCTGCGATCCTGCATACGTTGTGGACAACGGCAGAGTGTGGACGGTCTTCCCCACCGGGTCCGACGACTCGGAGAATCTCGAGTGTGCGTTCGAGGAGGCAGTGGCGGCAGGCTCCGGTTCCACCGTCAAGATGGTCGCCGGCCGCTACTACCTGTTGCGACCGGTGGCCGTTCTCTACGAAGGCGACCTGACCTGGAGAGGCGCCGGAAAGAACAAGACGGTCCTCGAGGCGGGCTGCGACGAGACGATGTTTCCCCTGCTCGTGGAAGACGGCTATTTCCCCGATCCCGGTCTTCCGACGGTTTTTGCATTCCACCAGGACGCCGACGGATGGGTCGGACCGGGGGGAGAAGAACTGACAAGCAGCCTGAGCCTGCGCGGTTTCAGCATCCGCCTGCGCGGTCTGTCCCAACCGTGGGTCGACGGCTTCGGCCGAACCTCCCAATCCCGGAGCATCGTCGACGTCGTCGGACGAATCGACGGGCTCCGCAACTTCAACCTCAGCCGGGTCGACCTCACGGTCGCCGGCATTCGACTGCAAGCGGAGGCCTGCGACCCCGAAACCTGTGCTCAGATCGACTGGACCGCTCACAACGGACTGACGGTCGGCGGCGAGGTCGTGACAACCGTCGACGAAAGCGGAGTCGTGTCGATCGAGTACTCGAAACCGATCGCCGCGACCACCACCATCTCCAATTCCGATTTTCAGAGCATCGCCTATGCGGTCACGAACTCCGACATCGAGGACAGCCAGATCCTGGTGAACCGTAACCGGTTCACCGATATCGGCGCAGCCTACTTTCTCCAGGACGCTGACGGCGGACGGGCAGTCGTCTCCAACAACCGGATGCTGGGCGTTGCCTACTATGGCGTCATCACCACTCACGGTGTGACGGGCGTGTTCGGCTACGATTCCGGGCCGGTGGACGAGCGATTCCCGACCGCGCCGACCGAGCTCGAGATTTCGAAGAACACGATGCAGTGCACTGGTGACTTTGCCGAGTGCGTGGTGATCGAAGACTACACCACCATCGACCTCCCGGATGACCAGCACATGCTCGATGCCGGCGTCTCGCAGAACCGCCTCTCACTGGCGAACGAAAACGCGAAAGCCGTGGGAAGCTACTATTCGCGCGGCGTCATGGTCACCGGAAACCGGGTCACCGGCGCAGGCGCCACCGGCGTGTACGCCCTCGACGCCGGCGGTTGGACCATCGAGGGGAACTTCTTCAACATGTCCTCGGGTGTGCCGATCTGGCTGCAGGAGGCCAGCACCGGCTTTTCCGTCACGAAGAACATCATCAGGGGCTACGGTGCCGATGCCGCTGTTCAGATCGACGGCAGTCGTCACGGGGTGAAGAACAACAACGTCAATCGGTACCAACCCGGCCTGGCCCACTACTGGCTGACCGCACCGTCCGCGAGCAATCAACTCACGGTTTCGAAGAGGGACACCGTCCAGGACGACGGCACCGACAACACCGTCGTGGTCGCCACGAACTGACCGTCCTCAGGGTTCGGGGGGCTTTCGCGCGACCAGGCTCGCCAATGCCTGGCGGTCGTCAGCTGTCTCGCTGTACTCGAGGATTTCGAAACCTTCGAACATCGCTCGCAGCTCACCCGGTTCCAGGAGGTACTCGCGCCGCATGTGGTGGGCGCCGGGAATGTCCAACTGCGCCACGGTGTAGGTCTCGTAGATCACGATGCCGCCCGGTCTGAGGGCCGCCCTGAGATCGTCGATCAGATCTCGCTGGAGGTAGTTGATGACCACCACCACGTCGTATCGGTCCTCCGGGATGGAATAGTCGCCGAGATCCGCAACGACGGTGGTGATGCTGACGCCCGCCTCGTCGGCAAGCTGCCGAGCCTTGGCGAGCCCCACCTCCGAGATATCCACCGCGTCGACCTCGAGACCGAAGCGCGCGAGAAAGACCGCGTTGCGCCCCTCCCCTGCCGCAACGTCGAGAGCACGGCCTTTGGCGGGCAAGAACTCGACGTTGTCCGCGACAAATCGCGCGGGCTCCTTGCCATAGATGAAATCCGATCCCGCGAATTTGCGGTCCCAGCGTTCGCGATCCTGATTATCTGAATCGGCCGGCTGGCCCATAGCTCCTCCAACGACTGTCAACAGCGTCAGAAAAAGGGCGGCGATTCGACTCGACATCACACGACTCCCGAAAAAACGCGCCTTCGATGAATAAGGTCCCCGGATCTACCCGGGTACGCGGTTCTCCCATCCTGGCACAGTCCATCGGCGTCGGCACTCATCGAGCGGCCGCCAGGAACCGAATATTCTCCGAAATTGCGTCGAACCTTCCCGTCACCCACCAACGACGTTCGACCACTGATCGGTGTTGCCGCTTTCGAAGCCGTCGCTGAAGATCCCCGATCCGACTGCGATCACATCCGTTTCGATTCCGGTCGAGTCCTCCGACGAGATCAGAACGTCAAACTCCGCATCTTCGGCCAGCGCTCCACCGGCTGGAATGCGGACGATGAACTTCGAGGGGCTCACCGGCACGTCCGACAGCGAGGTCGCCACGACGAAGAAGAACTCGGCTTCCGCCGGGCCAACGGCAAGCTGCGCCTCACCATCGGGGAGGTTCCACGTCAAAACCCCACTGCTCAGGCTGATGTATTCATCGGTCGCCGCGAGCGTGTCGCCGGTGCTGAAGAAGGCGTCGTTGTTGACGTCGCGGTAGAGCTCGAGACGCGCCAGCAGGTTGTTGATTTCGGTCGAGGTCAGCGGCGTCGTGCCGTCCTCCCGCACGAACTCGAGGGTCAGGCGCGAGAGCTCCATGTCTTCGTCGCGGGACGTCCGGCCCTGGTGGGCCACGAGCACTGCGAGAAGCGGCTCGAGCGCGCCTGTTTCGATGACGGATGGTGCGTCGTCGTAGTAGACCTGCGAGTACTGGTCGCCGATATTCGGATACCAGGTGAGCGAGTCGGCTGTGCCTCCCGCAGCGACGGCGATGTCGAGTCTGCCGTCGCGGTTGATGTCGGCCAGATCGAGGTCCCAGGTCGAATCCAGGTTCTGCTCCATCGAGTATTTGCTCCAACTCGTCCCGCCGCCGTCGTTTTTCCACACGATGACGTCGTTGCCGTCCTGGTTGGTCGCGGCCACATCGATGTCCCCGTCGTCGTCGAGGTCGCCGGCCCTCACTGCGACGCCGTCCGGGAGGTAGCCCGTCCCCACGTTGTGCTCGGTCCAGGAAGCTCCGGTTCCACTGTTGGCGAACCACAGGATGTCTTCGTCGTTGCGCACCACGACGACCACGTCGAGATCGCCGTCGCCATCGACATCGGCGAGATCCACGCCCCGGGGACCGTCCAACAGATCTTCCACCTGTCCGACCGACCACGGCCCCCCGCCCGGCGGGTTGAGGAAATACTCCACGAGATCGTCGTCGTAGGCAGAGGCCACGATATCGGGAGTGCCATCCGAATTCAGGTCTCCGACCGCGAGGTCGAAGGCGCCGAAGTAGGTGCCGAGATCGTGGCGGCTCCACGCGGTACCGACACCGTTTGTGTTCTCCATCCACGACACATCGTCACCATCGAAGGCCGCGACCGCCACGTCCATATCGCCGTCGCGGTCGAAGTCCGCAGGCTCGACCCGGTGGGCGCCGTTGTAGCTCGACACGATGGTGTGAGACGTCCACGTCGGCACCGCGGCGCCGTTGTTCTCCCACCAGCGGATGGCATCGGCGGCGACCGCCGCACCCAGGATGTCGATATCACCGTCTCCGTCCATGTCGGCAACCGCCACATCTCGCGCCGAGGCGAATGACTCGTCGACCGTATTGGTCCACCATCCGGTTCCCGCGGTGGTCACCCCCAGATACGCCACGACGTCGCCTCCGGTCCACAAGGCGGTGACAACATCCTGAAGGCCGTCGCCGTTGATGTCAGCGACCTCGATGGCCCGCGGGTCGGCAAGCTCGGTTCGTATCTCGATCGGGTCGTCATCGAAGAACCGGCGGTGGATTTTCTTGTTGGTCCACTGAAACAGGCGGTCTTCGAACAGCGCCGCCATCAGAATGTCCGGGTCGCCGTCGCCGTCGAAATCGCCTGCCACCGCATCGACGGCGCCGTCCGCGGACGCGTCGAGGGTCCGTTTGGTCCACGCGCCGCCGGCGCCGTCGGTGTTCTCGAACCAGACGAGATCGTCGGCGTTCTCGGCGGTCGCCAGAATGTCGAGGTCGCCGTCGAGGTCGAGATCGACCACCTCGACCGACGAGGCGCCGTCGAAGCCCGTGGCGACCACCGTTTCAGCCCATCCCGGGTTGGCGTACCACGAGATCTGATCGGCAACGGCCGCGGCGGCAATCACGTCCGGATCGCCGTCGCGGTCGATGTCACCGACCGCCACACCGCTGGCGTTGTTGAAGCTGCCGTCGATCGTGTGCGAGGTCCAGAAGTCGTCGGGCGCGCCGTCGGCATTCCCATCCTCGCTCTCGAACCACTCCACGAGATCGCCCGAAACATCCGTTCCGACGACGTCGAGGTCGCCGTCGCCATCGAAATCGACGGCTGCCACTCCCCAAGGCTGCGTCGCTGACGAGTCGATGGTGTGGATCACCCACCCACCGTCAGCCGGGCTGCCGTCGTTGGCCGCCCAGGTGTACCCACCGGACTGCGCTTCCAGAATATCGAGGTCGCCGTCGGCATCCATGTCGGCGAGTGCGATGTCGCGCATTCCCTCGAAGACCAGCAGGCTGACTCCGTGGGCCACCCAGCCGCCGCCGCCGTTCAATGGGTTTTCGAGCCAGAGGACCTCGGCCTCCTCCGCCGGGTGCGGGGGGTCACCCACGATCGGGATGTTGTCGAACTGGCCGACAACAATGTCGATATCTCCGTCGCCATCGAGATCTCCCGTTGCGAGGGTGGAAGGCGAGTCGAAACCGGTCAAGTTGAAGAGGACGGCCAACGGGTAGGTGCGGTATCCGCGGATGGCCCCGGCGGACTCGAACGCGACGATGTAGTCGTCAACCCCGTCGCCGTCGATGTCGGCGGCCGCTGTCCCGCGGCCGGAACCCGTCGGATAGCCGGTGTAGAGTTCGAACGGGATCTCGGCAGCCGAAGACAGGTGGGCGGAGCAGAGAATGGCGATGACACCCGCATACAACGCACGAAGTCGAAACATCGGTGGCCTCCTCGAAATGTTGGTCGCAGATTGTGCGCCTCGCTGATGCATTCGAGTCTAACATCCAATTTCCACTTGCGAAAGCAAATGTTTTAATTGTCGTAAAATTGCGAATATGAACATATTGTCATCTCTTAGGGCGGATACCTCCAGGCGCGGGATACCGGCTCATGGCCGCACCCAATCGAGTTGGCGCGGACGGTTCTCCCCAGTCGCCGGTCCTCGGCACAAGGGTTGAGCTACACTCCCCGAGTTGAGGAGGGCGCATGAAAACGAAGAACCTGATTGCGGCGGCGCTGTTGCCGTTCACCATGCTCGTCACGGGATGCCGACAGAGTGAGGCGCCACCGACCGCAGTTGAGATCACGCCCGAGATCCGCGCCGCGCAGCTGGCGCAGGAATTCCTGATCATCGACACCCACATCGACGTGCCCTACCGGTTGCACGAATCACAGGAGGATGTCGCCGTCGAGACCGAGGACGGCCACTTCGATGCCGTTCGCGCCCGGATCGGCGGGCTCGACGCCGCCTTCATGTCGATCTACATCCCCGCCAAGCTCCAGGAAGAGGGCGGCGCCCGCGCCCTCGCGGACGAGCTGATCGACCTGGTCGAGAGCCTCCAGACGCAAGCGCCCGAGACCTTCGCCGTCGCGCGCTCCGTCGCCGATGTCCGCAACCTCTTCGCGGCGGACATCTTCGCGCTTCCTATGGGAATCGAGAACGGCGCCGCCATCGAGGACGACCTGTCGGCGCTGCAGCACTTCTACGACCGGGGCGTGCGCTACGTCACCCTCACGCACTCCGAGCCCAATCTGATCTGCGACTCGTCCTACGCCGAGGAGCGGAGATGGAACGGCCTCAGCCCCTTTGGCCGCGAGGTCGTGGCGGAAATGAACCGCCTCGGGATCATGGTCGACATCTCCCACGTCACCGATGACACGATCCTCCAGGTCCTCGAGCTCTCGCAAGCACCGGTGATCGCTTCCCACTCCTCGTGCCGGTTCTTCACGCCGGGTTTCGAGCGCAACATCCCGGACGACCTGATCAAAGGGGTTGCGGAGGGCGGTGGGGTCGTCCAGATCGCCTTTGCGCCGAGCTTTCTCACCGAGGCGGCCCAGAAGCAGGCGGAGGAGTTGTGGCCTCTCATGCGCACGTTCATGAAGGAACACGACGTCGCCATGGGGAGTCCCGAGTTTCGGGCTCGGCTCGACGAGTACTACGCGGAAAACCCGAAGGCCGGAGCCAGCGTCAGCGATGTGGCGGATCACATCGACCACGTCGTCGAACTTGTCGGCATCGACCACGTCGGGCTGGGATCGGACTTCGACGGGATCACCGAGACGCCGGTCGGTCTCGAGGACGTCTCGGCCTACCCGAATCTGATCGCGGAGCTGCTGCGCCGCGGCTACAGCGAGGAGGACATCCGCAAGATCTGCGGCGAGAACCTCCTGCGCGTGTGGTCCGAGGTGGAGCGGGTGGCGACGGAGCTCAACCAGAGCTGACAGCGACAACACACCTCAAACACGGGCAGAAACGAGCTTCCAGCAGACGTCACCGGAACCCGACACGAGACTGAAGGTGGGCCAAGGCCCGACCCTACCGATTCCCCGCTTCTTGTGCCAGGCGTAGGGTGGGCCTTGGCCCACCTTCAGAGCTGTGGAATAGATTGCATTGTGATATCGTATTGGTATCAGGAGGTACGACATGACGACTGAAAAGACCTATCGTCCGCCGAGCGGCTGGCTGCCGCTCATCATCAACATCGCGATGCTGGCCGGCGGGCCGTGGATGCTCATCAAGGGCGCTATCGGCCTCAAGCACGCCGGGGGAACGCCGGATCTCATCCTTCTGATTGCAGGAATCGCCACCGTTCTCCTCGGTACCATCGCCCTGTCCGGCTACATGGCCATCGCACCCAACCAGGCGCGGGTGCTGCTGCTGTTCGGCGCCTACAAGGGGTCGGCGCTCGAGTCCGGGTTTTTCTGGGTCAACCCGTTCTTCTCCAAGAAGAAGATCTCGTTGCGCATCCGCAACTTCGAGACCGGCTCGACCCACAACCCGGAGCAGAAGGATCGCCCAGGGCAAGGTGGTGCAGGCGCGCAGCCGGACCTCGGGGCGCCCGTCCAAGGTCAACGACCGCGACGGCAACCCGGTCGACATCTCGGCGGTCGTGGTGTGGCGGGTCGTGAACACCGCCGAGGCGATGTTCGAGGTGGACGACTACGAGGACTTCGTGTCGGTCCAGAGCGAAGCCGCCCTGCGCAACCTCGCCAGCCGCTACCCCTACGACAGCGAGGACCACGAGATGTCGCTGCGCGGCAACACCGCCGAAGTCTGCGACCAGCTCAAGGACGATATCCAGGAACGGCTCGACAAGGCCGGGGTCGAGGTCATCGAGGCCCGAATCAGCCACCTCGCCTACTCGCCCGAGATCGCGGCGGCGATGCTGCAGCGGCAGCAGGCGCAGGCGGTGGTCGCGGCACGCACCAAGATCGTCGAGGGCGCGGTGGGCATGGTCCAGATGGCGCTCGATCACCTGGCCAAGGACAACATCGTCGAACTCGACGACGAGCGGCGGGCGGCCATGGTCTCGAACCTCCTGGTGGTGCTGTGCAGCGACCGCCACACCCAGCCCGTGGTCAACACCGGCAGCCTCTACACGTGACCCAACGCGAGGCCTTTCTCCTGCGTCTGGACCCCAAGGTCCTGGACGCCCTGAGGCGCTGGGCGGGAGACGACCTCCGCAGCGTCAACGCCCAGGTCGAGTTTCTTCTACGGCGGGCGCTCCGCGATGCGGGGCGCCTGCCCGCTGCCGATACGGCCAAAAAAGAAGACGGGGCGTTGAAGCGCCGCCCTTCCGGCCGTACATTGGTGTCAACGACCGGGCGAATGACGGGGAGGCGACGATGTACGACTTCATGCTCGACGACACGGCCGATCGCGGTGCGCGACGAGATGCGCCAGGTGGTCCGGGACGAGGTCGACCCCGACTACACGCGGCGGATGGACCGCGACGAGATCACCTACCCGCGCGAGCTCTTCGAGACCTTCGCACGCCACAACCTGCTCGGTCTGCGTTTTCCGGTCGAGTACGGCGGGAGGGGTCTGTCGTGGGTGGCGGAGTGCGCCGCCATGGAGGAGGTGGGGCCGCTCGGCACCGCCGCCGGTTGCTGCTACGTGATGCCGTCGATCGTCGGCGAGGCCATCAACACCTTCGGCACCGAGGAGCAGAAGAGAACCTACCTCGCGCCCATGTTGGCCGGGGAGAAGGTCGCCGCCGAGGCCCTCACCGAGCCGCGCGGCGGCTCGGACTTCTTCGGCGCCACCAGCCGCGCCGAGGACCGCGGCGACCACTTCGTGGTGCGCGGCGTCAAGCGCTTCATCGTCGGCGCCGAAGGGGCCGATTTCTTCCTCGCCTACGTGCGCACCAACCACGACGAGAGGCTCTCCGCCCGACCGGCGGATCAGCGCCATGCTCATCGACCGCGGTCCCGGGGTCGAGGTGAAATACCTCTACGGGCTGATGGGCACCCGCGGCGGCGGCACCGGGCGGGTCGTCTTCCGCGATGTCGAGGTCCCCAAGGAGAACCTCGTCGGTTCGTTGCACGGCGGCGGCGAGGTCTTCCACACCATGATGGTGCCCGAGCGCCTGTGCAGCGCCGGGCCCATCACCGGCGGCATGAAGGCCTGCCTCGACGTCGCCATGCACTACGCCGATCGCCGCAAGGCCTTCGGCCGGCCGATCCGGAAGTTCCAGGCGGTGAGCTTCATGGTCGCCGAGGCGCAGACCCAGCTCGACTGCGCGCGGGCCATGATCTACCAGGCCGCCCGCGCCGCCGACGACGGCGCGCCGAACCTGCGGCGCATCGTCTCGGAGACCAAGAAGTTCGTCACCGAGGCGGGCTGGACGGTCTCCAACCTCGCCATGCAGATCACCGGCGGGATCGGCTACACCGACGTCCTGCCGATCGAACGCGCGGTCCGAGACCTGCGGCTGGCGCAGATCTGGACCGGCACCAACGAGATCATGAGCGCCATGATCCAGCACGAGATCTTCGCCGAGCACGCCGCCGAACGCGGCCGCTACCGCGATTTCGAGCTCGATGCCATGCACGCCGACGACACCGAGAAGATCTACGACGACGACGATATGTGGCAGGTCTACGAGTCCGGGAACTGAGTTCAGCGGTCCTTCTTGAGCTTCACCGCCTGGCGGACCATCCTGCCGAAGCTGCGTTCCCTGGCCTTCACCTCGTGGCGCCGCGAGGCGTCGCGCCGCAGATCGAGGTTTTCGGCCTCCTTGCGCAGACGCAGGAAGCTCGCCACCCGCGCCGCATCGAGCGACCCCTCCTCGACGGCCTCGAGCACGGCGCACCCCGGTTCCGATCTCGTGGCGGCAGTCGCCGAAGCGGCAGCGGGCGGCAGCCTCCTCGATCTCGGGAAAGGCGTGCCCCACCGCTCCGGCATCGAGCCACAGCCCCAGCTCGCGAACGCCCGGCGTGTCGATCAGACAACTGCCGTTTGGAAGCGCGACCAGCTCGCGGGACGTGGTGGTGTGCCGGCCCTTGGAGTCACCGGCACGAACTTCCGCCACCGCAAGCTTCTCCTCGCCGAGGAGCCGGTTCGTGAGCGTGGATTTTCCGACCCCCGACGGTCCGAGCAGGACCGCCGTCGTGCCGGGTTCAAGCCGGGCCATGAGGAGTTCGAGCCCATCCCCGCTGATTGCGGAGAGCGGCAGGATGTCACAGAACGGAGCACCCTCACGGGCCTTCGCGACCGCGGCATCCAGGTCCGGACACAATTCGATCTTGGTCAGGACCACCACCGGTTGAGCGCCTCCGTCCCACGCCAGCGCCGTCGCCCGCTCGATCCGGCGGGGATTCGGCCCGCGCTCGATGCTTTCCACGATCAGCACCAGGTCGACGTTGGCCGCGACCACCTGTTCATTGTCCGCCTCCCCCGGGCGCCGGCGCGCCAGCGCTCCCGACCTCGGCAGAATGGCTCGGATCACATGGGTGCCCTCGCGCTGGTCGAGAGCCACCCAATCACCGACGGCGGGCGGGCCTGCCTCCCCCGAAGGCTCGAGGGTTCCCGCGGTGACTGCGGCCGACACACCCGACTCCGTCCGGACGCGCGCGGCGCCGCGGTCGACCCGAGTGACGCGCGCAGGAATCTGTTCATCGTCCTGAAAGAGCCCGAAGAGAGATCGGAACCGATCGTTCCATCCGTACATTTCCAGAGTCACTGTCTTTCTCCTGTTCCTGTGGGCGTGCGTGAGCACACCCTTCGCCGAATCGGCAGCGTGGGATACAGAGTTTCGGGCTCGGAACGGCGGACCGGCGGTTCGACCGTCCAGCAACCCCTCAGATGACAGTGGTGGCGAGAGAATTCGTCATACACGGAAAGGCTAACACGATTCGGCACAGGAGGAGCTGCAACAACTGAATTTCCGGAGAACTCCTTGACAAAACACCCGTATGAAACCCATAGATGAGTGAACTGTCGCAGAATCCGGTGGCCGGTTTCTCTCCGATGCGATGGGCGACGGAGGTCGTATGAAGCGCTGGATGTGGTGGGCCCTCATCGTTGTTCCACTGGTCGCGGCCGGCGTGACCCTGGTGGCGAGGCCTCGGGCGCAGGAGTGGACGACGTTCTCACCCGAAGCTCTCGCCGAGTTCGAGGCGGGTGTCGATGCCCAGGCGAAGATCTACTTCGCCGAGGCACGTGAGCACTTCGGGCGCGCTCTCGAGCTCGACCCCGACTTTCTGATCGCGAAGTACCGGTACGCGACGACCCTTTACGAGGAAGACCCCCAGCGGGCGCAGGAGCTTTTCGAAGACGTCGCAACCGCAGACATCTCCGCTCTCACGCCTCGGGAACAGTTCATGATCGAACGGTGGCGCGCCTTTCGCGACGGCCGTGAGGACGACGCCGATCGCCTGCTTGACGATTACGTCGCCACATACCCGAACGATCCCTACGGTCTCAGCATTCAGGCCAACAGGTCGTGGAATCGGGGTGAGCTCGAGGAGGCGACCCGGCTTTTCCAACATCTCCTGGAAATCGACCCCAACTGGGTCAACGCCTACAACGCACTCGGCTATATCGCCATGACCCGGGCCCGCTTTGCGGAGTCCGAGGAGTACTTCAAGAGCTACCGATTCGTGGTCCCCGATCAGGCCAATCCCCACGACTCCCTCGGCGAGCTCTTCACCGTTCTCGGCAGGTACGGGGAAGCGGAGGACTCGTTCCAGCGGGCAATCGAGATCAGACCCGATTTCTGGGCTTCCTACCAACACCTGGTGATCATGAAGGCCCACTCCGGAGACCCCGACGGCGCTCGCGCCGTCATCGCCCGTGCGCTCGCCGCGGGCATGGCTGAGGACGCGGCGATCGAGCTCGAGTGCCTTGCGAACTATACCGAGCTGGCCGGACGGAATGCGTGGCGGCAGATTCTCGACGAACGGGAATCCGGGTGTGTCGTGCGGCGCCCGACCGGGTACGCCGCGATCATCACCCACCGCGCCGCGTGTCGTCTGGGTGATTGGACGACCGTCCAGGAGATCGAGGACCGTGCGGATGGCCTTCTCCTTGAAACCGAATCCGGTGGGAGTGGGGACACCAAGATGGCGGTCCAGGCCGCCATCAGTCACCTGCAAGGCGTCCGATTGGCGACGCAGGGCGATTTCAAGACCGCCCAGGACCGGTTGCGCGCCGCCGACCAACGTCTGACGTTCATGCAGACTCACGAGGGCATCTTCAAGATCTACAATTCCATGATTCTGGCGGAGACCATGCTCGCCACCGGTCAGGACGCAGAGGCCCACCAGCTCCTGGCGGACATCCGAGGCACCAATCCGCCGATGTTGGCCGAATTCGAACGTTCGAGATTCAAGATCCTCGGTCTCGAGCGGGGTTGACTCTCATCCCGGCCAAAAAAGCGCCGCTTCCTGTCATCCCGACCGAAGGCCCGCAGGCCGAAGTGGAGGGATCTCAGACCTTGCCGACATCGCCCCTCAGATCCCTCCGCTCGCTCACTTCGTTCACTCGGTCGGGATGACAGGTGGGTGCATTGGTTCCGTTCACTCGGTCGGGATGACACGCGGGTGCATTGGTTCCGTTCACTCGGTCGGGATGACAGGGAAGTGAAACAGAGTCTGAAGGTGGGCCAAGGCCCACCCTACTTCGGACCCACAAACTGCGCGGACCCGTAGGGCGGGCCGAGGCCCACCTTCAGAGTCGTTCCCTGGTCGCCGCCGCCGCTCCTTATTCCATTTGCACCGAGCCCGGGATTCCCAGATCCACGGGTGCACCCGGCGCGGTGCGGGTCGTCAGGTTCGGCGGGATGTGGCCCGAGTCGGAATACGACAGCACCTTCATCGAGCCATCGGCCTGACGGTGATGACCGTCAGGCTGCAGTTGGCGATCGACATGCCGAGCCAGGCCTCGGTGTCGACCTCGAGGGCCCTGGTCACGAAGTAGCGGATCACGTTGCCGTGGCAGACCACGATGTCGTGCCTGTCGGCGTCGGGCGACGGCGCGAAATAGACCGGGAAGGCCTCCTCGAGCTGCCGGGTGCACGCCTCGAGATCGTCGGGGGTCTCGTCCTCCATGACGTCCTTGCGCCGGGTCGGCGGAGTGCACTCGCTGATGAGCGCGGAGGACTGGAGTTGGAGGTCGGGAAACTCCTCCCCGATCACCAGTGCCGTCTGCCGCGCCCTGGTCATCGTGCTGCTGTGGAGCGAGGTGAAGGCAACCGGCATCCCTCGCAACCGCGCACCGACCAGCCGCGCCTGGGCCACACCGAGCGGTATCAGCGCCTTGCCAACCGTCGGATCGCTCTCGTCGTCACTGTCGTAGTCGCCGTGGCGGATCAGGTAGAGGGTGCGAACTCCGTCCGTCTTCTTCGCCTCCTCCGCGGTCCACCCGACCGAGGCGAACGCGCTGCAACAGACAACCGCAACGACCAGCGCGCGCCGCATCTACCGGCCCGTCCAACCCGGCCCGCGCACCACGCGCCCCGGCGTCGCCCCGGTGTGCTCGCCGTCGGCGAGGACCTGGACCCCGTTGACGAAGACGTGCTCCATTCCGGTCGCGTACTGGTGGGGCTCGGCGAAGGTCGCGTGGTCCTGAATGGTCGCCGGGTCGAACACGACCACATCGGCGAAGTACTCCTCGCGCAACATCCCGCGGCGGTCGATCTTCAGGTTGGCCGCGGGCAGGGCCGCCAGCTTGCGAACCGCCTCCTCGAGCGTCAGGAGCTGCTCGTCGCGCGTGTACTTCCCCAACACTCTGGCGAAGCTGCCGTAGGCCCGGGGATGCGGATTTCTCTTGAGAAACACCCCTTCGGGCGCGAGCGAGGCCGCGTCGGAGTTGAAGCTCACCCAGGGCAGGGCGATGGCTTTCCGCAGGACCTCTTCCGACTGGCTGAAGTAGACGGTCCCGATCCGGGACTGGTCCTCGACGATCAGGTCCATGGCGGTCTCCTTCGGATCCGTCCCACGCATCTCGGCGATCTCGGCCAGGGTCTTTCCGGTCAGGGGTTTGAGGGCGTCGGACTTGAATCCGACGAGGAGGATGTTGTCCGGCGACCCGGCGCCGAGGTATCCGTTCTCCCAGTCGTCGGACGCCTCGCCCATTTCCTTCGCGATCCGTTTCCGAGTCGCCGGGTCCGCGAGGCGTTCCAGACTTTTTTCGAACCCTCCCTCCTGGACCCAGGGCGGCATGCTGGCGTTGAGCCCGGTGGCGCTGGCGGCATAGGTGTAAACGTCGGCGGTGATCTGGAGGCCCTCGGCCCGCGCTGCCTCGACCATCGCGACCGCCTCATCGAAGAGCGGCCAGTTCGGTCGACCTGATGCCTTGAGGTGGTAGATCTCGGCTCGCACGTCGGCTTCGCGGGCGATCGTCAGCAATTCACCGATGGACTCGAGCAGGTGAGCGCCCTCGCCGCGGACGTGGGAGATGTACATCCCGTCGTACTCACCGGCCACCTCGGCCAGAGCGATCAACTCATCGGTGTCGGCAAAGCTCCCGGGCGGGTAGATGAGCGCGGAGGCGACGCCGAGCGCACCGTCTTCCATGGCGGCACGGACGAGCGCCCGCATCTGTTCGATCTCTTCGGGCGTGGCCGGGCGGTCCTCCTGTCCGATCACGTAGTCGCGCGGGGTGGCGGAGCCGATGAAGGACGCCACATTCGGAGAGACGCCGCGGTCTTCGAGGTACTGGAGGTACTCGTCCAGGGTCGTCCACTCGACGTCATACGTGATGTCGCCCTGGCGTCGCACCATCTCGTCCTTCATGGCTTGATTGAGTGGGCCCATGGAGTCGCCCTCGCCGAGGATCTCCAGCGTCACGCCCTGGCGGATATCGCTCTGCGAGCGCCCGTCCTCGATCAGCGACTCGTTGGCCCAGCACATCATGTTGATGAAGCCGGGCGCCACGGCGAGCCCGGTGGCGTCGATCTCCATCCGGCCCTCGGCCCGTCCGAGATCGCCGATGGCGGCTATCTGATCGCCGTTGATGGCGAGATCACCGACATATGGCGGAGAACCGCTGCCATCGTAGATGGTGCCGTTTCTGAGGATGACGTCGTAGTGAACGGGCGCCGCACACGCGCTCAGCAGCCCGACTGCCAGAAGAACCAAACCTGCCACCATCATGGTTGCCGCCGCCGATCGATCTGATGCATCCACCTTCTCACCCCCTGAAAATCTTCGCCGCCATTGTGCGGCATCCGGGCGCGGAAGTGAAATGGGAACGCAGGAAAGCCGGCCGGACTGTGACATCGGCAGAGGGCGGGCGTAGAATTCTCACTCATGCGCGGGGGCTTTCCCGGCGCCATTTCGATCTGGAGGAACTGATGAAGATCTCCCGACCGCTCCTCGGCCTCTTCGTAGCGTTCGGTTTGTGGGCTCCCACAGCCGCGGCTATCAACACCACCGATACAAGGTTCCTCAACCAACCCGCGATCGGCGGCGGGCATATCGCGTTCGTCTACGCCGACGACCTGTGGGTCGCCGATGCCGATGGGACGTCTCCCCGCCGGCTGACCTCCGACGAGGGCGTGGAAGCCAACCCGGTGTTCTCTCCCGACGGCGAGTGGATCGCCTTCGACGCGGAGTACGACGGCAACACCGACGTCTACATCGTGCCGGTGGCGGGCGGCATCCCCACCCGCCTGACCTGGCATCCGTACGATGACACCGTGTGTTCGTTCACGCCCGATGGGTCGGAGGTGCTGTTCCGCTCCGCACGCGACGTCTTCACACGCCGCTACACCCAGTTCTTCACGGTGCCGGTGGTCGGCGGCTTTCCCCAGCGGCTCGATCTACCGAATGGCGTCAAGGCCTCCTATTCACCCGACGGAACACGTCTCGCCTACACCCCGCTTCGTGAGGCCTTCCGCCAGTGGAAGAACTACCGCGGCGGCACCGTGACCACCATCTGGCTCTATACATTCGCAGATCACGCCACCACCAGGATCCCGCAGCCTCCGGGCCGCAGCAACGACACCGACCCGATGTGGATCGGCAACCGGGTCTACTTCATCTCCGACCGCAGCGGAGAGTTCAACCTCTTCTCCTTCGACCCGGCCTCCGGCGCCGTCGAACAGCTCACCCGATTCACGGACTTCCCGATCGTCGACCCCTCGTACGGCGACGGGCTGATCGTGTTCGAGAGAGCGGCGACGCTCCACACCTTCAACGTCGAAACCGGCGCGGTCGAGGATCTGCAGGTCGGCATCGCCACCGATCTCCAGGAGTTGCGGCCACGCTACGTGGACGGGACCGATTTCATCCGCGCCGCGGATATCTCTCCCTCGGCATCGCGTGCGGTGTTCGAGATCCGCGGCGAGATCGTCACCGTGCCCGCCGAGAAGGGTGATCCGCGAAACGTGACGCTCACCACGGGCGCCCACGAGCGTGGCCCGGCGTGGTCGCCGGACGGCGCCTCGATCGCCTACTTCTCCGATGCCTCGGGCGAATACGAGCTCGCCGTCGCTCCCCAGAACGGCAAGGGAGAGGTCTCGACCTACGCCCTCACGGGCACCGGTTTCTACAACGGTCTGAGTTGGTCGCCCGACTCGAAGAAGATCGCCTACGAGGACAACGGCCGCAACCTCTACGTCATCGATCTCCCTTCCCGCGAGATCACGAAGATCGGTCAGGAGCCCATCTACAACTCCGGCGAATTCGGCTTCATGGCCCCGGTGTGGTCGCCCGACTCCGCCTGGATCGCCTACACCGTCAACAACATGGCCAACATGGAGCAGGTCTTCCTCTACTCGATCGCAGAAGACGAGGTCTTCACCATCGCCGACGGGCTCAGCGATGTCGGCAACCCGGTCTTCGACCGGAGCGGCAAATACCTCTACTTCTTCGGCTCCACCGACGCCGGACCGGTTCGGCAGTGGTTCGCCATGTCGAGCGCCGACATGGAGATGAGCCGCAGCATCTACCTGGTCACCCTGCAGAAAGGGGTGCCGTCGCCGTTGGCAGCGGAGAGCGATGAAGAGGACGCGAAGAACGACGAGGAGGAGGACGACAACGACGGGAAAAACGAAAAGGTGACGACCCCGGTCACCATCGACTTCGACGGCCTGGCCAACCGCATCCTCGCCCTCCCGGTGGATGCCGGCAACTACTTCGACCTCCAGGCCGGATCGGAAAACACGATCTTCTACCTGAAGGCCGATGCCTTGGCGGGGAGCCCGAACGGGCGGGGCACCACCCTGAAGATGTACGACCTCGAGGAGCGCGAGGAGACCGAGCTCTTCGAGGCCAACGCCTTTGTCGTGTCGGGGGACGGCAAATCCATCCTCTACCGCAACGGGGAGGCCTGGGGAATCGTCGAGGCCGGCACGAAGCCGGAGGCCGGCAAGGGAAATCTCGACCTCGATGCCGTCCAGATCCGGATCGATCCACCTGTCGAGTGGGCGCAGATCTTCGACGAGGCCTGGAGAATCTACCGCGACTATTTCTACGCCACCAACTACCACGGCGCCGACTGGGACGCCATGCGCGACCGTTACCGGCCCTTCCTGCCCGACCTCTCCTGCCGTTCGGATCTCAACCGTCTGCTGCAGTGGATGGGCAGCGAGCTGGCGGTCGGCCACAACCGGGCCGGCGGCGGAGACTCTCTGTTCGAGACCGAGAGCATCCCGGGCGGGCTCCTGGGCGCCGATTACACCATCAGCGACGGCCGCTACCGTTTCGCCAAGGTCTTCGGCGGACTCAACTGGAACCCCGAACTCGTCTCGCCTCTGACCGAACCCGGCGTCGACGTGGAGGCCGGAGAGTACCTGCTCGCGGTGAACGGTACCGACCTGCTGGCTCCCGACAACCTCTACCGCCACTTCGAAAACACCGCCGGCAGGATCGTCGAGATCACCGTCGGTCCCAACCCGTCGCTGGACGGATCGCGAACGGTCAACGTCGTGCCGATCGAGACCGAGTACGCACTGCGCAACCGCGACTGGGTGGAGGGCAACATCAAGAAGGTGGACGCGGCCACCGGCGGCCGCGTCGCTTATGTCTACCTGCCCAACACAACGACCCTCGGCCACACCTATTTCAAACGCTACTTCTTCCCGCAAGTCGACAAAGACGCCATCATCATCGACGAGCGCTTCAACGGCGGTGGCCAGATCGCGGACTACTACATCAACATCCTCCAGCGGCCCTATATCAGCCACTGGAACATGCGCTACGGCGAGGACATGAAGACGCCCCAGGGCTCGATCCAGGGGCCCAAGGTCATGTTGATCGACGAGACCGCAGGATCGGGCGGCGACCTCCTGCCCTACATGTTCCGCAAGTTCGAACTCGGCACGCTCATCGGCAAGGCCACCTGGGGCGGTCTGGTGGGCACCCTCGGCTATCCCCGGCTGATGGATGGCGGCTATGTGACAGCTCCAAACGTCGCCATCTGGGACGAGGACGGCTGGGTCGTCGAGAACGTCGGCGTGCCGCCGGACATCGAGGTCGAGCAGACCCCGGCCGAGGTCATCGCGGGACACGATCCGCAGCTCGAAAAGGCGATCGAAGTCATCCTCGAGGAGCTCGAAGCCAACCCGCCGCCGGTCTACGAGCGACCGCCCTACCCCGTGCGGGTCTGGCAGGACTGACGCAACACAACCCGTCACGCCGATCGGCGTCAGCTGGCGGGGATCAGGGCCTCGCGAAGCCGTCGGATGTCTTCCGGTCCGGTCCGGCAGCAGCCACCGATCAGGCGTGCCCCTGCGTCGCGCCAGAGGGCGCCGGCCGCCGCGAAACTGGTGGGGTCGGCGGTGCCCGTCCAGCTCTTGCTCTCGGCGTCCCACCCCTCCCCCGAGTTGGGGTAGGCCACGATGGGTGAGTCGGTGACGCTGCGGATCTTCTCCACGAGGTCCGAGATGAAAACTGGGGCCGTGCAGTTGACGCCGATGGCCGCGACCCGGGGAACCGCGTCCAGCACCCGCACGCAGTCGACGATCGGGGTGCCGTCGCTGATGGACTCGCCGTCGCGGCAGCTGAAGCTGAACCACGCCCAACGGTCCGGTGTTTCGGTCAACAGCCGGGCCAGGGCCCGCGCCTCCCGCAGCGATGGAATGGTCTCGCACGCCAGGAGATCGGCACCGGTCGATGCGAGGATCTGCCACCGCCGCCGGTGAAAATCCACGAGAGATTGTTCGTCGAGACCGTAATGGCCGGTGAACTCCGACCCATCGGCGAGATAGGCGCCGTACGGACCGACACTTGCCGCCAGGAGGGGCCGCAGACGGTTCCCACTGTTGCTCTCATCGGCCCAGAACTCGTCGCGGGCGTCGAGCGCGAGTTGGACTGACTTCCGGATCGCGTTCTCCGCCGCGGCCAGACCGAGACCCCGGGCGCGAAAGCCCTCGATGGTGGCCTGGTAGCTCGCACTGATGATGCAGTCGGCGCCCGCCTCGAGGTAGCTGCGGTGGACGTCGCCGATCGCTTCCGGCGTTTCGAGCAGTACCTTGGCCGACCACAGGGGATCATCGAGGTCGTAGCCCGCCCGTTCCAGCTCGGAGGCCAGCCCGCCGTCGAGGATCAGAACGCCCTGGTTGTCGAGAAACGGTTGCATCGGGTTTGCAGGTTCTTTCTTCATCGGATCCTCTCCGTCCCATGTCCCGCGGGTCCCAAGAAGAGGCTCACACGGCAGGCTGTGAGTTTCAAGAGAAAGAAGCACACACCTGTCATTCCGAGCGAGGCCGGAGGTCGAGCCGAGGAACCTGGTGCGTAGCATCCGAAACAGTATTGCCGATAGGCACCGGTCAGTACCTGCCCTGGGCGAGCCCGGCGAGTCGAATGGGTCCCTCCGCTCGGTCGCTCCGCTCCCTCGGTCGGGATGACAGGAGGGAGGGAGTGCTCGTGTTGCCAGGTGCATGGTCTTTCTTCAGAACCACGACTCCGGCGCGGGTATCCCTGCGTTCAGTCGGTCATCCAATTTTCGCGCATCCAATCGACGGTTTTCGAGATTTTCAGGCCATCGGCAAAGCCGATCATGTAGGGGATCTTCTTGACCTCGTCCATCGAGATCGAGACGTCGGGGGGAAAGACCGGCGCGAGCCGGTGGTAGCGGTCGCGCAGCATCTGGGAGCACTGGTAGTCGGCGATTCCCGAAATGCCGTCGAGCATCAGGCTGATCAGCGGTTTGATCCACTGCGCATAGCCCCAGTTGAGGTTCTTGCCCTTGATGTGGAAGAGACTGGTGCCCGTGCCAAGGGAGAGCAGAACGACGTCCTTCAGGTCGACCGGCGGATCGATGTACCGTTCGTCCTGGGTCTGGGCCAGGGCGCACATCGGCAGGGTTGTTGGCGTAAACGCCACCGTCGATGTAACCGTCGACCGTGGGGAAGTAGGTCGGCGCCGCGGCGGTGTAGAGGCCGACGTTGTAAGGCCAACTCGGAGCGGTCGTTCCCCGGCCCCGGGAAGTTGTGGAAGAGCTTCGGCTTCCAGGTCCGCTTTTTCTTCTTCGGGTGCTCGTTGTCGAGGTCGAAGGTCGTCACCAGGACCTTCTTCTCGAGCTGACCGAGGGTCGTCGGCTTCGCCCAGAACCCTCTTGAGGACGCGGCGCATGGGGGCGGTCTTGTAGTCGGCGCCGCGCAATTTCCCGAGATCCAGAAGATCGTCGATCCACGAGTCGTCGAAGATCTCCGGTCCGTCATCGACGTAGATGTTGCGCATCTCTTCGAGGCTGAGACCGCGCGCGATGCCGAGGGCCAGGAGCCCGCCGGTGGAGGTGCCGGCGATCAGGTCCACTTTGTCGAGGAAACCCTCGAGACCCGGTGCGGCCGCCAGCCGCTGCATCATGACCGTGGTCACGATTCCCCGAATTCCGCCGCCGTCGATCGAAAGAACACGGTACTTCGCCATCACTCACCTCCACCGCCTCGAACTCAGGTTCTGTACCCAGAAGATATGGCCCCCGACCGTGATCGTCAAAACCTCCGGCACATCCGGAAATCCGTGCGATGGCCAAGCGACATTTCGGTCTCGGGTCTCGTTTCCATCTCGTACCGTCCCACATCGAAGGAAACCACGAACGACTCTGATGGTGGGCTGAAGCCCACCCTACCGCCATCCCACTCCGCTTGTTGGTCCGAAGTAGGGTGGGCCTTGGCCCACCTTCAGTCTCGCTGCTGGTGGGCAGATTGCTTCGGGAAGGCCTCCCGGTGCCGGAATCCACCGTGTCGTCTGAGAATTCGGGTGAGCTGAAATCACATGATCGGCGCGAGAAACAGCCCCAGGGTCGCGATCCACCCGACGCTCCACACCAGCGATCGGAGTGAAGCGAAATCCGCGAGGTAGAAGCCGACATACAGCACCCGCGAGACGACAAACACGATCGACAGGGTGTCGACCAGACCGATCGCGGCGCCTGAGATGTGCGCCACGAGAACCGCCGCTGCGAACGGTGCGAAGGTCTCGAAGCCGTTGAGGTGCGCGGCCACGGAGCGAGCTCCCCAGCCGGTCAGAGCCGCCTGTTGGGCACGAGGATGGCGGTTGTCATACCCGCCGGCCTTCTGCATCGCCACCGCCACCGGCAGCTTTCCCGCATACACCAGCACCCACGCCGCCACGATGCACCACAGGTGAATTGCCATGTTGCCTCCTTCTTCGTTCGCACCATACTTCACTCGCGGCGAAAACCCATCCCGGGGGTTCAAGTCCTCGGTAGGGAAAACAGGTGACCTCAAACTCAAATGAGAACACCCTGCTATTCTCGCTGTCGTTCACGGGCATTTCGTTTTTCGAGGGAGGATTATGGCGGCGGATACACTGGGCGCGGTGGCATTCGACAACGAACGCTACCTCGCCGAACAGAGCGAGGCCATCCTCGAGCGGATTGGCGAAGTCGGCGGCAAGTTGCACCTTGAGTTCGGCGGCAAGCTCATGTACGACTACCACGCCGCGCGGGTCCTGCCGGGTTTTGACCCCAACGTGAAAATGCGCCTTCTGCAGCGCCTGGCCAGCCAGACCGAGATCATCCTCTGTGTCTATGCCGGCGACCTCGAACGTCGAAAAGTCCGGGCGGACTTCGGGATCACCTACGACGCCGACACCTTCAAACTGATCGACGATCTCCGTGAGGGCGGGCTCGACGTGCGGGCGGTGGTCATCACGCGCTACGAGGGTCAGCCCGCCGCGGAGGCCTTTGGCACCAAGCTGGATCGACGTGGTGTGAAGATCTACACCCACCGACCCATTCCAGGGTACCCGGCAGACGTCACCCGGGTCGTGAGCGATCAGGGCTACGGTGCCAACCCCTACATCGAAACCGATGCTCCTCTGGTGGTGGTCAACGCGCCGGGCCCCAACAGCGGCAAGATGGGCACCTGCCTGTCGCAGGTCTACCACGAACACCGTCGGGGCCAGAAAACAGGCTACGCGAAGTTCGAGACCTTTCCGATCTGGAACCTCCCCCTGCGCCACCCGGTCAACGCCGCCTACGAGGCCGCCACCGCCGAACTTCGCGACGTCAACATGATCGACCCCTACCACCTCGAGGCGTACGACGAGCGAGCGGTCAACTACAACCGCGACATCGAAGCCTTCCCGTTGCTCCGACGTATTCTCGAAAAGATCACGGGCGAGTCCATGTATCAGTCCCCCACCGACATGGGGGTCAACCGAGCGGGCTTTGCCATCATCGACGACGACGCCGCACAGGTGGCGGGCAAACGAGAAATCACCCGCCGCTACTTCCGCTACGCCTGCGACGAGGTTCTCGGACTCGAGGACGGAGATGCGGTGCGCCGGATCGAGGCGCTGATGGAGGAGTTCGAGCTCAAGCCCGAAGACCGATCGGTGGTGGTGCCGGCGCGAAATGCCGCCGCCGCAGCCGAAAAGAAGGCCGACAAAGGCCACCACGGTGTGTTCAGCGGTGCCGCCGTCGAACTGCCGACCGGGGAGTTGACCAGCGGCCGAAACAGCCCGCTGATGCACGCCTCGTCGGCCCTGGTGCTCAACGCCATCAAGGTCCTTGCGGGTGTTCCCGACCACCTCGACCTGATCAGCCCTGCGGTCATCGAGTCCATCGGTTCTCTTCGCAAGAGCCTTCTCGGTCGCGGCTCCATCAGCCTCAACCTCGAGGAGACCCTGATCGCGCTCAGCATCAGCTCCACCACGAACCCTACGGCTCTTCAGGCCATGCTCCAACTACCGAGGCTGTCGGGATGCGAGCTGCACCTCACCCACCTCCCGACGCCCGGTGACGAGCGGGGCCTGCGCCGTCTCGGTGTCAACTTGACCTGCGATCCGAAGTTCGCCAGCGACAAGCTTTTCGTGTCGTAGCTCCGGCCGGGCGGGAGTCGATTCTACGGCGAGGATTTCGCGCTCGACCAGGGCAGAAGGTCACCACCCTCGAAGCCGTTCGCGAAGATGCGGGCGGTCGCGCCGGGGAGGACCACGAGGGTCGCCGAACGCGCCGGGAGGGTGAGGTCGGCGGAACCCGCGGTCATTTCAACCGAGCCCGCCGACGCCAGAGCCGCCGCATCGGTGAACCGGTAGAGCGCCGCGGTTCCCGAGATGGCTTGCGCAACCGTCACGTGGACGTCCCCGAGCGACGTATTCTTGTTGACCAGGAGCAGCAGGAGATCGCCGGTCGGCGACTCCACCGCGTAGGCGCCGACCGCATCCACGTTTGAACTGACAGCCTGCCGGCTGGTGCCGGTGACCCGGCCGCCGGCGCCGTCGTAGTCGAGAAACAGACGGAAGGCGTCTTCCAATCGACTGCCAACATCCGGAACAACCCACCGCATGGCGGCAAACACACCTTCGCGTCCGAAGATCGCCAGCACCTCGGCCTGGGCCAACGCTGACGAGATGCCGTCCTCTCCCCAGTTGTACTCGGTGACGGCGAGGCCGAGACCCGGGCAGTGTTGGTCGATGAGGTCGCGCATTCTCGGAATCAGGCGGACCGGCTCGCCGATCCACGACTCGGACGGGTACGTCGGGTCGTAAAGGTCTTTGACCGAGCGGAGGCGCAGAGACTGGAGGCTTGCATTCCCCTCTCCCGACAGCGCCTGCCCGCCCTGTGGGTAATAGTGAATGTCGAGGACGTCGACCGGGCGAACCCCGGTGTTCACCTCGTGCTCGCAGATCCGATCGATGTACCACTCGAGAAAGGGCCGGCCGCCGTGGGCGGCCTGGTCGGCGCCCGGCCAGCACCCGTCCGCAGCCGAGTAGAAGTAGGCGCACCAACCCCAGACCACGGGCCCGAAGATCACCGCATCGGGTCGCGCACTCTTTACGGCTGCGCCGATGCCCGCGGTTCGGGCCCATATCTCGTCGTACGACACCGGCGACGGGTGGACATCGAAGTGGGTCTCCGACCACAGCATGGGTTCGTTGTCGAGCGCGAACCACCGCACGTCGGACCCGAGGTGGCCCACCCAGTCGGTGACCCAGGACTCGCCGATCGCCATCGAGGTATCCGTCGGGTCGTTGCCTGTCAGCCTGACACCTCCGGAATATCCGTTGCCCGCGTCGGGCTGACACCAGAACGCGCCACCGGTCGCGGTGCACTCCGTCTGATCCTGGGTCCCGTACTTCGCCACCGAAAAGCCCCACCGCTTTTCACGCACGCCAATCGGGGTCCACCCGATGAGGGGCAGAGTCATCAGGGGCGCCGCACCGCCGGCCAGGCTCTCGGCCACGAAAATGTCGGCAGTCGAACCGTCGGGCAGCTGCGCCGGGTCGACGCTCGCTTCCGGGATGTTCATGAAGAACCAGTCCGACGCCTTGTTGCTGACGTCTGCCTGCCAGTTGTAGCGGGTGACCGAGTTGCCGCCCCAGCGGTTGGCGGGATAGGGCACCGAGGCCAGTTCTAGCGGCGCCGGCAAAACTGACGCCGTAGATCGCCGGCGAGATCTCGCGTCCTCCGGCTTCGAGATCGACGGCCACCTCGATGTCCGCAGCCTGACCATGGGGAACCACCACCGCCACCATCACAGCGGCCGCGAGGAGGATCCGATTCGTGGTGTTGTCTCTCATTCTCCACACCCATTCTGGCACCCCGGCGCCACCACGGGAGGTGCGGGAGGTCACACTGCGACGACACCGGCAACGGTGTGACGGGCCGCACCTTTCCATGCCAGGACACACGCTATTCTTGAGAGACGGGAATGGTAACAGCGATTTCTATGAGCCGGCCATATTCCATTCCGATCCCGAGGTGGGGAGGCTCCATGCACCGACGAGCAAGTTCTTGGAGAATCGCAGCAGCTCTGGCAGTCGTCGTGGTTTGTGCAACGCCTGCCATTGCCGGAATCAACGCGGTGTTCGCCGACGGCTTCGAGTCTGGCGATACGGCAGTGTGGGAGCGGCCAACCCGGTATGTCGTCTTCGAGGGCTTCTACGTTCCCACCTGAGGGATCTGTCAGATTGCCGGGCCGGCAGTCGACGCCCTCTCCGCCGAGTACGAACACATGCCGGTTGTCTTTCTCGAGTACGCCTACTACGACCCACCGCTCGATCGCCAGTCGAGGATGTACGCCGCTCACGGTGGCGGCACGATCTACTTCCCACCCATCATCGTCGATGCCGGAGACCAGTTCACGATGGGCTACCACTCGAACTTCGGCGAGGTCTACGGGGACATGGTGGACGCGGCCATGGCGCGACCGGCCCTCGGCTTGCTCAGGGTCACGCGGCAACGCGTCAACGACACCTTCGAATTCACGGTCGAGGTCACCAACAGTTCCGGGGTCACGCTGTCGACCACGAACTCTGCCAGAGTCCACGCCCTCGTCTTCGAAGACGACCCGACGGGAGTCAGTCGGGTCACCAGCCGCTACCTCCGGGGAGACGACTCGGTAGCCATCGGTACGCTCGCCGACGGCGCCACGGACAGCTTCAATCTGACAGTGGATCTGACCGGCGTCGGCGCCGACTGGAACGCGTTGCACTCGGTGGTCCTCGTCGACTACCGGCCCGGAGGTTTCAGCGGACCATGGGACATGGTGCAGGCGGATTTCCAGCCGTAGTCGACGGCTGGTGAGATGCAGTGGGTTGGCATCCCTGAGGCGGCCTTCCACCCGAGGGCGTCCGGTCTCACCGGTCGTATGAGTCAGAGAGTTCGTCGCTCGTGTGACCGAGGGGACCGCGCAGCCGGTCGATCTCCATGCCGGGTGGCGGCGGTCAGTTCGCGGCGCTGCGAGATGCCGAGGCCATCGGTCGGGATCGGGCGGCCGATTCGAACCGTGACCGGTTGCGGCCGGATCACGCCCTCGTCCGGAGGCAGCACCACCCGCGGTCCCTCGAGACCCACCGGGAGGATCGGAAGCCCTGATTTGATGGCGACCAGAAACCCTCCGCGCTGAAAGGGCAACAGCCGTCCATCGAGGGTCCAGGTCTCCTCGGGGAAGACCAGCGGCGAGCCGCCGGCGGCAATCTCGGTGAGCGTCTGCCTGATCGTGGCGGCCGCCGTCGAACGATCCTCGCGGTCGACCGGGATGAAACCGGCGCTGCGCATCGCCCACCCGAGAAAGGGAATGTCGAAGAGCACCTTCTTCGCCAGGAATCGCACCTCGAGCGCGGCCGGCAGCGCGGTCAGGAGGACCGGGATGTCGAGCCCCGACTCGTGGTTGGCCATGATCACGTAACGCCGGCCGCCGACGATGTGGTCGAGACCTTCGACCGCGACCGGAACACCCGCAATTCGGAGACACGCCCTCCCCCACAGGTGGGCGACCCGTACAGCTCGGCGCGGCGAGACCAGGCCGATGACGACCGTCGCGCTGCCCAGAACCACGGTGACTGCGCCCACCGCGATCCGCTTCAGGAGGGTCTCGACAGGTCCTGATGTGGTCATTAAGGCCGCATTCTATCCTGCACCAGAATGTGAACCAAAACCCCAACCTCGACGTATTTGCAGGTGGAGAGAGGGTCGAATTCGCGGTGCGCTTGCGCACCGGTACGTGCAACCAACCAGAAAGAGGGTTTCCACCATGAAGATTTCGCAACGACAGGTGGGTGATGTCACGATTCTCGAACCGAAAGGGAAGATCACGATCGGCGCCGGCGACGTGGCGCTTCGCGACGCCATCGAAGCCGCGACCCGGGCCGGGAATGCGAAGCTCCTGCTCGATCTCCACGGCGTTTCGAAGATGGACTCCTCCGGCCTCGGAGAGCTTGTCGCGGCCCACAACACGGTCACCGGCGAGGGCGGTACGATTCGCTTGATGAAGCTCCCCTCGAAGCTCTACAACGTCATGGGGATCACCCAGATCGTCTCGGTGTTCGACGTTTTCGACGACGAGCAGGAAGCCGTCGGGTCGTTCCGATAAGCCCGCAGAACCTGCCCTCAACCGTCGAGATCGGCCAGAATCTCCTCGAGCCGGGCGACGCGCGCCTCGAGTTCGGTCACACGCTGCGACAAACCGCCGGTTGGGGCCTCGACCGGGGACGGCTCGAACGCGGCCGTCTGCAGGTCCGGCGCACCACCCACCAGGTGGGTCCACCGCGCCTCCTTCTGACCCGGCTGCCGCGCAAGGTGAACGGTCAAAGGTTCGTCTCCGGATGCGAGGCCCGCAAGGGCGTCCTCGACCTCCGCGGCTGAAGCGAAACCGTGCATGCGCTCGGTCCGTGCCCGGATTTCGCCCGCCGTCTGCGCCCCCCGCACCAGCAGCACCGCCATCACCGCCCTGGTCGCCGGCATCAGATCCCACATGCGGTCGAGACTGTGCCGCCACTTCCGGATCCGCGCACCATCCACCGGCCACACCATGACCTCGCCGTGAAGGCGGTCGAGGGCCCCTTCGACATCGGCGGCGCTCAGCCCCATCACCGGGTCCCGATTGCTCTTCTGGTTACACGCGGCGACGAGAGCATTCACCGACAGCGGATAAGCGTCGGGGGTCGTCTGCTCTTTTTCGAGCAGGCACCCGAGCACCCGGATCTCGACGGCATCCAGTTCGCGGGGCAGTCGCATGCATCCTCCCGTCGTCGGTTCATTCTACTGTGACCGCCAAGCCCGACGGATGAATCAGTGATAGAGGTTCTTGCCCGTCGGCGGCGCCAACCCCGGCACATCGAGATTGCCATTTTCCGCCGCCCACGCCAATCGCCGCTCGACCTCGCCAGACCAGGTCCGTTCGACGAGGGTGCCGGTCCTCGCCGCACGCATTTCGGTGATCTTCTGCTCGATCCGGTCGGCAAGCAGGATCACGGTGTCTCCATCGTCCGAGAACTCGACGCCCACCCGGTCACCCGACGCAGCCTGCAGCGCGACCGCCGCTCCCTCAAAGGTCGAATCTCCGATACTCTCCACCGAAAACCCCGCAGGGGCACGCAGGATGACTGCAGGCGCTTCGTTCCGGCCGGACGGCTCGTGTTGGAGGCTGGAGACCATGGCCCAGAAAATTCCTGCGACGACGGCGATGGCAACGGAAAAGATGATCAGGCGCTTCATACACCTCACAACCCGACAGATGCGCGTGAGATTTCAGAAGTCGGTAGGGAGACGTCTCACGAACGGGCCTTCATCGAAGTCAGCAGAGTGGTCGAGATGTGCATTCGTTGACAAGCGGTCACGCGGGACCCACGTTGTAAAGGCATTCTGAGACAACGATTGTGGAGGTGGACTGATGTTCAAGATCACCTATGCCAGGATCGCGAATGCTGTCGCTATCGGCTTCCTCATGTCAGCAGGTGCGCAGGCACAGGTCATCGAGCGCGTCAGCCTCGATAGCGGGTCGCTTCAGGCGCAGGGCGCAAGCTCGGGCACTGTTGCCAAGGACATGATGAGCGACGACGGCCGGTACGTCGTCTTCTCGTCGTTGGCCGGCAATCTCGTGGCGGGCGACCTCAACGGAGCGAGTGACGTTTTTCTCCGTGATCTCGACCTCGGCGGCACGGTGCGAATCAGCGTCCACAAGGACACCGGGGGTGATGTCATCGGAACGAGCGAGAACCCGACGATCAGTGCCGACGGACGGTACGTTCTTTTCAATTCCGATGCCGCCGACCTCGTCGCAGGTGATTCCAACGGCGTCTCTGACGTCTTTCTTTTCGACACCCAAACCGGGCTGATGGAGCGCATCAGCGTAGCGGCGGACGGTGGCGAAGCGAACGGCACCAGCACGCGCCCGTCGATCTGCGCCGACGGGCGATACGTCGCCTTCAGCTCGTCCGCCACCAATCTCGTCGGTGGAGGCGCGAACACCAACGTCGACATCTACGTGCGAGACCGCGACCTGGCGACGACCGTCAAGGTCAGCGAACGGCACGATGGCTCACTGACAGCGAACAACTCATGGTCACCCGTCATCAGCGCCAATGGCCGTCACGTCGCGTTCATCTCCGGAGACGATGACCTCGTTCCCGACGACGTGAGCGGGCCACAGGACGTCTTCGTCCGCAACCTCGACACCTGGGTGATCGAGCGAGTCAGCGTCAGCACCGCGGGCGGCGAGGCCAACGCCCGCAACGGTGTCCCTGCCGTCAGCGCCGACGCCTCCGTGGTCGCCTGGTGGTCGCGCGCCGACAACCTGGTTGCAGGGGACGACAATGTCCAGGACGATATCTTCGTCCGCAACCGGCCGGCGGGGACGACCACCAGGATCAACGTTTCCTCCACCGGGGAGCAGACCGTCGGCGGCGGCAGCTGGCAACCGTCGATCACCGACGACGGCCGTTTCGTGGTCTTCCTGTCCGATGCCTCCAACCTCGCCGCGGGCGATGTCAACGCCACCGGCGACATCTTCTCCCACGACCGTCTCACCGGTATCACCCGGCTGCACAGCCTGACCCCTTCAGGCCAAGGCGGCAATGGCTACAGCGGCTGCCCGTCGGTCACCGCCGACGGCCTGTTCATCGCGTTCGAATCGAGGGCTACGGACCTCGTCGCAGATGACGACAACGCTGAGCAGGACATCTTTCTCGCGTGGGGTCCCGCGATGGTCATGGAGGATGGCTTCGAGACGGCCGATACGTCTCGGTGGTCGGCAACCGTTCCGAATCCCGGTCAATGAAGCCTCGTCATCCGAACATCGCGGTTCTCGCACTCGCGGTGGCGTCTCTCATGCTGTCGGTCGGCGAGGCCCAGATGAACCCGTTCAACCTGCTCGTGAGCCGCGACCGTCGACGGAGGCGACGTATCTGAACGACGAGGCCCGGGGAGTGACTGTCGACGCGGCCGGCAACGTCTTCGTGACGGGCTACGTCACCACCGCCGGCCACGGGCGCGACATCTGGCTGGCCGGATACGATCCGGGATCTCGTCCTGCAGGACAGCGTCACTGTCAACGGCGCCGCGAGCGGCGATGACGAGGGCTATTCGATCGCCTTCGACGGCGAAGGATTTCTCTACCTGGTCGGCTATATGACCGAAGCCGGCGAGGATCACAACGTCTGGCTCGGAAAATTCGACCAGGACCTGGACCTGGTGGACGACGATCACCGTCAACGGCTCGGCCAACGATGACGACGACGGCTACGGCCTGCTCTTCGACGAGCTCAGCGGCAACCTCTACGTGGCCGGATATCTGCGGGAAACCGGCAGGGGCCAACATCTGGCTCGCCATCTACGACACCGACCTCGACTGGTGGACGAGATCACCAGGAACGGGCCGATCGCCAACGACACCGACAAGGCCCGCTTCATGGCCTTCGACGACACCCGGCACCTCTTCGTTTCCGGCTCGATGACCCAGGCCATGACCGACTACGACATCTGGATCGGCAAGTTCGAGGACGACCTGGATTTCGTCAACGAGGTCGTCGTGGCCGGACCCACCACCGACGAGGACAAGGGCTACGGCATCGTCTTCGACGGGTCCGACACGATCTTCGTCACCGGCACCATGATCGAAACCGACGAGAGCTACAACATCTGGATGGCGAAGTACGACACCGATCTGAATCCGATCGACGCCGTGACGATCAACGGTCCCGAGGACGGCGAGGACGTTGCCTATCTCATGACCATGGACCGCTACGGTCGCCTCTACCACACTGGCACCTTCACCGAGGCTGCGGGCGGCTCGAACATCTGGGTAGCCAGGTTCGCTCAGGACCTGAGTCTGGACGCCTGGACCACCTTAGACGGTCCTGCCGGAGGATGGGACAGCGGTGTCGGCGTCGCCCTCGGCCACAACCACGACCTCTACGTCTCGGCCGTCGTCACCGACCCCACCCGCGGGCTCGACATCTGGATCGGGCGATTCGACGTCTCCCTGGTTTTCTCCGACGGTTTCGAGTCGGGGGACCCGTCGATCTGGACAACGGCCACGCCCTGATTCTTCCGATCGCGGCTTCTGCAAAAACACGTGAGGGAGCAGTAAGATATCCGCATGCTGGATGTCCTCCTTGTCTTCTTCGCGCTGATCATCGCCCTGGTGCTGCGAGCGGAACCTCTGCAGCGCCTGCGTTCCCTGACCCTGCCGCTGGTGTTGACGGCGGGTGCCGCCCTCGCCCACCTGGTGGCCGACAACCTCGGCACGGACGAGAACCTCGTCCGTTGGACCCAGGTCGCGCTGGTCCTTGCCCTTGGCTTTCTCATCGCTCGCGGCTGCCTGTTGCTGGTCTTCGACTGGGTGCTGGTGCGCCGCATGGGCGTCACGCCGCCCCGTTTGATGCGCGAGGTCGTGGCCCTGCTCACCTACCTTGCCCTTGCCGCCCTGATTCTCAGCAGTATGGGGGTCGAGGTGGGCGGTCTGGTCGCGACCTCGGCGGTGATCACCGTGGTGGTGGGTCTCGCTCTCCAGCAAACCCTCGGAAATCTGCTGGCCGGGCTCGCCCTGGCGTGGGAACAACGTCTGAAGATCGGCACCTGGGTCGAGATGGACGGGCAGGTAGGCATCATCGAACAGACAGGGTGGCGATCGCTGGTGGCGCGGACGCGGCGCGGCGAACGGATCCTGGTCCCCAACTCGGATGTCGCCGCGGCGAGGGTCACGATCCTCGGCACGGGAGAATTCCCGGCGGCTGTGGCCGTCCTCCTGGGAGTCGCCTACGGAGCGCCTCCGGATGCGGTCAAAGAGGTCTTGCATCGCGTCGCCTCCGATATCCCCGGCGTGCTCTCCACCCCCTCGCCGAAGATCTTGACTCACGATTTCGCCGACAGCGCCGTGGTCTACGAGTGCCGCTTGTGGAGCATGACCCCGTGGTGCCGCGACGACCTTACCGATGAGTTCCTGACCCGGGCTCATGCCGCGTTGGCCCGAGCGGGAATGGAGATTCCGTTTCCGCAACGCACTCTGCACCGCCCGCGTCGACAGGAGTCCGGCGACACGGCCGAGCATCGGCGCTCGGCGCTGGCGGCCTCCGAGGTCTTCGGTGAGATCCCCGAGGGCGCCATCCTCACCCTGTCGGAAAACTCCAAAATGCGGAGGTTCGCCCCCCGCGAGGCCGTGGTGCGCACGGGGGACCGCTCCACCGCCCTCTTCGTGGTGGCTTCCGGTGAGGCGGTTGTCGAACACAAGGGCCGCGAGTTCGCCCGCGTCGCGAAGGGCGATTTCTTCGGCGAAATGGCCTTTCTCACCGGCGATCTCCGGGCCGCCACCGTGCGGGCCGGCGGCTCTCCCCTCGAGGTCGTCGAAATCGACGATACGAGCCTGCGCTCCGTCCTCGAACACCATGCGGAGCTCGCGGACCACCTCGCCGAAAAAATGGCCGCCCGGCGCCTCGAGGGTGAAGAGCTGCGCGACGAAACCGGGGCGCTGATCTCACCGGCCGGTCTGGTGGCCCAGTTCCGCAAGCACCTGTTGAAGATCGTGGGTCGCTGAGAATGTCTCAGCCGAGTCGCGCGAAGGCCAGATTGAAGCCGAGGGCGGCCGCGGCCCCGGCGCACGCGAGACCGATCGCGAAGCAGGCCAGCACCACCCGGGACGCCCGCCACAACTGACCGTCGTCACCGCCTCGATCGAGCCGGCGCCCCCGCCGGACGACGACTGCGATGCAGAAGACGTTGACGGCGACCGCGGTACCGGCAAAGGCCACCTTGACCATATGGAGCGAAGTGACCGGGTCCTGTCGTATGAGCAGCCACGTCCCGGTCACGACCACGGCGGCCACCAGCGGCGCCTCGACCAGCAGATCGATCCAGTAGTGGAGCCGGATCGTGGCGGCGTGCATCTCGCGGTGCCGGAACGGATAGAGCTCGACGACTGCCTCGGTCGCGACCACGCCGCCCCACAGGGACAGCACGACGAGGTGGATCACGGGCAGGATATCGGTGGTAGCGGCCTCCATAGCACGCCTCCCGTCGGCTGAGTTGGACCCGGCCATTGTGCCACTGCGCCGCCGGTGTTGAGACGCATCGGGACGAAAATGTGAGAAATGCGTGATGACCCCGTGAATGCCGGGCCCCATCGTGGAAGTGGTCGAGGTGGTCCAACCACAAACGAACTCGACCCACGAAAGGAGCCTGGAATGAACAAGAGAGCACTGATACTGGCGGTGACGGTCGTTGCGGTATCGGGGTTGGCAGCCCCCGTCGCGGCACAGGACACGGTGACGATCCAGATCACCAACCTGAGCCGGCAGATCATCAGCCCGCCGGTGGTGGCGAGCCACACCTGGAAGGTGGCGATCTTCGCGCCCGGTCAGCCCGCGTCATCGGATCTCGCCGCCCTTGCCGAGGACGGCGATACCTCGGGTCTGGTCGACCTCCTGTCGATGAACGCCGAGGTCCTGGACGTGGCCGCCGCGACCGGGCCGCTTCTCCCGGGAGAGACCCTCACCTTCGAACTCGAGGTCCGCGGCAAGTACAACCGCTTGAGCGCGGTCGGAATGTTGGTCACCAGCAACGACGCGTTCTTCGGCCTCAGCAACTACTTCGTCGACCCCGACCAGCCGGTCCAGCGGGTGACGGCGCCGGCCTGGGACGCGGGCACCGAGGCCAACAACGAATCGTGCGATTTCATCCCCGGACCCCCGTGCGGAAACCCCTTCATGCGCGACACCGACGACGCCGAGGGCTTTGTCTTCGTGCACTCCGGGATCCACGGCACGGACGATCTGTTACCGAATGCGTGGGCGTGGCAAAACCCCGTGGTAGAGATCGCTGTGATCATGAACTGAACGGAGAAACCGGGACGCGTCGGCCTGGCGTGGAGAAGACGACACGGAGCGAGCTCTCCGCATGGCCACAAGACGGAGAGGCGCGGGGCTCAGAGCCCCGCGCCGCCGTGATCACCGATCCGGTGGACTCGGCACGAGGGGGATGGATGTGCAAGGAAATCCTGGTCATCGAAGACGAACCGCAGCTGGCTCGACTGGTGGAGATGCACCTCGAAGACGCCGGCTACCGCGTCACACCGGTCCATCTCGGCGGAGACGGGCTGGCCGCCGCGGCTCGAAAACAGTTTGACCTCGTGGTCCTCGATCTCATGCTGCCGGACACCGATGGTCTGGACGTCTGCCGAGAGCTTCGCAGCCGCAAGGGCTACGTTCCGATCCTCATGCTGACCGCACGCTCCGGGGAATTCGACCGCGTCCTCGGGCTCGAACTCGGCGCCGACGACTATCTGACAAAACCCTTCAGCATTCGCGAGCTGGTCGCGCGGGTCAAAGCCATCGTGCGCCGAGCCGACCGCATGGCGGCGGAACGGGCATCGCCGGCCTCGACCCCGATAGTCGTCGAGGACCTCTCGATCGATCGTGAAAAGCGCAGGGTTCTGGTCGGGGGCGCGCCGGTCGATCTCACAGCCAAGGAGTACGAACTCCTGGTCCATTTCGCCGGACACCCCGGGAGGGTCTACACCCGCGGGCAGATTCTCGACCAGGTGTGGGGCTACGGCGAAGGCACCTACGAGCACACGGTCAACTCGCACATCAACCGCCTGCGGGCGAAGATCGAGCCCGACCCGTCCGAGCCCCGGTTCATCCAGACGGTGTGGGGCGTTGGCTACCGTTTCTACGACCCGTCCGTCGCCGCAGGTTGATCGGCACGCGTCGACCCAGATCCTGGAGGGACTGATCCGTGATCCTGCGAACCAAGACCCTGTATGCGAAGATGGCCGTCGCACTGCTCGTGCTCTTTCTCCTGGTCGGCGGTGTGACCCTGGTCGTCACGCTTGTCACGAGCTACTTCTATCAGCAGGAGGTCCAACAGCGGATCCACCGCGACCTGGCGGACCACATTCTGGCCGAAGAGCTCCTGATCGAGAACGGCGTCATCGTCGAAGACGCCTTGAAGCACGTCTTCCACATGATGATGGTGATCAACCCGAGCATCGAGTTGTATCTGCTCGACCCTACCGGGGAGATCCTCGCCTACTCCGCGCCGCCCGGTCGGGTCAAGCTCGCCCAGGTCGACCTCACACCGGTCGCGACCTTTGTCGCCGGGGCCGGTCGTCTGCCGATCACCGGCGACGATCCGCGAAACCCGAATCGCCGCAATATCTTTTCGGCGGCACCGGTCGTACGCGATGGGGTGCTCGAGGGCTACCTCTATATCGTGCTGGCCGGGGAGCAGTTCGTTTCCGCCGCCGGCCTCCTCCGCGGCAGCTACATCCTCAAGGCCGGCGCGTGGGCGGTGGTCGGCGCCATCGTCCTCACCCTGATCGGCGCCCTCCTGCTCTCCCGCCACCTCACCCGGCGGCTGACCGACCTCAACCGGGAAATGACCATATTCCGGTCGCTGGAGCTCATGCCCGGCGGATCGGCGACCGCGGTCGCCGACGCCGACGAGATCGATCAGCTGCGGGCCACCTTTGCCGCCATGGCCGAGCGCATCAGGCTCCAGATCGCCGAGCTCGAGGACCAGGACCGGCTGCGGCGCGAAATGGTGGCCAACGTCTCCCACGACCTGCGCACCCCTCTGACCCACCTCCAGGGCTACATCGAAACCGTTCTCCTCAAGGAGGAAAGCCTCGAGCCCGCGGAGCGCAGGGAATACCTTGCAATCGCTCTCCGGCACGGTGAACGTCTGGGTCGCCTGGTGACCGACCTTTTCGAACTGGCGAAGCTCGATGCTCTCGACGAACCGGTCGAGCGGGAACGGCTCCCGGTGGGCGAGCTGGTTCAGGACGTCGCCCAGAAGTTCAGCCTCAACGCGAGGGACCGGGGGGTGTCCCTCAACGCCGGCCTCGAGGGTGGACAGACGATGATCATGGCGGATGTCGGCCTCATGGAGTGTGCGCTCGAGAACGTCCTCGACAACGCTCTTCGCTACACACCGGACGGAGGGAGCATCGACATCCGCCTGGTGGTCGCCGAGCAGCGGCTCCGTATCGAGATCCGCGACACCGGCCCGGGCATCGGTCCGGACGACGTGCCCCAGGTCTTCGACCGCTTCTTCCGCGCGCACCGGCCGAGCGGGGCCGATGATGACCGGGGGGCAGGTCTCGGGCTGGCCATCGCCAAGCGCGCCGCCGAGCTCCACGGCGGAAGTCTCTGCTGCGAAAGCCAGGTCGGCGCAGGCACGACCTTCCGTTTCGAGCTCCCCGCGGCGTGACCCGCCCCGCCCGTGGTAGGCTTCACCACCGACCGGCCGGGTCCGGAGACCGATCGCACGCTGCAAAGGGGACTCGAAAATGAAAAGATCGACACGGTTGTTGGCCATCGCCGCCTCCATTCTCTGCGCCGCAGCACACCTTTCGGCGCAGGAGCCGCTGGACCTCCGGCAGATGGGCGCCGCCATGCGTGCAAACCAGGAGGAGCTGCGCACCTACACGTGGCATTCGCGGACCACCTTCCTGGTCGACGGAGTCCAGCGAAAGGTCGAGGTCTTCAAGGTTGCATACGGCGAGAACGACTGGATGCAACGGACCCAGATCGGCGGCGAAACGGCCAAGGGCAAGGTGACCGGGCCGGACGGCAAGAAACTCTCCAAAAAGCAGCAGGAGGCGGCCCTCGAGTTCGTCTCCAAGGCCAAGAACCAGCTCGACGCCTACCTCAGTCCGTTGTTCACCGAGAAGGCGGTGGCCACGTCACATCAGACGGTCGACGGCGACGATTTGATTCTCACGTCGAAGAACGTGGTCAACGAGGGGGACGCCGTCACGATCACCCTGTCGAACGCCACCCGCGCGCCGAAGACCGCCAAGGTGGCTGCCGTCATCGAAGGCTCGCCCATGCAGCTCGACGTGACATTCGGGGTTCTCGAGTGGGGCCCCTTCCACCCGGCGACGTCGATCACCACGACGAGCTGGAACGGGATGCAGCTGCAGATCACCACCGAGAACTCGGACTATTCTGAATAGGCGGGTGTTCCGAGAGCTCCGTGCCCGCCCACGGCGGGTGTGGTTACAATGATCGGAATGACCACAAAAAACCACGTGGATACGTCGCATGGTGCGGTCGCTCGGAACCGGAACGCTGCAGCGCGAACCCCTCCTCATGCCGTCTTCTTCACGGGAATCCTGCTTTTCTGTCTGGCGGTTTCGGCGCAGGGTGTTCGAAGGGTGGAACCGGCTCCCCGCCCCCGGGCACCGGTCCAAGGCACCAAGATCCTGACTCCCGGGGCCGTGGTTTCCGACGTCCTTGCCGTCAACCCGTTCGCCTTCGAGGGTCTCGATGCGAGCGATATCACGGCCGTTCGGGTGGGTGGGATCGAACGCTACTGCGAACGCTCGGATGGTCTCGATTGCCTCCTCGAAGCGCCGGTGAAGCTCCCCACCGGCGCGGTCGTCACCCGGCTCGAACTCGATGCGATCGACAACGGCCCGCTGAACCCCAAGGCGAATTTCTACCGGTGCCCGATCGGAGCCTCCGCCTGCACCCTCCTCGCCGAGATCTCGACCATCGGCACGCCCGGAGCCGCCCAGGAGGGCGTCGACCTCGCACAGCCGGAAACGATCGACAACCAGAGTTTCACCTATCTTCTCGAAGTCTTCCCCGGCAACGACGGCCTGACCCGGCTGCTCGGAGTCCGACTGCTTCTGGCCGGAGCTGAAAGCTCCGCCCTCAGCGAGGTCCTCGCGCTCCACGCCTACGCCTTCGAGGGCGGGACACCGGGCGACCGCGCCGCGCTGCGGGCCGACGGCGTCCAACGTTCCTGCACGGGCGCCTCCTGCAGCCTGGCGGCGGCTGTGGCGCTGCCGTCCGGCGCCAGCGTGACCCGGATCGAGCTCGACGCCATCGACAACGACGGCGCCGCCGACGTCGCGGCCGGTTTCAGCCGCTGCGATGCGGCCACCGGCGCCTGCACCGGCGTGGCAGCGGTGAGCACCGCCGGCACGCCCGGGGCCGACCAGCCCGGTTTCGACCTGGTGTCGCCGGAAATCATCGACAACGGCAGCTTCACCTACCGGGTCAACGTCACGCTCGGAGCCACCAACGAGACACGGCTTGTCGGCCTCCGCCTCTTCTTCGATCGGCCGCCGGCCCTGCCGAAGAACGACCGGTTGGCCAGTCAACCCCTTCGCATTCGAGGCCCGCGATGCGCACCGACAGCGCGGTGTTGGATGAGATGGCGGACGAGACGGTTCTGCAACGGGCAGGCGTGCACCATGCTGGCGCCGGTCGAACTGCCGTCAGGGACCCGGGTCGATCGCCTCGAACTGTCTGCATGGGACTCGACAGCTCCGCCGAGGAGGTTCGCGCCGCCTTCCTGCGGTGTCCGCAGGGCTCCGGGAACTGCGTCGAAGTCGTGGCGGCGGCAGCACCGCACGGCGAGCTGGGCGTCGACCTCTCATCGCCCGAGACCATCGACAACGCGGGTTTCACCTACGCCGTCGAAGTCCAAAGCGGCCCCAACGCCGCCACCACCCTGCGCGGGGTCAGCCTGGTGATCGAACGGGCGCTGATCTTCAGCGACGGGTTCGGGACCGGCACCACCTCCCCGTGGTCGAGCACGGTCCAGTAAAAACCTCAAAGCACTTCAAGGAACCGGCTCACGAACAGCTTCGCCATCGGCCCCAGCTCCAAGGGAGGGGATAAACCCCTCCCCTGCGATGCTGAGAAACAAATCGTCGGGGGTCTCTGAGAACCGTAGGGGCGGGGGTTCATCCCCGCCCTTTTGTTTGGTTCCGGCCGGAAGTCTTCAGATGATCACCAGGGTATGGTTTCCCCATTGAAGTTCCAGTAGGTGCCTGTATCCGCGGGCGTCAGCTTGGCAATGACCGCCCGCATGCCGGTGATCGACTGCTCGGGCGTCAGGTTCGCGTTGGGGCCGCCCATGTCGGTCTGGACCCAACCCGGGCTGATGACCACGCAGGTGAAGCCTTCGTCCCGAAACTCCGCGGCCAGCGACCTCGTGAACATGTTGAGCGCGGCCTTGCTCTCGCGATACCCGTAGAACCGCCCGCCGGTATTGTCCGCGATGCTGCCGAGACCGCTGGTGATGCTGACCACCGTCTTCATCTCACCGCTGCGCAGGTTGGGGAGCAGGGCGCGAGTCACCCTCATCGGGCCGATGGTGTTGACCTCGTAGGTCTGCGCAACATCTTCGAAGTCGACCTCCGCCAGTGAGCCCGACCGCGGGAAGATCCCCGCGTTGTTGATCAGCAGGTCGATCGCAACGCCCTTGAGTTCGGCGGCCAGCTTGTCGATGCTTGCCTCATCGGCCACGTCGAGCTGCATCACCCGCACGCCAAGAGCGTTGAGTTCGGAGGCCGACTCCGGCTTGCGTGCGGTGGCGACCACCGTCCACCCCGCAGCCGCATACTGGCGGGCGAACTCGAGCCCCAGACCGCGGTTGGCGCCGGTGACGAGCACCGTTCCGGGTTTCTTGTGGGCAGCAGTTTCCGGCTCACCGGCTGCCGCACCGGATTGAGCAGAGGCGACAGAGGCCGCTGCGCCAATCGCGATGATCGCCGCACACGCTACGGCCGGGCGCACTGACTTCAGATCGTTCAAGAACTCAAACCTCATCGAATTCTCCTTCGCAGCCCGGAGGTTGACGTTTCCGGCTGGTTTCAGATTCCGCTCTGATCAACACCTGGAAACCGGCGGATGTTCCACCACTCCCCCGGTTCCGGGAATGGCGGGCGCGATTCTGTGTTGGCCTGAGTGGAGGCCATCTCATGAGCTATGAGTTCTACAAGATCCTGCACGTGTTCAGCGCCCTGCTGCTGTTCACCTCACTGGGCACCATCGCCGCCGCTTCCCGATCGGAGAACGAACGACTGAAAAAGCTGGCGGGCGTCGCTCACGGCGTCGCCCTGACCATCATCTTCGTCGCCGGCTTCGGTCTGATGGCGCGGCTCGGCATGTTCGGGGCCATCCCGCTGTGGGCGTGGCTCAAGATCGGCCTCTGGCTGATTCTCGGAATCGTCGTGCTGCCGTTGCGCCGCAAGCCCGAGTGGGCGACCGCATTGTGGCTCGCCGTTCCCGTGGTCGGCGGGTTGGCCGCATGGCTGGCGATCGCGAAGCCGTTCTGAGGAACAACCACGGTCGGGGAACCGGTGTCGTCAGCGTGGGTCTGCCGTCATACCGCCGTCCTTGGCGATTCCTAGAGTCCACGTCAGGGTGGATGACCGCCCACCGAGGCTATCGGTCACGGTCAGGGCCAACCGCTGATCGCCGCCGGCGCGCACCAGGAAACCGACGTCGTAGGTGATGTGGGCCGGAGGACGGGCAGCACCGGCGGCCTCGGCCGGGAGATCGAGGGGCAGCGCCCCCTTCTGAATCGGAGTCGAGTGGCCGTCCTCATCCTCGAGCAGGAAGGTGACCTCCAGCTCGCCGTGCACGCGGCCGCCGGCGACAGGCACCAGGGTGAGGGGCCCGAGCGGTATGCGGATGGCCGCCGCCACGACGTACTTCCGGCCCTGGCGCTCGGCGTTGGGCGCGAACTCCACCGTGATACCGAGGGGGTTCTCCGCCTCGGCGGTTAACAGCGCGAGCCGCGTCAGTTCGGAAGCCGTGCCCTCGTCGCCGGCGAGCCGGTAGTTGTCGCGGTGCCGGACCTTGGCGCCGTCCCCCACCACCCTGATCGTGATCGACCTCGAGACGTCGTCCGGTTCGTGCCCCGGGTTGAAGCCCAGCGAGTAGCCGCTGTCGAGGTCGTCGCCGAGACCGGCGAGGGTCTCCGCGGTCGGTTTGAACACCACATCGCCGCCGGTGGCGACGGCGACCCTTTCCAGACTGCCCATGAAGTTCGCATCCCGGACGAACGAGATCTCGTTGTCGATCATCCTGGTGGCCGAAACCGCGGCCGACTGCATGGCGAGCGGGTTGCCCACCACCCCGCCCCCGTTGAGGCTGTAGATCGTGACGCGGCGCTCGTTGGCGAGATCGGTGAGCTCTCGGATGTCGTCGCTCAAGCTCAACCGGTTGGCTTCAAACCGGTACTGGACGGGGCCGTAGTGCTCCACATCCGCATAGATTCTCTGGTAGGCCGCGAACAGACTTTCACCGGGGCGGACGGCGATGCCGTCGCTGACGAGGAAAACCGATCGGCGGCCGGGCAAGGCCGAGAGCGAGTCGATGAAGGAGCCCAAATGGGCCAACATGATGCGGCTGTTGTGGCGCAGGGTGCGGGCGTGGATCCTGACCTCGTCCCAGATGAACTCCGGGTTCTCGCAGGTGACCTCGAGACAGCGGAGGATGCGGTTGAACTCGGCCTGGCTCTGGAATGCGGAAGGGGCCGTGAAGTCCACCGCCTCCATCGCACGCTCCAGCGCCGCCTCGTCATCGTCGAACCCGCTCAGGATCTCCACACGGCTGTCGTACGCGGCCACCATCACGCGGTCGCCCCCTGCCATTCGTTCTTTGAGAAAGGCGCGCAGCGCAGTCATGACCGCCGGCCGCCGGTCCGGGCGGAGGTTGGTGTGGTCGACGAAGACCGCCAGGTAGCGCGGCTGGGCGGGCTCGACATCGGCGACACCCGCGGCGGGGCCGTCCACCGGTCGGTCGTCGGACGTCGGCGGCGGACGAAAGTTGCTGATCTCGACCGGCCGCCCGTCGACCAGGAGCTCGAAGTCTCCGCGCTCGAGACCGTAGACCGGCCGCCCCTGACGGTCGGTGACGAACACCTCCACCTCGACCACGTCGACGCGGACGCTGTCGGTGAAGAGCTTGTCGGTCGGCGGCGTCTCCTGGGCACGGCCGACAAGGCCCGAAGCACCGACGAGCACAAAAATGGCGAATGAACGCAGCCAGTTGCGAGGCCTTCCGCCGCGGCTGATCGTCAAACCGGCAGTCCGATCCGTGCCCACCACCTGGCTCAATCTCCATCCCCTCCGGATACATCCTACGGCAGATGCTCCTCGAGTGGGGTGTGGCCGAACAAATGGATTTCCAGCATGCTCCCCGATGGGCCGTGATCCGCGCCTGCTGTCGGAAGCCAGAGAGGCGACTCCCTGAAAAACAGCCCGCCCCGGATCGGGGCGGGCCAGAGTCGTCGATGTCGAAGGAATCAGAACTCGAGGCGGAATCCGACCTCGAATCGACGCGGGTTGCTCCAGTCGATGGCGTCACCGAGACCGACGAGACCGTCGCTCTCGGGGTCGGCGCAGCCGTGGGTCTGTTCGCAGACGTCGGTGGCATTGAGCGGCCGCTCGACGGACGTCACGTTGAGCACGGACCCGATCAGGACCATCCTCATGCCGGCGACGTTGAAGCCCTTGGAGAGCTGGAGGTCGACATTGTAATTGGTGTTGCCCTCGCGGGTACCGCGCGGCTCGGCGAACACGGTGGTCCCAGGAGGCGCTCCCGGGAACTCGTCGTCGAGAGTGTTGTAACGGAACTTGTCGAACCAGGTGGCGTCGAAGCCGACGGTCCAATCACCCTTGATATTGAAGAAACCGTTGAACTTCAACCTGTGGGGCCGGTGCATCATGGTGTAGCCGTACATGTTCATGAAGTCCCACGGATAGAAATCGTAGTCGCCGAAGAAGTAGTGGCGGGTGTCGGCGGAGCCCTCGGCCTTGGAGTAGGTGTAGGACGCCATCAAGGTCATCCAACTGTAGGTGCGGGTCTCGTACTTGACGGTGAGACCCTGGTAGTCGCGTTCGGGATAGTTGAAAATCAGGAAGTTCCCGCAATCGGCGTCCTCGCTGGGACCGTCGTAGAAATTGCCGCGGCAGGTGTCCTCGAGGATGTCGCGGGTGGCCTTGTTGACGTACGAGATCTCGATCGAGCTCCGGGCCGCCACCGCGCGCTCGAAGGAGATCGCCCACTCGTCGGCGTAGGTCGGATTGAGGTTGGGGTCGACCTCGGTCGCCGCCCCGGCGGCGGCTGAGAAGAAGGGGCCGGCCCACCCGGCCGGGTCCCATCCCTCCGGATCGGTGACGTAGTCCCACCCCAGATCCTGGGCGATGGCCTGGCACTCGTCCGCGCTCAGATAGAGGTCGCCGACACCGCGCCGGTACATGCCGTAGGTGCAGCTGGCGTAGTAGTAGGTGCCGCTCGCCGAGGTGCTGAGGAAGCTCGGCACCGAGGTGTTGGCCGGGTGCATGAAGCGGCCGAAGTTGCCGCGGAGCACGTTCTTGGCGTCACCGGTGATGTCCCACGCGAACCCGACCCGGGGCTGGATCTTGTCGAACCAGATCCTCTCCGCGCCGTCGTTGTCCTTCCAGGTGATGTCGTCCCAGCGCACGCCGAGCTTGAGCGTCAGGTTCGGAATCGGCCGCCACGAGTCCTGGATGAAGGCGCTGTACATATCGCCCTGGAAGTCCTGCGGCGGAACGCTGTCGGTCTGGTACCAGTAGTAGGGATGGTTGAAGTCTTCGTAACGCGTGTTGTCGTAAAAGACCCCTCCGGTACCGCCCCCGGTGCACCCGTACTCACCGCTGGAAGGGCCCGAGTTGCAGATCGTGCTGTCGTTCTCCATGAACCTGCCGTACTCGAACCCGCCCTTGATCTCGTGCGAACCGCCGAAGTCGCCGACAAACCAGGTCAGATCGGTGGAGAACTCGTCACGATCGCGCTTGCTGAGTTCCTGGCGGTCGTAGTTCTGGGTGAAGAGGCCGGTGTAGTAGCTCCAGTGGGAGATCACGTCAGGCCCCAGCTTCGGGTTCTGATTGAGCTCGGAGCGCTTGATGCCGACGATGGCATTCCACATCAGCGAGTCCGAGAGCACACCGTTGACCTCGGCGTTGGCGATAAAACCGCCCTGATCGCGGGTCGCCATGGTGTCGGGGTCGATGTACCTGGTGTCGGTCGCGTTCGGATTGTTGATGGTGACCGGGTCGCCCGAGTACTTGGCCACGGCGCGCCAGTTCTGGTCAGCCTGCCAGGAGAGCTTGGCGAAAGGGTAGTTGCCCTCGAAACCGTAGGTGTTCGTGGAGAAACTCGGGGTCTGGTCGTTCTTGACGTACTCGTACGCGCCAAAGAACCAGAGCTTGTCGCGCAGGACGGGGCCGCCGAGGGTGGCGGAGATGTCCATGAACTGGTCGTCGGTGTTGCCGGCGTCGTAGTGGTCGCCGCTGGTGTAGAAGGAACTGTCTCGGTAGCGGGCGTCGAAGGTTCCCGAGAACTGGTTGCCGCCTGACTTGGTCACCAGATTGACCACACCGCCGATGGTACGGCCGTACTCCGCCTCGAACCCGGCGGTCTGGAACTGGACCTCCTGGATCGCGTCGTAGTTGAAGTTGGCGGAGAAGGTGGAGGTGATGGGGTCGGTCGTGTCCATCCCGTCGATGTAGAAGGTGTTCTCACCTGACGTCGATCCGAAAACGCTCGGGTTGCCGGCAGATTCCGTGGAACTGTCGGCGCCGGCGGCCTGGTACAGCATGTTCTGATAGCTGCGGTTCACCGACCCGATTGCCGCATTTTGCAGGTATTCCGAATCGAAGGTCTGTTCCATCGTCACCTGGGTCGGGTCCACGACGGGCGTCTCGGCCACCACCTGGATCTCGTCTTCGAAAGTGCCCCCGTCGGGCATCGTGATGATCACCGATGCGGCGCCGCCGAGCGGCACCTTGACCTCGTTGCGTTCCTGGGTGACGAAGCCCGGCAACGCCGCCTGAATGGTGTAGACGCCCACCGGAAGACCGATGAAGGAGAACTCTCCGTTGACATCGGTCACGGTTGATTTCGCGCCTCCGAGAAGCGCCTCGGCGTTGATGGTCACCGTGACGCCCGGAAGCGCCCCTGCGTTCTGGTCCTCGATCGTGCCGATGATTCGGCCCGTCGTGACCTGCGCCACGGCGCCGGACGCAAAAAGCGCCACCGCAAACACGGCGAAACCTGTTCGTATACCGGAAGACAATTTCATTCGATACCTCCTTGTTCCCTTCAAGAACCGGTCCGTCGCCGGAAAACCCGGTTGGATTTCGGACCGGACGCAATGAGCGCTCCGCGCTCTCCCCTGCCATACGGCGCGCTCAACAGGTCGTTTCCCTTGCAGCGTGCGGAGATTTCATAGGCTCCAACAACGCCGCTCATAGGAGGCATAAGATATTTCTTTGCTTGGGTTTCCCCACAGGTTCAAGAGGCAAGGAGGGTGCGGTCAGAAGCGCGAACCCGCGGGACGATCGGGGGTCGGCGCGGTGGGGAGAGCGGCTATCTCAACTCTCGACGGCCTCAATCGGTGTCACAATGACGCATGCCCACAGACGGCACATCCAGCCAGCGGACCATGGGGCTCCTCGCCGCCACCGGCGTCGGCGTGGGCGCCATCGTCGGCGGCGGAGTGCTGGCCCTCGCCGGCGTTGCCTTCGCCACCACCGGTCCGAGCGCGATCATCGCCTTCGCGCTCAACGGCGTCATCGCGCTGCTGACGGCGATGTCATTCGCCGCTCTGGCCTCCCGGTTCCCGGAGTCCGGCGGCACCTACACCTACGCCCGAAAGGTCCTGACGGTCGAGGCCGCTTTTGCCGTCGGCTGGGTGGTGTGGTTCGCCTCGGTGGTGGCCGCCGTCCTCTACGCCCTCGGGTTTGCGGTCTTTCTGGTACCGGTCCTCGACCAGGTGATCCTCGCATCCGGCGGCACTCCGCCGGGATGGCTCGACGACCGGCTTGCCATGCTCGTGTACGCGCTCGCGGCCGTCGCGTTCTACACGTGGAAGCTCATGCGATCGAATGCCGGAGGCGGACAGTGGGAGACCGCAGGCAAGGTCATCATGTTCGCGGTCGTCATCGCCGGCGGCTTCTGGGTCCTCCTGGCCCACCCGCCCGGGTTCGAGGAGCTCACGGCACGTTTCAGGCCTTTCATGGCACAGGGCGGACAGGGGCTTGTCCAGGCCATGGGCTACACCTTCATCGCCCTGCAGGGCTTCGATCTGATCGCCGCGGTCGGGGGCGAGGTGAAACGGCCCGAGCGCAACATCCCGCGGGCAATGATCCTGTCGTTGACCGCGGCCCTCGTGATCTACATTCCGCTGTTGTTTCTCATTGTCGCCGTGGGAACGCCCGGCCAGTCGGTCAGCGATGCGGCCGCCGCCGATCCCGAGATCCTGGTCGCGGTTGCGGCGCGCAACTTTCTCGGTCCGACCGGCTACTGGCTGGTGGTCGTCGCCGGCCTGCTCTCGATGCTGTCGGCGCTGCAGGCCAATCTCCTGGCGGCCTCGCGGTTTGCAAGGAAGATGGCCGGCGATCGCACCCTGCCGCGGCGCTTCGATCGGCTGTCCCCCGGGACCGGTACGCCCATTCCAGCCATCCAGCTCACCGCCGTCACGGTGGCTATCGTGCTGGTCGCGGTGCCGAACGTGGCCGCAGCCGGCGCGATGGCCAGTCTGATCTTTCTCGCCAGCTTCGCCCTCGCACACGGCATCACCTATCTCGCGCGCATGCGGGCCCTCACCGCCAGTCCGTTCCAGACACCGGCTTTCCCGCTGGTGCCGGTCGTCGGCGGCATTTCGTGCATCGCCCTCGCGCTCTTTCAGTCTGTGGCGGTGCCCTCGGCGGGCGCCATGGCGGCCTTGTGGCTGGGCATCGGCGCAGTCCTGTACATGACCCAGCTCGCACCCGGCGCTTCGGTCGTCGATGCGGCAGCCGAGGGCCTCGACCCGCAGCTTCTGCGGCTCCGCGGGCGCAGCCCGCTGGTTCTGGTGCCGATCGCCAACCCGGCGAGCGCCGAAACCCTGGTCACCATGGCCAACGCCCTCGCCCCCCACTCGGTCGCACGAGTGCTGCTGCTGTCAGTGGTCCGCCCGCCCGAGGCGTGGCAGGCCGGTGAGTTGCCACGGCAACTGGTGGATGCCCAGTCGATCCTCGGCGGGGCGTTGTCGACCGCTCTGGCGACCGACCTCAGACCGGAGGCCTTGATCACGGTCAGCGACGATCCGTGGAGCGAAATCACCCGGGTGGCGGGCCGCTACCGCTGCGACAGCCTGCTGCTCGGCGTCGGCCACCTCGGAGAGTCGCTGATGACGGGTCCACTCGAAGAGCTGATGAGCCGGGTCGAGGGCGATGTCGTCATACTCAGGGCGCCGAGCAACTGGAACGTCGACCAGGTCCGGAAGATCCTCGTGCCCTCCGGGGGGCGCCGCGACCAGAGTCCGGTTCGAGCCCGTCTGATCGGCAACCTCTGCCGAACCGCACCGCGCGAAGTGACCTACCTTCGGGGCATGCCCACGGCTACCGATGCCGCCACCGAACGCCGCGCGCGGCACGATCTCAGCAAATTGGCGCGCGACGAAGCTCCGGGCGACAGCACGGTCGAGATCGTGCTGAGCGACGAGGTCGTCGGGGAGGTCATCGGACGAGCCTCCGACTGCGACCTCCTCGTCCTCGGTCTGCAACGTCTCGGACGGCGGCAGAAGACCTTCGGGAGCAGAGTGCTCGAGATCGCGGAGCACACCACCTGCCCGCTGCTGATGATCAGCCGCCGCAGCTAACTCAGCTCTGACGTGCAGTTGGGGCAGCGGGTCGCCTTGATCGGGATCTCGGTGATGCAGAACGCGCACTCCTTGGTCGTGGGCTCGGCCGGCGGGGCCTCTTCTTTGCGCTGCATCGTGTTCATCGCCTTGATGACCATGAAGACCGCGAAGGCGACGATCAGAAAACTGATCACCGTGTTGATGAACATGCCGTAATTGAGGGTGACGGCCCCCGCGGCCTGTGCGTCTGCGAGGGCGGCGTAGGGAGCCGCCGGCGCACCTTGCTTGATCACCATGAAAAGGTTCGAGAAATCGACCCCTCCCATCAACAGGCCGATCGGCGGCATCAACACGTCGCTGACAAAGCTCTTGACGATGGTCCCGAAGGCGGCACCGATGACGATGCCGACCGCCATGTCGACCACATTGCCACGCATCGCAAACTCTTTGAACTCTTTGAACATCACCCGCTCCTTAGTCGGCGCTCCCGATCCGCGCCACCTGTCGTATTTTTGGTACGGCTACGATAGCGCAATTCCGGGCAATATGGCTACCGTCGGGAGGAAAGCGACCGCGAGGCTACTGAAGCCGCAGTCATCGACTGAGTCTGTCGCTCACGATCCTGCGGGCGAGGGCCGCACGCTCCGCCGCGTCCTCGGGTACGACGCAGAGGCCTTCCACCCTGGTCGAAGTGTCCGGCATTGTAGGCCGCCGCTTCGAGCTTTGCCGACATGAAGCCCGGTGTCACCAGTGATCGAGGATGTCGTCGGCCTCACCGATGGAGGTGGCGTAACGAACGTTCTCGTCCTCGGCGAAGACCCCGCCGACGAGGCGCTTGAACTGCATCAGTCCGGTGATGATGCCCCCGGTGACCCGGACCGCGCGTCTCCGCCCGAACTCCTTGACCAGTTCACCGCCCTGTTTGATGGCGTCGGCCGCTTGGGGTGAACCCGGCAGGAACTTCGATATATCGGTAACGACGTCGAATGGACCCTGCAACTTGCCGGCTTCCGCACGGAGGGCGTCGAGAGTCGGCTGGACGTCCGCCTCGCGGAAGAAACCGACGAGTTGGATATACAAACGACTCTTGTCGACGTCGGCCCTGATCTCGAACGTGCCCATCAGAATCCTCCCATTCAGAGCGCCGGCCGATGGACCGGCGCTCGAAATCAGCTGAGGCTGATACCGAGATATCGAAAGACGTTGCTGCAATCCTGACACTGCCGGGCGTGCCGGCGCCACTGCCGCACGTAGCGCGACCGGGGCCGGGAGAGGGCGAGGATCTCAGGATTGACGTGGGCGCCGGTCGGCCGTTTTCTCGGAGGCCGTGGGTGGCCGGCGGCGAAACCCGGTTCGACCATCCGCTCGACGATGTCGTCGAGCGCCTTGCGGCCGCCGTTGTTCGGTTTCGTCTCACTCATACGTATGGTCGGTCTCTCGGTGCTTCCGCTACCGATCCCAGTGTAACCGGTGAATCCCGACAATTGGCAACCGCGTCGTCGAGGCAGCCGGCTGCAGAGTCGAACGTCGCGGCCGGTTTCGTCGACGTTCAATGGTCATTTTATGCGTTAAAGTTGAGAGAGTCTTTCTGTCCAGGAGGCCTCTCGCCATGAACATCTTCCTTCGCTACTTCCCGGCAAAAAAGATCTGGCTGAACCTCCCGATGCGGTCGAAAATTCTGGTGCCGATCTTCGGCATGGCCGTGATTATTTCTCTCGCCGCCCTCAGCGCATTCGCGATTTCGACGAGCCGGCTTGCGACCGAAACCGCGCTGACCACAGCCAACATCGTCACCGAACGGATCCGGACCGATCGCGAGCCCTTTTTCGATGCGGGGTACGACGTCTCCACCGCTCATGAAACCCTGGTCCGCGGCATGCACGGGTCGGTCTTCGACATCGGCGAAGGCGGCGGCCCCGCAGGGTCGGGTGGTCGATCGCAAGACCTGGGCTACGCCGTCAGGATGTACGGTCCGGGGTCTTCCGGAGCGGTGTCGAAACCCGCCTCCAACGATTCGTTCCCGCGACGGGCCCTGGACGCGGTCACACGCGATCCGGCCGAGCCCTTCTGGGTCGTCGAACAGACGCGGGGGGAACGCACTCTTCGATATGCCACAGCAGAGGTGATCGTGTCCCCGCTCTGTGCCGATTGTCACAATCTCACAAACACAGGAACGGCTGCGCGGTTGCGGGTCGGCGACGTCATCGGCGTGCTCGAAGTCGATGTCCCGGTCGGCGCCACCATCAGTTCGATCCGCCGTACCGCCGCACCCAGCCTCATCGTCGCCGTGTCGGTGTTCCTCGCGCTTGGGTTCTGGCTCGCCGATTCCATCCGCCACTCGGTGGCACGACCGATGGAGAGCCTGGTGGACACCACCCGTCGGGTTGCAAAGGGCGACTTCACAGACCGCTTCAAGGTCGTGTCGAGCGACGAGGTCGGCGAGGCGCGCAGCGCCATGAACACCATGCTCGAGTCGATGTGCACCACCATCGGGACCATCGTCGAAAACGTCATCACTCTGGCCAGCGCCAGCGATCAGCTTTCCTTCCTCAGCCGAACCATGCGTGCCGACGCCGACAGCACCGCGACCAACACCGAAGCGGTGTCGTCCGCTGCGGGTGTGGTGAGCGACAACGTCGGCGCAGTCGCGGCCGCTGCCGAACAGATGACCGCGAGCATCCGCGAGATCGCTTACAGCGCCTCCGAAGCGGCATCGGTTGCCGCCGAAGCGGTCCGGATCCTCGAGCGGACGGGGGCGACAATCAGCCGTCTCGACCACAGCCGGGTCGAAATCGGACGCGTTGTCGATGTGATCGACGACATCGCCGCACAGGTCAACCTGCTCGCCTTGAATGCCGCCATCGAGGCGGCGCGCGCCGGCGACGCCGGCCGCGGTTTCGCGGTCGTTGCCGACGAGGTCAAAAAGCTCGCCGACAGCACCGCCGAAGCAACGACCGAGATCTCCGCCCGGATCAGGACCCTCCAGCAGGACTCGGCCGAGGTCGCCGATGTCATCGGCTCCATCGGCACCATCGTGCAGCGAATCAACGAACTTCAAAACGCGATCGCCATCGCCGTCGAGGAACAGACCAGCACCACGGCAGAGATCGACGGGTCGGCGCGGCAGGCCGCCGACGGCAGCCGGGAAATTGCTTCCCGCCTGGGTGATATTTCAGTCAGCGCGAGCGCGACCCTGACCAATGCCGGTTCCACCGAAGAGGCCTCACAACGTCTGGCCGGGCTCGCGTCCGACTTGCGGAAGTTGGTCGAACGATTTCGATTCAAACCGGACCGGAGTTGAACGCCTTCGGCCGTGACGGTCGTCCTGCCGTCAGATGAGTCTCTGGCGGCGTTCCCTGAGACCGGCCGCCCAGTGGGCGACGATCCCGGTCCACAGGCCGAGAGCCACCGCCGTCCACGCACCGGCCGGCCCGAGAAGGCGGAGCACGATATAGGTCAGGAGGTTCATCATGATGATCGCCGGATCGGCATCGCACATGTACGTCCGGATCAATGCTCGGCCTTGCATGTTCGAAGTTCGGCGGTCTCCCACCGGGCGATATCCCATCTCGAGGAGTTTTGGGTCGAGATCTTCGAAGTACCTCGTCTGTTCCCGGGTCAAATCCTGACCGGGCACGTTTTCGAACTCGATCTTCCGCGGCACGGACACGCGACGGGTGATCAGCGGCAGACCGACGACGAAGAAGGCCAGCACGACCGCGCCGAACAACGCGGCATCCCACGGAACGCCCCACATGCATCAATCGTTTCAAGCTGTCGACTCAACCCGGCCGGGAACACTTGATTTCGTGATACAAACTTGATACAAATTCTGAGAATCGATTTCATAAAATTGACATTTGGGCGGCCGCTGATGACGGAGCCGCCCCCCAACCGGAAGCCCTCGCGGCTCCTAGAATCTCCTGGAGGAAGAAAAATGAGAAGAACGATAGCGTGTGTCGCACTGTTGATCGTGGCTGCAGCACTCCCCCTCTCGGCCCAGGACGGCCCCGGCCCGATCAGCTGGCTCGCCTTCGACACCTCGGCGCCGGGCAAGAGCCGGGACCTGATCGGAATGACGATCAAGGATGACGGTCCGATGTACGACCAACTCATGAAGGACGGAGACCTGCTGAGTTGGGGCATCGCCATTCCGATCAACCACCGCCTCGACGACCAGTGGAACTACCTTCTCTGGGCCACCATGGCGGACTGGAGCAAGGTCGGCGCCCTCCAGGGCGGATTCGAGAAGATGTTCGCCTCGCGGACGCCGGAACAGATGATGGCGATGCAGGCGGCGTACAACGAGGCCACCGTCCAGGGCGCCCACCACGACTGGATCGTGCGCCAGCAGATCTACCGCCAGGGCTCGAGCGACGCGGTGCCCCGCTACCTCGATGTCGGCTACTTCCAGGCCAAGCCCGGCATGGATCAGGCCATGACCGCGTTCTTCAAGGAACAGATCGCGCCGATCAACGAGAAGCTGCTGGCCGCCGGCATCATCACCGGGTACGGCATGTACACCCAGGAACTGCACGGCGAACAGGGCTGGACGCATGTCGCCTGGACCGCCATTGCGGACCTCGCCGACAGGGACAGGGCCGACGAGATTTTCTGGGCGAATTTCTCGGACGCGCAGATGGCCGAGGCGATGTCCTTGATGGACTGGAGCACGCACAAGGACCAGATCCTGCTGATCGTCCACCTCGGCGGGATGGCCGAAGCCGAGTAGGCGCGCGACCGTTTTCGTGGCGCGGGGAGCGCGGCCTGCCGCGCTCCCCGCTCCTTCTTATCGGCTACAACGACTCGATCTCCGAACGGTTTCGGCCATTGTTCTTGGCGCGGTAGAGCGCTTGGTCTGCGGTTTTGAGAACGGTTGCAAGGTCGATATCGTCTTCGACCTCTCCGATCGCCGCACCGAGACTCACGGTGACCTCGAATTCGCCCGCTTCGATCGATACCGGTATTGAAGCACACGCACGACGCGCCCTTTCCATCACCTCGACTGCCGTCTTCTCCTCGCCGGGGTAGAGGATGATCAGGAACTCCTCTCCCCCGATCCGGCCCAGGACATCTGACGAGCGCAGAGTGGAGGCAATCCGGCGGGTCACCTCGCGCAGAACCTCGTCGCCCGCGAGGTGTCCGATGCGGTCGTTGATCTCCTTGAAGTTGTCGACGTCGACCATCACCGCCGCGATCGGCCGTCCTTCTCGATTCGATCTCGACATCTCGCGTTTCAGGAGATCGAGGATCGCACGGCGGTTCCAGAGATCGGTGAGGCTGTCGCGGGAAGCCTCCCGCTCGAGCGCCTCCTGAGTCTTCTTGAGGTCTTCGGTCAGACGCAGGAGCTCTTCGTAGAGACGGCTCCTCTCGAGTGTCAGCGCCATTTGGTCGGCAATCTGAAGAAAGACGTCCTGGTGTTCCTCGCTGTAGGTGTGCGCCTGGGTGCTCGAAAAGAAGAGAAAGCCAACCGGTTGACCCTTGATCAGCAGTGGGCAGGTGAGGCTCGACCGCATCCCTTCGGCGACAATTTTCCGCGTCGAGTCGGATCCGGGATTCTCTTCGAGATAAGCGACGAGGTCACCGAGAATCCGGGGGCGCCGGGATCTCACGACCTCTTCGAGGCTGCTCCCGGCGAGGGCGGCTGAATATCCGATCGGAAGCTCGATTTCGGCTGCTTCCGAGCGCGCCCAGTGCGCCCGGACCACTGTCTTGCCCTTTTCCAACAGCGCGAAACCGATCCGGTCATAGGGGATGAGATCAAAAAAATTGTCATAGATCTGGGTGAGAATGTCCTCCAGAAGCAGCCCCTCGTTGATCTTGCGGCTGATGACGGCCAGCTTGGTTGCCTGCTCCGATCGGGTTTTCATGGCGGCCGCGAGCACCCGGAGCGCGTCTCCGAGTTCTGCGACATCGCCGGGGGCGTCGTCCGGGAGGCTGATATCGTACTTGCCCTGTCGAAGAGCCTCAGCCGCCTTCCGGTATTGAGCGACCCAATTCTTGTTCAAACGCCCCTCCCTTTGTCTGCGCTTCTGCCCTACCCAACCGGTGGCAGGCCCCTTTTGTTTCCCAAAGATCTGTGCTCACTTCTCCGTGCGATCCCGCGCGGCAACGCCCGATCCAAAATCGAAATCGAATCCGAGAATCGATTGTAGGCTGCGAGCGGCAACACGCTACCGTAGAATGGTCTCAGGCTCGGCGTTCATCCGCCGGCAATCCTCAGCGGGGAAAAGATGACGCTCCGTTCAACCGAACTCGACTCCGTTGCAAAAACCCAGGAGGGCGACCTCTCCGAAATACCGTTTGCAGTACTTCTCTACGCGTTGGCGCGCGCCCGGCGCACGGTCTCCATCCAGATTCGCCGCGGGCCCCTTCACAAGGAGATCTTCCTCGAGGACGGCGTCCCGGTGGACTGCCGCTCCAACCTCGTCCACGAGACCCTGAGCCGGTTCATGGTCAGTTCCGGCCGCCTCGACGAGGCCACCGCCGCCGACGCATTCAGGGAGTCGGTGGCGCGCTCGGTCCGCTTTGGCGACGTGCTCCTGGAAAAAGGACTCGTCACGGCCGAAGAGCTCATCAAGATCCTGCAGCAGAATCTCGCCCACAAGCTCCTGGACGGCTTTTCGTGGCGCGACGGGACGTTCCGTCTGACCGCCTCGTCGACGAATCTCGACTCGCCCCTCAAGGTCAACGTTGTCCAGCTGGTCTTGATCGGCGTCAGCCGTTTCGCCACCCAGGAGCAGATCGACGGATCAATTGGGCCGCTGATCGGCACCCCGTTGGCAGTCAACCCGAAACCCGTCTTTTCGGTGGACGAGATCAAGCTTCCGGCCGGCCACAAACCGCTCGTCGAAGCCCTCCAGGCCAAGGCCATGAGGATCGACGAGCTCGCCTCGGCGACCGGTATCGCCTATCAGGAACTGACCAGGTCGCTGTACGCCTTGACCCTGATCGAGCTCGTGGTACCTGCCGAAAAAGTACCGAAGACTCCCGAGACCAAGGCAACGAAGGCACCGCAACGAAAGGCAGAGGCCGCGCCCGAATCGCCCACCGGACCGACGTCGCCCGGCGTCCCAGCAGAGGTACGGGCGGAGCTGATGGAGCTCGTCCTCAACCACCGGCGCAAGGACCCCTTCGATCTTCTCGGCGTCGATCCTGAGCGTGCGACCACCACCGCCCACCTGCGCTTTCTCGCATTCGCGGAGAAGTTCGCCCCCTGGCGGTACGAGGAGAGCCTGGCCGAGAAGGCCCGCGACGTCTTTCTCGCGGGGGCTCGTGCGTACGCCCACCTGTGCGATCCCGACCGGCGCAGCGCCCTCATCAAGGAACGCAAGAAGGTGCCGGCGAGTGCGCCGAAAGCGACGATCACCAACCAGTTCCGGGTCGAAACCGACCTTCTGGATGCCGAGAAGCAGTTCCAGGAGGGCGTCCAGTTGGCGAAGTCCGGGGACCTGACGAGGGCGCTGAACCAACTCGAGTTCGCGGCCGATCTCAACCCGCAAAACGCCCTCTACCGGTCCGAACTCGCCTTTTGCAGGTTCAGGCTCGACCCCGATGCCAATGCCAAGACCGCCGCCGAAGAGTTGAGCGAGGCGATCCGCCTCGACCCGCAGTGCGGGTTGGCCCTCTACTACACCGGCGAGATCCTGAGACAGGTCGGCCGCCTCGATGAGGCGGAGGTCTTTCTCAAACGGGCCTTGAAGCCGATGGCGCCCGACCGGCGCCCGGTGGATGCCCTACGCGCGTTGACTCAGGAACGCAAGGCCTCGGAGTGACCGTCGCCGACAGATGAGCTCTGCGACTCCTGGAGGATCGGGATCGCGATCTTGCACAGCATGGTGAAGATCAGAAACCCGACCGCAAAAATCCCCGCCCCTACGCGGATTTCACTGAGGGTCGGCACGTATTCGTAGAACTCGCCGAGGGTGTCGGGGGTCATTCCGGGAATCACGAGCGCCATCCCCTTCTCGATGTAGACACCCGTGTAGATCAGAAGGCACCCGAGATTCAGCGTCACGAAGTTGCGGCGGGTCGCCGGGACCAGAAAGAGCAGAAAGGCGATCACGCTGCACGCCAACGAGCCCCACGCGTAGGGCACCAGCGCGTCGTGGCCGTGGACCCCGCTGTAGAGGTACTGGGTGTGGATGAGGTGGTGGGTGTCGGAGTAGTACTCCTTGAAGATCTCGGCCCCGAACAGGAAGAGATTGAGAAACATGGCGTAGGCCATGAGCTCGGCGATCTTCCAGATCGCCTCGTCCTTGATCTCGATCGACGTCGTCTTCCTCAAAATCTGGAAGAGGATCAACAGGATCGCCGGACCGGAGCAGAAGGCCGAAGCCAGGAAGCGCGGCGCGAGGATGGCCGCATTCCAGAACGGCCGCGCAGCGGTGCCCGCATAGACGAAGGCGGTGACCGTGTGGATGCCCACCGCGGCCGGGATTGAGATCAGCAGGAGCGGGACGACGAAGGACGATTTGTAAGGGCGACGATGATAGGCCGTGTAAAGCAGGTGCACGACAATCAGGAGATTCAGCACGAGATACAGGTTGAGCACCAGCACGTCCCAGCCGAGCAGCGACGTCGGCAGGTTGAGGCTGCCGACGAACGGGATCAGGTGCCACACGCGATCCGGCCGCCCGACATCCACCAGCACGAAGAGCATGCACATCACGATCGCAGATACCGCCAGCAGCTCGCCGAAGATGGCGATCTCCTTGATCGGTTTCCAGTTGTAGATGTAGGCCGGGATCACCAGCATGACCGCGGCCGCGGCGACGCCGACCAGGAAGGTGAAGTTGCCGATGTAGAAGGCCCACGACACCTGGTCGCGCATGTTGGTGATGATGAGGCCGCCCGTTACCTGCTGCCACCAGGCGGATACGCCCCACACGACCAGCACGCCGAGCAGACCGACCCACGCGAAATACCAACGATTGCCGCGCGCAACCAGGCGGGCCGATCCGGTGACGAAGTCGAAGATGTCTTTCAGCATGAGATCACGTCGCGTAGAAGTAGTAGAAACGCGGCCGCGTGTTGAGCTCCTCCTTGAGCACGAACACCCGTTTCTCGCGCAGGAGGTACCGCATTTCCGACTGCTCGTCGAGCAGGTTGCCGAATTTTCTCGCTCCAACCGGACAGATCTCCACACAGGACGGGTACCGGCCCTCGCGCGTGCGTTGGATGCAGAAAGTGCATTTCTCCACGACCCCCTTCGGGCGCGGCCGATTGCCGAAGTAGTGGGTTTCGGGGTTGAGCTCCGCAGCCGGGATCGTCGGTTCCCTCCAGTTGAAGTGACGAGCCCCGTACGGGCACGCCGACATGCAACAACGGCAGCCGATGCACCAATCCGGGTCGATGACGACGATACCGTCGGGCTCCTGCCAGGTGGCCTTGACCGGGCACACCTTGACACAGGCCGGGTTGCGGCACTGCTGGCACGCCACCGGCAGGTAGAACGCATCCGGTTCCGGGACCTCCGCAGGCTCGTAGTAAGCGGTCGATTCGGCGAACTCGATGCCCTGTTCCTTCTCCATTCGCAGGACCCTGATCCAATGGATCTGAGGATCGCGGCTCTGGTTATTTTCGTGGACGCACCCATAGACACACCGCCGGCAGCCGACGCAACGGGCGATATCGAGCCCGTAACCGAACTCCACGCCGTCCATCGGCGGCGTGTCGGAAACCGTCACCTCCTGCCCGTAGCGCTCGCTGTAGTCGCGCGCGAGGTCGGCGAGAATCTCCGCCTTGCGCCGGGGGCTCAGTTCGACGAATCTCGTGTTGAGCATCCGTTCCACGAAGCCGGCCGTCGAGCCCGCCGCCGCCGCGGACACCGCGGCCATGGTGGCCAGTCCGCCGCTGATCAGCAGCGAGCGCCGATCAACCTCTCCGTCTGTGGTCTCCGGCTGCCGCGGTTTCTCACTCATCGTGTTCCTCCGCTTCCTTCGCCGCGTTGAGAAACTGCGGCCGCACCGGCGGCGGCAGTGGTTTGATCGGTTGAAATTTCGGCGCGTGCGGGTTGTGGCAGTGGGCGCACAGGAGATAGCTCTTGGCGCCGTTCCAGTAGCCCTCGCGTCGCCCGTGGATACCCTCCCGCCAATCTCGGTAGATCGTGCCGTGGCACTGGCCGCACAGGCGATACGATTCCTCGAAAGGGATCAGCGTCCCGTTGGCGAGCCGCAGGGCGTCGCGATTGTCGGGGCTGTGGCAGTCGAAACACCAGCGTTCCTCGGGCCCGTGGTGCAGCACGATGTCGTCGTGCATCTCCTCGAGCTCGCGGCGTTCGAAGTTGACCTCCATGTCGCCGTGGCAGTCGCTGCAGGGGAAAAAATCCTCGTAGGCCAACGGCTGCCGCACCCGGTAGATCCCCTCGGGATCGGACGTCGCACCGGCCTCGACCTCAGGGAGCAATTCACGGTCGAATTCGATTTCCGGAAAGTCGGCCGGCGAATAGGCGCGCCTGCCGCCGGCGTCGTCGGCCACATGGCCCATTCCACCCTTGACGATGGTAAACAGGGTCAGCAGGGAGATCGCCAGAAAGACGATCAGCAACAGCGCCAGCGACGACGATCCCGGGAGCAGTTTTCGGTTTCCAGACTCATCGGCGTTCAGGGGCTCAGGGTGATCCATCAAACCTCACAGACTGACGTCGGGCCGGCCCTTTCGGTCGCTCCTCGAGTCCTTCATCTCGCGTGGCCGCTCATGACCTGGATCCAGAATGCGCCCCACTGTGCAGGAACACATTGACCCAGGTCAAGAGCGGACTGAATTCCTCCGTCTCAGAAACCGGAGAACCGAACTCAGGTCAGCGGGACGCTTCGTCCACTCCGAGAGTGAAGCGGATCAGCCCGTCCATGTAGACCTCCTGGTCATCGAACATGGCCAGGTGGCTGCCGTCGGGACAGAAGAGGTACTCGCCGTTCGGGAACTGGCCGGCCATCCACTCCATGTGGGCGGGGTCCATGGTGTCGTAGCGCGCGCCGATCACCAGGGTCGGCACCTCGATCTGCGACAGGTCGGCGGTGCGGTCCCATTCCGCGAGGACGCCTCCGGCGCCGAGCTCGCTCGGCCCCTGCATGGGCACGTAGACGGCGCCGTTGAGATGCTCGAACGTCTTGACCACCGCTTCCGGCCACTCTTCGGCGGGGCGGCGCAGGATGTGGTGAACATAGTGGTGCTCCATGAGGAGCTCCATGTAGCGCGGGTTGGCGTAGTCCTCGGCCGCCTCGAAGGCCTGGATCTCCGCCAGCACCGCGGGGTCGATCTGCGGCATCAGGACCTCTTCGGCATAGCGGTTGTAGGCCGGGCCCGAGGCCATCATGTTGGAGATGATCAGCCCCTTGAGCTGGTCGCCGTGCGCCAGCGCGTACTCGATCCCCAGCAATCCGCCCCAGGAGCTGCCGTAGAGAAAGAAGTTGTCGGGCCCGAGGCCGAGGGCCTGTCGCACCTGTTCGACCTCGTCGACGAACCGCGGGATCTGCCACAGAGTCGGGTCATCGGGCTGGTCGGAGAAGTACGAGCCCAGTTGGTCGTAGAGGTAGATCTCGATGCCGGCCTCCGGGAGGAAGTCGGCAAACACCTCGAGATACTCGTGGGTCGCTCCAGGGCCGCCGTGGAGCAGCAGGACCTTCATGGTCGGGCTGTCGCCGATCTTCCTCGTCCACACATTGAAGGTGCCGGACGGCGTCTCGATGGGGATCATCCGCACACCGTCCGCCGGGCCCCCGGCATCTGAGACGACTTCCTGGTCGACCACAACCTCCGGTGGCGGGGCATCGCCGGGAGAACACGCGACCAGAGACCATATCGTGAGGACGACCACACAACTGGCCACCCCTTTTGCGCGCTGGAAACCTCTAGACACATTGACGTGATCCATCTCTTCCCCCTTCGAGCCGGGCGGCAGCAGGGCCGCTGTTGAGAATTGTTCTCGGAGAGTATAACCCGAGCGATCAGATCGGCCAGGCCTGAAAGTCGCCGACGAGATCCAGGAACCTCGGCAGAATACTCAGGGCATCCGGACTCGGCAGCGCCTGATATCCCTCGATCGTTTCGAACTGATCGATATAGGCCTCGCAGCGGTCGCGGTTGCCCTGCTGGTCGAGTTCGGGGTGGAACTGGGTCGCCCAGATCGGCGCTCCCGGCACCCGCAACGCCTGGTGGGGGCAGTTCTCGCTCATCGCGAGATTCGGCACACCCTTCGGTAATATCGTCGCCCGATCGAAGTGCCCCATCTGGGCGAAGAAACGGCGTGGCAGCTGGCCGAAGAGCGGGTCGGCGACGCCTTCGTCCGTCAGCTCGATTTCGACCGTGCCGAGTTCGGCGTTTCCGGGATCGCGAATAATCCTCCCGCCCATGGCGTCCACCAGCAGCTGGTATCCGAAACAGCAACCGAAGGTGGGGAAGCCGCGGTCGACGACCCACTTCAGCAGATCGGCCATCGGGCCGAAAAAGGGCTGGTCGCGCTCGGCGACCGAGAAGTCGCCCGACCCGCCGATGATCAGCGCGTCGAAGGTCGCGAGTTCAGCCGGCTTCGGCAGCCCGGTCACTGCGTTGCGGAAGTGCAGTTCTCGCCGGCTGCGGCGAGTGGCCGCAACGAAGCACCCGCGCTCGTGCTCGAGCATCGGGTCGGACATGAAGCGAGACTGCAGGACGAGGACTCGCATACTTGAGGAATTTTCCGGCCCCAATATAGCGAAGTCATGCTGGATTGTTCAAATCAACCAGAGATCAACCTCTGGAGAGGTCTTTCGCCAGCTCTTCCACACCCTGGACCGTGAGCGCGTACATCGGGAAGATCCGCTTGATCAACCGGATGGAGGGCGCCGACCACGAGCCTTCCTGCATGGGGTTGAGCCACGCCGCGTGTTTGAAGTGTTCGCGGATGCGCTTGAGGTAGTCCTCTCCCGGCCGTTCGTTGCGCTCGGTCCAGTCGACGGCGCCGAAACGATCGGTGATCTCGCCCGGGTACATGTAGGCATCGCCGACGAGGACCAGCCGGGTCTCGCGGTCGAAGCGACGAAAGAACTCGGCGAGGGGTATCTTCTCCGAGAACCTGGCGTTGCCGTAGACCCTTTCGTAAATGCAGTTGTGGAAGTAGACGTGGTCGAAGTGCTTGAAGTGGCGGGCCTGGTGGGCAGCTGAGAACAGGGTGTCCACCATTTCCTTGAACGGCCACATCGAACCGCCGATGTCCATTGCCAGCACCAACCCAAGCCGGTTCTCTCTCGGCCGCCGGAAGACCAGTTCGAGCTCACCGCCCTCGCGGGCTGTGCGGTCGATCGTGTCTCCGATATCGAGTTCGTCGACCGGGCCCACCCGCTCGAGAGCTCGGAGTTTCTTGAGGGCCACGCTCAGCTGGCGGGTGTCGAGGACCAGGTCCTTACGGTGTTCCTGAAAGCGCCGCTCGGCCGCCACCTGGACGGCCGTCCCGGCGCCGTGGTCGCCGCCGACCCGGATGCCGCCGGGGTGGTCGCCGGAGTGGCCGAAAGCCGAGGTCCCGCCGGTGCCGATCCAGTGGCTGCCGCCGTCGTGGCGCTCGGTCTGCTCGGCCAGACGTTTCTCAAATTCCGCGCGCAACCGATCGACATCGACCGCATCCATCACCCTCCGCCATTCCGAGTCGATGACGAAGGGCGCCGCCGGGCTCGAGAGCCACTCCCAGACTTCTTTTTCGATCTCCGCCACCGCAGAGGAAGCACCTTCGAAGTGGGCGGCAAAACAGAGATCGAAATCGTCGAGCTCCGATTCGTCGCGCACCATGATGCCCCGCGCCAACGAGTAGAAACCGACCAGCGACGAGGCGTGGAGTCCCCTCGCGAGGCCTTCGGTGAGGGTCAGCCACTGCTGCGGCGTGACCTTGAGCCCGTGCGCCCGCAGACGATAGAAAAAGGGCAGGAAGATGCCGGTGTGATCGGTGACCGGAGTGGCCTCAGCCATGGTCGTTCGGCCAGCGGCCGGCGGCACCGGCCTTTGCCACCGCCTCGGCGTCCTCTTCCTTCTTGACCAGGGCGCCGAGGAAGGGAATCGCATCCGCCAACTGCCCCCGCTGCACTCCGGCCGCGAGCAGGGCGCCGATCCAGTCCACCAGTTCCGAGGTGGACGGCCGTTTGCGCACGCCCTTGACCTCGCGCAGCCAGTAGAACCGGGCCAGACACTGTTCGAGCAGCGAGTCGCCGATGTCCGGATAGTGGACCCGCACGATCTCGGTCATCAGTTTCTCGCCGGGAAACTCGATGTAGTGGAAGATGCACCGCCGCAGAAAGGGGTCCGGCAGTTCCTTTTCGGCGTTGGAGGTGATCACCACCAGCGGCCGCTGCTTCGCCCGGTGCCGGTCGCCGGTCTCGGTGACGGTGAACTCCATGACGTCGAGCTCGTGCAGGAGGTCGTTGGGGAACTCGAGGTCCGCCTTGTCGATCTCGTCGATCAGAAGCACCACCTGCTTTTCGCTGGTCAGCGCCCGGCCCAACGGGCCGAGTTTGATGTACTGACGGATGTCGGACACGTCGTGGTCGCCGAAGCGGCTGTCCTGCAGCCGCTGCACCGTGTCGTAGACGTAGAGTCCCTCCGCGGCTTTGGACGTGGATTTGACGTTCCACGACAGCAGCTCCATTCCCAGGTCCTCGGCGACCGCCTGGGCCAGCAGGGTCTTGCCGGTGCCTGGCTCACCCCGAACCAACAGCGGGCGCTCGATGGCCAACGCCACGTTGACGGCATGCCGCAACTCGGGCGACGTGATGTAGCTCGGTGTGCCCGAGAATCGGCTGAAATCCTGGGTCATGGACACCACCCCTTCGCGCGGTCGTTCTATGGACCGGCTCATTGTAAGGCAGCGGCCGCTTCTACCCGGTTCCTGCCAGGTGATATGGTTCCTCCATGAGCACACAACACCGCGTTTCGAGGGTCGAGCTCTTTCACGTCGCGATTCCGCTGCCGGCGACCTTCCGGCCGGCGTGGATCCCGGGCATGCCGGCCAACGAGAACCGCTTCACGCTGGTCAAGATCACCACCGACAACGGCGTCGAGGGCTTCAGCGCCGGCCCCGCCATCGGCCGCGAACGAGCAGGGCTCGGAGACCTGCTCGGGCCTTACCTGCTGGGTGAAGACGCCACCGACATCTCCCTCGTGCAGCAACGTCTGCGCGAAATCGCATATCTGGGCTGGCGCAACTGGTGGATCGAGCCTGCCTTCTGGGACATCAAAGGCAAGATCGAGGGCAAACCGGTGTACGAACTGCTCGGCGGCGAGCCGGGGACGATCCGACTCTACGCCTCCACCGGCGAAGTCAAGGACCCGGCGGCTCGAATCGAAGAGGTGGAAGCGCGCTACGCCGAGGGCTTCCGCACCGTCAAACTGCGGGTGCACGACCATGACGAGGCGGTGGACATCCGGCAGGTGACCGAGACCGCGGCCGCGGTGGGCGACCGCATGAAGATCGCGGTCGATGCCAACCAGGGGTGGCGGGTGACCATCGTCGGCGACGCGCCCACGTGGGACCTCGACCGCGCCAAGAGATTCGCGGATGCGTGCGCTGACGCCGGCGTTGCGTGGATCGAGGAGCCGTTGGCCATGGACGGCTATGAAGACCTGACAGCGCTCACCGACTCCAGCCGGGTGCCGATCGCCGGCGGCGAGCTCCACAGCTCCGGTCTGCCCGAACTCAGGATGATGATCGAGCGGCGCTGCTACGACATCTTCCAGCCCGATGCCATATTCACGGGCGGCATCGCGCAGACGATCGAGGTCGCACGGCTGTGCCGCAAACACGGGCTCGGCTATTCGCCTCACACCTGGACCAACGGCATCGGGTTTGCCGTCAATCTCCAACTCTTTACCGCCAGCGGGTTCGCTTCCGAACGCGAGCTCGAATACCCCCTCGCCCCACCCGGCTGGAGCGTTGCCGCCCGCGACGGCATCCTCGAAGAGCCCTTCGAAAACGCCGGCGGCACCCTCCAGCCGCCGACCGCGCCTGGTCTCGGGTTTGAGATCGACCGCCGCGCACTCGCGCGCTACGGCCAGCGGTTCTCGGTCATGGATCGCAAACGGCTGGTCTGGTTTTCGCTCCGCCACCGGGGTCTGAAGGCCTCCCGGGAAATCGACCGCAACCGGCGCGGGAGGCTCGGCAGCCGATAAAGGCTGTAACGAATCGATCCCGGAACGGTACTCTCACCGGGAGCGATACATGCTGACCTTCGACCACATCTACCGAACCTACTTTCAGGATGTCTACCGATTCACCCTGTGGCTGAGCCGCGATCCCAGCCTCGCCGACGACCTGACTTCAGAGACCTTTGTCCGCGCCTGGGCCCGGCGCGATCGGCTCCGCACGGAGACGCTCAAGGCCTATCTGCTGGCGATCGCTCGCAACCTGTTTCTCCACCTTCGGCAACGCTCCGGCAACCACGATGAGCTCTCGTTGGATCTGCCGGACGCTGCTCCCGACCCGCTGCAGCGGACGTCGTCCCGTCTCGAATTCGACCGCGTGGCCGGGGCACTGGCGACGCTGGCCGAACCCGACCGCACCGCCCTGATCCTGAGGTCTGAAAACCAGTTGTCCTACGCCGAGATTGCGCGCGTTCTCGAGATCTCGGAAGGGGCGGCCCGGGTCAGGGTCCACCGAACCAGACGTCGGCTTCTGGCCGACACGATCACACCCACTGGAGGGAACCAATGAAGGTCACGAGAGACGTCATCCTCGATCTCCTGCCCCTGTATTACTCGGACGAGGCCAGCCCGGACACCCGGATGCTGATTGAACACCACCTCGCGAACGATCCCGATCTCGCCCGGGTTGCGTCAGAAGGGCGAGCGCGGCTGACCGCACCGCCGCCGCCTCCGGTCAGCCCCGATGCCGAGGCTCTGGCCTATATGGAGGCCAAACGTCAGATCGCCAATCGGGTCATCACCCTCGCGACCGTGATCTCGCTCGGGGTCCTGGGTGTAGGAGGTGCCGCACTGTTCGGCGTCATGGTCCTTTTCTTTCGATAGACCCCACCGTCCGTGACGACTCTGAAGGTGGGCCGAGGCCCACCCTACCCGGCAAGGGGTCCTTCGGGTCCGAAGTAGGGTGGGCCTCGGCCCACCTTCAGAGCACTCGATGGACGCATGGCGCTGCAGCACGACGAGGGCGGTCCTCGATCCGCTGAGTTCGATACCTCTCCGTGAACGACTCTGATGGTGGGCCGAGGCCCACCCTACCCGGCAAGTAGTCCTTCGGGTCCGAAGTAGGGTGGGCCGAGGCCCACCTTCAGAGCCATTGACGAACGCCATGCCCTACCGCCCGACGAGTGCATTGTCCGAACGGCACATTCTCAAGGTGAGCTGAAGCCGACTCCACACCCTCCTGACCGTGGTAGGTTGTTGCAACGTCCCGCTATCGCAGGGTACGGCTCGACGGAGGGGTGTTCTTTTTCACGGTTGTCACCCACCACCGCCTCCCCATATTGAACACAGACCTGGGTGTCGAATGCCTTCGGAAGGCTTGGCGAGAGACCAACGCCACCATGCCGTTCGACGTTGAGGCGATATGTGTCCTACCCGACCACCTTCATTCAGTCTGGTCACTTCCCGAAGGTGATGACGACTATCCTGCGCGATGGAGAAAACTCAAGGGGGTCTTTTCCCGCAATTACCGCTCGATGGTGGTTCATCTGGTGAGGTGAACCCATCGCGACGGCGTAAAGGCGAGGTCGGCTTGTGGCAGCGGCGGTATTGGGAACACCGGATCCGGAATGCAGACGATTTTCGCCGCCACGTCGAATATACGCACTTCAATCCGGTCCGACACGGTTACGTTTCGAGAGCTGCGGATTGGCCGTATTCGAGCTTTCACCATCACGTCACAAAGGGGTGGATCGAACCGGACTGGGGAACCATCGAACCGGACGGACTTGTGGGCCTTGTCGCCGGAGAGTGAATCAGCTCTGATGGTGGGCCGAGGCCCACCCTACCAGGCAACGGGTCCTTCGAGCCCGACGTAGGGTGGGCCTCGGCCCACCTTCAGAGCACTCGATGGACGCATGGCGCTGCAGCACGACGAGCGCGGTCCTCGATCCGCTGGGTTCGATACCTCTCCGTGAACGACTCTGATGGTGGGCCGAGGCCCACCCTACCAGGCAAGGGGTCCTTCGAGCCCGACGTAGGGTGGGCCTTGGCCCACCTTCAGAGCACTCGATGGACCCATGGCGCTGCAGCACGACGAGGGCGGTCCTCGATCCGCTGGGTTCGATACCTCTCCGTGAACGACTCTGATGGTGGGCCGAGGCCCACCCTACCAGGCAAGGTGTCCTTCGGGACCGACGAATGAGCTCACTCGGATGCGGAACAGCGTTCGGCGTAGGTCTCGAGCACCGCGACCCAGCCGGTTTCGTAGTCCGCCCGGGTCTCTTCCGCGAGGTCCCCGAGAATCTCCCAGCCCCGGTGTTCGAGCTCGACGCGGGTCCCCTTTTTGGTGCCGATGAAGCGCAGTTCGATTTCCTGCGCGGTGGTGGCGTCCCTCCCCGGATGCCACGAAAAGACCACTCGGGCCGACGGCTCCCATGCCGTGATGGTGCCCCAAAGGTGAATCGTCCCGTCGTTGTGCGTCTCGTATATTCTGCCGCCGTCACGGCCCTCGAAATGACACGAGGCAGTTTCGGCCTGGCCGACCGAGTGCGTTGCCAGCGGCCACCAGCTGTCGATCTCATCGGTGAACAGACGGAAGGCGTCAGCCGGTCCACACGCCACCTCAACGGTCCTTCGAACCGGTTCAATGGTCGATTCAACGTTCATCGCGTCCTCCGATCGTTGTTTCAGCACGAAGGGAGAAGGCCTGCAGGGCCTCTCCCCAGAACTCTTCCAGGTAGCGGCGGAGGGGTTCCAGTCCGCCGGGATCGATTTCGTAATAGTGCCTCCTGCCTTGCGCCCGTTCCCGAACCAGACCCGCCTCTTTGAGGGCCTTGAGGTGCTGCGACACGGCCGGCCGGCTCACCGGCAATCCTCGAGCCAACTCCCCCACCGACTGCGGTCCGTTGCGCAAGCTCTCGAAAACTGTTCTCCGCGTCGGATCGGCCAACGCTCGAAAAGGATCTTCGCGAGGTTTCACTAAGGGTAAGTATATACTTACGTATTACGTCTGTCCACCCTTCTCTTCCCGTGCAACCTGGAACTTCGGCGGCTGGTGATTTCCGAATCGGGCCGAATCGAGGATCACACCTCGGTTCGCGCCCCGGTCGGGAATTCCCGCAACCTTTCGCCCATCACGCCTGCGAGGATGGGGAAAGCCTTCTTGCCGGTGCAGTGACCGGTGAAGACCGGCCCCGACACCCGCTCGAGGATCTCGCGGCCGAGCGCCTTCACTTCGCCCCGGCTGGCGGCCATGGAGTCGTAAAAAGGCAGACCGATGAGGTGGAAGCCCCCGAACACGGCCTTGATCGGTGTCGCGGGAAAGGCGTCGATCGCGGCGTCGATAAGATTGAGAACGCCGCTGTGCGAACACCCGGTGAAGACCGCCATGCCATCGTCCTCGCGCACCACCATCAGGAGCTCGTGGTCGAAGGGGTCGCGGACGAAGCCGGAGTCCCGCTGCACGTAGAGTTTGCGGTTGCCGCGGGGCCGCCGGTGGGCGGAACCGATCGCGGTCAGGAGAAACACGCCGGGGGCAATTTCAGTCGTATCGTTCACGAACTCGAACCGGTCCCGGTGGCGCTCGACGAGTTCGAGGTCGAGACCGATAGGTCGATCGATCACCGCAAACGCCTTGAAGCGCCGGTCCGCGAGAGGGGCCTCACGAAGGTAGATCCCGGCACGGGTGTTCGCATTCAGGAAGTGCGCGAGCCCGCCTCCGTGGTCGAAGTGCTGGTGGGAGATGACCGCAGCGTCGACCGTTGATAGATCCACCGCAAGCCGGCCGGCGTTGTCGGCGAATGCCGACGACGAACCCATGTCGAAGAGCACCGTTGACCCGCCGTGCTCGACGAGCATCGACAGACCGAATTCCGGCACCAGGTCATCGGCGGTTTCGAGCCGGCTGTTCTCGATCAGAGATGTCACCCGCATGAGCTTCCTCCTTTCGCCTCGTTCCCCGCCCATGCTACTCCAGTGAATCGGCGGACCGACCGGTCGTGTGGGTGATCCACACCACATTCCGTACTCTCGATCTCGGGTAGCCTGCCCGGTATGAAGACAGAAAATCCGATTCGACTCGCCGGCGCGCTCTGCATCGCATCGATAGCTGCGTTCTCGGTGCGCCCGGTCTCGGCACAGGACACGTTTCGACCCGAGATCGTCGTCGCCGATGCCGCCGCCCACTGCCCGTCGGTGGCAGGCACGTTCGTGGTTCTGCTCGACCCTTCGCGAGGCATGCTGCTGTTGTCGGGCGCCCCCTTTCCGGGTGGTCACGTCATCGGTGATGCCCGCGGCGGCGAGCTGATGGTGAACCTCCCCGGCGGCACCTCTTGGAAACTCGACCGCGCGGGTTCCAACGCCGGGCAAACACCGCTGTGGGGTGCGCGCTACCCGTTCCTCGCCGCCAGCGGGTTCGGGTGCGTCGCCTTCGACCGCGACAACTGGTCGTCGGAGGGCGACCTCGTCACCTATGCAAGGTGGGTGGTCGAGGAGATCTACCTCCAGCTGCCCGCCGAGGAACGTCAGCGGCGACCGGACTTCCGGATCTCCAACCGCGACGTGGCGTTCCGTGTGGAACGCGACGGCTACCGGCCCCTGGAGATGAGCGGCAGGGAGGGTTCGACCCAGGCCGGCCGGTATCAGGACAGCCAGAGGACCTACCTCTTCATGCCCTTCGTGCTCGACGAGACCGAGGGACGGGTTGCCGTTCGGGTCTCGACCACCGACGGCGCCTATTTCGACACCACCGCAAAGACCGTTCTCGGGTGGGCCGTGGCCGCGCCAGGAGATCCCGGATCGCTGGCCGACACGACCGTCGTGGTGTTCGTCGACGGCGCTGCGGACGCCCCGAAGGAGTAGAGCGGAGGGCCCGGTTCACGGCCTGTCGAAGGCCCCACGTCGGCTGGTGAATTGCTCGCTCGACCGTGGGCATCGACTGCAGCCGGAATGGTTGCATCTCGTGTCTGGGTTGCTTCGCACCGACCGGGCGCGGAGACGGTATCCGATGCGTCCGCACCGAGGCGGTCACACGGTGAGCGCGGTCACCGCGAGGGTCAGGATCATGGTCACGATCAGGGCCACGAGATAGCCGATCAACAACACGACCATCTTGGCAACCGTCACGAGTCTGCCCTGTCCCTGAACCCTGCGCAGCGCGAGAAATGTGTAAACCGCGATGGCGACCACTGCCACGGCATTGCCGGGGTCGCTTCTCTCCGAAACGCCCGCGACGAAATCGACAGAGAGCCCCGCGAGGAGAGCGAGGAAGGCGAAGCTGTGGAGGTGGAGCGAAAAGACCAACTCGGTGATGTAACTGCGGCGCCAGTACAGCAACCGGAGGAGCGCGGCGAAGACCGGAACCAGGATGACGATCGAATGTGCAAGCCGATCCGAAAACAACCGATCGAGACGTTTGGGCTCCTTCTCCGCCAGGCTCGTCAGTGGTTCAAACAGTCTGGAAAGGAACGAGTCGTCGTCGTCTGATTCGGCGATGGTGAGGTTTGCCGCACCGGCAGCGGCCTCGTCCCCGGGCGACTCGGTGTCCTGGTCAACACTGTCGCCGGCATCAACAGGCGGGACAGCGTCTTTTCCCTCGTCGATCGCGACCACGGTTTCGCCGGAATCGCTGATGACAATCACCGAGTAGCCGGAGGCGGCCAACCCGATGAAGAGGGCCACGCAGATCGCGAAATACAGCTTGAACGGGTGGACGTAGCGCTTTCTCCGCCCGGCCATGAACTCGACGGTCAGAAATCCGGGGCGGGAGATCAGGGGCCACAGGGTCCGCAGGATCCGCGTGTCGAACGAGAAGAAGGCCTCCATCGCCTCGGCGCCGAGTTCTCGCAAAGGCCGGTCGAGATCGATCTGGCGCTGGCCGCACTTCGAGCAGAAGGGCCCACTCAGCTCGGCCGAGCAGTTGGGACACTCTCCTGCAATCGGTTGATTTTCAGGATCCGTTATCATCACGAGGGTCATTCTACAGGGTGGAGGGAGAGCGTATGGCGGGAGTGGTCGTGTTTCAGAAGGGCTTTCGGCCGTTTTTTCTCCTCGGCGGACTGTGGGCGGCGTTCGCGGTGCCGTGGTGGGCGTTGACCTATCAGCAGCCGATGACGGGCGAACCGGGTCTCGAGAGCGTGTCCTGGCACAGCCACGAGATGATCTTCGGCTTTGCGATGGCGATCATCGCGGGCTTCCTGCTGACGGCGGTCGAGAACTGGACCAGCCGGCCCACCGCACGGGGCTGGTTTCTGGCGGCCCTGGCCGGTCTGTGGATGATCGGGCGGTTGGTCGGTCTCGGCGGCCCGGTCGCGACGATCGCCGGCATGGCCGATCTCACGTTCATTCCAGCCCTCGCCGCGGCGGTGGGTTTGCCGATCGTACTCGCCAGGAGCAAACGCAATTTCCTCCTCCTCGCCCTGTTGCCGGCCCTCTGGTTGTGCGACGTCTTCCTGCACTTGCGGACCTCCGGACTGCTGCCGGAATCGCGAATTCGCACCGACCTCGTCGCGGTCGACCTGATCGTCGTCATCCTGGTCATCGTCACCGGCCGCATCGTGCCGTTGTTCACCAGGAACGCGCTCAACGACGAGAGCATCCGCTCGAATGCGGCGATCAACACCGCCGCTGTTGCCGGCGTGCTGGCCGTGGCTCTCGTTGAACTGGTCGCCCCGGGCGGTTACCTGATGGCCGTCGTCGCCGGAATCGCGGCGCTCCTGGTCCTCGCCCGGTCGCTGCACTGGGGAGCCTTCAAGACCCTCCGCCAACCGATCCTGTGGGTATTGCATCTCGGTCACGCGTGGATCTGGCTCGGTCTCGCCCTCAAGGCCGCGTCCGCCGCCGGCCTGCCGGTACCACCGAGCGTCGCCACCCACGCTCTGACCGCCGGCGCGATCGGTACGCTGACTCTGGGCATGATGGCTCGGGTGACGCTGGGCCACACCGGGAGAGTCATCGTGGCAGGGCCTTTGATGACCCTCGCTTTCGCCGCCGTGACCGCGGCCGCGGTGCTGCGCGTGTTCGGCCCGTGGTTCCGCGCCGACCTCACGCAGCTCACCCTCGAGGTCTCAGCCGGGTTGTGGTCCCTCGCCTTCGCCCTTTACGTGATCGGCAACGCCCGCATCCTGATGACGCCGCGCCCCGACGGCAAGGAGGGGTAGCCCGCTGGCATCCGCCGCGGGGCTGCGGCTCTTCACCGGCGCGGTCTTTTCAGACGGAGTTCGACAGTCATCGTGGGTGGGTGCAAGCAGCGGATATTCTCAGCTCGAAGGGCAGTCTCCGCACCCGGGGCCAGATCACCGTCGATGCGGATGTGGACCACCGCGTCGGGGGCAAGGGTCGAAAGCTCGTCCGCGAGACGTCGGGACAGGGCCGCAGCATCGAGTCCTGCGGGATCGACCACGATGGCGCACATGGGCCGGGTGGGAAGCTCGTGGAAGACATGATCGACGACCCTGCCGCCCCTCCCACCTTCCGCAGCCACCGTCATCGTGAAGAAGCCCTTGGTTTCGTGGCGTTCCGCAAGACTGGTGCGTTCGACCGAGCCCGGGTAGAACACCGGCGCCGCCAGCGCCCGGCCCGACAGGTCGCGCTCGAGCACCTGGCTGCGGTGGATGTGGCCGCTCAGGACCGCCGCGAACTGCCCCGGGATATCGCGGCCGCGGATGACATCGGCGCCTCCCCGAAAGGTGTAGTTCTGAACCTGCGCGCCCTCGACGGTCTGATGGAGGCACAAGAGCCGGATATCGGCGTCCTGCTCCTGCCACCCCGTGGCACGGACCAGGTCCGCGAACCGGGACCGGATGCCGTCACGTTCGCAGGGAAAGGCGGAAATCGCAACGCGGACGCCTCTGACATCCTGAAGCACTGTGCGCGGCCGGTCAAAGACGTGAAGATCGGCGTGGCTCGCCAACATCGGATATGGCAAAGCCGAACGCTCGTGGTTGCCGGGCACCAGCAGCACCGGGACGCCGCGGTCCGCGACCTCGAGGAGAGGTTCCAGCGCAGCCGCCACCAACCCGGCCGAGACCTTCGATCGATAGAGCAGGTCACCGCCATGGACCACCAGGTCGACTTCGCCGCGAAGCGCGGGTTGGAGGGCGAGACGGGTGTTGGCGAAGAAGTCCGGGCCTCGTCGGCGGCGCTCGACCCGCGGTCTCACGGGCAGATCGAAGCCGAGGTGGGTGTCCGCGAGGAGCAGGATCTTGATCTGCCGATTCAACACCGCCTGAGTCTAGCCTGCATATCACCAGCGGCGGCAGATGGTGCAGGCGTTGATACCGCCGACCCCCATGTTGATCTTGCCGGCGACGTCGCCTTCGATCTCCCGTTTCTCGTCGGCGACCAGACGGCTGAAGTAGGGCCGCACCTGTTCGTGGAACTCTTCGACCGTGGTGTCGACCGGGTGCAGCTCGCCCTTCGAGAAACCGATGTGCTGGGCGGTCAGCTCCCAGCCTCCGCACACCGACATGCCGTGGCCGAAGGATCCCTTGCGCGCGGTGAGTGCCGTGGTGTCGGGCACGACGGAAAGGATGTTCTGCAGTTCGCTCCAGTCGCCCGGAGTCGCGGTGGCGTGCATGTCCCAGGTGGCCACCTCCCCGGGTGCCACGCCGGCCGTTTCCAGGGCCCTCCGCATTGCCGTCCGCGGGCCCTCCTCGGACGGGGTGATGATGTGGTCCGCGTCCGATGACAGGGCCACGCTGAGAATCTCGAGACCGAGCGGTTCGAAACCGCGGCCCTTGAGGTAGTCGGCGTCGCCGACGATCCAGATGCAGGCCCCACCCGAAACGTGGGTGCCGCGGAATCCCGTCAGGGGTTTGGAGACTTCGCCGTCGTGCGACAACACCCTGGCTCCGTAGAACGCACCAACCGAGAGCGCGTGCGGTTCCGGGTCGGTCATGCCGAGAACCACCACCTTTGCCTGGTCCGAGCGGATGGCATCGATCGCCATCTTGATCGCGACACCGAAGCCCGAACAGGCGGCGACCGGCGCGATGGCGGGCCCCGTGATGCCTCCGAGCATCGAAATCTGCGCGGCAGGTATGTTGGGGATGTTCCACAGCAACTTCGGGTCGACGGCGTTCCAGGGTTCGGTCGGGCAGCCGTACTCCTGATTCAGTTTTCGCCGGGTTGTCGCCTTGCGCCGAATCAGGTGGGATTTTCCGGAGTCGATGTCGCCGGTGATCCCGACCCTCTCAATCTCCTTCTGCCGTTCGAGGTAGGTCTTCAATCCGTCGCACCTCGCCACCCAGAATTCGTCCCATTTTTCCGCGGCCTCGTCGAAGTCGTCGCTCCACTGATCGAGGGTCTCCGGGTCCGGCGGCGCCGACAACCGCTGGCGGATCGCACTTTTCTCCCTGTCGTCGGACCTGCGGTATTCGGCGAGCTCGCTGTGGTGCTCGTCCTGGCACCAGAACCGGTTCCACCGCAATTGCGCACGGCGGTAGTGCTGGACGAGTTCGTACTGAAGAGGGAAGTCTCCCGAGCCCGGTCCCCACATAGACGTGGGCCTGCCCCCGAAGCTCTCTGAGCACCTCGTCGATGCCGGGGTTCTGACCGAGCGCCTGGATGAAGGCGCCGACGGCGTATTTGACCGTGTTGCCCATCTTTTCCTGAAGCTGAGAAAACCTCCGCGGCTCGAACCGGGCCTCGATCCACGATCTGTAGTCCTCGAAATCGAATTCGGGTCGGCCGACCAGAAAGTTGCTGGGACCGAAGCCGTCGAAGGGCTCGAGCCAGGTGGTGGCCCGTTTCAGGTTGTCCTCGAAGGTCTCGATGTCGGGCGACTTCGGGGCGACGACGCCCCACCCGAAGATGCCGATGCGTTGTGTCATATGTGAATGCCTCTCGATATCGGTGGGACTCCACCAGCGGCAGAGGGTAGCAACGATTCCCGGCTTTCGAAAGACAAGGTGCGGCACGGCGACCGCCGCCTCGCACCACCCGCCCGCCCGTTTTTCCCCTTGTATTTCTGTTACGATACCGGAGGCGCCGCAACGGCGTCATCTCATGTGGATGGGGGGTTCACAAATGCGCATCGTGCTATCGATTCTCCTTGTAATGCTACCGACCTTGATCGGCCACGCCGGCGAGGGCATGTGGCTGCCCGATCAGCTGCCGAAGCTCGGCGACCAACTGGAGGCCGCGGGCCTCGACACACCACCCGAGGATTTTGCCGACCTCACCGGGCAGCCGATGGGGGCGATCGTGTCGCTCGGCGGTTGTTCGGCGTCGTTCGTTTCACCCCGAGGGCTGGTGGTGACCAACCACCACTGCGCCTACGGGACCATCCAGTACAACTCGACCGAGGACAAGAACCTGCTCACCGACGGTTTTCTGGCCGCCACCCCGGCCGATGAACTGGCGGCGGCGCCGGGATCGAGGATCTACGTGACGTTGGCCGTTGCAGACGTGACGGAAACGATCGCGTCGGCGGTGCCGGACGGCGCCGACGGATCCGCTCGTTTCGCGGCGATCGAAGAGGCCGAGAAGAAAGCTCATCGCTCAATGCGAGGAGACCCCCGGCCACCGCTGCAAGGTCGCTTCGTTCCACGGCGGCGCCGAGTACCGCCTCTACGACCAGCTCGAGATTCGCGACGTCCGTCTGGCCTACGCTCCGCCCTCTTCGATCGGCAAGTACGGCGGCGATATCGACAACTGGATGTGGCCCCGCCACACCGGAGATTTCTCGTTTCTGAGGGCGTGGGTGGGGCCTGACGGCCAACCCGCCGACCCCTCGCCGGACAACGTCCCGTTCCAACCGAAGCACTGGCTGCGGATCGGAACCGATGGCGTCGACACCGGTGATTTCGTGATGGTGGTCGGCTTTCCCGGCAGGACCAACCGCTACCGCCTGGCTTCGGAAGTGGCGGACGCGATCGAGTGGACCTACCCGCAGCGGGTCGCCAGCCGCCAGGAGAGCCTCGATATCATCGCCGCCGAGACCGCCGGCCGGCCCGATGCGGCCATCGCCTACGCGGCCACCGAGTCCTACCTCAACAACAGCCTCAAAAACGGCCAGGGCATGCTGGCAGGATTTGCGCACTCGAACTCGGTCGCCAGCAAACAGGCTCTCGAGGCCGAGTTCGCGGCCTGGATCGCCGCCGATGCCGAACGCCAGGCTGCCTGGGGCGGCGCTCTCGAGGAGGTCGAGGCCATCCTCGAGGAGCAACGGGCCCACCGCGCGCGCGACCAGGAGCTCTCGTCATTCAACTACAACCAACTGGTGTCGGCCTCGTGGATGGCCTACCGCCTCGCCCGCGAACGCGAAAAGCCCGATGCCGACCGCAAACCCGGCTACCAGGACCGCGACACGGACCGCATCAAGGCCCGGATCAAGCGCTCGGCGCGAAGCTTCGACGCCCAGGTCGACATGGCCCTGATGCAGGACACCCTCGAAGACTACGCGGCGCTGCCGGAGTCGGAGCGACTGGTGGTCCTCGACGAGTGGTTCGGTCTCGGCGGCGACGTGCCGGCCTCGGAGTCCATCGCGTCCACCCTTCACCGCATGTACATGGCCACCGACCTCACCGACCCCGAGGCCCGGATGGCGCTGCTCGATGCGGACCGCGCCACGTTGGAAGCCAGTGAAGACCCCTTCGTGGAGCTGGCCGTCGCCATGTATGACACCAAACTCGCCCTGGAGGCCGAGGAGGAGATGCTCGACGGGCAGCTCCTCGAGGCGCGACCGCGGTACATGGAGGCGCTGCTGGCGTTCCAGGCCGACCGGGGCGTCGAGATCTACGCGGACGCCAACAGCACCTTGCGGGTGACCTTCGGCAACGTTCAGGGTTATGTGCCGCAGGACGCGGTGATCTACCTCCCCTTCACCACCGCCGAGGGCGTCGCGGCCAAGGCCACCGGCAAAGAGCCCTTCGACGCCCCGCAGGCCCTGCTCGAAGCGGTGGCCGAACGCGACTTCGGGCCCTACGCCTCCGACTCCATCAGAACCCTTCCGGTGAACTTCCTCTCCGACGTCGACACCACCGGCGGCAATTCCGGGTCGGCCACCATCGACAGCCAGGGCCGTCTGGTCGGGCTGCTCTTCGACGGCAACTGGGAGAGCATGATCGCGGACTGGGATTTCCTGCCCGAGGTGACGCGGTCCATCCACGTCGACGTCCGCTACGTCCTGTGGGTGATGGACCGCATCGATCACGCCTGGAATCTGTTGCAGGAGATGGGGGTCGAACCCGCCTTCAGGCCGACGGAGGGCGCCACCGACTAGCGCCGGAGAGATGACCTACAACTTCGACCCCGAGCGTTGGTACGAGTCCCACCGCGCCGCCCTCGAAGGGCGGCGCGACCGGGGCGAGATCGGCGAAAGGGAGTTCACCGCAGAGCTTCGGGACCTCGAGCGTCGGTACGAAGAAATGCTCGACCGCCTCGACGGCACGTTCACCATTCCCACGAGACCGACGAAACCGTAGCCAGCGCCGCAGAGCACCGCACCCTTTTCATGCCGACCGAGGGTGTGCAACACCTCTCTTCTCTCTGTCATCCCGACCGAGGGTGCGCAACACCTCTCTTCTCTCTGTCATCCCGACCGAGGGTGCGCAACACCTGCAACACCTCTCTTCTCTCTGTCATCCCGACCGAGGGAGCGCAACACCTCTCTTCTCTCTGTCATCCCGACCGAGGGAGCGCAACACCTCTCTTCTCTCTGTCATCCCGACCGAGGGAGCGCAACACCTCTCTTCTCTCTGTCATCCCGACCGAGGGAGCGCAGCGACCGAGCGGAGGGATCTGGGCCGCACTTCGCGGATCGGCGCTATCTGGAATCGACGCCCTGAGCGAGCACAGCAAGTCGAAGAGATCCCTCCGCTACGGCCCTGCGGGCCTTCGGTCGGGATGACAGGAATAGGAAGACCCTGCGGGCCTTCGGTCGGGATGACAGGAATAGGAAGACCCTGCGGGCCTTCGGTCGGGACGACAGGAAAAGGGCGCTCCTCTGTTCGAGATTCGTTCGCGGATACTCGTCGCGTGCGGCGGAGGTGCCGGAGACGTTCAACGTTCCAACGTTCCAACGTTCCAACGTTTGAACGTTGCGACGTTGGATACAACGTCGCGGTGGTGCCGGATTGCGCGTATGGTGGGCGGGTGAGCCGCGAAACCCGCCTCGGCCTTCTCTACGCCGCCAGCGCTTTTCTGATCTGGGGTCTGACTCCGGTCTACTGGAAGCTGCTGGTGCAGGTCCCGGCTGCGGAGATTCTCGCCCACCGGATCGTGTGGGGACTGGTCGTGGTCGCCGGATGGATGAGTCTTCGCGGTCGCTGGCCCGAGCTCGCGGCCGGAGTCAGACAGCCGCGGACGGTGGCGGCTCTGGCTGCGTCAACGGTGTTCATCGCCGTCAACTGGGGCCTCTTCGTGTGGGCCGTCAACAACGACCGGGTGCTCGCCACCTCGCTGGGTTACTACATCAATCCGCTGGTCAACGTCGTGCTCGGCCTCGTGGTGCTCGGCGAACGGCTCAACCGGCGCCAGTGGATCGCGGTCTCGCTGGCCGCGGCCGCCGTCACCATCCTGACGATCGCCCAGGGTCGCCTGCCGTGGATCTCGCTGGTACTGGCTTTCTCGTTCGCCCTCTACGGTCTGCTCCGAAAGACGGTTCGGGTCGATGCGGTGGTCGGTCTCTCCTTCGAGACCATGGCCCTGGCGCCCATCGCCGCAGCTTTCCTGCTGTACCAGAAAGCTCGCGGAGAGGCGGCCTTCGGCAGCCAGACTGTGGGGATCGACGTGCTGCTGGTGGCTGCCGGTGCGGTCACGGTTGTCCCCCTCATCCTCTTCACCCTCGGCGTGCGCCGGCTCCCTCTCTCGACGGCGGGTCTGATGCAGTACATCGCTCCGACGTGCACATTCATACTCGCCGTGTTTCTCTACAACGAGACCTTCAGCGCCGCCCACGCCGTCAGCTTCATCCTCATCTGGACTGCGCTCGGAATCTACACCTTCGATCTCCGGCAGCGGTTGCGCGATCGCCCGCGATCGACAACCGTCGCCGATCCTCCCGTCCGCGCCTGACGGGCGCCTGAGGGTCTCGATCGATATGCCGACACCATTCCCACCATCGGCGGCGGCATTTTCGTCTCGACCACTTTACGATCCGGTTTCAGGACATATATTGGTAGAAGGCGACCGACTTCGACTCGACAAGGGGGCCACCATGAGATCCACCGTCGAAATCAGCGAAATCGTCTGTCCGAAATGCGGCGAGGAGTTCGCAGACTGGCGCGCCGTGACGCTCCCGTCGAGTGGTTCAACGACCTGCCCGAGTTGCGGTTTCGACATTTCGTCCGACCCGTTGGCCTACGAAGAAGGGCTCTGGAGTCTCGATCTTTCTGGAGGAGAGAGCGGAGAGGCGTGACGGCCGCACCGGCTGCCAACGACCTTGGAGTCAGCCTCTTGCAAAATCACCCGAAGTGAAAAGAATCGCGGCATGATGACCCTGAGAAGGGAGGGGATAAACCCCTCCCCTACGGCTGTTATGGACGGCATCCGTTCCCACAACCGATTCTGAACACCGTAGGGGCGGGGTTTATCCCCGCCCGCTCATGTCGAATTCTGCAAGAGGCTCAAGTGTCAGCCGGTGTCACTGCCAGCTGACGCGGTACCTGCAGACCTCTGAACCGCGAGCGCGGCACTCTTCCTCGAAAACACGCGGGTTGACGGCGCCGCACATCTCGAGCGCTTTCTTGTACCAACCGATCACCGTCAGGCAGTCCGCCTTCGAAAAGGTCTCGGCATCGTAGGTGGTGAGCACGCCTTCCTTCTCGCCGGTCTTTTCGTATTCGCGCCGCCCCACCTGGTAGTACATTCGGTAGATCTGCGGCGCTTTGCCGAGGAAGGCGTGCGGGTCGCCGGGAGCCAGGAAGGCCGCGTGGACCGTCCCGAGGTTCTTTTCGGCCGAGGACTCGCCAAGCCGTTCGAAATACGAAAGGCTGCCCTTCCCCAGGACCTGAACGATGGCGTCGTCCAGCCTCTTGCCGATCTCGAACGGCAGCCACGCCACCGGCACCACGTTGTGGAGGACCTTCTGATCCTCGGGGCTCAGACTTTCGATCACCTTCGCCATGGCGTCGTCGCCGCCTTGTTCGCGAACGAATTCCAGCCTCGACCTCAGCACGGAACCCTTGACCTTTTGCTCGTTCATCTATTCATTCTACATGCCTCTCGCCGCGACAATGGTCGGTGGAAACGAACCGCCGGCACGAAAGCAGAAAATGAGCTATTATTTGAACCGATTCTCAATCTCTGAAATTGTACAAATGCTGACGAGGGGTCCGGGGCGTGACGATGACTCGACAACAACGCAGCAAGGGCGGAGGCCGTTCGACGCTGATGGCGTGTCTCGTCACGGTCTGCGGGATCGTTCCCGCGATCGCCCAGATCCCCGCTCCGTCGAGCTACCCCTCGCCCTCTCCGTCCCCCACACCGACTCCACCACCGCCCGGAGCGATCGCCATCGAGGTGGTCTTGACGGGAGGCAGGAAACCACTGCCCGGAGACGACTCGGTGGCGTGGATACCGACGCTGAAATCGACCGGGGCGGGCAACGGCCACGTCAAAATCGCCCAGAACAAGAAACAGTTCGAACCGCGGATCGCGGTGGTCTCGACCGGTTCGACGGTTGAGTTCCCGAACTACGACCGCGTTTTTCACAACGTCTTCAGCCTTTCAAAGCCGCAGCCATTCGATCTCGGGCTGTATCGTCGGGGAAAATCGGAGTCCGTCAACTTTCGACAGCCGGGGTTGATTCAGATCTACTGCAACATCCACCCTCACATGGTCGCCTATCTGATGGTGGTCGATTCCCGGCGCCACGGCGCGGCCGACGCCGACGGCCGCATCACCCTCCGCGACATCCCACCCGGTCCGACCGCGGTCGAAGGCTGGAACGTGCGCAGCGGCATGTGGTCGCGCGAGGTCACGGTGCGTCCCGGACGTACCGTCGCACTTTCGGTCGAGCTCGATATCTCGAGTTGGCGCGAGGCCCCCCACCTCAACAAGTACGGGAAGGAGTATCCACCCCCAGATGACGACGAATTCCGATACTGACGTCACGCTCAAGGTCTCCGAAGACCACATCGACACCGTTGCCGCCGTCGAGCCGGCACGACGGACCGGCGCCGGTCGGCCGACCCCGAAGCGTCGGGGGCTGGGGCTTGCCGCTCAGTTCTTCCTGCTCGCGGCCGCCCTGCTCATCCTCACGCTCGGCCTCACCGTGGCGATCGCTTCCTGGCGGTCTGAACAGGTCGCGGAACAGACCATCCGTGAAGACCTCGCGCGCGTCCCCGAGGTGTGGGCGGGGTACTCGCTGACACGATCCAGCGCGCTCCTCGAACAGGTTCGATCGCTCGCGCGGGAACCCGGCACCCTTGCCATTTTCGCCGACGAGGTGGATCTCTCGACGCGGCTCAGTTTCGCCACCGAGGACGCGCCGCAGATGCTCCGGGAGGCGAGCACGATCTTCCTCTTCGATCGCTACAGCGGGGTGCTGGCCCGGTCCGACCGCCCGGACGGGAGCGGCGTCGGCCAGCCCTTCGCCGGCGTCGGTTGGGTCGCCTCGGTTCTCGACACCTGGCAGGGCACCACGGCGTACATCCGCGAAAAAGACTCGCTCGCCATGGTCGCAGCAGCGCCGGTCATTGCCGGCGAAGGAGACGGCGCACAGCTGCAGGGGGTCCTGGCGGTGACCTTTCCGATCGGAGAAGAGGCCCTCGCCGGACTTCAGCTCCTGACCCGCGGAGAGGTCGCGATCGTCGCCGACATGGCGCGCCGCGGTGAGGCGCCCCAACCGGCCCTCAGCGCCGCCAATCCCGGCGCCGACGGCGCCGCGCTGGTCGCTGCACTGGCAAACTCACCCGACGCCTTCGACGCGGTGTTTCTGGACGGAGCTGTCTACGGGCCGGTGACGGTCGGGCAAGCCGCCGATGCGAGCGAGGTCCTGGCGGTCCCGATTTTCAATTCCTCCGGGGAGAGTCTGGCAGCGCTGCTCGTGGCGCGATCGCGGGCGGAAGAGATGGCCTCCTTCTACGCCATCCGCCGCGGCCTCGTCATCGCCGGCGCTGTGATGTTGTTGCTCTCGCTGCCGATTTCCTTCCTCCTCGGCCGGCGCGTCGCCAAACCGCTCGAGAAGCTGGCCCGAGGGGCGGAGTTGATTCGCGACGGGCGCCTCGACGTCGAACTCCCCGAATCCGGCGGCGGCGAGGTCGGGGTCCTGGCCGGCGCCTTCGCCGCCATGGTCGAGGAGTTGCGGGAGAAGGACGCCCTCGAGCAGCTGGTGGCCGACATGCGGTCGCGCTCGGCCGACAGCGGATCCGCAGACACCCAGGCGGCCCCAGCGCCGGCCTCGATTGCCCGCGACGCGCGATTGCCCGCTCTCGGCGAGGTCTTCGGCGACCGCTACAAGATCCGTTCGGAGCTCGGGCGAGGCGGGATGGGTGTCGTCTTCCGCGCATCGGATCTCGAGCTCGAGGAAGATGTCGCCCTCAAGGTGATGCGACCCGAGGCCTTTGCGGAGGCCACCGATGGGGTCGCCAAACTCAAACAGGAAGTGCGCCTGGCACGGCGGATCTCCCACCCCAACGTGATCCGGGTCCACGACCTCGTGGAGGCTGGCGGTCTGCGCTGTCTGTCGATGGAATTCGTGCCCGGCACGACCCTTCTCGACGTCCTCAAACAACACGGCGGACTCCGTCTCGCACCCGGTCTCCAGGTCGCCAAACAGCTCTGCCGCGGTCTGACCGCCGTCCACACAGAGGGCATCGTCCACCGCGACCTCAAACCCCAGAATGTGATGGTCCTGCCCAACGGTGTGGTCAAGCTCATGGACTTCGGCGTCTCGAGCGGCCTCAAGAGCGCCGGGACCACCGACGACGGCGTGGTGGTCGGGACGCCCGCCTACATGAGCCCCGAACAGTGCCGCGGCCTCGACCTTGATTTCCGGAGCGATCTCTACAGTCTCGGGATCGTCCTCTGGGAGATGTTCGCGGGCAAGATCCCGTTCAGCGGTACCACCGTCGGTTCATTGATCCAACAACAGCTGAACTCCGCTGCACCACCCCTCAGGGGCGCTCGTGCGGACATCCCCCCGGAACTCGAACAGGTGGTCATGGCGTGTCTCGCCAAGGACCCCGAACAGCGACCGGCATCGGCCAGCCTGGTCTACCAGAGTCTCAGGGACGTGCTCGTGACCGATTGGTAACCTTCAGGCGTATTGTTCATCCCGAATTCCGTGGGGTGAAGAAAAGTCGACGACGTCGATCGAGGACACGAACACGACCATCAGACCGTGATGTGAGCCGCGGAGTGGCGATAGAGAATAGCCTGGGGCGTGAGCCCCGGGGTTTTCGGGTTCTCTATTGAACCGAGCCCCGGAGGGGCGACAGATCAAGGCCGCGATGGAGTTTGTCCGTGTCGATGTTGAACACCTGTCGCCGCTCCGCGGCTTGGAAAATTTTTTTCCCATGTTCCTGGGGCTCACGCCCCAGGCTACAGCCTGTCGCTCCTTCGGAGCTCGCGTCCAGCAATCCTCAGACCCCACGTCTTTCTGGATGGGCCGTACTTTCAACGTTTCAACGTTCCAACGTTTACCAGAAGATCCGCCAGGTGACGAGCCACTCGTTGGGTTCGAGAGTGGACCCGTCCTGCAGTTCGGCCTTGTTGAAGCTGTATTCGACGGTGATGTCGGAGGAACGGACGATCCCGATCCGCAGACCCACGTCGAGCTTCTGCCAGTCCCAGTACATCGAGGGCGTGATGAACGGGTCCCACACCCAGAAATCGTTGTCGATCTGCGAGTAGCGCACGGCCGGACGCAACCAGGTGAAGACCGGTGTGTCCCAGGCCGCAAAGAGCGCCGGTATCGGGATGTGAAACGCCGATTCGATCTCGAAGCCCTGGCGCTCGAGGGACGCGATGTCCTGTTTCACGAACTGGGCAAAGCCCACCCAGCGGCCGAGCCGCCAGTCGACGTTGAGACCGGCCTCCCACTTCTCGTCGCCTTCGAATGGCAACGGCAACCCGGCTCCCCGCAACAGCTCGAGGTCTCCCTGGTAGAAGGTGCCCTCGATCTCCGGTGCATCCTCCAGCGTCCGCGAGTAGTACCAGGCCATCACGTCGACCGACTTCTTGCCCTCGTCGTTGGCCCACCGCCACCCGAGGCCGCCACCCAGCTCGACCTCGCCGTCGAGACTGAAGTTCTTCGGCCGCGCATCGTACAGAATCGGGAACCCCGAGTTGTAGGCGGGATCCACGTCGCCCGGGACCCTGTCGAATGTCCCGTTGTCTCCGGCGAGAGCGTTCGGGTCGCGCATGAAGAGGGGCCCGGCGATCCCGTACTGGCCCCGGAAATAGAGGTTCCCCCCGAGGTTGACACCGAGCTGGATCTGCGGGATCTCGAAACGGTTGACCGCGGTGCCCCACAGCCCGTAACTCTCGAGGTGACGGACGATCTGTTTGGCGAAGCGGGGCGCCTTACCAGCCTCGACGTACCACGCCCACGGTTCGAGCTTTCTGTGCTGGCGGTCCACCTGACCGTAGCGCAGCCAGAACTCCCGAACGAAGACCTCGTCATCGATCGACGAGGGATTTCGGTTGTAGAGGTCGAGGACGTGCACCAGGACCCGCCCGCTGAATTTCTCGCTGAACCTGACGTCCAAGCCCAGCTCCACATCCGACATCTCGAAGTGGGACCCGGGATCGACGGTCCGCAGGTAGACGGCGTCGTCCCCCGCCTCCCAGAACTCCGGCGGAAACGGCACGTTCAGTCTGTGTTCGACGAACGTCGACTGGCGGAAGTTGAAATTCATCTCTCCGAAGAAGGTGAATCCCGTCTTCTCCTGGGCGTCGGCAGGCACAGCGGACAGACCCGCCAGGAGGACGAGGAGCCCTACGGAGAACCTCGTTACACGCGTCGCCGGAACGGACGTTTGCTCGGTCATTTTTCTTCCTTTGTGCGCCGCTGTTTGGTGACATCCTAGAGTGAGACGCAGTCGCAGTCAACCCTTCCGTTCGATTACGGTAGTCTTTGAGCGGCAACCACCAGTTCGACCCGTTTGCGACCGAGGAGTCGACCATGGGAAATTCACTCTCCATCGCCCACCTTTCGGACCTCCACCTCACCGCTACCGACAACGGGGCGCGCAAGGAGGACCGGGCCCGCGGCATGAATGCGAATCTCGGACGCCTCCTCACCCACCCCGCCGTTCAGGAGGCGGATCTGGTGCTGATCACCGGCGATGTCAGCGACCGCGGGGAGGTCGCGGCGTGGAACGTCTTGTGGTCCTCGGTCCGGCAGGCCGGTCTCGATCTCGGGAGGATCCTCGTCATCCCGGGAAACCACGATGCGGCGTGTCTCGGTCTGCGGCGGTCCCGTCCCACTGCGGAGGATCTGGCCGTCGTCCGTGCCGGGCTCGAGAAAGGGCGGCAGCGGAGAAAACTCCCCTACGTGCGCTGGTTTGGCGACGGAAACATCGCGGTCTTCGCCGTCGACAGCGTCAACGCCGGCAATTTCAACCTCATCGACAATGCGGTCGGTCGCATCGGCTTCGACCAGCTCGCGGGCCTCGGCCGGCTGCTCAGGGAGAACTCGCACATCCCCTGCAAGCTCATCGCCCTCCACCACTCGCCCAACATCCCGGCGTCGGCGACCTCGAAGCGACGGGGAGAAAAGGCGACGCCGTTCTGGCAGCGCGCCGCGTTGCAACTCGACCGCGCCGACCGGGTGGCCCTGCGGCTGCTCGCGCGGGTGTTCGCGGTCAAGGCCATCCTCCACGGCCACACCCACGACAACCTCGACCGCCGCGTCAACAACGTGCGCATCATCGGTACCACGGACTCGACGGTACCGAATTCGTCGGGAGTCTTGAGTTTCAAGACCTACACCTTCTACCCGGACTCGGCCCTGTTCAAGGCGACGATCAGGCGGGTCCGAGCGGTGTGAACCCCATTCCGTCCTCCTTCGTAGAATCTCTCAGGGGGTGAAATGCAGGCGTCAGAACGGCCGTCAAACTCCGGTCCGCGATCACGTGACATCCCAGCGCTCTCCCTCCCGGTGCTGACAGCCCTGGTCGCGGCCAAGATCGCCCTCCACATCCCGGGGCTCTTCCGCTACGGCTACTTCCGAGACGAACTCTACTTTCTCGACTGCGCCCGCCACCTCGACTGGGGCTATGTCGACTGCGCTCCGTTGGTGGCCGTCTACGCCAAGATCGCGCTCCTCCTCGGTGGTTCCCTGCCCGCCCTGCGCATGGTGCCGATGCTCGCCGGGGTGGGGCTGATCGCGATGACGGTGGTTCTGACCCGCCAACTCGGCGGCGGTATCTTCGCCCAGGCCCTCGCCGGAATGGCGATCCTGATCGCACCGGTTCACCTCATGATCAACAGTGTTCTCTCGATGAATTCCTTCGAGCCCATCTTCTGGATGGGCTGCGTGTGGGTCGTGATCCGCATCGTTCGCACCGGCGACTCGAGGCTGTGGCTTGTCTTTGGCATCCTCGCCGGCCTCGGGCTCGAGAACAAACACTCGACCCTTTTCTTCGGCGCCGCGGCCGCGGTCGGAGTGATCGCGACGCCCCTGCGACGCGAACTCACGAAGCCCTGGATCTGGCTCGGCGCAGCGGTCGCGTTGGCCCTTTTCATGCCCAACCTGTTGTGGCAGTGGCAGCACGACTTCCCGACCCTCGAGGACCTGCGTAACGTCCGGGAAAGCGGCAAGAACGTCGCCCTGGCCCCCGGGGCGTTCATGGTCCAACAGACCATGATGCTGAACCCGGCGACGCTTCCCGTCTGGCTCGCAGGGTTGTGGTTCCTTCTGCTCGGCCAAGGGCGACGGTTCCGGGTCCTCGGCTGGACCTACCTCGCACTGCTCGCGATGCTGATGGCGCTGCACGCAAAGGACTACTACCTGGCGCCGATCTACCCCATGCTCTTTGCCGCCGGCGGGGCCGCATTCGAAGGCTGGACCTCGGCCCTCGCCAGGGCTCGCGCACGACTTTCGGTCCAGGTAGCGTTGCTGCTCTCCGTCATGGTTCCCGGCGCCCTGATCGCTCCTCTCGCCCTGCCGATCCTGGAGCCCGCCGCCTATGTTGCCTACCAGCAGCGCCTCGGAGTCGCCCCCGAAAAGACCGAGGTCGCGCACGAGGGCCCACTGCCCCAGTTGTGGGGCGACCAGTTCGGCTGGCCGGAACTGGTGTCCGAGATTGCGGCGATCTACAACGCGCTGCCGCCGGAGGAGCGAGCCAGAACCGGAATCTTTGCCAGCAACTACGGCGAAGCGGGAGCGATCAACCTCTTCGGGCCCGCCCTCGGTCTGCCTCCAGCGATCTGCGCCCACCAGACCCACTCGATGTGGGGCCCCGGGGACTTCGATGGTGACACCCTGATCTGGCTGCAGTGGGAGCCCGAATGGTTGGAAGACCGCTGCACCTCAGTTGAAATCGTCGGTGAACACCACCACCCCTGGGGCATGGCGGAGGAGAATCGTCCGATCCTCCTGTGCCGCAATCTCACCCCACCGCTCGCCGAACAGTGGCCGGACCTACGGCACTGGAACTGACGTTCTACGGAACGGTCGCCGACCACGCGTTGCTGTTACCGGACTCGAAGCCATCGCTGAACACCCCGACCGGGACCCGGCACACGTGATCAATCCACGTTTCCTGACCGCCAATCGCAAAGCTCTCGATCACACCTGAAACAACCAGCGTGCCGGCCGTTCCGGTCGGTGGCTGGAGCGTGATCGTGGCACCACCTAGGGTTGTCAGGTGGAGATCCGTGAAATTTCCGACGTTGGCCAGAGTGTCGTTGACCACCAGATTCACGTTGCCGCCATAATCCTCGTAGAGCAGTGTGATCTCGGCAAGCGGTTCATCGACGGCGAAGAAGATGTTCACATTGTTCGGCCAAATGTCCTGGCCCGTCCCGCCGGAATCTTGGGCGTTTTCGACTCTGGAGAAACCGGTCGTCGTCGAACCGGTTGGAAGCCAGAAGAACTCCTCGACCAACATCCCGACACCCGAGTCGACAAAGAACCGCCCGTATTCGTACTCTTCCCCCAGGGGCAGGTCCTCGAATTCGATGCAGCCTGTCGGACCAGTCGCTTCGCAGATGTCGTCGATCCACAGTTCCTGGCCGCCGATCGAGAACGAGTTCACGGTTCCATTGACGACCATGATTCCCAATCCGGTCGGCGACAGGCTCACTTCAACCAGCGTGCCGCCCACCATCTGATCGTTGAGTTCTTCCAGATCCAGTACGTTTCTGAAATCACCGTTGATCGTGAGATTGACGTTGCCGCCGTATTCTCCGAAAAACAAACGGAGATTCTCGACCGAACGGCCGAAACCGAAGTTCACCGTGATGTTGTTGACCTCGAGGTCGTAACCGGTGCCTCCTGACAGACCGGCGTCATCGACCTCCGCGAACCCGGCTGACGTCCACGTGCCGTTCGTCCATCGGAACGCCGAGGTGGTGATGGTTGTCCCCGACGAAGCAAAGGTCCCCGGAACGTTGTGGACCGCACCGAGCTGAAGATCCTCGAACCCGACGCAGTCGCCCGGAGCGAGCGTCGCCGCAGCCGGACGAGTCGAAATCGCCAAGAGAAGAATCGCCGCAATCTTCACGGTTCGTTGAAATGAACTCGAAACCGCACCATCGTTCATGATGACCCCCTTTGGTGGAGCAAAGACCGCCCTTTTCAGTTCTTGATGTGAAATCCGGTGTTCGTACAATCTCAATCATATCAGCAGTCAAGAACTGTAATTGCATGATTGAACAAGTAGTTACATGACCATGTTCGGGTTCATGTGGCAGCCGGCAGGCATTACCCTGAGGGAGTTGACGCCCACCACGTCCAGTCACCGGACTCGAAGCCGTCCACGAAAATCCCCCATCCGAACTCGTCGGCGCCGATATCTGGTGTTGCGTCGCGATGCTGCCGATCGATATCGCCGTCACACAGCCCGGACGTCAGGAGCGTGCCGGCGTCGACCGGGCTCGAGAGCGGGTCGACCAGGTGGAGGTCGCCGCCGGCGACATCCGAGAACAGACTCACCGGTTCGCCGCTGAGGTTGGTGGTGAGGACGGCAGTTCCGCCGCGATCGCGGATCGGACCGGTCGTCAGGTTGTTCACGATGGTGACCGAGGTGTCGATGTACCGCCACTCGATGGAGGAAAACGGCGTCTCGGTCGAGGCCACGGTGTTGTGGTACACGGCGGCGCCCTCGGCGCCCCAGAGTGCGATGCCCGCGTCAAAGCCGTACTCGGACGCGAAGAGACCGGTATCGGAGGCGGCCACGAAGTTGTTGCGGATGATGCCGTCCGTGTGGCCGTCGGCACCCGAACCGAGCCCGAAGCCGATGCCACGGGCGCAGTCGACGATGACGTTTTCTTCCACCACGGTATCGGCCGACGCGCGCCACAGGTGGATCCCGTGTTCGGACAGCCCGGACTCGCACCAGAAGCCCTCGATGCGGTTGCGCCACACCCGCCACCCGGTGGCGGCGTGGGCGTCGAGCCCGCCGGTGTAACAGTTGTTGCGGATGTGCGGCCGCCCGGCATCGGTGAGTTCGATACGCGAACACTGGAGGGAGCTGTCATCGACCGTTCCCTCCCCCACCGGGTTGACCTTCACCGCCTGCTCTCCGGGGTCGATGATGTGGACGTTGTGGATCAGTACTCCGCTGATCGGCGTCCCCGGCCCACTCACGTGGATCGGGTGGTAGTACGCCCGTTGCAGCGTGAGGTCGGCGATCGTCGTGTTCGAGGCCTGGATGCTGATCAACTCACCCGAAACGTAGCCGCCGTCGAGAACCACCGCCTCGCGATCGCCGCCGGCTGACCTCAAGGTCAGGCCGGGGGTCGTGACGTGCAGGAATGCCCCGTCGAGGTCATAGGTGCCGTCGTGAAGCAGGATCGTCGTGCCGGTGGCGGCGTTGGCGACGATCCCGGGCAGGTCGCCCACCTGTGACGGCTGGACTTCGATCACCGGTCCGGTCGGAGGCGGCAGCAATGGGCAGGGCGCCTGGGCGACGAGGAGACCCGGCACGCCTATAGACCCGAGGAACGCGAGCGTCGCGATCACCGCACGGGATGACGTTCGCAACCAACTGAACACAACTCCAGTGTGCGCGTCCCCTGCATGGCTCGCGGTGTTCCCGGTCACTCCTCAGAAGGGATGACCACGTCCTCGTCCCAGATCCACTTCGCAAAGAACCGCCAGTTGTGCCACACCGCCGCCAGCAGCTCCTTGGGTTTGGAGATCCCGTGACCGAAGCCCTTGTAGATCACCAACTCCACAGGGACGCCCACGTCCTGCAGACCCTGGTAGAGCTCGTAGGCGTTCGGCGTCGGCACCCGCCGGTCGAACTCGCCGTGCTGGATCAGGGTCGGCGTCGAAGCGTCATTGATGTAGGACATCGGCGACGTCCTGGCGTAGACCTCGGGATCGCTCCACGGCGTGCCCTGCAGGTAGTGGCGGGTGAAGGGGTGGATGTCGGTGTTGACGTAGTAGGTCATCCAGTTGGAGATCCCCGCCCCGACCGAGATCGCCGCGAACCGGTCGCTGGTGGTGGTCAGAAAGGCGGAGATGTAGCCGCCCTGGCTCCAGCCCATCGCCCCGATGCGATCGCCGTCGACGAAACCCTGAGCCACCAGGTGGTCGACCCCCGACAGCACGTCCCAGGCGTCGCCGACGCCGAGGTTGCGGACGTTGAGGGAGCGGAATGCCTCACCGTACCCTGCCGACCCGCGGTAGTTGGGCATCAGAATCACGGCCCCCTTCTCGAGCCACTGCTGAACCGGGTAGACGTAGGTGTAGGCGCGAACCGGGAACGACAGCCACGACGGACCGCCGTGGATGATCACGAGCAGCGGGTGTTTCTCCGACGGGTCGAACCCGTCAGGTTTGAGCAGGATGCCCTCGATCGTCGCGCCGTCCTCGCTCGCCCACTCGACGACCTCGCGACTTCCCATCGCCCAGCCGTCGGTCTGCTCGGTGGAGCTGGGTGATGCGGCGAGCGCCCGGTCGTCACCGGGGTCGACCCGGTACACCTCATCCAGCGTGTCGATGCCTTCTCCCTGAAACGCCCACGTCCGCCCGTCCTTCGAAAAATCGACGCTCCAGATGATCCGAGGCGCTCCCTCGACCACCACTCGATCTATCTCGCCGCTCTCCGGGTCGAGCCGGAAGAGCCCGCGGGTCGTTCGATGAAGCGCCAGAAAGCGGATGCCGTCGTCGAGCCATGCCACCGCGGACGCGTCCTCGTCAAAGGCCTCGGTCAAGACGACCGGCTCGCCACCGCCGGCAGGCACCTTCGCCAGTTCGGAGTTGAGGTAGTACGACGGATCGCCGTCACCGGTGGAAAACAGCACCCAGGCGCCATCCGGCGACCAGTGCGGGTCGCGGTCCGGGCCCGCCTGCGCGACCAGTGCCTTGACCTCGGTGCTTTTCACGTCGACGACCGAGAGATCCGCCTCGGTCCGAGATTCGACGCGCGGGTCCGGCCGGTGGTCGAAGGCGATCCTGGTGCCGTCGGGCGACCAGCGAAAGGTGTCGACGGTGAATTCCGCGCCGCTCGTGAGACGTCGAAACGGCGAGGGTTTCTCGTCTTTCTTCCCATCGTGCTCCTCGTCATCATCGCCGGTCGATTCGTCCGGGAGTTCGGCCCCTTCACCACCGGCGAGGGCGGCCCTCACATCCAGCAGCCACAGGTGGGTGTTGCGGAAGTCGTGATCCTCGATCGAATAGGCCCCGTAGGTCTCCTCGAGCTTCTTCCGTTCCGGGTCCTGGCGGTCGGTGATGGCGACGGCCATCCGGGCGCCGTCGGGCGCCCACTCGAAAGCCGAAACTCCGTCTTCGACCGCCGTCAGGGGCCGGGCCTCGCCGCCACGAGGCGAGATCAACCAGATCTGCGAACCCTGGCCCCGGTCGGCCGCAAACGCGATCCAGGAACCGTCCGGCGACCATTTCGGGTCCGAACTGCTCTCGCCCTCGGTTCGCGTCAGCTGGAAAGGCTCCTCTCCGCGGCGGGCCAGCCAGAGCTCGGCGTCGAACCGGTTCTCCTCCCATTCTGCCCGGCGCACCGTGTACACAATGGCACTGCCGTCGGGCGAGATCTTCGGGTCGCCGGCGCTCTCCAGGCTGAGGACCTCCCGGAAACCCGGATCGGAAAAGGCGACCGGGCTGGCCTGCGTCTCTTCGGTCTCATCCGCCCCAACAAAGGAAGCGACCACCAGCCCACAGACCAGGGAGAACCACACCAACCTGAACACTCTGGGTCTCACACCGCCCTCCACGACTCCTCCGAATTCAGAACAACGTCCTGCGGCGGCAGCGTACCACGAGCCCACAGCACGGTGTTCTCAACTCTGGTCAACACAGGGTGTGATGGCCGTCACCGCTGATACCGGACCACCTCGACATCGAGGAAGCGTGGCATATACTGGGAGGTGCAACCAAGAAAACCATCGAGAGGGGAATTCTGAATGAGGGCTCAACTCCTGGCCGCGGCATTGATCATTGCTGTCGGGTTCGGCGCGGCTGCGCCGTCGACAGCGTCCGACGAGACCCCATCCGTCAAGGCGATCGCGCTGATCGACGACTTCGAGGACGGCGACCTTGTCGGATGGGCAGCGCCCACCGGCGGCTGCACCGCCGTCAACACCGGGCTCACCGGCGCGAACGGTTCGTCACGCAGCCTCCAGGTGGACGGAGCGTGCGGCCATTACCAGGGGCCGTGGTTCGACCTCGTCAACTTCCAGGCGACCGGCGTCAGCTTCTGGGTGCGCCCGGGCTCGACCTCTTTGGCCGATACGTACGTCGTCATCGGCGACGACAATGTGACGAACAACAATGGTGTGGTCTTCTTTTACGGCCACTCCACCGGTCAGTTCGTGCTCATTGGTCCCGGTATCGACGACTACTTCCTCGCGCCATACGTCGCCAACCAGTGGTATCGGATCGACCTCACCCTCGACTGGGTCGGCCGCACCGTCGACGTCTTCATCGACGGCGTGGCGCGGCAGTACAACGTGCCCTTCCGGTCGCCGGCAACCACAACGCTGACCCAGCTCCACTTCTACAATTTCAACAACTCGACCGCATGGCTCGACTACATCGTGATGTCGTCGCCGCCCCCGTCTCTCGATCTCTTCGAAAACGGGTTCGAGTCCGCCGACACGACCGCCTGGTCGCTCACAACGCCGGCGCTGCCGTCGCGCCTCGTGCTCTACGACGGCGGCGGCATCTCGGGCCCGATCGGGGGCCGCTCGGGGGCCGACGTCCTGTGCGGACAGACGGCCCTGACGGCCACGGGCATCCCCCTCAATGCCACCACCCGCGCCTTTCTTTCGTTCTCGGCGTCCGACGAGATCCGTGATTTTCCGACGTTGTACGGTGTGCCCACGGACCGCCAGATCACCGGCCCCAACTGGAGTGTGGTCGCCGACGACTGGGCCGATCTTCTCGACGGAACGATCGATCAGACGCTGGTCGACGCCGGGGTTCTGACCGCGAGCAACTTCTGGTACACCGGCAGCAACCCGGACGGGGCCGTGGCACCCTACACCTGCAGCGGTTGGACCGACGGCGCCACCTTTTTCGACGGACGCTACGGCAGCAGCCAGGTAGGCGACGACCGCTGGATCAGCACCGGAGAAGCGACCTGCGGCCTCGTTTCCTACCACGTGCTCTGCCTCGCCTGGAGGTGAACGACCCAGGCCGCGGTTGAGGCATAATGGCGGCCTCGAGAAAATCTTCGCGGAGGCCTGAGTGCAACTGGAACACGCCATCACGACCGCCATAAAATTCGAGACCCGGGTCCACGCGACTTATGCCGAGGCTGCTGCACGCGCCGAAAATCCGGTGGCGCGGCGGGTCTTTTCGACCCTGTGCGAGGAAGAGAAGGGCCATATCCGATACCTCCGCGAACGCCTCGAGGAGTGGCGCGCCGACGGCAGGATCAATGTCGAAGAGATCGGCGGCGAACTCGGTTCACGCTCCGCCGTCGAGGCCGGAGCGGCCAGGCTCCGCACCACCCTTGCGGGCGGCAGCCCCGGCGGCACCGGCGCCGAGCTCGAGAGCCTGAGAAAGGCCCTCCACGCGGAGCGCGAAACCAGCGACTTCTACAAACAGATGGTTGCCACCTTGGATGCCGACGGCAAACGTCTCTTCGAGCGCTTCGTCGAGATCGAAGAGGGCCACCTGGCGATCGTCCAGGCGGAGATGGACCTCGTGACCGGCTCCGGCTACTGGTTCGACACCGGAGAGTTCCGCCCCGAGGCGGGCTGACGAGCCGGCGTCACCGGCGCCGCGGCGAGTGCGAAGCCACGGCGACCCCGATGACGACCATGGCCGAACCCACAAGGGTGCGCGCGGTCAGCGTTTCGTCGAGGAAAAGGACGCCCAACACGACCGCGACCACCGGCGTGCCGTAACCGATCAGTGCCACCTGACGAGCTCGCATGTGCTCGAGCAGCCAGAAGTAGAGGGGAAAGGTGATCGCGGTCCCGGCCACGGCCATGTAGAGGATCGCCAGCACCGGCCAACGTTCCAAGACAATCGTCTCGTGCCCTTCGGTGAAAGCGGCGACAACACCCATGATGACCGATCCATAAACAACCGCCACCGCGTTGAACGCAACCGGCCGGATGCCGTGCCCCCACTTCTTGTAGGCAACGGTCGAGATGGCTGCGACGAAAGGCGACACCAGCATGATGAGCGAGGCCACCAGGACCGAACGGCCTCCGAGCAGATCGAAATCCTCGGCAAAGATGGCGGCGATGCCGGCAAAACCCAGGGCCGTACCCACCATCACCTTGACGGTCATGCGTTCGCCAGGCAGCGCGAAGTGGGCCATCACCGCCACGATCAACGGAAAGGTCGCAAAAAGGACCGCTGCCAGCCCGGAAGGCACCCACTGTTCGGCCCAGAACACGATCCCGTAGGAAATGCAGAACGACAGCACGGCGTGGACCACCCGCAACCACCGGTCGCGGCTGTTGATCGCAGCCAACGGGGTGCCGATTGCGCGCGCGATCACGACGAGAAGAACGGCGGCAACGACGAACCGCAGGGCAACCCCCGTGAAGGGCGGGAAGCCGCGCAGCGAAATCCTCACCGCCGCCCACGTCGTCCCCCAGATCCCGACCAGGAGTGCGAGCGTCGCAGCCTTCAACGCGGGACCCGGTTCACCCATGACCGGCGACTCTACTCCCACCACTGGGCAAACGCCAGATCGTCGGCCGTCGCGAGAGCCTGAAAATGCCGATATAATTCCGCGCATGAACACCACATCCAGGGGACCGGTACCGGCCGCCGGAGAAACCACCTTTGCGCGCGACCTCGGTTTGTTCGACGCCACCATGATCGGGGTCGGCGCGATGATCGGCGCCGGCATCTTCGTCCTCACCGGGATCGCGGCCGGGGTCTCCGGCCCGGCTTCGATCCTCGCCTTCGCCCTCAACGGCGCGGTCACTCTGCTGACGGCCTTTGCCTATGCGGAGTTGGCCTCGGCCATTCCACGTGCCGGCGGCGGATACTCCTACGTGCGGCTCGCCTTCCCCGGAGCGATGGGATTCATATCCGGCTGGATGCTGTGGTTTGCCTACACGGTGGCCTGCAGCCTCTACGCGCTCGGTTTCGCGGGGTATTTCTGGGAGGTCTTCCACAAATACACGCCGGCCCTTGCCGAGCACCTGTTCGGCGCCGCGGGGACCTACGTTCCGATCGTCGTCGTCACCGTGATCATCGGGTTCATCTTCCTCGGCCTCAACATCCGCGGCGCAGCGGTGACCGGCAAGGCCGAAAACGCCCTCACTCTCGCCAAGCTGGCGGTGCTCGGGATCTTCATCGCCTACGGGCTCAAGAAGATCTTCGGCGCCCCGGCGGAGGCGGCCGAGGGCTTCTCTCCGTTCTTCCCGCTCGGCGCCGGCGGCGTCATCGTCGCCATGGGTCTGACCTTCATCGCCTTCGAGGGCTACGACCTCATCGCCACCGTCGCCGAGGAGATCAAGGACCCGGAAAAGAACATCCCGCGCGCCACCTTCATCTCCCTCGCCGTCACCATCACCATCTATCTCCTGATCCTGTTCGTCTCGCTCGGCGCCATCCGCGTCGACGACCTGACGTCCTGGGAGTTTTTGGGCAGGTACGGGGAGACCGCCATCGTCCGCGCCGCCGAGCAGTTCATGCCGGCCTTCGGGGTCGCCATCATCGTCCTCGGCGGCCTGTTGTCCACGATGTCGGCCCTCAACGCGACCATCCTCGCGGCTTCCCGCGTCGCCTTCTCGATGGCCAGGGACCGTTGGCTGCCCAGGCAGATCGCCCACATCGACCCGGTCCGCCGGACCCCCCGCGCCGCCATCGTCGTCACCGGCGTGATCCTGATCGTCATGGCAGTCACCCTGCCCATCGAGGCCGTCGGCTCGGCCGCGAGCCTGATTTTTCTTCTGACCTTTGCACTGGTGAACCTGTCGGTGATCGCGCTGCGGCGCAAGGCGCCCGAGATCGAGCGCAGGTACAGGGTGCCGCTGTACCCCTTGACGCCGATCCTCGGCATCGTCCTCAACGTCTTCCTCGCCCTCTACCAGTTCACCTTCCAGCCCATCGCCTGGTACATCACGACCGGCTGGGTGGTGCTCGGTTTGTTGCTCTATTACGGCGTGTTCGAGAAGCTGGCCTCGGATGTCGAGCCGAAGGTGCTGGTGCCGTCGCGCCGCCCCGACGAACCACCGGCCGAGGACTCGGTGATGGTGGTCCTCCACAACCCCGACTTCATCGAGACGCTGCTCGACTTCGCGATCCCGGTGGCCGAGCTGCGCGGCCGGCGACTGGTTGCGATGACGGTCGTCGAGGTCCCGCAACAGCTGCCGATCCACGAAGGCATGCGTTTTGCGCACCACAAGGAGACGCTCCTGCGCGACGCCCAGCAGTACGGCAGAGAGCGTGGGGTCAAGATCGACACCGACCTCGTGATCGCCCACAAGGTCGAGGAGGGCATATTCACCGGCGCCGCCCGCCACCGGGCGGACGTCATGGTCATGGCGTGGAAGGGCTTCAGCAACACCCGCGACCGCATCTTCGGCGAGACCGCGGACAACGTCATCCGCTACGCGCCCTGCGACCTGATGATGCTCAAGATCGAGGGTCGGGAGTTCAGGACCTGTCTCTTCCCGACCGCCGGCGGGCCCAACGCCCAGCTCGCGGCCGATCTGCTCAACGCCCTCGCCAAGTCCCACAACATGGAGGTCACGGCGGGCTATGTCGTCCCGCCGGACGCCACCGACGAACAGCGCCACACCGCCCGCGCGTGGATCGACAAGACGCTGGCCCACATGCACGTCGACCTGCCGGTCGAAAAGCAACTGATCGAGTCCGCATCGGTGGCCGGCGGTCTCGCCAAGGCGAGCCGCGACTTCGACCTCGTCGTCATCGGTGCGGCCAAGGAGCCGGTCTTCCGCAAGATGTTGATCGGTGAGATCCCGCAGAAGGTGGCACGGTACTCGCCGGCTTCCGTGCTGGTCGTCAAGCGCTACGAGGGCCCGTTCAAGACCCTCATCAAACGGATCATGGGCTGAAGTCCGCGTTTCGCCGTCGCGCCCAGACTTTCCAATTCCACTGTAGAATCATCCGCCGCGGAGGTTTATGGGAATGAACGAACATCGAATCGGCATCCTCGGACTCGGCGCCTACCTGCCCGAGCGGGTGATGGGCAACGCCGAGTGGGCACAGTACGTGGACACCTCGGACGAGTGGATCACAAGCCGCACCGGGATCAAGAACCGCCGAATCGCCGCCGAAGACGAAACCACGGTCGACCTGGCCGCTGCAGCAGCACGGGTGGCCCTCGAGGACGCCGGCATCTCCATCGATGCCATCGACGAGATCATCGTCGCCACCGACACTCCGGAGGTCAAACTCCCCGACACCGCCTCGTATCTCCAAACCGCTCTCGGTGCGCGGGAGATACCCTCCTTCGACCTTGCCGGCAGCGGTTGTGCGGGCTTTGTCCTCGGTCTCGACATCGCGCGCTCGCGCGCGATCACCGGTGACAAGAAGGTCCTGCTGGTCGGAGTCGAGATGCTGACCCGCCTCGTCAACTGGAACGATCGCACGACCGCCGTCCTGTTCGGCGACGCCGCCGGGGCGGCCGTTGTGGGGAAAGTCGAGGGCTCTTCGGAGCTCTTGTCGTTCACGGCCGGCACCGACGGCTCGCGGGCCGATATTCTGTGCCTCGAGACGGGCGGCACGAGGGCGCCGTTCACCATCGAGGCAGCTCAACGGGGCGATCACAAGAACCTCGTCATGAACGGCCGTGAGGTCTTCAAGGAGGCGGTCTCGAAGATGGGCGCCGCGTCGCGGAAGGTCCTCGCCGATGCCGGGGTCGAGGTCTCCGACCTCGCCCTTGTCGTACCGCACCAGGCGAATCTGAGAATCATCAACGCGCTCCAGAAATCGCTCGGTATCGCCGACGACCGGCTTTTCATCAACGTCCAGGACTACGGCAACACAGGTTCTGCATCGGTTCCGTTGGCTTTGTGGGAGGCCCGTCACCAGGGCCGGGTCAAGGCCGGAGACCTGGTGCTGCTGACCGCCTTCGGCGCCGGCTTCCACTGGGCGGCGATGCTCATTCGGATCTGAGTCGGCGCCGCGAAGCGGCCCACCCGCCTGGTCCACTGAGAGGCCGACAGCGCGCTGCCCACGGCGAAGATCACCAACACCACCAGCCCCAACGCGGTGCCTCGGCGATCGGGGAACCGCCTACAGACCGCTACGGCGACCAGCGCGAGCCCGACAGCGGGCAGGTAGGCGTAACGTTCAGCCCACGTCAGGCGGCACACCGGAATGAACGACGCTGCAGCCCACAGCCAGCCAGACACCAGGACGCGGTCCCGGCTTCTCACGGCCATCCATATCCACCCACCGAGCGAAGCCATGCAGACGACGACCAGGAACCGGCTCATCCCTTGCGCGGTCCACAGCCAGTCACCAACCTCGTTGCGAGCGATTGGAACGAGTGCCATCACGAGACTTTGGGTTGTCGCCGCCAGACACTGCCACGGGTTTCCCATGAGGATACCGACCGTTCCGATTCCGGGCACCCGGGTGGCATACCAACTCACATAGAGGAGGGTCACGGCCGGGTAGGCGGCGATCCATCCCCATCCAGGACGCTTGGGTCCGAAGACCCAGACCGCAACCGGCACCAGAAGGCCGGCCACAACTGCCGTTTCCTTGGCGCCACATCCCAGGACAACCGCCGCCAATGAGGCCAGCCAGAGCCGCCACCCCACCGCCGCCCTCGCCTCCGCGGCCGCCAACGCCAACAGCACCGCGCTGATCACGAATCCTGTAGCCAACAGGTCCCCGACGCTTGCCGTCCAGGCAATGGCCTCGTTCAAGATGGGCAACATTGCAAAGGCAAGCGCCCCGTACAGAGCCGGCCAACCGAACCCCGCCACCCTCGAGCACAGCAGGAACACCAGCCATACGACGACCACATGGCACGTAATCGAAGCCAGATGGTAGCCCGGCGCCCACTCGCCGAATACTCTTTGACAGATTTCAAAGTATTGAGAAACGAGGGGCCGATAGTATCCAATCGGCCACGGCTCGAGGACCCCGGATACGAGACCATCCGATTCGCCGGCGAGCTGCACATACATGGAATCATCTATCGAAAAGCCAGCCTGCACCAACGGCAGTCTCGGCAGCACCGCAGCCAGCGTCAGGACCGCGAACCACCAGAACGGCGCACTCCGCTTCATCGCCACACCTCATACTGACCGAAGAGCCGCGTCGCCGCAACGCCGGAGTGATCGGCACCACCCGCGGGGTGGTGTACCATTTCTGCGATCGGAGCCAAAGGAAGAGCCATGATTGCAGTCGGCGACACCGCCCCCGGATTCTCACTCAAAGACCAGTTCGGTCGCACCTTCTCCCTCGACCAGTTCAAAGGCAAACGGCACGTGATGCTCCTGTTCTACCCCCTCGATTTCACCCCCACGTGAAGCACCGATCCCAAAGCCCTCGAGGACCTGACGGCGATTGCCGGCAAGGGCCAGGCCCCCTGCCTGGTGATCGGCGGCACTCCGCACCACGAGTCGGCCGAGATCATCACGCATCTCGCCGGCAGGGTCACGGAATTCAGCTAGTTTTTCTGTTGACAAGAAAACGAGGCCGGTAAACCGGCCTCGTTTTTCTTCACCGAAAAAGCCGGCCGCCTGGACGGCCGGCTTCGGTCTATTTGAAGCCCTTTCTCTGCAAGAGGGGCTCGACGCTCGGCGGCTGGCCGCGGAAGCGCAGGTAGAGCTCCTCGGGATCTTCGGAGCCGCCTTTCTCCAGGATGTTGGTGCGGAAGGCCTGGGCGGTCTCCTGGTCGAAGAGGCTCGTCTCCTTGAATGCCTGGAACGCATCCGCATCGAGAACCTCGCTCCAGATGTAGGAGTAGTAGCCGGCCGAGTACCCGCCGGTGATGTGGCTGAAGTAGGGACTGCGGTAGCGAACCACGATCTCGGGCATGAGGCCGATCTTGTCCATCGACGCCTTTTCGAACTCCCTCACATCGACACCGGCCGGGTCCTCGAGGGTGTGCCAGTCCATATCCAGATAACAGGCAGCGAGGTACTCGACGGAGGTGAAGCCCTGGTTGAACTGTTCCGCAGCCTGGATCTTCGCCACCAATTCGGCAGGGATCACCTCTCCGGTCTCGTAGTGTTTGGCGTAGACGGCAAGCACCTCGGGTTCGAGGAGCCAGTTTTCCATGATCTGCGACGGCAGCTCGACGAAGTCCCGCGTCACGCCTGCCGACCCACGGTACCGAACGTCGGAAAGCAGCGACTGCAGCCCGTGGCCGAGCTCGTGGAAGAGGGTGTGGACCTCCTCCAACGAGATCAGCGCCGGCGCATCGCCCACCGGGCGCGAGAAGTTGCCGACGTTGAGAACGATGGGCCGCACCTGCTGTCCGTCCTCGACCCACTGCCCCCGGATCCGGCGGCTCCAGGCGCCGCCGCGTTTGCCGGGTCTCGGGTAGTAGTCGGTCATGAAGACGCCGAGGTGGCTGCCGTCGACGTCGGTGACCTCGAAGGTCCTCACTTCGGGGTGGTAGGTGGGGATGTCGTCCCGCTCAGTGAACTCGATCCCGTAGAGACGGTTGGCCACGTAGAAAGCGCCGTCGATCACGTTGTCGATCATGAAGTACGGCCGGATCTCGGTTTCGTCCACGTCGTAACGCGCCTGACGGACCTTTTCCGCGTAATACCGCCAGTCCCAGGGCTCGAGCTTGAATTGGAAACCGTCCTCCTCGATCGCGGTCTGCAAGGCCGCCGCCTCCTCGCGAGCCACCCCGAGCGAAGGATGCCAGAGGTCATCGAGAAGCTCGTAGACCGTCTCCGGCGTCTTCGCCATCCGGCGTTCGAGGATGAAGTCGGCATGGGTCGGGTATCCCAGGAGCTTCGCCTTTTCCGCGCGCAAGGTCAGGATCTCCGACAGGATCGCCTTGTTGTCGTACTCGTCGTCGTGATCGCCACGCGTGATGTAGGCGGTGAAGAGCTGTTCGCGAAGCTCGCGGTTTTCGGCACTCTGGAGGAAGGGATAGATGCTCGGCCGGTGGGTCGTGAAGAGCCACTTGCCCTCCTGACCCGCCTCTGCGGCCGCAATGGCCGCCCCCTCGACCACGGCCGGAGGAAGGCCTGCGAGGTCTTCCTCGTTTTCGATGAAGAGCTGAAAGCGATTGGTCTCGGCCAGAACGTTGTCGCCGAATGCCAGCCCGAGAGTCGACAGCCTGGTATTGATCTCCCGCATCCGGGCCTGGTCCCGGGCGGACAGTTCGGCGCCACCGCTGACAAAATCGAGGTAGGTCTCTTCGAGGAGATGGCGCTGCTCCGCGTCGAGGTCGAGCTCGTCGCGCTGCTCGTAGACGGCCTTCACCCGGGCGAAGAGCTGCGGATTCATGAGAATGTCGTCGCGGAGGTTCGAGGTCATGGGCGCGACCTCCTTGGCGATGGCCTGGATGTCGTCGTTGGTTTCCGCGCCGACCAGGGTGTAAAAGACGCCGTTCACCTTGCTCATCAACGCCCCGGTGGCGTCGAGCGCTCCCAGTGTATTGTCGAAGGTCGGCGGATCGGGGTTGGCGGCAATGGCCTCGACCTCCGCACGTTCCTCCGCAATGCCCTTCTCGAAGGCCGGCAGGAAATCCCCGTTCTCGATGTCGCCGAACGGCGGCACGCCGTAGGGCGTGGTCCACTCGACGAAGAACGGGTTCTCGCCCTCGGACGGCGCTTCCGTTCTCGCCCCGCAGCCCGACAACAGCACGACCGAAAAAACGAGACCGATCGCGATTGACTTCTTCATCGTTGAGATCCCTTCTCGAGCTCATCGAGTTCCCATGGCGGAAGTTCAGTGTTCTCCTCGATCACGAAATGATCCATCCAACGCATCAACCGCCGCGCGTAGTCGTCCCGCGAGGCGGCTCTCGAGTTCCCGTGCTTCTCACCGGGGTAGCGCACGTAGCGAACCGGGGTCTTGCCCGACAACTTGAGGGCCCGGTAGAGCTGCAGGCTCTGTGAAGGGTGGACCCGCGAATCGGCGGTGCCGCCGGCGATGAGCAACGGGGTCCGGGCGTTTTCGACGTATGCGATCGGGCTGCGCTCGAGCCGGAACTGCAGCTTGGTCCACGGGTCCGCGAGAGTGTGGACCATCCGGTCTTCCACCGGAATTTCGGTGGTCAGCCCCTTGCTGATGTCGTTGCTGATGCCGACAAACATCACCCCCGCTTTGAAACGTTCGCTGTAGCGTGTGGCACACCAGGCGGTTGCGTAGCCGCCATAGGAGCCGCCGGTGATTCCGACACGGTCGGGATCCGCGATGCCGGCCTCCGCCAATGCGTCCACCGCGTCGAGCAGATCGTCGAACTCCGCCCCGGCGGCATCGGCCTGACCGAGCTTCGAAAAGGCCACTCCGCGGCCGGTGCTGCCCCTGTAGTTTGGGAAAAACACGGCGTAACCGCGAGCGGCGGCAAGCTGAGCCGGCGCCGAATACGATGTCAGCCAACCGTTGCGGCGGTGGCCTTCGGGACCACCATGCACCATGAGCAACAACGGCGCGGGACCTTCGGTTTCACGGAGCGGCCGGAGCAACACGCCGCTGAGGTCGAGCCCGTCCTTCGCCTGATGCCCGAAGACCTCCTGCAGTGCGAGATCCACATCCGCCAGCCAGGGATTGCTGTCGGTCAGCCGCCTCGGGCCTTCGTCGCCGTGGCTCATGACAAAGACCTCGGAAGGGTGGCGCGGCGAATCACCCACCAACACCGCGCGCTTCCCGTCACCGGCGACGGCGAGGCCCGTCATGACCGGGACCCGGGCGCTCCCCTGCTCGACGCCCGAGATTGCGTGGGTCTTTTGCGCGCCGGTGGAGATATCGACCTCGCCGAATCGCGTTTCCTCTCCTTCATCGGAGAGAAACATCAGGGTGTCGTCATCCTGCCACGCGAAGACGTTCACGTGGCCCTCGAGGTCCGGAAGCACGTCCTGCAGCGGACCGCCCGCCGCCTCCGCCACCAGCAGCCGTCCGGCTGCAGGGTCGTTGGGATCGGCGGCCGATATCATCGCGAGGTGGGCGCCGTCTGGGCTGATTTCGAAATCGCCGAGCTTTCCGGGGTTGTCGAAGGACGACCGGGTTTCGCCGGTGTCCGCATCGACGATATGAACCCGGCGCGCCATGTACTGGTCGTCGATCAACGGAGTCGGCGCCACATCCACCGCCAACCACTCTCCACCGGGGCTCCAGCGGACGTGGAAGACCGATCCCTCGATGGGAAGGGCGCGCGCCTCGACGTCGACGCCTGGTGCCGTCGACGGATTCGCCGCTACCGGCTGAAACGGCGGCAAGGGTTGCAGCCAGACCCGCTTGGGCAACCAGTCCTCCTCGAAGACCTCCTGGGAAAAACCCTTCTCTTCAGCCTTGGTGCGGTCCTCGCTCTGCGGCTCTTTGGCAACGAAGGCGACCGTCGTCCCGTCGGGCGACACCCGGTAGTCGGTGATGTCGGTGCCGAACGAAATCAACCGCCTCGACTCACCCCCGGCGAGCGGGATCGCCCACAGCGCGGTGTGATCGTCTCCGTCGCGTTCGGCGAGATACGTGATCAGCGAACCATCGGGGCTGAATCCGATCTGGGAGACCTTGACCTCGCCGCCGACAAAGGTCCGATCGCGGCCGTCGCCCCCGATCACGTGGAGCTCGACCCACGCGGGTCCGTCTTCGTCGATGCCGGGTCGGCGCGGCACGGTCAGAGCGTAGGCGATCGTGGCCCCGTCCGGCGACAGGACCGCTCCTCCCACCGACCGCAGGGCGCCGAGTTGTTCAAAGGTCATCCCTTCGGCGCTTCCAGCCGCAGCGGGCGCGGCAGCGCACCACACGGCCGCCGCCAGCGCGGCCAGTCTCAAACGAAACGACGAATTGTGAATTCGCGACATATCTCCTCCTCCTGCGATGAAACCTTCCGGGCCGTCGCCATTCTACAGAGTGTTTGCTTGCACCTCGAACCTTCGGCGCAGTTTTTCGTAGAACGATGCCAGGGAGGAGAGTTGTCATTTCGAACCTTTCGGGGCCCCTGCGAGGCCGAGGACACGATCGACGACAACGCGGGTCTGCTCACCGCGCGGCGTTGCCTCTGCGGTCCGCGCACCGACAGCGACTCTGAAGGTGGGCCGGTGCCCACCCTTCGGACCAACCGGCCGAGCGGTCTTGGAGGTCGGACTTCAGCCTCCTCCAGAGTCGCTCCAGGTTCCGGGTGATTCGAGAGTGACGGGCGATGGAAATCCGCCACCTCCGCCTGGTTCATACCCTCGCTACGGAGGGCACGCTGACCGCCGCCGGTCAGCGGCTCTATCTCTCCCAGTCGGCCTTGAGCCACCAACTCAAAGAGATCGAAAACGAGTTCGGGGTCAAGCTGTTTCGACGGTTCAGGAAGCGGATGGTGCTCACTCCGGCCGGCCAGAGATTCCTCGACAGCGCCGATGTTGTTCTCAACGAGATCGAAAAGGTGCGCGACGACATCTCGCGTCTGTCATCCGGGGAGACGGGGACTCTCCGCATCGCCGCCTGCCGCTCACTGGGTTTCAGGTGGCTCCCCGGCGTCGTCAACTCCTTCAAGAGCGCCTACCCGGATGTCGAATTGTCCATCGACCCACTGTGGGACCACGACCCGACCAACCGTGTGCTCACCGGAGCCGTCGACGTCGCCATCACGAATGCGAAGATCGACGACCGGGGGCTCGTCTATCTGAAGCTCTTTGACGACGAACTGGTGGCGGTCGTCCGTTCCGACCACCGGTGGGCCTGCAAAGACCACGTCGCGGCGCGCCTGCTGGCCGATGAGAACCTGGTCACGTTCGACTTCCCGGTGAACGGAACGGATATCAGGTCGACCACTCTCGCCCCTGCCGGAGTCACTCCGAAATCCGTCGTGACTCTGCCCACCATCGAGGCCATCGTCGACATGGTCAGAGGCGGCGCCGGCGTCGCCGTCCTCAACTCGTGGCCGGCCCGCCCGTTCCTGGCCGACGGCGGGTTGCGGATTGTTCGGCTCGGTCGCAGGGGCATTCAGCGATCGTGGTACGCCGCGGTGACCGAAGACGACCAGAAACCTCCCTACATCGCCCGTTTCATCGGGCTCCTCGCCCACCAGGGGAAAAGCTAGGAAAGGGAGAAAAGGGGCGACCGCAGATTTCGAATTTCGAATTTCGAATTTCGAATTTTCCATCGCGGCTTCCCACCGCACACGAATGTTCGAGTGCTCACACCGCTCGAGAGTGCGGATACGAGTCGTGTGCGGATACCGGTCGCGTGCGGCGGAGGTGCCACTTTCAACATTGTTGGACACGCGAACATCCAAGTCGGCGGGATCCGATGGGGGCCAACAATGTTGAGGGTGGCTCCTCCCGGGAAGCGAGAACGGAAAGCCGTGCCAGCTCGGATCCTGGTAAACGGCGTCCTTCAAGCCCATAGCCCAAGCCCCAGCTCAACGCCCCAGGCCTCACTGCCTCACTGCCAAAAAAATACGGGGGCCCGAAGGCCCCCATCCGGTCGTTTCGGGGCAACCGGATCAGAAGGAAAGGCGAAGTCCGAGACGAACGGTGGTCGGGTTCTGCCACATGCTGGCCGTGTTCCAGCCCGGGTTCGTCGGCGGGCGGTCGGCTGAACTTGCGGTTATCGGGGCGAAGTCCACGTTGGTGTCCCAATCGAGAACGTTGTAGGTCTGGCCGTCAACCGCCGTGGTGTACTGGATGTCGCGCTGCGTCTCGCCCTGGTTGTTGAAGACGCTGAAGATATCGAGCAGCACGTTGAGTTCGAGGGCCGAACCGAATTTGATGCGGATAACCGAAATGGAGGTCGGCTTCCCACTGTGCGTCGACGCGACCGAAGGCACCGCGTTCGGAGAGGTAGAACTCCCAGTTGTTGTAGTCAACGGAATAGCCGTAAGCGGTGATCGGCGTGCCGTCGCGGTAGAAAGCCGAGAGACCCGCACTGAGCCCGAAGTCGAAACGGTAGATGCCGTCGAACTTGATCTGGACCGGAATATCGTTGGAGAGCGGGCCGTAGTTGTTGACCGCGAAGTCCGCGTAGTCATAGGCCGAGTTCAGGTTCGGATCGAGTTGCCCCGTCGAGGCCTGGAAGAGACCGTCATAGTTGCCCTCGAGGCTCGACCACAACATCGACGCGATGAACTGGTAGTTGTCGGAGAAACGCTTCTGGAGCGTCACCTCGACGCCCTCGAATTTGCGCTCGGGGGTCAGGATCTCTCGCGGATCGGCGTAGTTGTAACCCCACGCAGTCGCCATGGTGAAGGTCTCGGTCATCTCACCGTAGCTCGGATTGCCGATGTAGTAGTCGCCGTCGAGGGTCAGGGCATCTTCGATCACCCGTTTGAGGTCGCGGGCGATGTATTTGGCACCCACCGCCCAGTTGGGTGCGAACTCGTACTCCGCGCCAATGATGGCCTCTTCGAGGTACTGGCCCTTGACGCCCGGATCGACCCTCGAGAACCCACCTCCGAGGACCCTGGAACCTCTGACCGAAAGGTCGGCCGCCACGTCTTCGGGGTTGTCGGAGAGATTGTAGGACCACAGCGAGATCTCGCCGCCGAAGGCGCGGATCACGATGTCCATGGGGATCGTCTCGTAGAAATATCCCCAGTGGCCGTAGAGCTTGGATTGGCCGTTGCCCAGAAAGTCCCACACGAAACCGATTCGCGGAGCGATGTTGTCGTCGATATCCGCCGAAACCTCGCGATCGGCGTTGTACAGCTTCTGCTGCCCGAACCGGACGCCCAGGTTGAGGGACAGATTGGATCCGACCTGCCAGGTGTCCTGCAGGAAGAACGCCATATTGTCGGAGATCGTGTCGACGAGCTGCGGCGCCAGGATATCGGCCGTGGTCGCGGTCTCCGGATCGAGGTTGGGGTCGCTGACAAAGAAACGATGACGGAAGTAGTACGGCTGTCCCTGGCAGTCACGGGTATCGGAGTCGATGCAGTCAAAGCGGTAGATCCGCTGGCCGGTGCCGCCGTTCCAGACCTCGGAGTTGATCGAAATATCTTCATACTCGTAGCCGAACTTGAACTCGTGGGACCCCGCAAGATTGGCAACGAACCACGACATGTCGGCGTTGTACTGTTCCCGACCGAACTCGTTGTTGTTGAAGTTCCCGAACCCGGCCTGTCGTTGGTGGGCATTGCCGTCGGCATCCCATCCCCACACCGTTGTTCCGTCGCCGAGCGGATCCGTAAAATCAATGTAGCCCACCGTCTCCGCACCGGGACCGCCCTGCAGGAACTTTTCGTCGTGGGCCGCCACCCGAGCGGTCAGAACGATGTTCTGGCCCAAGACGCCATCGTAGTTTGCGGAGTAGTTCGTGCCCCCGGTCTCGACCAACCCGGTGAAGTGGAGGGTCGTAGCGGCCAGCGATTGACCGGCGATGACCCCGCTGTTTTCCGTGGGGTCGCCGAACACTGATCCCGCCAGCGAGTGGTTGGCGGCGATACGCCAGGTCAGCTTGGCGGCCCAGAGATCGCCGACGGTCGACTGAGGGATCTGCTCGCCCCTGTAGGTGCCGCCCTCGATGATCGAGGAGAAGTCCTTGAGAACCTCGAGGTTGTTCTCGTTGTCCACCCGGTCGTAGGCGGCGAAGAACCACAACGTGTCCTTGAGAATGTAACCTCCGAGATCGAACCCGTAGTCAGACCGGGTGAACGAGGTCTGCTTGAAGGAGGCGTTGACCGCGCCTACGTCCGGCGCGGCTTTGAGGGAAGCCTGCAATGAGTCCGCGTCGTAGTAGCCGAAGACATCGCCGTGGAACTCGTTGCCGCCCGACTTGGTCACCACGTTGATGACCGAACCGGTTGCCCGCCCGAACTCGGCGTTGTACGAACCGGTCTTGACCTGGACCTCGTCGATGAACTCGAAGTTCAGCTGGGTGCCTTGCGTCCCGAACTCGATTCCGGTGGTGTTGGCGCCGTCGATGTAATAGGAATTTTCTGCGCCGGTCGAGCCATAGAAAGTCTGACCGGAGGCATCGGCCTGGGCCCCCGGAGTGACATTCGCAACTGCCGTGTAGTTGCGCCCGGTCGGCAGGTCGTCGTAGAAGTCCGAGGACAGGTCGACACCGATTGTCGTGTCGGAGGTGTTGACCAACGGAGTCTCGGAGGTCACCACGACCTCGTCCGAGAAGGCCGGCGTCATGATGGCGTCGACACGGGTCGTCGACCCCATGCTGACGCGCATTTTCTCCTGCGACCGTGCCTGAAAGCCCGAGAGATTGAAGTTGACCGCATACTCGCCCGGCGGCAACGCCAGAAAGCTGTAGGCCCCTTCGTCCCCGGTCACGGTGGCTTGCGGGCCCTGAAGCGCTGCCGAAACCAGGTTCACGGTGACACCTGGAAGCCCGACGCCGGACTCGTCGACCACATTGCCCCGGATCTCACCCCTGGTTGCCTGCGCGGAGGCCAGGCCAGCGGCAAGACAAACAGCCGCTAATACAACGAGAATTCTTCCGAATAACTTCATCATTTCCTCCTCTTCCCAAATCGAATATGCAACTAGATCGAGATCGCTATTTATTCAAAAAATAGTTTCAAATAAACACTCCTCCCAAAAGACCGCGCACATATACGTCGAGGTCTTCCGGCCTATTACGTCGAACCATTTCGGATGTTGCGGTGTTTTTCGTGCGCATTTTTTGTGATAACCATGAGCAGAATTTGTAGAAGAAATGCTGCCGCGTCTCGTGTTCCCGGGAGCCGCGGCGCCCGAGGTCCACGAAGCTGCCCACCACGTCGACGCGGGCCGCAGGGACTGCTATAAGGAAGAGGTCAATTCCGAGACGGTGTCACAAAATATAACTCAACACGGAGGTGAACATGGTGTCGTTGACCGCACTCTGGCTCCCGATCGTGCTCTCGGCGGTGGTTGTCTTCATCGCCAGCTCGGTCATTCACATGGCGCTCAAGTACCACAACTCGGAGTACCGGCAGCTTCCGGACGAAGGTCCGTGCTCGGCGCGATGCGCAACGGCAAGATCGCGCCCGGTATTCTATGCCTTTCCGTACGCGGGAAGCATGAAGGAAATGGGAACGCCCGGACATGATGGAGAAGTACGCCCAGGGCCCGGTCGGGACGATGAACGTCAACCCGAGCGGGCCGCCAGCCATGGGCAAGGCTCTCGGTCTGTGGTTCGCCTTCACGCTGGTCGTCGGCGTCTTCGCGGGCTACCTCGCGAGCCGGACTCTCGCCCCCGGCACCCACTACCTCCAGGTCTTCAGAGTCGGTCGGATGCTCGAGCTTCATGGCCTATTCCTTCGCGTACTTTTCGGACTCCATCTGGAAGATGAAACCGTGGAGCATGACGCCTCAAGCACGTCTTTGACGGACTGGTCTACGCTCTGCTCACGGCCGGTGTCTTCGGGTGGCTGTGGCCTTAACCTGCCGGGAGTGACGGGCAGGATGGGGCGGTGTGGCAATGGCCGACCGCCGTGCGGCCTGGCAATGAGGCCCAGGCTTCGGTAACCCCTCATTGCCCATTGTCATTGCCTCATTGCCTCACTGCCCATGCCATCGGAGGCCGCCCGTTCCACCGCATTCCCGGTGCGATACCCCATCCAGCCCATGATGGGGCCCATCAGAAAATAGACGAGGCCGGACAGGGCCGGGACCTGCGGCACCGAGACAGCGCCAGCAACACCGGGAACGACGCCGATGGCGACCGTCGCCAGGTGCCGCTGGAGCCGCCCCTTCGTCGCCGCCTTCTCGGCAGGGTTCAGGTGCAGCCGGTCGCGCAGCCGCCACGCCCGCCAATACATCACCGACAGGACGACGAAGATGCCGACGAAACCACCGCTGAAAAGCACCATCACAGTCGTTCCGCGGCTCATCTCCGAAACGCCGGGACTCCCAGCCAGCGGCGCCGTCACCAGGACCGAAGCCAGAAACTTCATCGGAAAGACGTAGAACACGATGAAGAAGAGCAGCACTCCGTTGAGCGCGACCGTCGTCGCGTCCTCGAAACCGTAGCGACGGTGGAAGAGGAAGTGCTCGTACCAGACCCAAAGCAGAAAGGCGAAGCACAGGATGAAGGCCGGAAACTGCCAGAAGACGGCGACCAGGCCCTCGCCGGTCTTCGGCACCTCGAGAGCGACCACCAAGAGGGTCAACGAGAGTGCAAACACCGCGTCGGAAAGACCCTCGATGCGCGATACCTCACCGCCGCGCCACCGAAAATACCGCTCCTCACGGAGGCTTCTTGGCAGGAGTCCAGGTTCTACCATGTGGGTGCAGTGTAGCCTGGATCTCTGAGGTTCTCTCCTCGGAACCGGCTGTTCATGAGTCAATCTGTTCCGCGTCTTCTTCAACCACATCGCCTCGGAGCGAACTCGAGTCCCAGGCGGCGTCGAGGTCGGCGCCGAGGTCTTCGAGATCTGCACTCATCACCTTCTCGAGAGCCGCGATCTGTTGTCTGACCAGGTGAATATAGGCCGTGGCGTCTTCCCTCTGTCCGCTCATCTCGCGCACCGCCGCCTCGTCGTGGCGGCGGAACCGCCGCACCCGGCGCAACGCCTCGAAGGCCGGCACTCCGAGTTCGCTCATCACGTCGCCCCCGATGCGCAACGAGCTGTCGAGAGTCTCCCGGTAGACCCGATCCACCCCGGCCTCCAGAAGCTCATAGGCGTGGGTCCTGCCCACCGCACGACAGAAGACAGCGAGGTGGGGGAAGTGTTTCTGCGCGGTTTCGGCGATCTCGAGGATCCGCTCCGGGTCGTCGAGGGCGATCACCAGCACCCGAGCGGTGTCGGCGCCCGCCGACCGCAGAAGATCGAGCCGCGATGCGTCGCCGTAGAAGACCTTGTGCCCGAGTTTGCGGAGCATCTCGACCTGGTCGGAATCCACCTCGAGAACCGTCGCGCCGATTCCCGCGGCGCGCAGCAGACGTCCGATGATGGTGCCGACCCGGCCGTAGCCCGCGATGATCACCGGGTTCGACTCTTCGATGGCATCGGGCTCGCGTTCCGCTTTCTCGCGGGTACCGAACCGCGGCTGCACCAGGCGCTCGTTGATCAACATCAGGAGCGGCGTCAGGGCCATCGTCAATGCGACCACTGCGATCAGCGGTGTCGTGATTCCGATCGACAGCACGCCCTGTTGGGTGGCGAAGGAGAACAGCACGAACGCGAATTCGCCCGCCTGGGCGAGCGAGAAACTGAACAGGAGATTCTGATCCTGTCCGAGCCCGAAAACGCGCCCCAGAATCACCAGGATGATGAACTTGACGACGATGAGACCGGCCACCAGAGCCCCGATGAGACCCGGGTGCTGCGCGATCTGGCCGAAATCGATCGAGGCCCCGACGGCGATGAAAAAGAGGCCGAGCAGCAGGCCCTTGAAGGGCTCGATATCGCCCTCGAGCTCGTGCCGGTACTCGCTGGTCGCCAGCACCACCCCCGCCAGGAAGGTCCCCAGCGCCGGGCTCAAACCGACCTTGGCCATGAGGAGGGCGATCCCGATCACCAGCAGCAGGGCCGCCGCGGTGAAGACCTCCGGCACGTGCGCCTTGGCGATGAAGCGAAAGGCCGGCCGCATCACCAGCCGGCCGCCGATCACGATCGCGGCCACCGCCGCAACCACGACCAGCGCCGCCGCCCACCCCGGCAGCCCCTCGACCCAGGTCGTCGAGTGACCGGTATTGACCGCCGGGTGGGCGCTCCCGCCGTGCGCCAGCAAGGGCAGGATGGCCAGCATCGGGATCACCGCCAGATCCTGAAAGAGCAGAACCGAAAAGGCACTGCGGCCGCCGCCGGTCTTCATCAGGCCCTTCTCCTGCAGGGTCTGCAGCACGATGGCGGTCGACGACAGCGAGAGGATGAGCCCGACGGCGAGGGCACTCCGCCAGTCGAGTCCGGCGCCGAGACCGATCGCGGTGAAGACCGCGGCGGTCACGCCCACCTGCAGCCCGCCGAGCCCGAGGATCGAGCCCCGCAACCGCCACAGAAGAGTCGGCTGCAGCTCGAGCCCGATCAGAAACAGCATCATCACCACGCCGAACTCGGCGAAGTGCAGGACGTCCTGGCCGTCCTCGCCCTACCAGACCGAGGGCGAACGGGCCGATGGCGATCCCGGCCATGAGATAGCCGAGCACCGAGCCCAGACCGAGTCGCTTGGCGATGGGCACCGACACCACCGCGGCCGCGAGATAGATCAACGCCTGAAAGAAGAAGCCCTTCGCCGTGCATCCTTCAACCTCCCAGCACAGCGTCGAGATCGGCGTTGATGCGATTCAGACCCGCTGTCAGGTCCGCCGTCACACGTCCATCCCGCAGGGCTTCGAGAAGCCGCCGATAGTCCGCCGCCTCGCGGTCGATTCCGTCGCGGGTGAGGGCGTGGGTGCCGTGGACGACGAAGGGCGGCAGGAAGTCCATCCCACAGAGCCGAGCGGTCTGCTCGATCGGCGCCAGCAGCTGCCGCATGGTGAAACGATTCGCGCCGTCTTGCGAGTACGATTCTTCCGGGGCCCCGGTCGACACGACGTTGAGCAGCGTCTTGCCTTCGAGAGCGTGGCCGTCGTGGCCATAGGCCCATCCGTGTTCGAGAACCAGATCCTGCCACTCCTTGAGGATGGCCGGAGTCGAGTACCAATAGAACGGGTGCTGGAAGACCACCACGTCGTGATTCAGAAGCAGCCGCTGTTCGCGGGCGCACGTCGATGTCGAAATCCGGGTACTCCTGGTAGAGATCGTGGACCACCACCCCGTCGAGGCCGCGGGTGGCCTCCACCAGCCGGCGATTTACGCGAGACCTCCGCAGCGCCGGGTGGGCGAAGAGGACGAGAACAGTCCGAGGTATTCCTGCATGCATCCTCTTCATAAACCCTCGGCCAGACATCCGGATTCCATCGGTTCGCAGATCACCCTCCCGAAGGCGCGGCGGGGTTCTGGAATTGTCGGTGCCGGGCGGCCGTTGCACAACGGTGATTTACGCCAACGGACACCCGGAGACACCATGAAGCATTCGAATCACCTCCTTTTCACCTGTCTCGTCATGGTGCCTTTGGTGCTGGTCACCGGAGGAGGCAGCGCCGTGGCCGTCGAAAAAGCAGACTACCGGGTGGCCGAGGTCCACGGTGACCTGGAGATCCGTCTCTACGCGCCCCAGATCCTGGCCGAAACCACCGTGGACTCGGATTTCGACGGCGCCGGCAATCAGGCGTTCCAGCGCCTCTTCAATTACATTTCGGGCGCCAACCGGACGCGGTCGAAGATCGCGATGACCGCACCCGTGAGCCAGGAAGCGGCACCGCAGAAGATCGCCATGACGGCACCGGTGGTTCAGGAAGGCTCGAACGGGACATGGCGCGTCTCCTTCCTCGTGCCGTCGTCCTTCACCTGGGACACCGTCCCCGAACCCGTCGATCCGCAGGTTCGGCTGCGCAGGGTCCCGGAGAGAACCATCGCAGCTCTGCGTTTTTCCGGCACCTGGGGCGAGCAACGGTTTCGCGACCACGAATCGAAGCTCCGCAGTCTGCTCGCCGAGCAGGGATTCAAGGCCGACGGTGAGCCCATCTTCGCGCGCTACAATCCCCCGTTCACGCCGTGGTTCATGCGCCGCAATGAGGTCCTCATCCCCATTCAGCCGATCGAGTAGAATTCTCTCCCTGGCCTTGAACGGGCCTTTTCGAGGGAGGATTTCGATGCGATCTCTCGTCGCTCTCGCGCTGGCAATGCTCGTGTCGCCGGTCGCCGTCGCCGCCGATTCGGAACTCGAACAACTCTCGCAGTGGATGACGGGTGCATTTACCTCCGAGGCTCAGTCGCTCGAGGATCCTGACTTCCGCCACATCGTGCTGCACATGGCCAGGATCTGGCCCGCCCGCACGGACGGCGTGTGGCTCTACGTCGAGCAGGCCGTCGCGGAGGCCGCCGACGAGCCCTACCGGCAGCGGGTCTACCACCTGCGAAGGGTGGGTGAGGACCTTTTCGCCTCCAGCGTCTACACCTTCGACAAGCCACTTGCGAGAGCCGGGGCGTGGCGTCAGGAATCGCCCCTGGCAGACCTCGCCCCCTCCGATCTCAGCGAACGCGACGGCTGCACGATCTATCTGCTGCAGCGCGAAGACGGGGCCTTCGAAGGTTCGACCCTCGGCCGTCTGTGCACATCCACCCTCCGAGGAGCGACCTGGGCGTCTTCAGAGGTGGTGATCACGGCTGACGGAATGGTGAGTTGGGACCGCGGCTGGGACGATGCGGGCGCGCAGGTCTGGGGCGCCGAGAAGGCGGGCTACCATTTCCAACGGTGGTCCGATACGCCGGCATCGCCTCCCGAATGATGCGCCGCGCCGGGTCGCTCAGAGCCCTCCCACCCGCGGCGGACTGTCGAGAGCGAGCGTGTCCCCGGTGCGGATCTTCTCGAGGGTCTTTTCATACAGTGCGAGTCGCGCCGCCTCGATGTCTCCCCAGTCACTCGCCGCAACCACCGTGTCACCGAGGCCTTCCAGCCGCATGACCTCGAGGGTGAACTGGAAATCGGGGTGGGGATCGATGAGCGTCACCCACTCCTGCTGCTCCGGTTCGATGCGCCAGAGGTCGCGCTCGCCCGGCGCGAGCCCCTCGAGCACGAGCTGGTCGAACTCCTCGACGAGCCACGGTTCTTCGCTGCCCGGCCTCAGGAGGGCGGCCCGAAAATGGATCAACCACACCACCTCGTCCGTCCCGTTTTCGGCCCGGAACTCGATCACCGGCCACTCGAGGAAACTCTTGTTGCGCTTGAACACCCTGCTCGCCTTGAGGTGGAAGTCCTTCAGCTTCTCCCTGGCCTCCTCGGACTCGATGCGCCCCTGTTCGAGTTCGGCCACAGCCGTCTGCACCTGGTCCAACCGACGAAGCCTCGCCTCGCCGATGATTCCGTCCGCGGTCATGCCCTTGAGGGGGCTGTAGAGAGCGAGAATCAACTCAGGGTGTTCAGGACGCTCCTCGGCCTTTTCATCGTCGATCAGCGCCGCGTCTCCGACGAAGAACGTCAATGCCTCGTCGAAGCGCGCCCGGTACTCCGGATCCATGGGTTCGCGCAGCTTGGTGACGGAGCTCTCGAGCTTCTTGAAACTCGAGGAATCCAGGGTGGGCGGACCGCATCCCGCCAGCGCGGCCACCAGGCACAGCGAGACGAGGGCGACGCGAACAGTTGCGAAACGGTTTCTTGTCATCTGTTCACCTTCTTCGGTTGCTTCTTCCCTACTGTAGCAGCCTGGAGGCCGCCCCTCGCCTCACCGCCCCGCTGTCTCAATGCCCCACTGCCTCAGTAGCTGTGTTTGTCGAGTTTCACCTTGCCGCGGAAAGTCCAGTAGATGATGCCGGTATACGCGATCACGAACGGCATGCCGATCACCGCGATGATCAGCATGATGGTGAGGGTCTTGGCGCTCGAGGCCGCCGAGAAGACGGTCACCGAGTTCGCCGCATCGTTGCTCGCGGTGACCAGATTCGGAAACAGGGCCAGACCGAAGAGCATGACCAGGGTGGCGATCACGGCGCAACTCGAAATGAAGGCTTCGCCGGGCTTGCCCCAGTGCAGCGCTCGCGGGATGTTGGCCACCGCGAGGACGTTGGCGATCACGACCAGCGCCGCCCAAGGCCAGTGTTGGAAGTTGGCGGTGGCGCGCGGAATCAAAGCCAGGGTGTACATGGTGGTCAGCATGTACAGAACCAGAAAGAATCCCCAGCTCCGCCACAACCAATCCCGGAGCCGCTGCTGGAACTCGCCCTCGGTCTTGAGGTACAAATAGAGACCACCGTGCATGGCCAGCATCGCCACGGTCATCAAACCGACGAGAACCGGGTAGGGGGCGAGCTGGTCGAAGAGAGTGCCGGTGAAATTGCCGGCCTTGTCGAGCGGCAGGCCGATCATCGCGTTGCCCACGGCGACACCGAAGAGCAGCGCGGCCACGGTCGATCCACCGAAGAACGCCCAGTCCCAGAAGCGCCGCCATCTCTCGCTCTCGACCTTGGATCGGAACTCCATGGAGACCGCGCGGAAGATGAGCGCCGCCAGCAACAGCATGAAGGCGATGTAGAAGCCGGAAAAAACGGTCGCGTAGGCCTCGGGGAAGGCGGCGAAGAGTGCGCCGCCGAAGGTCACCAGCCACACCTCGTTGCCGTCCCACACCGGGCCGATGGCATTGATGGCGGTGCGTCGTTCACGATCGTTCTTGGGTACGAAAGGATGAAGAATGCCGACGCCGAGGTCGAACCCGTCGAGAATCGCATACCCGATCAGCAGCACGCCCTCGATCCCGAACCAGATGACGGCCAGAGTCGCCCAGTCCATCACCGTCCTCCTTCCGCGTCCCCGACCAGGGAGGCACTGTGGTCGATCCTGCCGGATGCCGCCTTCAACAGACCGCCCTCGTCATCGTCCGATTCCGCTCCAACCGGCTCCGGTCCTTTGCGGATCTTGCGGTCGAGCACGTAGAGCCAGGCCAGCAGCAGGAAGAAGTAGATGACGCCGAAACCGATCAGCGAACCCAACACCTGCTGCGCCGTGACCGATGTGCTCACGGCGTCGACGGTGCGCAAGGCGAGCTTCTCGTCATAATCGACGAAACCTTCCGGCCCGACCACCACGTCTCCGTCCGCGGTCCACTCCACCGGAGGGTGCACGATCCACGGCTGGCGGCCGACCTCTGCCGACACCCAGCCGAGCTGGTTGGCGACCAGCGGACCGAGCACCGCGAAAACGAAGATCCACATCAGCCAGCGGGTTTGGTAGAGACTGCCTCGCCAATGCAAAAAGGCCGCGAGCAGCGTCAGTGCGATGAAGGCCATGCCGAGCCCGATCATGATGTGATAACTGGCATAGGAGATGAGAACCGGCGGACGGTCTTCAGGCCGGAATCGGTCGAGACCGACCACCTGCTGTTCGAAATTCCAGTGGATGAGAAAGCTCAAGCCCCCCGGGATGGCTACGTTGAAGCGAATGCGCTCCGCCTCGTCGTCCGGCAGGCCGAAAAGGCTCATGTCACCGCGTCCGGTTTGATAGTGACCCTCGAAAGCGGCCAGCTTCGCCGGTTGGTACTCGTACACCTTGTTGGCCTGGGAATGGCCCGACACCAGGGCCGCCAGCGACGCGATGGTCGCGAAGATGAGCGCGCCGCTGAACGACTTCCTGGCAAACTCCTCATGCTTCCTCTTGAGCAGGTACCACGCCGAGATGGACATCACGAAGAAGGTGCCCATGATGAAGGCGCCGATCCAGACGTGGACCAACCGTTCCACCGCCGAAGGGTTGAAGACCAGGGCCCAGAAATCAACGATCTCGGCCCGCAACACCGGTTCGCCGTCGATCACCAGCGGTTGGCCGTCCCGAACCATCTGAACGATGTGGTGGCCGGCCGGCGTCTGCTGCCAGCTGTTGGCGATCACGATCCAGACCGAAGAGAAGATCGAGCCCAGGCACACCATCGCCGTCGCGAAGAGGTGCATCCTGGCCGACACCCGGTCCCAACCGAAAACCAGCAGCGCGAGAAAACCCGACTCGAGAAAGAAGGCGAAGATCCCTTCGGCCGCCAGAGCCGAACCGAACACGTCGCCGACAAATCGCGAGTAGGCCGCCCAGTTCGTACCAAACTGGAACTCCATCACGATTCCCGTAGCCACGCCGATGGCGAAGTTCAGGGCGAAGATGCTGGTCCAGAACTTGGCCGCTTTTTCGAACAGCGGGTCGCCGGTCCGAAGGTACTGAGCCTCGAGGTAGACCATGACCACGCTGATCCCGATGGTGAGCGGCGGAAAGATGTAGTGAAAAGCAATGGTGAATGCGAACTGCAGTCGCGACAGAAGCACGAGATCCATTCTGAGACCTCCCGGTACTGAAATCCTCGACCAAATCCACCTGCGCGGCATGGTACACCGGCTGAGAAATTGTCGAGGCGACGCTTGTTCAATCGAACACTTCAGGGTAGGGTACCGCCCATGAAGATCACACTCCTGCTCATCGTTTTTGTCGTGTTCGGTCTGACGAACTGCATCGCCAACACCGTCGAGACGCCGTCCGACGTGGCAGGCCCTCCGGACGACGCCGTGTGCGCGCCGAACGGACTGTGCTCCAAGGTCCTGACGCCCGGTACCGGCGACGCCCACCCCGACCCGTGGGACGACGTCACCGTCCACTATTCAGGCTGGACCACCGACGGCAAGCTCTTCGACTCGTCCGTCCAGCGCGGGCAGACCGCGACCTTTCCGCTCAACAGGGTCATCCCTGGTTGGACCGAGGGCCTGCAACTGATGGTGGTCGGTGAGAAACGCCGGTTCTGGATCCCGAAGGAGCTGGCCTACAACGACATGCCGGGCAGACCTGCCGGAATGCTGGTTTTCGACATCGAGCTGTTTTCGATCCAGGACAAACCCGAACCGCCACCGCCGCCGCCGGCTCCCGAAGACGTGGCGGGCCCGCCGGCCGGCGCCGAAGTGACCGCGAGCGGTCTCGCCTCCAAAGTGCTGCAGCCCGGAGTCGGCGACAAATATCCCACTGCGAGCTCGACGGTCACCGTCCACTACTCCGGGTGGACCACCGACGGCAAGCTCTTCGACTCTTCGGTGCAACGCGGTGAATCGATCTCGTTCCCGCTCAACCGGGTCATTGCAGGCTGGACCGAAGGGCTGCAGCTGATGGTGGTGGGCGAAAAGCGCCGCTTCTGGATTCCCGAAAACCTCGCATACAAGGGCCAGCCCGGGGCGCCCGCGGGCACGCTGGTCTTCGACGTGGAGCTGATTTCGTTCGCAGAGTGAGCGGAGAGGCCATGGGCTGTGGGCTGTGAGGTCAGCGCACAGATCCGGGTTCACTCGGACGACTGGAAACGGCCATGGCACATAGCTCAGCCTTTTGCAAAAACACCCGCAGTGAAAAGAACCGCGGCACGATGACACAGAGAAGGGAGGGGATAAACCCCTCCCCTACGGCTTTTATGGACGGCATCCGTTGTTACAGTCGATTCTGAACACCGTAGGGGCGGGGTTTATCCCCGCCCACTCATGTCGAGTTTTACAAGAGGCTCAGCACATAGCTCATGGCTCATGGCTCAACGCCCCGCGATCGGGAACAACTCGAACGTTCTCGCTGTTGCCGACAACGATCAGCACTCCGGGAGTCACCCCATGCCGAAACCCGAAAAACACGTTTTCGTCTGCCTCAACGAACGGCCGCCCGGCAACCCCAAGGGCTCGTGCACCGAACGCGGCGGCCCCGACCTGATGGACGAATTTGCCCGCATCCTGCAGGACCGCGAGGCCTGGGGCAAGGTCAAGATCACCCGGTCCGGCTGTCTCGGGCCGTGCGAGCTCGGCCCGAACGTGCTGGTGTACCCGGACGGCGTCCTGTACGTCGGTGTCCGACCCGCCGACATCGCCGAGATCTTCGACGAACACCTGCTCGGCGGACGGCCGGTCGAGCGGCTCAAGGCACCAGCCCACATCTGGAGTTGAATTGTCGACTGCAGGCACGGGATACGGTTCGGTGAGGAGTCTGCCGCGTTTCGTCGCAAGCTTGGCGGCCGTCCTTCTCCTCACGGCGTGCTCAACAGCCCAACCCGGCGGCGAACCGGTCGCAGCGGCGGTCCCACCCGAGACCGACACGCTGGTCGTCATGCTCGGCACCGGGACGCCCAACCCCGACCCCGAGCGCTCGGGGCCCGCCGTAGCCGTCGTTGCCGGAAATCAGCCCTATGTGGTCGATTGCGGTCCCGGCGTGGTACGACGCGCTGCCGCGGCCGGGATCGAGATGCCCTCCCTGAACCGACTCTTCATCACGCACCTCCACTCCGACCACACCATGGGCTACGCCGATTTCATCCTGACACCCTGGGTGCTCGAGCGGGAAGAGCCCCTCGTGGTCTACGGACCACCCGGCACGAAGGCCATGACCGACCACATCCTCGCCGCCTACGACGAAGACATCCAGAACCGGCTCCACGGCTCGCAGCCACAGAATGCCACCGGCATCCGGGTCGAGGTCCACGAGATCGCGCCCGGCCCGATCTACGCCGACGCCAACGTCGAGGTCTCCGCGTTCGCGGTCCCCCACGGCGCCTGGGACCACGCCTTCGGCTACCGTTTCGAGACCGCCGACCGCACCATCGTGATCAGCGGTGACACCACGCCCACCGATGCGGTGGTCGAAGCCTGCAGCGGTTGCGACGTGCTGGTCCACGAGGTCTACGCCAAGGCCGGGTGGGACCGCCGCACCCCCGACTGGCAGGCCTACCACGCAGCGTCCCACACCTCCGGCGTCGAACTGGGGAAGCTGGCGGCGCGGGCAAAACCCGAGCTCCTGGTGCTCTACCACCAGCTGATGTGGGGGGCCACCGAAGAAGAGCTCCTCGCCGAGATCCGTCAGAGCTTCGATGGCGAGGTGGCGTTCGCCGATGACCTGGATGTCTACTAGCCTCTGAAGCAGCGGAAACGCCTCATGTCGATGTGCGGCGGAGGTGCCATTTTCAACATTGTTGGACGAACGAACACTCCTGTCGGCACGGCGACGCGGGCCAACAATGTTGAAGGTGGCTCCTCTCGGGAACCGCGATCAAAACGTCGGGTGCTCACCGGGGTCAGGAAACGGTGACCGGCACGGAATGAACACCACACTGATGGTGTAGAATCTATTCGAACCCGTCCACGCCGGAAGGATTTCCGGCATGAAAACCTCCAGTGCACACCAGTTTTTCTGGACAGTCATCCTGATCGGTGGCGGCGCGTTGCCCGTATCCGGCCAATCCACCGATGCCCCCTCTCCCACGCCGACACCACGCCCCGAAACTCTCTCGGAGTACGCACGCTGCAACTCGCTCAAAACCTCGGGTCTGGCCGATCCGTCCGGCAGAGTGGTCATCTCGACCGCCAACCTCACCGAGGTCGCCGACGGCGGGACGATCACCATCGGCGGCACGCCTCCTGCGGGGAAGAACCGGCACCCGACGCCATCGACGCCGAGCGCGACCGAGCGAGCCCGCTGGAGGGCCGCCCACGGCAGACAACGACAGGTGATCGCCGGGCTCGAACGGCGGCGCGCCCTCCTCTCAATCGAGATCGCTCACCTCGGCGACCAGAGCCTCACCATCAAGACCATGGCCCGCCTCCAACGCGCCGAGGCGAAGCTACGACAACTCGACGAAGAGATCTCCACCGAACGCAGGGAGCTCGCGCGAATCGTCCGCGAAGCCCGCCGCCACGGCGCCGAGCCGGGGTGGTTCCGGTAGCCCAACTTGGAGGTAAGGCTTATCGAGAAACTCGTGAGATATGCAGTCTCGAGACCGAGCCCCGCAGGGGCGACAAAATGTAGCCCGGGGCGCAAGCCCCGGGTCCGCGGCAGAAAGTGAGTCCAAGCCGCGGAGCGGCGACAGACAGCCGCCTCCCACAGCCGCGGCTCACCGCGCAGCCAGAACCTGTCGCCCCTCTGGGGCTCTTCATTCTTGGTTCCGTGGTTGCCGGGGCTCACGCCCCGGCCTATTCTCTACCGCCGCTCCGCGGCTTCCTCTGTCCAAGCATGAAATGAGGAACGACTCAGGTGAGCCTCTTGCAAAATTCAACCTGGGCGGGGATAAACCCCGCCCCTACGGCATTCAGGAACTCAGACGGAATTTAGACAAAACTTTCCCTTTGAGAGACTTAGCTTCTCAAACGTCGTAGGGGAGGGGTTTATCCCCTCCCATTTCGGTGTCTCTTTGGTGCGGTTCCATCCACTGCGGGTGTTTTTGCAAGAGGCTCAGGTGTCGCCGAGCGCGTCGAGGTTCTTCGATGAAACCTCAGAACGCACTAGTTTGCGATCGTCTGCTCGACCAACTGCTGAGCCCGATCGCGATTTGTGGTGAAGACCCCGAGGTTGTTATCACCGATCTTGGTCGCGTTCTCCACCGCCTTTGAGTAACTGGCCAGAGCCTCGTCGAGACGCCCGGCGTTTTCGAGGGCCTCGCCGAGGCTGTCGTAGACGTTGGCCGAGTCGGGATAAAGGCCGACGTTGTAGGTGAAGACCTCGATCGCGTTGGCGAAATCCTCACGGAACAGGTACTGATAGCCCAACTGGTTGATGGCGTTTTCACCCGGGATGACCTTGAAGCCGTATCGTTTCGACAAGTGAGCGTAGTGTTGCTCGAGGTCATCGATGCTGCCGCTGAAGACCCGGGTCTCGGGGTCGGTCGGCAGACGCCAGCCGTCGAAGACATCCCGCAGACCCCAGTACTGGGCACGCAGCACCACCGACCCGTGGTTCTCGTCGGGCATCCTCATCACGTGCCACCGGAAGTCCTTTGCTTTCGACGCGGCCAGCGCCGCTTCCAGCCGGTCGAGGAGGTTCGGCCGCGGATCTCCTTCTTCCTCATCGGCCATGGCGACAAAGAGAGCCGCGTTGGCGACCGCTTCCTTCTTGGAAAACGACGTCGCCTGACGAATCGACAGGGCGTCGTCCCAGTTCAGGCTCGGGCTGATGGCCAGGACCGCCCTGAACATCTCGGGGCGTTCGAAAAAGGCGTTGAGGGCGAAAAGCCCGCCAAAGGAGTGCCCCGAAAAGAGACGCATCGGCAGGGTGCGGTAGTGATCCTCGATGTGGGGGAAGAGCTCATCCTCGAAGAAGTCGAGGAATCTCCCTGCGCCTCCGCTGGCTGGAATCTGCGTCGTCCGACCGTTGATTTCTCGGCTCTCCACCCTGGTCGGCGTGAGGTCCCGGGTGCGATCGGTGTTGGCGACGCCGACGATGATGAGTTGGGGCATCAGCCCGTTGGCGGCCAGGAAATCGACCGTACCGCGGGTGTGGGTGATGTGCTGATCGCCGTCCGTCATGTAGAGAACGGGATACCGTTCACTTCCCATACCGTACCCGGGTGGCGTGGAGACCAAGATCGTGCGTTCCTCGCCCATGATCTTGGACTTCAGGGTGATCGTCTCCCCGATCGTGATGGGTTCGCTTGCACCTGACATTGCAGCCACAGTCCACAGCACCAGAATCGTCAACACACTTCTTTTCATGGGACCTCCGAGACTTCCGCTCCGCGCAATGTGTCCTGCGCACACCGGTGATACGCATCCTGACGCAACATGTTTGACCTGTTGAGGCTGCGATCTCAGGACTGTAACTGATGGGCGAAGAGTCTCACGGACCGCAAATCAATCGGCTGCTGGACCTCGCCTCGCCGGACCGCGGGTCCCGATCGCGGCAAAGGCGACGACCGCATCGCCTCCGGGCGACCCATCGCCGCTCGGGAGGACGGCGATCTTCAAGGGAGCGGTCAGTTCACCATCGAGGGCGAGACCGTTGCCATCGACGACGCTGTCGCTGACGGTCAACTCGTAGTGTCCCCCGGCGAGTGGTGTCTGCGACGTGACGGTCGCCGTCATGGTGCCGGCATCGTAGGTCACCGCGACGTCGTACTCGGCGCCGCCGATGCGCTGGAGGGTGAAGGCCGAGCTTTCCAACACCACGTCCTCGTGAAACGTCAATGTCATCGACAACGGCTCGCCGGCGGGCAGGACCGAGCCAGGTGCGGGATTCACCGCCACCACCTTTGGCGGACCATCGGTGAAGGCTGCCTCGTCAACCGACCTGGTGAGAATCCAGACGTCGGGATCGAGAGCGAGAGCATCAACCGGCGCCGAAACCGGGACGAGATAGTGCTGGGTGGTTTCGGAGTTCCACACTGTCAGCCGCCGCCGCTGCCCATCCTCACCGATCTCGATTTCGAGGGGCATGGCAAACGCGCCTTCGGTCTGGGTCTGCTCGAGCGAGATCTCGAGATAGCGCTGGCCTGCGATCTCGTGTTCCTGATGACCATACCTGTAGGCCGGCGCACCGCCGCCGTAGACCCACTCGTCGAAGAACCACTCGAGATCGCCCCCCCAGACCTCCTCGGCGACCTGGCGAAGGTCTTCAGTTGTCGCGGCGCTGTACTCGAAGCGATCACGGTAGGCATCGAGGATCTCGAAGAACGTCTCGGTCCCCACGATGCCCCGCAGCATGTGCACCACCCACGCACCCTTTCGATAGCTGTAGTTGCCAGAGAAAATCCTGCCGACATCGACCGGGTTTTGGATGTAGATCGCCTCGTCGACCTCGTCCGGCCGCGCCTGCGACATGTAGCCGCGAAGACCTTCCGGATTCGATGTCCCGGATTGGTACTCGAACCACAGGGCCGCCGAGTACGTGGCAAAGCCCTCGTTGAGCCAGATGTCCGACCACGTTGCACAGGTCACCATGTCGCCCCACCACTGGTGGGCCGCTTCATGGGCGGTCAGGTTCTCCGAAAAAGCGTTGTCGCCACCCTGCCCGGTGGCGGTCTGGTGCTCCATGCCGCCGCCGAACGGGAAGTTGTAGATGGCGTACTTCTCCTCGACAAACGGATACAGACCGAACAGATCGCTGAAGGTGCCCAGCATGTCCACCGATCTTCGCCAGGCGTTTCGGTTCTCGGTTGTGTCCCGTTCCGGCCAGAGGAAGAAATCGACCGGCATCGAACCGCCGCTGTAGTTGAAATTCTCACTGAAAGTGTTGAAGCGCGTCGCCGCAAAGGCGAAGAGATAGGGGCTTGTCGGGTAGTCGGTCGCCCAGCGGAAACGCCGCCGTTCACCTGAAAGCGGGGTATTGCTCACGCGAACACCATTCGCGACCACGGTCAGGTTCGACGGCACGGTGATCAGCAGTTCGCCGGTCGCCTTGTCGCGGCTGTCCTCCTTGACCGCCCACCAGGTGTAGGAAAACCACGGTTCGGACAAGGTCGAGACGACCGGCCAGTCACCCTGGGTCCCGAACACGATCGAGGAGAGACCGGTGGTCACCGGGTACCCCTCGTAATCGACGACGAGATCAAAGTCGTCACCGGTGTCACAGGTCCGGTCCAGATCGACTTCAACTGTGGCCTCATCCAAACGCGTCCAGTCGGCGGCACCGCCGTCCAGCTCCACCTCGTTGATGGTCAGGGAGGAGTGGAGCCAGAATCGGAAGGCCGTCACCCCGTCCTCCACGCACGTCACCGTCATCGTGGTGCGGCCGTCGATGAACTGGGTCGTGGGTTCGACCTCGAGCTCGATCCGGTAGTGCTCGACGTCGGTCTGCAGCGTGAGTGGATCGTTGAAGCTCTTGAGCTGCAGCTCCCTCGCCGCCGCCGCCCGCTCGACAGACGCGGTCTTGGCCCGCGAACACAACTCGGGCGAATCGGCCTGGGCGGAAACCTCAGCCACGTCGACCGGGGGCGTCAACCACGGCGCGACCACGACCAGAGCATCGTAAGGAACTTCAGCATCGAGTCTCCATCAACTGGACTTCTACCGCTCCATGGAGTTACGCGGAAATCAGCCCGCGGTTCCGCAACCTGGATCCTCAGCCCGCACATGGCAGCCGGGACGGCTGCCCCACAAACCCTTTCAGAAACGGCTTGCTGGGCAGACACATGGCACGCGGGACGCGTGCCCCACAAACCGTTTCCGGGCCGTTTTGTGGGGCAGACACATGGCAGCGCGGGACGGCTGCCCCACAAACCCTTTCAGAAACGGCTTGCTGGGCAGACACATGGCACGCGGGACGCGTGCCCCACAAACCGTTTCCGGGCCGTTTTGTGGGGCGGCCGTCCCGGCTGCCATGCGATTGATGAACTAACGAGCGACGACCACCCTCGGCGCCTGGCTCTCTTCGAGCATCTGTTCGAGCTCGGGCAGCTGTTCGGTGATCACCGCCTCGCAGCTCGGCGACGGAGCCGTCGAGCTCGGCTTCGAGCAGCGCGAAGACCTCTCGCGAACTCGTGTAGGGTGCGCCGAGGGCGCTTTCGACGACGCTCTGCAGATTCAGGAGTTGATTGTCGATCTGGGGCTGGAAATTCAGCACGTCCTGGCTCGACTCGTTCTTGACCTGGGTGAGCTTTTCTTCGATCGCGGTCAGGGCCTTCGAAATCTCGTCGGCCTTTTCGGTGATCGCGTCATCATCCACGTGCGCTGAAACGGCCTCGATCTGGCCGCGCACGTCGCGGATCCGTTCGATGGTCTCGTGCGATCGGGTCAGGGCCTGCCAGATCTCGCGCGCAAGGGCGAACTGCTCGTCGAAGGCCGCCTGTGAGATGTCCGTCCGCGGGTCCTGGACCACGTCGAAATTCGCAGTCTCGGACCACTCGCCCACCGTCAGCCGCACCTGGTAGCTGCCGGGCGGCACCGTCGGTCCGCCGGGCCAGCCCCACAGGACCGCGTCCTCGACGAGACCGGCATCCGGCAGGGCGAGGTTCCACACCGCACGGTTGGCGCCGGCGCGGGCATCGAGCAGCGGTGGTTCGGCCAATTCGGGGAAGAAGCGCCGCCACGGGCTCGGCGCGCGTTTCTCGGGCTCCTGGCTGGAGAGGCTTCGCAGCACCTCGCCCTCCGCATCGAGGAACTCGAGCTTCACTTCGTCGGCGTCTTCCTCATCGAGACCGGCCGGCAGCACGTAGTGGACGACCGCGCCGAAGGGCGGGTTCTGACCCACCGGGCCGCGGCCGCCGCCGCCCGATCCGTCGACCCAGCGCACGACCGTGCGCGGAGTGAAGAGGCGGGGGGTTGCGGCAGTGGCCTCGTCAGCCATCTGATGAAGAACCGTCAGATCATCGAGGATCCAGAACGACCGCCCCTGGGTGGCCACCGCGAGATCGCCGCGTTTGACGGCGAGGTCGGTGATCGGCGTGACCGGCAGGTTGAGTTGGAGAGGTCTCCACGTCGCGCCGTCATCGAAGGAGACGTACATCCCGAATTCGGTACCGGCGTACAGGAGGCCCTTGCGTTCGGGGTCCTCGCGCACCACCCGCACGAAGTGGTCGGCGGGGATGCCGTTGCGGCCGTCGGTCAAGCGCTTCCAGGTGGCGCCGAAGTCGTCGGTGCGGAAGATGTAGGGCTGGAAATCGTTCTCGCGATATTTGTGGACCGCGATGAACGCACGTCCAGGGTCATGCGCAGACAACTCGATCGCGTTGACTGTCCCCCACTCCGGCATGCCGGCCGGAGTGATGTTCCGCCAGTTGGCACCGCCGTCATCCGAGATGTGGACGAGTCCGTCGTCGCTGCCTGCCCACAGGAGGCCGGCTCGCATCGGGGACTCCTCGAACGCGAACACCGTGCCGAAGACCTCGACACCGGTGTTGTCGCGGGTGATCGGCTCGCCCGCGTAGCCCTGTCTGGACTCGTCATCGCGGGTGAGGTCGGGGCTGATCTCCGTCCAGTTGCGGCCTTCGTCGGTGGACTTCAGAACCACGTTGGCGCAGTGGTAGAGCACCGACGGATCGTGGGGCGAGATTCGGATCGGCGAGTTCCACTGGAAGCGGTACTTGAGGTCCTTCGCCTGCTGCCCCACCGCCATCTGCGGCCACGCCATCACCTCCTCGGAGTGCTCGAGAGCGCGGTCGAAGCGGCTGATCGAGCCGCCGTAGCAGCCACCGTAGGTGATATCGGGGTCGCGGGAGTCGACCGCCACCGTCGACGTTTCACACCCGGCCGGTTGGTACCAATCCTCGCGATCGATGCCTCCGGGGGCGCGGCTCGGAATCGCCACTGCGCTGTTGTCCTGCTGCCCACTGTAGAGCCAGTAAGGCTGCTGGTCGTCCACCGTCACCCGGTACATCTCGGCAGTGGGTTGGTTGGACTGCACCGACCAGGTGCGGCCGCCGTTGAAGGTGACGTTGGCGCCGCCGTCGTTGCCCTCGATCATGTTCGTGGGATCGTCGGGGTTGATCCACAGCGCGTGGTTGTCGCCGTGCGGCGTGCGGATGGGTTTGAAGTTCTGGCCGCCGTCGATCGACTTCCAGAACATGACGTTGAGGACGTAGACCGTGTCGGCGTCTTTCGGGTCCGCCTCGAGGTGGGTGTAGTACCAGGCGCGCTGACGCAGTTCCCGTTCGCCCGAAACCAGCCGGAACTTCTCGCCGCCGTTGTCGGAGCGGAAGAGCCCTCCCTCTTCGGCTTCGACCAGGGCCCACACCCGGTTGGGTGCAGACGGCGACACCGCGACCGCGATCCGGCCCATGACGCCCTCGGGCAGCCCTTCGGCGAGCTTCACCCAGGTGTTGCCGCCATCGTTGCTCTTGAAAAGCCCGCTGCCGGGACCGCCGGAGATCATGTTCCACGGCGTGCGGCGGGCCTGCCACATGGCGGCGTAGAGGTTGCGCGGGTTGGCCGGGTCCATGGCGAGATCGACCGCACCCGATTCGTCCGAAACAAAGAGGACCTTGGACCAGGTGAGACCGCCGTTGGTGGAGCGGTAGACCCCGCGCTCGGCATTGGGCCCGAACACGTTGCCGAGGACCGCCGCGTAGACCAGGTCCGGGTCGTTCGGGTGGACCACGATCCGCCCGATCTGACCGGCCTCCGGCAGTCCGATGTGGCGCCACGTGTCACCGCCGTCGGTGGACTTGTACATACCGTCGCCGGGAGATACGTTGCCGCGGGGGCACGCGGAACCGGTGCCCACGTACACCACGTTGATGTCCGACGGTGCGACCGCGATGGCGCCGATGGAGCCGGCGCCGAACGCGTCGCCGGGACGTCGTTCCCAGCGAACGTCATCAGGCAGCCCGCCGATCGGCTCGCGCAGCAGGCCGAGCCCGGCCAGGGTGGGGTCCACCTCGCCCATGATCTCGGGGTCGGTCTTCGGTTCGAGCTCGCGCATGACGTCGGAGACGTTGTGCCACGACAGCCCGGCATCGGTGGTCTTCCACACCCCGCCGCCGGTCGAGCCCATGTAGTAGGTCATCGGGTCGCCCGGCACCCCGGCCACCGCGGTGACGCGGCCGCCGCGGAAGGGGCCCACCAACCGGTACTCGAGCGAGTTGAAGAGGTCGTCCGGTATATCAGCGGAGGCCGCTGCAGATGCAACCAGAACCACGGAACAGAAGAGCGCGCGAATTTTCATGAAATCCCCCCGGTCGATGTGCAGCGGAAAGAATAGCAAGGAAAAATTTTGAATTATGAATTTTGAATTTTGAATTCCGGTCGGCATCCAAACAACGTGAGTCAGATGGGAACGCAGTGAGGGTTCCTCGGGGGTGGTGAAATCGGTGCGAGCTCAGGCAGCCGGGACGGCTGCCCCATCCGGCTCCGCCCGGGGCTTGCGTGACAAGCACTGACGGTGCTGTGTCGGCGTAGCGCGAAGCGCGAAGACGCATGGGGCAGGCGTCCCGCCTGCCATCTAGCGTGGGGAACGGGTCGCGTGCGGCGGAGGTGCCATTTTCAACATTGTTGGACTCAAGATCCTCCCCGTCGGCAAAACGACGCGGGCCAACAATGTTGAAGGTGGCTCCTCCCGGGAAGAACGTGCTGATACGAACCGCGTGCCCCACAGCCGGGCCCGCCTTGATGATCGTTTGTGGGGCAGCCGTCCCGGCTGCCATCTAGCGTGGGGAACGGGTCGCGTGCGGCGGGGCGCCCGGCCCTTGTGACCACCGTCACGATCCGCTGAACCGCGGCGCTGCGACAGTCCTATGGAATGTCGATGGATGGATCAGCGGTTAGTCCCGTATACGGGGTAGAACAACGCACGCCGGTGAACGGCGCCGATGAATTCACACTCTACGCTCGGAGCCGGAGAACATGACCGCATACCCCGCACCAGCCGCACCCATTCCCACGCCACCAGAGACCCGGCGGACGCCCGCCCCCACCCACCCTGATCGAGGCGACACCACGGGGCCGGTCCCGGCGCAAGGTGTCGGCGATCGTCACCACCTACAACGAGGCCGACACGATTGCCGGCTGCCTGGATTCGCTCGCCTGGTGCGACGAGATCCTGGTCGTCGATTCCTACTCGACCGACGGCACGCGGGCCATCGCCCGTCGGAACGATCGCGTCAGGGTGCTCGAACGGCCCTACTTCGGGGCCGCCTCACAGAAGAACTGGGCGATCGACCGCTGCCGATTCGATTGGGTGCTGATCCTCGACGCCGACGAGCGGGTCACGCCCGAACTGCGGCGGGAGGTCGAGACCGTGCTCGCGGCGCCGGTCACGGCCACGGCATTCACCATCAAACGCAGGACGTTTGCGCTGGGAGAAGAAGTCCGCTACTCCGGCTGGCAACACGACCGGGTCGTCCGGTTGTTTCGCCGCGGCGCCGCCCGCTATCCGAATCGCCGGGTGCACGCAGACATGGAGACCGCCCAACCGCCGCTGGTGCTCGACGCTCACCTCGACCACCACATGGTGGCGACCCTCGACGAGTATGTCGAACGCACCCGCCGCTATGCGCTGTGGGGCGCGGCCCAGCTGTGGCGCGACGGCCGCCGCCGAACCGGATTGTGGCAGGTTGTGATTCGGCCCGCCTGGCGTTTCTTCCGCACCTACGTGCTGCAGCTCGGTTGCGTCGAGGGAACCCGCGGCTTCATCATGTGCGCGGTCCCGTCGTACGGCACCTTTTTGAAATACGCGACGGTTTGGAACTGGCGTCGGGAGCACCGGCGCGGGCTCAGCCCGGATCTCCCGGCGTTCGACGATGACCCGACAACGTGGGAGTGGCCCGAGACGAAAAAAGATCCGGCTGGTTTGGCACCGTCCTACTGAGCGCCCAACCACCCCCGCCACTTCACATCGGGAACAATGGTGGGCCGGCCGGGTTGTTCCACCACGAGGTGATCAGGGATCCGCCATGTAGAGCAGCCGGCCCGGATAGCTGACACGGATCGAGCCACGGATGCCCCGCGAGCCCTGGCCCGGAACCACCACCACCTCGAAGCGGCGGTCGTCCTTGAGGTCGAAGTTGTCGATGACTCCATCGAGACGCAGGCTCCCCTTGCCGCTGGCCTCGATCAGCACCTCGCCCGGTGGACACCTTGCGGACCTGCACCACCATGTTTTCGAACACGCCGGTCTGCACGACCTCGACCGTCACCTCGCCCGCCGAGACCGGCGTGAATTCCGCGAGACTCTGCGACCGCATGGAGGTCAAGGAGACAGGAGTCTCGACCTCTTCGGGCACGATCACGAGACCGTATGGGCGAGGCGACGAAGGGACGAAGACCGCCGGCGACGGCTCCGAGGCCTCGACCACCTCCTCGCCGGGCCCTGCCGGCGCAGCGCTCACCGGGTTCGCGTCGACCGGCGACGGCTCGACGGTGACCCGGATCGGACCGGCGAAATTGTCGAATTCGTCGCCCTCGGGGACTGCCGAGAAGCGGTTGACCCAAACCGCGATATGGTAGACGCCGCGTCGTCGCGCCCCGTCGAAATCCGGGTCCAGCACCACCGGGATCGTGGCGTCCCAGCACGATCCTCCGTCGCGGCCGGGCACGCACACCGCGTCCGGGACGAGAGCATCCCAGGCCTCGCGGTCAACCCGGTCGAGCATCGCCTGCCAGCAGCCGCGATCGAGCCGCCCGGCCCCGGCGTCGAAACACGCCCCGAGTTCGAAGCCCGGGAAGGGGTGGTTGGGCTGGTTGAACCACAGATCCCAGGTCACGTCCGTCACCGTCGGCGGCCCCGCCCTCGCCGAGAACCTGGACGCGCACCTCGAGCTCCGCACCGGCAGGTGCGGTGAAGCGCCGGCAGTCCTCGCCGCATTCGACCCGCTCCCCCGATTCGGGATCGGTGTAGGCGAGGCTCAAATCCGGGACAAAATTGGGTGCGGGACCGGTCTGCGCCAGGCGCGGAAATCGCCGTCACCGAAACCGTCAAACGCGCACACCGATCGCGAATGTGAACGTGACCGCTCGCCGTCCGATGATCCACCTCCCACCGCTGCATTGGCGAGGCCCACTATACCGGGCGGCGGGGCGGCGGTCATGATGCTCCATTCGATGACATACCCGCCTCGATCACTGGCAACGCGTGAAGTCCTCTGAAGGTGGGCTGAAGCCCACCCTACCAGTCCGCCTGATTTGTGTTCCCGGTGTAGGGTGGGCCTTGGCCCACCTTCAGTCTCCGTTTGTGTCTCTGCTAACCCACAACCGGCGCGTCTCGTTAATAATTGAAGCTGCCGGTCGAATAGGAAGCGTGCGGGGGTACTCCATGGGTGAGAAGAACTGGGGCTGCTTCAAGCAGGCCGCCCTCGGTTGCGGGTGTCTGGTCGTGCTTGCGGTGGCCGTTCCCGTCGTGCTCGGGGTGATGATCATGCTCCCGTTGAACCGCGCTATCGAAAACCGGACCGAGCTCGAGGATCGCTTCGGGACTCAGGATGCCTTCGTGCCGCCGGCGTCGGGAGCCCCGTCCCGCGACCGGATCGAGGCGTTCCTGAGAGTCCGACAGGCACTCACGACGACGTGCGACGACTTCTGGAATGCCGAGCGGGCGGTCGCCAAGATGGAGGCCTTCGACGATCAGGAGGAGGTCTCGAAAATCGCCGTCATGAAACAGGCGATGTCGACATCGAAGACCATGATGGGGATGGGCCCGTTGATCGGGCACTTCTACGAGATCCGGAACCAGGCCCTGGTCGACGAGGAGATGGGGCTCGGTGAGTACACCTACATCTACGTCCTGGCCTACGGCGAAGAGATCGTGAATCCGTCCGAGAAGCTCGAGCTCTTCGGACCCGGCGCCACCAACCTCCGTGTCCGCCAGGCCCTCGAGTCGATGCTCGACAACCAGCTCGAACTGCTGCGGGAGGAAGGCGGACCGCCCGACGTGATTGCCGCGGTGGAGGCCGAGGTGGAGGCCATCGGAACAGGACCCGAAACGCATCCCCTGGCAGGACGGTCTGCCGCTCGAGATCGAGGACTCCCTGAGGCCCTACCGGGCGGAGCTCGACCGCCTCTTCTGCGGGTCGACGCCGCCCCTGGAACTCATGATCAACGAGAAGCGGGGGCTGGCGATCGAATCGCGTATGGTTCAGACACTATGGCGTCGACCACGGCGCCGGTTTGACTCGCGCTTTCCCCGTCCCGTCGATCGTGATCAACCGTGCCGGCAGACCGGGATCGGTGCTCCTGCCCGAACACAGGATGCACGGGATGTCGTACTCCTCGGTGAGGACGCGCCCGGCGAGCGGTTGCGAAAAATCGACGGCGCGGTGTTCGTGCCCGAAGAGCAGGGCGTCGATCCGCCCGCTGACCAGCCGCATGAAGTCGGCGCCATCCTTGAGCCGGTGCCCCAACCACTCTTTGGAGTGCTTGAAGAGCTTGTCGTCCGGAAAAAGAAACGGGTGGTGGTGGAGGGCGACCACGATCTTGAAGCTCTTCGAACGTTCCGCCCGCAGCGTCGTCAAGAGTTCGGCGAGCTCGTTGAGCTGGTCGTCGCCGAGCTCGCCATCGGCCAGCAGACCGTCCCAGAAACCGGTCTCGGCACGCATCGAGTTGAGGGTGATCAGCGCGACTCGATCATCGGCGTAAGGCACGTCGGGGTAGGTGACCCGGGTCTCGATCCCCATCAGGTACTTCTTGAAGAGCTTGAACCTCTTCTCCTGGGCATAGGCCCCGTTCCAGCCATAGTCGTGGTTTCCGGGCAGGGGCACAACTTGAAACCCGGCCTTGTGCAGGGGCTCGAGGATGCGCCGCGCCTCGATGAACTGAGCTTCGCGGCCGTCGTCCACCACATCCCCCGTGATCAGCACCAACGGCTTGTCGTCATCCGCTCCCCAGTGGCGTTTGATCAGCCGCACGAGTTTCTCCGCCTGGCGCGCCTCGTTGAGCTCGGTTTCTTTCTTGCCGATGTGGAGATCGCTGATGTGGAGAATTCTCATGCTGCCTCCGGACCGCGCCGATGCCCTCTGTCCAATATCGCGCGATCGCCCGAGGATGACAAACAAAAGGGAGGGGATAAACCCCTCCCCTACGGCTTTGAGGAACGGTATGAGTTTCTGAGAACCGTAGGGGCGGGGTTTATCCCCGCCCGCTCGATCGCGAATATTGGAGATGGCTCATGAAAAACACCACCACCGCCGCACGCGACCCGTTTCCGCAAACCGAATGGCAGGCGGGACGCCTGCCCCACAAGGTGCTCCGTGAGGCGGATGGCAGGCGGGACGCCTGCCGCCAGGCAGGAGGTGCTCCAGGGTGAGCGACAGACCCTGACTCGGTGGCAGGCGGGACGCCTGCCCCACAAGGTGGTCCGTGAGGCGGATGGCAGGCGGGACGCCTGCCCCACAAGGCGCTCCGTGAGGCGAATGGCAGGCGGGACGCCTACCCCACAAGGTGCTCCGTGAGGCGGACGGCAGGCGGGACGCCTGCCCCACAAGACCATCTCGGAGCATTTGTGGGGCAGCCGTCCCGGCTGCCATCCGGTCCGGAATTCAAAATTCAAAATTCAAAATTCAAAATTCCTGCGGTGCTATCCTCCGCCTCCGGAGAAGACGTGGCGATTCAGCTTCCTCACCGTGCAGACATCGAAGCGATGTTCCGCCTGGCGCTGCCGGTGGTGGTGGTGCAGGTGGGGATGATGCTGCTCGGCGTGGTCGACACCATGGTCGTGGGCCGGTTGTCCTACGAAGCCCTGGCGGCGGTGGCCCTCGGCCACGTGGTTGTGGTTGCGGTGTCGTCCTTCGGCGTCGGTCTCCTGTTGGCCCTCGACCCACTGGTCTCGCAGGCGGTCGGAGCCGACGACCCGGACAGCGTGCGCCGCAACGTCCAGCGGGGAATGCTCCTCGCCGTTGCACTGATGGTCCCCAGTACTCTGCTGCTCCTCCCCGGAGAGACGGTCCTCACCGCCCTTCGCCAACCCGCCGAGACCGTGCCGGTGGCCGCCGCCTACGTCCGCATCTGCATCCCGGGCCTCCTGCCCTTCTACGCCTTCGTGGTGTTGCGCCAGACCCTGCAGGCGATGCAGAAGTTGCGGCCCATCGTGATCACGATCGTCGTGGTGAATCTCTTCAACCTCGTCGCCGACTGGGTGTTGGTCTTCGGCGCCGGCCCGATACCGAGTTTCGGGCCGGTGGGTTCGGCCTGGGCGACGACGGTCGCACGGACGCTGCTTTTCGTGGTCCTCCTGGTGTTGGCGCGCCGGGACCTCGCACCGCTGCTCGGCCGATTCGATCGGGACGCTCTCCTGGTCCAGCCGTTGTTGCGCATCGTCCGACTCGGAACGCCGATCGGTTTTCAGGTCCAGCTCGAGATCATCGCCTTTGCCGTCATCGCGCTGCTGATGGGTGGCTTCGGGACGCTCCAGATGGCGGCCCACCAGGTGGCCATCAACCTCGCGTCGCTCACCTTCATGGTGCCACTCGGCGTCGGGTCCGCGACCGCGGTGCGGGTGGGCCGAGCCATTGGAGCGGGCGCCACCGGGGGCGCGCGGCGCGCCGCCGCCTCCGGCCTGCTCATCGGAGCGTCCTTCATGTCGCTGACCGCCGCCCTCTTCATCTTCGCCCCCCGCGCGCTGGCCTCCGCCTACACCTATGATGTAGAGGTCATCGCGCTGGCCTCACTTTTCATACCCATCGCCGGCTTCTTTCAGGTCTTCGACGGTCTGCAGGTGGTGTCGGCAGGAGCGCTCCGCGGCGCGGGTGACACGCGGGCGCCGCTGGTGGTGAACATCGTCGGTTTCTGGTGCATCGGCCTCCCCATCAGCTGGCTGCTCGCCTTCAAGCTCGGATATGGGCCCGTGGGTCTGTGGTGGGGTTTTGTCGCCGGGCTCGGCGCGGTGGCGGTGTTTCTGATGATCCGACTGGCGTGGATGTTCCACGGAGTCATCCGTCGCGTCGAGGTGGACTGAGTCGGTCGACCGTCTCAGTTCTTCGACAAGGCCGCCAACAGGACCCCGAAGGACGGGGCTTTTTCGCGCACCAACAGCAGGGTGTCGGCGTCCGGCGGTTGCGTGCGATCTGCGCCTTTGAGAGGAACGTCTTCGAAGCGGTCGTAGGTCAGGAGGTAGGCCCGCGCCGCCTGGTACGTGCGCAACGCGCGGATGATGTGCATTTTGTCGTCGGCGCCGCGGTCGGACAGACCCGACACCGTCATGTGGAGCGCCAACAGGGCGAACACCTCACCGACGTTGGCGGCGCGGAACTCGAACGGGTGCTGGCGAGCCGCCAACGCATGGAGTCTCCGCTTCCTCTCCCTGGTCGTTCATGATGTCGAGGATCGTCCGGGTGGTCTCGTCCTCGGTTCGGCCCTTCGCCACCCGCGTCAGATCGGCGAAGGTCGGCGACTGGCCGGTGGTGGTGTAGGGAGCCATGTCCTCGGCCGTTGTCAGATAGAGCAGCCGTGCCGCGGGCCGCAGCGATTTCATGATCTCGAGCAGCCGGTGGTAGGCCGCCGCGTGCTTGCTGCCGGAATCCTTGGCGTCGACCCCGCTCGGCACATCCAGATACAGACTGTCCGCATCCTCGAAGATCTTGAGGTAGGTGGTGGTGACGGTGTCGTAGTGGCGGCAGAACGACTCGAAGTGCTCACCCGGCAGCGAAACGCCGAAGAGGTCGAACACCGGGACCGCTGCGGCGAGTTCCGCCATCGATCGCTCGGCATCTTCGGGCAGCGGCACGTAGCGCTGCCGGCTCGCCGGTTCCGGCGCCGTCAACTCGCCCTTGAGCTTTCCTGATCTCGTAGGCCTGGTCGCCGACCTTCCGCCGCAGGGAGAGCAACCTTTCGGCGAGACCGAGGCGCGTGTCGAGATCGCGCACGAAGCCCTGCAGCAGCAACTCGTCCCGCGGCGTCAGTGTCTCTCGCGACGCCAGAACCACCGCGCCGATGGGGACCGGCCCGTCGGCCAGCATGGGTTGGGCATACACCATGTATTTGCCCACCCGCACCGGACCCAGCAGGTCGCCCGAAAACGTGTCCAACGCCTCTCGCGCGGCGGTCGCCAGCGCAGCATCGAGATCGGCGTCACCACTCGGCGCGATCTCGTTCCCCGAGGGCGAGACGAGGGCGGCAAAATCGGCGTCGACCAGACGTGCCAGCACCGCACCGGACAACGTCCGGGCGTACCGGATCTCGGTGCCTCCGAAGGTCTCCGCACACTCGAAGATCTGGCGGTCCCACACGAGATCGATGGCTCCGTTCGCGGCGTTGAGACGGGCGTGATTTTCGCCGTCGAGCCCGGCGAGAAGCTGTTCGGCTTCGCGCCACAGCGTCTCGATGGTGCCGGAGATTCCCTCAAGGGCGGTCATCGGCGCCTCCTGTCGCGTTCACGCACCGTCGTCAGTCACGCATCAGAATCAGCGCACGGCGGACCAGGCTGACGTGGTCGCGGACCCAGCTCTCGATCGAGGCGAGCTCATCCGATGACAGACCCATCTGACGGGCAATGACGTCGACCATGCTCTTCTCGTTGACGCTGTAATTGACGTCCGAATAGCCGAGCCCGATGAGTTCCAGCAGCGCCGCCACCTTCGAACGCCAGCTGTGGAACACTCCGGCAAGCTCCTCGACGCCGCGGCCGCCGCCGCCGCCGGTGATCCCCATCTCGGCCTTGAGGGCGGCGAGGGACGCCTCCTCACGACCGATCACGAGACCGTCCGCCTCGATCATCTTCTCCGCGAGTTCCGCGAAGGCCCTCTTTTCGTCGCTGTCAAGCAGGTTCAAAAACACCGCCGGTCTCCTTTCGAGTGTTTGGTGACACCAGAATAGCAGTGAACGCCCGGCGTTGCCGTCGTCGTGTTAGGATTCACTTTCAATCCGTTCCGGACCCCACAACCGGGCGGAGTTTTTGGAGGGCACACCCGTGCAAGATCCCAAGATCGTCCTGTCCACCAACGACATGCCGCGCCAGTGGTACAACCTGGCCGCCGATCTGCCGCACCCTCCGCCGCTCGGTCCCGACGGCAACCCGATCGGTCCCGAAATGCTGGCGCCGGTCTTTCCGATGAACCTCATCGAACAGGAGGTCAGCACCGAGCGCTGGATCGACATCCCCGAGGGGGTGCTCGAGATCTACGCCCGTTGGCGGCCGTCGCCCCTGCGCCGGGCGTATGCCCTCGAGAAGCACCTGGGAACTCCGGCCAAGATCTTCTACAAGGACGAGAGCGTCTCGCCGGCGGGCAGCCACAAGCCCAACACCGCGGTCGCCCAGGCCTGGTACAACAAGGAGTTCGGCATCAAGCGCCTGACCACCGAGACCGGCGCCGGACAGTGGGGCTCGGCCCTGGCCTACGCCGGCCAGCTGATCGGCCTGCAGGTGGATGTGTGGATGGTCCGCGTCAGTTTCGAGCAGAAGCCCTTCCGCAAGACCATGATGGAGGTCTGGGGCGCGCGCTGCGTGCCGTCGCCCTCGCCTGAGACCCAGGCCGGACGCGACATCCTCGAGCAGATGCCCGACACCCCGGGCAGCCTCGGCATCGCCATTTCCGAGGCCATCGAGGCAGCGGTCACCGATCCGTCGGGGACGACCCGCTACTCGCTCGGCAGCGTGCTCAACCACGTCATGCTCCACCAGACCATCATCGGGCTCGAGGCCAAGAAGCAGCTCGCCATGGTGGGGATCGACAAACCCGATGTGGTCATCGGCTGCGCCGGCGGCGGTTCGAACCTGGCGGGGCTGTCCTTCCCCTTTGTCGCCGACAAGATCCACGGCGCCGAGATCGACATCATCCCGGTCGAGCCCGAGGCCTGCCCGACGCTCACCAGGGCGCCCTACGCCTACGACCACGGCGACACCGCCAAGATGACGCCGCTGCTGCCGATGCACTCCCTCGGCCACGCCTTCATCCCGCCGGCCATCCACGCCGGTGGATTGCGCTATCACGGCATGTCGCCGCTGGTGTCGGCCTCGGTGAGGGCCGGTCTGATGTCACCGATCGCCGTCCCGCAGCTCGAGTGTTACGAAGCCGCGATCACGTTCGCCAGGACGGAGGGGCTCATCCCCGCCCCCGAGACCAGCCACGCGATCGCCGCGGCCATCGCCGAGGCCAACAAGGCCACGGAAGAGGGCAAGGAAAAGACCATCATCTTCAACTACTCGGGACACGGTCTGATGGACCTCGCGGGATACCAGGCGTACTTCGCCGGCGAGCTGCACAACTACCCGCTGCCGCCCGAGGTGATGGCCCGCTCGCTCGCGGTGTTGGAAGGCCTGCCGAAACCCGAGTAACATCGAACGGTCCATCGAGGAGGATTCATGAAGTATTCGATCGCCCTTGCGATGTGCGTCGTGTTCGCATTTCCAGTGCTTGCTGCTGACACCCCCGGGGAGGGAACGCCGGCGTCCGCCCTTGTCATCATCGACATTCAGGATTTCTATTTCCCCGGCGGCAAGGTGCCGCTGGTCGATCCCGAAGCGGCCGCCGACAACGCGGCCAAGATCCTCGCCTCGTTCCGAGCCGCCGGCAAACCGGTGGTCCACGTCCGCCACGACGTCGAGGATGGCGGGGCGATCCACAAGAGCGTCGCACCGATCAACGGCGAGATGGTGTTCACCAAATCCGAAGTCAGCTGTTTCAACGGCACCGAGGTGCTGGCCTATCTTCGCGAGCTCGGCGTCGAACAGGTGGTGCTGGTCGGGATGCAGACCCACATGTGCCTCGAGGCGGCCACTCGAGCCGCGTACGACCTCGGTTTCCAGTGCGTCGTCGATCGGCGACGCCTGCGCCACCCGGGATCTCACGTATGGCGACACCACCGTCAAAGCCGCCGACGTCCACGCCTCCACCCTGGCAACCCTCGACCGCACCTACGCCAAGGTCGTCGACACCAAGACCTTCCTCGGCGGGCAATAGGCTTCAACGCAGAAATGGCAGGCGGGACGCCTGCCCCATGCGGCTTCGCGCGAACGCTACGCCGTCACAGGCAAATCGTCTTGCTTGTCACGGCGAAGTCCATGGGACGAAGCCGGATGGGGCAGCCGTCCCGGCTGCCGTTTGTGCGGGCATGCCGTCCCGCAGCCTCGATGGCACGCGGGACGCGTGCCCCACAAGGCCTTTCCGGTACGGTTGTGGGCAGCCGTCCCGGCTGCCATTTGGGTGAGCCACACGAGCGAGTCCCTGCCCTCTTGTGGGGCAGCCGTCCCGGCTGCCTTCACCCACTTTGACGTCGGAACCTCGCGCTGCTAAACGGCCACTCTTCAGGAGAACCACAGAGCCCTGCCACCACAGGATTTTCTTCGGTGTATCTTGCGAACTGCTCGAATGCGCTTTCATTCCGGACGAGATGGTCGAACGACTCCTTTTCCCAGATCTTCCCGGTTCTCTTCAATTCACGGTTGATCTCGTGCGCCGAGAATGACTTCCAGGAGTGGAGAATGCCCGACAACGTGTGGTCTGCGTACGGGGTCACGACACCGTGAACATGATTCGGCATCACACTCCACGCGCTCAGCGCATATCGATCTCCCTGGAAATGCAGCATCGAAGATTCGACGATACCTGCGACCTCCGGTTGCTTGAGGATGCAGCTCCCGAAGCACGGGTCAATATCGAAATGTCGAGCTATCTCCTCCGGATCGATATCTTCCTCCACCATCGTCTTGCGAATCACCTGACCGGGAACCGCGTCCGCCAAACAGAAGGTCACAAAGTACGTGCACCCGGTCTTGTAGAGATGCGGCAGGTCTCCCCGCCACTCGAGGTGTCGCTTTCGGCAAGGGACTGGGATCGACAATCCGATCCGGATTCAACGGGCCCCTGATATCGCTCTCCGTCATGGCGCATCCAGTATCTCATCGCCATCGCCACGCAAATGGCACGCGGGACGCGTGCCCCACAAGGCCTTTCCGAAATTGCTCTGAGCTGGCCGTCCCGTCCGTTTGTGGGGCCGCCGTCTCGTCCGTTTGTGGGGCGGCCGTCCCGGCTGCCATTCGGGTGCCTCACAAGGCAATCCCTGCCCCTTGTGGGGCAGCCGTCCCGGCTGCCATCTGGGTGAGCCTCAGAAAGCAATCCCTGTCCTCTTGTGGGGCGGCCGTCCCGGCTGCCATCTGGGTGTGCCTCAGAAAGCAATCCCTGCCCTCTTGTGGGGTAGCCGTCCCGGCTGCCATCTGGGTGTACCTCACAAGGCAAACCTTGTCCTCTTGTGGGGCGGCCGTCCCGGCTGCCATCTGGGTGTACCTCACAAGGCAAACCTTGTCCTCTTGTGGGGCGGCCGTCCCGGCTGCCATTTGGGTGTACCTCACAAGGCAAACCTTGTCCTCTTGTGGGGCGGCCGTCCCGGCTGCCATTTGGGTGTACCTCACAAGGCAAACCTTGTCCTCTTGTGGGGCGGCCGTCCCGGCTGCCATCTGGGTGTACCTCACAAGGCAAACCTTGTCCTCTTGTGGGGCGGCCGTCCCGGCTGCCATTTGGCTGGTTGGTGGGACTTCTGATATTCGCCACATCCGAACCGTTCGGTCATCCTTTCCGTAAAGAAAATTGATGGCAGGGGTTGACAAAATCGAAATAGAGGCTAAATTTTTAGCATGATGCTAATTTCTTAGCATCAGTCGATGGCCATCGACCGAACGGAGGCAGCATGAGCGCGGACACAAAGGACCTCAGCCGGCGCGAACGACAGATCATGGAGATCGTTTACGAGGTCGGCCGCGTCACAGCAGCCGAGGTCCGAGAACGCATGCCCGAGGCGCCGTCCTACTCGGCGGTTCGAGCCATGCTGCGCATCCTCGAGGAGAAGGGACACCTCGAACACGAACAGGACGGCCCCCGGTACGTCTTTCTCCCGACGGTTCCAAGGGCAGCGGCCAGCGAGACCGCTCTGCGGCGGCTGGTCCGGACTTTCTTCGACGGGTCCACCGAAGGCGCCATGGCGGCACTTCTCGATCTCGAAGGCGACCACCTTGACGAGGAGGCGTTGCAGCGCATCGCGAAACGCATCGAAGAGGCGCGAGGGGAGGACGACTGATGGATACACTCCTCCCGTTCGCACTCGGTTCGATCAAGGCACTGCTGCTTTTGCTCGTGGCGTCCGGAGCCGCCCTCGCACTGCAACGACGCTCGGCCCGCCTGCGGGCAGTGGTGTGGAGCATTGCCCTCGCCGGTTGCCTGGCGATCCCGGTGGTGGCGCCTCTACTGCCGACCTGGTCGGTGCCAGTGCCGGCCGCTCTGACGCAATTCACGACACCTGAAAAACCAGCGTACAAGGCCACTTCCGATCAACATATCAGCAGTTGACAGTCAACACCAGTTGACCTCCTGTCAACACCTCAAACATCGAGTTCGCCCACTCTGTACGGCCAGAAACGCCATTCCCGTGGCAGACCTGGGCCCTCGCCATCTGGGCCCTCGGCGCAGCAGTATTGACAGCCCGCCTCGGCCTCGGCCTGTGGCGGGTGTCGACAGCGGTCCGGCAGGCGCAACCCGTCACCGACCCCCGCTGGCTCCGACACCTCGACCGCGCACTCGCGCGGCTGTCGTGCCGTCGAAATGTGCGCCTCCTGGTATCCGACCGGGTTGAGATCCCGGCAACAGTCGGCGTCTTCCGTCCAGCCATTCTGCTGCCAATGCGAGCCGCCACCTGGCTCGACGATCGCCGCCAGGCGGTGCTTCTTCACGAGTTGGTGCACGTCGCGCGTTTCGACTGGCCGGCTCGAATGATCGCCCGGATCACCCGCGCGGCCTACTGGTTCAACCCACTCGCGTGGTGGGCCGTCCGCCGGCTCGACCTCGAACAGGAGCTGGCCTGCGATGAAGAAGTTCTCGCTCTTGGAACCGGAGCTTCGGACTATGCGTGCCACCTGCTCGGCATCGCGCGCCACGCTCTACCAACCCCCGCACCCGCCATTCCAGCACTCGGGATGGCCCGCACGACCCATCTGGAGGAACGCATCATGACAATCCTGAAGAAGACCACCCACCGCCGCGTCGGCATGGCGGTCATCATCCCGGCGGCGATTCTCATGGCTGCCATGGTCCCCGCCCTGGCATCCGTCTACCCGGGCGACCCGGCCCCGCGCCAGGCCAGCTCCGAACTCAAGGAGATCCTGGCCGAAATGGAAGCGGCGGAAGAGAGGATCGAGCCCCAGCTCGCACGCATCGAGGATTTCGAGATCCAGATGGAGCCGCAGATCGCGATGCTCGAGAACATCGAGGTCGAGATCAATGATGAAAAAATCGCCGAAATCGAAGCCCGAATGCAGCCCTATCTCGACCGGCTCGAAGACATCGAAATCGACATGAAACCGTATGAACAGCAGATCGAGGCACTCGAGGAGCAGTTCAGAAACATGGAGCTCCACATCGAGGACGGCAAACTCGAAGACATCGAACGCCAGATCCACGAGCAGATGGAGGCCCATATGGGTCAGATCGAGTCGATCCACGTCAACATGGAGCCTTTCCTCGAACAGATGGAAGCCATCCATGAAGAAATGGCCGGGCTCCACGAGGAAATGGAATTCGTCCACATCGACATGGAGCCGATCCACGCCCAGATGGAAAAGATCCACATCGACATGGAGCCGTTCCACGAGCAACTGGAACAACTCCACATCGAGCTCGAACCCTTCCATAAGGAGATGGAGCTCCTCGGTGACCGCCTCGAACACGCCATCCAGGGCGAAGTGGTCTCCTACCTCCGCAGCGAACTCGGCGCAGTCACCTCCCCGGGCGCCCCGTTCGATGAGGCCGCAGCGAGAATAGTCGATGACTCCCACATCAACGTCCACGACGACACCTTGAAGATCAAAGGCGACCAGGACGAGATCCGGGAGATCCTCACCGATCTCCTCCTCCCCCACCGCATCGGCACCCAGGAGACCTTCGATCAGGCCATCGACAACGCCGCAACCGGTCTCTCACCGATGGTGATTCAGGTCGACTGACGTTCAGCGGACCAACGATCGAACACGCCCCGGCCGAACCGGGGCCGTTCTTTTTGTGAGGTACCGGCGATCGGCCCCGAATATGAGACGATCCCGGGGATGAAACCTCAACACACTCTCGGCCGCGCCACCACGCCCGACGGCAAGGAGCTGGTGCTGTACGAACGCGACGGAGTGTTCTCGATCAGGGTCAACGGTCTCGAACTCATGTCGAGCCGGGCCCACGGGTCGGAAGAGGCGCTCGCGAGGCTGGTCCTGGCACGAACCCGAAAACCCCGCCCCAGAGTCCTCGTAGGAGGTCTCGGGATGGGCTACACGCTGCGGGCGGTGCTCGACGCCGCGCCGCAAGAGGCAGGCATTCTGGTCGCTGAGATCTTCCCCGCCGTGGTGGAGTGGAACCGGGCCGATCTGGCGGAGCTCGCGAAATCGCCGCTGCTCGACCCTCGTGTCACCGTCCAGGTGACCGACGTGGCGGACGTCTTCAACGGCGACCCCGCCGCCTTCGACGCTATCCTACTCGACGTCGACAACGGACCCGACGCCTTTACGATCGCCCGAAACAAGCACCTCTACGGGAGTCACGGTCTCAAGCAGATCCGCCGCAGCCTCCGGCCGCAAGGGGTCCTCGGCGTGTGGTCGGCCGACCCGGATCCTCCATTTGAACGCCGGCTCGCGAAGGCTGGATTCGGGGTGCGGGTCGAGACCGTGCCGGCCTATCAGAAGTCCAAGGGCCCCAAACACACAATTTTCATCGCCACTGTCGCATAAGCCGATCAGCCTCTGCTAAAATCCGCCGTCATGAAGACTGCTGCACGAAACCGTTTGATCATCGGCGCGGCCATCGTGGTTGCCGCTGTGTTTATTGGATACCAGATGTACTACAGCCAGACCCCGGCGCGGCACGCCGACCACGACCACGCCATCGCCAAGATCGACGCGGGCGGGTTCCTGTGGGTCGAGAACGCAGACGGCAAACGTCGCAATCTCGTCGGCAAGCCGGGCAAGGTGCTCGTGCTGCACTGGTTCGACCCGGCGGCGGCCAGCCATTCGGAAGAAGGACAGGCCGCGCGATTCGCCGCGAGCGTGGCGGACGATCCGATGGTCGAGGTCTTGATCATCGCGGACGCGCCCTCGTGGGAGGGCCTCGAGGCCTGGGCGCAAGCGACCGGGGTGCCGATGGATATCCTCTACCTCGATGAGAAGGGCAAGAGTGCCGATCTTTTCGGTGTGCGGCGTCTCCCGGAGACCCTGATCTACGACCCGGCAGGCATCATGGCCCACCAGGCTCGTGGACCCATGAGCTGGTCAGACACCCGGCTCAAGGCGCAGATCGAGCAGATCAAGGGCGGCGTCGACGAGATTCACTAGACGTTGGAACGTTCGGCTCATCCGGGTAAACGTGGGATCGCGGGTTTGCCGGACGAGAGCTCCGAAGGAGCGACAGGTTGTAGCCTGGGGCGTGAGCCCCAGGAACAGAGGGACACATAATTCGGCTGCAAGCCGCGGAGCGGCGACAGAAGTGGGCAACATCGACAAAGAGGGATCCCCATCGCGGCGTGTCTGTCGCCCCTGCCGGGGCTCAAAAATATGAGTTGAACCGCGGTTCCCGGGGCTCACGCCCCGGGCTATTTGCTGTCGCCGCTCCGCGGCTTTCGTCAGAATCTGATGGTCGTGTTCGTCCTCGATCGACGTCATAGACTCTCCCTCATCCCACGAAATTCCGGATGAACCGAACGTTCAAACGTTGAACGTGTAAACGTTGGTGACCCACCCTGCATAGCGCCTGGTTGAGGCCGGGCGGCACAGGTGCCGCCCCTACATTCCCCTGGAGTGGCGGGGCCTGCCCTGCCTCCGACAGTGCAATTTTGCACGAGGCTCAAATTTTCCTGTCTTGACAGCGTCCCGCCTGCACGATTGTCAGGGCCCTCCGGTCCTTGTGGTGCAGGCGTCCCGGCCCCACCACCGACGTCAGGGGCACTCGAGAACCTTGTGGTGCGGGCGTCCCGCCTGCACAAAAACGCGCACCTGGATGAGCACCCCGATCACCGCGCTCGCCGTGAAGCCGAATGATGCAGGCATCCCGGCCTCACCACCAACGTCAGGGCCCCTCCAGAACCGGTCAGGGTTCCGGCTGCACCACCAACGTCAGGGGCACTCGAATCCTTGTGGTGCGGGCGTCCCGCCTGCACAAAAACGCAGCACCTGGATGAACACCCCGATCAACGCGCTCGCTATGAAGCCGGATGACGCAGGCGTCCCGGCCTCACCACCAACGTCAGGGCCCCTCCAGAACCTCGTGGTTCAGGCGTCCCGCCTACACCACCAACGTCAGGGCCCCCCCAAATCCTTGTGGTGCGGGCGTCCCGCCTGCACAAAAACGCGCACCTGGATGAGCACCCCGATCAACGCGCTCGCCTTACTGGCCCCTCACTCCGGCAGAGATCCGGTGGGACGCCCCTCGAGAAAATCGGCCAGAGACGAGCGATCGACACGACCCTGAATTGGGGTTCGTCCGCCAGTTCGACAGCCCGTGGATGGCCTGTCGGTACAAACAACCTCCGTGAAGAGACCACTCCCCAGGATCCTCTGGAGCGAGTTCGCCGGGAGCACGCCGTGGGTGGCAACCGCCGCCACCGATGTCGCGCCCTCTTCGACGTAGGCCTGCGCAGCTCCGATCAGCGAGCCCCCGGTTCGGATCAAATCGTCATAGATGACGACCTTGCGACCCCGGACTTCGGCCGCCAATGCGGTCACCTGGGTTGTCCCATCGCCGAGTCGACGTTTGAGGATGAACGCGGCCTCCACTCCGAGATCGTTGGCCAGCGACTCGACCCACTTGGCCCGCCCGGCGTCAGTCGCACCGAGGACGAAATCGTCGCCGCCAACCGCCGAATCTCGTCGAGGATCAACCGTCG
>CAVQSQ010000013.1:0-138351 GCA_963715955.1 Candidatus Sulfomarinibacteraceae bacterium
AACAGGTAAAGGTAAAGGTAAAGGTAAAGGTAAAGGTAAAGGTAAAGGTAAAGGTAAAGGTAAAGGTAAAGGTAAAGGTAAAGGGTTATAACTAATAGTTAGAAATGCTTTTAAAAACTCATCGTTATTCTACTTTATCCAATAGAATAGCTAAAAGATTAGAAAATTTAGAAAAGGTTCCAAATGGATTATCCTATCATTAAATATCTTCCAAACTTTATTTGAACACATAGAGGGACGTCACATCCTTCAAAAGACCGTTATCAGCAACACTGGTTGGTTGTTTGCTGACAAAGTCATCCGCATGGGTGTAGGGCTCTTGGTCGGGGTCTGGATTGGCGCGTTATCTTGGGCCCAGAACAGTTTGGTATCCATAGCTTCGCATTAGCATTCGTGGCTCTGTTCTCTGCATGTGCCAATCTTGGATTGGATGATATTGTCGTGAGAAATATCGTACATAATCCTTCTGAAAAAGAAAAAACACTTGGAACGAGTTTTTTCCTAAAGCTTATTGGAGGTGTAGTGACATTTTTTTTGATTGCATCTGCAGTCTTATTTATACGTCCAAACAATATTCTTACACAGCTATTTATTATCATCATAACCGTAGGCATAATCTTTCAAGCTTTTGATGTAATAGATTTCTGGTTTCAATCTCAAATTAAGTCAAAATATACTGTTTACGCGAAAAACACAGCTTTTCTGCTAGCAAGCATTACTACTGTATATCTCATTTTAACAGGAGCTCCCCTCATTACTTTTGCTTTTGTTATCTCAGGCGAGGTTGTTATAGGGGCTGTAGGTTTGGTCGTTGCCTACATGGGGAACGGGACAGCTTGCTTAGGAGCTGGGCGTAGGTTAGTCTTCAGGCGTGGTATGGAACTCCTTCATGACAGCTGGCCTTTGATACTCTTCAAGTATTGCTCGTCATGATTTATATGAGGATAGACCAGGTTATGATAGGAGAAATGCTTGGAAGGTCGACTCCGCCGCACCGGTGAAGTACTTGATGGCGTTGGTCTCGAGCGTCATGCCGATCGACAGCACCCCGAGCTCGAAGCTGGCGCCCTCGGCCTGCTTTTTGAACTGGTCGGTGAAGATGGTGCCGGTGAATGCCTTGAGGTCGGGGTCGCGGTGCGGCATCTTGAAAGCCGCCAGACCCTTCTCCTCGTAGGAGCCGATCACCGACTGCAGATAGGCCTTGTGCTGAACCTCGTCCCGCGCGAGTTTGTCGAAGAGCTCCTGCACCGCCGGTTTGTCGGCCCTCTCTGCGGCCATCGAGTAGAAGGTGTAGCCGTCGACCTCGATCTGGTAGGCCTTGCGCAGGATCTCGCGGATGTCGTCGTTTGCTTGAGACATGTGTTGCTCCTCGAATCAGTTCAATTCACCACAGCGTCACGGAGGTCACAGAGGGGCACAGAGATTTTGTTGAATCGGACGTTCTGTGCTGCGGGATATTTTTACCCGACAATCGGCGCTGTGGCGGATTCAAAAATACCTCTGTGAAATGCTCCGTGCTCTCTGTGCCTCTGTGGTTTGTCACGAGGGATCGCCCTCGAAGGCCAATGCTTCCCGATCGAGCGGCTCCGGTCTCACGGCCGCCTCTTCGACGGGGACCCAGGCGATGGCGCCGGTCGGGCAGAAGGGCACGCACCGCGGGTCGCCGCCGCACAGGTCGCACTTCTGGACGCAGTGGTAGGTCTCGTCCCACAGCATGTTGCCGAAGGGGCACCCGGCGACGCACATGCGGCACGAGATGCACCGCGAGCGCACCATGTCGATGGCGCCGGTCTCCGGGTTGCGCACCAGCGCCCGGGTCGGGCACACCGCCACACATCCCGCCTCTTCGCACTGGAAACAGACGATCGGCGTGCCGAGCTCGGGCCCCCGCCGGTGGATGTTGATGCGCGTTTTTGCGGGCCGGCCCTCAGAGCCGTGGGCGAAGGCGCAGGCCAGCTCGCACTTGCCGCAGGCGATACAGCGTTCCACGGAGACCTTGTAGATCATCTTCATCACTTCACCACCTGGAGTCTGGCGAAGGTCTTCGCCATCTCCCGCCGCTTGCTGGTGTCGCTTTTTTCGAAGTAGGTGATCGGAACCCCGCTGCGCTTCGCGAAATGCTCCGCCTGCTCCTTGGTGATCACCGCTTCGCCGGTTTTGGGATCGCGCAGCATCTCGAACTCGCGGCCCCAGATCGAGCGTCGGCTGTTCGAGGTCTCGAAGGGGATGAAGTCGGTGGGGCAGATCTCGGCGCAGGCCAGACAGCCGATGCAGTCGGGCGGCGGCTGGTTGAACGGCGGCGCGATCTCGCGGCCCCAGCCGCGATTGACGCTGGCGATCGCCGACACTCCGATGTGGTCGCAGACCCGGGTGCAGAGACCGCACAGGATGCAATCGGTGGGCTCGGGGTTCGGCTCATAGGAGGTCGTCTCGACGCCGTGTTCGCGGGCGACCTTCTGGATCAATGGCGTGTCCGGGCACCGGGCGAGCAGCAGATCGAGCACCACCCGCCTGGTCTCCACCACCCTCTCAGAGTCGGTGACGACCGCCATTCCCTCGGCCACCGGGTGGTTGCACGAGGTGACCACTTTGAAGTAGTCGTCGTCCCAGTCGGCCTGGGACATGTCGACCACGCACAGTCGGCACCCGCCCCACGGCTCCAGACCGTCGAACTGGCACAGCGTGGGAATTTTGACGCCGGCGGCCCGGGCGGCGTCGAGAATGGTGGCATCGGCATCAACCGTGACGCGGCGGCCGTTGACTTGAAGCGTCGGCATCACACCACCTCCGCCTTCTCGAGCTCGTGCTTGGGGAAGGTCCGGATCGAGTCGGTGGGACAGACCTCGACGCAGGCCCCGCACGAAATACAGGCCTCGTGGTCGATCACGTGCATCTCCTTGATGACCCCCGCGATGGCGTCGACCGGACAGACCTTGAAGCACAGGTGGCAGCCGTCGCAGTCGTCCATGATCTCGAAGGCCGTGAGCTCGCGGCAGACCCCCGCCGGACAAGCGTGATCCTTGATGTGCGCCTCGTACTCCGAACGGAAATATCGCAGGGTCGAAAGCACCGGGTTGGGCGCCGATTTGCCGAGTTCGCACAGGCTGCCGAGCTGCATGCCCGACGCCAGCTTCTCGATGAGTTCGATGTCGCCCGGCCGCCCCTTGCCGTCGATGATGCGGTCGTAGATCGCAACCATCTGCTTGAGGCCTTCGCGGCAGGGGGTGCACTTTCCGCAGCTCTCTTCCTCGAGGAAGGCGAGGAAGAAACGTGACACGTCGACCATGCAGGTGCGGTCGTCCATCACGATCATGCCGCCCGAGCCCATCATCGATCCGGCCTCGGTGAGCTTTTCGTAGTCCACCGGCAGGTCGAGCAGCTCCTCGGGGACGCAGCCGCCCGAGGGACCGCCGGTCTGTACGGCCTTGAACGGCCGGTCCTTGAGGATCCCGCCGCCGATGTCGTAGATGATGTGGCGCAGGGTGGTGCCCATGGGCAGCTCGATGAGGCCGGTGTTCTTGACCTTGCCGACCAGCGAGAAGGCCTTGGTCCCCTTCGATTTCTCGGTTCCCATGGAGGCGAACCAGGCGCCGCCGCGGTCGATGATGGCGCCGATCCCCGCCCAGGTCTCGACGTTGTTGAGCACCGTCGGCTGGTCGAAGAGGCCCTTGGCCGTGGAGTGGACGTACTTGGCGCGCGGCTCGCCGGTCTTGCCCTCGAGCGAGCGCATGAGGGCCGAGGACTCGCCGCAGACGAATGCACCGCCGCCGCGCGAGATTTTGATATCGAAGTCGAATCCGGAGCCCAGGGTGTTTTCACCGAGCAGACCGTACTTGCGGGCCTCCGCGAGCGCGATCGTGAGGTTGACCACCGCCAGCGGGTACTCGTCGCGGACGTAGATGAAGCCTTCGTGCGCGCCGAGCGCATAGGCGCCGATGATCATGCCTTCGAGCACCGAGTGCGGATCACCCTCCATGATCGAACGGTCCTTGAACGCCCCGGGGTCGCCCTCGTCGCCGTTGCACAGGACGTATCGCCGGTCGCCCGACGCCGCTTTGCAGGAACGCCACTTGCGGGCGGTCGAAAAACCCGCACCGCCGCGGCCGCGCTGCCCGGAGGTCGCCACCTCGTCGATCACCTGATCGGGCGTCATCTCGAAAAGCGCCTTGGCGAGGCCTGAGTACGCACCCTCGGCGATGGCGTCAAGGATCGAGGTCGGGTCGATGCGGCCGATGTTGCGCATCGCCACCCGCACCTGGTTTTTGTAAAAGGGGATCTCGGCGTACTTTTCGATGCGGTCGCCGCTCACCGGTTCCTTGTAGAGAAGGCCCGGGATGACCTCGCCGCCGATCAGCGTCTTTTCGACGATCTCCTCGACGCGGCCCGGTTTGACCCTGGTGTAGAGAATGCCCGAAGGCCGCAGGGCCACCAACGGCCCGCGCTCGCAGAAACCGTGGCAACCGGTGGATTTGACGAAGAGGTTGACGTCGGCATCCAGGCTGCGTTTGGCGATCTCACCCGCAAAGGCCTCTGCGACCTTCTTCGCGCCCGTGGCGAGGCACCCGGTGCCGCAGCACACCAGGACCTGCTGCGCGCGGTTGGCCTCGTTTTCGCGGGCCTGGGCCTGCAACGCATTGAATTGATCTCTCGACTCAATTCTCGTCATCGTCGCCTCCCGCCGCCAGATAGGTCGCCATGCGGGCGGCCTTGGCGCTGCCGCGGTAGGTCTCACCGACGATCATCACCGGCGCCATGGCGCAGGCCCCCACACAGTTGACGGTCTTGACCGTGAACTTGAGGTCTTCGGTTGTCTCGTCCGGTCCGATCCCGAGCTGGCGCTTCAGCTCCTCGACGAGCTGGCCGGCACCGCGGATGTGGCAGGCGGTCCCCATGCAGACCTTGACGATGGTGTCGCCCTGCGGCTCGAGGGAAAACGCCTTGTAAAAGGTCGAGACCGAAAAGACCTTGGCCAGCGGCACACCGAGCGCCTCGGCGACCCGTTCGAGCACGTCGCAAGGCAGATAGTTGTAGGCGCGGTGAACGTCTTGCAGGACCTGGATGAGGGCCGGCTCGGCGGCCGGGTACCTGCCCAGGATGTCCTCGGTCATCGTGAGGTCGGAACACGGAGTTTCAACCATCAGGCCTCCATCACCTTGTGCGCCGCGCCGAGCTCGTAGCCCTTGCGCAACGCCTCGATGTTGACGTCGATCACCGCCGGTTTGGCGGCAAAGGTCTCGCGGATGACGGTGATCACCTCGTCCATCGAGACCGCATCGGTGGCCCCGAGGTAGGCGCCCAGGGCCACCATGTTGGCACCCCGGGGGTTGCCGAGCTCGGTGGCGATCTGGTTGGCCGGCACCTCGATGACCGTCAGATCCTCACGGTCGGAACCGCGGTTGATGAGGGACGAATTGATCAGGAGGAGGCCCCCGGGGCGGATGTCCGGTTCGAACTTTTCGAGCGACGGCAGGTTCATGGCCAGCACCGCCCGCGGCGAACGGATCACCGGCGAGCCCACCGGTTTGTCGGAGACAACGACCGTGCAGTTGCAGGTGCCGCCACGCATCTCGGGGCCGTAGGACGGCAGCCACGAGACCTCTTTACCCTCGTGCATGCCCGCGTAGGCCAGCATCTTGCCGATGAGCAGGATCCCCTGCCCCCCGAAACCGGCCATGATCACTTCGCTCTGCATGCTCCCTCCACTCACGACGTCAACGGTTTCGGTTCGCGGCTGCCGCTGTCGGGTGTCTTGAACACACCCACCGGGTAGTAGGGCAACATGTTCTTCTCCAGCCAGTCGGTCGACTCGGCGGGCGGGATGCCCCAGTTGGTGGGACAGGTCGAGAGGATCTCGACCAGCGAGAAACAGGTTCCCTCGACCTGGTAGGTGAAGGCGCGGCGCAGCATCTCCTTGGCGTGGACCGCGACCAGCGGGTTGTGGACGGTGGCGCGGGCGACGAACGCCGGCGTGCGCAGGGTGGAAATCATCTCCGCAACCCGGATGGGGTGGCCGGTAGAGTCCACGTCGCGCCCGAGCTGGCAGGTCGTCGCCACCTGTCCCGGCATGGTGGTGGGCGCCATCTGGCCGCCGGTCATGCCGTAGATGGCGTTGTTGACGAAGACCACCGTCAGCTTCTCACCGCGGTTGGCGCAGTGAACGATCTCCGCCATCCCGATCGAGGCGAGATCGCCGTCGCCCTGGTACGAGAACACGATCAGATCCGGCCGGGCGCGTTTGACACCGGTGGCGACCGCCGGCGCGCGGCCGTGGGCGGCTTCCTGGAAGTCGCAATTGAAATAGTTGTAGGCGAGCACCGCACACCCGACCGGCGCCACGCCCACGGTGCGCTCCTTGACCGCGAGTTCGTCGAGCACCTCGGCCACCAACCGGTGGATCAGACCGTGGGTGCATCCGGGACAGTAGTGGGTGGTGACGTCGGCCAGAGCCTGCGGGCGGGCGAATACCGTCTCAGCCATGGTGCACCTCCACCGACGTGCCGTCGAGTATGGCCTTGACCTTGGCCACCACCTCGTCCGGCGACACCAGCATTCCGCCCATCCGGTTGTAGAAGTGAACCGGTCGCGTGCGCGCCAGCGCCAGCTGGACATCCTCGATCATCTGCCCGCTGGAAAGCTCCACCACCAACACCGCCTTCGCCGTGTCGGCCGTCTTGCGGACTGCCTCGTAGGGGAAGGGAAACAGGGTGATGGGCCGGATGAGAGCGGTCTTGATGCCCTCCTGCCGGAGCTCGTCGATGGCGGTGGAGCACACCCGAGCCACCGTCCCGTAGGCCACGATCGCGATGTCGTAGTCGTCGTCGGCGCCCTTGGTGGCGTAGCGGACCTCGTCGGCCTCCATCAGATCGTACTTGGCCTTGAGCTTGATGTTGTGCCGCTCGAGTTCCGCGGGATCGAGAAAGAGCGAGTTGATGACGTTGGTGGGCCGGCTGCCGTCGCACCCGGTGGCTGCCCAGGTCTTGGGCTCGAGTTCCTTGATCGGCCGGCGGCCTTCGGAGAACTCCACCGGCTCCATCATCTGCCCGATGAGCCCGTCGCCGAGCACCATCACCGGGTTGCGGTAGTAGTCGGCGAGGTCGAAGGCGTCCTGGACGAGGTCCGCCGCCTCCTGGACCGACCACGGCGCGAGAACCAGCACTCTGAAGTCACCGTGGCCGAGACCCTTGGTGGCCTGGAAGTAGTCGCCCTGGCTGGGGAGAATACCGCCGAGACCCGGTCCCGCACGCACGATGTTGACGATCACCACAGGGAGCTCCGCACCGGCGATATAGGAGATGGCTTCCGCCATCAACGACACGCCGGGCGAGGACGAGGAGGTCATGACCCGCTCGCCGGTGCCGGCGGCGCCGTAGATCATGTTGGAGGCCGCCACCTCCGACTCCGCCTGGACGAATGCGCCGCCGATCTGCGGCAGCCGCATCGACATGTACTCGGGAATCTCGTTCTGCGGCGTGATCGGGTAGCCGAAGAAGAGCTTGCACCCGGCCTGGACCGCCGCCTCGCCGATGGCCTCCGAGCCTTTCATGAGTTTCTTGGCCATTGCGATCCCCTCAGTACGAAAAGTAGTGGTACATGGTCCCGTTGACCTTCATCTCGATGGCCATGTCGGGACAGGTGATGCAGCACAGACGGCACCCGATGCAGCGCATCTGCTCGACCACCTCGGCGTAGAAGTACCCCTTGGTGTTGATCTCCCGGCCCATGCCGAGAATCTGCTGCGGGCAGGCGTGAACGCAGAGCTCGCACCCCTTGCAGCGGTTGGGGCTGATCACGATCTGCGGCATGAACGCTCCTTTCTCAGCTGACGACGAAGAGCGGCCCGGTGGTGCGCCGCTCCAGAGTCTGTGCAAACGGCGGCCGGACGATGCGCCGCATGGCGATCACCGGACACTCGAGGTTTTCTGCGGACAGGTGACCCTCAAGATCGGAGGCAACGGTGATCGCCACCAGAGGCACTCCGGCCAGACGGGCGGTTTCGAAGGCAAGTCGATAGCCCTCCAGCACCACCTCGACGGTGGTCTCGTCCATCAGGTGGGTGTTGGAGATGAGGCCGGTCACCGGAACCCGCCCCACCGCTTCGATCTCCCGCACCATCGCCATGGCCCGCTCGGGATCCGGGGTCGAGGGGCGCCGGAAATTGAGCACGAGCAGGCACTCGGTTTCATGAAGCGGGACGACGTCGGACAACGACCCAAGAACTCTGGCCCCGGCGTCGTCGCCGCCGACATCCAGAATCAGGTGTCTGCGGTCGTGGCGGAGGTGGCTGCGAATCTGGGGCACGATGATCGGAAGGTCAGAGTGGACGTTGGCGCCAGTTGGCGCGAGCAGTTCGACGCCCGCATCGGCGAGGATGGCGCGCGCCGCCCGCGAACGGAAGTAGGGTTTGACGACGTCGAGATCGGCGAGGGTGACAGGTACGCCCGCAGCGGCCAACTGGAGCGCCCCGTTGAGGGCGATCTCGGTCTTGCCGCTGCCGAAGTGGCCGACGAAAACTGTCACCTGTTTCCGAAACACACCCTCGCTCCCTGTCGTTGACCTCCGGTAGACCGGGCCATCAGGATACCCCACCTCACACCCGTCCCTCAAGGTGTGTGAATTTTTTCACGAATGCAAGTTGCTTATTGAGACGCAGTTACATGTCAGCACCGCCCACCGATGCTAAAATGAACTGTACGATCACGCCCGGACCATGGGCGTACCGCACACGGGGAAACGGAACCATCCTCAAGATCTTGTACCGGATTGTCGCCCTGGCATTGGGCCTTCTGTTCGCGATCGCAGGTCTCGAACTCGGTCTGCGCGTGGCGGAGTTCTCTCTGCGATCCCCTCCCCCGGTCGTCGCAGGCAGCGGCCCGGACAACGAAATCCGGATCGCATGTATCGGTGAATCGACCACAGCGGGGCGGTGGCCGGGTCTGCTCGAGAAGAGGCTCAATCAACTCCACACCGGTAACCACTTTCGGGTCGTCAACATGGGCGTCGTCGGCATCCACACCGGTGAAGTTCTCGATCGCCTCCCGAAGTGGATCGAGAACGGGCGATTCCAGATCGCGATCACGATGCTCGGTATCAACGACGAGGGCAACGTCCTCGTCTATCCGCGAAACGGCAGATTTTCTCCCCTGGTTGAACGCTCCAGGGCGGTGAAGCTGGTGGCTCTGCTGTGGCGCAGCGCATGGGGGATCGGTGTCCCGCCCCACGAATCGCCGCCGACTGCCCCTCCCCAACTCGAAGCACAGTGGAGCGAGAAGACGAGAATCGCCATTGAACGAGAGTTCAATACGAGGGGTGAGGCGATCGATGCGTTTCGTTTCTCTCGTGTCCTGGAGACCCAACCCACCCTGCTCGAGATCGATCCAGCGACCCCGGTCTATCACGTCGGTTTCATGGTCGACGCGCTGGTCAGACCCGAACCGCCGGAGCGGATGACGGAATTCTTCAGCCGGGAGCTCGGCCTTCCCGGGAGTGCCGACATGACGCGGGCCGAACGCTACGAAGCCATTCGGGCGTGGGGGCGAGGGCACGGAAACTCCTTCGACACGCTGCGGATGCTCACCTCGCAGCAACGCCTGGAGGGGGACTTCCCGGCCGAGCAACAGACCCTCCTCGAAGCCATGGAGGACCCCGACCTCGCGGGAACGGCGGGCGTTCGTTACGCAACGTTCCTCCACCTCAACAACCGGCCGTTCGAGGCGAGAGTGGCCCTGCGCACGGCACGGGAGAAGTTGCCCCACGACTATGCCTGGTCGCTCGCCCTCGCGGAAATCAGTTTCCGGTACGGCGCCTACGAGGACACATGCTTTCTCGTCAACAGGGCCCTCGAGTCGAGACCAAACCTCCCGATACGCCACGAGGAGACGCTCGTCGGATGGCTGGCCAGAGCGACCGCGGAAGCGGGCCACGAGGCCGAAGCACGCGAACTGAAGGCCCGTCTCGACCGAATGCACCTCGGGTTCTTCAAGGAGTACACCCGCTACAACTACACCCGGATCGTCGATCTTCTCCGCGAACGGGACATCGCCGTCGTCGCCATGCAGTACCCGACGCTCTCGATCGCAGCGCTCAAAAAGACCCTCGGGGGTCGCAGTGACGTCCTGTACCTCGAAAACGTTGAGAATTTCGAGCAGGCGCTCGACGAGTCCACCTACCACGGGATCTTCTCCGATTCGTTCGCCGGCTCGTTCGGACACTTCAGAATGGCCGGTGAAGAACTGGTCGCCGAGAACGTCGCACGCGTCGTCATCGAGCTCGTCGAGGGCTGGGCTGCAGAACCGACCGGGGCCGCCGCTCAGTCGATCGCCCCGTGATCGCCCCCCGCTGATCGTCGAATCCGGCGGGCTGCGCACTCGGCGAATCCGTTGCAGCTGCGACACACCGGGTCGTCGATAAATCCGAACTCGCTCGGTGCGCACACGGTGATGGTGGAGTCTTTGGCGGCGTCGAGCTCGGCGAGCAGCGGCTCGTCCTCCGGCGCCACCGCCCCGCCATCTCGTGCGCGACTCTCGGCGGCCCGCACCAACGGGTCCCACGCCCGGTTACGGTCCTCCGCCTGCGCATTCTCGGCGCGGACGGCGATCTGCGCCTTGCGCTTGGAAAGCTCGAACGAGATCTTGCGCCGCGACGGCAGCCGCCGCGTGATGAGGAAGAAGAGATAGCCGGACGAAGTGCCGACGATGTTGGCGAGACCGGAGAGGATCCCCATCGAAAGGCTCGAGTACACGAGGATCACCGCGGCGACGATGGCCAGGTACTTGACCTTGACCGGAATGATGAAGAAAAGCCTGAATTCGACCTCGGGGAAGAGGGTGGCAAAGGTGAAGAGGAGGCACGAATTGAAACCGAGGTCTCCGAAGAGCGGGCGCCCGATCAGGGCGGCTGTGACCGAGGCGCCAAAGGTCGCAATCAACCAGAAGACGAGAAAGCGGGGCGAGCCCCAGCTGTCCTCGAGCGGCTTGGCCATGATCCACAGAATCAGCATGGAGATGAAAAACCAGAACATGCTCGACCCGTGGATGAACTGGTAGGTCACCAGGGTCCACGGGCGCGCGCTCACGAGCCCCGGAATCAGGGCCAGCGCCTGCTGGCTGGCCTCCATCATGGTGCTGAGGATGAAGACCGCGAAGTGGGCGAAGATCAGCCCCTCGGTCAGATGCCATTGTTCTCTCTGGATCATCGTCTCCCGAGCCTCCGTTCCATTTCCTCCTGGCTCAAGCGGAGGATGATGGGCCGTCCGTGCGGACAGCGATAGGGATTGTCCGTCGCCAGCAGATCTTCGAGGAGGGCGCGCTGCTCGTCGACAGTGAGATGGTGGTTGACCTTGATCGCGCCGCGGCACGACAGCGAGGCAGCCAGTTCCTCTTCGAGCTCCTGCGAGGCGAGTTCGGGAACGCCATCGAGGGCGGTGGCGCGGTCGAGCACTCCTTCGACGACTTCGCGGACCGCCTGTTCATCGAACTCCGGCGGCACCGAAGAGACGCGGATGGTCTCGGGCCCGAAGAGCTCGGCTTCGATGCCGACCTTGCGCAGGATGTCTTCGACGGCGGGCAGGGCCGCGGCGTGGGCCTCGTCGACCTCGATCAGACACGGCGTCAGCAGCCCCTGGGAAGGCGCCTCGCCGCCGGCCAGACGCCGCCGGATCTGGTCGAAGAGAACGCGTTCGTGGGCCACGTGTTGATCGACGATCACCAGACCGTGATCGTCTTCCAGCAACAAGAAGGAGTTGCGGTACTGCCCGATGAGGCGTCCGAACGGCGTGTCGGGGGTTCCGGCCCTCGCGCCCGACCGCGCCCGCGGGTGATCCTTCTCCGGGCGCCAGAGGGTGCCCCCCCCGTCGTCACCGGCAGGGCCCTCGATCGACACCTCTCCGTAGGCCGGGTGATCGAAGAGCGCCCCACCACCCGCCGCGGCTCTCCGGTTGCGGAGCATTTCCCCATAGCCGCCTGCTTGCGGCTCAGCCATCCCGCCTGGCGCGCCGTCTTCCAACGCCCGCACGTCGACGCGACCCTGGGAGGCGGCGACACCTTCTCGCATCGCCCGTTCGATGAGGGCGAAGACCGAGCCGGATCGCGAGAAACGAACCTCCGCCTTGGCCGGGTGGACATTGACATCCACCTCTCCGGGCGGCAGCCTCAGATCGACCACCACCCTGGCGCCGCCGAAGCCGGCTCCCGCCGACCGCAGGACCCGCAAGACCGCGCCGACCACGAGGCGATCGCGAACCGCCCGCCCGTTGACCAGCAGGGTCAGAGCGGGCCGCCCGCTGCCGCCGCCCGGCGCCAGCAGCCCCCGCACCTCGGCCTCCCCTGCCGTGGCGCCGAACGCAACCACCCGGTCGGCGTTGCGCCACAGATCCTTGAGCCGCTGCGACGCATCGACGACTGCAGGTGCTTCGATCAGGGTCCGCGACCCGTGGCGCAGAACGAAGGCCACATCGGGTCGGGCCAGGGCCGCGCCCCACAGGATCTCCTGAGCGTGACGCAGCTCGGTCTCGGGCGAGCGCAGGAACTTTCTCCGCGCGGGGGTGTTGAAGAAGAGGTCGCCGACCTCGACCGTGGTGCCGCGGGCCCTGGCGGCGCCGTCGGCCGCGAGAATCCGCCCCCCCTCGACCGTCACCCGAACCCCACCCTGGGCGGGGTCGGCGGAGGTCACGAGAACGAACCGCGAGACCGCCGCAATCGACGGCAGGGCCTCACCGCGAAAACCGAGGGTCGCGATGTGGTCGAGCTCATCCGCGGTGCTGATCTTCGACGTCGCGTGCCGCTCGAGGGCGAGCACGGCGTCGTCGGCATCCATGCCGCAACCGTCGTCCGAGACCCGCACCCGACTGCGGCCGCCGTTGACCAGGTCGACCTCGATCCTGGTCGCCTCCGCATCGAGGCTGTTCTCCACCAGCTCCTTGACCACGGACGCAGGCCGCTCCACCACCTCACCGGCGGCAATGCGGTTGATCAGACCATCGGACAACACGTGAATGCGGGACACGAGGGACATCATACCGATGCAGGATGCAGGATGCAGGATGCAGGGTGCAGGATGTTGGATGTTGGATGTTGGATCGATCTTTCCCAAGACGGCATCGTGGACTGCTCGAAATCACATTCAGGCTCCACCCCGACCTCGGCGGGCCTGAAGGTGGGCCAAGGCCCACCCTACTTCGGTCCCAGCTGTCGAGCGGGTTCGTAGGGTGGGCCTTGGCCCACCTTCAGAGATGTTTCCTGCCTCTCGGATCACCCGTGTCTCAGACCTGGACAGCGGTTTTCGGTTGTTGAGGACCTCGATCTGAAAACGGCATTGACCGATCCTCAACTCCAGTGTTTTCAGTGTGGCAACGTCCAATTGAGATCTGTTTTGGACAGCATGATGCTGGATGCTGGATGCTGGATGCGGCCGGATACCGTTGAACCAAGACGCCGCTCCGAACGCGGACGGTCGTCACGATGTCTCGAATCGACGGCCTGCGTTCGAGCAGGGACGACGAGGCGGAACCGACGCGCCCCTGGCGTGTCGGCCGGGACGAAGTCGGCCGGTGACGGATGCTCGCATCCGGATCCGGCCGGCTTCGTTCCGGGAGCCGGCGATCCCGAGATCGCCGGCGTTTCCGCCGATCACTCCAGGCAATCATGCTCACGCAGGCACCGCGCCTTTGCGCCTCTGCGTTGGATTCCGTGGCCGGGAGCTTTGTGACGACTTCGTGCCTTGGTGTCTTCGTGGTTGCGACGAAACCCGGCTCCGTGTCCTCCGTGCCTCTGTGGTTTGCCCGGTGCCCGGTGCGATGGATCTGCGTCAATCTGCGTGATCTGCGGGCAACATGAGCGCGCCCACCCGCGTCACTTGACGTTGTTGAAGATCGAGAGGTCCGGCTTGGAATCGGGGGTCACGACGCGGCTGGTGTCGGCGAGATCCTCGCGGATCAGGAGATCGATCAGGTGGTCGCGGACGCCGGCCTTCCCGCCCTTCTTGTAGAGGCGCATCACCGTCGCCGGTTTGAGGTGGATCCCGGTCATGTGCTTGAGGTACTGGCAGAAGACCTTGGAGCGCGACATGAAGGAGGCCACGAGGATGAAGAGCAGGAGGGCGATCGCCGCCACCGCACCCAGTTGGTAGAGGGCCGCGGGTCCGAGGTCGAGGAAATCCAGGTCCATGGTCACCTTCCATCGCCGTCCGGTGTGTCGTCGTTGAGGGCGTGCGTCTCGTCGACCTCACCAAAGAAATTCTCGGGCACCAGCAGTTCGCGGCCCTTCGACCCGGCGAGTGGTCCCACCAGTCCCTCCTTCTCCATCATATCCAACAGTCGCGCGGATCGGGTATAGCCGAGCCGCAACCGGCGTTGAATGTAGGAGGCCGAGGCCTTCCGGGTCTTGACCACCAGCCTCGCCGCCGCGTCGTACATGGGGTCGGAGATGTCGTCGACGTCTTCAACCGAGGTTGTCTTGCCGCCGCGGTCGGGCGGCCCGAGCGGTGCGTGTGACAGGACCTCTCGGTGGTACTCCGGTTTTCCGAATCTCTTGATGTAGCGAACCACGCTGTGGATCTCTTTTTCGGTGACCAACGGCCCGTGGAGCCGCATCAGGCTGCCGCTGCCCGGCGGCAGAAACAGCATGTCGCCCCGACCCAGCAGGTGCTCGGCGCCCATCGCATCGAGGATGGTCCTGGAGTCGAAACGCGACCGCACGCGGTAGGCGATCCGGCAGGTGAAATTGGCCTTGATGATGCCGGTGAGGATGTCGACCGACGGGCGCTGGGTGGCGCAGATCAGGTGGACGCCGACCGCACGTGCCTTCTGGGCGAGCCGGGTGATGGACTCTTCGACGGCGCGTCCGGAAGTGATCATCAGATCGGCGAGCTCGTCGATCACGATCACGATATAGGGCAGGGGCGCGAGTTCGGGATCGGCGCCATCGCCCTTCTCGGCGATCTTCTTCTTCGCCCGCCGCAGCTGGACGGGGTCGCGCACGAGCTGGTTGTACTGCTGCAGGTTGCGGACACCGAGGGCCGCCAGGATGTGGTACCGGCTGTCCATCTCGGCCACCGCCCAACCGAGGGCGTTGGCCGCCTTCTTGGGGTTGGAGATGATCGGGGTCAGGAGGTGGGGGATGTCGGCATACACGCCGAGCTCGACCATCTTGGGGTCGACGAGAATGAACCTGACCTCGTCGGGCCGCGCCTTGTAGAGGATCGACATGATCATGGCGTTGAGCCCCACCGACTTTCCGGCTCCGGTGAAACCGCCGATGAGCAGGTGCGGCATCCGCGCGAGATCGGAGAAGAACGGTTTGCCGCGGATGTCGACTCCGAGGCTCAGCGTGAGCAGGGACTGGGCGCGCTGGAACTCGGGCGCCTCGATCAGCTGCCGCAACCGGATGACTTCCGGGTCGGGGCTCGGCACCTCGATGCCGACTGTCGCACGCCCCGGTATGCGGTCGATACGGACCGACTCGGTCCGCAAGGCCAGCGCCAGATCTTCGGACAGGTTCTGCACCGCCGAAATCTTCACTCCGGAGTCGAGGCGAAACTCATAGGTCGTGATGACCGGACCGGTGCGGATATTGACCACCTCGCCGCGAACCTTGAACTCGCCGCACTTGGTGGTGATCAACTTGCCCATCTCGATCAGGGCAGCCGAGTCGCGCTCGGGCGCCTCCTCGGCCATTTCGAGAAAGGTGTCCTTGGGGAGATCGTAGCTCTCGAGGTCCTCGACGAAATCGAACTCCTCCTGCACGTCGGCGGGCTTCGCCTTCGATTTCGGCTCGGCTTTGGCACGGGCGGGCGCGGCCGCGCGTTTGGTCGCCGCCCGGCGCGGCGGCGGTTCTTCAACGGTCGGTTCTTCGGCCTGTTTGCGTACGATCCGAAATCGGCCGCGGCCCTCGACCTCCTTGACGGTCAACGAGCCTTTGTAGTCGTCGTCGCCCTCCATGCGTTGGATCTGCCGTTCGAAGACCCGTTGTTTCGCCCGCGCCTCCGCCTTCTCCCGGAGCCGGTCGGAGCGTTGACGGCGCCGCTCGAACCAGTGATCCCGCGCCCTTTCCGACAGGCGGTCGGCAAAGGCACCAGCCGAGGCGCCCGAGATCAGCAGGACCCCGATCACGAGCAGAAAGGACAGCACCACGATGCCGCCAACCGGTCCGGCAAAGCCCTGCAAGAGCTCGGTTTCAGCGAGACCGACGAAGCCCCCCGCCGACACCCGGCCGTCGCGAAACGGCAGGTCGGCGCCGACCATCGCCGCAAAGCCCGGCAGCGCCAGCAGGATCGCCGCCCAGCCGATTCCCGCGATGCGCGGGTTGGCCATCGGCGACTGCCTGAGCAACCGCCATCCGATCACGGCGGCCGCCACGGGCAGCACGAAGGCTGTCACGCCGATAAAGCTGAAAAGGGCAGCCGACAGGGTCGCGCCCAACCACCCGGCAAGGTTCTCCGGTGCAGACCTCAGGGTCGAGGCGTGAAACGGGCTCGGGTCGAGCGGCGAGTGGGACAGCAACGCCACCACCACCAGCAGGGCGCCCAACAACAGGCCCACGGCGGCCGCCTCGCGGAGGACGCGTTCTCTCACCGCAGCCACCCCCACGCCACCACCACCAGACCGAGCGGGACGCAATACCAGGCGAAGCGGTAGAAAATGCGGCTCGAGACGGCCTTGATCACCAATCGAAGGGCGAAATAGCCGGTGACAGCGGCGGCGGTCGCGCCGACCAGACAGGTGAGACCGAACCCGTTCGGCGCGTGATGGGGAAGCCGCCATGCGCCGGCAAGCTCGAGGATGGCGACCATGACGATGGCCGGCACTCCGAGCAGGAAAGAAAAGCGAGCGGCCCACGACCGCTCCATGCCGCCGGCGAGCCCCGCCGCGATCGTCATCCCGGAGCGGGAGAGACCGGGGAAGATCGCCAGCCCCTGGGCCGTACCGACGGCGAGGGCCTGCCGCCACGTCATTCCCGTTGCATCGCCGTGGCCGCCGGGCAGGCGAAGCGTCGAGGCGACGACCGCACCGGTGACCAGCAGGGCCACGCCCACCCACATCGGTTTCGTGAAGGCCGCAACCGCGATGGACCGCAGCGGAAGCGCCAGCACCGCGGTGGCGACGGTCCCCGCCGCGATCAGCCCGATCAGACGCTGACCGCTGCGGGTGGAGACCCACTCGATGATGTGGCGGCGTTCGTACCACACCACGGCAGCCGCCGTGCCAACGTGCAACATCGCGTCAAACACAACACCCGATTGGTTGAACCCCGGGATCAACATCTGCGCTACGGCAAGGTGACCGGATGACGAGACCGGGAGGAACTCGGTCAGACCCTGCAATACGCCGAGCAGCGCCGCAGTCCACAGCGTCATCCAGGACGGCCCTTTCCGGGCCGCAGACCGCCCACTCGACGGCGGTGTGTCAGACGATCGTCATCCCGAGGTCCCATGCCTATGGAGATGGTATCACTTCCAGGCAAGTCCCTGCCAACGGCTGACTTATGACTGTGAAGCGAGCCCGATCCAGCCCTCGAGGTCGACCGTTCCGGGGCGTTGGGCCGGGTCGAGACCGGCTCTGGCGATCGCGTCGGCGCCGAGCAGGGGAGCGATGGCGTTGCTCAACATCTTTCGAGGTTTGGTCAAGGCATGGGCAGCGACGGCGAGCCCGGCGGCAATCGGCTCGGGGTCGAACGCGGGTGGCCGTAGATCGACGACGAGGACGCTCGACACCACCTTTGGAACCGGGCGGAAGGCGCGCGGAGGCACATCGAAAAGGACCCGTGCCTCGCCCCAGGCCGCGCGTTCCAGCGCCAGCAGCCCGTGACCACTGCCACCGGGCGAGGCCACGACACGGTGCGCCACCTCGCGCTGCAGCATCACCACGAGACGCGTGAAGAGGTCGTGACGGGGCAGCAGGCGGCGTAAAATCGCCGTGCCGACCGAGTACGGCAGATTGGCGGCCACCTGCCACGGCGATTCGGCGATCGCCAGATCATCAAGATCCTCACTCAGTGCGTCGGCATGCCGGATTTCGACGCCACGATCGCCGAATCGCTGCTGGAGTTGCGACACCAGATTCACGTCAACTTCGAGGGCCATGATGCGCTCGAAGCGTTTCAGCAGAGGTTCAGTCAATGCCCCCCTGCCCGGGCCGATTTCCAGCACTCGCCTCGGCTCCTCGGCCAGTGATGCAACGATGCTTTCGGCGACAGCACCGTCGACCAGGAAGTTCTGACCAAGCTGATGACGCTTTGATCTTCCCATGGAAGCGTTATGAGTTTTGAGTATTGAGTTTTGAGTTGAGGACACTTCCCACCTGCACGGTCAATCGTGGTGAAAGGGACCTCAAAACTGAAAACTCAAAACTCAAAACTACCTCTTGCAGGCTTCGGCGAGGGTTGCGGCGAAGCGCTCGACCTCGGCGGCGAGCTCGTCGCAGTCGCCGAGGGCGCCGATGCGGCTGACAATGGCCGATCCCACGACCACGCCGTCGGCCCCGGCCGCCACCCGTGCCACCTGCTCCGGCGTGGAGATACCGAAGCCGACTGCGACAGGCAGCCGTGAGGCCTTGCGGGCGATTTTGATGTTGCGGTCGAGTTCGGCGTCGAGGTCCTGCCGGGCGCCGGTGACGCCGGTCCGCGAAACCAGGTAGAGAAACCCACCGCCGACATGGGCCGCGGCCTTCATGCGTTTACGGCCCGAGGTGGGGGTCACCAGCATGATGAGATCGAGGCCTGCCGGTTTGAGGATCTCTTCGAACGGCGCCACCTCCTCTGCCGGAACGTCGGTGAAGAGCACGCCGTCGACACCGGCGCCCGCCGCGTCGGCGGCGAATTGCTCGAGTCCGTAGCGAATGACGGGGTTGGCGTAGGTGAAGAGCACGATGGGAAGATCGACCGATTGACGGAGCACGGTGATGGTCGCGAGCACTCCGGCGAGGGCGGTCCCCGATGCGAGAGCCCGTTCGGCGGCGCGTTGGTTGGTGGGGCCGTCAGCGATGGGGTCCGAAAAGGGCACCCCCAACTCGAGGATATCGGCCCCCGCCCGTTCGAGAGCGTGGACGATGTCGATGGTCCGCGCGAGGGTCGGGTCTCCTGCCGTCACGTAGGGAATGAAGGCCGCTCGTTTTTCGCGGTCTGCCATTCGAAAGGCGTCGCGCAACCGGGTCATGACGAGCCCCTCTCCACCAGCGCAACCTCGCCGAGGTCTTTGTCCCCGCGTCCCGAGAGGTTGATGAGAATGTTGCTGCCGAGTTTCATCGGCGGCGCCACCCTGGTCGCGTAGGCGACGGCGTGGGCCGACTCCAGCGCCGGGATGATCCCCTCGGTTTCGGCCAGGAGGTGAAAGGCCTCGAGCGCTGAGCCGTCGTCGACACACGTGTAGGTCACGCGCCCGCTCTCCTCCCACTGGACGTGTTCCGGTCCGACCGCCGGATAGTCGAGGCCCGCCGATACCGAGTGGGTTCCCAACACCTGGCCGTCCTCGTCCTGGAGCACCCGGGTTCGGGTGCCGTGGAGGACGCCAGGCGCGGCGCTCCCGGTAAACCGAGCGGCGTGCTCGCCCGGTTCGAGGCTTCTTCCGCCGGCCTCGACCCCCGCCAGCGCCACCGATTCGAACGGGACGAAGGCGGTGAACATCCCGGCCGCGTTCGACCCCCCTCCGACACACGCCACCACCAGATCGGGCAGCGTCCTGGTTGCTTTTTTGAACTGCGCCATGGCCTCACGCCCGATCACAGTCTGGAAATCCCGCACCATCATCGGATAGGGGTGGGGGCCGAGCACCGAACCGAGGATGTAGTGGGTGGTGTGAACGTTGGTGACCCAGTCGCGCAGCGCCTCGTTGATCGCATCCTTGAGGGTGCACGAACCCGCTTCCACAGCGACCACCTCGGCGCCCATGAGCCGCATTCGCACGACGTTGAGTTCCTGGCGCCGCATGTCTTCCGAACCCATGTAGACCCGGCACTCGAGCCCGAGCAGGGCGGCCGCCGTCGCGACCGCCACCCCGTGCTGCCCTGCGCCGGTTTCGGCGATCACCCTGCCCTTGCCCATCTCGCGGGTCAGGAGAGCCTGGCCGAGGGCGTTGTTGATCTTGTGCGCCCCGGTGTGGCACAGGTCTTCGCGTTTCAGCCAGATGCGGGCGCCGCCGAGATGGGCCGACAACCGCCGCGCCTGATACAGCGGGGTGGGCCGGCCCACGTAGTGGGTCAGGAGCTCATCGAGCCGAGCCTGGAAGCCCCGGTCGCGCGAGGCCTTGCGAAAACTCTCCTCGAGCTCGGCCAAGGGGGCCATCAAGGTCTCGGGCACGAATTTGCCGCCATAGTCGCCAAAATAACCGCGGGCGTCGGGGAGCTTCTTCATGAGGGGAATGATTCTACCTGAGTCTCGTGAGGAGGCGCAGGGAAAGGGGGAGAAGGGGGAAAGGGGGAAAGAAGCAACCTGCCGATTCAGGAATGTCATCCCGACCGAGAGAGCGAAGCGACCGGGTGGAGGGATCCCTCCGCTACGGCCCGTCGGGCCTTCGGTCGGGATGACAGGAAAGAAAGGTCGCTCGTCCGGGAAGACAACGAGTCTCGCCGAAACGAGCCCGAACATGATCAGGTCCTGCTCCCCTGGCTCCCCTGCTCCATCCCATGCTCCCCGGCGGGGCGGCCGGCATTCCACTGCTCCCATGCTCCACACTCATGACTGCCCCGGCCCGGCCTACGGCCTGAGCTGCTCGATAATCTCCGCGCTCACCCACCAGATGTCCGAGCTGCCCTGGCCGGGACGGGTCGAGAGATCGAGCAGTTCGGTGATGGAGCGACCGGTCAAAGGCAACCCCGCTTCCTCGTCGGTTCGGGACGACATGAAGAAGAAGTACTCGCCGTCGGGAGACAGCGAGGCCGACCACTCGCGGCCGGCCGGTTGGTTGATGGTCGGGCCCAGATTGATGGGCTCGGACCATGCGTCGTCATCGTTGCGAAAGACCACGTAGTAGTCGACCCCTCCCAGACTGTCCTCACGGCCCATCGCCGGAACGATGACGAAGGTCTCGTCGGGGTCGACAAAGACGTTGAACCGGTTCGTGCCGCAGTTCACCTGCGGCGGAAGAAGTTCGGGCTCGGAATACACGCCGTCAATCAAGCGGGAACGGTAGGTCGAGGACACCCTGTCCTCTCCCTCGCGGGTAAAGTAGAGGGTGCCGTCGGCGGTGATCGACGGGTAGTATTCGGGGGCATCGGAGTTGACGGGCGGCCCCAGGTTGTAGGGTTCCCCCCAGGCGTCGCCTTCGCGGTCCATCACCCAGATATCCTGATAGACCCATCCGGCTTTATCATCCTGCCCCGGCTGCGGCCGGGTGGAGAGAAAGAAGAATCGTTGGCCGTCGGGGGAGATCGCGGGTTCGATGTCCAGGAAACGACCCGAAAAGGGCGCCACCTCCGGCTCGCTCCAGACGCCGTCGTTCTGGTGGGCGACCATGATCATCGTCCGGTCGCCAAGGGTGACCGAGAAATAGAGTTCGTCGCCGTCGGGTGTCATCGCGAGATCGCGGGTCGCGAGCCCGGTGGAGACGACGCCCGGTGCGAAGAGTCGCGGTTCGAGACCGGGCGTTTCCTGGCCAAGGTAGGGGCCGCGGAGTTCGGCTGCGTTTGCAGGCGGCGCCAGCGTCGCATCATTCGAGGCCGACGGAGAACAGGCGGCCGAGAGCAGACACAGACCCGCAACGAGCCTTTGAATCGCCATGGAGTCCCCCTTCTCCAGATCCTACGGGAAACGCCGTCAGGGGTTTGCCGCCCTGGCGTTGGCGATGAACCGCCGGACCTTTTCGTGGTCCTTGATACCGGGCGCGCTTTCGACGCCTGACGAGACATCGACCAGATACGGCCGGGTGGCACGAACGGCGTCGGCAACGTTTTCCGGTGTGAGGCCACCCGCGAGACCGAAACGCAGACCTGCCGGCCCCCCCGCCAGGCACTCCCACGCCCACGCAAGCCCGTCTCCTGCGCCGGGATCGAAAAGGGGGAGGCAGATCCCTGCAAGATGGGCGACGCGTTCCCAGTCAAGGTCGGGACCGACCTTGACCCGCCGAATCACCTGCCGCCCGAGCACTTCGAGGAACGCATCGGGCTCGTCGCCGTGGAGTTGGACCCAGTCGAGCCCGAGCTGTTTCCGAATCTGGAGCACTTCGGTCAACGGCGCGTCGAGAAATACTCCGACGCTTTCGACCCCTCGTACGTCGCGAATCCAATCGGCCCTTTCCGGCTCCAGCATCCGAGGGGTCCCCGGTCGAAAAACGAACCCCAGAAAATCAGTCCCGGCGGCAACGGCCGCCTCGGCGTCGTCGGGCCGGGTGATACCGCAGATCTTGATCAGCATGTGGCCCTTCACGACGTCGGCCGCCGGAGGCTCACGCGCCCGGTCGGGAGATCCGGCCGCTGAGGCGCCGCACCTCGCGTTCCGGTTCGCCGGAGCGGACGAGGTGTTCGCCGATCAGAAAAGCGTGGTAGCCCGCGGCCTGCAACCGGTCGATGTCCTTGGGGCCGCTGATTCCGCTCTCGGCAACCCTGATTCTGTCGTCTGGTATTTTTTCGGCCGCCGCCTCGACGCGATCCAGGCGAATCTCGAAGGTGGCGAGATCACGGGCGTTGACACCGATCATGGCGGCCCCGGAATCCACCGCCGGACCGGGTTCCTCGTCAGCGAAGATCTCGAGCAGCACCTCGAGCTGCAGCATCTCGGCGGTCGACAACAGATCCTTGAGGCGCTGAGGGCTGAGGATCCGGGTGATGAGCAGGACCGCATCGGCGCCGAGCAGGGCACTTTCGAAGAGCTGACGGCGCTCGATGATGAAATCCTTGCGGAGAATCGGGAGTCTCACCGCCTTGCGGACATCGATCAGCCACAGGGGGTCGCCGGCGAACGAGTCGCGCTCGGTCACCACCGAGACCGCCGCTGCGTGGCCGGCCTCGTAGGCCTGAGCGAGACGAACCGGATCGAAATTCTCGCGGATCACTCCCGCCGACGGCGAGGCCTTCTTGCACTCCGCGATGATCGAGATCCCGGGTACGGCCAACGCCCTTCTCAGCGACCGTCGTCGGGTTTTCCGCTGTTCGATCAACCGCATCGCGGCCCGCTCGAGGCCCGGCGCCTGCGGGGTCCATTGAAGCCGTTTGCGGACATCCGCGACGATGTTGTCGAGAATCGACTCAGACACCCTCGGTGATCTCCACTGATCTTTTCCCCAGTGACTCCAGTATAACCAAACCGGCGCCCGAACGAAGGGTCTGGCGCGCCATCTCAAGACCGAGGGCCATGTTCTCCGCGGTTTCTGCAACGTACAGGGCGGCTGCCGCGTTGACGGCCACCGCCTCAGCGGCGGCTGATTTCTCGCGCCCCCCGAGGATGTCCCGCATCCGGCGGAGGTTCTCGTCGACGTTGCCTCCGGTCAGGCTCCCGGGATCGTCGACTGCGATCCCGATGGCGGCCGGCTCGACCCGCCACTCGTCGACCACGCAGCCGTCGCGAACCTCGAGAACCCTCGTCGGGGCGTTGACCGAGATCTCGTCGAGACCGTCCTCGGAGTGAACGACCAGCGCCCGGCGGGCTCCCAGCTCGGCCAGCGCACTGGCCATCAGATCCTGGACGTCCGCCCCCCACACCCCGATCACCTGCCGCGCGACCCCGGCGGGGTTGGTCAAGGGCCCGAGGAGGTTGAACACAGTGCGCACTCCGAGCGTCCGTCGCACCGGCATCACCGCCCTCATCGCCGGGTGCAGCCGCGGCGCGAAGAGAAAGGCGATACCGATCTCATCGTGGAGGGCCGCCATCGCCTCCGGCGTCAGATCCAGACGAACCCCCGCGGCTTCGAGCACATCGGCCGAACCGCAGCGGGAGGAGACCGAGCGGTTGCCGTGCTTGGCCACCGGAACGCCGGCCGCCGCCGCCAACAGGGCCGCCGCGGTCGAGATGTTGATGGTTTCGGCGCCGTCGCCGCCGGTTCCGCAGGTGTCGACCGCACGGGCGGGATCAGCGATCACAACCGGGATGGCGCGCGCGCGCATCGCGCGGGCGGCCGCCGCGATTTCGACGCCGGTCTCGCCCTTGACCCGCAGTGCCGCCAACACCGCCGCCACCACCACGTCATCGACACCTCCATCCATCACCGCGCCGACAAAGAGCTCCATCTCCTCTCCCGCCAGGTCGCGTCCGGCGAGCAGGCGGTTGAGCAGGGGTTTGTGGTCGATGGCGGTCATGACGAAGTCTGAATTCGGAATTCGGAATTCGGAATTCGGAATTGGTCCCACCCATCCCGGACAGGGAGGCCGGCGATGCGGAGAAAGCGGGCGAGGAGATGGCGCCCGTGGTGGCAGAGGTAGGACTCCGGGTGGAACTGGACGCCGTAGTGGGGTCGGTTGCGATCGCACAGCCCCATGATCGTGCCGTCGGGGGTTCGAGCGGTGATCTCCAACGTCTCGGGAAGGGAATCCTCCGCCACCACCAGCGAGTGGTAACGGGTCGCGTCGAATGGGTCCGGCAGTCCTTCGAACAGCCCGGTGCCGTTGTGGTGTACCGGCGAGGTCTTGCCGTGCACCGGCTCCGAGGCCCTTACGACCCGACCTCCGTGGACGGCCGCCAGTGCCTGGTGGCCGAGACAGATCCCGAGAAGGGGCAGGTCGGCTGCGGTCCCCACCATCTCCATCGTGACGCCGGCATCCTCAGGCACTCCGGGACCGGGCGAGATGACGATGGCCTCCGGTTTCAGGGCCAGCAACTCGCTCACGGTCGACGCGTCGTTGCGCACCACCTCGATGGGCGTGGTACCGACCTCCGCAAGCTCCTGCACCAGGTTGTAGGTGAAGGAGTCGTAGTTGTCGATCATCAGGATCACACGCCACCCCCACAACCCAAATTTTGAATTCCCTCCCAGCCTCCCTCGAATACCACTGTCACTCGTGGGAGATTGGCATTCCGAATTCCGAATTCCGAATTCCGAATTCTATCGGGCATCGTCCGTGCCTTTCCCGGCAGCCTCGGCCATGGCGACGGCCTGGACGAGGGCGCCGGCCTTGGCCGCGCACTCGGCGAGCTCGGAGGCAGGGACCGAGTCGTAGACGATGCCGGCGCCGGCCTGGATCTGGACGCTGCCGCCGCGTTCGACCAGAGTGCGGATGGCGATACAGGAATCGAGGTCGCCATTGAGGTTGCGGTAGCCGATCGCGCCTCCGTAGACGCCGCGGCGGACCTCCTCCAGTTCGTCGATGATCTCCATCGCCCGCACCTTCGGCGCACCGCTCAAGGTCCCCGCCGGGAAACAGGCGAAGAGCGCATCCCAGGCATCGAGTTCGTCGCGAAGGCGGCCTTCGACCTCGCTCACCAGGTGCATGACGTGGCTGTAACGCTCGACTTCCATCTCCCGCGCCACCCGCACCGTCCCGGGGGCCGCGACGCGACCGATGTCGTTGCGCCCGAGGTCGACCAGCATCACGTGTTCGGCGAGTTCCTTGGGGTCCGCCTTGAGTTCTTCCTCCAACCGCAGATCTTCGGCGCGGTCGGGGTCGCGGCGGCGGGTCCCCGCGATGGGGCAGGTCGCCACCCGGTTGCCGCTCACCCTGACCAACATCTCCGGACTCGAACCGAGGATCCGAGCCTGGCCGGTGTCAAACAGGAACATGTAGGGCGAGGGGTTGGTCAGACGCAGCATGCGGTAGATTTCGGCGGCGGTGCAGCGGGGCATCTTGCGCCACCGCCGCGACAGCACCACCTGGAAGATGTCGCCCGCGAGGATGTGCTCCCGCGCCCGGGAGACGCCCGCCATGAAGTCCTCTTCCGACGGCGTCGCCAGCCAGCCGCTCCAACCTTCCTCCGCCGTCGGAATGACGTGCGGTCGCGAGCCCTGGTCCCCCGCGAGCAGGGCGCGGTGGAGTTGCGTCAGCCTTTTCCGGGCCGCACACCACGCCGACTCCGCATCGCCCTCGATCCGGGCCGCAACCACCAGCAGCAATCTCTGACGCGCCCGGTCGAGCGCCACCACGCCGTCGTAGAGGCCGAACCATGCTTCCGGCAGGCCGCCCTCGTCGCGACCGCTGTCAGGGACCCGTTCGACCAGACGGACCGCGTCGTAGCCCACGTAGCCCATGGCGCCACCGGCGAAAGGAGGCAGTCCGTCGACCGGGGCCACCCTGCCGAAATCGGTCGCTGACCGCAGCTCCCGCAAGGCGTCGCCCTCGCGCGGCGCGCCGTCGACGAAGACCCTGCCGTTGCGGACCTCGACCACCCGAAAGGGGTCCGCGCCGACGAACGAAAACCGCGCGGCGCGCTCACCGCCTTCGACGCTCTCGAGCAGAAAGGCGTTGCGGCCCCCGGCGGCCAGGTGGGAATAGACGGTGAAGGGCGTCACCGTGTCCGAGGTCAGCTCGAGCATCACCGGCACGACGTCGTGATCGCGCGCCAGCCGCTCGAACTCCTGTTTGTCGGGCCGGACCTCCATGGCGCCTCCTCGGTTGTCGAAGAGGCATTGTGACGTAAACAGTGAGATGGGTCTAGCACCGGGGCGATGAGGCCATCGGGCAATGAGGCAATGAGGCAGTGAGGCAGTGACGTAGATTCGAGTAAGCCCACGGCCTCATTGCCCCATTGCCAGGTTGCGGAGCAACCGGCCGCTGCCCCATCGCCAGGCCGCATTGCGGCCGGTCACTGCCTCACCGCCTCACTGCCCCAGGACCCCCCTCGTGTACAATCCCGCTCTCTGAGGGAGGAACCATGTCGCGCCCCGTCATCACCATCGCCGAGCTCGCCCAATACGCCGATCAGGAAGTGACCCTCAAAGGGTGGGTCTATAACTGGCGGAAAAAGGGCAAGCTGCGGTTCATCATCCTGCGCGACGGTTTCGGCTACCTGCAGTGCGTGGTCTTTCAACCCGAGGTCGACGAGACGGTGTGGGACAAGGCCGTCGAGCTGACCCAGGAATCATCGATCGCCGTCACCGGCAAGGTGGCGGTGGACGAGCGTGCCCCGGGCGGTTTCGAGCTCAAGGTGAGCGCCATCGATGTGATCCAGCTCGCCCCCGAGTATCCGATCGGCAAGAAGGACCACGGCCCCGACTTTCTCCTCAACCACCGCCATCTGTGGCTGCGATCGAAGAGACAGCACGCCATCATGCGGGTGCGCTCCGAGGTCGAGTTCGCCATCCGTGATTTCTTTCAGACCCGCGGTTATACCCTCATCGATTCGCCCATCCTCACCCCGGCGGCCTGCGAGGGCACTTCGACCCTGTTCGAAACCGAGTACTTCGGCGAGACCGCCTTCCTCTCCCAATCGGGCCAGCTCTACCTCGAACCGGCGGCGGCCGCCCTCGGCAAGGTCTACTGTTTCGGGCCCACCTTCCGCGCCGAGAAATCGAAGACCCGGCGCCACCTGACCGAGTTCTGGATGGTCGAGCCCGAGGTGGCGTGGCTGCGCTTCGACGGCCTGCTCGATCTCTGCGAGGAGTTCCTCTCCCAGCTCGTGGCGCGGGTTCTCGATCGCTGTGGAGACGACCTCGAGCGGCTCGAACGCGACATCGCCAAGCTCGAGCCGACGGCTGCCGGCAACTTCCCCCGCCTCGACTACGCCGATGCCGTCGCCAAACTCCAGGAACTGGGGTCGGACATCCAATTCGGCGAGGACCTCGGCGGCGACGACGAGACCATGCTGACCGAGCTCTATGACCGCCCCTTGGCCGTGACCCGCTACCCGGCGGCCATCAAGGCTTTCTACATGCAACCCGACCCGAAGGATCCGACCCGCGCGCTCGCGGTCGACGTCCTCGCCCCCGAGGGCTACGGTGAGATCATCGGCGGCTCGGAACGCAGCGACTCGCTCGAGCATCTCGAACGCCAGATCGCCGCCCACGATCTGCCGCGCGAGGCTTTCGAGTGGTACCTCGATATCCGCCGCTACGGGTCCTTCCCCCACGCCGGCTTCGGAATGGGGATCGAGCGCTGCGTGGCGTGGATCTGCGGTATTTCGCACCTCAGGGAGGCCATCCCGTATCCGAGGTTGATCAATCGGTTGAACCCGTGATGAATTCGGAATTCGGAATTCGGAATTCGGAATGCCCCCCCTTCCGCTCCCGGGTATCGAAAACGGGATAACGGGTGGCGACAGGCTGACGATGTATTTGGATCCGAAAGTCCGATTGGCGTATGTGGTGACGAAGGTGGCGGTGTTCGGGGTCGCCGCGCTCGCCACGTGGCCGCTGGCGCGGATGATCGGAGCGAAGGCGTGGATCGGGCTCGGCGTGTTCGGGGTGATCCTGGCGGTGATGACGGCGGTCGTTCTGATGACCTCATCTCGCGCTCCACTCTCCGACGCCGACCCGGGCGAGGAAGAATCGGCTCTCGACGACCTCATCGATCCTGAAAAGCCGTTCGAGATGCCGGTCGAGGACAGCATCGACCTCCACCCGTTTCCTCCGCGAGACGTGCCTGACGTCGTTGATGCCTACCTCGAATCGGCGGTTGAGAAGGGCTTTCGTGAGGTCCGGGTGATCCACGGACGGGGCATCGGCGTCCAACGCGACCGGGTGCAGAAGCTGCTCGCCAGACACCCTCTGGTTTCGGGTTTCCACGACGCCCCGCCCGACCGCGGCGGTTGGGGCGCGACCGTGGTGTATCTCAAGCCGGACAAAGAAACGTTAGAACGTTAGGCTCATCCGGAAATCCGTGAGATGGGCACTGACCGAAATGGATATCAGGCATACAGCGACCAGCGCCAGCGACCGGGGCAGCAGCCGGCGCCACCGACAGGTACAGCATCAGCGTCGGCCTCCGGCGACAGCGCCCGGACGAGCCGGGAACGGCATCGTGATCATTCAGCTCTTCGGATTGATGAGCCGCCAGGTCATGGCGCGGACCTGATCGAGAGTCTCGAGAACCTTCTCGGTTCTGCCGGTGTTGACGACCCCAGCTCGTTGGAGAAGCCGCAGGTGGCTGTCGGCCTCCTTGGCCGATGCATAGGCAATCCTCCAGAAGTGGTTCCGATCGCGTCCGGACCGGCCGTGGCCTTCCGCGAGGTTTGCAGGCACCGAGCTCGCTGAACGGATCACCTGATCGGCAATCGACTTGAGCGGCGCCGGCACCCGCAGGACAAGGGCGATGGCATCACCCGCTGCCGCGAGGGCCTTCTCGTGGGCGATGAGGTTGGTGTTGGCGAGGACGTTGGACATGGTCACCTCCGGGTCGTTCATGTCCTCTCCCCGAGCCGGTGAGGCAGCCGATGTTATTCTGCTCCGCACCGGGCTCCGAGCCCGGCTTGCCCTTGACATCGGCTGCCCACCGGCTACTCACCAATTTGAACGACCCGGAGGTGACCATGCCCACGGTCGTTGCACCCGAACGCCGCCGCGGACTTCTGTGGCTGGCGCTGTCGCCGTCGCTGAACCTGGTCCGGACCCTGGTGACTGCCGCTGACGCCGACGCTGTGATCACATCCGTCCAAGTCTCGATCTCATGCAATTCCGGATGAACCGAACGTTAGAACGTTAGAACGTTGGAACGTTGGAACGTTGTAGACCTCAACCGCATGCTGACTCCGGGTGGCGACATCCCGACGTGATGATCCCGGTTCTCCGAGAAGGCATTGCACGTGGCTCGTATCAGCCGGTTCTTCAGACATGAATACTCAGACAATTCTGGAGGGTTGTGATGGAAAATTCGAAATTCGAAATTCGAAATCCGAAATTTCGCGTCAACCCTCGACGGCCTCGGTCGTCACCCCGGTCACGGTGTAGCCGAGTTCTTCGATCTCGGTCTCGAGCGTCTCCACCTCCACTTTGCGTGGATCGTAGACGACCTCCGCGGTGCCCTCCACGTGGTCGGCCGCAGCCTCGATCACGCCTTCCGTCTTTTCGAGCGCGGTGGTGATGGCGGACGAGCAGCTCTCGCAGTGCATTCCCTCGACGGTGAAAACGGAGCGAACGGGTTCGGGTCCGGAACACCCAGCCAGGGTCACCACCGCGACCACGGCAATCGCTCTTACCGTTCTGAAAAGGCGCTGCATGATCTACTCCTCTCGATCCGGCCGGCCGCGCAGAATCGACGCCAGAAACTGCTGGTCGACGGCCTCCGTCAGACGATAGTAAATGGTCATCCCGTCGCGGCGCGACCCCACCATGCGTCCGGAGCGGAGACGGCTGAGGTGTTGCGACACGGCGGCGGGCGTCATCTCGAGGATCGTCGCCAGATCGCACACGCACAGCTCGCCGGTCGAGCCGAGCAGGTGCATGATCTTCAATCTGGTCTCGCCGGCGAGCAGCGCGAAGTGCTCCGCCGACCTGCGCAGCCGGGTCGAGTGGGCGGCCAGCATCTTTCGCAACGAACGCAGTTCGTCCGGCGAACGATCGGGGGAAACGCAATCGACACGGGCCGCGGTCATGCGCGGCCTCGGCACGGAGTCCCGCGAACGGATATGAAACATAATATGAACATATCGCTATTTTAGAATTTTCTTAAGGAATGTCAAGGCCTCACCTCAGGTTGTGACAGAAGGGAGGCTCCTTGGCCCGATCAAACCACAACCCGCCCCAGCTCGAGGTCTGGATGGACGGTTCCTGCCCGCTGTGCCGCCGTTCTCAGGCCTGGTGCGAGCTGCAGGGCTCTGCAGACCGGGTGGTTTTCCGCGATTTCAGGAACACCGATGACGGTGAACTGCCGGTGGAGCGCGCAGCCCACGAAGAGACCATGTGGGTGCGGACCCGCACCGGGACCCTGCACCGCGGGTTCGCAGCCTGGCGGATCATCATGAGCGAGATCCCACGATGGCGATGGCTCGGGTGGGTTGCCGGTCTGCCGCCGCTGCGTTGGCTCGGGCCCCCCGTCTATCGTCTGGTGGCCCGGTTCCGTCAACGGTTGGTGTGAGCTACCACCCCGGTGCGGGTACGCCCGACGCGGCGAGCCGATCAAACAACGGCCACCGGGTCCACCTGCGATCGACCACCCTCGAGACGCGCCGGACGCCCGCCACTGCGTTGCTCACCAGGATCTCGTCCGCCGCCGCGACGTCATCGACCCTGATGTCGACTTGCCTGACTCTCACTCCCGTGGCGGCGAAGTGCTCCAACATCCACCTTCTCATGACACCCGGCAGGCAGAACTGCGGCGCCGGCGGCGTCAACAGCGTTTCGTTGTGCCGAACCCAGACGTTGGCGACGGAGGTCTCCAGGACGTGACCCGATGCGTCGACCAGCAACGCGTCGTCGGCACCGATTTTCAGCGCACGTTCGCGAGCGAGGTCCCACTTCTCGCGGTTCAACATCTTGTGTCCGGCCATTGACGGCACTCCGGGCCACTGTTCGATGACCAACCGGGCCGGCGCCTGGGAGGGGCCGGACTCGCTCAGCGCGGTGGCGGTGGCAGCCACGCTCCACTGCGAGTCGATTCCGGCGCGGCCGACGACCCGCAACCGGGCCGGGCCGCCGAGGCCTTCGGCGGACAGCAGCCCGCACAGCGCGTCTTCATCCGGAAGCCGGAGACTCTCGCCGGCGCCGAGCCGGGCGAGACTCGTTGACAGGCGCTCCCGGTGCCACGGCCACAGAAGCAGCCGGCCGCCGTCGCATCCGACCGTCGTGAACACCCCCCATCCGGCGCCCGGGCCATCGCGTCGTGTGCCGACCTGCACCAGGCGGCCGTCCCGCCATTCGTAGCTCATTCGGCCGCCTCCACCAGATCGAGCCACCTGGCGATCTTGACCCGCGACTCGGCCTCTTCCGCCGCGGGGTCCGACTCCCAGACGATCCCGCACCCCGCCGCGAATTCCAACCGCCCGTCAACCGACCACGCCGACCGGATTGGCAGCGCCATCTCCATGTCGCCGTTGCCACTGATCACGCCGAGCGCTCCCGTAAATGGGCCTCGCGGAACCGGCTCGAGCTCGGCGATAACCGACATGGCCGAGATCTTGGGGCACCCCGTGACCGAACCCCCGGGGACCACGGCCGCCAGAGCCTCCCACCACTCGAGTCCCGGGCGCATCCGGCCCACCACTTTTGCGACCCGGTGGTGGACCCCGGGGTAGGTCCACACGGAACCCTCGTCCACAACCCGGACTGAACCGGTTTCCGACACCCGTCCGAGGTCATTCCGTTCGAGGTCGACGATCATCGCCAGCTCGGCGCGTTCCTTGGGGTCGGCATCGAGCTCGGCCGCGAGTTCAAGATCGTGCGCCTTTGACCGGCCGCGCGGGCGAGTGCCTTTGATGGGGTGCGTCTCCAACACCGCTCCCCGCCGGCGCAACAGCAGCTCCATCGAAGCCGTCACGAGCTCTCCCTCGTCAAATATCAGGCGGGCCAGATATTCCGGCACCCCACCGACTCTCGAGGCCTCGAGAAGGGCATCCAACGACCCCGACCACCCCGTAACGGTCAACCGCCTGCTGAGATTGACCTGATAGACGTCTCCGGCGGCAATCCTCTCGCGGATGACCGCCACCGCCTCTCGAAAGGCCGCGGCATCGAGGCTCCAGCGCAGCGGACCCCGGCCGTCTGTAGCAGCGTGGTTTCCGGCCGGCGCCACCGCGACGGGTCGGGGTTCGACAAGCACGACCCCCCTCGGATACCCCCCGTCGAACGGTTGCACCGGGAGGCCCCCGGCGAGCTCCGCACAGGCCTCATACCCGAGCCATCCGATGCCCCATGGAGCGGCGCCGCGGACCGATCGTTGCCGCCACAGTTCTCCGATGGCAACCGGCAGGCTCGGCCAACGCGAGGTTTCGCGCCCGTCTTCCTCGAGGACCCACTCGCGGGTGCGCCCGACGAGCCGGCGTGATGACTGCCACCCGCCGCGCCACGACCCCCACGCCGGTCCGAAAAGCTCGGCACACGGCGCTGATCGGACCGAGCGACGTTCGGTCAGGGCCGCCAATCGTCCACTGGCACCGGGGTGCCGAGGCTCCAGTCCTCGCCCACCGGCGCCACATAGATGTCCTCGTCGAAACTCAATGGGCGGTAGCGGGGAATGGAGAAAAAGACCCATCTTCCGTCGGCCGTCGGCGCCGCCTGGGTGAAGACCGTACGGTGAGGTCCGGGCAGACGAAGGGCCCTCACCTGGCCTCCTTTGAACAGCAGCTGCCGGTCTTCCCGACAGAAGAAGAGCTCGTTGTCAGGGCCCGTCCTCGGGTTCCACTCGTTGCCGAAACTGCAGATCTCGGGCTGCAATGGCAGCGGGCCGGTCTCGACATCAGGATCAAAAAGGAAGATGTCGTCGCGGTCGCGGCCGCCGCGGTCCGTGGCGAAGACCAGTTTGGTGCGGCTTCCCGTCAGATACACCGCGTCCCGGGACTGCCCGCCGACACCCTCGATGGGCTCGACCTCACCCCACTGCGCCGCCGCGTTCGACCGCCGGGCCACGCCCACCCACGGCGGTTCGGCGCTCGTTTTCACAGTCACCAGGCACTCAACTTCGTCTTCGCTCACCCAACTGACCCGTTGCACAAGGGCGTCCTCGAGACCGGGGAAGACCACCAGTTCCGGTGCGCTCCACCCTGCATCGACCTGCTCGGTGCGGTAGCTGCGTTCGATTCCGCCGACGGCTTCTCCCTCGGCAGTCAGGCCGTCGCGAAGAGCTCCGTGCCAGGCTTCCTCGGCGGTTGCCGGCGGGCGCAGGCGAGCGCTGAAGTAAAGCACATTGCCACCGGCAACCGGGACCGGAGCCAGTTCGGACCCGGAGGAGTTGATGACCTGCGGGTCGTCGAGACCGGGCGCCGCTGCTGCGGCCAGTTTCGGCAACATCCAGAGGGTGTAGGTCGAAAAATCCATCAGCGTGTCCGCCTCGACCCAGAGCTCGCTGGATCCGCGGATCTGGGTTGTGCCGGGCACCGGCAGGACCACGACCTCGGTTCCCGAAGGAATGGTCTCGAGGCCGGCCGGCCGGTCGTCGGCGATGACGACCGCGTCGGGCCCGACGGTCACGGTGGCGACCAGGCCTTTTTCAACGGCCGGCGTCGGTTTCCCGGTCTCTTCCTCCGCGGCGCGCAGGGCGCGAGGGGGGCCGACCTGGATCACTGCGGTCCAGACATCCGGGTCATCCGGACTGCGGGTCACTTCGATCAGGTTGCCGAACACCTCGGCATCCGGTTGCGCGGTGGGTCGGGCGGGATCCAGAAAATCGCACGCACCCGTGAAAACCAGACAGATGATTGAAACGATGATCGCTGCAGGTCGCATACAGTCCCCCTCGGTCATAAGAGCATACCGGCAATTGTCGCCGTCAACCAGGAAGCAATGGCCCCGCCGAACATCGCCTTGAGACCGAGTTGGGCGAGATCGGTCCGGCGCTCCGGCGCAACCGCGGCGATCCCGCCGATCTGGATTCCGATCGACGAGAAATTGGCGAAACCACACAGAGCGTAGGTCGAGATGATCATCGCTTTCTCGGAAATGACACCCTCCGAGAAGTAGGAACCGAGCACGCCGTAGGCGACGAGCTCGTTGAGCGAGAGCTTGATGCCCAGGAGGTTGCCGACCTTGTCGGCGTCCGCCCACGGCACACCCATCAACCACGCCAGCGGGCTCAAGATCGTGCCGAAAAGGGTCTGGAGGGAGCCCGGGACCACCCCGAGGTACTCGCCGACCACCGGCGACATCCCGCTCGCCGTGTAGGCGACCCACTCGCCGCCGCGCAGGGTCCCGTCCACCAAACCATCGATCCAGCTGAGGCCGACATCGATGACCGCGATCAACGCAATGAAACCGACCAACATCGCGCCGACGTTGACCGCCAGCTTGAGTCCGTCCGTGATCCCGTTGGACGCCGCTTCGATGACGTTGCTGCCGGATTTGATCTCCGGCATGACCACGTCTCCCGCAGTCACGGAGTGTTCGGTCTCGGGATAGATGATCTTGCCCACCAACAAGGCAGCCGGCGCCGACATCACACTGGCGGCGATCAGGTGGCCGGCCGGAATGCCCATGGCGATATAGGCGGCGAGAACGCCGCCGGCGATCGTCGCAAATCCGCCGACCATGATCGTCAACAGCTCGGACCGCGTCATGTCCCGGAGAAACGGTTTGATGAGCAGCGGCGCCTCGGTCTGCCCGACGAAGATGTTGGCCGTGCAGGAGAGCGTCTCCGCACCGCTTGTGCCCACGGTCCACCGCATGAACCTGGCCATCGCCTCGATCATCTTCTGCATGATCCCGAGGTAGTAGAGGACCGCCATGAACCCGCCGAAGAACAGGATGGTCGGCAGGACCTTGAACGCGAACTGAAAACCGAACCCGGGCCAGCTCGCGGCGCCGCCAGGGAAGAAATACCGGGGATCGGCGAGGTTTCCGAAGAGGAAGCGTGCGCCGTAGTCCGAAAGGCCCAGAAACGCCGCCACCTTTTCACTGAAGGCGGCGAAGATCATCTGGCCATAGGTTCCGGATGCGATCAGCCACGCCACGCAGCACACGACCAACAACACACCGAGCGGCGCCTGCAACCGGCGTGCGAACTTGAACTTTGAATTGACCACGAGCACCAACAGGCTGGCCCCCGCACCAGCACTCGCCGCAATCGATCCCGCCCAGACGACCGCGACACCGGCTCCGGCCGCGACCGTCAGGAGGGCCGCGACCATGATCGGCGTTCGATCTGGATTCGCGGGGTCCCTCCGCAGAAGGTACACCGCCACCAGACCGGCAAAGGCGCTCATACCGACAAAACTCCAGAAATCCTGACGGAGTATGATCACCGCAAACAGAAACTGCAGGCCGAGGCCCCACAGCACGATCCGCAATTTCACCTCTCGTCTGTGATAGGACATCGCCCAGGCGAGGCCGAGCAGGGCCAGGATGCCGAGAACGCCGATGAACCGCATGGAGAACCCTCCCGCGCTGACACTCTACACTGCCGGCCCGGACAACTCACCCTGCCGGGCCGGAGCCGAAACCCGCTACTATGTGCCGGGTACCGCGAGTGATGACGGAGAACAGTCCACCGGGGCGACGACAGGAGAAGAGACCATGGCGATGGATTTTGAAACGGTCAAGTTCTTACGACGCCTCTTCGGGGGTCTGTGCGCGGTGATCGGCGCCGCCGTAGGTTACCAGTACTACGCATTCCTGGGTGGTGTCGGCGGCGCGATCGTCGGTTACGCGGTCGGCTGGAACCTGGTCGACTTTTTCAAGGGCCGCGCCCACAAGTGAGGTGCCGCAGATTCCGTCGCGGGGGTCGACGATGATGCATCGGAAGGACTTCGAGTCGGTCGTCGGTGAGGCGCTGGACAGACTGCCGGTCGAATTCGCCGATCTGATGTCGAATCTGTCGATCCAGGTCGAGGACCGGCCCGATGCCCGGACCATGGCGGACGTCGGTCTCGATCCCCGGTTCGACACCCTCTTCGGGCTCTACACCGGCGTTCCTCTCGACGAACGGGGCGGTTGGTACGGCAACGTGCTGCCGGACATGATCGTTCTCTACCGAAAGCCCCTTCTCGCCGCCTGCCGCGATCGTCGCGAACTGGTCCACCAGATCCAGCTGACCCTGCTGCACGAGATAGGCCACCACTTCGGTTTTTCCGAGGAGGAGATGGAGGCCTGGGAACATGAGTTCAAGGGGCTTGAGGATGAATAACGTTTCAACGTTTGAACGTTAAAACGTTTCAACGTTCGACTCGTGAGCACAGAGATGCGCCGTCATGAGATCCTGTATCCTCCCGGCATGGTCAAAAGGGCGGACCCCCTCCACCCCATTGAAGCCTCCGAGCTCCACGCCCGTCGCGAGCGGGTGTTCCTCGTGCTCGCCGGTCTCTTCCTCGGCACCCTGGCGATGCTCAACATCCTCGGCATCAGCCGTTTCATCAAGCTCTTCGAGACCACCACCTCGGGCGGCACGCCCCTCGTCTTCGCCATCGCGATCGGCGTGCTTCCCTACCCGATGACCTTTCTCTGCACCGACTTCATCTGCGAGTTCTACGGCCGCAAGCGGGCCAACCACGTCGTCTTCGTGGGTTTGCTGCTCAACATCTGGGTGGTCGCCATCATCTGGCTCGGCGGCGTGCTTCCAGGTTTCGAGACCATCGACCCGGTCACCGGCGCGATCGCCCGCGACGCCGCCGGGCGGCTGCCGGTGTTTTTCGAGATCCGGGCCCTGACCTTCGGCGCCGTCACGGCGTCGATGATCGCCTATATGGCCGCCCAGTTCTGCGATGTCTACGTCTTTCATTTCTGGAAGAAGGTCACCAAGGGGCGTTTCTTGTGGGTCCGCAACAACGGTTCGACCATGGTCAGCCAACTCGTCGACACCACCTCCGTCATCCTCATCACCCACTACTTCGCCCACGCCCTGCCGATCGACCCCGCCCAGCCGCTGGCCCGTCAACTGGCGCTCTTCATATTCACCGGTTACGCCTTCAAGTTCGTCTTTGCCGCCATCGACACCGTGCCCTTCTACATCGGTGTCCACTACCTCAAGAGCTATCTCCAGCTCGACCCCACCCTCGACCACGATCTCGACGGCGGCCGATAACGTTTGAACGTTACAACGTTTGAACGTTTGGTTCATCCGGAATTGCATGAGATCGAGACTTGGACGGATGTGATCACAGCGTCGGCGTCAGCGGCAGTCACCAGGGTCCGGACCAGGTTCAGCGACGGCGACAGCGCCAGCCACAGAAGTCCGCGGCGGCGTTCGGGTGCAACGACCGTGGGCATGGTCACCTCCGGGTCGTTCAAATTGGTGAGTAGCCGGTGGGCAGCCGATGTCAAGGGCAAGCCGGGCTCGGAGCCCGGTGCGGAGCAGAATAACATCGGCTGCCTCACCGGCTCGGGGAGAGGACATGAACGACCCGGAGGTGACCATGTCCAACGTCCTCGCCAACACCAACCTCATCGCCCACGAGAAGGCCCTCGCGGCAGCGGGTGATGCCATCGCCCTTGTCCTGCGGGTGCCGGCGCCGCTCAAGTCGATTGCCGATCAGGTGATCCGTTCAGCGAGCTCGGTGCCTGCAAACCTCGCGGAAGGCCACGGCCGGTCCGGACGCGATCGGAACCACTTCTGGAGGATTGCCTATGCATCGGCCAAGGAGGCCGACAGCCACCTGCGGCTTCTCCAACGAGCTGGGGTCGTCAACACCGGCAGAACCGAGAAGGTTCTCGAGACTCTCGATCAGGTCCGCGCCATGACCTGGCGGCTCATCAATCCGAAGAGCTGAATGATCACGATGCCGTTCCCGGCTCGTCCGGGCGCTGTCGCCGGAGGCCGACGCTGATGCTGTACCGGTCGGTGGCGCCGGCTGCTGCCCCGGTCGCTGGCGCTGGTCGCTGTATGCCTGATATCCATTTCGGTCAGTGCCCATCTCACGGATTTCCGGATGAGCCGAACGTTGCAACGTTGAACCCGCTCCGCCCAGACGACGTAGCGTAAGGGCCCTCCCGGGTTGACTGCGTGGAAGGGCCAGCAGGTGATGAGCACCAGGGTCGGGTCGACGCTTTCGGCGAGGACGGCGGTCTCGCTCTCGTCCACCACCGCGGTCGCCGTCACCCGGTAGCTCGTCACGGTCCCTGAGGCATCCTCGAGCCGGACGAGGTCGCCCTCGACCAGGTGTTCCAGAATCGCGAAGTGGGTATCGCGGTGCCCCGCGATCACACAGGTCCCGGTGCCACCTGGGAGCGCGGTCCCGTCGAGGTGCCCCGGGGCAAAGGCCAGGTTGCGCCCACTTGCGCCGCTCAAAACGATGTGGTCGCCGTCGGGCAGCATGATCCGCGCCACCGGCCAGGCGTCGGCCCACGGCCACGGGCGGGCCCTCTCGCGACCAGCCAGGGTGTCGGCCCACGACCGGCCGAGGAGGATCTGGGCGACCTCGGCCTTGGCGTAGATCCACGCCCCCCGCCCGCCCTGCACCAAGCCCGCGGCGAGGAGCAGGGCGGAGAGGGCGGAGGCCACTCGTCGGCGCATCACACCACCGCGCGAACACCGCGCAAGGCGACCGCCAATGCCAGGGCAAGCAACGCCGTCAGCAGGTGGAGACGGCCCGGGGTCGCTCCCTTGGGCAGCTGACCGAAGACCTTTTCATGCTGCCACCCGGCGGGCAGGTTGGTGGGAACCGCGCCGCTCTTCAGCGCGGCATCCTCGGGCCGGCTGGGCGTGACGTCGACCGCCACGAGGCTGGTGTACTTCGAAACCAGGTGGTGCGAGAGCGCCACCTCGAGAACCTGGCTGCGAATCTCCTCCTCGGGAACGCCGCGAACCCGGTCCTCCATCAGGGCCGCGATCTTGCGCCGCGCCCACAGGCGGTTGATGCCGACACTCTCCTTGCGAACCGAGAGCTTGACGCTCGTGCTCCAGGCCTGGTGGGCGCGCACGCCGGACGCCGCAAGGTCACCGTGCAGAGTCGCAAGACGGGCGGTCACCACCACCGGCTCGCCCGCATACAGATCGGGGACCCGCGCCGGCCAGACCTCGGCATCCGGGTCGGGCCACACCAGTTCGATATCCGCGAGCACCGGGTTCTCGAGCTTGGCAAACAGCTCGCCCATCCTCAAAGACACCTCCGACGGCGTGCCGATGTGGGTGAAACTGCCGCGCCCGAAAGTCGCCGCACGCTCCATGAAGTGCGAGTTGGGCGCCGACCCGATGCCGACCGTGAACAACCGGCTGCGTCCCAACCCGGTGTTGATGGCGGCGAAGAGCGCCTCCTCGTTGCCGACGCAGCCGTCGGTGATGAAGATGATCTGGCGCAGCGGCGTGTGTTCGGCGCGATCCTCGAGAGCGGCCAGCAACGGCCCCATGATCTCGGTGCCGCCGTTGGCGTCGAGCCGTTCCACCCACCTCCTGGCCTCGGCCACGGCTGCCGGCATCGCCGGACGGCTGTCGGGCCAGAGGACGGTGAAGCGCGAGTCGAACTCGATGATGTTGAAGAAGTCTTCCGGCCGCAGCTGGTCGACCGCCATCAGCAACGCCTGTTGCGCCTGCAGGATGGAGGCTCCGCCCATCGACCCCGAGGTGTCGATGACGAAGACCGTCTCCCGCGGCATCCGCACGGTTTCGACGAACTCGTCGGCCGGAGGCATCACCATGGCAAGCACGTAGTACGCGCCGTCCTTTTCTTCGGTGAAGACCGCGGCCCGGGGCTCGCGGCCCCGCGCCGGAACCCACTCGAGCACAAAATCGCGATCTGCGAACGCGCCGTCGAGGGCGATGTGGCGGATGCCGTCCTTCTCGGCCGAGATCTCGGCCGGATGGGACGGACAGATCAGCCGCTCGAGCGGCATGCCCGCATCGAGGGTGACGCGGAGCTTGACCGGGTTGATCGTGCCCTCGTCCGGGTGGAGAACCGGTGGCGTGATCCGCGAGGCGTCCGGCACCTGGTCGGTGTCGAAGGCCCACCCGGTTGCCTCGGACGCCGTCGCCACCGGCGAACCCGGGATATAGCGGGGCCCGACCACCATCGGAAAGCGGAGCGAAAACCGCCCGGAATCGTAGTCGAGGATCTCCTGGTATGCGATCCTGACCGCGATTGATTCGCCGGGCCCGATGTTGGCGACCGAGGTGGTGAAGATGTTGGGCCTCTCCTGTTCCACCAGCGAAGCCTTCTTGCCCTCGGTCTTGGCCTGTTGGTAGACCTTGCGCGCGGCCTCGCGTTCCTGGACCTCGCCCTCGATCACCCGATCGCCCACCACCAGCCGCATCGCATGGACCGCGGCACCCTGCGGGAGGGGAAAGACGTAGATGCCCTCGAGCCACGCGCTCGAGACATTCTCGAATCGCTGCTCGACCACGGCCTCGACCACCAGCCCCTTGACCGTGATCTCGACCTCGGTGCTCTGCACCGGGACCTCGAGATACCGCCCCGGCGTCTCCGTGGCGGCCAGCAGACTTCCCTGTCCGACCTCACCGAGAGCGACGGTCTCCTCGCCCTGTTGCGGGAAGCCATGCGCCGCAACCGCAAGAATCGCCACCAGAACCAATCCTCTGAAGATCCTCGTCGCCATCGTTCACCTCCGTCGTGTCCGTGATCCGCCCACTCCCACGATCGCGGAGGGAGGTGTCGAAACGGCGCACGCGAGGGGGAAAGGTGGTGGCGGAGTGTGGCGACACGAGGGCAGATGGGAAAGGGAGAAAGGGGGAAAGGGAGAAAGGGGGCGATCGGGCGTTTCAATGATGTCATCCCGACCGAGGGAGGAAGGCGACCGAGTGGAGGGATCCCTCCGCTACGGCCCTTCGGGCCTTCGGTCGGGATGACAGTCACCAGGCGGTCGGTCGCATGGGATAACGTTCTTGTTCCGAAACGACCCGAACATGATAAGGGCCGGGTCTCCCCTGCTCCCCCTGCTCCCCTGCTCCCCTGCTCCCCTGCTCCCCTGCTCCCCTGCTCCCCTGCTCCCCTGCTCCCCTGCTCCCCTGCGGGTTGTCAGAGCTGGGTGAACGGAAAATTCGAAATCCGAAATCCGAAATTCGAAATCCGAAATCCGAAATTGGACAGGGTGGCCCGGTCAGTACTTCGCGGCGATGGGGCAGTGGCCGGTTGCTGCGCAACCTGGCAATGAGGCAATGTGGCTGGGCGGCGGTCCGGCTATTCAGGGCCGGGAAATGGGTTCGCGACCTCGGTTCGTGAATCGTGCGTCATCTCGCGAACTGTTCCACCCCTCACTGCCTCAATGCCTCAATGCCTCACTGCCTCAATGGCTTCCTATCAGCCGGCCTCAAGCCGACTTTCAGTACTTCGCAGCGATCGGGTAGCGCCGGCCGACGCCGAAGGCCTTGGCGGTGATCTTGATCCCCGGTGCGGCCTGGCGGCGCTTGTACTCGTTGCCGGTGATCAGCCGCACCACCTGGTGCACCGCGTCGGCATCGAGGCCCTCCGCGATGATCTCGTCGACCGACCGGTGCTCCTCGACCCAGGCCTCGACGATCCGGTCGAGCACCTCGTAGGGCGGCAGCGAGTCCTGGTCCGCCTGGTCGGGTCGAAGCTCGGCCGAGGGCGCCTTCGAGATGGTCGATTCCGGAATCACCTCGCCGTCGGCGTTGAGGTGGCGCGCAAGATCGTAGACCAGGGTCTTGGGCACGTCGGAGATCACCGCCAGCCCGCCGCACATGTCGCCGTAGAGGGTGCAGTAGCCGACCGCGAGCTCGGACTTGTTGCCGGTGGCCAGAACCAGCCGGCCGAACTTGTTGGACAGCGCCATCAGCACGGCGCCGCGGATCCGGGCCTGGATGTTCTCTTCGGTGACGTCTTCCTCGAGCCCCTCGAAAACCGGTTCGAGCCCCTCGAGGTAGGACTGGAAGATCCCGTCGATCGGAACCAGCCGGTAGTCGATGCCGAGGTTCGCGGCCAGAGCCTCGGCGTCGGTGACGCTGCCCTGCGACGAGTAGCGGGTGGGCATGGCGACACCGAGGACCTTGTCAGGCCCGAGGGCGCGCGCGGCGATGGCGGCGGTGAGCGCGGAGTCGATGCCGCCGGACAGGCCGAGCAGGACGCTGTCGAACCCGCACTTGCGCACGTAGTCGCGCACACCGAGCTCGAGGGCGGCCAGGGCTTCAGCCTGCAGCGACGACGCCGTGTCCCGGATTTCGCCCGGGTCCCCGGCGGCGCCCTTGGCCCCGCTCAGAGCGTCATCGGGCACGTCGTAGACGAGGAGGTCCTCGGCAAAATCGTGAGCCCGAGCCACCACCTCGTCCGCGACCGTCGAAGATCATGGAATGGCCGTCGAAGACGAGTTCGTCGTTGCCGCCGACCTGGTTGGCGTAGACGAAAAACCTCCCCGAGTCGGCGGCGTAACGCCGGATCAGCTCGCGCCGCTCGGCCGCCTTGCCGAGCTCGAAGGGGCTGGCCGACAGGTTGACCATCAACTGCGCGCCGCGGTGGATGAGCTCGAGGACGGGATCGCGGGAGTAGAGGCTGAAGCCGTCGAGATCGGGATCGGCCCACACGTCCTCACACACCGAAACGCCGATCCTGACACCACGAAAGTCGAGCGGACGCACTTCGGTGCCGGGTTCGAAGTACCGGGCCTCGTCGAAGACGTCGTAGGTCGGCAGCAGGCACTTGTTCGACCGCGCCACCACCTCACCGCCGTCGCAGAGTGCGACCGCGTTGTGCAGCGGTTTGCCGGCGCCCTGAGAGATTGCGGTCGACAAAGCCGACCAGGAGGCCGAGTTGCTCGTCGCTCAAACGCGCCACCCGCTCGAGCTGTTGGAGGTTGCGGTCGACGAAGTCCCTGCGTTCGAGGAGGTCGCCGGGCGGATAGCCGACGGTGGCGAGCTCGGTGAAGACCACCAGATCGACCTGCGCCGCTCTCGCCCGGGCCACCGCAGCCGCCATCGCCTCGAAATTGGCCTCGAAGGCGCCGATCGTGTAGTCAATCTGCGCGACAGCAATCCTCATCGCCTCGGCCTCCAGTGGCTCAAGGATATACCCTCCGCAATTCTCGGGCTCCGGCCCCGCCGGAACCCGAGAATTGCAGAAACACCAACCCCGCCGGGGCGACCGGCGGGGCGGCGAGGAAGGAGGAGAGTTGAACGATTGCTCGTCCCTGATCTCATCTCGTATACGGGGGAGAAGCTGCCCGCGTTTGGTGTCGCCTTCGATCCCTGTGCTAGCATCCAAAAGAGATCTTTCAATCAACCCGGGAGCGCACCCGAAGCCGGAGTAGGGAGTCAAGATGGTGGATCGCATCGGCCACTACCGAATCGTCGCCGAGCTCGGCCGCGGCGGCATGGGCGTCGTCTACAAGGCCCACGAAGAATCGCTCAACCGCTTCGTCGCCCTCAAGGTCCTCGGCGAACACCTCACCGAGGACCCCGCGCCACGTCGAGAGATTCTCTGCGAGAAGCGCAGAGCGCGGCGCCGGCTCAACCACCCCAACATCGTCCAGATCTATGCCGTCAGCCAGGACGCCGGCCGCCACTACTTCGCCATGGAGTACGTCTCGGGCCAGAGCCTGCAGCAGATCCTGCGGTCGAAAGGGACCGCTCGACTCGATCCAGGCCGCTCGGATCGTGCTGCAGACCGCCTCCGGTCTGCAGGCTGCCCACGAACAGGGCATCATCCACCGCGACATCAAACCGGCCAATCTGATGATCGACGAGCGCGGACTGGTCAAGATCGCCGACTTCGGTCTCGCCCTGATGACCGCGGCGGTGTCCCGCTTGACCGCAACCGGGATGTTCATGGGCACCCCGGGCTACCTCTCGCCGGAGCAGTGTCTCGACCAGGACATCGACCACCGGACCGACATCTACTCGCTCGGGGTCACGCTCTTCGAGGCTCTCAGCGGCAAGGCGCCGTTCACCGGCGACAGCCCGCTCGCCCTGTTGCGGCAGATCATCGACGTCGAGCCGCCTGATCTCGCCGATCTCAAACCCGATGTCGATCCCGAGCTGCGCACGCTGGTGCAGCGCATGATGGCCAAGGACCGCGACCTCAGGGTTGCCGAACTGCGCCGAACTGGTCGGCGCGCCTCGAGGCCTTTCTCGCGTCCAAGGGGGCGACCGGCAGCCTCGTCGAGCGTCTCGCCGTCTCGGCGTCCGGCGGCGCCCCACCTCCACCGCCGCCGCCCACCGCGCAGCAGGACCAACTCGACACCGACCCCACGATGGCCGTGTCGGGCGACCTGCCGGAGCCCGGCGCACCGCCGGTGACGAAGCCCGCCGTCGACGAGGACGATCCCTTCGTCGTCGAGTCGGCGCCGTTGCCGAGCCCGGCGTCGGGACGGGGGCGCAATCTCGCCATCGTCGCTGCCCTGGTGGTGTTCCTCGGTCTTGCGGCGGTGGTCGTCGGCGGAGTCTTCGCCTGGCGGTCCGGTTTCTTCGGTCTCGCCGCGAAGAAGTCTGACCCCGCTCGTCAGGATGGGGCCGTGGTCCGGCCGGCCGAGCCATCGACCCTCGCCGATCTTCCGACCGACACCGCGACGGACGAGGCCTCTGACCGGAGGATGAACGTGACCGGAACCGACGCGACGGACTCACAGCAGAGTCCGCAGACGGATCCGATCGTCCCTGTCCGGCCGACCGTTGCCGTCGCTGAGAAGATCGGGCCCTCGGGGTCGGCGGGACGCAACCCGGCACCGCAAGGCGGCACCGGACGCTCATCCGCCGGCCCGCCCCCCGCGCCGGCGCCGGCGCCGGCGCCCGAAGGTACGGTGGTGATCGTGGTCGGCGACCCACTGTTGGCGGGAGAGGCCGAGACCTACATCGAAGACGCTTTTGCCCGCGCCGGGATTCCGCTCGTCGACGAGGGGTCGATTCCAGGTATCAGCGCCCTGATCGGCAGCGGCGAGACGCCTCGGCCCGGCGAGGTCCACGCCATGCTCAAGCCCTACGTCCGGCACCTCGTCATGGTGCGCATCGAGTACCTGGGAGAACGACCACTGGTCTACATGGGTCAGCGAGACGTCGCCTACCAGGCGCGCGTCTCCGTGGTTCCGATCGACGTCCAGACCGGCGGGGCAATGGAACAGCCGGCACGATTCCGGGTCGAGTACACCCACCTCAACGCCCAACGCGTGGTGGAAAAGGAGTTTCGGCAACCTACGTTCAGGGTGGTCCAACTGATCAGGTAGGGGCTGGGATATGTACCGCCCGCGTGGCCCAGATAATTCTCAAAGGCTGGGCTCAAAGCGCATAGCCCATAGCTCATGGCGCGGCGGCGCGGCGGCGCGCCTCAATCCCGCCGTCCCCCGAGAATCCCCGACCGAACGAGGAAGTACAACAGGGTCGCCAGCGAGGACGCCACCGCCGCAACGTAGGTCATGGCCGCCGCGTTGAGGACCTTGTCCATCCCGCGACGCTCGTTGGTACCGACGATCCCCTGCTCCACCACCAGCGCCTTGGCGCGGTTGGAGGCGTCGAACTCCACCGGGAGGGTGACGAGCTGGAAGAGCAACACTGCCGAAAACAACACAGCGCCCACCAGCACCATGTTCTGCGAGGACATGAAGAGCCCGATCAGCATCACGAAGTAGCCGATATTCGAGCCGATGCCGGCCGTCGGCACCAGCATCGAGCGCAGCTTGAGCGGTCCGTAGTGCCGGGCGTGCTGGATGGCGTGGCCCGATTCGTGGGCGGCGATGCCGACCGCCGCCAGCGACCGCGAGTCGTAGACTCCGTCCGAAAGGGCGAGGGACTTGGTGACCGGGTTGTAATGGTCCGAGAGCATCCCGCGCGAACGTGTGATCGTCACGTCGCGGATGCCGGCCCCCTCGAGCAGACGGGCGGCCGCCTCGGCGCCGCTCAGGCCTGAGGACACCGGCACTTTCGAGTAGGTCTTGAAGTTGGCCTTGGTCCGCCAGCTCGCCCACAGCGAGAAGATGAATGCCGGGGCGATAAAGAGGAAATACATCGGATCGAACATCATTGTGAGCCTCCATCGATGGGGCCGGGAAACACGGCCGCACCTGCACCAGATACTACCGCGAAAGCCGTCTAAATATTTCCTCGCTCTGCACGTTTGGAGACGTTACTATTTCGGGCGGGCAAGGAGGACTCGTGGCTTCTCGATCCGGTCGATTTCTCATTCATGCGCTCGTCACTCTCGGCGTTCTCGCGGCGGCGCTGTTGGCTTTTTCATTTTTCGGCGGTGCCGAGATCGCGATCGGAAATCTCGTGTTGCGCGCGCAGGACGGCGCCTCCAACCCTCTCGAACGGCCGCCGGAGTCCGCCCTGACGGCGGCGGCCCTCGAGCCCGGCGAGGATTGGGGTTCCGACCGGCGCCCACACAACGTCATCGTCATTCTCGGGGACGGCATGGGCATCGGTGCCGTCAGCGCCGCCTCCCACCTGCTCTCACCGCCCGGCGTTCCGCTGGCCATGGAAGGCGCGCCGGTCGTCGGTCTGATGCACACCTGGGCGGCCGACATCCTCGCAACCGATTCGGCCGCCGCTGCGACCGCCATGGCCACCGGCTATAAGACCGACAAGGGCGTCATCGGGTTGCTGCCGGACGGACGTTCGCTGGTCACGCTCTTCGAGGCGGCCCGCAACCAGGGTCTTGCCACCGCGGTGGTGACGACCTCCGGCCTCGCCGACGCGACACCGGGTGGGTTCCTCGCCCACGTCGCCTCCCGCGACGCCTACGACCAGGTCCTGGCCCAGGTGCTCGACTCGGGAACCGACATCCTGATCGGTGGGGACTGGTCAGGCAAGTCCAAGGCTATGCGCGAGCCGGATTACCGCGATGTCCTCGAGGGGGCCGACAGTCAGGCGGCTGTTTCCGGCACCACGGTGGTCCACGATATGAAGGGGCTGCAGGCAGCCACCCCCCCGCTGATCGCGCTCTTCCCGCCCCGTCCAGAGATGCCCCTCCAGCACGGGCCACCGTTGTCCGAGACGACGGCGCGAGCTCTCGATCTCCTGGAGAGAGGCGACCGGCCATTCATCATTCTGGTTGAATCCGAGGTCACCGACGAGGCGGCGCACTCCAACGACATGGACGCAATCCTCGACGGCATGCGTGAACTTGACGACACTGTGGCGATGGTGCTGGATCGATGTGCGGCGCACAACGACACCCTCGTCCTGGTCGTCGCCGATCACGAGACCGGCGGGCCCCATCTTCTCGAGGGCGAGTACGGGGACGGCCGGGTCGTTGTGCGCTGGGCCCATGAGTACCACTCATCGCAACTGGTGCCGGTGTTCGCGTTCGGGCCCGGTTCGACCGTGTTTTCCGGGGTCTTCGACAACACCCAGTTCGGGGTCCGGATCGCACGTCTCCTCGGTCTGCGGGATTTTCCTCGATTGGCCGATTCTCCACAGAATTGACCGATTTCGACGGCTCTGGTAGGATTTTTGCTGTTTCAGCCGCCCGATCACGCGGCAAACCACCTGCAAGGACGCACGATGACAATTCTCGACGGTCTCAAACGACTCCTCCTCGGGCCCGAGCAGCAGGCAATCCCTGTGCTCGGCCGTAACGACCGCTGCTGGTGCGGTTCGGACAAGAAGTACAAGGCGTGCCACCTCGCCGCCGACAACCGCAAACGCATGGCCGAGCGCAACGCCGCCTCTGCCACCCCGCAGCGCGGGATGTTCTGAAGCAATTCACGGCGGTGGAATCTCGGAGACTCCACCGCCGTGAATTGCCGTCGAACGAGCAACCGTGCGAGCGGGAGTATTCGGGACATCCCGCGTGTTGGCCCATTGGGAGCACACAATGGCCGACATGAAGGTTCTCGAGTCGTTTCCGCACAACCACGGGGCCGGCGCCCTCGACGAGGTGCTGGTCGAAGTGGTCGCCGAGATGCAGGCGCAGGCCGAAGAACTGGCGACGCCCCTCCGCAAGACCTTTACCGGCCATCCCCTCCCGTCGCGCACCGAGGTGGTGGAGATGGTGGACCTTCTGCGGTCGGTGATATTCCCCGGCTATGTCGGCAATCGTGACGTGACCGAGGAGAGCCTCGCGTTTCACCTCGGCGCCGCCCTCCACCGCGCGTCGCTGATCATGGTCGACGAGATCCACCGCGGGCTGTGCTTTGCCTGCGCACGCGAGAAGAGCGACCGCACACCCGAACAGTGTCTCGGGCGTGCCAAAAGGATCACCGCAGATTTTCTGCGCGAGCTGCCGGGGGTGCGACGAAAGCTCGCCCTCGACGCTGTCGCGGCCTACGAGGGCGACCCGGCCGCACCGAGCCCTTCCGAGGCGATCTTCTGCTATCCCGGCGTGCTCGCGGTCACCTGCCATCGCATCGCGCACGAGCTCTACCTTGCCGATGTGCCACTGATTCCCCGCATCATCTCCGAGCACGCCCACAGCCTCACCGGTATCGATATCCATCCCGGGGCCACCATCGGCGAGAGCTTCTTCATCGACCATGGGACCGGGGTCGTGATCGGCGAAACCGCCAGGATCGGCGACCGGGTGAGGATCTACCAGGGTGTGACCCTGGGAGCCAAGACGTTTCCTCTCGACGACGAAGGCAACCCGATCAAGGGCATCGACCGCCACCCCACGATCGAGGACAATGTGACGATCTACTCCGGTGCCACGATTCTGGGCACCGTGACCATTGGCAGGGGCGCCGTCATCGGTGGCAACGTGTGGGTGACCCGCGACGTGCCCCCCGGCGCCACCATCTCCCAGACCCGCCCGACCACCGAACGCTTTCAGGACGGCGGCGGGATTTGATGCTGACGCATCAAAAATTTTGAATTCTCAATTTTGAATTTTGAATTCCCGGCCGAACCTCCGACCGGCGGGAGGGTTCCAGGTATTCAGGGCAGGTGGGACCACGTGCGGCGGAGGTGCCACTTTGAACATTGTTTGACCTTCACTCGTTCACGTCGGAGGCTCGATTCGGGCAAACAATGTTCAGGGTGGCTCCTCTCGGGAAGAGCGCACTGAAGGGCGGTATCCCTCGAACCTTCTTCCGCATCTTGTCGTTCAGAATCGAAAACAACTCCGTCCTGGGATCACCGCGCGTAGTACGGGTTGTCGCCCGATGCGTGATCGGTGTCGTCGAGCACTCTCTTGATCTCGGGGACCTCCTGCAGGATGGCCGTCTCGATGCCGTCTTTGAGGGTCACCTGCGACATGCCGCAGCCCTGACACCCGCCGCCGAACTGAATCATGGCGGCATCGCCCTCGACTCCCAGAAGTTCCACCCAGCCACCGTGACCCGCAAGCGACGGAGCGATGCGCTCGTCGATCACCTTCTGCACCTTCTGCGCCAGGGGATCGTCCCACTTCACCACCGTCTGCGGGTTGTCGAACATGAAACCCGAACCACGGACGTCCGTGACGAAGTCCACCGTCGTGCCTTCGACGCTCTCCGCAGTCGGCGGATCGAGGTAGACCTTGAAGACCTCCTGGTCCACCACCGCGTCCTTTTCCGAGGTCTCTCCCTCCATGACCAGGGACAGCTCATAGCTGAAGCGATGGCGGCCCTGGCGGTGCGCCACAACGCGCACGCCGAGGCAGGAACCCTCGGCCATGTCCATGTACTCGCGGACCTTCTGCCGCGCGTCTTCGGTAAATGTGATCATCGCCCTCTCCTTTTGGCGCTTGTGGCGCCGTGGCCCCATCGTACCAGAATACGTTAGAACGTTAAAACGTTGAAACGTTGAACGTTATCTCGCTCCAAGAGTCACCGTGAACTCGATCTGGTGGCCATCGCGGAGGAGGCTCACGGTGACTTCGTCTCCGGGAGCGTACGCTTTGAGAAGCCCGGAGTAGGAGCGCAGGTCGGCCACCGGTTGACCGTCAACCCCCACGATCACATCGCCCGCGAGGATCCCCGCCGACTCGGCAGCCGAGCCTGGCATCACCTGCTGGACGCGCACGCCCTCGCCCTCGTACCCGAAATCGGGCATGGTACCGAGACTGGCCCGGCGCGGCGCCTCGGTCGCGGCGGGCGCGGCGGCATCGCCCGCGCCGGCTGCCGCGATGGTCACGGTCAGCGCTTCGGTGCGTTCCGCCAGGTAGCCAACGGCCTCGTGGGCCGCTTCGGTCACCACCACCAGGCCTTCGGCATCGATGGTCTCGACGGTGTCGGTCGGTCGGTGGTAGTCGGGGGTCGGCCCGGTGAAGAGCTGCACCGCCGGGATGCCGCGCTCGATACAGGCCACCTGATCGGAGGCGTCGAGAGGTTCGGAGACGACCGAAATCGGTGCGCCGGTGGTGTAGCCGACACCCATGAAGATGAAGCGCCATTCGCGGGCGGAGTCGGCGTTGAGGACGTAGAGCTTGCCGTCGGCCAGCCGCCCGACAGTGTCGAGGTTGACACACGCGAAGGGCTCGACATCCGGCGGCAGGGCTCGAGGAGATGGCGGGAACCGAGCAGCCCGGCTTCTTCGCCCGGTCACCACCGCGAACACCACCGGCCGCGGACGCGGCGGTTCGGCCGCCATGGTGCGCGCGAGCTCGAGCAGTACGGCCACGCCGGAGGCGTTGTCGTCCGCCCCGGGGTGGACCTGGCCCTCGTTGCCCGCGCGGACATCCGGCCACCCGGTACCGAGATGGTCGATGTGGGACAGCACCACCACCGGCCGAAGATCGAACTGCGGGTCGCTGCCGGGGACCCTCGCCACCAGGTTGACAAGCTCCATCTCTCGTTCGGGCTCGCCGCCCTTCCAGACCCAGACCTGGCGGAAACCTTGGTCTCCCGCCGGTTGGAGACCGCCTTCCGCCAACCCCTGTTCGACAATCGCGGTCGCCCGCACGAGACCGTCGCTGCCGAGGCCCCGCCCCGCGAGCTCCGGGTCGGCGAGCGCGGCCACCGTACGACCCAGCACTTCGGCGTCGTATGCCGGAGGCAGCTCGGCCAGGGGCGCCCGCGGCGGCAGCACGAGGGCGGGCATCGGACCATCCGTCAAGTTGCGCACCAGGGGCGAGGACAGAGGCTGCCACATGCCCTTGGCGACGTTGTCGGGCTCGGGGCCTTTGAATCCGAGGTAGGAATAGCGGGTGTAGTGGGGCAGCTTGCGTGCCAGACCCGGAATGGCGGCCGCAGGCGAGGCGGCGACCCAACCCACGGCGGCTTCGGGATCACCCGATCGAGCGCGCCACCATCACCAGCGAGTGGTCGGCCCGGGGCAGCCGGTCGGGGCCCAGAACAACCTCGACGTCACCCACCACGACGCCCTGGTCGGCCAACCGGCCCGCGATCTCGACGGCGAATACGATTGTTCCAGCCGAGGACCCACGCCGACCCGGCCGGGAGGTCGTCGATATCGGCGTCGATCACGACCCGCGGGTCGGCCGGTCGCGCCCAATCAACGGCCAACTGCCGCCACGCCGCCCGTTCCTCCTCGGACGCCTCACCGGGCAGAATGAAGAGCGGGTCCTGCGAACCGAAGACGGTGGACAGGGCCGGCGGCACCTCGAACGGGTCGAGACGACGCATGACGTCGAACTCCGGGTCCACGTCCACCCGCAGGGGCTTCGCCGGACACGGAACCTCGACGATACAGTCCCGGCCGCAGGTGCCGACCTCGGCCACGATCGCCTCGTCCCGGCCCTCGACCGTCACCGCCACCGGCACCGAGATCGGAAAGGGGTCCTCATCCTGGACCTGGCGCAGGTGGACGGAGACCCGCCACGGGTCCTCTCCCGGAGCGCCCTCCTCGACACGGGCCTCGTGGATCACGATCTGCGGCGCACCTTTTCGCTCGACCCACTCCTGGACGAACGGGTCCCCAGTCACCACCGGAGGCGTCGGTGAAGGCCGCGGCGAGGTCTGCAAAGGAGGCGCGGGTGTAGATGTGCTCGCGATCGAAGAGTGACAGCGCCTCGAGAAAGCTCTCGTCGCCCACCGCGCGGCGGGCCATGTGAAACAGCATCAGGCTCTTGCCGTAGCCCACCGCTTCTGAAGCCGCGGACTGGCGCGAACCAAAGGTCGAGAGTGGGAAGTCGTCGCCCGCCGACACCATGTCGGTGAACTTCTTGAGAGTCGCGCGGCGGTAGGTGGCGCCTTCGCCGCGCTGCTCGGCGAACAGGTGGTCGGCCATATAGGCGGTCAGACCCTCGCACCAGTTGCCGGTTTCGAAATCCACGTAGACCGAGTTGCCCCACCAGTTGTGGAGCAGTTCGTGGGGGTAGGACGAGGTCAGGATCCACGGAAAACGGATGACCCTCGGTCCGAGCAGGGTGAAGCCGGGCATTCCGTACCCGGTCTCCCAGAAGTTCTCGACCAGGGCGAACGACGCGTAGGGGTACGGCGGCAGCATCCCGTTGTACAGCTCGAGGTAGCGCGCGGTGGCGTCGAGGTAGCGCTGGGCCAGCGCCGGGTCGTCGTCGCGAAGAAAGGCGAAGACCTCGACCCGCGCCGGCCATCCGGCGGTACTCGTGCCAGGGGCCGGCAACCAGGTAGACCTCTTCGGTCGGATGCTCGAGGCTCCATGTGGTCGTGCTCGTCCCGTCAGGACCGGTCTCGTGGCCGGACCGGCGGCCTTGCGACACCACGTTCCACCCCGGCTGCAACCCGACGACCGTGAGATCGAAGGTCACCAGACCGTCCCCGAAGCTGGGCACCCAGAAACTGGTCCCGGAAAGGAAGACCCCGTTCGCGTCGATGATCCCGGGAGTCTCGGAGAAGCTCCGCTGATACTCCTCGCCGGCAGTTGCCAGCGGGTGGAAGATCTCGCCGCCGTAGATCAGATCCACCGGCCCCGAGACGCCGGCTTCCGGCACCAGGCGAAAGGCCTCCAGGGGCACGTTGTCCGGCACGGTGTCGGTGGTGGCGTTGATCCCGAAGAACCCTGCCTCGACCGGACCGGTCAACGGTTCCAGGCTCCAGCCCGGGGTTTCGACCCGCGGATTCAGCCCGGCGTGGAGGACGAAACGGTAGGCGCCGTCCTCGTCAGCCATCACCGCACCGTCCAGGTTCAAGCCGTCGACCACCTCCACCGTGTGGGTTTCCGGCATGCAGTCGAACCTGCAATCGGTGGTGGACCAGACCCGCTGCCGCCGCCGTCCCCGCCATCGACAACAGCGCCGACAGCGAGATTAAATATGAGACCCTTCCTCATCATGTCGCCTCCGTCGGGTATTCTACTATCTCAGGCGAAGACACGGCCGGAGTGCCCACCGGCGAACGCCAGGTGCGGCCGGCCGAAACCGGGAGGAATCATGATCGCAGTCATCGCCGGCACCAACCGGCCCGGATCCAAAACGCTCGCGGTGGCGCGGTTGGTCCAGAAGATCCTGGTGGAAAACGGCGACCAGGTCAGGTTCCTCGACCTCGCCAAACTGCCGCCGGACCTCATGGCCGGCACCAGCTACGCCACCAAACCCGACGGGTTTCGAAGTCGTTTCAGGAGTCGATACTGGCGGTTCGAGGCATCCTCACCGTGGTCCCCGAGTACAACGGGTCCTTTCCCGGGATCCTCAAGTACTTCATCGACATGCTGCGCTTCCCGGAGAGCCTGTACGAAATACCGGCGGGGTTCATCGGTCTCTCGTCCGGGCGTTGGGGGGCCATTCGGGCAGTGGAACAGATCCAGATGGTCTTTCAGTACCGCCACGCCCACTTGTACGGACGCCGGGTGTTCATTCCAGACGTCGGCAGCGCCGTCGACGACACCGGAAACCTGACCGATCCCGACCTCGCACGGCGGGTCGACACCATGGTGTGCGGATTCTCCACCTTCTGCGGCCGCCTTTGTGGCGAGTCCGGATAAGAGGCCGAAGCTCGCCCGGGCGCGTGGACGGGTCGGCTGAATCGGGATAGAATCCGACGTTGTCGGCACAAGGAATTGGAGGTTCGTATGAAGATCCACAGGGCCCTGTTGATTGCTGCGGCGGTTGTTCTGGTGGCCGGGGCCGCCTCGGCGGACATCAAAATCGTGAAAATGGACCACACCGACGGATTCAACGCCATGGGGCGCACGACACCGCCGGTGGATCAGGAACGGGTGACCTGGATCGGAAAAGACCGCATGCGGACCGACATGAGCGACACGAGCACCATCATCCGCCTCGACGAGAAGAAGCTCTACGTCGTCGACCACGACGAAAAGACCTACAACATCATGGAACTGCCGATCGATCTCTCGCAGTTCATGCCTCCCGGTATGGCGGAACAGATGATCCCCATGATGACCTTCGACGTCACGGTCACGCCGACCGACGAAACCAAGATGATCGGCGAGTGGAAGGCACGCCGGTTCGACGTCACCATGACCTCGAAGATGGCGACCATCGAGATGACCATGTGGGCCACTCAGGATGTGGAGTTTGACCAGGAGGCGTATTACGCAATGTACAAACACCTCAACAGCATGAGCCCCGGCCTCCAAAAGATGGCCGAGGAGATGAGCAAGCTGGATGGCCTGGTGATCGAGGAAGAGGGTGTCACCACGATGACGATCATGGGCAACACAACGATCAGGAAATCACAGAAGACCACATCCATCGAGGATCTCGCCCCACCCGCGGGCACCTACGAACCGCCCGCCGACTACACCGAAAAACCGTTCGACTTCATGAAAGCGATGCAGGGGCAGTAAGGGCGGGACATGTCCCGCCCGCGATCAGCGCGCGATCACGGCGTGGGACCACGACGCCGCCACCAGCGTGACATCGTCGTAGGGCGTGTGACCGCAGGTGAAGGCCTCGATCTCCTCGAGCAGGTAGTTGACGGCTTCCTGGGGATCGGCCGGGGCCTCCTGTAACGATTGCGCGAGTCGTTCTTCACCGAAGAAATCGCCCTCCGGCGACTGCGCCTCCACCGCCCCGTCGGAGTAGGCCAACATGAGGTCCCCCGGTTCGAGAGAAATCTCGAGAATCCGGTGTCCGCCGGTGCGGAGGGCGCCCAGCGGCAGCCGGTGCTCCGGCATGGCAAAAGAGCTCCACTTCCCCCGTGCACCGCCTGAGCATCGGCGGCGGCTGCCCCGCAAGGGTGTAGGAGATACGACTTTCGCCACCCCTGAAAGCAAGGTAGCCAAGGGCGACGAAACTGCCCGCCTGGTACTCGCCGCGCGTTCGGCCCCCGCGCAACGCGTACAACCGTTCGTTGGCCAATCGGAGCAGTTCCTCCGGCTCGGGATGGGCGAGGGCCACCGATTTGAGGACCTCGTGAGCCGCCATCATCATCAAGGCCCCGGAGATCGACTTTCCGGAAACGTCGCCGTAGACGATGGCATGTTCGCCGTTCAGCCTCCCCGGCAGCTCTGCGTAAAAGTCGCCCCCAACCTCGCGGGCGGGGCGGCACACCGCAGCCAGCGACCAGCCTTCGGCCGCCGCCAGACATGTGGGCAGCAGCGAGGCCTGAATCGACGCGGCGATCTTGAGCTCGCGCTCGAGTTCCGCCTGCCGCGTCCGCTCATCCAGGAGAATGCTGGTTTCCAGAGCGATGGATGCCTGGTTGAGCAGGCCTCGCAACAACTGAAGCTCTTCCTTCTCGAACGCGGTCTGTCCGGCTTTGCCGGAGAGCAGAATCACGCCCACCGCACGCCGGGTGGTGGCGAGAAGGCCCGCGATCTCGACCCCGGACGCGCCCAGGGTCGAAGAAAGTTCCTCGACCTCCGGCGACAGCAGACGCAGCGGCGCCAGGTCCTCGAGCCGCACCAACGAGCCCTGGCGCTTGAGCTGATCGTGGAGGATGCCGATGATGGGTAGTTCTTCCGGCAGGCTGTCGGGCCCGGCCTGTCGCACCAACCGGCGGTTGGAGACCAGATACAAGGCCGAAAAATGCAGACCCAGAAGCGCGGGCAACCGTCCGACCAACTGGGCGACGACGGGGCCGATCTCCACCTCGCGGGTGAAGGCCTCGCCCATCTCCACCATCGCGCGCTGCAGACGCAGCCTCTCGGCAAAGAAGAAGCGGTCGACCGGGCCCTGGAGGCGTTGCCTCAGCGGTTCGAAGAGGAGCACGATGGCGAGGGCGAAGATGACGGGAAAGTACGGCGAATCGGCCAGCTGGGTTCCACGAAAAAGAAGGTTGAAGGAGGCGATGCCGAGGGCATAGACGGCCGTCACCATGGCGGTGGTCACCGTGTAGAGAAGACTCTTGCGCAGAATCACCCGGATATCGAGCAGTCCGAAGCGGATGATGGCGTAGGCAAAGGTGATGGGCACCAGAATCAGCGGCACCACCCCGTAGAAGAGAAATCGTTCGGTGTTGAAAAAGGACGGAAAGGCGACGGCTAGAACGATGAAGGGAACTACCCCGAAGAGGGTGCCCAGAAACACCAGGCCGGCGCCGCGACGCTGGTTCGCGTCGGGCAGGTAGCGCGCGCTCAGACCGAGGGCGCCGAGCCCGAGCACCATGTAGCCGACCATGACCCACCAGTTGGTCATGGGAGCGCCGCTGATCAGCGGCAGCGAGCTTCCGGTTTTGCGCGCCCACACCGAGGTGACGAGATAGACCATGGGTGGGATCAGATAAATCGGCAGCATCTTGGCGCTGATGTGCGATACCCAACCCAGGAGGCGCGCGATGGGGTCACGGCGCCACTCCCACACCGGACGCGGGTAGATCAGGAAGAAATGGAGGAACGCGGCCGGCAGGAAGAGCAGAGCGATGGTCCCGGTGTTGAGCACAAAAGTATCGACCCATGAGTAGGAGGCGGGGCGCAGGCGGCACACCAGGAAGAGCATGAAGAGGCAGCACATCGTGAAGAAAACGCGCGCCGCGGGCAAGCGCGGTTGACGCAACACGACGAATACGCCGACGCCGAAAAAGAGGAAGCCCAAAAGGGCGGCGTAGAGATAGGAGGTGTCGCCGATCTGGCGCCGCCCGAGCTCCACGTCAACTTCAAAAATGCTGCCTCCGGACCTCACCAGATAAGAAACCGATTCGCCGATACGGTGGCGGTTGAGCAGGGTCTGCGCGTGGGTCTGTGAATCGAGAAGGAAAGTGCGATCGATGCCGGTGATCACGTCGCCGGGGCGTATGCCGGCGCGGTCGGCGCCCGATCCCGGGACCACGGCGCGCACCACCCGCGCTCCCGGCACATCCGCCTCCAATATGACACCGTCGTAGGGGCGCGGCAGGAACATGTCCGCGACCGAAAGGGCGGCAATCAGAAATGCGAGAATCCCGGGCGCCAACGTCAATGTCAGGCGCCGTTGTGACCGCTGCATCACACCATCATACGCGTTCGGCGGGCATTCGGTTCGCGACATCGTCGCAAAAAACTCGAAAATCTTCGCCCGGAATCCGGCACAACGACCCCCCGTCAGGTGAGATCGAGGGCGGTTCCCAGCCTCCGCGCCTCGTCACGAAGTTGTCGAGCCGCGACCACCAGGTCGCCGGCCCCGGCCTGCGATGCGGTGACAGCTGTGCGAGGAGGCGCCACCTCGTCCGGGTCGCCGAGACCGGCGTCGCGCTGGCCGCGCATCCGGTGGCCGATGAGGTCGCGGATCTCGGCCGCATTGTCGACGCCCCTGAAATACCCGAGGTGCATGTTCGCGGCCTCGGCGATCTCTTCGCCACCCTTCGCGCTTTCACCGCCCCCGGCCGTTCGGACTCGCAGGTCGGAGATCCCGAACAGGCGCTGCAACGGACCCTGGCGGATCGAGAGGTTCTGGATATTGGCAAACGTCATGGTCTGCTCGCGAACTGCGAGCAGGCCCTCGCGGATCCTCAGGCTGGTGTCGGTGACCATGTACCAGCGGTAGCGGTAGTCGAGACGGACCATGAGAAACGACAGCGGCAACTGGGCCAGGAAACCGGCGACGCCGACGACTTCGAGCACCCGCGCGAGAGCATTCGGAAACCACATGGTCTCGAATTGGATCTGGCTCAGAAACACGAGACCGATGATGAGGCCCACGGCCGTCCCGGTCTGACGGAGGGCCCAGCCCAACAACCGGTATCTGAAAAAACCTGGAGCGGCGTTGAACACCCGCAACGTCCCGTCGCCGCCGATCGGCGGTTCGGGGCGAGGCGGCACCTTGAGCACGCGGGTGATGAGCCGTTCGAGGGCATTGTCAGCCATTTTCCGAGCCCCCGGCCCGGCGTTCGAGGGCAACGCGAATTTCCCGAAGTTCTTCCACCGCCTCGCGCAGCGCCGCCGCCACCTCGCCGAGATCGCCGGACGCCGATGGCTCCGAAAACGGAGACAGGCCGATCCCTTCCGCGGACGCAGGTTGTCCATGGCCCCTGGCCCCGCGCATCCTCGAGTAGAGAAAATCGCGCAGCGGCCCGAAGTCGCGGATCCCTTCGATCGTCATCTCGGCCTTGGAACTGCCGCTCGCGGTCTGGATCTGAATCCGCGCCAGACCCAGCCACCTCTCAATGAAGTTGCTGGTGAGGTGGATGTCCTGGATGCGTGCGAAGGTGAGGTTGATCTCCTTGCGAAAGAGAATGCCCCACTGCATCGAAACGCCCTCGTCTGAAAAACGGTAGCGCATGGTGTGGTAGCGGAAGTAGAGGGGCACGAGGACCAGTGGAAAGAACGGGCCCGCAGCCAGCGACGACACGACGTAGTAGGTCATCAAGCTCTCGTGCGGGCGCTCGATGGCGAGGATCTTTTCGGTCGTGAGCGTTGCAGAATTGTCGGCCTCGATCACGGTCACACCTCCGCCTCTGGGATCGCTGCCAGGATACCCGACTTTCAGTGCGCCCTACCCGAGAGGAGTCGGGTAGACCCGGGCGGTTACCCGCCCGGGCCCCCCACGGATCCGGACGTGCAGATTTCCCGCATCCGGCTCCTCAGGCGCATGGGTTCGCTGCATGGCGGTAGATCGAGTGGACGACCTTCGGTGGCGGGAGCGGAAAGCGCTCGAGAAGATGGGCAAACCGGGCCCAGTTCAGGGATCTGCGCTGCGATCGCCGTCGCAGCCAGTAGTGCCAGATCCGTACGAGCTGGTGATGAAACGTACCGAGAGCCCGCCCGTTGCCGGTCAGGCCGAAGTACGAGTAGTGTCCCAGCAGCACCGCAGAGAGGAACCGTTGTTGGTCTGCGATCGGCTTGTGCCGGTGTCGCTTGCACCACTGAGCGACGCGTTTGAGCGAGCGGGCAAACCGGTGCCGCGCTGTCTTGCGCTTGACCACCAGCGTCCCCTTGCGTGACTTTCCCCAATAGTGGGTGAATCCGAGGAAATCGAAGGTCGGCGCTTTCCCACCTCCCCCTCCGTTCCTCGGCCCCTGGGTCCGGCCATATTCGATCAGTCGCGTCTTCTCTGGGTGCAGGGCGAGCCCGTACTTCGCAAATCGCTTCGGCAGTACCTCCATTACCCGGCGCGCGTCGGACTCGGAGGCAAACACCATCACGAAGTCGTCGGCGTACCGGATGAGGTAGGCCGGTCCCCGCATCCGCGGCTGGACCTGCTCGACAAACCACCGGTCCAGCACCTCGTGCAGGTAGACGTTCGCCAATAGCGGCGAGATCACCCCTCCCTGCGGTGTGCCGTCCGTTGTCCGTCGCAGCTGCCCGTCCTCCAGCACTTTCGCTTTCAGCCACTTGTCGATCATCTTTCGAATCACACCGTCGCGCACCCGCTGGTCCAGAAAGCTCCGTAGGATCTTGTGATCCAGGGTGTCAAAGAAGCTCGAGATGTCAGCCTCCAGCACCCAGCCCCCGTGCACGTCCATCAGCCTGTGCCACAGGCTGTCCAGTGCCTGGTGTGCAGACCGCTTCGGCCGAAAACCGTACGAGAAGTCATAGAAGTCCTGCTCGTACACCGCTTCCAGGACCATCAGCACCGCCCTCTGCAGGACCTTGTCCTCAAAGGTCGGTATCCCGATCGGGCGGGTCTTGCTCCCGTCCCCTTTCGGGATCTGCACCCGTCGCACCGGCGGCGCGAAGTACGATCCCGACTTGAAGCGCTCCAGGAGCGACCGCAGGTTTCGGTCAAGATCCTCGGCATACTCTGCCGCCGTCACCTCGTCCGATCCTGCCGCCCCGTCCTTGCGCGTCTGCCGGAATGCTTCATACATCCACGCCAGGTCGATGTGGTGGGCAAGGGTCACGATCACCATTTCGGGTGCCTGCTTCGCCAGCTCAGCTATCCGATGCAGTCTCGTTGAGACGCTCCCGAGGTCCGATGTCCTCGCCATCTTTCCCTCCACCGGTTCCATGCCCCGGCGCCCCCTTCCCTCCTCCGGGTCCCTGTGGGTTCGGTTCCCCGGTCTCATCGGTACTGTGGGGCGCTCCGACTTCCTGCCATCCATCCCGGGAGGCTCGTTGAATTCGCCTGCCGGTACCGTCCCTGTGCTGTTTGTTTCGCTCCCGCCATCGACCAGCACTGCCCACGGCGAGCCTGGGTTTTGATCAGCCGGCTCCCCTACCGGCTCCTTGAGGACGGAGAAAACAGGATCTCCCGAGTTCCCGTCAGATCCTCTCGATGCATGCCCTGCTCGCATCTGACCCCGGTGGGACCGGAGCGCCAGGCCTTCTCGGCGCCCACGATGTTGCCTTCCGCTAGTGACACGGCGTCGGCTCCCACGAATAGTAGATTTCGGGGCTCAATCACACGGCCTGCATCTTCGCTGTCTACGCTTCGCAGTGACGGTTACCCGACCACCACGCAAGACTCGCTTCCGGGCGGGGGCCAGCCTTACCCGGGCGGGATTCGACCCGCAGGATCTGTACGAAAGGTTTCCGAGTGACTCATCTCATGTCATCTCTTCCCCCTTCCCCGAGCTTTGCTCGGCGCACGCCACCCTCAACATTGTTTGCCCGACGCGCTAGGCCGAGGAGGTTTTGCTGAGATCAAACAATGTTGAAAGTGGCACCTCCGTCGCACGCGGCACGTATCAGCGCGTTTTTCCCGTGCGGAGCCCGGCACGCGGCCCGTCGGACGGGCCGGATGCCAGGCACCGCCGCCGCGCGTGGTCTCTTCGCAAGCACTCGGGCGTTTCCAGTCGGCTGGAGTTGCGATGGAATTCCGAATTCCTAATTCCGAATTCCGAATTCCTACCTCACCCAACTCTGGTTGTAGGCCAGGTCTTCGACGGAAGCGGCGAAGGCGGTGGGCAGGAGCGGTTTGAAGGTGTCGATCATCACCGCCACCTCATCCGTGCGGGCGGCGCCGATGGACGCCTCGTAGGTCCCCGGATGTGGCCCGTGCGGCAACCCGCGTGGGTGGAGAGTGATCGAGCTCGGACCGACGCCCTTGCGGGAGGTGAAGTTCCCCTCGACGTAAAACAGGATCTCGTCGCAGTCGGGCGACGAGTGGGGATAGGGACAGGGGATGGCGTTGTCGGCGAAATCGACCACACGCGGAACGAAGGAGCACACGACGTAGCCCTCTCCCGCAAAGGTGGTGTGGACGGTGGGCGGCAGGTGGACCAGCCCGGTCTTGGGTTGGAAGGCGAGGATCGGAAAGGCGAAGGGCCACACCTGACCGTCCCATCCGACCACGTCGAAAGGGTCGTTCGCGAACTCGAAGGCGGTCAAGGAACCGCCGTTCTGGACGATCAACCGGCGCGGCGCCTGCAGGCTCTCGGGGCCGCCGTCGGGCCACGCCGGTGCGGCAAAATCGTGGTGGGTATAGGGCGCGTACATCGACAACTGACCTTCGGGCGCGCGGTACTGCCTGGGCACTCTGAGCGGCGACCGCGCCTCCACCGTCAGCAACATCGCCGGCGCATCGAGCACGAAGCGGTGGGGCAAGCCCTGCGGCACATAGACATAGTCGTGGGTCGCGAACGACACCACGCCGAGCGGGCTTTCGACCCGCCCCGAGCCCTGGTGCACAAAGGTCAACTCGTCGCCGTCGGCGTTGGCCACCAGCGTCGGTTCGCTTTCGGTCGGGCGCCCCAGCCAGACCCCGACGTCGGGGTTGGTGAACAGCAGGCGGCGGCTCAAAAAAGGACTGTCGCCTCTCCCGAGTTGGCCGCTCACGAAGTGGCACCTCCGCAGCGGCGCCAGCTGCTTGCCCTCGGCCCACCCGGGGTGTCGTCCCAGATCCTCCTGGCCTTCGATCCAGTGCGGTGGTTTGCGGTGCCAGAGAATCGTGTAGATCGACTCGAAACCCGTCCGCGTGAAACAGTGCTCGAAGCACAGCGACCCGTCCACCTCGAATACGGTGTGCGGCTTCACCGGGATGTGTCCGCGTGTGAGTCGGTGAATCATGATTCCGCCTTTCGGTCGGAAAATTTTGAATTTTGAATTTTGAATTTTGAATTCGCACCCATCCGTGTGAGTGCCCCGATATCAGGACGACTCCGCCATAATTCCGAATTCCGAATTCCGAATTCCGAATTCAATCTCATGAGCCCGCTCCCGCGTTGAGTTGCCGTTCTGCGGCGAGACGCTGGAGCTGGTCCCTCTCGATCGACTCGAAGAGCGCCCGGAAGTTGCCCTCGCCGAACCCGCGCGCGCCGAAGCGCTGGATCACCTCGTAAAAGAACGGCCCGGCCTCGCTGTCGTCGTACAGCAGACCGCCCTCGACCATGAAGATCTGCAGGAGATAGCGGTCGTCCTGGCCGTCGACCAGGATTCCCAGACGCTTGAGTTCGTCGACGTGGTGGTCGAAGTTCGTGACCTTCTGCCGCACCAGTCGCTCGGGCAGCATGTCGTAGTAGGTGGCCGGCGTGTCGAGAAACTCGATACCCGACCCGCGGAGGTTCTCCACGGCGGAGGAGATGGCCGGTACGTGAAAGGCCACGTGCTGCACCCCCGGGCCCTGGTTGGCCTCGCAGAAGGTATAGATCTGGCTCGATTCGTAGTGCGGCGTGACCGGTTCGTTGTTGGCGAGTTTGATGCCGGAGTCCGGGTCCCACATCACGATCGAGGCGAGACCCGACCCCCCCGTCCCGGGGCTGATGTCGGCGGTGTGGAAGTGGACCCTCCAGTACTCCTCGAAACCCATCACGTCGCGCAGCCAGGTGATGTGCGGCTCGAGAGTGAGGAAGTTGGAGGTGACGTGATCGATGACCTGAAAGCCGTTGGCATTGTTTTCGTCGCCCGGGTTGATGTTCTGAAAGCCGGGGGGCAGGGCGCCGGAGGCCCGCTCGACAAACCGGAAACGGACATCCCCCAGCGGCGTCGCGATATCGAAGTACCGATAGGGGCGCCCCTTGTCGTCGGCCGCTTCGATGATATCGCTGCAGAAGGTTGCGTTGCGTTCGGTCAAGGCGGCCCGAGTCGCCCTTACATCCCGCACCCGGAAGCCGACCCTCCGCACCCCGTCCGGGTGGCGTTTGAGCCAGCGGTCTGCGGCCGACCCGCGCTCGCGGGAGCTGATGCAGATGCACTGCGCCTTGCCGGCGGCGAAGATCACCGCGTCCTCGCCGCGCGATGCGGCCTCCCGTTCGTTGAGCCGGGCCACCTCGTTGACATCCATCATCCTGGTGTAGAAGTTGCGGCTGCGTTCGATGTCTCGAACCACGAACTCATAGGCGTCGTACCCGACGATCCCCAGACCCGAGCCCTTTTCGGCCTTGTCGTTCATGCATGCCTCCCCGAAAGAGGGCCCAAGCATAACAAACCATGGGAATGAGTCGCCGTCGCCGGGAGGCACAACCCTCAACCCTCAACCCTCAAGCCCCAAGCCTCAAGCCTCAAGCCCCGCGTCCTACCGATGTCTTTGGAAATCCCCGTTTGCGAGTTCGAACTCCAGGTCCTGCCAGAGGTCTTCCAGAGGGCATCTCATGATGATCAGGTCTTGCCAGGCGCCGCTCTGGTCTCTGACGTGCTCCGGAATCAGAAACTCCTCGCGGAATCCGAGCCGTTTGAAGATGCGGTGTGCGCCCACTTGCGGCCGCATCAGCCGGCCCACGATCCGGTCGACCCGGTGCTGCGAAGCCAGGTGGAACAACTCGCGCGCCATGATCGTGCCGAGTCCCAGCCTCTGGCACGATCTGGCGACGATCAGACGGACCTCGGCCACGTTGTTGCCCCACCCGTGGCCCTCGAGTTCGAGCGTGCCGTCGGCCACGATTTCTTCGTCGAGCTCGGCCACCATCCGAACCGTCCTGCGTTCGTCGGTTTCGAGAGTTCTCCATTCCACCAGATCGCGGCGGGTGACGTCGACGCGGAGGTACTTGCGGTCTTCGGCGGGCAGAGCACAGAAAAACTCGTACGACCGCTGGACGTCGTCAGGCTGCATGCGCCGCACCGTGACGGTGCGTCCATCGCGCAGAGTCACCTTCTTTCGGACCCCTCGAACAATGGTCCCGTCGACCGGAGTTGTCGCCGCCATCCTGCCTCCCTTCCGACGCCGTCGCCTGCCCCCTCGATGGTCAGCGTGGGGCCCCGCCCGGCCGGTGTGCTTGGTTGTCTGTCTCCCAAGATGCAGCCCGGCACGGCAAAACGCCAGGAATCGAGACGCAGAATCGAAATGTTCCCGGCGACCGGCGCGGAGGGCGGGTTAGGATGCCGGCATGGGATGGCGCCCTGCGAAGGAATGGCTTGCGGTCGCGGTGTGGATCATGACCATCTACGGCGCCATACCCTTCGTGCGCACGCTGCGTGAGGCCTTTGCCATCCGCTGGCCCGTGGAGATTCTCGCCATCGCGGTGATGGCGATCGTCGCCGCGGCGGCAGGAACCGCACTTGTGGTGTCGCAACGCCGCCGGCATTCCATTCGGTGGGCGGATGTTGCGTGGCTCGCCGGCATCGCCGCGATCGTGATCGTCTGGACCCGGTCGCTCATGGGGCAACCCGAAGAGGCGTTCCATTTTCTCGAGTACGGAGTGCTCGGCGTCCTGCTCCACCGCGCCCTCCGCCTCGAGATCGACGACCCCGGGGTCTTTGTCGCCGCCGCCCTGCTCGGCACCGTCGTCGGCACAGTGGATGAGATCCTCCAGTGGATGGTGCCCGAGCGCTACTGGGACTTCCGCGATCTCGTGCTCAACGGCGGCGCCTCGGTCCTCGTCCAGATCGCCCTGTGGCGCGTGGCCCGACAAACGAACCCACCCGTCAAACTCCGGACCGTGCGTTTCGTGTGCCGTCTCGCGGCCTGGCAGTTCGCCCTTCTCGCACTGGTTTTCGCCGCGACACCCCAACGACTCGGCGCCCTCGCTGGAAACTTGCCGTTTCTCGAACCCCTCGCCGTCAGCGACGATGTGATGTGCGAGTACGGTTTTCTTCACCCTCTCGACGATCGCACCGCCTTCCGCTCGCGCCTGTCGCGAAGCGACCTCCTGGATCAGGACCTCCGGCGTTCAGTGGAAGTGGCAGCGGCAATCGAAGAATCGCGAGGCCGGCACGGTCAGGCTCTCCGCGAGGTGCCGGCGATCGTGGACCCCTTCGTCTACGAGATCAGGGTCCACCTCTTCGCCCGCAACCGGAACCTGGCGGAGGCGCGCCGCCACGTCGAGGGAACCCGCGAGCACCGTCGATCGATGACGGTTGCGGCGCGCGAGAACCGGATTCTCGAACAGGTCTTCGGCACCACGCTCTTGCGAACGACTCAATCCTGGACCGACCGTCAAAGGCAAGCGGTCGAGGCCGCAGGCGACCCCGATGCCCGCTTCGTCAGCAGGGTCGCAGGTCATTTGATCACGGCCGTCAGCGAGCCGCGCCTGCGGGCCCTGGTCCTCGCTGCGCTCGTCCTCCTGGTCGCGGGCGATGTGGTGCTCAGTCGGTTTCTGCGTCGATCAGCCCGGGAGTGAAGAGGTCGAAGCCCGGGTCGAACTGGGCCAGAAACTCCACGCTGAACAGTCGATAGGCCACCCAGATCGGCAACATGATCACCGTGCCGATGAAGGGGAGGGCGACCACACAGCAGGTGAGAACGCAGATCAGACTGAAGAAGACCACGAAACAGAGCCCCAGGCCGAGGACGAACAAGGCGTAGAGGAAGAAGGGCAGCGGCCGGGTCTTCAGCCACGGCAGGAAGTAGCGCCACGCCTCGGTCGCCTTGATTTCGAACTTGTACATGATGGGGATGACGAATCCCTCCAGCATGAGGGCGACGAAGGCGGCGGCGACACCGAAGGCGATCAAGACCAGAATCCCTAGGATCATGGCGGCATACGACAGACCCGCCAAGGCGTCCGAAAACGAAAAGGTCGCCGCCGGCGCCAGAAACAGCAGGATCAGGACCAGCACGACGAGACCGCAACAGACGACAAAGCCGAGACGCCACAGGAAGAGGGAGTTGCCGATTTCGCGCAGACGGTGCCAGGGTTCGACGATCTCGGCCCGGTTGTGAACGACGTTGTCGAGGAAGATGAACTTCGAACGCGACGAGACCCACAGGATCACCAACAGGATCGCGGCCACCGCCATGGTGATGACGAAGAGCAGAGGCAGCCACAGCAGCGCCTGGCCGGCGCCCTCCCAGGAACCCCCGTGCGAGCTGAACCGCGACGCGCCGCCGAAATCGTCATTGTCCATGACCCACTTCCAGCCGCCGCCGCCGGAGCTGTCCGCCAAACCCGCGAGCCAGGCCGAAAAGCCGAGGACGATCCACTTGGAGAGGTCAAAGGGGCGCCACAGGATGTGCTTCATCCTTTCCCATGCCAGGTTGAGCGGCGCGAAATAGGCAATCTGCATCGGTCCTCCCGTCGGTGGTCCCGCCGATTGTAGCCGGAGCGGCTCGATTTCGGCGATTCACCGGTTCGCGGTCGGCGCCAATCCGGCGCCTTCCAACCCCTCAAACGCGAACAATCACTCCAGGGTTCGCGATTTGACCGCAATCGGTGTCAAAGCAACGTCAAAGTGGGGCGGCCACCCACCCAACCTGCCCGCAGATCACGCAGATTTTGGATTTTGGATATTGGACCCCTGAGAACGCAAAGTCGAGGTAGGGTGGGCCTCGGCCCACCTTCAGGGTCGTTGCGGGTCCCTTCGGCCTCGCCCCACACCTCAACTGCTCTGATGGTGGGCTGAAGCCCACCCTACAAATACGCGTCATCCATTCGATCGAGTTGGTAAACCAAAGACGCGGAGATCAGGCGGCTCCGACGCGCTTCCGAGCGCGTCGGCCGGGGAGGGGTTCGTCCGTGAGGGATGCTTGCATCCATCCCGGGCGGACGCTTCCCCGGGAGGCGGCGATCACCAGATCGCCGGCGGTGCCGCCGGGCACATCAGGCAATCCCTTCCCCGTCGGGATCGCGCCCTTTGCGCCTTTGCGTCTCTGCGTCTTTGCGTTGAATTCCGAGGCCGGGGCCTTTGTGACGACTTTGTGTCTTTGTGTCTTGGTGGTTGCGACGGTGTGATGGATCTGCGTTATCTGCGTGATCTGCGGGCAGAAATGCGTGCGATGGATCCGGGTCAATCCGCTCGATCGGTGGGCACGTGCGATGGCTTGTCGAGACTCTGTGCAAGGAGCTCGGCGATGTGGAGGGGACGAACGTCGGTGAGGTCGCCGATCTGGTGGCGGCAGCTGGTCCCGGAAGCCACGACCTTGGTCCCACGCGGCAGGTCCTCGATCAGCCGCACCAACGGTCGGGCCACCAGGTGCGACAGCTCGCGGTGGTCGGTGAGCATGCCGAAGGCGCCCGCCATCCCGCAACACCCGGTTTCGAGCCACCTGGGGGAGGCGTCAGGCAGCCGCTCGAGCAAACCGACGACCCGGTTCGCGTCCGACAGCGCCTTGGCGTGGCAGTGCCCGTGGATCGCGACAGATCCGATCGGGGCCGTCATCGGCAGGGCCGAGGGATCCCGGTCGAGGAGATCGCCCACGAAGTCCTCGAACAGCACGCACCGCTCGGCCACGGCATCCGCTCCCGCGATCCCGAGCTGGAGGTACTCATCCCGGAACATCGACCAGCACGACGGTTCGAGAAAGACGATCGGCTCGGTGGACACCGCAAGAAGACGCACGTTGTGTTCTGCCGACCGTCGTACCGCATCGAGCAGACCGCGACTGGCGGCGGGTCGGCCGCAGCACTTGCGTCCGGTTGCCAAGGCCACCTCGTACCCGGCAGCCTCGAGGACCTCCACCGCCGAGCGCCCGATTCCGGGCTCGTGGTAGCGGACCCAGGTGTCGTCCCACAGGATCACGCGGCCGCGGCTGCCACCGCCGGCCGCAGGCCTGCGACGGAACCAGGCGTCGAAACGGCGCCGCGCAAAGGGAGGCAGCGGCGCCTCGGCATCGAAACCGAACAGCGCCTGCAGCATTCGGCGGATCACCCGCTGCTCCATGAGCCGGTTGGCGAGCCCCGGCACGAGCGTCCCCAGGCGACCCAGGCGGTCCGCCGACGCGATCATCCGATCGGTCAACGGCACACCGTTCCGGCGGTGCCGGGCGTGACGCAGCTCGGCCTTGAGCCTGGCCATGTCGACGTTTGACGGGCACTCGGTGGCGCACGCCTTGCACGCGAGACAGGTGCCCAGGACCTCGTCGAGTTCGACACCGGCAAGCGTGGAGGCGTCTTTGAATCTGCCCTCGAGGGCGGCGCGGATGATGTTGGCCCTTCCCCGGGTGGACAGCGCCTCGTCGCCGGTGGCGGCGAAGGTCGGGCACATGGTCGGCGGCGCTTTGCGGCAGCCCCCGCACCCGTTGCACTGCTCGAGGTTGGCGACGAATCCGTCGTCGCGCCCGATCCACTCGAAGGCCTCGGCAAACGGCAGGTCGATTGTCGATCCGGCGCCGAGGCGAAGGTCGCGGTCGATTCGGAATCGTCCGTCGCCGAAGACCTTGCCCGGGTTCATGACGCCGCCGGGGTCAAACAGGGCCTTGAGCTCGAGGCTCGCGGCCATCAGGTCGGGACCGATATGGGCCTCGAGGTATTCGGCGCGGGCCATGCCGACGCCGTGCTCGGCTGCGAGCGACCCCTTGAAGAGGCGGCACAACTCCGACACATCGTCGGCCACCTCCCGCAGCTTGGTGATGTCCTCCGACCGGTGAAGATCGAGGACCGGCCGCACATGGAGCTCGCCGGAGGCGGCGTGACCATAGAACGAGGCTTCAAGTCCCAGCGGATCGAGGATTCGGCGCAGCCCGGCGACGTACTCCGGCAGCCGATCCGGCAGGACACAGACGTCCTCGATTCCGGGGACCGGTTTGGCCGGCCCCTTGCGGCTCGTCACCAACGACAGCCCGGAACGCCGCAAACCCCACACCAACTCCGCTTCGGCAGCCGTCGTGCACGCCACCGACCGCAGTCCGATCTTGCGGCGAAGAAGCTCGGCCAACCGGTCACCTTCGTCGTCAAAGAACTCGACCAGAAGCAGCGCCTCGCACGGCTCTTCATCGAGCCGCAGAAAATCCCGCGCCGCTCGGAACGCCCGTTGCCCTCGGGTTTGATCGAAGACCGCGGCGTCCAGATGCTCGATGGCCGCCGCGTCGAGGTCGGAGATCTCGACGGTCGCCTGCAGTGCCTCCTCCACCGATGCAAAGAAGATCACTCCCAGGCTGCGCCGAGCCGGACGCGGAACCACCCTGACGACCGCCGAGACAACGCCGGCGAGCGTGCCCTCGCTGCCGGCGACGACCTGGGTCAGATCACCGGGTGCGCGCAGAGCCCGGTCGAGACCATAGCCCGGCCAACGCTTGACCAACCCACCCGGCAGGCGACGGGCGATCTCCTCGGCATTCGCTGCAAGCAGACGATCGGCAGCATCGCGGATGTCGGGGAGGCCCTCCTCTTCCGCCCCCACCCTGGCGATGGTGCCGTCCGTCAGGGCAACCTCGAGCGCCGCGAGATGGTCGGCGGTGGTGCCGTAGACCGGCGCGTGGGCGCCCGAGGAGTTGTTGGCGACCATGCCGCCGAGGGTCGCGCGCGACGAGGTCGCGACGTCGGGCCCGAACCACAGGCCGTGGGGGGCGAGGAAGGCGTTGAGCTGGTCGAGGACCACCCCGGCGCCGACCTGGACGGTTCCGGCATCGAGGTCGAGGTGCGAGATACGGCAGTTGTGGCGCGCGAAGTCGACCACCAATCCGCTGCCGAGAGCGCCGCCCGCGAGACCGGTGCCCGCCCCCCGCGGCGAGACCTCGACGCCGCTGCCGGCGGCGGCAGAGAGCAGCATCGCGGCTTCGGCGGCCGAGCGCGGGAAGGCCACCGCGGCAGGTTCGACGCGATAGATGGAGGCATCCACCGCGTACAGACACCGGGTCAGTCGATCCGTCCGGACCTCGCAGCCCGAGGTCTCAAGCGCCGAGATCTGGAGTGCGGTCAGTTCTTCCACGGAGGCATTCTACAGCGGGACCACGCGGCGGCCGGGACTCTCCTCTACGCAGTCGAATCCTCCTCTCCACCGAGCCACCGGTAGACGAGCCCGCCCAGCACGCCGCCGAGAATCGGTGCGATCCAGAACATCCACAGCTGCGCCACCGCCCAACCGCCGACGAAGACCGCGACGCCCGTGCTGCGCGCCGGGTTGACCGAGGTGTTGGTGACCGGAATGCTGATGAGGTGGATCAGGGTCAGACCGAGACCGATGGCGATCGGGGCAAAGCCCTTGGGGGCCCTCTTGTCGGTGGCGCCGAGAATGATCACCAGGAACATCACGGTCATCACGACCTCGCAGAGAAAGGCCGCACCCATCGAGTATCCGTCGGGCGAATGCGCGCCGTAGCCGTTGGAGGCAAAACCCGACGCCACGCTGAAGCCCGCCTTGCCGCTGGCAATCAGATACAACACCCCACCGCCGGTGATCCCTCCCAGTACCTGGGCGATGATGTAGGGCACCAACTCCTTCGTCCCGAACCGCCCGCCGGCCCACAGACCGATGGACACCGCCGGGTTGATGTGGCACCCCGAGATGTGGCCGATGGCAAACGCCATCGTCAGCAGGGTCAGCCCGAACGCCAGGGACACCCCGACGAAACCGATTCCCAGATCCGGGTAAGCCGCCGCCAGCACCGCGCTGCCGCACCCACCCAGCACCAGCCAGAAGGTACCCACGAACTCCGCTCCAAGTCGCTTGGACATCAAAACCTCCACCTTGATTGTTTGTCGAATCTTGCGTCGGATACTAGCATCGACCCATGACATTTCGTTCGCGCCGCATCCCTGACGACCTCACGCCGAACAGTCTTGCCGTCGCGCGGGCAGGTCTCGGCGATATTCCCTACGACCTGACCCTCAGCAACCCGACGGCCTGCGGCTTCGCCTATCCACCGGATCTGCTCGCGGGTCTCGACGGCCCTTCGGCCTTTGCGTATCACCCGGACCCGCGGGGCGCCGGCTCGGCCCGAGCAGCGGTGGCCGCCGAATACCGCCGGTGGGCGGTCGATGTGGATTCCGACCGGATCGTGCTCGTTTCCTCCACCAGCGAGGCCTACAGCTTTCTGTTCAAGCTTCTCTGCAATCCCGGCGACGCCGTGCTGGTGCCGAAGCCCTCCTACCCCCTGTTCGACCACCTGGCACGGCTCGATGCCGTTGAGGCGCCGACCTACGACCTCGACGCCGACGCCGGTTGGCGCTTCGACTTCTCGCACCTTGAGAACGCACCCGATCACGTTCGCGCCGTCGTGGTGGTGCACCCCAACAACCCCACGGGCTCGTTCGTCCACCCGGCGGACGCCGATCGCCTGGTGACGCTGTGCCGCGTCCGCGGGTGGGCGTTGATCGCCGATGAGGTCTTTCTGTCCTACCCGCTCGACGGCGGGCCCGGAGTCGATCGGACCTTTGCCGCGGTCGAGGACTGTCTCTGCTTCACCCTCGGCGGGCTCTCGAAGAGCGTCGGCCTGCCCCAACTCAAGCTCGCATGGATCGTCGCCGGCGGTCCAGACGACGACGTTCGCGCGAGCCTCGACGGCCTCGACGTCGTGGCCGACGCCTATCTCTCGGTTTCGACTCCGATCGCGTCGGCAGCGCCCGATCTGTTGGCGGAGGGGGGGCTGATCCGCCGGCAGATCCGCGAGCGCTGCCTTACGAACCTGGAATCTCTGCGAAGCTTCGCGCGGAATGAGCCTTCCGTGAGCGTCCTTCCGGTCGGCGGCGGATGGAGCGCCACCATGCGTCTTCCGGTGGTCGGCGACGAGGAGGAGTTCTTTGTAAAGCTCTTGACCGAATGCGGGGTCGCGGTCCACCCGGGGTACTTCTATGATTTCCCGGCGAACGGCTACGCCATCATCAGCCTCCTGCCGACCGAGTCGGTTTTCTGCGAAGGGGTTCGCCGGTTCGTCGACTTCATCGGGCGCACCATCAACACTTGATCGTCGATTCGAGGATCTGACGCACCTCGGCGCCCGACAACGACTTGCGCCTGACGAGTTCGCCGGCAAGCTTTTCGACTGCGGTCCAACGTTCGCGGAGCACTCTCTCGAGGTCTGCGCGCACATCCTCGAGCAGCGGCAGGACGTCCTCGCAGTCGTCGACGAGCTTCATCGCGAGGCGGACCGCCACATCGAGGTCTTCGCTGGATTCACTCCAATCCTCGCGTTCGGAGACCATCATCTCGGCGACGGTTCCGGCAAGCACGCACCGCAATTGGTTCTCGATGGCCTCGGCGCTCGCCTGCGAGGTTCCGCCCTCGTCGGGGTCGACCAGAAACCGCAGGGCCTCGGTGGTACCGCTGTGCTCGGAATCGCCGAGGATCTCGACCCGGGTCAGGACCTGGCCGTAGAGCTCCGACGCCAAAGCGTGGCCGGCCTCGTGGTAGGCGGTGAGCAGTTCGGGGCTGATCACGAATTCCTCATTGGAGGTCCGAATCGGCCATGGTGTAGAAGAAGTTCTCTGACACCCACGGAATCGTGAGTTCGGGGTCGAAGGATCGCGCGGTCGGCACGATCCCCAGGGGCTCGGCTTCGCGGGCCCACCCCGCTCCGAGAAGGCCCGCCGTCAGAAAATGCCCCGCGGGCAGCCAGGTTTCGACGGTGTCGATCCCGCGCGCCGAGAGGTCGGCGGCCACCCGGCCGGAGAGCACGGAAATCAACGCCGGGTCAGGCTGCGTCAGGATATCCACCACCCGCGCAGTGTTCCCATCGATCCCGACCACCGCGTAACCTCGAGGGCGCCGCGTGATACCGGTGCGCAGGAAGTAGACCAGATAGTCTCTCTGGGGATTGCGGAAGAAACGCCAGTCGACAAAGGCCGCGTCGCGGACGGCGGCCAGCCGGTAGTGCTCGGCAACCTCCGACCAGATTGCATCGAGTACCGGTTCCGCTCGGTCGATGCGCCGCAGCGAGGGGCCGAAGAGGCTCCCCGGACGCGCCAGTCTCGCAGTCGATCCACGCAGGTACGCAACCCCGCTTTCAAGTTCGCTGTAGTCGAGGTACTTGGCGCCGATGTCGAAGTGATAGCGGCCCGGAATACCGTAGTAGAGCACCGAGTCGCCGCCCGCGAAGAGATCGAAAAAGACCTCCGCCGCCTTGATGAAGAGACCCGTCTTGCGGTAGTCGGGGTGGCTCATGATGTCCATCAGCTGGACGATCTCCACCAGCCTCCCCTTCCACCAGGCCCGGTACGGGACGCCGCTGTACATCACGACCGCGATCTCGCCGCTCGGGTCTCGGCACACCAGGACCCGCATCCCGAACGGGTTGTCCACGTATTTCCACCGCCACAGCTCGGGGTCGAGCTCCTTGCCGAACGCCACGTGCCACAGATCCAGCACCGCCCGCTCGTCCTCGGCGCGGTACGGACGGGCGCTGAAGGTGCCCGCCTCGAGCTCGATCGTCCTCTCGGTCACGGTGTCAGGATCCTCCCCGTCCGGCACTGTGCCGGGTGCGTGCATCGTAGCGCAACCAGGGGCAGGGACAGCGACAGCGGCAGCGGCAGGGACAGCGGCGGGGGCAGCGGCAGCGGCAGCGGCAGACGTCGGGTGCGGTGACGGCGACACGGTCACCTCCGGGTCGTTCAATACGGGGCATAGCCGGTGGGCAGCCGACGCTGTCGCCGACCCTGTGTCTGCCCCTGACCCTGAACCTGACCTCCGACGCTGACGCCTGTCGCTGTCGCTGTCGTTGTCGCTGATGATCGAATAGCCTATGAGCTGGGACGGCGTCTCCAGCCGGTATTCAGAAGACACTCCTACCCCTCGGAAACCCGGACACAACTTCGGAAACGGCCCACGTGCGGCGGAGGTGCCATTTTCAATATTGTTGGAAGCTCGACCATTCACGTCGCCAGGGTGATCCGGGCCAACAATGTTGAAGGTGGCTCCTCCCGGGAAGGACGCCAACAAAGGCGGGGGTGGCCAGTGGCCCCTGATACGGCAAAAACGGCGGGCCGAAGCCCGCCGTTGAATGAACTAGATCGGGTTCGCCCTACAGAGCCTTGATCGCATCCACCATCGGCGGGATCACGTCGAAGAGGTCTCCCACCACCCCGTAGTCGGCGATCTTGAAGATCGGCGCGTCCGGGTCCTTGTTGATGGCGACGATGACCTTCGACGAACTCATCCCCGCGAGGTGTTGGATGGCGCCCGAGATGCCGGCCGCAATGTAGAGCGACGGGCTGACCACCTTGCCGGTCTGACCGACCTGGTGGGAGTGGCTGATCCACCCGGCGTCCACCGCCGCACGCGAGGCGCCGACGGCGCCCCCCAGGGCGTCGGCAAGCGACTTGATGAGGGCGAAGTTCTCGGGGCCTTTGATGCCGCGTCCGCCGGAGACGATGATGTCGGCCTCGGCGACATCGAGTTCGCCGCCGCCGGCCGCCACCAGCTCCTTGACCACCGCGCGAATCGACAGCGCGAGCCCGTCGAGGGCCACCACCTCGCCGGCGCCGCCGAGCTCTTCGGCGGCAAAGACGTTGGGCCGCAGGCTGATGACCTGAGGCGTTTTGCCGCCGGTGGTGGCGGTGGCGATGGCCTTGCCGGAATAGACCGGCCGCCTGGCGCTGAGAGCTCCGTCGGCGGAGGTCAGGGCGGTGACGTCGGGGATGCCCCCGACACCGAGCCTGGCCGCCAGCCTCGGCGCGAGGTCGCGGCCCATGGCGGTGCCGGCAAAGAAGATCGCCGACGGTTGAGCCTGTTCGACCGCCTTGGCCACCACCTCGGCATAGCCTTCCGCCGAGTACAGGGCGAGATTGGGATCGTCGGCGACAAAGACCTTGTCGGCGCCCCAGGCGCCGAGCCCGGCCGCCGCACCGGCGATGCCCGAACCCGGCAGGACGGCCGTCACGTCTCCGCCGGCGCCGCCCTCGCGTTTTGCCTGTGAGATCGCCTGCAGAGAGGCCTTTCGAATTTCTCCGTCACGCTGCTCCACGAATACGAGAATGCCAGCCATCATCGCCTCCCTAAATCGCCTTCGCTTCGTCGCGAAGGAGTTTGACGAGCTCTGCCGCGGCGGCCGCCGGGTCGTCCTCGCCCTTGATGATGATTCCCGCCGACTTCTCCGCCGGCAGCTCGAGGCTGGTCACCACGTAGAAGGGATCGGCCCCTTCCTCGATTCCGAGACTCGCCACTTCCACCTTGTCGACAGGTTTCTTCTTGGCCGCCATGATGCCCTTGAGAGCCGCGTAGCGGGGCTCGTTGAGACCCTTCTGGCAGGTCACGAGCGCCGGCAACGGGCTCTCGACCACTTCCCTGAAGCCCTCGACATCGCGTCCGCCCGTCAGCGCGCCGTCGCCCACTTCGAGCTCGATCACGTTTGCAACGTGGGGAATATCGAGAAGCTGGGCCACCATCTGGCCGACCTGGCCGCAATCCGTGCCGACACCCTTGACGCCGCACAACACGAGGTCGAACTCGCGGTCTTTGAGGACGCCCGCGAGCACTTTGGCGATGGTGAAGCTGTCGCCGAGGGTCTTTTTGCCACCGAGCACGTGCACCGCCTGGTGGGCGCCCCGGGCGAGACAGTCGCGCAGCGCCGCCTCGGCCGAGGCCTCGCCATAGGTCACGACCGTCACCTCGCCACCCTTGGCTTCAGTGATCTGCAGGGCCTCCTCGAGCGCATATTCGTCGTACGGCGAGACGATCCACTTGATGCCCGCCTCGTCGATATTCTTGCCGTCGCCACCGAGCTTGATGACCGACGCCGTATCTGGAACGCTGGCTACGCACACGATGCAGTTCACGGCTTGCCTCCTTCAGCGTGTTCTCGTGAAAATGAATGGGTATTCACAGGCGACAGTGTAACACTTCCCGCCCAGCCGCTGCGGCGGCTGGGCGGGAAGTGATCAGTCGGCGGTTTCTTCGCGGAGGCGGTGGATCTCGCGGTCGTAGGCCTCCATCACCTGGTGGTGGCGCAGCAGGCCGATGACCGGTGCCGGCGGTTCGCCCTCCAGCACCGGCAGGATCTCGCGCCGGAAGGCGGTGAAGCGCTGCACCGCGGTGTGGAGATCGTCGTCGGGCTCGAGGTAGGCGATTCCGCGCGCGGTGACGCCGAGATCGGAGGCCACGAGCAGCGGCCACACCTCGGGAGTCGCCATCACACGGCGCACGTCGTTGATGCTGAACATGCCCTCCACCTCGCCTGAGGCATCTACAACCGGGAAGGCATACTGGTCGGTGTCGGCGACGAGTTCGAGGACCGTGTCGAAGGAGGCGCCCGGCGGCACGACGATGATCTCCTGGTCGGGGTCCATGACGTCCTGCACCGTCAGGCGCTCGAGGACGTCGATCTGGAATTCGCCGATGTGGGCGGGCGAATCAACCCTGCCCGGAACCTGGGCTTCGTAGATGCTGACGCCGCGCATCAAAAGGTAGGCGACTGACGACACCAGCATCATCGGCACCAGCAGCCCATAGGAGCCGCTCATCTCGGCGACCATGATGAGGGAGGCGATCGGCACCTTGGCCACTCCTGCGAAGAACCCACCCATCCCGACCAGCACGCAGGCGGCGGTGGGCGGCGCGAACTGGGGCGCCACGCGCTGGGCGAGATCGGCGAAGACCGCCCCGGTGACGCCGCCGATGACCAGCGACGGCGCAAAGACGCCGCCCGAACCACCCGATGAGATCGTGAACGAGGTCGCGAGGATTTTCGCCGGCACCAGCAGCAGCAGGACCTTCAGCGGCAGCTCTTCGTCGAGCGTCAGTTGCAGCCAGCCATAGCCGCCGGCGAGAACCTGGGGCACCGCCACCGCGAGAATCGCCAGCAACAGACCGCCGACCGCCGGCTTGGTCCAGGCCGGGATCGGCATCGGGCGGAAGACGTTGTCGCGCATGCCATAGAAGACCTTGATATAGATGACGCCGACCATCGCAACGATCATTCCCAGCACGAGGTAGGCCAGCAGCTCATGAGGCCGTGCGAAACGAATGTCGGCGGTTTCGAAGATCGAGTTCCACCCGGTCAGGGAGGCCACGACGACGTAAGAGACGATGGAGGAGATGATGGCCGGGATCAGGGCCTCCGACTCGAAATCCGGGTCCGAGTAGAGCACCTCGACCGCGAACAAGGCGGCGCCGAGGGGCGCCCGGAACATGCCGCCGACGCCGGCCGCCACCCCCGAGATCACCAGCACCCGGCGATCGTGATAACCGAGCCGGAGGACATCGGCCAGATAGGAGCCGAAGCCGGCGCCCACCTGGGCCACCGGTCCCTCGCGGCCTGCCGAGCCTCCGGATCCGATGGTCAGCATCGATGTGATGAGCTTGACCGGAACCACCCGTCTGCGGATGACGGCACGACCACGATGGTAGGCGTTGATCACCGCATCGGTGCCGTGTCCCTCGGCTTCGGGGGCGAAGGTGTTGACGATCCACCCCACCAGCAGTCCGGCGAGGGGCAACACGATCAACAGCATCCACGGCCTGCTCGGCATGCTCCAGTCACGAGCGCCGGCCTCGCCATGACCCGGCAGGTGAAAACCAACGATGTCGCCGAGCAGCACCGAGCTGATCCCTTCGACACCCCAGGTCAGGACCGATCCCCCGAGACCGGCCACCACACCCACAAGCGTGGCGAGGACCATCCAGCGACCGAAATTGAAAAGGTCGACCCGGCTCGCGAAACGGGCGGCTCGAGCGATCCACGACTGAACGACGGTGGACACGGTGCTTCCGACCGCGGGCTCAGCGCGTCGGTCGTCGACGGGACGTCGCGTCGGTCGCCGTCATTCGACCCGGCCGATCGCCAGACAGGCGTTGGTGCCGCCGAACCCGAACGAATTGGTCAAAGCCACGTTGATCTTCGCATCGCGGGCAGTGTGGGGCACGTAGTCGAGGTCGTTTTCGGCGTCCGGTTCGTCGAGATTGATCGTGGGAGGCACGATCCCGTTGACCAGCGCCAGCACGATGACCCCGAACTCGAAACCCCCGGCCGCGCCGAGAAGGTGGCCGGTCATGCTCTTGGTCGAGGACACCATGATCTTCTTCGCGTGGTCGCCGAAGACCCCCTTCAGCGCCCGGGTCTCGACGACATCGCCCGCCGGGGTCGCGGTCCCGTGGGCATTGATGTAGTCAACGTCCTCGGGGTTGAGGCCGGCGTCATCGAGTGCGCAGCGGATCACCCGTTTGGCGCCGTCGCCGTCCTCGGAAGGCGCCGAGATGTGATAGGCGTCCGAGGTCATCCCGAATCCGAGAACCTCGGCCAGGATCGGAGCGCCGCGCCGTTTGGCGTGCTCGAGTTCCTCGAGCATCACGATCCCCGCCCCTTCACCCATCACAAAACCGTCGCGGTCCTTGTCCCACGGCCGCGACGCCCGCTCGGGCTCGTCGTTGCGGGTGGAAAGGGCGCGCATGGAGGAGAAACCGCCGAGCGCCAGGGGGGTGATCACCGCTTCGGATCCACCGGCAATGATGGCATCGGCATATCCGTGGCGAATGTAGAGCAGCGCATCGGCTATGGCGTGCGCCGAGGTCGAACACGCCGTGCAGGTCGCCATGTTGGGGCCCTTGGCACCGGTGCGGATGCTCACGAGCCCCGAACACATGTTGATGATCGCCCCCGGAATGAAGAACGGCGACACCTTGCGCGGGCCGCGATCTCGAATGACGTCGCGCTGGCGCTCGATCAGCGGGAAGCCGCCGATTCCGGATCCGATCACGACCCCGACACGAGTGGCATTGGCATCCGTGATCTCGAGGCCCGATTCGGCAAGTGCCATCTGCGATGCAGCCAGAGCGTAGTGAACGAAGAGGTCGAACTTCTTGACCTCTTTCGGTTCGATCCAGTCTTCAGGGTTGAAACCCTTGAGTTCTCCGCCGATATGCACTGGGTAGTCCGTGGTGTCGAACCGGGTGATCGTGGACACACCACTCCTGCCCGCGACGAGGCCGTCCCACGTCGCGTCAGTCCCGATCCCCAGGGGAGAGACCAGGCCGACCCCTGTGACCACCACCCGACGGGGCATCAGCTCTCCAGGTTCTGTTTCAGGAACTCGACCGCATTCTTGACGGTGCCGATCTTCTCAGCCGCCTCGTCCGGGATCTCCACGCCGAACTCCTCTTCAAAGGCCATGACGAGTTCGACCACGTCAAGCGAGTCCGCGCCGAGATCATCCACGAACGATGCGTCCGCGGTCACCTTTTCGGCGTCCACGCCGAGTTGTTGAACAATGATTTCCTTGACCTTCGCTTCGACATCCATGCTTCGCCCCTCCTCCGTTGTTTTTGGCAGTATCGATTGCAGCACCGACCCCCTGTCCCATGAACCGGTGATCGCGCAGCGCCCGGAGTTTATTCCGAACAGACCGGACCCAGACACCGTGACGGCCGGGCCGAATGCCCTTCGGCTCTCCACGCAATCCCGTGGAACGACCATGACCGCACCCTTGAACGCTGTACGTGATAGCACACAGTCGAAAACCACGCAAGAGCCCGAGTATTCCTTGACATCACGCTCTGAAAGGAGTATTCAGCCAGATACGACCGCATTCGGTCGCCGGAAGGGGAAGCCGATGGAATCGTATCTCACTGCCAAGGAAGCCGCGGAGTACCTCAAACTGGCCGAGCGCACTCTGGTGCGCCTCGCTCACGAGGGAAAGATTCCCGGCGTCAAGATCGGTGGGCAGTGGCGCTTCCGTCGCGCGCTCCTCGACGAGTACCTCGACACCCTGGCGTCGGAGTCGGTGTCGACGTCGGGCGCGGTACCGAACCAGGTGATCGACGCGCCGATGGAAGAGATCTTCACCGTCGAGCAGATCATCCCGAAGCTCGAGGCCGGAAACCGGCCCGAGGTCATTCACGCCATGAGCGAACACGTCACGGGACTCGGGCTGGTGGAGGACCAGAACTGGCTGGAAGCGGCGCTGGCCGCCCGCGAGCGTCTGGTCCCGACCGCGGTCCCTGAAGGCGTCGCCTTCCTCCACGCACGCCGTCGCGCCGCCGACAAATTCCCGAAGCAGTTCATCGCGATGGGCCGATCTCCCGAAGGCGTCGTGTTCGGTTCACCCGACATGGGCAAGACCAACATCTTCTTCCTCCTCGCCCTTCGCAACGATGCGCTTCACCTGCGCTGGCTTTCGCGTCTGGCGTGGATCGTCCGCAGTCCGAGCCGGCTGACGCGGCTGACGGAAGCGGACTCGGCCGAGGCAATTCACGCCGCCATGCTCGAGGCGGCCGGCCGAACTGCCGGGCGCGCTGCGGCCCACCGGAGCGCCTGCAGGCCACTGAAAAATTCTCAGTTTTGAGTTCTTAATTTTGAATTCCGGGCCGGCCACTCCAGTTCATGAAGGGCTGGATGGCAATTCAAAATTCAAAATTCAAAATTCAAAACTCACTGTATCGGTGTCGCGGGCCGGCTTGAAACGCTCTACAATAGTCGGCCTATGAAGATCGCACTGATCGGGAGTCACGGCGTCGGCAAGACGACCCTCTGCTTCGAACTGGCAGCAGCCCTCAAACGCCGCAACATCGACCTCGAGATGGTCCGCGAGGTTGCCCGACGCTGCCCCCTGCCCATCAACCAGGAGACCACCGTGGCCGCCCAGGAGTGGATCCTCCACACCCAGGTCGCATGGGAGATCGAGGCCGCTGCGGGCCGGGACACCGTGCTCTGCGACCGGTCGGTGCTCGACAACTACTGCTACCTGGTGCACGCGGCCGGCGCGATCCGATCGTGGGAACGGTACCTCGACCACTGGATGCCGACCTACGATCTCCTGGTCCACGTTCCGATCGCCGAACGCCCCTCCTACGACGGGGTGCGTGCGGTCGACCCGGCATTTCAGGAGACCATCGAAACCCTCCTCGAAGGCATGGTGGCCGCCCGCGGACTGAAACCCCTGCGGCTTTCCGCCGCGGGCAGGGGAACCTGGTGCGAGGCCATCATCGACCACCTGCTTCCCAGGCTCGAACCGACCCTGCCGCTGTTCTCCGAGGACGGGTCGCCGTGAATCCCCGCCCGGAACCCACCCACGGCCACATCGACGAAACGGCGGTTGATCTCGTCGAGATCATCGACGGCTCGGTGGCTCAGTTGTGGGAGACCATCGAAAGTCTGGAAAGGTTGCAGCCCCGCAACCTGGAGCGCTTCCGGGTCTCGATCTTCGGTTCGGGGCGGATCGTGGAGTCCGACCCCCTCTACGCAGACGCAGCGGCCCTCGGCCAGCGCCTCGCCGAGGCCGGGTGCGACATCGTCACCGGCGGCGGCGGCGGACTCATGCAGGCGGTCGACCTCGGCGCCTCTCGGGGCAAACTGTCCGACCCCGCCGACGGCGATTTGCCGATTCGTCTGGTGACGGACGGCGAGAACGCGCCCTTCGTCGAACGGGTCTACAGGCACCGCACGTTTTTTTCGCGCCTCCACCACTTCGTTCGCCTGTCTTCGGCCTTCATCGTTCTTCCCGGTGGCATCGGCTCGACCCTCGAAGCCATGATGGTCTGGCAGCTGCTGCAGGTGCAACACCTGCCGCCGATCCCCTTCATTCTCTTCGGCGAACACTGGCGCGGGCTGGTGCGCTGGATCGAAGACGAATCGCTCGTACGGGGCTATATCAGCCGCGCCGACGCCGACCTGCCGGTGTTGGTCGACACCGTGGACGAAGCCGTCGATTCGATCCTCTCGACCAAAGCCGAATTCGATCGCAAGCGGGCGATCGGGCGGGCAGCGGTACAATCTCCCCCGAACCATGATGAGCAGCACGAACAACCCTGAGATCGTCATCACAAACGGCATGGTGATCCCGATGGTCCGGGACCACGAGTGGCTCACGGGTGACGTCACAGTTCGCGACGGGCGGATCGCATCCGTCGGCGGCGAATCCGAAACCGTCGGCAGCGACACCCTCACCCTCGACGCCCGAGGAGCGGCGGTTGTTCCGGGTTTCGTCCAGGCCCACGTCCACGTCGTGCAATCGCTTCTGCGCCACCAGGCGGACGGACTCGAGCTGCTCGACTGGTTGCGGCGCCGGACCTGGCCCTACGAAGCGGCGCTCGACGGAGACGGCGTCGAGACCGCGGCGGAGCTCGGCATCGCCGAGCTTCTGTGCGGCGGCACCACGACCGCCCTCGATTTCGGAACCACTCACGATCACGGGCGCGTGTTCGAGGCCGCCCGGCGCCTCGGCATCCGACTGGTCTCCGGCAAGACCCACATGGACATGGGCGACGACGTGCCGGCGGGGTTGTTGGAGGACCCGGAGCGATCGCTTGCAGACGCCGAAGGTCTGGGCGCGAAATGGCACGGTGCGGCCGACGGTCGATTGCGGTACGCGGTGGCCCCGCGGTTCGCACTTTCCTGTTCGCCGGGTCTTCTCGAAGGCTGCGCAGACCTCGCCCGCACGAACCACTGGCTGCTGCAGACCCACGCCTGCGAAAACCGGCTTGAGGTCGAGGAAGTGCGTCGCGCGACCGGTCTCGACACCATCGACTATCTCGCCGAGAGAGGGCTCGTCGGCCGCGATGTGGTCCTCGCCCACGGCGTCCACCTGCGACCTCACGAAGTCCGGCTTCTCGCCGAGAGCGGCACCACCATCTGCCACTGTCCCGGGGCCAATCTCAAACTCGGTTCAGGCATCGCCGACGTCCCGGCGCTGCTCGGCGCCGGCATCCGCGTCGCTCTCGGCGCCGACGGCCCGCCGTGCAACAACCGGTTGTCGGTCTTTCACGAAATGAGTCTCGCAGGGACCCTTCCCGGGCTGCGAGAAGGCCCCGCCGCCCTGGGTTCGTGGACCGTTCTGGCAATGGCCACTCGGGAGGGCGCCGCCGCCCTCCACCTCGAGAGCGAAATCGGCACCCTGGAAGCGGGGAAGGCGGCGGACGTCGTGGTGGTTGAAATGGACGAGTGGTCGATGCTTCCCGGCGGCGACCCGGCGTCGCGAATCGTCTTCGGCGGCAGCGCCCAGATGGTGCGCCATGTGGTGGTCGCCGGACAACCGGTTGTGGTCGACGGCCGGCTCGTCACCACCGATTCCGACGACCTCAAGCAACGAGTCGCCGAGGCCTGGGAAGCGACACGGCAACGAATGGAGTCGACATCATGAAGATCGGACCGACACGCGCAGCGATCGACCACCTGGATCAGCACCTGGCGGCCAAGAACTACGGCAAGGCCCTGAGGGCCATCCAATCGGAGCTTGCAAAGAACCCGGACAACCTCAACCTGCGGCTGCGTCAGGCCGACATTCTCGATCTCAGCGGCGACCGCAAGCGCGCGATCTTCATCCTCCACGATGTCGCCGAAGGCCAGGCGAAGGACGGCTTCTACGCCCGCGCCATCGCCATCTACAAGAAGATCCTCCGCCTCGATCCCGAACAGGACGTGCATGCACAGCTCGCCCAGTTGATCGAGGACGATCGCAAGTCAAAGACCGCGGACCACCGGCGGCGAAAAACCGAGGCCGCTCTCGGCGAGCAGGCGTCGGAAAACACCCAGGAACTCAAGGAACTGGCGGCCTCGTCGCTGTTCGCGTCATTCAAACGGGAGGCCCTGATCGAGGTCCTCGCCTCGACCGAGTTGCGGTCCTACGATGCCGGCGACATCATCGTCACCGAGGGCGAGCCCGGTTCGAGCCTCTTTCTGATCGTCAGCGGTGTCGTCAAGGTCTTCACCCGGACCGAGGACGGAGTCAATCTTCAGCTGGCGGAACTCGGGCTCGGCGATTTCTTCGGCGAGGTCTCGCTCCTGACCGGCAAGCCGCGAACCGCAACCATCACCGCTCAGACTGATGTCACCGCCATCGAGTTGAACCGCACCAATTTCGACGCCATCTCCAAAAACCACCCCGAGGCACGAACGACGCTCGAAGATTTCTACAAACGGCGGGCTGAAAAGACCGTGGAGGCTGTGATCCAGGGTCTCAGAGGACGCAAGGCTCCGGGCGCCGGAGGGCCGCACACCTCATGACCGTCCGGCCGATTCTGGTCTTCGGCGACCCACGGCTGGAGGCCGACAACCTCCCGGTCGAAGATTTCGGCGGCGGGCTGCAGGAAATCATCGAAGACCTCTTCGAGACCGGCTGGCGGGCGCCCGGGCTCGGCGTGGCGGCGCCGCAGATCGGCGTCAACCTGCGGCTGGCGACCGTCGATCTCTCGGTGGGTCGCGACCCGGAAGCCCGGGTCGTCCTCGCCAACCCGGAAATCACGCACCGTCGGGGCCGAGCCAGCCTGGAGGAGGGGTGCCTTTCGTTCCCGGGTCTCTTTACGACCATCCAACGGCCGACCGCGATCACGGTCCGCGCCCAGAACGAACACGGCGTGTGGCGGGAGATCGAGACCGACGGGCTGCTGGCCCAGGCCGTCTGTCACGAGGTCGACCACCTCGACGGCGTGCTGCTGACGCACCACCTGCGCGGTATGAAGCGAAAGCTCTTCATGCGCCGCGTGGAAAAGATGCGAAAGCTCGGCATTTGGCAGGCTCCTGCGTAGCCTGCCGAATTCGGAATGAGGAATTCGGAATTCGGAATGCCGCCCCCCACCGAATAAGGTCCCGCGAGAATCTCTCCTGAAATCCGAAATTCGAAATCCGAAATTCGAAATCCGAAATCCTACAGCCCGGTGGGCAGTTCCGCCCGCGGGTTGTTCTGGTAGAGATCTGCGACCTCGCGGGCGGTCTTCTCGCCGGCCGGCGACATCACCTTGGGGACCACGATCTGAACCGTATAGAGGTGGTCGCCGAAGGCGCGGGTTTTGGTGTTGCGGACACCCTTTCCGCGGAGACGGAAGGTCTTTCCCGAGTTGGTCCCGGGCGGGACCTTGGCGCGAACCGGTCCGTGGACGGTCCCGACCTCGATCTCGGCGCCGCGGTAGGCCTCGGCAAAGGTCACAGGAACGGTGGTGTGAATGTCGTCACCTTCGCGTTTGAAGAACCGATGGCCGCGGACCCTGGCACGCACAAAGAGATCTCCGGGCCCTCCGCCCTCCCGGCCTTCCGCTCCCTTGCCGGACACTCTGACGCGCTGTCCGTCCGCAACGCCCTCCGGGATCTTGACCCGCAATCGCTCGGTCGACACGAGAACCCCCGACCCGTGGCAGCGTGGGCACACCCGCCCCCCGGTGTTTCCCTGACCACCGCACTCGGAGCATCGAATCTGTCGCTGGACCGGGATTGTCACGCTGGTCCCACGGACGGCATCGGCAAACGCGATCTCGACCTCGAGCTCTTGATCGGCGCCCTTCTGCGGCCGCCGCCCGGTCCGCGCTGATCGGCGACCGCCGAAGAGATCGCCAAAAAGATCTCCCAGATCCTGAAAGCCGCCGGCCCCTGTCCCTCCCTGGCCGAAATCGACACGGAAGCCACCCGCGTCCTGCCACGACGAGCCGGCGCGGCGGAATGGATCAAACCCCGGGTCACCACCGCCCTCGACGTGGCCAAAGGTGTCGAACTGTTTTCGTTTGTCGGCGTCCGACAGGATCGAGTACGCCTCCTGGATCTCCTTGAATTTCTTCTCCGCATCCGGATTGTCAGGGTTGACATCGGGGTGGAACTTGCGCGCCAGTTTGCGATACGCCTTTTTGATCTCGGCGGCATCCGCCGACCGCTCGACCCCGAGAACCCTGTAATAATCGACCGCCACTTCGCCTCCAACAACGGCGCCACCCATCGCGGGCGCTCGGCTTCCCCAAAATATGAGCGAGTTCTCATAAAATATCAACCACGGAGCATCCGGCCGGCCGGCCCGCTTCCCGTATCCGGGATAAAATGGCTGGGTATGGACCCGCTTTTCTGCCTCCCGCTCCTTCTCGTTGCGGTGCCTGCGCGCACGATGCGGTCGGTGGGGCTGTTTGCAGCGGGTCTCGTCATCGCCGCGATCTTCAACTTCTCGTGGGTGGCCGACCACTTCCAGTTTGACGCCCTACCCGCCATTCCCCTGGTGCATCTGTTTTCGAGCGCAACGGTCCTGCTGGTGGCCAACGCCGTTGCAGGTGGGTTGATCGTGTTGGGCCTGGTGCAGCTGTTCCTGACCGCCACTCCGCAACAACGTCTGGTGAGAACTCTGATCGCACGCGGCGATCTCCGGGGCGCCGCCGAGATGCGGCTCAAGGAGGGAGACCTCAAGGGCGCCTCCGCTCTCTTTCAAAAAGTGCGGGCGTGGAAGGAAGCCGCCGGTGTCGCCCTGCAACTCGGTCGCGACGGCGAAGCCGCCGAGTTCCTGCGCCGGGCCGGCGGCCATCACCTCGGCGAGGCGTCTCGCATTTTCAGGCGGAGCGGCGACATCGCATCGGCGCAGAGGTGCGACCGCGATTTTGCCGAGTGGCTCACCAGCCGCGGTCGCTATGAAGAGGCCGTCGAGGCCTGGATGCGGGCGGGGGAATCGAAACGGGCTGCCGGCGCGGCGGTCATCGCTCTCGACGAAGGACGATTTTCCTCTTCCCACCCGGCGCTGCCTGCGGCGCGACGCGCCGTCGAACAAAGGGGCGACCACAATGCGCTGGCCCGCCTCCACGAAGTTGAGGGCAACTGGCACGCGGCCGCCCACGCCTGGCGGGCGGCGGGAGAGCACGCGCGGGCCGCCGAGATCTTCCGCAAGGCCGGAATGATGCACGATGCGGTGATCGCGGAATCCGACGCGGGCCACCACAAGGAAGCTGCCCGACTGCGGATACGGCAACTCGAAAAACTCAGGGAAGGGCTGGCGCTGGCACAGACCCGAAGGAACCGGCCGGACGAGATCGAGCGCTTGAGAGCGAAGATCGAACACGAGGAGGAGGCGCTGGTTCCGCGTCTGGCCGAACTCGGAATGCGCCAGGAGATGGTTCAGGTCATCGGCTCCTCCGGCAAGGCCGAGGAGGCGGTCAAAAAGCTCGTCGAGCGGAATGAGGAGGCGGAAGCCGCAGACCTCGCCATCAACGCGCGGCTGTGGCACGCGGCCGCTCCGATCCTCGAAAGGCTCAACCGGTGGGGAGAGGCCAGCGACATGTACGAGCTCGCCGGCGATGTCGAAGGGGCCGCCCGGTGTGCCGAACGCGCCGGTGAGGACGAGAGGGCCCTCCAGCTCTACCGTGGTCTCGGCGCCGTCGATCGAACCGCCCATTGCATGGCCCGCCTCGGCTATCTCCAGGACGCCCTCACCGAGCTTCATCAAGCCAATCTCTTCAACGACGCGCTGGAGGTTCTGCAGAATCACCCCGGTCCGGTTCCCGATATTCCGCAGGTCATTCTCGGCGTCGCCGAATGGGCCAAGGAGAACCGATCACACGAGGCCGCCATCGCCTGTTTGCAGAGAGCGGTCGTGGGGGTCGCACTGCAGCCGAACCGCCTCGGCCCCGCGGTTGCACTCGCAACCGAGATGGATGCCGCGGGAGAACACGACGCCGCGCTCGCCCAGGTCGAGAGGATCCTCGCCTTCGATTTCTCGTGCGAGGCGGCACGGCACCTGCGCGCTCGAATCAACGCCAACCGGGGCCACCGGGTGGCGCGGATGGCCGGCTCCACGAGCGACGGCGAAAGCCCCGGTTCGGCGCGGATCGCGCAACAGCGCTTTGAAATCCAGACCGAACTCGGCCGCGGCGGGATGGGGGTTGTCTACAAGGCCCGCGACACGCGTCTCGAGCGCGACGTCGCCATCAAGGTCCTGCGCACCACGTCGGAAGAAGAGGCGGCGCGGCTCGGCCAGGAGGCCAGGGCGGCCGCCACCCTCAACCATCCCGGGATCGTCACCATCCACGACTTCGAGGCCGGATTCGACGGCCACTTCATCGCCATGGAGTACGTACCCGGCGAGCCACTCGACAGGACCCTCAAAAAGAACCCGGTGAGGATCTACAACCTCCTGCTGCGGATCCTGCAGCAGGTGTCCGACGCCGTGGCCTATGCCCACGAACACCACGTGATCCATCGCGACCTCAAACCCGGAAACATCCTGCTGACGCCCGACGACGATGTGAAGATCCTGGATTTCGGCATCGCCGCCCGACTCGAAAGCGGCGACGGCAACATCGCAACTGTGTGCGGAACACCTTTTTACATGGCGCCCGAGCAGATCCGAGGCGAGGCCCCGACGCCCGCCACCGACGTCTATGCATTCGGCGCCACCGCCTTCCACCTGGCGACGGGCCGTCCCCCCTTCCACAAGGGCGACGTCATCGATGCCCACCTCAACACCCCTCCGCCGAACCCCATGGATCTGGCGCCGGATCTCGACCCGGATCTCGCACGGGTTATCCTGATCTGCATGGAAAAGGACCCGCTGCAGAGATTCCGAGACGCCCGTCAGCTGCATGACGCGCTGAAAGCGCTGGTCCCGTGACCCGGCATGTCCCACCTCGGTGGTGCCGATGACTCTTCGCGACCTGTGGAAACGGCCCGACACCCGCTTTCTCATGCTTTTTCTTGCGATTCTCGGTCTCAGCTTCACTGTGATCGCCCTGCGCCCGGTCAACGACGCCGTCGTCGTCCCCTACACCGCCTGGATCGCCCGCGTTTCCGGGGCGGTCCTCCGCCTCTTCGGCGAGTCGGCCACGGTCTCCGGGTGCGTCGTCAGCTCGCCGCGCTTCGCGGTGACCATCTTCAACGGCTGCAACGGGTTGATCACCAGCCTGATCTTCATATCGGGGGTGCTCGCCTTCCCGTCACGGTGGCCGGCCAAACTGATCGGGGTCGTTGGCGGATTGTTCGCCATCCAGATCATCAACATGGTCCGGATCGTGTCGCTCTTTTACATCGGGATCTTCTTCCCAGCCCTCTTCAACGACGCGCACACTTCGATCTGGCAGTCGGTGGTGATCCTCGCCGGAGTCGGGCTGTGGATCGGGTGGGCCCACTTTCTCGCCGGGCCCGTGCGTCGACCCTCGTGAACACGGCCAAACGGGCGCCCCACAGCCGTTTTCTCCTCCGACTGCCGGTGGCGCTGCTGGTGGCGCTGGCCTTGTGGTTGCTGCTCCGACCGGTCATCGACACGGCCGTCGCCGGTCTCGCCGAGACCTTGATCCGCGCCTTCGAGTACCCGCGGGTCACCCGTCTCGTCGTCGAAGATCACCGGGCCCAGGTGCGCCGGTCGGACTTCCGCACCGATTCGGGAATCCCCACGGTGGCGCTGACCGACGTCACGTTCAACACCATCGTTCTGCTCGCCCTGTATCTCGCCCTCCCCAGACCGTTCTCGCGCCGCCAGCTCGAGCGCCTCTTCATGGGCGCCTGCGTGCTCTATCTGACCCAGGCGCTCAATCTCGTCTTTCACGTCAAGACCCTGTACGCGCTGGGTCTGGGTGAGTGGAGCCAGCAGCACTCCTCCGATCTGGCGCGCAACGTGTTCGGCTTTCTGCGCTACTTCACCGACCTCCCGGGGCGGTTCTCCTTTCCCTTTCTCATCTGGTTGGGTTTCAACTGGGACGTCGTGATGCAGCTGCTCGGCACCCCGACGGGGGAGGGGGATGGAAAGAAACAACGGCGAAAAAGGTCCTCATCCGGAAATCGATGAGATGGGCGCTGACCGAGTTCGAGATCAGGAGTCCAGCGACCAACGCCGCCGACCGAGGCAGCGACGGGTGACAGGGGCAGGAACAGCGCCAGCGTCAGCGCCCGCTGACAGTGACCGGACCGGGTACACGGTGGTGCTCAATCAGGTCTTCGGATTGATGAGCCGCCAGGTCATGGCGCGGACCTGATCGAGGGTCTCGAGCACGCTCTCGGCTTTGCCGGTATTGACAACCCCAGCTCGTTCCAGAAGCCGGAGGTGGCTGTCGACCTCTTTGGCCGATGCGTAGGCAATCCTCCAGAAGTGCGCCCGGTCACGTCCGGACCGGCCGTGGCCTTCCGCGAGGTTGGCCGGAACTGAGCTTGCCGAGCGGATCACCTGATCGGCAATCGACTTGAGCGGCGCCGGCACCCGCAGGACAAGCGCAATGGCATCACCCGCTGCCGCGAGGGCCTTCTCGTGGGCGATGAGTTTGGTGTTGGCGAGGGCGTTGGACATGGTCACCTCCGGGTCGTTCATGCCCTCTCCCGAGCCGGTGCGGCAGCCGATGTTATTCTGCTTCGCACCGGGCTCCGAGCCCGGCTTGCCCTTGACATCGGCTGCCCACCGGCTATTCAACCGACTCTGAACGACCCGGAGGTGAACATGCCGGCACCGCTGTACCCGAGCGCCGACGCTGGCGACTGCAGCTGTTGCGGTCGCTGACGCTGAAACCTGTCCCTGCCCCCGATCACTGCCGCTGACGCCGACGCTGGGAACTCATCGGCCCAATTCTCGACCTCATGCAATTCCGGATGAACCAAAAACAGAGATCAGGAACGTCGGCGTGGACGAACTCAGGTCTTGCTGCGGCGGAGGGAACGGTAGTCGGGAATGTCGTAGTCCTTGATCTTCGCGATCAACGCGCCCCGCGACAGGTTGAGCTCCCGCGCCGCGCGGCTCTGGTTGCCCTTTGCCCGCCGCAGCACGCGGTCGATCAACAGCCGCTCGACCGCCGGGATCACGACCTTCAGGTCGTCCTCGTGGAGCACTTCGGCCGCCTCGTGACTGACGACCTCGGGACTGACTTCAGCAGCACCGGACGCGGGCGCACCACCACCACCGCGCACGGTGCCGCGAACCAGCTCGCCTTCGGGGGTCGCCGAAACAAGTCGGCGAAGCTCGCCGAGCAGTTCCGCCACCTGACCGATGAAGGTATGCGTGAGCAGCGAATCGAGGGTATCGAGCTCGATGCCCCGGATCTGTTTGCCCTGCTCGACGCCGACCGCCTCGAGCATCCGCACGATGAGCAGAGGCAGGTCCTCGCGACGTTCCTCCAGCGGCGGTACGCGAATCAAGTGGTGCCGCACGATTCCGAGCAGGTCGTCGTCCAGCGCCGCGTCCGGCGCTCCCGAAAAACAGATATCGTCGGCGGTGAGAATCCAACGGACTTTCGAACCGTATCCCGACCCGAGATCGTGACTCATGGCTGCTGCGGTCTCCCTCTGCAACTCGACGGACATCCTGTGCACGCCCCGCACCACAACCACGCCGCCTCCGGCGTGTTCGGCAAGTCCCCGAGCGCCGACGGCCGTGGCTGAACCGAAGAGTTCGCTCGCCACAACGTGGTCGTCGCCGCCCCGGACCTGGACCACGCGGATCCACGGTCGCCCGGTCGGGCGGAGAGCGGCGATCAACGAACCGAGATACGCCCGTCCCGATCCCGCCTTGCCGTAGAGGAGGACCGGGTCTGCCGAGTGAGCGGCGGCCACGATCTCATCGCGGAGAGCCCGGATCACGGGGGAAGTTCCCGGCATCCGTTCCTCGACCTTGGCCCTGGCCTCGGCCTCCCACCTACCGAGGAGGACGCTCGAGCCCGCGAAGTCCTCCCAATGCGAGGCCAGCATCGCTGCCAGCTCGGCGAGAAGGATACGATCGTCGTCGATGTCATCCTCGTTGGTCTCCGCCAACAGATAGACCCGGCTGTCGGCACCACCCGCCGGCACTGGATAGATCAAAAGGTCGGGACCCGCACCTCGCAGAACGGCCACCCGGTCCCCCCGGTCGAGCTCCGCGAATGTGCGGGTCGGAAGCTGCGGCACGGTTCCCGACCAGCGAGCCACGATGGGCTGCAGCAACCCCTGCTGATCGAGCCACGCGATCATCGCCCGGCGGGCGGGGTAGGACGATTCGAAGAACCCCTCGAGGGTTGCCGCCATGTCGGGCTGGGGGCCGTTGCGAAAGATCTCGAGCAGCTGTCGGCGCCCCGCGGCGAGCCGGGCCGGTTCGTTGAACAAGACGAACTCCGCCCGTTGACGCGGGGCCTCGTCGCTCGGCTCGTGCGGCGGCGGATCCGGAGCAATGTCGTGTTCCGCCGACTGTTGCGCTTCATCCGCCATCGCGGCCTCGGACTCGACATCCCGCACCACCAGCATCGCGGTTCCGATCCGGATCTTGTCGCCCTCGTCGATCACACCACGGGCGCGGCGTTTGCCGTTGACCAGAACGACCTGTCGCTGCTGCCCGAGAAAGGTGAAACGGTTCCCGCTGCGGCGGATGACAAGATGGTTCGGCGCAACCCCCGGCACCCGCAACACAACATCATTGGAGGCCGATGCTCCGATCGAGATCGTTTCCTTGCGAATGGGGAACGCGAGCTCAGACCCGCTTCCGGTGTCGATGATCAGCGTCGCCACACGCCCTCCGTGTTTCCGGGTCGATTGGGGCCCGGCGGCACACTCAGCCCATTGCGGTGCCCACCAACCCTTTCGGCGCGCTCGAGTTGCGGCCAGAGCTTACGCGGCGGTCTTCTGAGTGTCAATCGGAAAGACACTTCGCAGATGGCCGGAAACCGCCCCTTTGTGTGAGATACACCACATTTTTCAGGGGTATTGCCGGTTCAGGCCACGACCGCGCCGCCCAGGCGCCCGGCAAGAACCACCAGCTCCTCGAGATCGGGGAGACCGTCGCCTCCGCGATCCGCCACCAGCACGCCGCTTACGCTGCCGAATCGTCCGAGGGGAATCAGGGCCGTCTGCGCCGGCAGCTCGTCGATTCCGCAGACTTCGGCCACCCGGTGCGCACCCGTGGAGCCAGGTTCGATTTCCATGACCGCCGTGCCCGATTGAACAACCTCCTCGAGAAGGCCGAGCCCGCGCGGCAGGACCGTCGCATTGCGGTCGAGAGGATAGCCGAATCCGGCGCGGCAGCGGATCGCCGAATCGTCGACAGTGAACACCGCCCCCCGCATGAAGCTCTCGGAGGCGAGTTGCAGCAGAGACCTCACTCCGCGATCGGGGTCGCTCTCCGACAAGATGGCACCAACAAGATCCGACACGGATGCCGACAGCCCCTTGTCGCCCCGCTCCAGGCGATTCCGCAACTGGCGGTCGACGACGCTCGTCAGATCAGCGGCAAACCGGCTCGCCACCTCGCCCGAGTCGCCCGCCGGCGGCGGCATGAGAAAGGCCACACCGGCCTCGATCAACCGGTGGACCCACTCCGGGTCGCCGAGCGGAGCCACCCACACAACCGGCACGGTCGGGTCCGCCGCGCACCCGCTGCGAATCAACTCGAGCCAGTCGCGTTCGCGTCCGGTTCGTGCCGTCGCATGTTGGTAGTGGACGATCACGACGTCAAAGCTGTCGGCGTCGATCTCCTCCGACAACGGCATCAAACAGAGACGCCAGCCGAGCTGACGCCACTGCCGTTCGATGGACCCGCGCCAGAACCTGGGATCCTGGGCCACCACCCCGATATCGGCGAACAGCAGCTCTCCCGGTGCGATCGCCTCGAGATCCGTCAGCATCTCGTCGAGAGGGTTCTGGGGCGGCTGGGAGGGTAAGACGTGGATCTTGACCGCATCCGACGAAATCTGAAAATCGAAGATCTCGTCCGTCATCAAGCTTTCGATTTCGGTGTCCGTGTCGATCGCCTCGGCGGCCTCGGCCAGAGCGGACAGGCTCAAGACCCTGCCCTCGACAGGCTTGACAGCCTGCGGTTGGAAAGTGAAGGTGCCGGCACTGCAACCCAGCACCTTGCGCGCCAACCGCAACTGGCCCTCGGAGGGTTCGCGCACCCGCCCGCGGTCGACCTCGAACCGAAGTTCGCCCTCCTCGGTCTCCAGTACCAGGATCCCGCTCGGTGACGTCGCCGACACGAGGCGCAAGAGGGCCGAAGGGCCAAGGTGCTCGAGACTTCCAGACAGGATCCGACTCACGACCCGGGCCTCCCTTGCGGGTGGAACTCACGCCCCGTCACAGTGTAACTGTGGTAGGCGCCGGAGCGCAGGTCAAAAGCCTGCCGCTTGACGATCTCCCCACCGGCCTCGACCTCGAGCACCCACCGACCCGGCAGGAGACCCGAGAACCTGGCCTCGGGATCGAGACGGGCGCGCCGTTCCTCGCCGCCGCTGCCGCGAAGCACCGCCAGGGGCGCCGGCTCCGTCGGCTGCGAATCGAGACGGCACACCAGGTCGGCGCCGAGATTGGGCCGCAGCAGCCGCCCGCCCCGGCGCGGCAACCGCGTCAGACCGTCACTTCCCGCCTCGAGGACCTCCACCACCGGCTCGGTCGTAACGATATCGGCGAACACCAGGTGTCGCGGCGTCACCGTCCACAACCCGAGGGTCGGGTCGCTGGGGACCCATCCTGCCGCCGGGAGACGGCATTCGATCCACCGGTGGGGGACGACCTCTTCATCACCCACCAACAGACCGCTCACCGTGCGGGCCTCGAAGCCCGCGGCGCGCAGCATCGCCACGGCGGCGTTCGCCAGACCCGAACAACGGCCCCGCCCGCGGGCCAGCACCGACACCGCGTCCTGAGGACCGTCATCACCGGTGTCGACGGCGAGGTGGGTCGCCACCCACTCGAGAACCAGGGTCGCCGCATCCCAGGCCTGCAGGTCGGGCGTGAGTTGCCCGGAGAGCCGCTTCGGCAGTTCGAATTCCTGCGGCACTTCGGGGCCCGCTCCGGCCAGGATGCCCGCGTAGGAGCCGACTGACTCGATCGGCGTCAGCGAGGTCACGACATGGACGCCGAAGACACCGTCCGAACCCGGTTGGACCTGCTGCAGGTAGCCGTTGGCGGCGGCGGCGATCGGCTCGGCGCCGGTCACCGAGAAACGAGCCTCTTCGGCGTGGACGGGAACAACCAGCAGGAGCCAGAGGCTGACAACGGCGGTTCTCATCCCGCTTCGGCTCTCCGTTTGACGAATCCATCGAGGACGCCGTTGACGAACCGGCCCGAGTCCTTGGCACCGAATTTCTTTGCGATTTCGATCGCCTCGTCGATGATCACCGCGTGCGGGGTGTCCGATTCGTAGATCAGTTCGTACATGGCGAGCCGCAAGACGTTGCGGTCAACCGCGGCGAGTCGTTCGAGCCGCCAGTGGGCGGTCTGCTGCACCAGCTCTGCGTCGATCTCCGAGATCTTGGCGAGGGTTCCCCGCAGCAGTCTGTCGGCGAATTCGCGAACGCTTTCTCCTGCACCCTGCCACTCGTCGAAACCGAGCTGCATCTCTTCCGGAGGAGTGTCCGTCAACTCGTTCTGATACAACAATTGAAGGGCGAGTTCGCGAGCGCGACGGCGTGTGCCCACTATCCGGCCTTTCCTTTTCGACGACCTGGTTGAAGAGCCACAGACACTAACGACTCCGATCGAGCCTTTCACTCAGTCGGGCCATCTCGATGGCCGCGAGGGCGGCTTCCCAGCCTTTGTTGCCCATCTTGGTCCCGGCCCGTTCGACCGCTTGCTCGAGAGTCTCGGTCGTGATCACGCCGAAGGTGATGGGAACACCGGTGCTCATGGACGCCTGCGCGACCCCCTTTGCGACCTCGGCCGCGATCAGATCGAAATGCGCGGTGCCGCCGCGAACCAACGCACCGACGCTGATCACCGCGTCGAAGCCGCCGCTTCCGGCCAGCTTGGCGGCAACCATGGGAATCTCCCACGCGCCCGGCACGCGGACGATCGTGATCTGCTCCTCGTCGGCGCCGTGTCGGACAAGGCAGTCGATCGCTCCGGCCTCGAGCCTGGCGGTCAGCGCCTCGTTGAAACGGCTCACCACCACGGCAAACCGCAGGCCCTGCGCATCGAGGTGTCCTTCAATGACCTTCATCATCCCTCCAAAGCCTGCATTGTACCGCAATGACGGGTCTTGCGCCCACACCAACAGGTCCTCAGGGCGCCCGTACCATCACACCCCGGTGAGGATCGCTTCCTCGGCCAGGCGGCGGCCGGCGGAGGTTGCCAGGACCAGTTCGTCCGCGCGCTCCACCAGATCGCGCTTCTCCGCCTCCCCGACGACCTGCCGCGTCCGGGTCTCGCTCCACCTCAGGTGCTCGTGGAGGCCTTGCAGCCGGCACTCTTCTCCTTCGAGCTCGGTTTCCTGGTGGTGCAGGAGGTGCACCACGAGCATGCGGACTGCGAGATCGAGCCGTTGCGCGGTTCGGCGCCTGGCCTGCGCCGCCAGCCCCCGACGCGGCGCGAGGATGAAGGCGAGGCCGAACAGCACGCCGCACGCCACCGCCATCGAACCGGCGATGGACACGTCGAAGACGTGGGCCGCCGCGTACCCGAGCACTGCGCTCGAGGCCGCCACCGCCCCGGCCACCCACAACATGGGCGCGAAACGATCCACGAGAAGGTAGGCCGTGGCGGGCGGCGCGATCATCAACGCCACCACCAGAATCGACCCCACAGCATCAAACGCACCGACCGCGGTGACCGAGACCAGTGCCATCAGGGCGTAGTTGATGGCGCCCGGAGAAAAGCCCAACAGGGCCGCCAGGCTCGGATCGACCGTCGCCAGCTTGAGTTCCTTCCACACCAGGGCGACCGCTGCAAGATTGAGAACGAGGATCGCCCCCATGGTCCACAGCGCGCGCGGCCCGAGGTCGATGCCGCTGAGGATCATTCGATCGAAGGGAGCAAATGCGAGTTCACCGAGCAGTACCGAATCGGTGTCGAGGTGGACGTCGCCGGCGTAGCGCGAGATCAGAATGACCCCGATCGAGAACAAAGCCGGAAACACGAGGGCGATTGAAGCGTCCTCGGGCACCAGACGGGACCTCCGCAGGGCCTCGATCAGAAACACCGTCAGGACCCCGGTGAGCGCCGCCGCCGCGAGCAGGAACGGCGAGTTGAGATCGTGGGTGATGAAGAACGCGATGACGATGCCCGGCAGGATGGCGTGCGAGATGGCATCCGACACCATGGCGGTCCGCCGCAACACGAGATACGTGCCCGGAATCGATGCTGCGACCGCCGTCACGACCGCGATCAGGACGATCTCCGCTTCCGCGTTCATCGTCCGTCCTCCGACTCCCGATCCAGGATCTTGCGCGCCTCGCGGCGGCCGATCTCGGTGGGCGCCCACAGGCCCTCCTCGGTGCGCCGCGCCAGCCCGCGGTCGGCCAGCCGGGCGAGAGCGCCTGCAACATCGACATCCTGTTGGCTCATGGTCCGCAGAACGGCCACGCTGTGGCCGTGGCGGGGATCATCTTCGTGTTGCAGCGACAGGGCAAAGAGGTGGATGAGCACCGGCTCCTGGGTGGGCGCCCGGCGCAGGCGGCCGAGCCTGACGGCGCGCCACACCAGCCCCCGTCCCGGCGCCAACAGCATGGAGCCCGCGACCACGCAACTCAAGACCAGGACGATGGTGGGCCCGGTGGGCAGGCGCGGCACCAGTGAACTGGCCACCGAACCGGCGACACCCGAGAACATCCCGACCGCAGCCGCGATCACCACCATCGGGGCGAGCCGCCGGCTCCATTGCCTGGCCGCCGCCGCCGGGGCGACGATCATCGCGCTCATCAGGACCACACCGACGGTCTGCAAACCGATGACGATGGCGATCACGAGGAGCAGGGTCAAGAGACCGTCAAGGCGGCGCACCGGCAGCCCGAGGCTGGCCGCGAACTCGGGATCGAAGGTGAGGAGCTTGAACTCCTTCCACAGGGTCCCGAGGACGAGGAGAGCCACCGCCGCCAGCACCGTCATGGTGAAGACGTCTCGTCTGAGGAGGGAGGCCGCCTGACCGAAGAGGTAGGACTCGAGCCCGGCCTGGGCCGCGTTCGGCTGTTTCTGGATAGAGGTCAGGAGGACCAGACCAAGACCGAAGAAGACCGCCAGACCCATTCCCAGGGCGCTGTCGAAAGGGACTCGCGAACGGCGCACGACAATGGTCATCATGAGGGTTGCGACCCAACCCGCGAGCGCCGCGCCGATCATGATCACGATCGGGACCTTGCTCCCGGTGAGCAGAAATGCGAGCGCGATTCCCGGAAGCGCCGCGTGGCTGACCGCATCCCCGATCAGACTCTGCCGGCGCAGGTAGGCGAACGACCCGAGCACACCGCTGGTTGCGCCGAGCACCGCCGAGCCGGCCGCCACCAGACGCAGGGTGTAATCACCCAGAAGGTCCATCACGCCCCACCGGCGGCCCTCGCCGCCAACACCCCGACCCGACCTCCGAACGTCAGACGGAGGTTGTCTTCGGTGAAGACCTCGCTCACCGGACCGGAGGCGAGGGCGCGGACGTTCAAGAGCAGCACCGAGTCGAAGTACTCGGGCACCGTCTGCAGATCGTGGTGGACGACGATGATGGTCTTGCCCGTCGCGGCGAGACCGTTGATCACCTCGATGATCGCTCGTTCGGTGGGCGCGTCCACCCCCTGGAAGGGCTCGTCGAGGATGATGATCGGGGCGTCCTGGACCAGCGCCCTGGCGAGCAGGACCCGCTGCTGCTGTCCGCCCGAGAGTTCGGCGATCGGACGTCGTGAAAAGGCGGTCATCCCGACCTGGTCGAGAGCGGCCACGGCCTGGCGGCGTTCGTTCGCCCCGCTCCGCCGCACCCAACCCAACCGGCCGTATGTGCCCATGGTCACCACATCCAAGACATCGGTCGGGAAATCCCAGGACAGGGTGGCACGCTGCGGCACGTAGGCGATCTCACCGCTGGTTTCGGCCCGCGGCCGGCCGAAGACCCGGACCTCGCCGGCAACGGTGGGGATCAGACCCATGGCCGCTTTGACGAGGGTGCTCTTGCCCGCCCCGTTGGGTCCGACGATGGCCATCTTGACCCCGGCCGGCACCTGCAGGTCGATGTCCCACAACACCGGTTGTTCGTCGTAGGCCACCGTCAGATCTTCGACCTCGAGGGCCCACTGACCGCTCGTTTCCATCATCGTCATACTCCGACGCGCCACGAGACGCCGGCGCCCACCAGGAGATCGGCGCCGCGGTCGGTCAATCTGCGACCGAGCCGGAAATCGATCTGGAGATCCGGGCTGAGCAGGTATACGACCCCGGTCTGGAAGGTCGCAGTGTTGGGCCCTCGCGCCTCCTCACGATTGAATCCGATCAACTCGAAAAAGAGCGACATGTCGTCGGTCACACCGACACCGAGTGCGGCGCTTGCCCAGATGGTGGTGTATCGGTCACTATCATCAGCAGGCCGCCCAACCCCCAGGTTCACTCCGAGCCCGAGGCTCGAGCCGAGGTCCCAGCCAGCCGCCGCGACGGCTGCGGGCTGCCACGCCGGGCTCGAGAATCCCGCGCCACCCGTCGGGACGGTGGTTGAAACGATGAGTCCGGCTTCCATGGCCCCCAGCACGCCCCTTCCTCCACCATCCGCGAACTGGTACTTCAGCCCCACTGCCGAATCGAGAAAGCCCGAGCTTCTCCCGTTCGTCCCATCCGTCCAGGTGGAGGTCGGCAACACGAAACGCATCTCGAGCCGCCGCAGCACACCCCAACGAACCAGCACTTCGCCGAGGGTCGTGGCTTCGCTGCCGTCCGCGAATTCCACGAAGGTCGCCCCCGCCTCGAACTGGACGACACCCGTCGCAACAGCATTCGGGCTTTCGGTGAAATCAGGCCGATCCGTGATCAGAGGTTCAACACCGCGGGCCGGGGACGCCGCCAGGACCAGCGCCGCGATCATGACGAGCGGAGCACGCCGTTTCACTGGCCGTCCTTGTCGCCCTGCAACGCGCCGACGATGGTCTCGACGTTGGCGCGAACGGTCCCGACGTAGCCGCCGGCCGGTGTCCCGGGGTTGCCGAGCGAGTCGGAGTAGAGGCTGCCGCCGATCTCGACCTCGAAGTCCTGCGCTGCAACGGCCTCCTGCAGCGCCTCCACAAAGCGCGGTGGCACCGAGGTCTCGACGAAGACGGCGGGGATCCTGCGTTCGACGATGAACTCCGCCAGTTGTTGGACATCGGCGGTCCCGGTCTCCGACGCCGTGCTCACCCCGAGCAGCCCGCGCACCTCGAACCCGTAGGCGCGGCCGAAGTAGGCGAAGGCGTCGTGCGCGGTCACCAACACCCGCTGCTCGGGCGGGAGTTCGGCGGCGCGTTCGCGAACCCAGAGGTCGAGCGCCGCGAGTTCGTCGAGATATTCCTTCGCGTTCGCGGCGTAGGCGTCCGCCCCGGTTGAGTTCAACTCGGAAAGCCCTCGGGTGACGCAGTCGACGGTCTGAGACCACAGTTCGACGTCGAACCAGACGTGCGGATCGTGGAGATTGTCATACCCCTGGAGGGGGATCAACCGATCCTCCGGAATGCACTCGGCAACCGCCACCGTGCGGACGCCGCGCTCATTCATCCTCTCCAGCACATCTGTCATCTTGCCCTCGAGGTGGAGACCGTTGTAGAAAATCGCGTCGGCCGAACTCATCCGGCGCACGTCGCCGGCCGATGCCTTGTAGAGGTGGGGGTCGATTCCCGGTCCCATCAGGGCCTCGACCTGCAGGTCCTCACCGCCGATGGTCCGCACGAGATCACCGACGATCGTTGTCGTGGCCACTACCTTGATCTTCTGGTCTCCGGAGTTCTCGGTCTCGCCCGGCCCACACGCGACGACAGCCGACGCGATCACCAAAACGACTCCCAGCTTCGCGGATTTCATGAATTCTTCCTTTCCACCCACACTCGGCGGGCGAGCGAGGTGGGCAGGACCTGGCGTTCCCGACCCAGCGTGACGCTCACCGAGGCCTCATCACTTTCGATGAACTCGATCGGGCCGCCGAGTTTGACTCCCAGGCGTTGCAGCGCCTTGAGGCTGTCCCGGTCCTGAGCACCCACCCGAACCACCCGACATCTGTCTCCCGAGACCAGCTCATCGAGCCGGACCCAGCTTTCGTCGGGAGGCATCCGCAGGTCCTCGCCGGGGATAGGGTCCCCGTGCGGATCGTGGGTCGGGTGTCCCATGGCCTCGGCGATCCGGGTCTCGAAACGCTCGGAGATCACGTGTTCGAGCCGCTCGGCCTCGTCGTGGACCTGATCCCACGAGTAACCGAGCTCTTGCACCAGGTAGGTCTCGAGCAGGCGGTGGTGGCGGAGCATTTCGAGCGCCACCCTCCTGCCGGACGGAGTCAGGGTGACGCCCTGGTAGCGGATGTGCTCCACCAACCCGAGCTGGGCGAGGCGGCCCAGCATTTCCGTGACCGACGCCGGCCGCACCCGGAGCCGGTTTGCGAGCTCCTTGGTGCCCGCCTTGCCGTGTCTTTCCTCGAGCAGCAGAATCTGCTTGAGATAATCCTCCTGGCTCTCGCTCAAAGCCGGCCGGGCCTTTCGCCCACGGGACGTCTCGATCGTGTTCATTTCGAATTTAGGCTAGCCTAATTCAAGTGGAAAATCAAGTCATCAGAGCTCCGGAATCCGCTATGATGTCGCCGGAGGAACGCCATGTGTGACAACGAGTTGTTGATGATGAGCTGCCGGCCCATCGCGGCCGGAACACCGCCGCTGTCAGGCCACGATCTCGAACACAAGCTGAGCCACGCCGAGGGATGGGAGATCGACGACGGCGAACTCGCCAAGACTTTCCAGTTCGAGGACCACTACCAGACCATGGCGTTCGTCAACGCCGTCGCCTGGATTTCCCACCGCGAGGACCATCACCCCTCGATGGTCGTGGGTTACAACACCTGCAGCCTGCGCTACAGCACCCACACCGTCGGCGGGATCTCCGACAACGATTTCATCTGTTCGGCAAAGGTCGATCACCTGGTGGGCGACTGAGTCCACCTGTGGAGGAGGAACGATGAACGCGACCCGTTGTGTGTATGCGTCCTTTGCCGCGGCGGCTGTGGCGGTGCTTGCCCTTGCCGCCTGCGGAGCCTCCGGGCCGCCGCCGGGGAGCCCCGAGGCCCTCTATATCGATCTCGGCTGCGCCAAATGCCACGGCGACGCCCGGGAGGGCCAGCGCTCCGGACCGCCGCTGGTCAAGATCGCCGATCACTGGAACGAGGACGACCTCCTCGAATACCTGAAGAGCCCGAGGACCTTTGTCGAGGCCAACCCGAGGCTCGCGTACCTCGACGAGCAGTACCCGATCGCGATGCCGGCCTACGCCACCACGAGTGAGGAAGACCTCAAGAAACTGGCGGACTTCATCCTCAACAGCTGAACGACGGCCCGGAGCTCAGGCGCGCGCTCCCGCCGGGCCGCGGAGCACCCGTGCCGGCAGCAGCAAGATCGAGTGCAGCAGCTTGAAGACCGCGTCGACGGTGACGCCGATGAGCCGCAGGGGCAATAACAGCAGCCAGACGACTGGGTAGAGTAACAACGCCAGCAGGGCCAGCGGCCAGCACACGACCAGCAGGATCAACCACAACAAAAAGGTCCACATCTCGTCCTCCACTCATAGATACGCAGGACGGGGGAGGGTTGTTCCCGAACAGAAGGGCTTGGGGCCTGGGGCCTGGGGCTTGAGATCCGTGGGGCGTGGGCGGCCACTCCGTGCCAATGACTGCTTGCCTCCAGGCGTCGCCGCTCCTATTTCTTGAAGACCAGGTAGATCGCTCCGGGTTCACCCGGAACCACCGCCATCTCCTCGAGTTCCCAGCCGCGCTCGGCCTCTACGTTCAGGGCCTGGGTAATCACGGGCATCGCGCCGTCATCCACCAGTCGAACGAACTTATACTCGTTCTTGGCGCCGGCTTCGAGGAAGCCAGGGCCAATCACCACGAGGGCGACGGCGACCAATCCGAGAATCAGAAAACCTGAATATCTCGCAATCGTCTGGTTGCTCATGTGTCTCTCCTGTTCTTTCTCCGGTGTCACGCAAGACCATCATTTCGTGCCACCCACCACATGGATGAGCTCGCCCGTTTCCGGGTCCCAGCGCACGACGGCGCCGGTGCGATCTTCGAATATGCGGCCGGCCGTACCGGTCTCCACGTGCCATGTAACCGAGGTCCCTTTGCCCCACAGGTACCGCGCTGCGGAAAAGCCCCGACGCAACACGTCGGCGATCTGGCGGACCTTACCCGTGTCGATGTCAATGAGTTCCACGGTGCGGCCCTGTTCCCGATCCTCCAGATCATCGAGACGACTGATGACCAGACCGCCGGAAACTGCTTCGCCGTAGCACCAGAGCCACGGGACGACGCCCAGATCGTGCTCGACCCGGGACGAACCATCCACCGATTCCACCACCAGACGTCTGCGGTCGTCCCCGGAGCGCGGTATCGAATACATCCGACCGTCCGCCAGGAATCTGACGGTGCCTTCCACCTCGAGTTCACGAATCAATTCACCGGATCTCGCGTCGTAGAGGCGGCGGGTCGTTCCTCCCTCGCCATCCTCCATCCATAGGACAAAGTGCCTCACCTCGGCGTCCACCGCTATACGGGTGGTTTCCGAAGTGAGGTCGATGCGACCGATCTCCGTGATTGTCCGCAACTCGAGATCGACCCTCGCGATGCGGAGGGGGAAATCGTCCGTGCGGTCGCGACGGGCAAAGATCAACAGACGATTCTCTTCGACAAAGAAGACAATCCCATTTCGGAGAGTCTCGGGGACTGGAATGGACGTCAGCAGCCGTTCGCTCTCGAGCTCATAGACCGAGAGCAGGGCCTCCTCGAGAATCGCTACCCGGGATCCATCGGGGGACACATGGGGCGTCGCCCTACCGGACACCACGAGTGTCGTCTCTTGAAGTTGGGGATCGAGCTCTCGAAGATCGACCCACCACACCGGTCGCCCGTTTCCACCAGAAATCCGGGGTTCCAACACTACGGCGGTGCCGCCGTCAGTCGAAAACCTGACTGCCGCGCGCCCGGTGCGAAACGATGCCGGCACTGCGAGCCAGTGGTCGTCGGTGGTGGAGACCAGGAACCTCCGCCAGACGTCGAGACGCCACGGTGTCGTTCCGGCAACCTCGATCCACCCCCCATTGGGAGCCACCGAAAAAACCTCCACCCGATCGAGGTCTCCCGGCTCGAAATCACGCAACCAGCTTCCATACGCGGCGGCACCCAACACTTGGGAACCCAGCAGAAGCCACAACACCACGGACAGCGCTCCGTGGGTGCGTTGGAGGTCGGTTCGGCCCACCGCCGTGCCCACCAGACCGGCGGTTGCGAGAGCAATCACAGCCGCACCTACCAGCAGCGAGCCCATCAGCATGACCGCTTTGACGGCACCCATGAGCACGAGAGGGCGGAGCGTGAGCCACGACCCTACGGCGACCGCCAGTAAGCCCGCCAGATCGAGAAAGAGCCAGGCAGTCCGCGCCCGCAGCATGATGCTGATCGCATGAGACACGAGGAGCAGCAGGACGGGTAGAACAACGAAGATGAAGAAAACCGGTCCCCAGTCGGTCCTGTTGAGCTCGAACAAGCGGGGCCCTTCGACGACCAAAGCGACGATTCCGACCGCGAGTTCGCAGACCAACGCGATGGCCAGAGCGGCGAGGAACCGACCCGTCCACACAGCGGCGGCGCCCACCGGGCGGGCGAAGAAGAAGCCCAGCCGCCCCGCGGAGAGATCGCCACCGAGCACCGTGGCGCCGAGCCCCACCGCCAAAGCCAATCCGAGACCCAGGCCGAGCACCTGCGAAGCGACCGACCGCACATCGCCCGGGTCTTGACCTTCGAGACCCGGGAGGTACGGAATGAGAAAAGCGATGACCGCCGCAGCGGCGGCTAGCAGAAGGAACTCTCTCTTTGCTGCGAATTCACGCCGGAAGATACTCATGGTGGGTCTCATCGGCGGCCTCCATTGTCGCCGCACAGAACGATGAAGATCTCTTCCAGCGGCAGCGACTCCACCCGCAGCACCTCGACGGGGGCCCTCTCGCGGAAGCGCCCGAAACTGACTTCGCTGAAGTTCTCGACCACCGCCTCGTTCGCGCCGACCGCAGTACCGGCCGTCACCACACCGAGGTGGTCGAGCGCTGCAGCGATCTGTTGGGCGGAAATGTCGCCGGTCGCGCTGTAGGTCAGGCGGCAGAACCGCGCCTTGAGCGACTCCAGTTCCTCGTCGACCAGGATGGATCCGTTGGAAAGGATGCCGACGCGGTCGGCGATGCCCTCCACTCCTGCAAGGTCGTGGGTGGTGAGAAAGACGGTGGTGCCGTGGTCGGCGAGGTCGCCGATCAGCTCTTCGAAGAGCTCCCTGCGGGCCACCGCGTCGAGACCCAGGGTCGGGTCGTCGAGCACCAGCAGCTCCGGCGTCGAGGCCAGGGCGAGAGCCAGCGCCATCTGTTTCTGCTGGCCCTTCGACAGCTTGTCGAATCGGCGACGCCGGGGCACGCCGAAGGTCTCGAGACGGTCGAAGAAGGGGCGGCTCCGCCAGCGCGGTGCGACCCGCACCATGAAGCGGGAGAGTTTTTCGGCGTCGGTCTCGGGCGGGATGTCCGGTTGTTCGGGGACCACGCCGACCCTCTCCATGATCCGCCGTCGTTGCTTCCACGCATCGAGCCCGAAGAGCCGCAAGGAACCGGCGGTGGCGCGGCGCTGGCCGAGCAGACAGCGGACGGTCGAGGACTTGCCCGATCCGTTGCGCCCGAGGAGGGCGTAGACGCGACCCTTGCCCACCTCGAGGGACAGGCGGTCGACAGCCGTCACCCGCCCGTAGCGGACCGTCAGTTCTCGCAGTTCGACCACGGTCTCAGTCGTCATCACCCGCTCCTTCACCGCCCCCGGAGTCAACCTCATCCCACGCCTTTTCGACCGCTCTCAGGGCCTCGTCACGACCGGCGCCCACGGCCCGCGCGACCCCGGTGAAGACCGCCGCGCCGTCTGCGAGCAGACGTTGGCGCTCTTCTTTTCGATCACCCGCCGGAAGCTCTGCCACAAAGGTGCCCTCTCCGCGCCGCACGGTCAGGAGGCCCGCGTCGGTCAACCGTCGGTAGGCCTTGGAGACGGTGGCCGGATTGATGCGGAGGGCGCGGGCGAGCTCGCGCACCGAGGGCACCGCGGTCCCCACCGGCAAACGGCCCGACGCCACCTGCCGCCGCACACCGTCCTCGATCTGGCGCCAGATCGGCGTCGCGGACGAGGTGTCGACGTCAAGAAAACGGAGCATGGGGGTCATCCAAGTGTGTCACTGATGTAATACACTATATCACAATCATTCTCGTGTCAAGTCCTGCTGGCGGGCCGCGAACGACCCGCCTACGGCTTTCGGGAATAGCCAGAACGCCTGCCGTTGCTGAAGCGGCACCTCCGCCGCACGCGAGCCGTATCAGCACGTCCTTCCCGAGAGGATGCCAGGCACACGGCCCGCGGCGGGCCGGATGCCAGGCACCTCCGCCGCACGCGACTCGTTTCTGTACGCCTTATCGACGTGAGCACTCGAACTTACTTGAACGGTGGGAAGCGGTGATGGCAATTTCGAAATCCGAAATCCGAAATCCGAAATTGCGCTCTCATCTCCGTGTTATCTTGGCGCCTATGGGGAGCCACATGAAAGGTATCGTCCTCGCGGGCGGGTCCGGGACCCGCCTCCACCCGGTCACCAGGGTCATCAGCAAACAACTGCTGCCGGTCTACGACAAACCCATGGTCTACTATCCGTTGAGCCTGCTGATGCTGGCCGGGATCCGTGAGGTGCTCATCATTTCCACCCCCCGCGACCTCCCCGCCTACCGCGAGCTCTTCGGCGACGGCGGACGCCTCGGGATGCGTTTTGACTACTGCGTCCAACCCGCGCCCGGAGGCCTCGCCCAGGCCTTCCTGCTCGGCCGCGACTTTCTCGCCGGCTCGCCGTCCTGTCTCGTTCTCGGCGACAACATCCTTCACGGCCACGGTCTCACCGAGATGCTCCGGGAATGCGCCGGGCTGACGGAGGGCGCCCACATCTTCGGCTACCGGGTCCGCGATCCAAAACGCTACGGTGTCGTCGAGTTCGACGGCGACGGCCGCGCACTCTCGATCGAAGAGAAACCGCAGCAGCCCAAGAGCTCGTTCGCGGTGCCGGGTCTCTATTTCTACGGGCCCGACGTGTGCGATCTGGCGGCCGATCTCGAACCCAGCCCGCGCGGCGAGCTCGAGATCACCGACCTCAATCGGCGCTACCTCGAGGACGACCGGCTCAGGGTGACGGTGCTCGACCGCGGTTTTGCGTGGCTCGACGCCGGAACCCACCGCAGCCTCAGCGATGCCTCCAACTTCATCGAGGCCATCGAGGAACGGCAGGGACTCAAAGTCGGTTGTCTGCAGGAGATCGCCTGGAACCAGAACTGGATCACGACCGACGAGTTTCGGCGCGAGGCCGAGGACGCCGGGCGCCTCGAGCTACGGCGACTACCTGCGCGCGGTGCTCGAAGCCGCGGAGGCCGTTCGTGCGGGTGATTGACGAGCCGCTGCCAGGAGTCAAGCTGATCGCTCCGGAAGTCCACGAGGATCACCGCGGCTTCTTCATGGAGTCCTACAACCGCCGCCGTTTTTCCCAGCTCGGCATTACCGACGACTTCGTCCAGGACAACCACTCGCGCTCCGCCCGCGGCGTGCTGCGCGGCCTCCACTACCAGATCGGGCGGCCGCAGGCCAAGCTGGTGCGGGCGACGCGCGGCCGGGTGTTCGATGTCGTCGTCGACATCCGCAGGGGAAGCCCCGCCTTCGGTCGCTGGGCCGGGGCCGAGTTGACCGAAGAAAACCGCCTTCAGTTCTACGCCCCGGTCGGTTTTGCCCACGGTTTCCTGGTGTTGTCCGAAACCGCCGAGTTCCAATACAAGTGCTCGGATTTCTACAGCGCATCAGATGAACGCGGGCTGCCGTGGGACGACCCCGAGATCGCCATCGCGTGGCCGCTCGCCGGTCTCGAGCCGAACCTCTCCGAACGCGATCGCAGGTGGGCGCCGCTGTCTGGAGTCCCCGAGTCGGACCTCCCGGAGTTTGCGCCGTGACCCCACCTCCCCATCGGCCGCGATCGATCCTGGTCACCGGCGGCGCCGGCTTCATCGGATCGAACTTCGTTCGCCTCGCGCTGGCGGCCGACGGTGATGTGCGGTTGGTCAACATCGACAGTCTGACCTACGCCGGCCATCAGGCGAGCCTCGAAGGTGTGAGCGAGACGCACCCGGGCCGCTACCTCTTCGTTCACGCCGACATCCGGGACGCCGACGCGGTGCGGAAGATTTTCGCCGAGCACTCGATCGACACGGTGGTCCACCTCGCGGCTGAAAGTCATGTCGATCGGTCCATCGACGGCCCTCTCGACTTCATCGACACCAATGTCCGCGGCACCGCCGTCCTCCTGGAAGCGGCGCGCTCGGCATGGCGGGACCGCAAGGATGTGCGGTTCCACCACGTCAGCACCGACGAGGTCTTCGGGTCATTGGACAGCGATGGCCTCTTCGAAGAGTCCACGCCTTACGACCCGTCGAGCCCATACTCCGCATCCAAGGCGGCAGCCGACCATCTGGTCCGCGCCTGGCATCGGACCTACGCCCTGCCGGTGACCCTGTCCAACTGCTCCAACAATTACGGTCCCTACCAATTTCCGGAGAAGCTCATCCCCCTGATCATCTCCAACGCGGTCGCCGGCAGGGAGCTGCCGGTCTACGGCGCCGGCGCCAACGTGCGCGACTGGCTGCACGTGGAGGACCACTGCCGAGCCATCGACCTGGTGGTGCGCAAAGGCGCCCCGGGACGGACCTACAACATCGGCGGCAGCAACGAACGCACCAACCTCGATGTCGTCCACGCCATCTGCGATCTGGTGGACGAGCTGCGGCCCCTGCCGGCCGGGGGCAGCCGCCGCGACCTCATCCGCTTCGTCGCCGACCGCCCGGGCCACGACCTCCGCTACGCGATCGACGCCTCCCGCATCCGCTCGGAACTCGGGTGGGAAGCCTCCTACGATTTCACCACCGGTCTTCGCGCCACCGTCGAGTGGTATCTCGACAACGCCTCCTGGTGTGAGGCCGTCATGGCCGACACCTACGACGGCTCACGGTTGGGGCTTGGGGCTTGAGGCTTGTAGGGCTTGGGGTTCTTGGGCTTGGCTTGAGACCGGAGGTTCGGCCACCTTCCGTAGCAGGTAAGTTCGACGGAGGTCGCCTTGGCGAGACCTCAAGCCACAGGTCTCAAGCCTCAAGCCCTGATCGTTGCATTGCAACGATCAGAACACCAGCTGCACCATCAGCCTGATGCGATAATCGAGCTGATCCGGCGCCTTGGCGATCGGCGTCGGTTGGCCGTCGATCACGGCGTCCGGGTCGGCTCCGAACTGCCGCTCGAGCCGCGACACATCGACCGCGACCTTGTTGCGCCAACCCGGAAGGTAGTAGCTCACCGCCGCCGACGCCTCCGCAATCGAGCTTTCGAGCGCCGGCGTCCAGGCCCCGCCATCCCAGACCTCGGGCACACCGAGACCGGAGTCGATCGCCTTCTGATACGTCGGATCGACCAACCGGGTGATCTCCGCGTAGCGCGCGCGGACCTCGAGCTGTCCAGGCACGACGAACCAGCCGAGGTCCGCCCGATAACCTTCGCGGTCGAAATCGTCGGCAAAGGCCTCGTAGTCAAACGACTCGGTTCCCCACTCGAGGTCCAGCGACCACCCGCGATAGCGCGCGAGGGCGGCGAAGTTGCAGCCGCTCTCGTCGAAGGCGTACGGGCTCTCTTCCGAGTTGGAATACGCCGAGGCGATGACTCCGAGTTTGAAGTCCGGGGTGTCTTCAGGATCTCCGACCACCTTCCAGTCGATGAAGCCCCACGGGTGGTAGCCGACCCGCAGCGCTCCCAGATGCTGGTTGCCGCCGTTCGACAAGCCGGTGGTTCCGCGACCCTGCCAGATGCCGACCTGGTACTCGATCGTCGGGGTCGACGCGGTGCCGCGCTGGCCGCGCAGTTGGATGCCCTGCGAACGATAGAGGTTCAAGCCTCCGGTTGCGAACCCGGTGGGGGCCGACCAGTTGAGGCCGAAGCGGTAGGTCCCGCCCCCCGGATATTGCGGCCCCGGCAGCGTCGGGTCACCGACGTCGATGTCGGTTTCGCCGGAAAAGACGGAACGTTCGACCATGCCCAATGCCGAACCCGAGTTCAGGAACTCGAGACCATAGGCGATCTTGATCCGACCCATGCCAAGCCGCACGAGGTCCGAGAACTCGTACTCGATCCAGAGGTCGTTGGCGTTGAGGCCCTGGTTGGGTTCCAGTTGCGCCTGAACGATGTAGGTGAACCGGGGGCTGCCCGCGTGGCCCGTGAAGAACAGCCGCGCCCGCCGGACATAGAAATTGGAGTAGTCCTCCTGGTTGGAGCGGATCGACAGGTCGTAGTCGACATCGGTGTAGCGGACTTGGAGCAGTCCGTTGAGCCGAAGGGCGAACCGTCCGTCGGCCGATTCGAGACGGAATCCTCGATCGTAGAACACGCGCAACGAGTTCTTCGTGGGCTCCTCGTCCTCCGCGACCGCCCACGGACTCGCCGCGAGCACCAGGAGTCCGGCCAACACCAGAGTTTTCGTTCGATTCAAGGGCCACCCCCAAACCCGGCGCGCGCACAGTATACCCGTTGATTGTGGTCATTTTCACAAGCTGCGGGTCGACCTTCGATGGGCTGTGGACCGGCGGTCAATCGACCGCGATCTCCAGGTGTTTGATCTTCTCCCAGAGAGTCTTGCGGCTGATCCCGAGCAGCTCCGCCGCGTCGGCGCGCCGGCCCTGGGTGGCCGCCAGGGCGCTGCAGATGGCCTCTACTTCCGCGCGCTCGACGGCGGTCTGCATGGACACCACCGGAGTGGGGCCGTCGGCGGCCAAACCCGCCACTCCGCCGCGGATGTTGGGCGGCAGTTCATCGACGGTCACCAGCGGACCGCGGCAGAAGAGCACGGCCCGTTCGATGACGTTGCGCAGCTCCCTGACGTTGCCAGGCCAGGTGTGGCTCTCGAGCTTCTCGATCACGTCGTCGGTGAAGCCCCCGATCTCGCGCCGCCGGTCGGCGGCAAATTCCTGGAGGAAGGACTCCGCCAGGAGTGGGATGTCCTCGTAACGCTCACGAAGCGGCGGCAAATCAATCGCCACGGTATTGACCCTGAAGTAGAGGTCCTCGCGGAAGCGTCCGCGGCGGATCTCTTCTTCGAGCGAACGCACCGACGCCGAAACGATCCGCACGTCGATGTCGATGGGCCGGTTGGACCCGAGCCGCTCGATCTGACGTTCCTGCAGGACCCGCAGCAGCTTGACCTGGAAGGTCAGGGGCAGTTCGCCGATCTCGTCGAGGAAAAGGGTGCCGCCGCTGGCCGCCTCGAAACGTCCGATCCGGCGCTCACTGGCGCCCGTGAAGGCCCCCTTCTCGTACCCGAAGAGCTCCGATTCGATCAGAGACTCCGGCAGCGATGCGCAGCTCACCCTCACGTAGGGTTTGGCCCGCCGCGGCGAGTTGAAGTGGATCGCCGACGCCACCATCTCCTTGCCGGTACCGCTCTCACCACTCACGATCACCGAGGCGTCGGAGTCGGCGACCAGGCGAATGAGCTCGAAGACCTCCCGCATGGGCTTCGATTTGCCGATGATGTTGGAAAACGAATACCGCTGCTCGAGCTGCGCCTGGAGACGGACGTTCTGTTCGCGCAGGATCCGCACCGAACACACGTTGCTCAGACGGACGACCAACTGCGCCATCGAAAACGGTTTGGCGATGAAATCGGTCGCCCCCTCGCGCATCGCCTCCACAGCCCGGTCGACCGTGCCGTGTGCGGTGATGATGATGACCGTGGTATCGGGGCTCAACGCCTTGATGCGCTTGAGAAGCTCGATGCCCCCGAGCCGCGGCATCACGAGGTCGGAAAGCACGAGGTCGTGCTGGTGCTGTTCGAAAAGCGCAGCGCCCTTGACCCCGTCCTCGGCCACGTCCACCGCCCAGCCCTCTTTCCGCAGGGCATCGGCCATGGTGATCCGCAGCAGCGGCTCGTCCTCGACAATCAGCAGGCGGTGTCCGCAGATCTTCATCACATCTCTTCCTCGTCCCATTCGCCGGGCATTGCGGCCATGATGACACGGAACGTCGTGCCGCGGCCGACCGTCGATTCGAGTTCGATCTTGCCGCCGTGGGCCGCGACGATGCTGCCGCTGACCGCGAGACCCAACCCCGTGCCTTCGCCGACCTCGCGGGTGGTGAAGAACGGGTCGAAGACACTGTCGCGGATCTCGGCTGGAATGCCGTGCCCCGTGTCCCTCACCTCCGCCATGACCTTGCCGCCGCGCACGCGCGTCCGCAAATGAAGGGTGCCGCCGTCGCGCATCGCATCCAGGGCGTTGAGGACCAGGTTGAGAAAGAGCTGCTCCATCTGGAAGTGATCGGCCTCGACCACAGCGGGGTTCGAGTCGAAATCCAGCTTGACCTCAACGCCGTGGGCCCGCAGCTGATAGCTCACGAGCTCCACAACGTGGCGCAGGTTGTGGTTGATCGAAGTCGGCTCCCGCAGAATCTCGCGCGGACGAGCGAAATTGAGGAGGTTCGCCACCGTGCGTTCGATGCGTTTGAGCCCGTCGGCGATGAGCCGAAGGTAGCGGTCCCGCATCTCCTTGTCGTCGGGATTGTCGACCATGTTCTCGATGCTCGCCAACACCCCTGCCAGAGGGTTGTTGACCTCGTGTGCCACTCCCGCAGCGAGCGTGCCGACGGCAGCCATCTTCTCGGTGTGCGCGAGCTGCACCCGTTGCAGCTCCTCGCGCTCGCGCGAGGCCTCGAGCTCGTCCATCATGAGATTGAAGACCTCGGCCAGCTCGGCCACCTCGTCGCCGCGCCGGGTCGGCGCGCGCACCGCCAGGTTGCCCTCGCCCGCGCGTTTCATCATCTGGTTGAGGTTGAGGATCGGACGGATCAGGGTCTCCACGTAGAGAGCGGTCATGATCGAGTTGCCGAGCATCAGGATCAACGCGATCAACGCCGTCTGACCCGCGACATCGCGGACCTTGCGTTCGATGGGAACGAGCGAAAATCCGACCGCCAGGGCCCCCGCAGAAGCGTTTTCCACGTTCAACAGTGTCCGCACCTCGAGCACGTCCTCGCCGTCCACTTCCAGGTCTGCGAACTCGAGAGGCGGCGCCTGAGGGTGGCCGGGAATCAACGCCCGGTCGAATCGCCGGCCGACCACATGGCTGCCGGAGACGTGGGTAGCGGTGCCGCGTTCGTCGGTCACCACGACGTAGCGCATGACATCCTGGTTGCGGGTCATGATCTCCGACACAAAACGATCGATCAGCTCACCCGCTCCGCCTTCGACCCGGCCATGTTCCCGATCGAGGTCCGAGATCGTGATCGCCATCGCCTCGGCGAGGCTCCGGCCGCGGCTGACGATCGCCTCGTACAGGGTCCGCCGCTCGTGGATCGTGCCGAGCACCGCCACCAGGGTCATGGTCACAGCGATCAGGGTGTTGGAATAGAGAAAGAAACGGATGCGAAGACCGAGCTTGATCATCGCGCAGGCAGGGAGGCCGAGATGTTCTCGGCGAGCTCGTCACAATCCAATCCTTCATCGAGTTCGACGACGTGCTGCCACCCACGGTCGCGGGCGCGCTCTGCGGTCCCGGCGCCGATGCACCAGCTCGTCGACCCGGGCTGCCACCCCGCGTTGCTCCGTTCCTCGTCGAGCCAATCGACCTCGGATCGATCGGCGACCAGGCAACCTGACAGGGGGAGCGCAGCCATCACCACTCGAGCTGCCGGGGTCACCGGCATCGGGAGAACCACCGTTTCCGCGCCGCGGTCCTCGAGGACCGCGGCGAGTTTGGAGCTCGACGCGGCCATCACGATCCTGAGCCCGGCGAGCGGCAAGGCGTCAAACCAATCGAGGCGATCGGCGTGGCGAACGGTGGGCCCGATGGCGAACAGGGCCGGCGGTTGGAGACCCGCCAGCTCGATGTCGCGCTGGAGATGCTCCACTGTGGAGATCACCCGGCGTTGGGCGGCGGTCGTCCCCTGCTCCACCATTGCCGCGGGGGTGGTCGGGTCCATACCCGCCTCGAGCAATCGCCGCACCACCTGAGGCAAGGCCGTCACCCCCATGTAGCCGACCAGGGTGGCGTGTCGGTCCTTCGCCAACAGATCCCAGCGCACCTGGGGACCGTCGTTCTTGACGGCTTCGTGGGCGGTGAGCAGCGTCAACCGGACCGACTCGTTGCGATGGGTGGCCGGGATGCCGGCCCAGGCCAGGGCCGCAACTCCGGAGGTCACCCCGGAGATGACCTCGAACTGAATGCCCTCACCCTCGAGCACCTCCGCCTCCTCGCTCCCGCGGCCGAAGACATAGGGGTCTCCGCCCTTCAAACGAACGACCCGTTTCCCTTCTCTGGCCAGGCGGGTGAGGAGGGCGTTGATCTCCTCCTGCGGCATCGGATGGTTTCCGGCGACCTTGCCGACCGCGTGGAGCTCGACATCAGCACCGAGATCACAGGGCAGAGCAGGCGCGGCAAGGCGGTCGTAGACGACCGCATCGGCTTCACACAGACGTTGCCGTGCGCGAACGGTCAACAGCCCCGGGCACCCGGGCCCGGCACCGACCAGCGAAACGCGGCCCGAGCCCGCCTCCCGACAGGCGCCCGGCTGCGGGGATGGCGTTGATCGGTGGGTCGCGCGATGGTCGACCGGTGCGTGCAGCCATTGGCGCTCCTCAGCCTCGGTCGGGACTCGCACGGCCAACCGTTCGGCATCGACCGTGGCCTCGAAAAAACGGTCGAAGATGGCGTTGGCCTCCGACGGGCCGACCTCGAGTTTCCGCACCGCCGTCCGAAACCGAGAGGCGGCCGCCATCCATTCGGCCCACTCCTCCCCGAGCCGTTTTTCGAAGAGACGCCGAAGGCGGGAGGTTGCAAACGGCGCCTCACCGGCCGAAGCGATAGCAAGCTGCAAAGGCCCTCGCCGAACACGCCCCGGAAGGTGGAACGAACAGTAGTCGGGATCATCGGCGACGTTGCACCACAGACCTGCTTCTTCGGCGTCTCGAAAGACCCGGGCGTTGACTTCGCGATCGTCGGTTGCCGCGAAGACCAGAACCCAGTTCCCGACCGCCTCCCCGGAATAGCATCGAAGCTCGAGGTCGATATCCCCTCTCGAGGCCATCACCTGGAACGGTTCCAGAACCTCGGGAGAAATGACGACGACGCGTGCGCCGTCTTCGACCAGACCCTGGACCTTGCGGAGGGCCACTCCACCCCCGCCGACGACCAGGACCTTCCGGTCTTTGATTTCGAGTGTGACGGGATACATAGAACACCCCGAGAATTCAATCGTTGTCGCGGTTTCCACCGCAGTTCCGGAATTGTAACACCGCCGGTCGTCCCGACTCTGTCGTTACGTCGAAGAAACAGAGAAAATGGAACGGTTCCTTCGGGTAAAAAGGCTCCTGGGGAGACCCGGTCCTCATCATTTCGTAGTCCCAAATGCGAAATTCGAAATCCGAAGTCCGAAGATGCGATGGCTCCCCTTCTCCCTTCTCCCCTCCCCCTTCTCCCCTGCCCCCTTGCTCCCCTTCTCCGCTGCTCTCGATCTCATCGTCACGCAGCGCTTTTCTCAAATCGTGGTACCGTGACACCGGGGATCGGGCGGAAGATCCAACAGTATTTGGAATCGAGAGCATGAGCGAACAAACCTGTCAACACTGCGCTCGCTTTGCCGACGACCCCGCCGTGATCGAGAGCGAGATCCCCGGTCTGACGTCCTTTGGTTCCGCCTATTCCTCGGCCCGCGGGCACGCCGGAATCTGCCGGGCATTCGACCGTTTCATGGACCCCGTGCTGGCCCGGGACTGTCCGTCGTTCATCAGTCGAACAGGAGATCGCGAACACCCGTCGTCCGGCCGACCGTCGACGGATTTCCAGCTTCGAGAGAGGAAATGAGGGGGCGTTTCTCATGACAGGTCAACCGATGCGCAACCCGCTGCTCGCAGAGGAAGATTGGTGGACGGTCTGGTTCGGAATGGCGATACTGCTCGTGGCCACGGTCCTCGGAGCGCTGGCGCTTTCCGGCAGCATCTCGGCCACCAAGGCGCCGAAGATAGGGAAGTGGGCGTCCAACCCGGTGGACGCCTTCTACACGGCCAAGAAGACCTCGATCGACATCGAGGACGGCACGACTCTCACCGGACTGGCCGATGTCATCAATTCGGCCCAGGCGGGGGCGATCGCCGAGACCGTTTCCGTCGGCGACGGGGCCCGGTTGCGGGTCGCGACCTCGAGGTCCGGCGCCGGCCAGACGATCAGCGTTGCCGGACAGCTTGCCGGTGGCTCGGCCGAACTGCGTTTCGACACGATCGAACCCGACAGCGGTGGTCTCGGAGCCCGGGCCTACGAAACCCAGGTTCTTTCTTCTGCAAATGCCACAGTCGGAACGGGCACGCTCACCGTGACAACCCAACGTGCACGGTCGATCGTGCTCCCGCTCATCGCCACCATGATCCTCGTCATGCTCTTGACCGTGATCGGGGTACGGGTCATGGGTCAGAATGCCACCGGCTATGCTCTGGCCTTTGTGGCGGTCTTCATCCTGGCAATCCTCTCCTTCGTGATCGCCAACCAGAAAACCATCGATGCGTACGGTCTGAGCTACGCCGCCTGGGCGCTGCTGCTCGGCCTCCTGGTCTCCAACACGGTCGGCACGCCAGGATGGCTCAAACCGGCGGTCAGGACCGAAATGTACATCAAGGCGGGTCTGGTTTTGCTCGGCGCCGAGATACTGTTCGGCAAGATCCTCAGTATCGGCGTTCCAGGGATCATGGTGGCCTGGCTGGTCACACCGACAGTGATCATCTTCATGTGGCTGTATGGAACCAGAGTTCTCAAGATCGTCAGCAAACCACTGGTCATGATCATTGCGGCGGCGACCTCGGTCTGCGGGGTCTCGGCCGCGATCGCGGTGGCTGCAGCCACCCGTGCCAAGAAGGAAGAGCTGACCCTCGCGGTCGGGATGACGCTCATCTTCACGGTTCTCATGATGATCTTCATGCCCATGTTCATCGCCTGGGTCGATATGGACCCGGTTTTGGGCGGTGCGTGGATGGGCGGGACCATTGACTCCACCGGAGCCGTCGTGGCGGCCGGCGCGTTTCTCGGACCGCGAGCCGAGGCCGTCGCAGCGGTGGTCAAGATGATCCAGAACATCCTCATCGGAGCCGTCGGTTTCTTGGTCGCCCTTTTCTGGATCACCTCGGTCGAACGGGACCCTGACGCTCCGCGGCCCGGCCTCATCCAGATCTGGGTCCGGTTCCCGAAGTTCATCGTCGGCTTTGTCGCCGCGTCGTTCGTGTTCTCCTTTGTGCTCGCGCCCCTGTTTGCCTCGCTCTTTCATGGCGACGGTCTCGAGCTCTTGGAATCGAGCGTGCTCAAGGCGATGACCAGTCCCCTCCGGGGCTGGTTCTTCTGTCTCGCTTTTGTTTCCATCGGTTTGGAGTCGAATTTTGCAGACATGGCAAAACAGCTCGAAGGAGGCAAGTCCCTCCTGCTCTATATCGTCGGTCAGTCCTTCAATCTGGTCCTGACCCTGGCGATGGCCTGGCTGGCGTTCTCGGTGTTGTTTCCGAACGTGATTTAACCGGTCGTCGAGAACGGCCCACGAACTGCGGACTCAAGCGGATCAGGCGTCGAGGGCACGCACACGCCAGGAAACGCCACCGCCGAGAAAACGCGCGGTGCGGCCCTGGTGATCGAGCCATCGCACCACCTCCGCTGAACGGGTTCCGTGGGCGCAGGCCACAAGCAGGGGTTTCTCGGGGAGATCGGCAAGCCGGTCGCGGAGTTCAAAGAGCTCGATCTCGATCAGGTCCATGGCGGCCAACGGACGTTCCTCGCGCTCCTCATCGATGCGCACATCGAGCACCGTCATCGTCCGAAGGTCGGTCAAAGGAGACACGGCCTCGACGCCGTCGATCTGGTTCTGAGCGGCCATCGCCAGCACCGCCAGGGGATCCAACGCCGGCGCGTAGGGCGGAGCGTAGGCATGCTCGACCGCAGCCAGTTCATCGACCGTCGCACCCCGCAGGATGAGCTGGGCCGCCACATCGATTCTCTTGGCGACCTCGCCCTCCTCGCTCGCGCCCTGGACACCCACCACCCGGCGCGACGCAGGGTCGTAGACCAGGGTGAGGAGGATGAGTTTGGCTTCGGGCCAGTAGTGGGCCCGGTCCTCGGCGCTGATCCACACGCTGCGAACCCCGAGGCCATCGTCACCGAGCCGGGTCGCGGTGCAGCCGACGGCGGCGACGTTGAGATCGAAGACCTTGACCGCGGTGGCCGCCGCCACCGGACCAAAGGTGTCCTCGCGTCCGGCGAGAACGTTGGCGAGCACCCGGCCCTGGCGATTTGCCAGTGAGCCCAGAGGCAAAAAGGCCGGCCCGCCAGAGGCTGCGTGGCGGCACTCGACGCAGTCGCCGGCCGCCCATACGTGGGGCACCGAGGTCGCGAGTCTTTCGTCGACCCGGATCGCACGGCTCGGGCCCAGAGCGACACCGGCGGCGGTCGCCAGCTCGACCCGCGGCACGACGCCGACCGCGACCACGACCGCATCCGCCTCCACCGTGCCGCTCCCGACACGAATCGAGACCCCGTCGTCGGTCGCGGAGATCTCCTCCACCGCCGCGCCGCAACGAACCGTCACTCCGTTCTTTTCGAGGTGGCTTGCCACCACCGCGCCCAGCTCCGGGTCGAGGATCTCCGGCAACGGGTGGGCAGCGGCCTCGATCAGGGTCACATCGGCGCCCCACAGGCTGTGAAAGGCCTCCGCGAGCTCGCAACCCACCAACCCGGCGCCGACCACCGCGACGTGGTCGATCTCGCCCCGCATGAGGCCGATCTTGAGGGGCTTGACGTCGTCCCAGACGTGAAATGCGTGGACCCGCGGGTGTTCGGGCTGGTTCGGGAGCCGCCTCGGCGAGGCACCCGTGGCGATCACCAGTTCGTCCCACGGGAGCTCTATCTGCCCATCCGGCCCTTCGACCTTGAGTATCCCGGCTTCGACGTCGACCGCCGTGGCCCGCCACGGCGCCAGCACCTCCACCCCCTTCACCCCCTCGAAATAGTCCTCGTCACGGTCGGCGCCATAGGGAGTGCGGCGCAGCACGCCGAGCTCTTCGATGTCGCCGGACAGCACATACGGAAGACCGCAGGCCCCGTAGGAGAAGACCTCGTTGGCCTCGACCACGGAAATCGACCACCCTGGCTGCAGCCTCCGCAACCGGCACGCACACCTCAGACCCGCCGCCGACGCCCCCACGATCACGACCCTCTTGGTTGTCTGACTCATGGCACTCGCCTCTCAGAAAGAAGCCCCCGCCCCCAGTTCCAACTGGGTCGGCGGGGGCCATTCCGAATTCCGAATTCCGAATTCCTAATTCGTAGCCGCCTTTTTGAGCTGCCCCCTCACCTCGAGCGCGATCTTGTAGAGAGCGGTCAGGACGAGCAGGCCGATGGCGTAGATCGCAAAGCTGATCATGAGCTCCGGCACGGTCGGTGCATAGTGGACCACCTGGCCGAGCGGGTTGGGCACGAAGCCCGCGATCACCATGCCGAGGCCCTTGTCGATCCACAGCGAGAAGACCACGGCCACGCAGCCGAAGAGCAGCCAGCTGTGGTTGTTCCGCGTCTTCGGGTTGATGAGGACGATCAGGGAGACGATGGCGAGGATGGAGGACAGCCACATCCACGGGGCGAGGGTGTTCTCTCCCTCGAGACCCATGAAGAGGAACTGGAAGTGGCTGACGTGCTCCGGGATATTGCTGTAGATGGCCGTGAAGACCTCCATCAATACGAAGAAGACGTTGATCACCATCGCGTACGTCACGATCTTCGCCAGGGTGTCGATCGCCTGTCGTCCGGCATCGAAGGTCGAGACCCTGCGCACGAAGAAGGCGAGCAGGATCAGGATCGCCGGGCCGGCGGCAAAGGCCGACGCGAGGAAACGTGGCGCGAGAATCGCCGTCAGCCAGAACGGCCGCGCAGCGAGACCGGAGTACAGGAATGCGGTGACCGTGTGGATCGAGACCGCCCATGGAATCGACAGGATGATGATCGGCTTGAGCCACTTCGGGGGCGGCTCCTCGCGCCGTTCCGCCGACAGGGTGAAGGTGCTGATGACGACATTCAAGAGCAGATAGCCGCTGAGTGCGACGGTGTCCCAGAACATCATCGAGCGCGGTGACGGGTGGAGAAAGACGTTGAGGATCCTATTCGGCATGCCCATGTCGACAAAGATGAAGAGCATGCACATGATGACCGCGGGGATGGCGAGAAACTCGCCGAGGATGGTCATCTTGCCGAACGCCTTGTAGTTGTGGAGGTAGTAGGGCAGGACGACCATCACCGCCGATGCCGCAACCCCGACCAAAAAAGTGAACTGCGCGATATAGAAGCCCCAGACGACGTCGCGGCTCAGACCGGTGATGGTCAGACCTTCGGAGAACTGCCAGAACCAGCAGGCGGCGCCGCCACCGATCACCACCAGCAGACCGAAGATCCACGACCAGTACATTCTGCCGCCCGAGAGTGCCTTCTCAAGCATGGCCACCCTCCTCCCCTTCAAAGACCTCGGCCGCAGGTGCGATCTCCATCAGCGTTCGCGGGTCTTCAACGATGTAATAGACCTCCGGTTGGGTCCCGAGACCCGATTTGCGCCGGATGGCGAGATGCTCGGCGAGCAATTGGCGAACTTCCGACTCGGGGTCGTTGAGGTCGCCGAAAACGATTTCGTTGTTCCCACACACCTCGACGCACGCCGGCTTCTCACCGCGCGCCAGGCGCTCGTCGCAGAAGGTACATTTTTCGACCACGCCTCGCATCCGCGTCGGGTAGTCCTGCGGTCCGAGATCCGCCAGGTTGGGCGCGGTCCGGGGGTCCTTCCAATTGAAACTCCGCGAACCGTAGGGGCAGGCGACGATGCAGTAGCGGCACCCGATGCAGCGGTGCCAGTCCATCATCACGACGCCGTCGGTGGCGCGTTTCCAGGTCGCCTGCGTCGGACACACCCGCGTGCATGGCGGGTTGTCGCAGTGGTTGCACAACAAGAGGGTCGGTTTGCCCTGGAGATCGGTGCGGACGAAGTGAAACTCCTGCGAGTGGAAGGCGGTCTCGAAGTCCTCCGTCCAGATCCACTTGACCTCGTTCTTGGGGTCGTCGCCGAAGTCAGGAACGCTGTGCGCCGTGTGGCACGCATCGATGCACTTCTGCAGGAGCTCGTCGTTTTTCGAGAACTTGCGGAGATCCACCACCATCGCCAGGCGCTTGCCCTCGGTCGCCGGAGGTTCGTGTTCCCCGGTCCCCGACGCGGTCGTGGTCACCGCCGCGGAACCCGCCACGCCCACCGCGGAGAGGCCCGCAAACTTGAGGAATCCTCGTCTGCTGCTCTTCATCACTGGGCCTCCTCGGGTACCAGATGGCAGGACCAACAATAGGGTTGGACCGCCGTGTAGGTGTGGCAGGAATCGCAGAACCGGCTCTTGTTGGAGTGACAATCGAGGCACGTGTTCTGCAGGCTCATCTCGTAGTCTTTTCCGGTGAGCTCGCTCGTGTAGACACGCTGGTCTTCACGAACCACCGTGTCGCGCCACTGGTCCAGGAGGTCCATGTGGTTGGCGCGCATGTAATCGGTGGCCTCGACGCACTGGGTGGCGCCGTTCGGCGGCAGCTGGAGCTCGGGCTCTTCGGCCGGCGCGGCGCTGATCTGGTTGTACCACAGGGGCGACGTCGCGAGGACCGCAAAGACGGCGAGGCCGGCGACGATCTTGCTGGCGTCATACATCTTCATGCTCCTCCTTTTCCGGTGCCAGGGGTTCGCCGCGGAGATCGGTGGTGCGGTCGTTCTCGCCATCCATGATCAGCGCGTTGCCCACCAGTTCGTGGACCCCGCTGACATCGACCCCAGGCGCCCAGTACTCCACCAGGGGAGGCAGGGTCGCGCGGTCGATCGCGCAGATGCAGGAAAGGCGGTTGACGTCGTTGTGATCGCGCACCCACTTGACGGCGTTGCCTCGCGGCAACCCGCCCCGCAGGCGCATCTCCATGTTCTCGTCATTACCGAGCCCGGCCCCTCCCGCACAGCAGAAGGTGTTCTCGCGGATCGTGTTCTCCGGCATGTCGACGAAGTTGTTGCACACGGCGTTGAGGACGTAGCGCGGCTCGTCGAGCAGACCCACGGCGCGTGCCGGATTGCACGAATCGTGGAAGGTCACCCGGAAGCGGTCGTTGCGGCTCTTGTCCAGCTTGAGCTTGTTGTTCCTGATCAGGTCTGACGTGAACTCGCAGATGTGGACCATCTTGGTCGAGGCCGCGTTGTTGAAGACGGTTCCGGTGAACGGCGATTTGGGAACTTCCAGGAAGTCCGCCGGGCCGTTCATGGTGTCCATGTACTGGTGCATGACCCGCCACATGTGGCCGCACTCGCCGCCGAGGATCCACTTGACCCCCAGACGCTTGGCCTCGTGGTAGATCTTCCAGTTGAGCTTTTTCATGTTGTCGGCGCCGCTGAAGAGACCGAAGTTGCCGCCGTCGGAGGCGTAGGAACTCAGGGTGTAGTCGAGACCGATGTGCTCGAAGAGCATGAGGTAGCCGACAAAGGTGTAGGTCCCCGGGTCGGCGAAGTAGTCCGCCGACGGGATCACGAACAGGACCTCCGCTCCCTTGCGGTTGATCGGCGGCTCGATGTGGAGCCCGGTGATGTCTTCGAGTTCGTCGCACAGGAACTCGACGTTGTCCTTGTAGGTGTGCGGCTGGATGCCGAGGTGGTTGCCGGTGCGGCTGCAGTTGGCCACCGGCTCCATGATCCAGTTGATATTGAGCCCGATCAGGTTCATCAGCTCACGTGCCGCCATCGTGACCTCGGCGGTGTCGATGCCGTAGGGGCAGTAGACGCTGCACCTGCGGCACTCGGTGCACTGGTAGAAGTAGTAGTACCACTCCTTGAGCACCTGCTCGTCGAGCTCCCGGCCGCCGGCGACGGCGCCGAGGATCTTGCCGACGGTGGTGAAATCCTGCCGGTAGATCGAGCGCATCAGCTCGGCGCGCAGGACCGGCATGTTCTTGGGGTCACCGGAACCGATGAAGAAGTGGCACTTGTCGGCGCACGCTCCGCAGCGCACGCAGATATCCATGAAGACCTTGAGCGACCGGTACTTCTTGAGCAGGTCCTCAAACCCGTCGTGGATGATCTGCTTCCAGTTCTCCGGCAGCTTCCAGTCGGCGTCGGTCGGCGACCACTCGCGCGGGTTCGCCATGCCCATGTATTCGATGTTCTTCGCGGCGGCGGGGTAGGACCAGGTCCCACGCCGCGCCTCGAAGTCCACGTCGGGGTTCATCCAGTTTCGCTTCGGAGGAGCGAGGTCGATTTGAATCAGTTCTTGAGGCGTTTTTTCCGCCATGGCTCACTCCTTCTCCAAGGCGTAGCCGGACGCCTTCATCTTGTCGCGGAACTCGTCTTCCCACGCCGCGTAGGAGTGCCCCTGGATATCCGGATTCCACGGATTGACGTGGCGCCGGGCACGATTGTTGTTGGCGAGGTTTCGGGTCGGGCTCAGGAAGACGCCGGGCGCGTGCAGGAGCTTGGAGAACGGGAAGTAGACCAACAGGACGCTGACCAGAAAGACGTGGACGAAGTACCACATCCCCACCCCGACGGGCGGAACCATCTGGAACGACGCCCACCCGGCGATCGCCGCCTTGACCTGCACGACGTCGACCTTTTCAACGTGCCGCATCAAAAACCCGCTGATTCCGATTCCGAGCAGCAGATAGAGAGCGAAGTAGTCCGAGGGCAGGGAAATGTAGCGCACCTTGCCGTCGAAGAGCCGCCGCAGCAGCAGGTACACGAGCCCCGCCACCATGACGAAGGTCGAGATGTAATAGACCGGCAGACCGACCTGGAAGAAGCCGTCAATGTCCTGCAGGTACTCGACCCACACCGGCACAGGTTCGATGAAGAACCGGAAGTGGCGAAGAATGGAGATCAGCATCGCCCAGTGGAACGCCATAGCCGCGGCCCACAGGGTCTTGTCGGCGATGTAGTTCACCTTCTCCTTGTCCGCCAGCAACTCGACCCGGTGGTTGCGGAACAACGAACGAAAGAACAGGACCTCGAGCGCCATGCGCCCGATGACCCCGGGAAGTCCGCTCGGGCTTTCGAGTTCGTTGTTGCGGATCCACGGCAGGGACTTGGCCTGGCCGCAGGTCGTCGGGATCCGGAACGCCACGGGCGACTGCGCCCACCGGATGACCCGGTAGATGATTCCACCGAGAAACACGGCAAACGCGATTCCCGGGAGGATGACGCCGAGCCCGATGCGCAGGCTCTCTCCGCCACCCGCCCCGGCCGCTGCCAGCAGCGCCAGAACGGCTACCGCGATGAGTGATATCAACGCTCCCATGCGTCCGATCCCTCCTTTCCCTCGCTCAGCAGGGCCGGGAGACACACCTCATTCGGGTGCGATCTCCGTTACTCGATCCCGCTGTTCGCGCCACGCCTGCATGCGTTCGAGAATCCCCAACGACTGGTTGCGGATCTCCTCGGCGCGGATTGACCACAGCTGTTCGCGACAACTCATGTAGATTTCGAAAGCAACCAACCCGAGGCGGTCGATGTAGCGGTCGAACTCCTCCGGGACCTCAGCGGAGTTCGCAACCAGGTCGCGAACGATCGTCTTGAGGTCGAAGATGAAACCGACGGCGGCGGCGGGGAGGAATTCCTGCACCGCGCGCACCCGGATCACGAGATCCAGGGCCGGCCGAAGATCGTCCGGTTCGGTGCCGGCAATGACTCCGTCGACGATGTCCGCCAGACCCTCTCTGAGGCTCGCACCGACCGGGTTTGCAAACCTGTTCGGTTGCTCTTTGAGGAAGGTCGCGGTCTGGTCCGGGTAGGCGTTGATCACCGACTCGATCCAACGATCGAGCACCGCCTGCCGGCGTTTTTCCAGCTCTTCGGCAATCATGCCAAGCCCCCCGTTGCCCTTCGAGGCTGCAACACCGCCCCCGTCATCGACGGGGGCGGCAGCAGTCGGTCGATTCAGACGCAGCCGGTCGGTTTCGGCAGACCTGCAACCTTGCAGGCGCCCTTGGCGGGACCCGACGGGAAGAGCTCGTAGATCTCCTTGAGCTGGAACCCGGTCTGCTTGCAGAGCTTGCGGATCATCGGCGCGACACCGAACTGGAGGTAATACTCCCGAAGGTAGTTGACGACCTTCCAGTGGTTCTCGGTGAGGTCATCCACGCCCTCGGTGGTTCCGAGCGCTGCCGCGACCTCCTCGTTCCACGCCTCCGGTTCCTGCATGAAACCGTCTTCGTCGACTTCCACGGAGATATTTCCCATTGCGAATGTAGCCATCTCAGTCCTCCTTTGGTTTGTCGGGGGCTTCCGCCCCGCTGATCTCGATCAAGGTGACGTTTTGCTCTTTCGATTGTTTGAGGTGGGCCTTTTCCATGGCCTTGATGAAGTCCGGGGGCGGCCGGTGGCCGAGCTCGAGGGCGCGGCCGAAGTGGCGTTCCGCAGCGCCGAGGTTGTCCTGCGCCAGATAGCCCACGGCCGTGTAGTAGTGGGCCTCGGCGTGATCCCGTTCGAGCTCGAGCACGCGTTCGTTGCAGCGCACGAGGTTTTCCGGATCGTTGAGATACAGGTAGGCCTGCCCCATGTTGTAGTGAATGATCGCGAGGTCGTCCTGCAGCCGGGCGGCTTCCTGGGTGGCTTCGAGGCAACCCTGGAACTCCCACCGCATGAGTCGGACTCCACCGAGGTTGATCCATGCCTGCACCATCGAAGGATCCAGCTCGAGGGCCTTCAGATAGGAATCTTCGGCCTGCTTCACACGCCCCGACACCGTGTAGGCGAGGGCCAGGTTGAAGTGGGCCGACGCCTTCTCCGGGTTTTCCTCGACATCGGACAAACAGCGCTCCATCCGGTGGCGCTGGCTCTCATTCTCCATCCGTACCCCCAATGTTCAAGGCAAGCAGCCGGTCGAGGCAGGCCTGCTCTTCCGCGTCGTTCGTGTGCTCGATCTGCAACAGCTGTTCGCGGACCTCCACGACAAGTCGGGGCGCGCTTTCGGCGATCCGGCTCAAGGCGCTGAGGATGCCGGGCCGCAGGCCGTCATCCCACAGGTAGGCGGTCATGGGGCCGACGAAAGGGGCCACCACTTCGGGGTTGCGGAAGCCGATTTCACCGATCACCGGCAGCATCGGGGCTCCGTTCGTGGCCGACTCGTCGTTGAGCGCCCACAGGGCTCGGCGCAGGATCTCTCTCGCAAGTTCCGGGCGGGTGGCGGTTGCAGAGCCCAGCGCTTCGGCGGCGTTCTGACGGACCCGTTGTTCGGCGTCCCAGAGTCGGCCCTGCAGATACCGGATGGCGCTCGGTTGCTCGAGAACCAGCTGTTCGAGCCCTTCAGAGTCGCCACTTTGGAGCATTTCCATCACCATCTCCTTCAGCCGCATGCCGCCGTCGACCCACCGCGCTCTTCGGCGTACAGCGCCGCGAGCGAGAGAAAGCCGTCCGCCCAGTTCGGGGTCGCCCCCGCGTGCAGGTGAAGGTAGGAGGCAAAGACCCTCCCCCGGGTAAATTCCGTCGCGCTCGTGTCCGACGCCGGTGCCTCGCTCGACGCGCAGCACACCGCGATCGAGGTCGCTGCCCGCGATCACCTTCGAGTAGTGGAATTCGTGGCCCACCAAACGGGTGCCTGCGGGAAAGAACGGGTTGTCGCGGTCGGCCACAGCTACCTCGTAGCCGTGTCCCTGCGGCGTGCGGCGCTGCTCCACCACGAGATCGAGAACGCCGGCCATCGGGTGGGCGACCCCGTTCACCACCAACTCCCGCGCCAGGTACATGAGCCCGGCACACTCGGCGAAGACCGGCATTCCGGATTCCACCCGGTCGCGAATGCTCGCGACAAACGTGGTGTTGGCGCCCAACCGTGCCGCGTGCACCTCGGGGAAGCCGCCGCCGATATAGAGACCGTCCACTGCCGGAAGCTCTTTCGCAGCGGCGGGATCGACCGGCAAGAGAGAGACCCCGGCAGCTCTCAGGAGCTCCAGGTTCTCCGGGTAGTAAAAGCTGAACGCCTCGCCTTCGAGATAGGCGATGGCGACCGGGAACTGGTTCGCCGCTCTCTGTGCCGGTTGCAGATCGAGTTCCGGCGCCCATTGTGCCGCGGCCAACAACCTGTCGATATCCACGCCCTCGGCCACCGCCTTGGCCGCCCTCTCCACTGTCGCATCGGGGTCGGGGTGTTCGGCGGTGGTCACCAGACCGAGGTGACGCCCCGGCAACGGGTCGTCACCCTTGAGACGGCGAATGGCTCCGAGCACCGGCGTGCCCGCCTTGCCGGCCACCGCCTCGCGAACGATGTTCTCGTGGCGTCCGCAGCCGACCCGGTTGAGAATCACGCCCGCGAGGTCGACTTCCGGATCCAGAGCCCTGCAACCGAGCACCAGGGCCGCGGCGGTTCGGGTCATCTTGGTGCAATCGAGGACCAGCACGACCGGCGCCGCAAGACGCCGGGCGAGCATCGCCGTGGAGTGGCTGCCCTCCACGTCAACCCCGTCGAACAGACCCCGGTTGCCCTCGACCAGGATGAAGTCGGCGTCGGAAGCCGCGGCCACCAACGCCCCCGCCATCGCCTCGTCCGACATCAAGAAGGTGTCGAGGTTCCGGCAGGTGCTGCGAGCCGCCAGGCCCAGCCAGGCGGCGTCGATATAGTCGGGCCCCTTCTTGAACGGGTGGACCTTGAGACCGCGGTCCGCCAGGGCCCGGGCAAGACCCAGACTGACCAGGGTCTTGCCGCTGTCACCGGCGAGCCCGGCGATCACGAGCCGTGGGACCTTGACACGCATCAGGAACTACCGACCCCGCTCTCACTGCCCGATGATGAAGCCGCAGGGACATTCTTCCCAGCACTTCTTGCACCCGTCGCACATCTCCATCTTCTTGATTTCGAAGAAATGTCCGAGCGACGGCTCTTTGACCTTGCCGAAGACGCTGTTCTGGCAGTACATCCAGCAGTTCTCACACCCGAAGCACTTGCCGCAGCTCATGCAACGATCGATCTCCGTCAGGGCATCCTCGGCCAACAGACCCAGATCCACTTCGTCGAACGGGTTCGCGAGCCTGTCCGCAGGTTCCTTGATCTGGCGTTGCGTACGATCGACCGGCGGATACCAGTCCAGTTTGAGCTTGTCCGCACGGATCATCTCGCCCTTTTTCTCGGCCTTCGGCGTGGTGCCCTGAAGGTGGGCGTGAATCGCCAGGGCCGCCGTGCGGGCCTGCCCGATCGAGGTCGTGGCGATCCCGAGGTTGACGTTGTCGCCGCCGGTCCAGATGCCGTCGACTCCGGTGAAACCCCAGTCGTCGCCGTTGAGCCAGCCGTCGCCGAGCTCTTCAGACTTCATGGCTGCGAGGTCGGGTTTCTGGCTGACGGCGGTGATGACGGTCTCGACCTCGATCTCGTAGGTGTCGCCTTCGATGGGCACCGGACGGCGGCGCCCCGAAGCATCGGGCTCGCCGAGTTCCATCCGCTGCACCACCATGCCGCGAACCTTGCCCTCGGCGTCCCGCAGGACCTCGAGCGGCGCGGCGAGAAATTCGATCGTGATGTCCTCTTCGAGGGCCTCTTCGATCTCGCGCTCGATCGCGGGCATCTCGGTTCGGGTGCGCCGGTAGAGGATGGTGACCTCGGCACCCATTTTCGAGGCCATGGAGGCGGCATCGGCACCCAGCCGCTTGGACACCCGCGCCGCATCGATGGCGGTATCACCGCCGCCGATCACCACGACCTTGGTGCCGAGCTCGACCTTCTTTCCGGAGTTGGCGTGATTCAAGAACTCGGTGCCGGTCCAGATGCCGGGGCCATCCTCGCCGGCGATACCGAGGTTCTTGCCCTGGTGGGCGCCGATCGCGACATAGATCGCGTCGTACTCGGAGCGGATGTCGGCAAAGGAGACGTCCTTGCCGATCTTGGTGTCGCATCTGAGCTCCACCCCGAGATCGACGATCCGTTGGATCTCGGCGTCGATGATCTCGCGCGGCAGGCGGTAGACGGGAATCCCGTAGCGCAGCATGCCGCCGGCCTTGGGGAGACCCTCAAAAACGGTCACCTTGTAGCCCCGCCTGGCGAGCTGATAGGCGCAGGACAGCCCCGAGGGCCCGCCACCGATGACGGCGACCTTCTGGTCCTTGCTTGCTTCTCCGGCGATGGGCTCTGCCTTGAGACCGTGGTCGATGGCGTAGTCGCCGATGAAGCGCTCGATCGAGTTGATCCCCACCGGGCCGTCCTTCTGACCACGGTTGCAACCCGTTTCGCACGGGTGGGGGCACACACGCCCCATCACCGATGGGAAGGGGTTGGTTTCCATCTCGATGCGCCACGCCTGTTCACAGGCCTCGTCGAGGCTCAGGCCCAGCTTTTCGCGCAGGCTGATGACCGTGAGCCAACCGCGGATGTCGTTACCGCTCGGGCAGTTTCCCGTGCACGGTGGCAGGCTCTCGACGTAGACCGGCCTCAGTGACGAGATGCTCGAGCCGCCGCCACCGCCGGCGCCGCTCATCCGCGACTTCATCTTGCTCGACTGGTCCTTGTCCTTCTTTTTCAGCAGACCCATTTAACGCCTCCTCAATACCGCCCTGGTCCGCGCTCAGGAGAGCTTCGCCATGTGCTTTTTGAAATCTTCCAATTCGCCGAGAATCCCGTCGTGCTTCTCCTCGTCGGTCAGGAGATAACCAAGCAGGATCCTGTGCATCGGCTCGGTCGTCTGCTCCATGAGCTCTTTGGCGAGTTTGATGGTCTGACGTTCGAGCTCGTCGTGGGCCTCGATCTGGCCCCACACCTCGGCCAACTCGTCAGGAGACAACGAGATGGGAGTCTTGGTGAGGCTGTCGATCAGGAACTGCTGCACCCGGTGGTGCTGGACCGAGTCGTTGCGGATGATCTCCATGATCTGGCGGATCAGGAGATTGTCGGTCTTTTCCATGATCTGAGCTGTGGTTTCGATAGCGTCACGCTCGATGCCCTGCCACTGACGCAGGACGTCGATCGTGAACTTCTGCCGCTCCGGGCCCGAAAGCTTCTTCTTGGCCATTGATGTCCTCCATATCGGGTAGCGCCCGAAAAACACCCCCCGGGGCGATGCCCCGGGAGGCGATCGACGCTCAGTCTTCTGGAAGTGTCACGTAGCTGCCGCCGGCGTACTTGTAAGTGCAGCGGCCGGAGTCGATGAGCTGGCGCAGGGCCAGTTTGCACATCTTCTTGTCGACCGCGTCCTCACCGAATTCGTCGATCATCGCCTTGGTGACGTCCATGGGTTTCAGGTTCTTCTTGCCATAGGTCGACTTGACCAGGTCGTACATGGCATCCGCGATCTGTTCGATCGTGACCTCAGCCATGATCTCCTCCTAGTGGCGCAGCTGCGCCGTCCTCGTAAAGGTCTCACCGGCGTGTTTGAAGTCGTCGATGTGGTACTTGGTGAACTCGAGTTCGTTGAGTTCGAACCACTTCGGCCACCCGATCCGCTCGATCCACTCGCCCATGCGCTCGTGCTTGCGCGCATTTTCGGCGTAGACATTCACGATCTTGGTAACTGCGTCGACCACTTCCGGCCAGCGCGGCGGGTTGTTGGGAATGAACGGAATCGCCAGCTTCGAGAACTTCGGTGTCGAGCGGGCGTTGGAGACCTTGCCGCCGACCCAGATCGAGATACCGTCGGTCTGGGCGTTGTTGATCTTCACCGCCGGGCACACCGTGTAGCAGTTGCCGCAGTACATGCACTGCTCCTCGACGATCTCGATGGACTGCACGCCGTCAACGGTCGCCGGTCGGATGGCGCCGGTCGGGCACGAGGCCACGAGGGTCGGGATCTCGCACATCTTCGGCAGGTCCTTGTGGTCGATCACCGGCGCCCGGGTGTGGACCCCGAGGACCGCGATGTCGGAGCAGTGGACCGCGCCGCACATGTTGAGACAGCAGGCATACGCCAGCCGCAGCTTGCCCGGAAGCTCCATGCTGTTGAAGCGGGGCATGAGTTCGTCCATCAGCGACTTGACCACGCCGGAGGCGTCGGACGCCGACGAGTGGCAGTGGACCCAGCCCTGGGTGTGGACCGGGTTCGAGATGGCGTTGCCCATGCCGCCGATCGGGTAGCCGAGAGCTTCGACCTCCTTGACCAACGGATCGACATTGGCCTCATCGCTGATCAGGAACTCGACGTTGTTGCGGCTGGTGAACCGCAGGTAGCCGTCGCAGTACTTGTCGGCGATGTCGCAGAACTCACGGATCGAGGTGATCGCGAGCAGCCGCGGCGAGGCGGCGCGAACGGTGAACAGTTTGTCGCCGGATTCACCCACGTGCACCATCACGCCGGGGCGCAGGATCTCGTGGTAGTCCCATTTGCCGTAGTTGGCCTTGATGACCGGCGGGAGGAACTGTTCGTAATGCGGGGGTCCGATATCGGTAATACGTTCTTCAGCCATTTCTTCCTCCCTTCCTATTCCGCGTCTTCGAAGATTTCGTCACCGAAGAAGATGTACGGGTTGGAGCGCGGCGCCATCACCATTTCGGGGACCGGGTCGAGCCCGATCTCCTCGAGGAAGTTGGAGAGACCGACACGCTGGATGAACTCACCCGTGCGCTCGCGGGCTTTGCCGTGCTCGCCCCAGAGGTCCCAGATGGCCTCGGTGAGCTCTTTGAGGTCCTCATAGTCGTCCTTCGGATCCATCTCGAGGAAGGGAACGAAGACCGAACACAGGAGGGCGCCGCCGACGATCGGGGCCTTGCCGCCGATGAGGATGGTCGCGCCGCGGTCTTTGCCGGGCTTGAGCGCCTTCGGCATGACGTTGATGCAGTGCATGCAGCGGACGCAGTTGGCGTTGTCGATGTCGAGGCTCTTGCCGTCCCACTCAACACACTTGGTGGGGCAGAGGTCGCAGATTTCCGACTGGACGTCGACGCCGTTCTTGGCGTACTCCGCAACCTTGGCCTGATTGACCTGGATGTCGTCGCGCCAGGTTCCGATCACAGAGCAGTCGGAACGGGCGATCGAGGCCACGCAGTCGTTCGGGCAGCCGGCGAACTTGAATTTGTACTTGTAGGGGAAGAACGGGCGGTGGAGCTCGTCCTGCCAGTTCTGGGTGATGTTGTAGCAGGCGTCGAGCGTGTCGTAGCAGGCCCACTCGCAGCGGGCGGGGCCGCAGCAGCAGCTCGGCGTCCGCATGTTGGAGCCCGAACCGCCGAGGTCCCAACCAGCTTTGGTGAGATCGGCGAACAGGGGCTCGATGGCTTCGGTGGTCGACCCGAGGAACACGATGTCGCCGGTGGAGCCGTGCATGTTGGTCAGACCCGATCCGTGCTTGTCCCAGATGTCGCACAGAGTGCGCAGGGCCTCGGTCGTGTAGAACCACCCCGACGGCTGGTTCACCCGGTGGGTGTGGAACTCGGCCACGTTCGGAAACTCGTCGGCGAGGTCCGAGTAGCGCCCGATGACGCCTCCGCCATACCCCATCACCCCGACCAGTCCGCCATGCTTCCAGTGGCTGATGTGCTCTTCATACGAGCGCTCCAGCTGGTTCATGGCGTCCTGAACCATCGGTTTGTGGACCTCCTTCTTGAACTCCTTGACGAAGCTCGGCCAGGGCCCCTTTTCGAGTTCGTCAATTAGCGGCGTCGATGACTTCTTCTCTGCTGTCATGGCCACTCCTTTCTAAATTGTTTGCAATGCTGAGTTCGGCGCGACGACTGGTGCCCTCATCGTCCGTCCCTCCATCAGCGATCTGATGTTCGACCAGAACCTGGGGAACACCACCGTCGACAAGAAATACCCGACCGGCACGTTCACCGCCACACCGACGGAGAACGCCCGGAACGGTTTGAGACCAGGGTCAAGAGACCGGCACTTCGGCAGGAGAGACCGAGCCGCACAGCCCGGAACCGCTCGGTTTTCCAGAGTTTTCGGAGTTCGTTCCGCTCCACCGCGCCTCCCTCACAACAGACACTGAACCGGTTGCTGACAGTGCAACCCGTGTGCCAGAGAGAGGCCTCGTGAAAAATTCCACAAACCACTGACAAGAGGCGACTTTTTCACTTCAGACCGGAATTTTCGGGTGTCGCAGCCCTCCCGACGTTACCGGTGCGTAACAGATGTGTGTAGTTGCGTTCGCCCTCGTTCCCTATGGGTAGCTGCCAGCCGAGCCTCGAGCACGATTCGAAATTCCGCGGAAACCGGACGTATCGCGCCTGATCGAGGTCGGGCGGCACAGGTGCCGCCCCTACCCACAAATGACATTCCCCTGGAGTGGCGTGGCCTGTCCCGCCTTTGAATGTGAATATTGCAAAAGGCTCAGCCGAAAAAATTCGCAGCTTGAGGGGATCACGGCAGGCGGCTTCGACCGTCCGTTTCCGGGGCGTCAATGCCGAGGTCCCGCATCTTCCGGTACAACGTGCTGGGATGGATGCCGAGTTCCTTGGCCGCAGCCTTGCGATTGCCGAGATGGCGCCGCAGGGCATCCTCGATGTGGAGGCGCTCCATTGCTTGCAGCGTCATCCCCGCGGCCGATACCAGATCGCCTGCGCCCCGCCCACGGACCAGCTCCGGCGGCAGATGCTGGAGCTCGATGACGCTGGATCTGCACAGGACGAATGCGTGCTCGATGATGTTCTCCAACTCGCGCGCGTTGCCGGGATAGTCGTGGCCCATGAGCAGGGCCATCACCTCGTCGGAAACGCCGACCACGTCCTTGCCCTGAAGGCGGTTGAATCGATCGACGAAATGGTCGATCAACAACGGGATGTCATCGCGCCGCTCGACCAGGGGCGGCAGCTTGAGGCGGATCACGTTGATGCGATAGAAGAGGTCTTCCCGAAATGACCCTTGCTCGACCAGCTTCGCGAGATCGCGATGGGTCGCCGCCACGATACGGACATCTGTGGTGATCGGTTCGACCGTGCCGAGCGGTTCGTACTGGTGTTCCTGGAGAACCCGCAACAGCCGCATCTGCATGGCCGGAGAAATGTCGCCGATCTCGTCGAGAAAGAGGGTCCCTCCCTCCGCATGAGCGAACCGCCCGACCTTGTCGGTTCGCGCGTCGGTGAAGGCGCCGGCCTTGTGGCCGAAGAGCTCGGACTCGAGCAGGGTATCGGGCAAGGCGCCGCAGTTGATGGCCACGAATCGTTCGCCGCTGCGCGGTGAGAGATCGTGGATGGCCCTCGCAAAAAGCTCTTTCCCGGTTCCGCTCGCGCCGTGGATCACAACGGTGCTGTCGCTGGCGGCGATCGCCGGCAGAATGCCGAACAGTTCTCGCATCGCCCGGCTGCGACCGATGATGTCTCCGAGTGAGAACCGCCCTTCGAGCTCCCGGCGAAGCTCCTCCACCTGACTGAGATCGCGGAAGGTCTCGACACCACCGATAAATTGCCCGGTGTCGTCACGCAGGACCGTCGTCGAGATTCTGATCGGCACCTTGCGTCCCTTGTCATCGATGATAAAGGCCCCGCGGTTGAGCACCGGTTCGCCGGTTTCGAGTGTGTGGCGGAGCGCGCAGCCGCCCTCGCAGATGCTCGCGTGAAATACGTCGCAGCAGCGCTGGCCGATCGCCTCCTGGCGGGGAACGCCCGTGATGCGCTCCGCAGAGCTGTTGAAGTAGGAGATGCGCCACTCGTGGTCGACGGTGAACACACCGTCAGCGACGCTGTCGAGAATCGTCTGACTGATGCCCTGCTCGCCGGATTTCACCCCATCACACCTCGTCTCGAAAGTACTGCCCCGTCACCCAATGTCAAGCGCGGCGGCGACGCCCGTCCGAATATGACATACTGAGCGCCATGCCGGAGTGGCGGCTTGGTGGAGACGTGTCAAGAGAAACCATCACACCTGCCAGCGAATCAGCGGTCGTCCGAAGCGTCCCCGATCGGACAGGTCGGGTCAGAGAGACGCCGGAACGAGACGACGTCCCGGGGGCCGATACCGGAACCGCTGTCAAACAGACCGAGAACGGTCGGCGAACCATCGCCGAGGCCGTGTCGGCATCGGTACTGTTGGCCGTCGCCGCCACCGGGGCTGCCTCGCTCGGGTCTCCGTTGGCAGCCGGCGCCGCCGTGTTGATCCTGTCGGCAGTTCTCGGCCTGGCGGTTGTCGTGCGACGCAACCATCGCCGCTCGCAGCATCCAGTCGCCGTCCTGCGTCGAGAACTCGATCAGACACGGAGGGATTACGGGCAGCTGTTCGCAGCAGTCCCGTGCTTCATCTGCGTGCTCAACCGCGACCACCAGGTGATCGAGGCCAATGCTCTCTATCGTGAGGCGTTCGATGTCAGCGACCGCCGGCTGTGCTACGAAATCTGCAAGATGCGCACCGCGAAGTGCGTGAACTGCATGGTGGATCGGACCTATGAGGACGGGCAGATTCACTCCAGCGAGGAGACCCTGATCACCCGCGATGGACGCCGCATCAACGTCGTCGTGCACACGCGACCTGTTTTTAACGACGACGGCGAGATCGCGTCCGTGATGGAGGTCTTCACCGACGTCACCGAGGTCAAACGGCTGCAGCGGCAGCTCGCACTGACCGGTCGCGCAGTGGCCGGCATGGCGCACCGGGTCAAGAACATCCTCATGGGGCTCGAGGGCGGCATCTTCATCGTCAACGACGCCCTCGAGAGCAATGACCGCCCGGCCATCGACCAGGGTTGGGAAATGGTGGAGCGCAACGTCGGCCTGGTGACCGGGATCGTCAAGGATCTCCTGTTCTGCTCGAAAGACCGCGAGCCCTCCTTCGAGACCGGAGTCTGCCCGCAAGACATCGTGCGCGAGGTCCGCGACCTCTACGCTGCGCGAATGTCGGACGAAGATGTCGAGATCCGAATCGAACTCAGTGAGCCGCCCCACCGCGGCACCTTCGACCCCGATGCCATCCACAATCTGCTCTGCAACCTGGTGGCCAACGCCATCGATGCCTGCCGGTTCGACCCCTGCCCGGACAAACCGAATCACACAGTGGTCATCCGGTGCCTCGCCAACGGCGACGGTTCGACCGTGTTCGAAGTCGAGGACGACGGGGCCGGCATCCCGGAGGATCTGAGCCACCGGGTATTTCAGGAGTTCTTCTCGTCCAAAGGGAGCGAGGGAACGGGCATCGGTCTGCTGGTGGTGCAGAAGGTGGCAGAGGAGCACGGCGGCAGAGTGACCTTCGAGTCACGCCCCGGCCACGGCACGGTCTTCACGGTCGTCATCCCGAACGCCCAGATCGAAACCGTGAACGGTTCTTCGATCCCTGACCGGGCCGAATCGCAAGTGTCCTGACGACAGTATGAAGCCCTCAAGCAGCGCCGATCAGAGCCTCCACACGCTCCAGGAAGACCTCGCGGTCGATCGGTTTCTCGATCAATGCGTCGGGCTTCGGCAGGTTGTCGAGATCGCCGAAAAAATCGTCGAGGCGGGTCAGGCCGGTCAGCACGACGATCGGGATCGACGTCGTTTTTTCGGAGTTCCGGAGGCTTCGATAGGCCTTGACCCCCGATTTGCGGGGCATCAGCACATCGAGGGTGATGAGATCCGGTCGGTGCGCCTCGGCCAACCACACACCCTCCTCGCCGTCGGACGCGGTCTCGGTCTCGTAACCGGCCTTCCGGAACAGCGCTTCGAGATACACGCGCATGTCCTGCTCGTCATCGATAATCAGCACTTTCTTCGCCATGGTGTCCCCCTGATCCTCGAATTCTAGTTGGCCGGGCCGGTGATACCGAGTGCCGCCCGCGCTTCGGGCGTGTCGATGCGCGCGAGAACCTTGCGAATCGGCTCCCGGAGGCTGGGGTTGTCCAACGCCCGGATGACACAGTCGACAAGGTCAGAATCCTTGAGATGCGCGAGCTCGTCCGAGGCGCACTCAACCAGTTTCGAGTTCCCGCTGCCGAGCGCCGAGCACAGGTATTCTACCGCGAGACCTCCGGTCTCGCCTCCCTGGCGGGCGACGGTGCCGAGCGCCTTGAGCGCCTTTTCGCTGCGTCTGAAGCGGCCGATCGCCCGCACTCCGCGAAGACCACCGCCGTAGGCTTCGACGAACGCCTGCACCGCCTCGTCGCTCTTGCGCTCGGGCTCGGCGGTTCGGGCAACCTCGGACAGATAGGACTCGTCGGCGAAATACTCGACCGCCATGCGGCGCACGGTCGCACTGTATGCCGGGTCCTCGGCGATCGATTCGATGATGCGCCGGTCCGAGATCTTCGAAAAGCACATGCTGATGAGTTCGACGTTGTCCGGTTCCTTCAGGAGGTCCGCCACCACTCGTTGTGAGAACAGCCTTTCCACCGCCACCAGCCGTGCGTCGAGCGACTCGGCCTGCCGTGCGACCCTTTCGAGCAGGGCGTCGGCCGTCAGCCGGGACACTGCGGTCAGCCGTACTCGAGGAGACTCGTCGGTGCAGGCCACCTCGACCAGCTCTTCAGGGTCGTCGAGCTTCTCGACAGCTGCCAGCCGCACGCGAGGGTTGGAACTCGTGTGGCCCTTCTTCTTCTCCGCAGGACTCGTCTTCTTTCTCTTTTCCAGGACGCTCATCGTCGCCCTCCTTTCTCGAGGGTTCGAACCCCACCGCCGATCGGCGACTCCTCGGCACCTTGCGGCGTTGTCCAATAACAGTTCATGACGCCCTCACGCATCGGCCACGCCCACTGCGCGGTCGACCGTCTCACCGAATTCATCCGGGTCGATCGGCTTGTCGAACACCGCAAACGGTTCCCGTACCGCCAGGTGGCGGCCGGCCAGACCGCTGACCACGATCACCGGAATGGCCGACAGGTCGTCGTCCTTGGAGAGGCGCCGGAAGAAATCGGTTCCGGTCTGGTTGGGCATCTGCAGATCGAGGATGATCACATCCGGCCGTTCGCGCTCGACGACCGTGAGCGCCTCCCTGCCGTCGGCCGCCGTCACCGTTTCGTAGCCACGCTTGTTGAGCACCGCCGTGATGAACTTCCTGATATCGGCCTCGTCGTCAACCACCAGAACCTTATGACTCATGACGACCTCCGTTCACGCATTCTGCTTTTCATCGGATCAATCCTCGCTCTCTCTTTCGGTCAGAAACCGCCAGAACGGAATGAAGCTGACCAACAGCACTCCGATCAGGATGTAGGTCGTGCCCTCGGTGTGGGTCAGAAAGTCGAACAGGGTGTGAAACATCTCCCCCTCCTCAGTGCAACGCCGGGTAATCCGGATGGTCGTACATGATCGGCATCCGAAGTGCGATCCATCGGAAGACGACCACGGCAAGGGTGATCAGCGACACCGTCACCCAGACTTCGGTCCACGCCGGCGCGTACCGCAACTCGTGCGGCACCTCCCAGTTGAATGCTATGAAGGTGGCGTTGAACCGGTTGAGGACGACGCCCACGACTGTCAGTGCCGCCGCCGCCCGCGCCAACCCGAGCCGCCGC
>CAVQSQ010000014.1:0-115736 GCA_963715955.1 Candidatus Sulfomarinibacteraceae bacterium
AACGTCACGCCTTCGTCAAATAGCTTGTGATGCTGAACCAGGTTGTGGAATGGCTCACAAGTGAAGGCATGCGTCGCACCATCTGACGGATACAAGACGGTGTCTCGATAAATGCAAGGTCCGCATGCCGAAGTGTAGTGGCCTGAATGTTCGAAGCTGTGAAAGCGTTTCTGCTGAGCCGACGCGGGAAACACGGCAGGGTTGATCGGTAGCCGCAACTGCTGGCGAATGTCACCGTAGCGGCCCGCGCAAGTCGCAGGACACGTCGTCTTCCAACACGTAATGCCAAAGCGGATGGCTGTTCTGCACGCCAAACCAATGCCCCCAATCGTCCCGGACGCCGCCCCGAACTGTGAGGGACCCGACTGCGGTTCGATGTTTCGCGTGTCGGGGTTGAAGCGAAAGTCGCGACTACCCAACGCCAATTCGCTCGCCTGTCGCCTGGATCATCAGCGAATTGTCCTTGCCGAATCCCGCGTGGTGTCCGCCAGCGGCGCAGTAGACCCGGTGGTCCAAACCATATCGCAGGCCATTAACGCGCAACTGTTGATTGCCCTCCATAAAGCCCCGGAACAGCACTTCACGGTAGTCTGCCCGGCCGTCTCCATCGGTGTCCGCCGCGTAAAACAGTTCCGGGGCCGCCGTCACCAAGACTCCGTCGCACAAGGCATCACGGCCGTCAGAACCCACGCCATCCAGGAACACGACCGAGCGATCGTAAAGGCCGTCGTCATCGGTATCTTCCAGAAATCGAATCCGCCCGCCCGGCGTTCCTTGTCCATCGACGCCGTACGGATAATCCGCCATCTCGACAACCCACAGGCGACCATCCGGTCCCCAATCGATGGCGACCGGATCGGCCACTAAGGGCTCGGCTGCCATCAACTGCAACGTGTAGCCGGGCTGTATGTTGCTTGGCGGAGCGACGCCTGCGGCCCCTAGCCGGCGGCGTTGGAGACACCGCGCTAGCCAGCCGCATCCCCGCGATCACGCTCACGCCCAGAACAGACGTCCATACAAGAATTCGCTTCCAGGGCATATCATCTCCCACCACGCTGTTTGAGGATCACCTTGCGATCGCTACCCTAATACTTTTATCAGATCGATTAGGGTACCGGGAAGCAGTCGGCGTGATGGGACGCCATTGGGGGTAGTGGGTGGCACGATGCGGCGATGCCCGAGCCGATTTGACAAGGACTCCACTTGGTTCAGCCAACAACCACGCCAAACTACCCTGAAGAGAAGAGTCACTAAGCCTCGATCCTCCTCGGCTTAGTAGTTGCTCACGACTTACACGGGTAGCTCTCGACGCACGTTGATCCGGTGGGCCGGAATCACGGCAGCGCACACGTTCCTTCTCCCCTCACGGACATTGGTATCTACACATCTCGGCGGTTGGTCAATGCGACTTCCGCTGGTGCTTTCTCTTCCCCCTCATCCGCCCGTTGGCGGATGGGGGATTAGCGTCAGCAAAGCCGCTCGTCAGGTCTTGAGAAACCGATTCGACGAGCAAGATTGCGGGCGCAGGAAGAACCGCCGGGACTACTTCGCGGCACTTGCCGTCGCAGCCTTGGCCGCATCCGGTGAAGGCTCCTTGGCCTCCTCTTTTCCGGATGGCTTCTGCGTCCCTTCCTTGATCTCAACCTGCCGACTCGACTCGCCCAACGCACGTGATAGGGCCGCCTGTAGTGCACTGGCGCTGACTTGCGTGTTAATTACCTGGACCGTCGGCCGCACCGGCTCGGCTTGGTCGTCAAGAAAACGAATCATCTCGGCAATGCTCGGCAACCATTCCTCCTGAGCGGATACGATCAGCGTGTTGGATCGCGCGTCAACACCGACGGACAACGCACCAGCGAACGACGCCTTTACCTTCTTCGGCTTCTTATCGTCACCGTCGGAACTACCAAAGATGCGATAGTAGTTGGTCGATTGGCTGGTCTGCTCTTCTCGGTTTTGATTCTTAGCGAACGCCTTGTCTTTGGAGCTCAACAGATCTCGATAGACGTCCTTAATCGTATCCGCCACGTCCTCGGCGCGAGCAAAGCGGAGCGTAAAGATCTTAAATCGCCGGGCGCTGACGGATTCTTCCGAGATCGGTCGGTCGTAAACCTTGATCAACTGCCGCACGGTCTCCAGTTGCGCCGGGGAGGCGTTCGAAACCAGTATGGAGTTCGTATCGTAGTCGTAGATAAAACGAATCTTGCGGCACACGCTCGAGATCGCACGTCGTTTCTTTATTGCTATCGGACATCCCGCCGCCATACAGCCCCGCCAATAGTTGTCAGAATCGTTCGACTTTGAATCCGTTTCATCTTCGAAGTACTCTTCGAGATTCAGTGTCACGAGCGAAGCCATTGCGTGTTTTAGGGTAGAAGACTCGTATCGCTTGGAAGCTGGCGAGATGCGAGCGATAACTTCTTCTAGCATGTCGAGGGCCTGGGTATCTCGAGAACTCAGGACGACGCGGCCATCAGGCGTCACGGAAATGACGATCTCGTCTTTCGACCGGCGCACCGACTGACGCTCGCCGCGCTCTAAGTCCCATTCCAAACTTTCGGGATCGGCTTTCTGAGCGAGGGTCAGCTCGGCCAACGCTGTTGTTGGACCCATCGCGATCGCCGCGGCAGTATCGGCGTTGTCGTCGACCAAGGCCGTGAGTGTTGACGCTGACGCATCCCGCGCGGCCTCGTCCTGATCGTCGGGTCGATTCACCGGCTCGACGGGCCGTGACCGATCTTCATCCTTCGGCGACACGTCCGACGGCTGAATCTCGATACGCAACGGATTGGATCCTACCGAAGGCCATGCCCGACGCAGTTGCTCCAACAACTGCATCGTGGATTCAGCATCGCGAGGTTCCAGCGTGCGAACGGTGTGAGGATTCGCATCACCGCCTGTAATCTCGCCGAGCTTCACCAAGAATTTGCGGACCTCTTTCAGCTCATCTTCACTTGCCCACAGCAGCAGACGATTATTTCTCGATGTCAGCATCAACGCGAAATCCTGTGTCGGGTGTCTCTTTCTTTTGCTGGGAGCGGCGAAACGAGTAATAGAACGGGTAACCGTTGTTGTTATTGTCTTTGTCATCCTCTTTACCGACCATCAGCTTCTGCACCGTCGCCGCGACGGCATCGGCCGGCAATCGTCGCAACCAAATGACTTCGAACTGGCGTCCGGTTCCGTCGAGGCGATCGATCAACGACTGGATCTTCTGATGATCGCTCGGTGGTGCTTGCACGAAATACCGACCGGGCTTCGGAATCGATCTTGAGCCGCGTGCGGGGATCCAGTTCGCCGATGTCCTCAAGTGCGGTCACTAGGGACTCCGGCTTCAATGTAACGAGTTGGTATCGCTGCAGCGTCAGCTCTGCCGGTGTCGCCCCCGTCAAGGTTCCTGAGGGTACGTCCAGCATCGACACCGCTCGCTGAATCAGCGACATTTCTTGAGGCGGAGCATTCGCGAGGATCGAGTTATTGCGATGGTTGACTGCCAGAAATACCGTGGGAGCATCCGCACCTCGCAAGAACTTGGTCACATCCTTACCTTTTTGCTGCATCTGAGCGAACAGCTGCAGCCTCTGCTGCTCGACTTGCAGCTCCTGAGGTGTGCGGCGTGAACTGGGGTCCAGCCCGAGCAGAATCATGACTTGGTCGGCTACGTGGTGGCGCGAGCAAACCGAATGGCAAACTCGCGGGGGACCGTCTTACCGACGGCCGCGGCATGCTCACTGTTGATCAGACGGCTCGCCTCGCGAAGATTTGCCACAAGGTCAATCACCAGCAAGCGATTCGTGGCCATCAGTGGTTGCGTCTTTAGCATGCCGACTGAGCAGCGGCTTAATATCCTCGGCGGCTTTGTCTGCCTTGAGCTTGTCCGGCAAGGCGAACGTGATCTTGACGAAATCGTACGCTGGCAAGTCCATCAGCTCAGATTCATCTTCAACTCGCCGCAACAAACTGGGGTCAAGTTTGTCGACCTTGACGACGAGCAGCACATCACGTTGCACGACCATGGTGTAGCCGCGCTCGAAAAGCAATCGGTTGAGTGGAAGTCGCGCACTTCCGGCAGCGTGATCTGCCGATTCGTCGTTAGATGGATATAATCGTTCGGCAGCTCCTGCCAGTCCAAACTGTAACCACTGATATTGGCGAACCACTGCAACACGTCTGGCCACAACTGACCGTGGAACGCAAACTGGATCCGCGAGTCGGCATCGGGACGGACATCAAATTCACGAGGATCCGGGACGCGAGGCGGCACGGCGGGCCGTTTGACGGAATCGTTTGATTCCTCATCTGGCTTATCCGACGCTTTGTCCGATGCTTTGTCCGACGCTTTGTCCGACGCTTTGTCCGATTTCTCGTCGTTGTCGGCGACGGTCTTACCATCTTCCGACGGCGTGCTGCCCGCTGCCTGAGCCGCCTCTGCCGACTTGGGCGGACGCCCGCCCGGACGACGGGCCTTAACGGCACCGGCCGGAACCGCCTGCCCGCTCGGCGGTTGACCGACTGCCGTTGATTCACCGATCGATAAGAATACCGCTAGAACGAGCACTAGAAATCGATTGATCACGAGCCCGCGACAACACTCGCCGGCTTCATCACGGCCTGGCATCTGGACGGTCGTTCGTGGCGGACGAACAAAACGCAATGCGTTGTTCCGATGCTGAACGCTCACGTGAGCCTCTTTGTTGTGCGATCATGATCGCGTCCTGGCAACCATCATCGGTGATACCTGGGATCGTGAGCCCCTAGTCAGACTGGCGATCCGCGTGCCTTCCCCACCTCTGATGACTCTGATTCTAGGCGGTCGCAAACGACGCAACAACGCGCCAGTTTTTCGACAATCCGCTACGGCGGCTCCACCGATCGCGGGCAAACGAGCCGTTTTACGCAGTATGTTGGGGGCTAGATCCGTATTGAAAATTGATTTGATGGATGTGGAGAACGGAAGTATTCAACGCGTTTCGTCTCCGATTCAGCTAGTTTACAAACGGATTGTCCATCTCTTCGTTAAGTCTCTGCAGCTCAGCTTTCAATCGCTGTAACACGGCGACGTTCTCTGCTTTGCCAATGACGTTGTGAACTTCACCCGAGTCCGAACGCAAATCGTATAATTCGTCCATCTCTTCCAATTCTGGATAATGCACGTATTTCCATTGCCGTGTTCGAACGGCAAAGTACCGAGGGCAGCGTGGCGTGACGCGTTCCACGAAGTACTCGCACAAGAATGATTCTCGCTCGACGTCCGACGGCAACGTCATCAACGGAACAAGGGACTGACCATGTACAGGAGAGTACGCATGCGTTCCAGTGAGATCAAAGAGCGTCGGAGCCACGTCAATGTTGAGTGCCAACGCGTCAAGCTGGGTGCCCGGTTTGGCCAGCGTCGGATATCGAATGATGAAAGGAATGTGTAGACAGGGATCGTAGGGCCATCGTTTTCCCGTCTTGAGACCGAATTCGCCATGCGTATATCCTTGATCACTTGTAAAAATCACGATCGTTCGATCCAAGATGCCATGATCTTGTAGCGAATGGATAATTCGTCCGACGCCATCGTCAACCGAAGCCAAGCAGCGCAATTGGTCTCGCACATACGATTGAAAGTCGTCGGGACGATCCCGGCGCAATTCGCCCGGCTCGGGATTGGCGTCGCTGATCCGCGCCCCAAGACGGCTCACTCGCTGCTGGCAATTCCCGAGTTAAAGCGCCAGTTTTCCGCGCAATGCTTCCAGATCAACTTCCGGCAATTCGGTGGTGACATCCTTAAACCAGGATTCATGCCGTTCGGCCGGAAGAAACGGATAATGAACGGCTTCGTGGGAAACGATCAGGCAAAACGGACGTTTCCGTGGCTGATTAAGAAAATCCACACTCCACTCAGTGATCAGATCCGTCAAATACCCAGACGTCTGCTGCTGGACGCCATTGATGTTTACGACCGGATCAATGAACTGACCCTGCCCTTTGAAACTAATCCAGTGGTCGAACCCCGGTCGGCGACTGTCATCGAAGCCCATGTGCCATTTGCCAATGTAGGCCGTCTCGTAGCCAGCCTGTTCACGGAGTAACCGTGGGAACGTCATCAAGCGATGACTGCGAACGTCCAGGCCCTGATCGTCGTTGTTGATGATGCGATGTGTGTGTGGATAGAGTCCTGTCAGAGAACGACGCGCGACTTGGCGAACACAAGGGTGTGGTGGCAAAGAACGAAGTAAAGCTGGCACCCTCCCGAGCTAACCGATCGATGTGAGGTGTCTTGGCGTGCGGGTGTCCGTTACACGCCAGCAGATCGTAGCGCAAGTCGTCGGCAATAATAAAGACGATGTTCGGCCGACCGGCGATCTCAATTGCTTCCGCCGCCGGAGTCACCGACACGGCCCAACTTAACCCACCGGCGATAGAAGCGCATGCCGTAACAATGTAAGATCGCAGAAATCTCGCTGTCACCGCATGCGGCGCACCCGTGTCTCGGCTCGACGGGCAGGCGAGCGTTGCGAGCGGTGGAACACGTGTCAGCTTGAGTAGCTGGCGGCAGAACGCGGCGATGCACCGGCGGATGCGATAGGACAGCACTACTTCTTTCGTACGCCGGCCACGACATTCGAATTCTCGGCCGCGATGATTCATCGAGCTAAACATGAGTCCTCGCATTCTCTGCGGTGCATTCTCGGCATTGCATTCTTATCTGTGTTACGGCGGCGCACCCATTCGCCGCCAAGGCTCCGCTCGGCCTCTGATCGCCCTATGCGAAAGCGGGGCGAATTGAGGGGCGTTCACAAGGCTCAGTTTATCGACTGCTGGCAGTGACGGTGCCAGCAGTCGAGCGGCAGCCGAGCATATTCATCGGCAATCTTCGTTTAATTAGCAAAACCGGCTTAAGCCGCAAACTCAACCCGATCGATACTCTCCATAACGCCAACGCGCCCGTGTCGTACCGTGATCGGCGCCTCTGGGCCATGGCAACCTGCACGCTGTCAACTTAGCGAAACAAGCTCCGCCATGTGGGCTCACGCCAAGTCCGCTGGGGTGCTTGCGAGGAAGTGAGCGACCGTCGACATGAAAGCGAAATGCGGTCAATACGAGAAGGCAATCGCCGTGCTCCGGCGGTGCAGCTTCATATCATGCTGTGTTGTCTTTGCGTTTGCATTCACTCCATTGAGGGCCGATGAAGGATTGCCACCCATCGTACCGGCGGACGCGTCGTGGCCCGGCAGCGGCTCCGATCGTTTCGGCCGATGCGCTCGATGCCACATTCGAGCAACCGAAGGCACCGGTCGTCATGCACATGGAGGCGACACCGGCCGCGACGATGACGACTGCGACGACAACGTTGCCCAAGGCCGAGAAGTCTTCCAGCGGTCAGTCCCACAAAATCCGCCCCACTCGAAGTGCCCTATTCATCCGGCATCACGTCTTCGGGTATCACTCTCGGGCATTACGTCCACAATGACATCGCCGCTATGGTCGACGGACGTACCACCGCCCGGATTGAGTTCGTCAGGTGGCATGGCGTCGCCGTTCTCGATGGACAGCACCGATGAACCACCGCAGGTGAAATCGGACTATGACCGCGTCCTGGATCTTTTTCCAGACGGTAACGATCGTCAATTGATCAAGCGGGTTCGCGAGGCCGTTGAGACAACGGTTGTGGGAGAGGACGTATCGAACGAAGAATGGATCACTGTACGTGGCGGTGGCCGACGGATCACCTGGGGCGGGCGAATCGATACGGACACGGTCAACTGGGCGAGAGACAATCAATTCGGCGGTCAGCCCAACTACGTTGAATTTCGTCGACTTCGATTGATGGCGAGTGGCGAAGGGTATGGAATCTATGACTACCAGTTGGAAATGGAGTTCTCACCCGAGTTGATTGACGGTCGCGGTGGAGAACTCACCGTCGACCGATTCGGCGTCGAAGTCAAAGACGCCTACATCGCTTTGCGCGAAGTACCGATCGCCGGGTATACGGTCATCGGTCACTTTCGCACACCGATCGGTCTATCGTCTCTGACCAGTAGCCGGTTCATTCCCTTCATGGAGCGAAGCCTACCGGCCCGCTTGCTGCCGGGTCGCGAACTGGGCATTGCCGCATTCAATCGAGCACCGCGGTTCGATATGACGTGGGGTTATGGCCTCTTCTTTGATGATATCAGTGAATCGAGACAGCGGATCATCGATGACAATCAGGGGACAAGCTTCATCAGCCGTGTGACTTGGACGCCCTACTTTGATGAAATGTCGTCCGGGGCCTATTTGCTGCACACCGGGCTCGGGTACGCCTATACTCGCCCCCGATTGAGAGACAATCCCGACGACATGCTCCCGGCAACCCGTTCCATTCAGTTCACGGCTCGCCCGGAGATACACCAGGGCGATCCCTTGATCTTGACCGGCGAGATCGACACGGACCACTATCAACTGCTGAACCTCGAATTGGCCTGGGCCAACGGCCCGGTGACCATTCAAAGTGAGGGAACGTACGTCGAGCTCGATACGGTGAACGGTGCGTCATCACGCATCTGGGGCAGCTACGTCTATGGCAGTTGGTTCCTGACCGGCGAGCGGCGTCCTTACGACCGCAACTTCGCCGTATTCCGTCGCGTCGTACCTTACGAAAACTTCTGGCTCGTCCCCACTCCGCAGGGAACCGAGGCGGGAATCGGAGCCTGGGAACTGGCCGTACGATGGTCGCACCTCAACTTCGCCGACGTCTCGGACCAGTACTTGCATGACCTGACGGTAGGCGTGAACTGGTACTGGAACGCACACACTCGACTGATGTTCAATTGGATTCACCCGCTCGCGCATAACAGCCCCGTGGGAACCGACGTTAACTCCGACGGTGACATACTGGCGGCGCGACTGCAGATCGATTTTTAGACAACGACAGGATGCGAACGAATCCATTTCGTCCGGCACGTCATTGGGAGAAATACTGTGAAATACATCGTCTGCACGCTGATTGCGCTGGGTTGCTTGAACTGCGAGCTTCTACAAGCCGACGATTGCGCCTGTGATTCTTGTGGTAGCGGCGAACGTGCGTCCTGGACGTGCATTCCTCAGGCGACTCAGAATTCTTTGGAAGTGACGGAATGGGGCGTCGTTCTGGAACCGATTTGCCGGCACAAGTTCAAGCTGTGCTGCTTTGGGTCCAGCTGCGACGAGTGCAAGGGAGCGGCCTGCGACGACGCGTGTGACGCCCCCGGACTTCACGGCCACCTGGGAGATCATCTCAGCTCGCCATGCCTCGGCACTCGGCTTACGCAAGCGACTGATGCGCAAAACCCTCGTCTATTCGTTGCCGGCGACCGAATACATCGCCGCACCTCACTACGGTTCCCATTGCGACAGCTCGTCGGGTACGTTCGGCTGCGACGCCTCGTGTGACGAAGTCTGTGAAACCGACCTATCAGGAAGCTCAACGACCCACGGACCGGAAGCTCAAGATGAAAGTTCCACATACTGGATTCAAGCCGTCGACGGGGGCGCCAACGTCGACCTGGCGGCGTCTCATCACGAGCTTGCGCCGATCGTTTCGGCCCAAGATGCTATGAGTCAAGATGCAGTGAATCAAACTTCGGCGATCGGAATTCGATGGATTCCCACAAGCGATCCGCAGCTGGTCGAACAACTGACTAAAATATTCCAAGCGTCCGGATCACAAACGCCGGCCCCGATTGCGATTACCCCGATGTGGGCAACGCCTGACGAACTATCCGAGACTCCGTCATCCACGACGGTGCGACGCTAGCGTTTACGTATTGCCAAGCCGAAAGGAAACAGCGATGTCTCGTTACTCTGTTGATCTCCGCGCCGCGCTTGTCACGGGCAGAATCGTCGGGTTCGCTCGACGTCTTCAGCTGGCCGGATTGGCCATTGCCCTGGCCCTGGTTATCAACTCGCCCAGCCCCGCACAAGTTGCCACGGATGCGATCCTCCAGTTGGATATGCTCGATACGCCAACGGACGATCTCATTCGTCTTTCGACGGCCTACGCCGACGCGTTGCGCGATCTAAAATCCGCTCGGCTCAGTATCGACACGGTCCGAGGACTCCTGCGCAGCGCCAGCGTGACGAACCTGGAACTACAGATCGCCAACATCAATTTGGAAGCGGCCGAGCGCAAGGTGCAGATCTTACGGATGATTGCCGAGAAGCAACTCGAAGCCGCCGAGAATAAGCTGGAGATCGTCAAGTACATCGAAACGCTCGGGAACCCCATGGTTAGGAAGGGAGCCAACGGCGAGGATCGCAACTTCATTCGAGCCAACGACGAAGCGACCGTGCGGATCCTGAAAACAATCCTGGCCATGAAGTAGCGCCGCGCTTTCTTGTCCCAGATCGTCCAACGCAAGTGTTCTAACCGCCTGCAGGGCCAGCGACGCCGGCGGTTCGTAGGCGAACCACGCCCCGGACGCCGTTAAGTATCGGCCCGCCATTCCGGTTTATCGTTTTGCCGCGGACGAGTCATTACGGGCCGCCGCGTATTCTTGTGCCGTGATCAGTCCGTCGGCGTTTCCATCCAGCGCCGCGAACTCCTCGACTTTCTCGGCTGTCCATGCGTTCGAATACTCGGACATCGCGATCTGGCCATCTCCATTCTCGTCCCTTTCGACGAACCATTCTCGATCACGATCCGACAGGGTCGATTGCAATCTTTCGGTCGGCGATAAGAACCGATAACTCATCTTTACGGGTGCCTCCGACTGACGCGACGATCGACTCCCACGACCGCGATCGTCCGAGCTGCGATCCCGACCTCGACGGCCGTCTCGTTCGCGGCTGGAACTGCCGGACTGCGATTGGTTGCTGTAACCGTCTAGATGAAGCGCGAGCTCGTTGACGGTGATGACGGAATCTTTATTCGCATCGGCGGCCGCGTAACGCTCGCGCATTTGCGACCATTCTTCCTTTTCCAGCGCTCCGTTGCCACTCTGATCGTACCGCTTCAGCAATCCTTCCGCATAGCGTCGGATACGATCGTTCGGGGTTGCCGAGCGATCGCTTGACTCGTTTTCGCCGCGAGCTCGACCGAACGACGAGGAACTTCGGTCACTGCGACGATCGCCCGCGCCGCCGCGATCGCTTGAGGACCGACTTGACGAATCCGATCCCGAACGACGATTTCCGAATCGATTGGCCATGCGACTGAGCAACTCGTCGCGACTCAAGACCCCGTCCTTGTTCGCATCAGAGTCCTGAGGATCACCTCCCCAGCGAACCCCTTCCCATTCATCAGCGTCCAGTTGGCCGTTGCCGTTGCGATCGTACTGTTTGAGGAAACGATCGACGTACCGCAGGATGCGTTCATCCGGGGGGGCCTCCGACGTCGCGCCCGATGCCGGCGAACTGCCGCCAAAGCCGCGAGCGGCCGCATTATTCGCCGTTGCGCCGAATCCCCGCACGTGCCGAGCTTTCCGTCCGCCCGCTCCCGGCGACCCTGCGCCAGGTAATTCTCCCTGGCATCAAGGCCCATAAAAGGGTCAAAGAAACGGACATCATCATCCATCGCGACATGACAGCGATTCTCCAGGCGATTTCTCAGGACGGCGAGCGGATCAGGATGTAGCAACGAATTCTATGCGTCGCGACGAAACCCGACCGCACCTGTAACCCCATTCTAGCCAAAGAGTTCCGAGCGAACGACGTTGACCGAGTCCTGAAGTCGCCAGATAATGCGTCTTCGCCGTTTTCGCCGTGCGCTCCCGGTTTGAGACAGCATAGGAACTCTGCGGCCAGGGGCGTGAGGCGTTCGACGCCCTCGCACACGATCGACCGACTTGTCCACGATCGTCAGACTTATCGAAACCTTGCGGGCATCTCTGGGTTTACCGTCTAGGAGACTCTCACGCGGCGATCCAGCGGCCTCGCGCGGCGGGACGGCTCCCGCCCCCGGCACGTCGGTCGGTAACGTGCCTCTATGTCAAGACAACCGATCCAACTTCTGGAGAATCGTGAAATGTTCTTCGCGTTGCGTGCCACCTGCGTAATCTTCTCGACATTATCGTTGATCATGGTGCTGGCCACGGGAGTGTCGGCCCAGCCACCGGATTCTGGCCCCGGCGGTCCCCGAGGGGGCGGCCCGCGCGGCTTCTTCGGGCCGGGCGGCGGGACGGGTCTGGAACTGCTCTATTCCGCCGAAGTACGCGACGAGATCGAACTTGTCGAGGAGCAGGAAGAGCAATTACGTGAACTGGGAAATCGGCTGCGTGACGAGATGCGATCCGTGTTCGGTGAATTGCGAGAGTTACCTGCCGAGGAACGTCGCGACGCGATGATGGCGAAGTTCGAGGCGCAACGTGAACGGGTCCAGCAGGAGCTGGGCAACATTCTGCTGGATCACCAAATGGAAAGACTGGATCAGCTGCAACTGCAGGCTCGACTTCAGCGAGGTGGCGCGGCCGATGCGTTGGGATCGACCGAGATTCGCGAGAAGCTTGGCCTGACCGACGACCAACTCGAACAGATGCGCCAGACCGCGGCGGTGGCGGAACAGGAGTTGCGGGAGACGATTCGCAAGGCCACCGAAGAGGCTCGTAACAAGGTGCTGAGCGTGCTCACACCCGACCAGCGTGCCACGTGGGAAGCCATGACCGGAACGTCGTTCGAATTTGAAAACAATCGCCGAGGCGGACGTCGCGGTGGGATCTCGCAGCGGAGCCGACAAGGAGGACCACCGAATACCCCCTAATGCGATCCGTCACCGCCCTACTCGTTTTTTCCGTGTCCATCACCTTCTAGGAAAGCAATCAAGCTGGGAATCATGGAAGCAGGCGAAATCCTTCTCCGACGCGGATTACTCGACGACCCACAGTTGCAGCGTTCGCGCGAACAACAGACAAGCGAGACGAGTGTTGTCGACGCAGCCGTCACCCTCGGATTCGTAAGCGAAGAGGCGGCGCTGCGCGCGATTGCGGACGAGATCGGACTGGATTACGTCGATTTGACGGAAACGGAAGTCGACCTGAGTCTGCTGGCCAAGTTTCCGCAGCGGTTGATCTATCGCGACGCGCTGTTTCCCGTGCGTCGAGAGAACGGCAGCTTCGTCGTCGCCACGAGCGATCCGTTCGACCTGTATCCGTTGGACGAAGTCGGTGCCGCGACCGGTTTGTCGGTGACCCCCGTGCTTTCGCCGCGTCAGGAAATCGCCAAGCTGATCAAGACGCACCTGGGCGTTGGCAGCGAAACGATCGACGGACTGATCAAGCAATCGGCTGACAACGACGCGGTCCAGTTGCTCGACGAGATCGAGACGGACGGCTCGGAACTGTCCGAGATGGCGCAGGAGGCGTCGGTCGTTCGTCTGGTCAACGAGATCCTGCTGGAAGCGATCGAGTCGCGAGCCAGTGACGTGCACTTGGAATCGCAATCGAGCGGCTTGGTCATTCGCTACCGAATCGACGGCATGCTGCATCCCCAACCGGTTCCGAGCGAGATCAATCGTTTTCAGGCCGCGATCATCAGCCGTTTGAAGATCATGGCGCGGCTGAACATCGCCGAAAAGCGACTGCCCCAGGACGGTCGCATCAAGCTGCGCGTGGCAGGACGCGAGGTCGACGTCCGCGTGTCGGTGATTCCGATGATTCACGGCGAAGGCATCGTGCTGCGAATTCTGGACAAGGGTTCGATGAAGTTCGAGCTGCAGAAGCTTGGGCATGGAAGTCGGACGTTTATCGCGACGTTCAGCGAATTGATTCGACTGCCGCACGGAATCGTGCTGGTGACCGGCCCGACCGGTTCGGGAAAGACGACGACGCTCTACAGCTGCTCTGCTGGAGATCAAGAGTCCGCACACGAAGATCATCACGACCGAGGATCCGGTCGAGTATCAGCTGGACGGAATCAACCAGATTCAGGTGCATCCGCAGATTGGCTTGACGTTTGCCAAGTCGTCTGCGATGCGATTCTGCGGCACGACCCGGACGTCGTGCTGATCGGCGAAATTCGCGACCTGGAGACGGCCGAGAACGCGATTCAAGCGTCGCTGACGGGTCACTTGGTGTTCAGCACCTTGCACACCAACGACGCCGCGGGCTCCTACACGCGGTTGATCGACATGGGCGTCGAACCGTTCCTGGTCGCCAGTACCGTCGAAGGCGTCATGGCCCAGCGACTCGTCCGCACCTTGTGCCGCGAGTGCGCGAATCGTACCAACCGGAGCACGACGAGTTGCCGGGGGATTTTCCCTGGGATACGCTGCAGCAACATGGCGGGATGCTAATGCGAGGCCGCGGTTGCCGAGCTGCCGACACGTCGGCTACTCCGGGCGGATGGGAATTTACGAGTTGCTGGTGACGACCGAACGGATTCGCAATCTGGCCCACGATCGACGCTAGTTCGTGGGAGATTCACAAGGCCGCGGATGGAAGAAGGGATGCAAACATTGCGGCAGGACGGATGGCGAAAAGTGCTCGAGGGACGGACGTCGGTCGAAGAAGTCGTTCGTGTCACCAAGAGGGATCGAATATAACCGGCGATGGTAATCGCGTAACGTGACGGAACGGCCCGTTTCCGAGAACGTGTTGCAATCGCCCATGCCCAACTTTGCTTATATCGCCCGAGACCAACAAGGAAAACGCGTCAGCGGACCGCTTGCGGCCACCAGCGAACGAGAGGCGATCACGCTGCTCTCCGGCAAAGCCCTGTTTCCCGCTGTCAGGTTCAACCCGAAAAGGCCCGCGCCAACAATTGGCAGCGACGACGGGTCAGCGGACAGCAGATGGCCGTCATCTACGGCCAGCTCTCCGGGCTGCTGCGCAGCGGCGTCCCGTTGCTGCGATCGCTGGAGGTGCTGCGGAAGCAGACCTCCAACGAGTCGCTCAAGGGAATCCTGGAGGATGTTCATGATCGCGTGGAAGACGGGGCGACGCTGGCCGAGGCGATGCGTCATCATCCGCGGGCCTTTGGCGAGCTGCCGATCAGCATGATCCGCGCCGGCGGCGAAGGTGGCTTTCTGGAAGACGCGTTGGAACGGGTCGCTCAGTTCACCGAACAGCAAGAGGATCTTAAGAGCCGCACGCTCGCGGCTCTGGCCTACCCCATGTTCCTGGCGGTTGTTGGCACGTTGGTCGTCTTCGGTCTGCTTGTCTTCTTCGTGCCGAATTTCGGACAGATCTTCGAAGACCTGCGCGAACAGGGACAGTTGCCGGCGATCACCCAGTGGCTGATGTGGCTCAGCGAGACGCTGCAACGCTGGGGACATCGTCCTCGTGGCGCTGGCTGATCGGTCTCGTCTTGTTCTGCGCGCGGCTCGCGACGAGAACGGGCGTCGGTGGGCGGATCGCTGGCGCATCAAGATTCCGCTGTTCGGCAAGATCTATCTGAATCTCGCGGTCGCACGCTTCTGCCGCGTACTGGGAACGTTGCTGCATAACGGTGTGCCGATTCTCAAGTCGCTGGAAATTAGTCGCGATGCCGACCGGCAACCGGGTGCTGTCCGACGCCATCCAGGAAGCCTCGGAGAACATTTCATCGGGTGATTCCCTGGCGACACCCTTGGCCGCCAGCGGGCATTTTCCCAGCACGGTGGTCGAGATGATTGCGGTCGCGGAGGAATCGAATACGCTCGATACCGTGTTGGTCGACATCGCCGATGGACTGGAGCGGCAGACCGAACGCCGCCTCGACTTGGTAGTCCGTCTGCTGGAACCCGTCATGCTGTTGATCCTGGCCGCGATCGTTCTGTTCGTGGTCATCGCTTTGCTGCTACCGATTTTCAAGATGACAACTACCATTTAGCCTCGTTTCAGATCTTTCACGGAAGTAGAGTCTAACCATGTCAGTTTATCGACGCCCGCCCCGCCGACGCGGCTTTACCCTCATGGAAGTCCTGCTGGTCCTCGTGATCCTCGTGATCCTCGGATCGATGGCGGGTGTCTTCATTCGCGGCGCACAAAAGAAGGCGAGCCGATGCTGCACGTTCGCAGATCGGGCTGTTCGAAAGCGCATTAGAAATGTTCCAGTTAAACGTCCAGTCGTACCCGAGCAGCGCGCAAGGGCTCGAAGCGCTCGTACAACCCAGCGGTGACATTCCCGGGTGGTCCGGGCCGTACTTGGATAAGAACGTTCCGGTGGATCCTTGGAGAAACCCGTACCAGTACGAGCTGCAGAACCCGGACACGTACCGCGTATGGTCATTCGGCCCAGATGGCGTGGACGGCAGCGAAGACGATATCAGCAACCAAACTTGAACGGCCACAACAGGCCCGCCGCTGCCCTCATGCATCAACGACCGTCAGCTTTGCGTCATCTTTCCTGCCTCATGCAAAAACGCAGTCTGCGTCAAGCACAACGCGGCTTCACGCTGCTGGAAGTGATGCTCGTACTGTCGCTGATGGTGATCGTGACGCTGGTCGTCGGCAGTAATCTACGCAATGGATTTCGTCAACAACGGTTACGAACCGCGGCTGATCAGGTGCGCAGGGAGTGGTCGAAAGGCCGCAACGACGCCATCAAGACGGGACGAGTGCACGTGTTTTATCACACGCTGCAGGCAAATCGTTTCTTCGTCGTCCCGCAGGCCTCGTACGACGACCTGCCGACCGACCTGATGGGAAATACGGGGAACGTCGCAGGCAGTGGTTTGGGTCAGCCAAGTCGTCGCCCCACATCCGGCCGACCATTCAACTCGTTTCCGACGATGGGCGGAGTCGACGCGGACATGTTGGGCGAGGTACATCAGCTGGAGTTGCCGCAGGGTGTGGTCTTCATCGCAGCTGACGTGCAGATCGACCAACGCTCGCTCGTTCAGCTGCAACAAGCGATTGACCCCAACGCGATCGCCCGATTGGATCCACGGCGCGATCCACCGGCATTGGGCGACGATGCTTGGGGCACACCGGTCTATTTCTTTCCTGACGGAACGACTTCCACAGCGCGGCTCGTCCTACTGAACGACCGACGTCAGGCTTTGCCGATCTACTTGCGCGGACTGACGGGAGTCGTACGCATTGGCAAGGTCCAGACGATTGACGACCTGGCAAATCAGCAGGCCGGACGGCGGGGGGCGAGGCGATGAAACGCCACAGAATACGCCACCGCACCGCCTTAACGTTGCTGGAAGTCATTCTGGCGATGGCCATTCTAGCGGGCTCTTTCGCCACGCTCGGGCAGCTCGTTGCGATCGGAATCCGTGCGGCGGCTGCCAGTCGAGACCAGACACAGGTGCAGTTGTTGGCTGAATCCGTACTGTCGGAGATATCCGCCGGTGTTCTTCCTGTTGAGAACATGAACCAGGTACCGCTGGAATCCCATCCAGGTTGGCTGATCTCAGCGGTGGTCGACAACGCGATTCAGCAAGGCATGCTACGCGTGACGATCATCGTGCAGCGCGACTCACAACGTCAACGTTCAACCTATTACGAGATCTCCCGTTGGATGCGAGATCCTAGTTTGCCTTTACCGACGGAGGATGTCGAGGAGACGGATGAGGACAGCGAATCGTCATCGGCCACAGACAACACGACGGGCTCGACGGTAACAACGCGGGCTCCAAATAACGCGAACAGAACTCCAGCGGGCGGCAGCGGATCCGGTGCCCCGCCTCGCAACACTCGACCCCCTGCCAATGGCGGAGGGCAGCCAAGGCAGGGCCCGCCGCCCGGCAGCGGAGGCGGACGATGAAGCACCCTGCCGTCACCGGTCAACGGAAAGCCTTTTCATTGCTGGAGGTTATCTTGGCGATTGCCTTGAGCGTCGTCATCGTCTACCTCGTGTTCGGTGGCATTGACTTTCACCTGCGGCAACTCACCGTGCGAAAGACAGGAATCGAAGAAGCTCAATTAGCGAGAGCCATTCTGCGGAAGATATCGGATGACTTGCGCCGTCGTCATCCACCGACCGATTGATGTGTCGTCTGTCTCGCAAGGGTCGCAAGCCGACGCGTCGAGTGGTCAAAGCTCCTCGGCCACATCCCAAGATGATTCCAGCCCGCAAGGTGGTGGTCAACAGGACGAGTCGACGACGGCCGATGTCGACCCAACGACCGAATTGCCGACGACACCAGGAGTTTACGGAAACACCTATGAGCTACAGGTCGATATTAGTCACGTTCCACGGTATGAAGAGTACGCAAATCTGGAACAGTATCAAAGTACTCAACCGTTTCAACTGCTGAGTGACGTCAAGACCGTATCGTATTTTCTGCTTGGCCAAACCGGGCCTGGCGCGACTTCATCGATGAGTCTCGCCGGATCCAGCAACAGCAATCTCGCGATGCAGGCCGCAAGTATGGGCCTTCCGCCCGATCAACCGATACGCGGATTGGCGCGCCGCATGGTCGATCGGGCAGCGATGCGTTATGCGATGCAGGGTGCCGATTCTACTCTTCTAGATCAGTATGTCGAGCTGATCGCACCCGAAGTTCTGCTGTTACAGTTTCGCTACTTCGACGGCCAACAATGGATGTTTGAATGGGACAGCGAGGCCTTTGGCGGCATTCCGCTGGCGGTCGAGATCGTGCTCGTACTGCGTACTGATGACGACGATGATGAATCGACGGAGTTAGAAACAGCTCAGCAATCGATGCAAGACATTCTGTGGCAACACGATCCGGAACACGTGTACCGTTTGGTCGTCCACCTCCCCACGGGCGAAATGATCGATACCGCCGCCGTGTCAGGGGACAGCGATGCAGGAAGTGGCAACGAGGGGGCGGGGCGATGAGCAACCGGCGTTTGCGTCTCCCTTCAGACCGGCAGCGCACCGGCTTTGTACTGATCCTTGTACTTGTCGCCGTTGCCATGTTATCGCTCTCCACGTATACGTTCACGCGATTGATGATCACGGAGAACGAAAGCGCGTTGATCGCCGGACAACAATTGCAGGCGAGAGCGATGATCGATTCCGGCGTCGCCCATGTGCGATATCTGCTGGAATTGGACCCCATCCTGCGACAAGACTTGGGGGGCACATACGACAACACACAGTTATTTCAGGCGCAACTGATCGCCGACCAAGGAACGCCAGTCGAGCCGTGCTCGCTTTGGTGTCGTCGCACCTCGGATGGACGACCAAGGTCGGTGGGGAGGATTGCGATTCGGACTTCAGGATGAATCATCTCGTTTGAACCTGAACGCATTGAATCTGGATATTACTGCCGGCGCGGAACTGGACGAGATCGCCGACGCCGAGAACGACGACAACAACGGTGAAGACGGTAACAGCAACGAAGACGGTGACGGCGGCGACGCAGGCAACGGCGGCGACGATGAGTCAGACGCGGCAGGACGCGAACTGAACCGCCCGTAGACACATCCGGTCGTGCAATGCTGTTGGGTTTACCCGGCATGACCATCGAAGTCGCGGATGCAATTCTGGACTGGATCGATGACGATGACGAATCGCGTGAGTACGGCGCCGAAGCCGACTACTATGCGGGGCTCTCACCACCCTATGTGCCGCAGAACGGTCCGCTGCAGTCGATGGAGGAACTTCTGCTGGTCCGTGGTGTTTCAGCGGACTTGTTGTTTGGCCGAGACATCAATCGCAATGGGATCATTGACAAGCAGGAAATGGAACTCCCCTTGCAATTCGCCGGTCGACCCCGGCGATGGTTCGATGGACTTCGGCTGGTCGGCATACCTGACGCTCTTCAGCCAAGAAAAGAACGTAAACCGGCTGGGTGAACCCCGGATCAATCTGAACGTCCAGGACATGGAGCAACTACACGACGAATTGTCGGCCGTCATGGAGACGGCGTGGGTCACTTATATCGTCGCTTACCGCCAGAACGGTCCTTACCGAGGTAAGAGTGAGGATGCCGAGCCGGCCGGCGAGCAGTCACTCGATCTCACTAAACCGGGCAAGGAGCCCATTAAGCAGGTATTGGATCTAGTTGGTGGAACGGTGCAAGCTCAGTTAGAAGGGGGCTCGAATCCGATCATCATTAAGTCGCCATTCAGTGAGGGTCCGGAATCGATGGCCCAATACGCGTCCGAACTATTGGACCTCGTCACGGCCAATCCGGCGAAGACCATTCCAGGCCGAATCAATGTCAACGAAGCACCTCGAACCGTATTGCTGGCCATTCCCGGCATGACCGAGCAGATCGCCGACGGGATCATCAGCCAGCGTGACCCGCAGAACAGCGAGTTCCAGGAGACGCTTCAGCATGAAACGTGGCTGATGTCGCAGGGTATCGTGACGCTGAAAGAAATGAAGACGCTTGCCCCATTCGTCACCGCCGGCGGTGACGTCTATCGCGCTCAGATTGTTGGATACTTCGACGGAAACGAGGTTTCCGCAAGGGCCGAAGTGGTTTTTGATGCTACAACCGCGATGCCTCGCATACTATCGTGGAAGGATATCAGCCATCTCGGACGAGGCTATGCTCGCGAGACGCTGGGCGTCGATCTGCAAGAATTGAGTTCCCCATCCAACAATTCGCAAAGTACCTTCGGCAATTCGATGGCGAGACCCAACAGCTTCTGACGACTTGTCGGGGGCGGGAACGAGTCATGCAGTCGCTTAGTCGTTGAGGGCCGCAGTGGATAATGTAACGCGCCTTCGCAACTTGCCTTCTTAAAACAGATCGACATGGCCAAACTTATTGCAATCGACTGGGACTCTCATCAACTGCGAATCGTCCTTGCGCAAAGGCATGGCGCGACGCTGACGATCGAGGACATGCAGATCATTCCGTTTTCAGGGGCTGGGCCTCGTGACCACGATCCAGAGCTCCCGGAGGAAGATCGCGCCGCGGCACGGCGACAACTCATCGAAGCCCTGTCCGACGCCAAGTTTCGTGGCGCCGACGTGCTGGCGACGGTGCGCCGCGCCGACGTCGAGCTGAGACTGATGGCGCTGCCAGCGGTGCCGGCGGCTGAGCTACCGGAGATCGTGCGGATGCAGGCCATGAGCGAATTCTCGGAGTTCGCTGACGACTGGCCAATCGACTTTGTTACGGTCGAGTCAACGCCGCAGGAAACCACCGTTCTGGCCGCGGCACTCTCGTCGACACGGATGGCCGACTACCGGCGGGTCCTGATGCAAGCGGACGCACGACCCAAGGCTCTCGTTCTCAGGCCGACGGCGACCGCCGTACTCGTCGATTCACTCGATAGCGGTTCACGTCCGGACGTCGAGATCTGCCTGGAGGATCTCGGTCGTGAGTTGGAGCTGTCGGTGCTGCGGGCGGGTAAGCCGATTCTGATTCGTACCGTACAGGCTCCGCGTTCCGATTCGTTTGATCGAGTGACATTTCTTGCTCAAGAAGTCAAACGCACGACGTTGGCGGCTCGTAATCAGTTACACGGCGACGACGTTCAGCGGGTCGTTTTATTTGGCCCCAGCGTCGATGGCGAAAGTCCGCTGGGGCAGAAACTGCAGGAACGCCTTCAATTACCGGTCCGCGTGCTGGATCCGTTTCGAGATGTCCAGGTCGGCCGCGGTGTGAGCCCACAGTCGCTCGAGCAACGAGGCCAGTTCGCTGCGGCGATCGGTCTGCTGGTCGGCAAGGCTGGCGAAGACTCGGCACTGATCGATTTTCTCCACCCTCGCCAAGTCGAACGTCCTAAGTCTCCGCGACGAATTGCGATACTCGCCGTCAGCGGGATCTTGCTGATCACGCTGGTCGCAGCCGGGGGATTCTTTTGGAAGCTGCGTTCAATGGATGCCGAAGCACGCCGTTTGCAGGCGCGCGTTCAGAACCAACGCCGCACCGTCGAAGCGGCCGAAACCCGAATTGGCGAAGTTGCCGCGATTGAACAATGGCAACGTGGAAACGTTGATTGGCTAACACAGCTAAGCGAGATCTCCGCTGCCATCCCCGGCCCAGATCAAGCTCGCTTCCTGCGGTGGCAGGCGACTCTCTTGAACGACGGTAATGGACAGATCACGTTGAATGGTGTCGTCGACCAGCAGCAGACAATCGGCGCCATCGATCGTGCGCTTCGCGGCAAGCAACGGCGGGTCCGCACAGCCGGAGGCGACTATCAGGATCGTGAGCCGGGTTTGCCATGGCAGTTCAAACAGACGATTACCGTGGAGACACAACCCACCCCGGCCGTCTCGCCGCAGCGTGGCCCGCCGACCTCGTTTCGGTCACCGCCGAGGAGAGTCGATCGATGAATCAACGCGAAAAACTACTCGCCACACTGGTCGCGTTGCTCGGACTGATTTTCCTCGGCTACTTTGTGTGGAGTGGCGTGCAAACGGCTCTCGGGCGTCGGACAGCGACACTCAATCGTTTACATGAAACGCTGGAGAAGCAGGATCTCACACTCCGGAAGGCGGCGGTCGCGACCAGGCTACTCGGCGATTTCCAGAAACGCTCGCTACCCAGCGACCGCGAACGGGCCCATTCGGTTTATCAGCAGTGGCTGTTGAACTTGGTCGACAAGATTGGCTTTGCTGACCCGTCCGTTAAGGTGGCCGAACGGCGAGTCCGGAATCCGTTCTTTGACCAGTCGGACTTTGACATTACAGGCGAGGCAACGTTGACTCAGTTGACCGAGTTTCTCGCTGACTTCTACGCATCCAACGATCTACATCGAGTGTCTCAGCTGTCGATCACGCCCGTCGCCAACTCGCGGACACTCGACATACTAGTGGAAGTCGAAGCACTCAGCCTGCCCAACTCGCAACGCATGACCGTGGGCGACACCAAGTCACCGCTGTTCTTGGCTGATGAGGCCGCCGCCGATCAAGCAACGATACTGAATCGCAGTATGTTCTTTGCCGCGAATCAGCCACCGCAGATCGAGTCAGTCGGTTCGCAAGAAGCGGTCCAAGGATCGCCTTTCAGTGTCGAACTTACCGCCACGGACCCCGATTCGTGGGATGAATTGCAGTTCACGCTCGACGGGGAAGTCCCTGCAGGTCTGGAACTGAAGCAGCGTCAGAACAATTTGGCCGAGCTACGATGGACGCCGTCAAATACGGGGGACTTCAAGATAGAAGTGGTTGTCCAAGATTCGGGACACCCACAGCAGCGTGCGACAACTTCATTTCGCGTCTCGGTCGTCGAAGAACGGGCCGCCGATGAGTCTTCGTCCGAAGGCGGACGGCAGGTGGTCGGGTTTGACGATGCCACGCAGACTTACCTCGTCGGCACGGTCTTTCGAGGTGAACAGCGTGAGGCCTGGTTCAATGTGCGCACCAAAGGGAAGCTACTTAGGCTGTCCGTCGGTGACACCGTAGACATCGGATCGATCGTCGGTCAGATCGCCCTGATTGGCGACACGACCGTCGAGCTCGACACGCCGCTCGGCAAGCTCAAAATTAAGGTTGGCGAAGCCCTCACGAAAGCCGACGACGCCAAGTCACCCGCGCCCAAATAGGCGTTGGCAAAGCACGGGCCAACCCAACCCTGTTCGGCACAACGATTGCTCAGAATCTGAACGGCGCCACTCCTGCCGCCAAATTCCGCAGCGTCGCGTCTAGCGTCAAACACGTTCCTTCTCCCACGAGGGCAGAAGGAACGTGTGCGCTGCCGGGCTTCAGCCCAACGTGCCTGGCGGCTGAACGAAGTTAAGCCGCCATCCCGAACCACCGCTCCGCGTGATCACCACGCTCGTTGGATAGCGTCGTTCTTTTCGGCACCCGAGCAACAAAAAGACGGGCGAGCTTTGCAGATTCTGCCGATTCTAACTATTGAAGCGATCCCGCCATGCTTACGCGAGGATGCGGACTGCGCCGGCTGCTCAGCAGGACAGAGGACCTAATCTCCGCTGATGTGAGCCACGGAGATCGTTCGTTCACGATTGAGATGGTGCAAACGATAATGAGTATGCTCAAGCAACGCGGCACCCGTGGTGAGCCACTCACGTTCGATGTCGGGAGACGTTGGACGCTGCGGGCGATGATGTCATGGCTGCTTTGGGTCCTTGCCATCACAACGTCTCTTGCACAGGACGTGCCGGAGGACGCCAATTCGTTGAACTGGACCAGCCGCGACCGCCGTGAGCTCACGGGCCAATTACAACACATCAACTGGCGGCAACTGATCACTGCGGCTCAAGGACTAACCACCGATCGACTCACTCTTGTCCCTGCCGACGACAGTGCCGATCTCGTTGCAACCTTGCCCACACGTCTTGGACCGGCGCAGCTAAGTATCAATACCAACACGGGCGATTTCCGAGTTGATGGGTCGGCAGACGCCGCTGATGCTTGGATGCGTGCTATCCGCTCACTCGACAAGCGAGCGGCTGCGGAATCGACGCAGCTGGTGCCTTTGGGCGAGGTATCGCCACAAAGCGTCGACCGGGCAGTGCAGCTCCTGCAGTCAACGGCGCGCGATGCATCGACGTCCGCGCCGCGCTGGGGCGCCGATGTGGTGGGTATCAAGCCGGCCGGCCCACCGCGAGGTCGAGGTCCGGACCAACTGGCTCAAGCCGAAGGGCAGCGTCCCGCCGCGGACCCGACCGGTGAACAACCCACCCGACGCGCTCGAACGGGCGGAAGATCAGGAAGCGGTCGGCGTCGACGGATCACTGATCGGGCAGGTGCAAATTGAGTACGTCGAGGGCCTGGACGCCATCATCATCCGCGGTCGGAAAGCGGATGTTGATCGCGTGATGCGCATCATCGACGATATTGAACGTTTGAGCCTCGATACCGAACCCGCGATCGAACTCATTCCCCTTGAGCATGTCAATAGTCAATCGATGGCACAGCTGGTCACTCAGCTTAACGCGGAGGCTCTGGCCGTACGCTTGGGCACCGTCAGCATCACGCCGCTCGTCAAGCCGAACGCTCTGCTGTTGATTGGGAGGCGCGAAAGCGTTGATTCGATCGCCGACTTAATCAAACGCCTCGACCAGCCGGTCGCGCCGACGTCACAATTCAGCATTCTTCGTCTGCGACATCTGCCGGCAACCGACGCGGTCAACACGATCAATTCGTTTTTCGAGGAACGTGGTGGATTGGGACCGCGCATCAAACTTGAAGCAGATTTTCGGACGAACTCCATCATCGCTTACGCCAGCCCGCGAGACATGGAAGAGATCCGACAGCTGCTGCAGGAGATTGACGTCGCGGAGAACGCCGCTTCCAGCGAAGTAAGAGTCTTCAAGTTGAACAACGCGCTGGCGGAGGAATTGGCCCCCGTCCTGGAAGCCACGTTGCGCGGTGAATCCGCAGCGACAACTCAACAGGGGACGGGTACGCCGCAGGCGACAAGCGGCAGTTCGGCCCGCTCGTCAACTCTGACTCTGACACGCATCGACGCCGAAGGCAAACGGATCCTCAAATCGGGCATCCTGACCGAGGTTCGCGTAGCGGCCGATGTACGAGCCAACTCGCTGGTCATCACGGCGCCGGCCGAAAGTATGGACCTGATCGCGGCTTTGGTTCGGGAGCTTGACGAACTGCCCACTTCTGAGGCGGAGATCAAAGTCTTTACGATCGTCAACGGCGATGCCCTGACGCTGACGGAGATGCTGGAAGAGTTGTTCGGATCGCAGCAAGCTGCCCAACAAGGGCCTGCGGCCTCGGCGACCGGAGCCGGTGAAAGCAGTCTGGTGCCGCTGCGGTTTTCGACCGACCCGCGAACCAACAGTATCATCGCCACGGGAGCGTCAGCTGACCTGGGCGTTGTGGAAGCGATTCTACTGCGACTGGACGAAGACGACGTCTCGCAGCGCAAGAGCCGAGTCTACCGACTTCAGAACGCACCGGCCACGGAGGTGGCGACGGCGATCAATGAATTCCTACGCACGGAACGGCAGATCACCGTGGAGCTCAATCCGGAGGCGGTCAGTCCGTTCGAGCAGATCGAACGCGAAGTCGTCGTCGTTCCGGAATTCGTCAGCAACAGTCTGATCATTAGTGCCACACCACGCTACTTTGAACAGATCGTGAAACTGGTCGAAGAACTGGACGAGCAGCCGCCCATGGTGCTGATCCAAGTGCTAATCGCTTCGGTTCGACTCGACAACCTCTGCGAGCTGGGTGTGGAACTGGGGCTGCAGGACTCGATGTTGTTTGACCGCAGCGTCGTCACGGACGGGGCAGCTCGATCCCGGATTCAATTTCAACAATCGTCCGCTGGGAAACAGTAACTCCGCAAAATCGCGGCTCACGCAAGAGAAGACGGCCGGGCAGGCCTATCCTCATTCGGTGTCGGTCGTACGAATACGAATCTGGGATACGGCGGATTGGTGCTGTCGGCTCAGCAGCGAGTCGATCAGCATCTTGATTTGCGCATTGCAGCAGACCGACCGGCTCGACGTTCTCAGCCGACCCCAGGTGATGACTTTGAATAACCAGCCGGCTTTTGTGCAAGTCGGTCAGCAGGTCCCGATCGTGCAGTCCACGTCCCAAACCGCTTTCGGACAAGTCAACAATGTGAACCTGGTCAACGTCGGCATCCTGTTGGGCGTGACGCCACGCATTAGCCCGGATGGCTTGGTCGTCATGGAGATTGATGCCGAAAAATCTGAACTCAGCGGCGACGGCGTGCCCATCTCGTTCTCCGATTCCGGCGTGCTGGAATCTCCTATCATTGACACCACCCGAGCCCAGACAACGGTCAGCGCCAGGAGCGGCCAAACCGTGATCCTTGGCGGACTGATCACCAAGAACCGTCTGACCTCGACGAGCAGCGTCCCCTACCTGGGCGACATTCCCGTAGTCGGCAACCTGTTCCGTTTCGACAGTGCGTCCGAGGAACGGACTGAGCTGCTGATTATCATGACCCCTTACATCGTCCGCAAAGCCGAGGACGCAAACGAACTCAATCAGATTGAAGCGCAGCGCATGAGCTGGTGTTTGGCCGACGTTGTCGATGTCCATGGCGATGTGGGATTCATATCCGGTGGCGCCGGTCCTGGCCCTGGCTCGGCACAAGTGATCTACCCCGACCGCACTCCGACGATCGCCGAGCCGCTGCCAGAATGGAACGAGTCGCTGCAGCAAGCGCCATTACCACAACCCGCAGACGGACTGCCAATGAATTCCCACGAATCCCCGTCTGATTGGGACGCCGCCAGAAACTCGCCACGCGCTGCGGCACGCGAAGAATCGTCCGGTCGCGATTCGAAGCCGAACATGCTGGCGAGGTTCAGGCAACGTTTACGTGGCAAGTCGACGAAAGTGCCCTCGCCGGATGACGCCAAGTTGGCGAACGACAGGCACGATCGTGCGGCTGTTTCTCGAGTTCAGTATATCAAGTCGCAAGTCGAGCCTGATTCATCTGCCACCGATCGCCGTCGGCTTCCCATGCCTGAATAGTAACGAATCATGAACCCACAACATCACCCATTCCCGTCTGCGACACGCAACGGTGTGATCATATTGGCGTTGTTCTGCTTCGTGAGCTTCGGCTGCGAGGGCCTGCGGGATGCACGAGCTCGATGACCAATTCGGCCCGTGACGTGCTGACCTGGCAACGCAAAGATGGGTTGAACAAGCGAGGCAAACCGGATCGAATTCTGAACAGCACCGTGCCCCAGCGGTCCTTGATCGCCTGCGCCTCGATGCCGTAGTAGTTGTAGGCGCACTCGACGGTCTTGGCCTGGACCGTGTGAGTCAACTGCGCGGCGGGGAAGAGCTTCTGCCGGTTGAGGTCCTTCTCCATCGCGCCGAGGGCCAGCCACCAGGTGTGGAGGGTGGCACGGGCGTCGCTGCCGTAGCGTTGTGTCAGCTCGTCGCCGCGGTTCCGGTAGGCGGATTCAGCGTCCTCGAGACAGCCCGAGAAAATGACCTCGAGATCGCCGTTGACCATCAGGGTGTTGCCCTGGACCGCGGTGGTGGCGCCGAGGCGCGCAAACAGCGGCTCGGCCGCCTGGGCGGCGGTCGAGTCCGCCATTTTGAGGTTGAGCGTGACCGGTTGGCTGCCGTGCTCCTCGACCTGGTGCTCGACCTTCGGGATGTAGTACGCCGAGCCTTTGGAGATCGAGTTGTAGAGGTTGTCCAGATAGTTGAGGGCGTTGCCGCCGCCGAAGATCGGCATGAAGATGACCACCATCACGGCGATGAAGGTCACCATCAGAAAGATGCCGATGCCGAGCTGCTTTTTGTGAATCCTGCTCATGACGACACCTCCGTCCCGCGAAGCCTGCCGAGGTTCGACAGGAATGTGTAGAAGACCCAGACCGCGAAGCCCCCGATGACCAGGAAGAAGGCCCAGATACCGATGCCGTCCAGGATCCGGATGGTCGCGGGCGACAAGGTGAACACCTCGAGGTCGGAGAGCTTTCCGGGGAGCGCGAAGATGCGGTTGATGAAGCCGGCGAGCACCGCCATCGCGTAGAAACCGCGGATGGTGATGCCCTTGACCACCTTGGTCACCATGGCGCCGACCTGGACCCCGAAGAGCGACCCGATCAGCATGCCCATGGCCAGGGTATAGAAGATGAAGCCGTAGATGGCGTACTGGCTGATGGCGGCGTAGCCCGCCGTGAAGACGATCTGGAAGATGTCGGTGCCGACGGTCGTCATCGACGACACCCCGAGGGTGTAGACGAAGATCGGAAACGTCAGGAAGCCGCCGCCGACGCCCATGATGGCGGCAGCGAAGCCGACCAGGAAACCGCTCGCGATCAGGAACCATGCGGAGATGCGGCGGCCGCCGGGCACCAGGTTCTGATCGAAGGTGATCATCGGTGGCGCATTGATGGCCTGCAGCTTCTTGGGCAGATTGCCGAGTTGGGCGCCCTCGGATCGCCCGCCGTGGGCGTCGTCGTCGGCCGCTGAGGTCTTGCGCGCCTTGAGGTAGTCGGTCATGGCGTAGGCCCCGAGGCCACCGAGCATCACCGAGTAGATGGTCGTGATGAAGGCGTCCGACAGTACCGGATTGATCTCGTAGAGCACCCGGTTGATGACCCCGCCGAGGGTGGCGCCGCCGATCGCGCCGATCAGGAAGGTGAGGGCGAGGGGCACCGACACATTGCCGAGCTTGCGGTGGATCACGCTCCCCATGATCGCCTTGGCAAAGATGTGGAAGAGGTCCGTGCCGACGGCGAGGATGCCCTTGATTCCCGCCGACATCAGGGCCGGAGCGATGATGAAGCCGCCACCGGCGCCGATGCATCCGGTGATGAGCCCGGCGCACAGCCCGATCAGGATCGACGCGACGAAGATCCCTGTCGAGTAAAAGGCCGGGCTGTACGCCTTCTTTCCGCCGAGTATGTCGGGCAGGGTGTCTCCGGCGGCAGCCGCCTGATCCATGACCTGCGCCGCGACCCCGGGACCGAAGATGAAGATCGGAATCAAGAAGAGAGCGAGGATGGCGATCCTCTTCGGGTCACCGAGGATTCGGTCCGACGTTTCCAGCTCCCACTCTGCGTGGGCTCTGGTCGCCACCATCATGAACGCACCCAGTTGCTTGAAGAAACTCATCAGTACCCCTCCGATAATGAGGGTGGCGACGGGCCGTTGCTCCCGGCGCTGCACCCGTAATTCAAGGTTTCACGCATTGCCGTTGTCATTGCCGTCAACCCCGGTCGTGCCGGCCGCTGCCAGCACCCGCTCGAGCAGGGCGTCGAGATCGATCGGTTTGAGGAGGTAGTCGAACGCGCCGAGCGAGATGCCGTTGCGCGCCGCCCGTTCCGATCCGTGGCCGGTGAGCATGATGACGTGCAGGGTGGGGAGCATCTGCTTGAGGATCTTCAAGAGCTCGATCCCATCCATGTCTTCCATCTTCAGATCAACCACGGCGACATCGAAATCGCGGTCGCGCACGGCGCGGATGGCCTCGGCACCCGAGTATGCCGTCGTGACGTCGAAGTCGCGCTTTTTGAGCCGCTTGCACAGCACCTCGAGGTAGCCGACCTCGTCATCGACCAACAGCAGCCGTACCGGCGTCGATCGGGCGCCCACCGGTCAGTCTCCGCGGCGCAGCGCGATGAGGGTCGCCCGCGCCTCGAGGATCTTGGACTCGTGATCGCGCTTTTTGCGCCCCGCGAGCTCGAGTTTGGAAATGAGCACGTCCATGTCGCACGGCTTCATCAGATAGTCGAAGGCGCCGCGCTTCATGCCCTCGATGGCCGACTCGACGGTGGCGTGGCCGGTCAACATGATGACCTCGACGAGAGGGTGGCGGTCCTTGATGGCCGCCAGGGTCGCGAGGCCGTCCATGCCGGGCATCTTGACGTCAAGGACCACCACGTCGGTCTTGGTGGCGCCGTCCGCTTCGAGCGCCTCGAGGGCCAAGGCGCCGCTGGTTGCGGTGGCGATGCGAAAGCCGCGCTTGCCGAGGCGGCGGGCCAGCGCCTCGATGAAGCCTTCCTCGTCATCGACCAAGAGCACTGATAATTCCATCATGATGTCGCTCCTCGTGTTGACTGCGTTCCCTTCTGAGGCGGTGCGGCAGCCCTTCCCGCCTTGAGATAGACGGTGAAGGTCGTGCCGACACCGACCTCGCTCTCGACACCGATCCTCCCGCCGAGCTTGTCGATGATGCCGTAACAGATCGACAGGCCGAGTCCGGTGCCGTGGCCGACGGCCTTGGTGGTGAAGAACGGATCGAAGATCCTCTCGAGATTGGCTTCGGGAATCCCCTCGCCGGTGTCGCTGATGCGCACGGCGATCTCGTCTCCCGTGAGCGAAAGTCGTGACGGTCACCGTGCCGCCGTCGGCGCCGATCGCATCGACTGCGTTGTTGATCAGGTTGAGCAGGACCTGTTGCAGTTCGGAAGGCGAGGCATCGATAGGCTCGAGGTTCGGGCTCAGCCGTTTCTCGAGCTTGATGCTGCCGTATCGGGCCTTCTGCCCGACCAGACCGAGGACATCTTCGATGAGTTCGTTGAGGTCGAGCGATCGGACCGTCGGGTCGGTCTTGCGCGCAAAACTGAGCAGCTTGTGGGTGATGCTCTTGCAGCGCTCGCCCTGGGTTCGGATCTGGTGGACCGCGCGTTGGATCTCAGCCGTGCTGTCGGTCGACGCGGTAGGGCCCTCGCCGAGCAGGTCTTCGATCCAACCCGCCTCTTCGACCATGATCGCCACCGGGTTGTTGATCTCGTGAGCGATGCCCGCAGCCAGTTCACCGATCGAAGCGAGCTTGCCGGTCTCGATGACCTTGTCGCTCATGATGTTTTCTTTGCGTTCGGCCTCGGCGACCCGGGCCGCCATCTGTTTGGCGAGCAGGTAGCCGGTAAAGATGGCGGCGAGCGCGGCGACGAGAAACACCACGATGGCGAGCGCCTCGAGACGCCGTTGGTCGGCGAAGGCGTCCGCCATTTCCTGCTGGTAGCCGAGGAACCACCGCCCCTGGCGAAGGGGTGCGATCGCGATCACGGCGCGGCGGTCGAGAAGGTCCTTTCCCTCGACGATGGAGACCCGGTCGCGCGGAAGCTCTCCGCCGAGAAGATCGGAGTAGGGTGGACGGTCGAGGGAGACCTGGAACCTCGGCTTGGTCTGAAATTGGCCGTCGCGGTTGAAGATGAATGCGAAACCGGTGGCACCGATGCGGATGTTGCCGACCAGTTCGTTGAAGGCCTCGAAGTCGATGGTGGCCTTGACGAAGTAACGTTGGTCGCCCTGAGAGCGCGCTGCGACGACGATGAAATGGGGGGTGCCGCGAAGCCCGGCGAACACGTCGCTGACGTAGTGTTCGCGTTGTCGTGCCATGTCGAACCAGTCGGCCGCCGCATAGTCGGCCATGGCGAGATTGAAGGGTCCGGCGTAGGCGACCTGGACGCCCTCGCTGTTCACCAGACCGAGATCGACGAAGGCGCCGTGGTACTCCTCACGAAGGACATTGAGGAGTTGGCGCAGGAAGTCCGAGTCTTCGAGTTGGGCGCGCGGGTGTTCGCGGGCGACGACGCGGATGTCCGACAGGCGATCCTCGACGAAAGCGTCGATGGTCTCGGCGTGGCGCTGGACGATCGCGCTGAGGTGATCGTGGACTTTGAGGTGGTAGGCGGAGCGGAACTGGTGCAGGTTGATGGCCCCTGTGATCATCATCGGCGCCACCGAGATGACGGCCAGAGCCGCGACGACGGCCGGTAGCCGCAACCGCCGTGACAGTGGAATCGACGTGTCCTTCGAGATCAACATTTCCGGTTCTGCTCCTCCAAAGGGAGTCGCCCGTTCGGCAACTCAGCAAGAGTCGTGCCACGGCGGGAATCTCCGCAGAGTCCGGGCGGAGCCTGGGAAGGTACAGCCGGCGCGGGTGGCTTTGCCGCCCGAGCCGAAAGGGCTCTCGAGTTGAAGCCCCATGTGGTGTCAAAGACCTTTACAGAGGTGATCGCGCATTTGACGGTCGGAACACTGGGCGATGGTTGTGTGAGCCGTTCGAACGTCACTTCTCAACTCGATGTCGCGACGCTCCCCCAGATGTCGGAGGATGCGTCGAACTCGAAGATCTCGCCGGTGTGGAGATCGTACAACCACGCGTGAATCGAGAGCGCTCCGGCGCGCTCCCGATCAGCGACGCACGGATAGGTCCGCAGGTTGTCGCACTGCATCAATACGTTCGTCTTGATGGTCTCGAGGTAGATTTCATCAGACGGCAGGCCCGAGGCGAGGACCCTCTCGCGGGCCGGCTTGGCGAGCTCCAACCAGGAGGCGATGTGGGGCTCGGTAGTCGCCGACGGCGGTGCCTCGAGGGCCTTGATGCCGCCGCAGTCAGAGTGGCCGCAGACCACGATGTGGCTCACCTCGAGGTGGAGGACGGCATATTCGACAGCGGCGCCGGTCGCGCACGCGATGGTGGGCGCCGGCGGTACGATGTTGGCGATGTTGCGAACATCAAACAGCTCACCCGGATCGGCGCCGGTGATCAGTTCCGGCACCACCCGCGAGTCGGAGCACCCGATCCACAGCACCTTGGGATTCTGGCCTTCCTCGGCCAGGCGTTCAAAGACCTCGTGCTCCGATTCGAATTTCTCGCGGAATCGGCGGTGGCCCGAGAGCAGTTTTTCGGTCGGCATACGACTCCCTTCGTCGACGGACCGGGCGTGTGAGGTTACGGCGTCGGGATGGTGACCTCCATCCCCATGATCGGCCAGATGACGATGACGAAGAGCGCGACCACAGCCATCAGCAGCAGGCTGGCAGGGATCCCGGCCTTGAAGAACTCGCCGGAAGTGAACTGCCGACTCTCGTACGCGATGGCGTTGGGCGCGGCCCCGACCAGCAACAGGAAGGGCATGCCGGCGACCACCAACGCGCTGAAGAGGATGACCTCGCCGCCGACCCCGAGATAGGGCGCCACCTTGAGGGCGACCGGGAGACAGATCGCGATCGCCGCGACGTTCATGATCAGGTTGGTCATGATCATCACGAAGAAGGCCATGCCGAGGATGAAGACCAACGCGGGGGCGGTCTTGAGACCTGAAACGGTGTTGATGGCGAGCCAGTCGGCAGCGCCGGTCAGGACCAGGCAGTAACCGAGGCTCATGGCGCCCCCGAACAGCAGGATGATGTTCCACGGCACATCCTCGAGATCGCCGATGTCGAGGATCTTGAGCACGAAAAAGAGCACCGTGGCGAGCAGGATGATGCCGCTCTTGTCGATCGTCTTCAGTGCCGGAATGAACGACCGCAGGCTCATGATGGAGACCGCCGAGATGACGATGACGGCGGCCTGAATCTCCTTGGCGGTGATCGGTCCCAGGTGGGTGTAGAGGTCTTTCGCACGCTGCCTCAGTCCGGGGATCGTCGCTCGTTCGGGTTTGTAGTAGACCATGAAGAAGGCCCAGAGTGCGAAGACCATCGTCCACCCGACGGGAAACATGTACCAGGTCAGGCCGAAGAAGGTGATGTCGGTGCCCGTGATCTCCTTGTAAAACCCGAGAGCCACCGCGCCCCGGGCCGCGCCGAGCAGGGTGATGATGCTGCCTGCGCCCGCCACGTAGGCCATGCCGATGAACAGACCCTTGCCGAAGCGGGTCGGTTCGTCGCCCTCATCGTAGAGACGGTAGATGGCGACGAGCAGCGGAAACACCGTCGCCGCGACCGCGGTGTGGGCCATGACCAGGGTCAGAGCGGCGGTCATGATGAAACAGCCGAGATAGATGCGGCTGGTTCTCTCCCCGACCAGCACCAGCATTTTGTAGGCCAATCGCTTGGTCAGCCCGGTCTTGGTGAAGACCATGCCGATGACGATCGACCCGAAGATGAACCACACCGACGGGTGCATGAACTCCTTGAAGGCCAGTTCTGCCCCGCCCACGGTGGTCTCGCTCCCCGCGAGCATGATGTCGGGTCGGATCAGAAACAGCGCCTGGACGACCGCGATGGTGATCGAGGTGACGCCGATCGGCACCACCTCGAAGACCCACCACACCGCGGCGAGCAGGAACAGCCCCAGCGCTGCCTTGCCCTGGCTGGAAAGCTCAAAAGCCTCTCCCATCGGGTCGATGGCTGCGGGCCACGGCGGCGACAGGTAAACGGCGAAGAAGAGAGCCACGCCGAAGGACATGAAGAACACCCGGCGCCAGTCGATGTCGTATTCTTTTTTGCGTCGAAAGATGAAGTAGCGACGTGGCTTGACGGAGGTTCCTGCGGTCGCCATCAACGTTGGCCTCTCGTACCGGCGCCCCCGTGTTCCATGATGAACTGCGCCACGATGTCGAAGATGTTGGTCATCAAGACGACACCGGCGACCTTCTGTCCGTCGAGCACCGGGACAAGGTCGACTCCGTGGTGCAGCATGGTTGAAATGACCGTCGACAGGGAGTCGTTGACCTGGACCGTGCCCCGGATCGGCACCATGATGGTGGCGATGCTGCGGGTCGACGCCTCGAGTGCTGCGGGCGTGAACAACGACGTCCAGCGGATCAGGAGATCGCTCGGTGTCTGGCCGCCGAAAGGCACCAGCTTGCGAATGTGGTCGGCGGTTTTCTTGTCTTCCTGGAAGTGGGGGATCAGCCCCTTGAGAAGTTCGCGGCGACTGACGATGCCGCGCAGTTCGTCGCCTTCGTCGTCGAGCACGAGCACATAGCGCGGCAGCATCATGTAGCCGTCCTCGAGCTTGACCGCCGACGCGCTGACGGCGACCACCGCCTCACGAATGGTGCACGACAACCGGCAGTGGGGATAACTGTCGGGTGGCAGCATGACGTCGCGGGCGGTGGTGTCCCGGGTCGACATCCCGATGTCGGAGTCCAGGGTGGAGTCGATGGAGATCACTTCGCCCGTCGAGGTGCTGACTTTCGCGACTCCCTTGATCCGGCTCACGAAGTCGATGACCTCGGTCCGCGAGTCTTCGAACGCTCGTCCTCCAGAAAGAGTGACAACGCCGTCTTTGGCGGTGATCTCGATGCCTTCGGAAATGAAGGGCGAATTGAATCGCAGGGCTGCGCGGACTCTCTTGGCAAGCGCCCAATCCTGGAACTGGTGCTTGCAGTCCTCCGGAAACTCGGTGCGCTTGATGATGCCGGTGATCATGTCCGCCGCGGTGTCCAGGCTCATGTGCTCGAGGTTGACCACCAGGTCGTAGAGATCGGGGTTATTGAGGTCCACGCCGAACATCTGCCGGCCCCACTTGGTCCGACGTTCGTCCGCGTCACGGATGTAGCGGACAGCCTCTTCATGCGACAACCGCATGTTCGTCATCGTGGCCGTGATGCGGTAGTCCATGGGGGCGACGAGACGGACCTTGAAAACCCCGCAGAGCCCCTGGAAGATGAACTGCCCCGCGAGACCGCAGTAGATGCCGTCACCATCCGCCATCAACCCGCCGAGAGTTGCCTGCATGGCGAGGATGTATCGTTCCTTGCGACGGCTGAACCTCTCGAAGAAATTCGCCGGCATGTCGAGGCCGCGGTACATGTCGTCTTCGGAAATACCGTAGCGTTTGGCGCTGTCCAGGGCGTCAAGGAGCCGGACCACCCGGAATCCGATCCTCTTGTGCAGGGCCTCGGCCAGCTCCTGGGAGCCGCTGTAGCTGCCCTGGGAAATGGAAATGATCGGCATGGCCACACCCTCCTGGCGCCGGCGAGCGACGGCCTCCGCCGGCGCGAGTGCCCTCTACTCTAACCTCTCGTGAATTTTTCCACAATATCGACGCCGGGGATGAGACGGCGCCCTTTCGGCGGACTATTTGAGCCCGTACTTCTTGAGTTTGGCGAGCAGAGTCGGCCGTGAAATGCCGAGAATGCGGGCTGCGTGGACCCGGTTACCGCGGGTGATTTCGAGGACTTCCTGAATGACCCGCCCGGAGACGTGGTCGATGACCGTCCCCAGAAGACCGACCCTGCCAAAGGCGACCGACTGGTGCACCCAGTTGCGAAGGACCTCGTTCCCGGCTCCCAGGGCGGAGTCGGTCGCGGCGCCCGGAGCGGTCACCAGGCCGGCAACGTCCTCGTCGTCGATCGGTCGTCCGCGGCTGAAGATCAGGCCCTGCTCGATCGTGTTGGCCAGTTCACGAACATTCCCGGGCCAGTTGTAGCCGGAGAGCAGGCGCAGCGCTTCCGGCGTCAAACCCAGGTTCCGAATCCCGAGTTCGGTGGTGAATTTGCGCAGGAAGTATTCACACAAGAGAGGAATATCGTCGAGCCGGGTCCGCAGTGGCGGCAGCAGAATGGGCACGACGTTGAGTCGGTAATACAGGTCTTCCCGGAAACGGCCTTCGTCGATGGCCGCCTCGAGATCGCGGTTGGTCGCGGCGATGATGCGGACGTCGACCGAAATCGGCCGCCGCCCGCCGATCGGTTCGATGCTGCGGTCTTCCAGCAAGCGCAGGAGCTTGGCCTGAATCGAAGGCGGGATGTCGCCGATCTCATCGAGGAACAGGGTGCCGCCGTCCGCCTGTTTGACCTTGCCGATCCGGGCGCCGACCGCTCCGGTGAAGGCGCCCTTTTCGTGACCGAAGATCTCGCTTTCCAAAAGGGTCTCCGGGATCGCGACGCTGTTGACGACCACGAAGGGCCGGCCGTTTCGCTTGGAGTGCTGGTAGATCGCCCGCGCCACCAACTCCTTCCCTGTTCCGCTTTCGCCACGGATCAGGACGGTCGAGTCGGTAGGGGCCACTCGACCGATGCTCTTGTAGATCTCCTGCATCGGTTTGGATCGGCCGATCAAGGCGTCGCCCAAGGCCGTGCCGCCGTCCTGGTCCAGAGCCACCGGCGAGCGCATGAGCCTCCCCGCCTCGAGTCCCTGCGAAATGGAACGTAGAAGCTCGCGCTCGTCGTAGGGGTTGAGGAAATAGTCGAATGCACCGGCCGTGGTGGCGCGAATAGCCTCTTCGGTGCTGCCGGCGGAGGTCAGGACGATGACCGGAATCTTGGATTCCAGCTCGAAGATCGATGTCAGCGCCCCAAGTGCCGACTCCCGGGCCAGGGGCAGGGCCACGATGACGAGGTCCAGGCTGCGTGTCGAAACGACAGCCAGGCCGTTTTCGAGCGAGGTCGCCCCCGTCACCCGCAGGTCGTGGTTGAGCAACAGGGCCTCGATGGCCTGCAATTGCGACGAGTCATCAGAGATGACGAGCAGTCTGTTCACGGCCACAGCTTAGCGCAGGTCGCGGGGCGAAACCGTGCGCCCGGTGACAAAAAACGCCCCGCCGGTCGGGCGGGGCGCAGATCGAGTCGGGTCAAGTCAGTATCGGTCGAGGTAGCGCTCGAGCTCCCAGGCGTGGATCTCTTTGATGTAGTCGGCCCACTCGGTTCGTTTGTTGAAAATGAAGTGGTCGAAGATGTGGTCGCCGAGAGCCGACCGCAGCAGCTTGTCCTTTTCGAGAAAGTCGAGGGCTTCGTCGAGGCTGGCCGGCAGCTCGTGGATCTTGAGGCGCTTCTTCTCGCGCTGGCTCATCTCCCAGATGTTGCGGTTGACCGGCTCTCCGCAATCGACACCACGCTCGATGCCGTCGAGCCCCGCCGCCATCATCGCCGTGAAGGCGAGATACGGGTTGCAGGACGGGTCGGGCATCCGAACCTCGCAGCGGGTACCGACGCCGCGGCGGGCGGGCACGCGGATCATCGGGGACCGGTTCTTTTCCGACCAGGCGACATTGACCGGCGCCTCGTAGCCGGGGACCAGCCGCTTGTACGAGTTGACCAGCGGGTTGGTGAGGGCGACCAGGGCGCGGGCGTGCTCGAGGAGCCCGCCGATGTAGCAGCGGGCCACGTTGGACAGCTCCCACGGGCCGGCGGGGTCGAAGAAGGCGTTGTCGCCGGCAGTGGTGAAGAGCGATTGGTGGACGTGCATCCCCGACCCATTGACGCCTGCAAGAGGCTTGGGCATGAAGGTGGCGTGGAGGCCGTGCATCAGGGCGACCTTTTTGACCACGAAGCGGAAGGTCACAACCGCATCCGCCGTCGCCACGGCTTCGCCGTACTTGAAATCGATCTCGTGCTGTCCCGGCGCCACCTCGTGATGGGCCGCTTCCACTTCGAGGCCCATCGCCTCGAGGACGAGGGTGATGTCGCGTCGGGCTTCCTCTCCGAGGTCCATCGGGCTGAGGTCGAAGTAGCCGCCGGTGTCGTGGGTGGCGGGAACCGGGAGACCGTTGCGGTCGCGTTGGAAGAGGAAGAACTCGGCCTCCGGCCCGGCCATCATCTCGTAGCCCATGCCGCGCGCCTTCTCCACCACCCGTTTGAGTGCTGTCCGCGGACACCCGGCAAAGGACGAGCCGTCCGGGTTGGCGATGTCGCAGATCAGCCGGCCTACCTTGCCCTGGTCCGCCTGCCACGGAAAGACCTGGAACGTCTCGAGATCGGGAATCAGCAACATGTCCGATTCTTCGATCCGGGTAAAGCCCTCGATCGACGACCCGTCAAACATGATCTGGCCGTCGAGGGCCTTCTCGAACTGGCTGGCGGGGACCTCGACGTTCTTGATGATGCCGTCGATGTCGGTGAACTGGAGCCGCAGGAAGTGGACGTTCTCTTGTTTGGCCTGGGCGAGGATCTCGTTGGCTGATTTCGGCACAGTGAAGCCTCCGTGGGTGTCGTTCGGTGGATTCTGTTGTGAAAAACGATAGAAGTCAAGGAAATTTTTGCAAAATGCCAAAATTTCCAAGTTCAGTTGTGGATTCCAGCGAAATCCGTATCCGGGACTGTGAATCGACCCTCGGCGAGGTTGCGAAAGACGGACTCGGGAGGAAGCTATACTCTGCCGACGGAGGGGCCATGAGCGAAACACCGACCCGCGAGGACGCCTGGGCACTGCTCACCGAGTTCACCGACAACCCGAGCCTGATCAAGCATGCCTTGGGGGTCGAGGCAGCGATGCGTGCCTACGCCCGGAAGTTCGGCGAGGAGGAAGAGACCTGGGGCATCATCGGTCTCATCCATGATTTCGATTATCAGCAGAACCCCACCGAAGACACCCACCTCCACGTCGGCACCAGGATCCTCCGCGACCGAGGGTGGCCGGAAGAGTGGGTCGAGATTGCGGCCTCGCATGCCGACTACATGGGCGTGCCGCGCGACACCCGGGTCAAAAAGACCCTCTTTGCCGTCGACGAGCTCTCGGGGTTTCTGACCGCCTGCGCCCTCGTCCGACCCGACAAGGCGGTGGCAGAAGTCAAGGTCAAGTCGGTCAAGAAAAAGCTCAAGGACAAGGCCTTCGCCCGTGGCGTCAACCGGGACGACGTCCGCAACGGGGCCGAGGAGCTGGGCGTCGATTTCGACGAACACGTCGCCTTCGTCCGCGACGCCATGGCCACCATCGCGGATCAGCTGGAGCTGCTCCTCCGGCAGCTTAGGTGGAGTGGGGCGCTGCCCGTCGCAACCACCAAGACACAAAGACACCAAGGGCTTCACCAAGAAAATTCTTTGTGTGATTCTTCGTGCCTTCGTGTCTTTGTGGTTGCGGCGGAACCTCGAACGGATCTCGTCGGCAAGATGTCCTGTAAGCCGGTTCAATGATTTCGAGGCCGTGCATGTAGGGTCGAAGCACCTCGGGGACGAGGACCGAACCGTCGCTCTGCTGGTAGTTCTCGAGCACCGCGACCATGGTGCGGCCGATAGCCAGCGCCGACCCGTTGATGGTGTGGAGCAGTCGTGCCTTGCCACCGCCTGCGGGACGGTAGCGGAGCCGGGCCCGGCGTGCCTGGAAGTCGGTGAAGCTGCTGCACGACGAGATCTCCCGGTAACACTCCATGGCCGGGAGCCAGACCTCGAGGTCGTTGGTCTGGGCCGCCGAGAAGCCGAGGTCTCCGCTCGCCAGGCTGACCACCCGGTAGTGAAGACCGAGCTCCTGAAGGACCACCTCGGCGTGCGAGGTCAGCTCCTGCAACTGCTCGCGAGAGCGATCGGGGTGGACCAGTTGGACCAGCTCCACCTTGTGGAACTGGTGTTGGCGGATCAGACCGCGCACGTCGCGTCCGTGCGATCCGGCCTCGGCGCGAAAACAGGGGGTGAAGGCGCAGTAGCGGAGCGGAAGGACATCCTCGTCCAGGGTCTCATCCCGGTGGAGATTGGTGACGGGGACCTCGGCGGTCGGCGCCATGAAAAGGTCGAACCCCTCGACCCGGAAGAGGTCCTCGGCGAATTTCGGAAGCTGGCCGGTTCCCAGGAGGGACGCGGAGTTGACGAGATAGGGAGGAATGACCTCGGTATAGCCGTGGCGCCGGGTGTGGAGGTCGAGCATGAAGGAGATCAAGGCACGTTCCAGCAGCGCGCCACAACCGCGAAGAACGGCAAACCGGCTCGACGCCACCTTCACTGCGCGCTCGAAATCGATGATTCCGAGATCGGGCCCGAGGTCCCAGTGGGCCTTGGGCTCGAACGAGAAGAGCGGGCGTTCACCCCAGGTTCGGAGTTCGCGGTTGGCGGACTCATCGGTACCGATGGGGACGCTGTCATCGAAGAGATTCGGGATGGTGAGTTCGAGGCTCGAGAGTTCCTGCTCGAGGTCGTTGGCCGTTGCCTCGAGCGTCTTGATCTCGTCGCCGAGGGCGGCCATCGCGGCCTTGCTCCGCTCGGCGTCCTCCTTCTTGCCCTTCCGATACAGCTCGCCGATCTCCTTCGACCCCGCGTTGCGGCGCGCCTTGAGTTCCTCCACCTCGACGAGGACGGCTCTCCACTCCTCGTCGACCTCCAACAAACGGTCGAGGGGCGCCTCGGTATGGCGGGCGGCGAGCATCTCACGGACGCGTTCGGGTTGCGAGCGAAAAACTTCGCGGGCGAGCATGGCTTTTCCTCCGGCCGGGACTATACCAGTTACATCTGAAGGGGTGCGGGTCAGGTGCCGACCGGGACGTAGACCTGGGTGCCGCGACGGCTGCGCAAGATCTGTTCGACAAAGGCGTTGAAGTCGGCGGGCCGGTTGACGAAATCGATCTCGTCGGTGTTGACCACCAGCAGGGGTGTCTCCCGGTAGTGGAAGAAATAGTAGGAGTAGGCCTCGCTGAGCCTGACCAGATAGTCCGGGTCGATGTTGCTCTCGAAGTCTCTCGCGCGTTTCTTGATGCGTTCGAGCAGCACCTCGACGGAGGCCTGCATGTAGATCACGAGATCGGGTTTCGGGACCTCGTGTTCGAGCACGGGGTAGAGCTTTTCATACACACGGAGATCGGTGTCGTCGAGGTTGAGATAGGCGAAGATCCGGTCCTTGGGGAAGGTGTAATCAGCGAGGACCAGGCGTTGGAACAGATTCATCTGCGCGATCTCGCGCTGTTGCTGGAAGCGGGACAGGAGGAAGTAGATCTGGACCTGGAAGGCCGCGCCCTCCCGCCCTTCGTAGAACGAGGGCAGAAAAGGGTTGGTGATGTCTTCGAGGACCATGACGCCTTCGAAGCGATCGGCCAGAAGTTGCACGAGCGAGGTCTTGCCGACCCCGATCGGGCCCTCGACGGCGATGTGTCGGAAGGGTATCTTCGGTCCGCTCATCACGTTCTGGTGATAGTAGCCTGAGCCGCCGCCTGCGTCACCCCGGTCGTCATTGGCCGAAGATCCTGGCGACGACAAAGAGAGCGCCCATCAAAACCGCGAGCGTCCCGTTGGCCGAGAAAAATGCGGCATCGACCGCCGTCAGGTTGTCGGCTGAGATCAGACGGTGTTGCCAGGCCAGCAGAAAACCGGCGATTCCGACCGCCGCGAGTCGCAGCAGACCGCCGCCGGCGGCAAGCGCGAAGACGGCAAACCCTGCGAAAGCCAGGACGTGCGCAGCCCGTGCCGCCAACAGGGCCATTCGCCCGCCGAGGGCGGCGGGGAGAGAGTGGAGACCGTGCTCGCGGTCGAACGCCTCATCCTGGAGCGAGTAGATGATGTCAAAACCCGCCACCCACAGACACACCGAAGCGGCGAGGACGACCGGCGGCCAGTCGATACGGCCGACGACCGCGATCCAGGCGCCGATCGGCGCCAACCCGAGGGCGAAGCCGAGCCAGATGTGTGACGCGGCGGTGAACCTCTTGGCAAAGGAATAGCCGAGGAGCACGGCCAGGGTGAGCGGCGCGAGGGCGAGACAGAGGGGGTTGAGGGCGGCCGCCGCGGCGACGAAGATCAGCGCCGACAGCCCGGTCACGAACCATGCAAAGCGTCGATCGAGTCGGCCCGACGGCAGCGTGCGGTCCGCGGTCCGCGGGTTCCTGGCGTCGAGTTCGTGATCCGTGAGACGGTTGAAGGCCATCGCCGCGGTGCGGGCCGACACCATGGCCACCGTGACCCACACCCACGTCCCGAACGACGGCCACGACGGTGCCGCCGCGGTGATCAGAGAAATCACAGCGAACGGGAGGGCGAAGACCGAGTGCTTGAAGGCGACCATCTCGCCGGTCTCCCTGAGATCTCGCGCGGCCCGGACGACCGGGGCGCTCAGCCCTTCCATCGAAGCTCCGAGTTCTCGGACTGCATACCGAGCAGGTCCAGGAGGCGAAGACAGTAGTGGTCGATAAAGACCGACATCGCGGACGCTTCATCCGGGACGAGATAGAAGGCAGGGAGCGGAGGCACGATGTGCGCGCCGACTTGTGCCAGACGAAGGAGATTTTCGAGCAGGATCGGTGACATCGGGGTCTCCCGGATCCCGAGCAGCAGCGGCCACCGTTGTTTGATGGCCACGTCCGCGACCCGTTGCGCGAGCCCCCGGGAAATGCCGTTGGCAAGCGCCCCGGCCATCCCCGCCGAACAGGGCAGAACCACCACGCCCGCGAGGGGGTGGGAGCCCGAAGCGATCGGCGCGGTCAGTTCGTTGTCGGCATACGTGAAAATCCGGTCGCGGACGTCATCGGCTACCGGCAATTGCTCGGAAAACCCTCGCGCGGTGGCCCACGCCGCGCCCAATTCGTGGTGGAGAACCTTGCCTGCCGCTCCGGTCACCACGACGTGCAGGGCGTCCACGGCACCGCAAGCCAACGCCGCAACGGCAAAACGAGCCGCGAGGACCGAGCCCGATCCTCCCGAAACAACAAGCGCCAGTTCACTCGCCACAGCGGGCCTCCCGGCGCGCTCTGACGATCCGGCGGGGGTCCACTCGCTCGGAAATCATCGGGGGAGTATAGCAGGCGGTCACCGACAAAAATTTCGTACACCCATGGGGATTCACTCTTCAACTGAGGTGACAGGTTTGTTTGTCAGTCGCGATCCTTCAGTCAGCTGGTTTCGTTGATGAAAGTCTTTTGTTTTCAGCATTTCTAGAAATCCGGCTGATTGGCACGGAGTCTGCTCCAGGAACCGGCGAACGAAAGGAGCACGCCATGAATGAAGCCTGAGGCGCGGCGTCAACCCCGAACATCAACCAACGAGAAGAGGAGTCTCCCATGAAGCAACGATCCACCCTGGTGCTGTTCTTCGTTCTCTGCGTCGCGGTGTCCCTTGCCGCGGCCGCCGAAACCGGCCACAAGGCCGGGGTCGTCAACATCAATACGGCTGATGCCGACCAGTTGCAGCTGCTGCCGCAGGTCGGGCCGGCCCTCGCGGGTCGGATCGTCGACTACCGCAAGGCCAACGGTCCCTTCAAAACGGTCGAGGAAATCGTCGCCGTCAAAGGGATCGGGGACAGCTCCCTGGAAAGGCTGGAACCGTACCTCGCGACCAGCGGGGCCACCACCTTGACCGAGAAGGTCCGTCTGCCGCGCCCGAAAAAGACCGGCGACGCGACCGGGAGCTGAGCGACAACCGTCACCGGCGTGGGGCCGGGATGGGCCCGGCCCGGCACTGGTGACCCAATTCAGCGTGGACGGGATGCGGCCCTTCGGGGCCGCATTTTCTGAAGGGAGTTGTTGTGGGATCCAGAGAAGAAAGCGGCCGGGGACAGCGCGGATTCTCGTTGCCGGAGATGGCGGCACTGGCGATGGTGGTCGCGATCATCGTGGTGGTGGCCGTGCCGAATCTCCAAGAGGCGAACGGGGCCGCCGCCCTGCTCGGAGCCGCGGGCCGGTTGCGGGGGCTCATGTTCCGATGTCGCGCCGATGCGATCATGAACCAGCGTTCGACAGGTCTGGTATTCGAACGTCGTGCGGACGCATCCTGGCGCTGCTACATCGCCGCCGACGGCGATGGAGACGGGATTCTGCGGCGCGACATCGAAAGCCTGACGGACCCGGTGGTGTCCGAGATCCTCGAGTTCGCACCGCAAACGGCCGGCCTCGGCATCCTCCAGGGTGAATTCGTGCCCGACCCGTCGGGGCGCGGGCGGCTCAGAGGCGATCTCTCCGATCCGGTGCGCGCGGGCCGGGGAGACATCATCACATTCACGCCGGACGGGCACGCGACACCGTGTTCGGTGTATCTCACCGATCACCGAACGCGAATGCGGGTGTTGCGGGTGTATGGAGGAACCGGCAGGGTGAACTCGCTGGTGTGGAGGTCGGGTTGGTCGGGGTGGCGACGCTCCGCGTTGTGACGGGGGGGTGTTTCAGAGAGTTGCGATCGGACCGACCCTGAACTGCGTGTCGACGTTCTCGCCGGCTTCGGTACGGGTTGATCCAAGCAGTACGGACGTCGACACGGCGCAACCGGCGTCGACGTTCGCCCCTTCCGCAACCACCGAGCCGTGAATCTCGGTGCGGTCCCCGATGGTGACGTTGCGACCAATCAAGGATGCGCGAATGACTGCCGTCGGCGAGACCGTCGCGGTAGGGTGGACGAGGTTCTCGCCTGCCAGTTGCTCGGAGACGACCGCAAGGTAGTCGGCAGCCGTGCCGACCTCCCGCCACCAGCCGGAGATCACCACTCCGCCGAGCGTTCCGGCTGCGAGCGCTGGAAACCACAGGCGGTCGGGGGTCTCGCCCGGAGATGACGGTAGCGCGTCCAGGGCTTTGCGCGACACCACCATCACGCCCGGGTACACGGAGGAAATCTCGCCCGGCGCGACGACTCCCGGCGCTCGGATCGCGGTGACGGTGCCCTCAGGGTCGACCACCACCCGCGACCACCGGGTCGGGTCGGGGTGCGGAAGGAGACCGAGGGTGACCGCGTCACGCCGGGTTCGATGGCGCTCGAAGAGGGGCCCGAGGTCGAGCTGCAAGAGACCGTCCCCGTTGATCACAACGACCGGGCCACTCGTCCCCAGCAGCCCACGGTCGCGAGCGAGGGCGAGGCCGCCCGCGGTTCCCATCAGAGAGTCTTCTGGCGACAATCCGACCTTCACGCCGGTCCCGGTCGCGGCCGCGACTGCGGCCTCCATCAGGCCCCCGAGGTGCCACGTGTTGACCACGATCCGATCCGCTCCGGCATCGGCCGCGAGCTGCAACGCCGATGCGATGACCGGACCGTCCGTCAGCGGCAGGGCAGGTTTGGGAAGGACGTCCGAAAGGGGGCGCATCCTCTCGCCACGGCCGGCCGCAAGCACCATCGCTGCGGCGACTCGTGTCACGACCCGAACACCATGTCCCCGGGAAGGTCTTTTTCGGGGTGGCGCGAGCGGTAGTCCGACCACAGGCTGACGTAGGAGCCGCGAACCGCGTCTGAAGGGTCGAGACCCAGTGAACGCGCGACCGGCCCGATCGCACCGGGCGGGCCTTCCACCTCGACAAAGTCCCCCATCGGCGTGTGGTCGAGGACGACCTCGACGTCGTTCAACCGCCACGTCTCGCGGTCCTTCTCGTAGCGCACGACGACGGAGAAGCCGAGCGCCTCGAACACCGTGAGCATGGTTTCCAGGTCCTCGATCTCGAGTTCATGTTCGGGCCGGACCTTGATCGGACCGTCGTAGGAGGCCGGCCCCTTGAAGGTGAGGAGACGCCGGGCGCCATACCGGCGAAGTCGGAGCACGCATCCGCGGCCGGAAAGCGTGCGGTCGACGGTGTCGAGCAGCACGTTCTCCTCCCGCATCGATTCCGAGACCAAACGGGCGTCGAGGGCGGGAAGACGCGTTCGAACCGGCACCAGATCGGCCACGGGAATCTTGAGCTCGGTCTCCACCCCGGTGTCCTTCACCCGCCGAGGATACAGAGTCCGGCGGCATGGTCCAACCCTTGCGGCGGTTGACCGGGCGTGTACCATGAGCCCATGCGACACGTCGTCTGGGGGACTGCGGGACATATCGACCACGGCAAGACGACCCTGGTGAAGGCGTTGACTGGCACGGATTGCGATCGCCTGCCCGAGGAGCGGGAGCGCGGCATCACGATCGAGCTCGGATTTGCCCAGCTCACCACCGACGACATCCGGCTGCACTTCGTCGACGTCCCGGGCCACGAACGGCTGGTCCACACCATGATCGCGGGAGCGGCCGGGATCGATCTCGCGCTGCTCGTGATCGCCGCGGACGAAGGCGTGATGCCGCAGACTCGAGAGCACCTCGAAGTCCTCCGGCTGATGGGCGTCCCGGGCGGCGCGGTGGCGATGTCCAAGATCGATCTCGTCGATCCGGAACTCGTCGAGCTGGTCATCGAGGAGATCAGAGAGCTGCTCGAACCGACCGCGTTTGCCGATGTGCCGATCGTGGGAGTTTCGGCCCAGTCGGGCGCCGGGCTCGATGAGCTGCGGCGGGTTTTGCTGGAGCAGGACCGCACTGTGCGCCCGCACCAGATCGAGGGACGGCCGTTTCGCCAACCCATCGATCGGGTCTTCAGCCTCACGGGCGCCGGGACCGTCATCACCGGGACCTCGTTGTGGGGCGCCCTCAAGGTCGGAGGGGAGGTCTCGATTCTCCCCGCAGGTGAGACCGCCCGCGTGCGGCGGCTCCACGTTCACGGAGAGGAGCGGGAGCAGGTCGAGGCCGGAGAGCGGGTGGCGATCAACCTCGCCGGCATTGCCAAAGGCGGTCTCGAACGCGGACAACAGATCCTGTCCCCGGGGCCGTGGGTCGAGACCCAGCTCGTCACCGTCCAGCTCGAGCTCCTCGCGACCGCCCCCGGTCCGCTCGACGAGGGTGATGAGGTCGAGGTCCACGCCCTCGCGTCCCGGGTGTCGGGGCGGGTGGACAGGCTCGCCCGGCGTCCGCTCGATCCGGGAAACCGCGCGACAGCGCAGCTTCTTCTGCGGCAACCGATGCTGCTCTTTCCCGGTGACCGGGTGGTTCTGCGCCGGCCATCACCGGTCAACACATTTGCCGGCGGCCAGGTCCTCGACGCCCACCTCCGGCGTTGGCGCCGCCGGGATTCGGCTGCCCTCGATGAGTTGCCCGGTGTTCAGCGCAGCGAGTGGCCCCAGCTTCTCCTGAGCTGGATCGATGCCGCCGGTCTGGTCGGCTTGCCGTTGCCGGCGATCGCCGGCCGCCTCGGCGTCCTCGATGGCGCTGTCGAGTCGCCGCTCGGGAAGTTGCTTGCGGAGGGGTCGATCCGCGGGCTGCCGTCGCAGCCGCCCCGATTCGTGACGGCTGCACGGCTCGAGGGTCTGGCAGGGGACGCGGTGACGGCCCTGAAGGAGAGGTTGGCCGACGAAGAGGTTTCCGCAGGCATTCCCGCTCGCGATTTCGTCGGCGGCCTGCTCCCGCGGCGGGCCCTGGTTCTGGCCGACATCTACCTCGAGGAACTGCGGAGTCGCGGTGCGATCGAGCTGGCAGAAGGACGGGTGGTGCCGCCGGGCGCTGACAGCCATATGACCGCCGCCGGTGAGGAGCTTTCCCGCCGGGTCGAGGCGCTGTACCGCGAGACCGGCTTTGACGCGCCCTCCCCCCAGGAGGCTGCGGAGCGCCTTCAGGCGCGACCGGCGTCGGTCGAAGGGATCTGCAAGTTCCTCCTCCAGCGTCGTCGTCTGGTACGGCTGGAGGGGAAATACCTGATCCACCGAGCCGTTCTGGACAACGTCGCGCGCGGGGTGCGCGACTGGGGTGTGGACGATTTCGCGGTCGGCGATTTCAAGGATCGCTTCGGTCTCACCCGCAAACTCGCCATTCCGACCCTCGAGTGGTTGGATTCCGAGCGGGTGACCGTGCGCCAGGGCAACCGTCGCAAGGTACTGCGGCGCGGCTGAACCGGACCGATCTCTTATTGGGGTGGGGTGTAGTCGTGGTCGCGAACGACTCTCGCGTTGGTGGAGTCCAGTCCGGACAACTTCATGTGAACTCTGGCCGAGTACACGACCCACGACGCGACCGGTTCCCCACCGCGGGTCCCAGGCTGGGCCTTCCACGTTGCGAGGTACGCCGACAGCCACGGGTTGAGGCCGTCGTACAGTTCGAGCGGAACGTAGCGGTCGCAGCGGCCGCTCTCGTTGATATGGATGAGCGCGCGGATCTGCACCTCGTCGTCCCGTGCAGGGGCGCCGACCTTGACCCGCTTCGGAGTTGCAAGTTGGCTGAGCTGCGCCTGCGGCGTGGCCTTGAGCGTCCGCAGGTTGCCGGGTGGGACCATCTCCGCCTGCACGCTCGGAACCGGCGGCGAGGCCGGGTCGGGTCTCTCGAGCGTCTGGTCGACGATCGTCGCCTCTTTGACCCGGCCCTCCATCACGATCTCGAGGACCGCCCAGGATGCCTGAGGCGCCGAGCCCGCCATTGCAGGGTCGAATCGGGAACCGGTCAGATCGAGGTTCAAGGATGAGGTGAGCCCGGGGAACGGGAGGTCCAACGGCACGGCGCCGAGGCACTCCCCCTTGGTGTCGACAAAGGCCGCGACCCGTGCCGTACCGCGAACGTCGAGTTTGCGCGGCGGGGTCGCCTGTACGACCTCCGCAACCCGGTCGACCTCCACCGCAAACGGGTTGATGGGCTCGAGCTCCACCATCGGCACCGGGAGCGGTACGGCAATCTGCAACCGCTGCTGCCACGCCCTGCTCGACGCGCTTTGGGCGGCGGCGCCGGCTGCCACGAACATGACCGACATGCAGGCTGCGACGATGCGTTTCACGCATGCATCCTATCACAGGGCCGGGTGTGAAATCGGGCCCGACGCGCGGCCGGAGCGTCGCTCCACCGGGTACACTCCCAGCCCATGGAGACGATCGCCTGTTTCGTCAGCCCGCACGGTTTCGGGCATGCCGCACGGGCGTGCGCCGTGATCGAGGCCCTGAGTCGGAGTCGGCCGTCGCTTCGATTCCACATCTACACGACCGTTCCGCGGTGGTTCTTTGCCGAGTCGTTGTCCGGTCGTTTTGAGTACCACCCTTGCCGCACCGATGTCGGGTTGGTCCAGGTCTCGCCGCTGGAGGAGGACCTGGAGGCCACCGTGGGGGCACTCGATCATGCCCCGTGGCGCGATTCGAGTCTGGTCGAGGCCTTGGCGCGAAGCATCGGGCGACTCGGCTGTGGTCTGGTGCTCGCCGACATTTCGCCGCTCGGTCTTCGGGTCGCCAGGCGGGCCGGGCTGCCTTCAGTGCTGGTGGAGAACTTCACGTGGGACTGGATCTATCACGCCATCGATGCCCCGGGCGCGCTCGGGGCGCATGGTGATGAGTTGGCTGCGGATTTCGCGTCCGCGGATCTCCGGATCCAGACCTCTCCGGTGTGTCGGACGGTCGCCGGTGCGATTCAGGTCGGGCCGGTGGCCAGGGCACCACGAGCAACGCGCGCCGAGACCCGTAGGCGTCTGGGCATACCCGAAGGCGAGCCGATGGTTTTGGCGAGCATGGGTGGGGTGGGTTGGGACTACGGCCCGCTCGACGGGATGACGGGTGACGACGGCCCCTGGGTGGTGGTGCCCGGAGGCGCCGAGGGCGCCAAGATGCGCGGCCGGTTGCTGGAGCTTCCCTTTCACAGCACGTTTTTTCATCCTGACCTGGTGCACGCGGCAGACGTCGTCGTCGGCAAGCTGGGCTACAGCACGGTGGCCGAGGTCTGCCAGGCCGGCATTGCGCTGGCCTACGTGGAGCGGTCGCGATTCCCGGAGTCGCCGGTGCTGGCGGAATTCGTCGATCGGGAGCTGACGTCGGTCGTGCTCGAGGTGACAGCCTTCGCCACCGGCGAATGGCTGCCGGCCGTGGACGAGCTGCTGGCTGCCCGGCCCGGCGTCCCGCTCGCCGCGAACGGCGCAGCCGAGGCGGCTGCCGCCGTCCTGGAGCGTTTTCCCGACATGCTCGATTGAAGCGAAGGGCAAAGGCAGGTGGCGATCAAGAAACCGAGCCCGTCATGGAGCCCAGGCAACCTGCGGCACTCGCCGTGTTCCCCCTGAGTGCTGCTCCCTTCCGGGCCTGACACGGTTCGGAGGACGACGATGCACAGGGCCCGGACTCCATGCCGGGCTCGGTCGGCGTCTCATGGCGGAGAGGGCGGGATTCGAACCCGCGGTGGAGTTACCCCCACACACGCTTTCCAAGCGTGCTCCTTCGGCCACTCGGACACCTCTCCGTTTGAACTGTCAATCAGCTGGCGGAGAGGAAGGGATTCGAACCCTTGGACCTCGTGAAAGGTCAACGGTTTTCGAGACCGCCCCGATCGACCACTCCGGCACCTCTCCGCAATCGGGCTTCGTATTCTACGATGATCGGCGCTGTTTGGCAAAGAAAGCGCGGAGGAGGTCTGAGGATGCGTCGGCGTCGAGCCCGCCGCGCTGGGCAAGAGGTGGGCCGAGACGGGGATCGCCGGCAAGATCGAGCACCGAACCGCAGGCGCCCGCCTGGGGATCGGGCGCGCCCCACACCACCAACGCGATTCGGGCCTGCCGGCAGACTGCCGCACACATCGGGCAGGGTTCCAGGGTGGCGTAGAGGGTGCAATCTTCGAGCCGCCAGTCGCCGAGCACGCGGCCGGCCTCCCGCAGCGCCAGCAGTTCAGCGTGGGCGGCGGGATCGTGAAGTTCGACACGGCGGTTGCCGGCCCGTGCAACTGCCTCGCCGCCGCGCGTCACCACGGCGCCGACCGGAATCTCACCTCGGTGGCCGGCGGCCTCGGCCTCGGCCAGCGCCTCCTTCATGAAGATGCGGTCCCGGTCGTCAAAAACCCAGTCGGGGAGCATGCGAGGAGCATAACAAAAGGCCCCGATCGCGGGGCCCTTTCAAGAGAGATGATTTGGATGCGCGCTATTTGATCTCGACCCGGTCCGCTACCGCCAACGGCGCCCACCCGCGGGTGACGATGGCCGTGGAGTAGTGTTCGTCGACCCGGAGCACGCCGACCTCGCCCATCACCAGACGCGGCATGCCCGCAACCGGGTTGTCACGGAAGACGGTGGCGAAGGTTCCGGGGTAGATGCCGTCGGCCGCGCCGAGGTCGAGAAACACCAACCAGTCGGTGCCGATATCGACCTGATCGTCGCGGTTGTAGGTGATGTAACCCAGAGGCTTGCCGTTGGGCACCTCGCAGCGATCGGTGGGGTCGGGGGCTATCACCAGCGGCACCGGAATCGGTTTGAACGGCCGCAGGACGTCGCCGATGACGATCGGGTCGCAGGCATAGTAGATCTCGGCGATCGACGTGTTCTCCTGTGCGCAGAGGACCTTGAGCTGGCCGACCTGTTGGTAGACGACTCCCAGCGGCGAGTTCGAGATCGGGTGTTTGAGCGGACGCTCGCGGTGGAGGATGAAGAACCTGTCGCCGGCCTGGATGCCCTGCTCGACACCACCGTCGATGTAAACGACGTTGCCTTCACTGAACTGGGTCTGGAACTGGATCTGTTCCGCCGATGCGATCGCAAACGGGAAGACGCTTTCGTCCTCGACGAGTTCGGCAAAGCAGTAGACGTCAGCCGATCGTCCCAGAGGGTAGGGCAGCTCTTCCTCGACTCCGGAGGTCTCATCGAGGTAGTCGGAGGTGACGGATTCATCGACCGGGATCTCGAACTCCTCGGCCTCCGCCTCCTGGACCGCGAGATCGATGATCAGAGGATCGCCGGGGTAGATCCAGTGCGAGTCCCGGATGTACGGGTTGCGTTCCCAGATCTGCGGCCACAAAAACGGGTCTCCTAGGTAGTGTGCCGCCAGGTCCCAGAGGGTGTCGCCCTTGACGATGACGTGCACCATCGCGTCGTCGGGGATATCGGCTGGCGGGTCGTACGGAGTCCAGTGATCATTCACGAAATGGAGCGGCTGCGGCGGTGGTGCCACCGTCTGGGCCGCGATCGCCATGGGAAGGAATACGGCGATGATGGCGATCCGAATTTTGACGCTCATAAGCCCTCTCCCCGGTGAATAAACCTCAATTCGAGGTTAACCCAGGGGCTGCCGATCCGTCAATCCTCGGACTCTTTTTTCAATTCTTCCAGCCGTTTTTTCCACGCAGCTTCGCGTTCATCGATAATGGTTTTGAGTTCGCCAATTTGTTCGTTCACAAGGGCGATCTGCGAGTAATTCGGATAGTTTTCTTGAATATATTCGAGCCGCCACAGTGCGCCTTGCAGGTATTTATTCTTGCGATAAAATGCGGCGACCAGCCATTCGTGTTCCGCCAGTAACTCCCTCAATCCTTGAACCCTTTCCTCGGCCTCGCCGAAGTGCTGCGAGTTCGGATAGAGGTTGATGAGTTGCTGATAGGCGGCAAGTGCCTCGTGAATATCGCTCAAATCTCGGTCCGGTCGGAGCTTGCGCGCCGAGTAGGTTTGACCCACCATCAAAAGCGCGTAATCCCGGTCAGGATCGTTGGGGTAGCGATTGGCAAAATCGCGATACCGCAAGCGGGCTTCCGTGAGGCTGGTCACATCGGTCTTTACGGCGTAGGTATCGGCGACTCGCAAAGCGGCCTTGTGTCCCAGAGGATCGTTGGGAAAGGTGTCGTAGACAAAGCTGAAGAGATCTCTGGCCTCTTGGTACTCTTCTTCCGAGTACAGCTGCTCGGCCTGTTCGTAGATCGTCTCCTTGTCGAGGTTGGCGAGGCTGTCGAGGAGATCGCTCTCCTTCTTGGAGCTCTTGCAGCCGACTGACGCCAGGGCCAGCGGCAGCAACAACAGCGCAATCCTTTTCCTGTAGGTCATCGAGTGTCTCCATCGGACGCGGCGGCCCGGAGACGGGCGAGCGCTGCGCCGCGGTCGTCGCAACCGAATACCGCCGAGCCCGCGATCAGGGTGGTTGCCCCGGCGGCGGCGAGGGACCCGGCATTGGTGTGGTCGACGCCTCCGTCGACCGAAATATCCAGTTCACGTTGGCCTGCCATTGCCCGCAGACGGCGGATCTTGTCGAGGCTCTGAACGAGAAATTCCTGACCGCCGAAGCCGGGGTTGACGGACATGACGAGCACGAAATCCACCCAGTCGAAGATCCCCTCGAGCAGCGCCGGTGAAGTCGCCGGGTTGACGGCCACACCGGCCTGGAGGCCAACATCACGGATGCCCTGCAGGGTCCGCTGGAGGTGGGTGCACGCCTCGATGTGGACCGCGATCCGGGCCACCCGTGCGGCGGCAAGCTCTGCGATCAGGGGATCCGGGTCGGTCACCATCAAGTGGGCGTCGAGAGGAATCGAACAGTGATCCGCGAGCCAACTGACGACCGGCGGCCCGAACGTGAGATTGGGGACGAAATGGCCGTCCATGATATCGAGGTGCACGAGATCGGCGCCTCCGTCGACCACATTTCTGATCTCGTCGGCGAGGCGGGAGAAGTCCGCCGACAGCAACGAGGGCGCGAGACGGATGCTCATCGGCTGACCCACACGGTCACGACGTCCGACAGAGTGACCGGAGATCCGGCGGGAGGGTGTTGCCGCAAAACGATGCCGGCGGGCAAACCGGGGTAAGTGACCTCCCGCGCCTGGCCGAGGCGCAGCCGATTGGCGCGGCAGAACCTCTGAACCTCGGCCAGGGTCTGCGACACCAGCGACGGCATGACCCATTGGCGGCTCAGCGGGGCGGTGTTGACCAGCAGGTCGACCTTCGCCCCGGGTGGAACCGGGTGGCCAACCGGTGGGCCCGAAGCGATGACGCGGTCGGCGGCCGCCTGGTGTTCGACTCTGGCGCGGACGCCGGCCGCAAGGCCGGACTGTTCGACCTCTCGCTCGGCGGTGCTCAACGAAGACCCCCTGACATCGGGGACCTGTATCTGTTCGCCGCCCAGGCTGACCCGCACGGTCACGTTCGATCCCGCCTTGACGTGAAACCCTGGTGGGGGCTCCTGGTGGGCGACGGCCCCGGCGTCAACCGACACCGAAAACACGCCGGGTTCCTCGACAACCAGTTCGAGACCGAGATCATGCGACTGCTGCCGGGCCGCCTCGAGGCTCTCGGTCACGAGGTCGGGCACCGCAAGCGTGCCCCGGTGGACGGTGTGCACCAGGGCGAACCAGAACACTACTCCCGCGCAGAGCATGAATACCGCAGCGGCCAACAGACGACGACCCATCGGCGCAAACCTTAGCACGATCAGGCCGGGCTCAGCCCCGGGCGAAGAACTGGCGGACGCCCTCGGGCAGAATGCGGACGATGTCGTTGAAGAGGACGACCACCATCAGCAGGATCAGCAGGTAGAACCCCACCTCGAGCACCCGCTCCTTCACCTTCATGGGAAGGTCGCGGCGGGCGATGCTCTCGAAGGCGATGATGGTGAGGTGTCCGCCGTCCAGGATCGGGATCGGCAGCAGGTTGAAGATCCCGAGTTGCAGGGAAATGATGCCGAGCAGCATGATCAGGGACTGGACGCCGCTGCGCGCCGCCTGGCCGGAGATCTGGGCGATGCCGACCGGCCCCGAAACCTGCCGCAGAGATTCCTTGCCGGTGAACAGGCGGCCGATGACGCGGAAGGTCTGGTAGGTCATCCGCTCGCATTCTTCGGCAGCGACGGCGATTGCGGGCAGCAGCGCCAATTTCTGGATTGCCGTCGGGACCACCGGACCGACGCCGATCTTCCCCAGGCCGCCCTCGTCTCGGGTCACCATGGTGAACTGCAGTGGTTGGCCGTTGCGGAGGACGTCGATCGTGATCTCGGTCGCGGGCAGGGGCACGATCAACCGCGGCAGGTCGTAGTACTGATCCACGGTTTGGCCGTTGACGGCGACGATGAGGTCGCCGGCCTCGATGCCGGCCTCGGCGGCCGGGGAGGCGCCCGGGGCGGGCTGGACCACGGCCTCGAGCCGCGGCTCGATCCCCGACACCCCGAACCCGTAGAGGCTTTCGGCGTCCAGGTCGACCGGGACCGACACGACCGCTCCATCTCGCTCCACCGTCAGATCGACCCTCCCCTTGCCGGCGGTGAGCAGGGCGACCTCGAGATCGCGCCACATCTCCACCGGTTCTCCATCGATCGCACGAATGATGTCGCCGGGCCGGACATCCGCGTCGTGAGCCGGAGTCTCCGGTCCGACCCAGCCGACCACCGGAGGCCCTTCGAGATAGACGGGAGTTTCCACGCCCATCGTCAGGGCGAGGGCGACAAAGACCACCGCAGCCAGAATATTGGTGACCGGACCGGCGAGCAGAATGAGGGCCCGCTTCCACCGTGGCAACAACTCCGCGGACGGCGTGTCGCCGCTGACGACGTCGGATTCGTCCGGACCCAGCCCGATGATCCGCACATAGCCCCCGAGGGGGACCAAAGAGATTCGGTAGTCGGTGCCGCCGCGTTCGAAGCCCCAGAGCCGCTTCCCGAACCCGATCGAAAAAACCTCGACGGGCGCACCGAGAAGGCGGGCCACCGCGAAGTGGCCGAACTCGTGGATGGTGATCAGGACACCAATGACAAAAACGAATGCAAGAATGCTCGTCAACATCGTATCTCCGAACCGCGAACGGGCGCTGGGTATTTCATGATTGTATCGGCAGCCAGCATCCGGGCCTCGGCGTCGGCAGCGAGGACCTGGTCACTATTTGCCAGGGGCCGGCTGCGGGCGCTCCAGGCGTCGAGGGTTTCCGAGACCGTGGCGGCGACCGCCGGAAAGGAGCACCTGCCATCCAGAAAAGCGGACACCGCCACCTCATTGGCGGCCGAAAGGACGGCGGGCATCTCGCCGCCGGCACGCAGAGCGTCGCGAGCGAGATCGAGGGCGGGGAACCGGTCACGATCGGGGGCCTCGAACGTCAGCGCGGGCAATGCCGTAAGGTCGAGAGGTGGCGAGACGCCGACGAGATGTTCCGGCCACGCCAGTGCGTGGGCGATCGGGAGTCGCATGTCGTTGGCCGAGAGCAGCGCCGTGATCGCTCCATCGGCCGACTCCACCATCGCGTGGACCAGGCTCTGGGGGTGGATCACGACCTCGATCCGGCTCTCCGGCACACCGAAGAAGTGGTGGGCTTCGATGATTTCGAGGCCCTTGTTCATCATGGTTGCTGAATCGATGGTGATTTTGGCCCCCATCCGCCACGTCGGATGTTTCAGGGCGTCTTCTATGGTCGCGGCCTGGATGGCCTCGAGGGACCAGGTCCGAAAGGGCCCGCCCGACGCGGTCAGAATCAGACGGGCGACGCCCTCCGCCGAGCCTCCCTGCAACGCCCGGTGAATGGCGCTGTGCTCGCTGTCCACCGGCAGCAGGTGGACCCCGGCGCGGCGGGCGGCGTCCATGACCAGATCCCCGGCCACGACCAGAGTCTCCTTGTTGGCCAGCGCCACGTTTTTTCCGGCGTTGAGGGCTGCCAGAGTCGGGCCGAGCCCGATGGCGCCGACCACCGCCACCACGACCAGATCCGCGTCCGCGTGGCGCGCGATCTGTTCGAGACCGTTTGCGCCCCAGAGAACCTGTATGTCAGGGAATTCGGTTGCCAGAGAATCTGCGTCCTCGGCGCGGGCCACGCTCGCGACCGCCGGACGATGGCGCTTCAGTTGACTGCGGAGACCGGTCACGTTGCCGCCGGCGGCGATGGCAACCACCTCGAAATCGTCGGGAAAGGCCTCGACCACGGCCAGTGTGGAGGTGCCGATGGACCCCGTCGAACCGAGAATTGCAATGCGCTTCATCACGCCAGGCCGACCACCACCAGATAGGCAATCACCAGGGGCGCGGGATAGACGAGGCTGTCCGTTCGATCCAGAAACCCGCCGTGACCCGGCAACAGGGTCGACGAGTCCTTGACGCCGGTGTCGCGTTTGAACAGCGACTCGACGAGGTCGCCGAGAGGGGCGGCGACCGCTAAAATTGCCGCCACGGCGGCGACGTGAACCGGCGCCATCTCGAGCTTGAGGGCCCAGGCCATCGCGGCGGCGGCGAGGAAGGTCGTCGCCACGCCGCCGGCGAGGCCCTCCAGCGTCTTGTTGGGGCTGATGCGGGGTGACATCTTGTGGCGACCGAGATTCTTGCCCACGTAATACGCGCCCGAGTCTCCGATCCAGACACACGCCAGATAGAGGAGCAAGAGCTTGATACCGGTGGGCTCTCCCGGCCACAGTCGCAGCCAACCGAAACAGGCCGTCGTGACCCCCAGATACAGGACTGTGAATGATTCCGCCGCGACCCCGCCAAAACTGCCGGCGGGGGCTTGGCGATCGGCGAGCCGGGCGGTCGGCAGGATCACGAGAACCGCGCTCACGGCGGCGGCAAGCCCGGAGACTCCGTACACCCACGAGGCCGCCATGACGCCCACGACCAGCGCGATCGGAAGCCCGCGCCCGACCGCGAAACCGGCCCCTCGCGCCATGCTCAACAGTTCATCGCAGGCAACCGCCACCGCGGCGCCGAGCACCCCCAGAAACACCCACGCCGGTAGCCAGATGATGGTGCCTGCGAGCACGGGAATGGCCGCGAGCGCAACGAGTTCGCGTTGACCACGCGCCATCGATCAGGCCCGCGTCGTCCCAGGAGGGGAAAAGACCCCGCCCTCGGGCGCGAGACCGCCAAACCGCCGCTCGCGTTGTTGGTAGGCGAGCAGCGCCTCGAAAAGATCGGTCTGTGAGAAATCAGGCCACAGGGTCGGACAGAAGTAGATCTCCGAATAGGCGATCTGCCACAGCAGGAAGTTGGAGACCCGCTGTTCGCCCGAGGTGCGGATCAACAGATCGAGGGGAGGCGTTCCGCAGGTCGTGAGGTGGTCTTCGACCCATACCTCGTCGACGGCTTCGGCGGCCAGCCCGCCGGCGTTGGCCTGGGCCACGGCTCCGCGCACCAGGTCGGTCAGTTCCTGGCGGCCCGAGTAGTTGAGGGCGATCTGGATGAGAGTGCCGGTGCAGTGGGCCGTCGCCTCGACAGCGCGCTGCAGCTCCTTGCGCACGGATGGGTCCAGCTGCTCGATGCGTCCGATGGGTCGGAAGCGAAGGTTGTTTTCGATCAGGGTATCGAGCTCTCGGTTGATGAACTCCTTGAGCAGCGTCATGAGGGTGAGCACTTCATGCCGCGGTCGCTTCCAGTTCTCGGTCGAAAAAGCGTACAGAGTGATGACATCGAACCCCAGCCGGGCGGCGGTCTCGACAGTTTCGCGGACCGCGCGGATGCCGGCACGGTGGCCTTCGACGCGTGGCAGGTTGCGCGCCTGCGCCCACCGACCGTTCCCGTCCATGATGATTGCGACATGGTGCGGCAGGCGGTCGGTGTCGAGACGCTCCAGCAACTCCCGTTCGTGAGAGCCAGGCTGAGCCATTTCATCGTAAGGCAGCATCACTCAAAACACCTGGATTGCGAAGTCTACCACAGCATCCTGGTACCGGGAGGTGGTTCCCCGCAGGGTGTTTCGGGGGTCCGTCGTCGTTTGACCGCCGCCAGCTGTCGCCATCGTCTCAACAATCGCTCGATCGGCGACTCGGGGACTGGAAGGACCCCAGCGGCACCCGGCGGTAATACACTTTTTCCAAACAGAGGCCCGCCGCGGGCGCGGTCTGGATCGACGCGCCCGGCGTCGGGTGGTCGAGCAGCCGGCGGAGGTCGTCGAGCGTCTTCCTCCGGCGACCGACCTCGAGCAGGACGCCGACCATGCGGCGAACCTGGTAGCGAAGAAAGCCCTCGCCCACGAATTCGAGATCGATGCCCGATCGGCGCGTTCTCATGCGCACCGCGTACAGCGTGCGGACGGTTGAACCGGAAGCCGGTTTGGTGACGGTGAACGACGCCCAGTCGCGGCATCCCGGGAGGAGGTTGAGGGCGGTCGTCAAGGCCTCCATGTCGGCCACCGGTTTGATGACGGCGGATCGAGGGTCGAGCCACGGGAGATCGCGCTCGCGCCACCGGATTCGGTAGGTGTAGAGCTTGCCCACCGCGCTCTTCTGGGCGTGAAAACCGGGGTCTGTTGCTCGCGCCGACCGCACGCGGATTTCCGGCGGCAGGAGGGCGTTGAGGCTCGACACCAGCTTTTCAGGAGGGATGCGTCCGGGGACATCGCAGTGCGCCGTCTGCCCGGCGGCGTGCACCCCGGAGTCGGTCCGGCCGGCGCCCATGATCGTGATCCTGGTGCCGCCGACACACTTGGCAAGCGCACGCTCGAGCTCGCCCTGGACCGTCCGCTGACTGCGTTGACGCTGCCACCCGTGAAAAGGGGCCCCGAGATAGGCGACGACGATTTTCATTCGAACGGCCATCCCGGGTATCCTCGCATAGATCGGGGAGGCCGCGATGTCTGTGACAATTCTGCTGATGGTGTCGATGATGGGAGCGTCGGCGGTCTCGTCGGAGGCCACTCGCTGGTTTCCTGGAGATTTCTACCACTCCCGGGTCGAGGCCGGTTTTCGACGCGAGGTCATGGCAAGCTGGCCCGGTCCGGGCCAGCTTCTTCGGCTGTGGCGGGAGGGTGATCTCGAAGAGGCCGACCGGGTCAGCCTGTTGCTCGGTGGCGCGGCCTTTCACGATCCGGTGCTCCTGCCCGCATATCGCGAGGCCGTGCTCTCGCCCTCGCAACGTGTCCGGCAGGCAGCCGCCTACGGCTACAGGGATCTCCTCGCCGACAGCTTGCCGCGGGTCAGCCGGGGTGTCAGCGAAGAGGATGCGGCCCTCCTCGGCGACGAAATGGACTGGGTGGCCCGGACCCTCGCCGAAGGGTCGTTGTCTGAACTGTGGATCCAGGCGCTCTTGCATCACGAGGACACCGGCCTGCCCGAGTGGCACGGGGTGACACTTCGGCGGACGCCGGGTGTGTGCTTTCGTGCCCTCGAACAGATCGTCGGCGTTGAAGATCTCCCCCTTCTCCTCGAGGCGTACGACGTGACCAGGGACTTCAGCACCCGCATCAACCTTCTCAAGCTCGTCGAGGCCGTCACCTTGAGCCGCTTCATCATCATGCCGAACGACACGAAAGCCGGCTGGGGCCGGCACGTTTTCGTGGCCGCGATGGAAGGGCTGGAGGGGGCCAGAAGAACGTGGCCTCGTGTCGGGTGCACGGTGAACGGCGAGGCGGTGCTCACCCAGAATCTCCGGACGTTGGGCGTGTCCGGGATCGACCCGTTTTCCATCGACGCCTGTGGCGTGTGGTTGGGCGTTCTCGATCAGGGCTTCCCACAGTGGTGGATGTTGGCGTCACGGCAGTTGTACGCGTGTGGCGGGCCGTGGGTCGAGATGTCGGCCCTTTCCCCCGAAAAAGACCCCGGCCCCGAACAGCGGAAGATGCTCCTCAAGTGGTTCCGGCCGCTGATGCCCGGGACGCGGGGCGCCACGGCGCGCCGGTGACCGACTGCCGGCGGTCGGCGGTACAATGATTGAAAATGTTGGAGTTGGTTTTCGAGGATGGCGGCACCACCCACCGGATTCCGGTGCAGGGCAATCTGACCCTCGGCCGATCGAGCGACAACGACGTGGTCTTGCGGGACTTTTCGGTCTCCCGCCACCACGCCCGGGTCGAGGACATCGACGGCGCTTTTCGCATTGTCGACCTCGAGTCGACCAACGGCATCAGGATCAACGAGGACTTCGTCAGCGAGGGCCCTTTTTCGGTGGGCGACATCCTCGGCATCGGCAACTTCGACCTCAAGGTGGAGGATGGTGAAGGCGCGGACGTCTCGGGTCTGGCTTCGGCCACCTATATGCGCCCGCTCTCGGAGTTCAATCAGGACTACGGTCTCGAAGGGCAGCCCCAGGAGATCTCGAAAGAGGTGGGGGCGCGCGAACGCGTGTTCGAGATCCTCGCCCAGGTGGCCAAGGTCCTGATCCAGGTCGAGGAACTGGAACCGGTGCTCGAAAAAGTGATGGATCTGGTGTTCGACCATCTCATGGTCGATCGCGGGTTCATCGTGTTGTTCGACGACAGCGGAGAGCCGAAACTCGAGCTCAATCGGGCGCGTGAGTCGCAGTCGGACGGTGAGGACCAGGTGCCCATCTCGCGCACCATTCTCGACATGGTGTCGCAACAGCAGGTGGCCGTCCTCACCCACGACGCCCAGGCCGACCAACGTTTCGAGGCCGGGCGCAGCGTTCGCATCCACCAGATCCGCTCCGCAATGTGCGCGCCCCTGTGGCACCGTGAACGGGTGATCGGCGTCATCTACGTCGATTCGCCGATGCACGTCGGCTCATTCTCCGCCACCGACCTCGACCTGCTGACGGCGCTGGCCAACTACGCGGCGGTGGCCATCGAGCGGGCGCGGCTCAACGACCGGATCCGAAAAGAACGACAGGCCAGGGACCGTCTCGAGCGCTATCACTCACCCGCGGTGATCGAAGCCGTGCTGTCGGACTCCGGGGCCGATCGCGAGTCGGTGACCTTGACCGAGACCTCGATTCTCTTTGCCGACATCGTCGGCTTCACCGCTCGCTGTGAAAGCCTGCCGCCCGAGGATGTGGCGGCGTTTCTCAACCAGTTCTTTTCGATTGCTGCGGATGTCATATTCGAACACGGCGGCACGCTCGATAAATTCATCGGAGATGCCGTCATGGCGTTCTTCGGCGCGCCGCTGCCGCAGGCCGACCACGCGGAGCGCGCCGTGCGTTCTGCCGTCGAGCTGCTGAGGGCCCTGGACGTCTGGAACGGCGAGCGCGAGGCCGAAGGCCTCGACCGCATCGAAGTTCGGGTTGCGGTGAACTCGGGACCGGTCGTGGTGGGTGACATCGGGTCCGCGACCCGCGTCGACTACACGGTGCTCGGCAACACCGTCAACGTCACCGCCCGGCTCGAGGAACACGTTGCGAAACCGGGGACGATCGTGCTCGGCGAAACCACCCAGGCGGCGGTTTCCCATCTCTTCCAGACCGAACGTCTCGGCTCGGTGCAGCTCAAGGGTCTGAGCCGCACCATCGAGATCTTCCAGCTGACCACGGGAGCGTCCGGCGCCGAGGGCGTCAAGGCCTGATGCGTCTCGACGCGCTCGTCTTTGTGACGTCGAATGTCAACAAGGTGCGTGAGGCGGAAGCCGTCCTCGGCCGGGCCCTCGACCACCACCCCCTCGACCTTCCCGAGATCCAGAGCCTGGACCTCGCCGAGGTCGTTCGCTGCAAGGCGGCGGCGGCGTGGCGAGAGATCGGACGGCCGGTCCTGGTGGAGGACACCGGTCTCGAACTCGCCGCGCTCGGAGGTTTTCCGGGGCCGCTGGTGCGCTGGCTTCTGACCAGTGTCGGCGCCGGCGGTATCGGTCGCATCGCGCACTGTTTTGACGATTCCCGGGCCACTGCGCGGTGTCTCCTGTGCGCCACCGACGGCACTCGCGAAATCCTCGGTGAGGGTGTGGTCGAGGGCACGATCGCAGCCCGACCGCGAGGTCCCGGGGGTTTCGGGTGGGACAGCGTCTTCGTGCCCGATGAACCCGGCGGACGGACCTACGGTGAGATGTCGGACGACGAAAAGAACGGCATCTCCCATCGACGACGGGCCTTTGAAGCTCTTCGTGAAGCCCTCGCGGCCCCCTGACTGCCCACCGGTTGTGTTGCACCCGAGGCCATGATCGCCGACTGCGTCGGCTGGCGGTGTGGCAATGAGGCCATGAGCCGGTGGGCTATGAGCTATGAGCCTTGGGCATTGCTGTCCACGCCGCAACGAGCAGGATTCAGGACGAGAACTTTGATCCCTCCGAACGAGGTTTCCCTGTGTCCGGCTCCAAGGCGTGCTGCCGAGGAGATGGGTAACAGATTCGTCTATGGACATAGGTAACACAATTCGTCGTCGTCGGAGCTGTGTGAAGCTGTGGAAAACGGGGTAGGGGCCCCGTTTTCCAAGGCCTGTGGGAAGATCCGAAGGAGCTTTCCATAGGCCGTCAGATTCCACAGCTTGCCGCCCTGTGCTCATGTGACCAGTTCGAATTTCCGCTCGTCAAGTCGGCCGAGCAAGATGTTGTAGAAGTGGATCGACCAGATCCCGTCATCGATTTCCTCCAGTCCGACGTCCTCTCGTGCCAGTGTTTCGCTGAGAAATATGCATCTGTTCTTGAACTTGATGATCCCAGTACTCCAAACGCGACGCCGTAGGAAGTGCTTCGGGTACTCCGGATCTTGGATTCGCTCGGGATATGGGCGCGGGGATGGAATCCAGACCTCGGCAGGTCTTCGCTGTTCCAGAGCTTGGTGAGGACGCTCGTAATTGAATTCGCTCCGGAAGTCGTCAAAACACATCTGCTGGGCCGGCCGGTTCTCTGCTGGTGGGTATTGGGTTTCATCTTTCATGGTGCGATGCATTCGCTCGTGGCGACCATTTTGATCCGGTCTCCCCGGTTGGATTCGCTCAAGCTTTATCCCTAGCTTCACCCACCAGACATTCAGCACTGACAGACCATGGATCGAATTTGTCCCCACAAAAGGTGTGCCATTGTCTGTGCGGATACCGCAGGGCAATCCGTACTCATGAAACAAACGCTCGAATACAGCTCGTACGCGTTTTCCCTTCGTATCGAGCAACCCGTCGATCCCCAGGATGAATCGGCTGAACTGGTCCGCCACCGTCAGCGGATAACACCACACACCGTCAAGCGTCTTAAATTCCCCCTTGAAATCTGCCGTCCAGAGCTCGTTCGGTGCGGTGACTGACGTCGCGGGTTTCCCGGGGTGTGTGTGGCGCCGACGTCGGCGGCGCTCTTTCACCAAGCCTTCGCTTTTCAATATCGCTGCCACTGTGCTCCGTGCCGGCAGTTCGATTTCTGGGTGCCCCCGTCCAACAACGTCCAGCAATTTCTCCGGTCCCCATTTCGGGTGTTTCAGGCGTTCCTCGATGAGTAGCGAACGGATGTTCTCCGCTGTCCGGCTTGGGCTTCGGTGCGGCTTCCGGCTCCGATTCTCCAGGCCACCTGGCCCTTCCGCCTCAAACCGCTCCAACCACTTGTAGCCGGTCTTCCGGCTGATTCCAAAGCGCTCGCACAACTCCATCATCGAGTACAAGTCGCTCTCATGGGCCACCACAAATCGCAGTCTTTCCTTCACGCAACACGTCTCCTTCCATGGCATGGCTCCCTCCAATCAACGGAACCAGCCATCCTAAACGTGTTACCCATGTCCCTGGACTGATCTGTTACCTATGTCCCCGGGCAGCACCAGGGGGCGGCATAGCCCATAGCCCATAGCTCACCGCCTCACTGCCCCACTGCCCCGTGCTACCCTTCGCGCCATGCGCCGGGAGCTGCTCACGAAACAGTCGTCCGAGATCCAGGGGATGTTCGGACGGATCGCCCACCGCTACGATCTGCTCAACCGAACCCTGTCGCTCGGGCAGGATGTGAGGTGGCGTCGGGCGGTGGCGAGGAGGGTGGCGTCGGTCGGACACCCCCGGGTGCTCGATGTCTGCACCGGAACCGGCGATCTCGCGATGACCGTCGGCGGCAGCGTGGTCGGAGCGGACTTCTGTCTGCCGATGTTGGAACGGGCGCGGCTCAAGGCGCTCCGGGCGAGACAACCGTTGATTCTGTGCGCCGCCGATGCCCTGCAGCTGCCGTTTGCAGAGGCCACATTCGATGTCGTGACGGTCGCCTTCGGAATCCGAAACTTCGCAAACCTCGAGGCGGGTCTGGGCGAGTTGGTGAGGGTCCTGCGGCCGCGAGGCGCGCTGCTGGTCCTCGAGTTTTCACGCCCTCGCGGTCCGTTGGCGCCGCTCCTCGGGTGGTGGGTCCGCACCGTCCCGCCGCGGGTCGGTCGGTGGCTGTCGGGAGACGCCGAAGCCTACGACTATCTGCCGGCGTCCGTGAGCACGTTTCCGGAGGGCACCGCCATGTGTCGGGGGCTCGAGAGCGCCGGGCTGACGGAGGTCACGGTGAGCCCTTTGACTGGGGGCGTCGCGTCAATCTATGAAGGCACCCGAGCTGCGGAGGGGGCACGATGAGCGTTGACGAACGCATTCTCGACGGTTCGAAGTATGCGGCGGAGATCCGCGAGGAAGTCGCCGCCGAGGTGGCGGCGCTCGCTACCCGGGGGATCGTGCCGCGTCTCGATGCGGTCCTGGTGGGCGAGGATCCGGCCTCCCAGGTCTACGTGGCGTCCAAGGCCAGGACTCTGACGGGTCTGGGCATGATCTCCGAGACCCACCACCTTCCTGCGGCCACAACCCAGAGCGAGCTCGAAGGTCTGATTGACGGCCTCAATCGCGATCCGCATGTCGACGGTATCCTCGTTCAACTTCCCCTGCCCCGGGACGTGGACACGTCCGCCATTCTGCGCCGGCTCGACCCGGCCAAGGACGTGGACGGGTTTCACCCGGAAAACGTCGGTCTCCTGCAGCAGGGGCGGCCCGCGCTGCAGCCCTGCACGCCGGCCGGAATCATGGAAATGCTGCGCCGTGCGGAGATTGCCGTGGAGGGCCGTCGCGCCGTGGTCGTCGGCCGGTCGGACATTGTCGGAAAACCCATGGCCATGATGCTGCTCCACGCCAACGCCACGGTCACGGTGTGCCACTCGCGGACCCGCGACCTGGCGTCGGTGACCCGCGAGGCCGAAATATTGATTGCCGCGGTCGGAGTGCGGTCTTTGATCGGTCCTGAACACGTGGCCGACGGGGCCGCGGTTGTGGATGTCGGCATGCACCGGGTGACTGATCGGGAGACGGTGGAAAAACTGTATCCCGACAACCCGAAAAAGCTGGCGGCGTTCGACAAGCGGGGCGCTGTTCTGGCGGGCGATGTGGATTTCACCGCAGTGGCGCCCAAGGCCGGCCGCATCACCCCGGTTCCGGGCGGGGTCGGACCGCTTACCATCGCGATGTTGATGGCGAACACCGTCAAGGCGGCAACGGCGCGGCGGGGGCTTTGAATCTGCTTCGCAGGATGCAGGATGCAGGATGCAGGATGCAGGATTCAGGATGCAGGATTCAGGATTCAGGATGGTCGGACCCGTTGATATCGGTGGCTTTGCGCTTCTCCCGGCAGAGTCGGAGGACTTCGGCCCAGGCACGGTCGACCTCGTTCTCGAGCCCGTCCCGGGGGCCGCTGTTGTCGATCACCACGTCTGCGAGATCGCGTTTTTCATCGAGAGGTCGTTGTGCTTTTAAGAGCGCGCGGGCGCGCTCCTCGGGAATGCCTCGCACGAGGGCGCGTTCAAGCTGCTGATCGCGGCTGCAGTGCGCGACCATCAGCACGTCGTAGACTCGATAGGATCCGGTTTCCACCAACAGTGCAGCTTCAACCACCGCCACCGGGACGGGACCGAGGCCTTCGATCCAGCGACCGATCTCCTGTCGCACCAGGGGGTGGATGGCGCGTTCCAGTGCGAGGCGCAGATCGCGATCTCTGAGCACCCTCCCGCCGAGCAACCCGCGATCTACACCGCCGGTCGTATCGAGGACCGCAGCGCCGAAAATCCGGGTCACGGACGCCGTCCCCTCGCCCCCCGGTCGATAGAGCTCGTGGACGACCGCGTCCGCATCGAGAACCGGGACATCGCGTTCGGCGAGGATGCCGGCAACGGTGGATTTACCGCTCGCGAGACCGCCCGTCAAACCCACCACACAGGGTCGGCTGCCGCCAGACGCCTCAGGCTGGGCTGGCTGCAATTCCGAATTCCGAATTCCGAATTCCGAATTCACTCCGCCGGCCCCTCGAGCCACTCGGTCTGATAATCCTCGGTGTGGGGCACCACGCATAAAAACCGAACCGGCGCCGAACCACGGTTTTCGTACCAGTGGCTGACCCCGGCAGGGATGAAGATGCTGTCCCCGGCCGCGACCTCGGTCTCTCGACCATCGAGGGAGATGACCATGGCGCCGTCGAGAATCACCTGTTCGTGTTCGATGCTGTCGTGACGATGGCAGGGGATCCGGCCGCCGGGCTCGATGGTGAACTGGCGCGTGATGAAGTTGGGCACTCCGCTCTCCGGCCCGAGCAGGACCTGGATCGAGGTTCCGCGACAGCGGGGAACCGGTTGCGGCGCCACCGAGTTTCGGGCGCGAACGACTGCGGTGGGGTGATGGCTCATGTGCGACCCTCCCTTCCAAAGTGATTGGTGCGGCAATTGTAGCGCGGCGGGCGACGATCTGATCGCAGGGCGGCACTGGAAGACTGTGGACCTGGTGTGCCGTTCAGTTTAGGATGAGCCGCAATGCTCGAAAGACTGTCAGTTCGCGGGCTTGGGATCATCGACGAGGTGGAGCTCGATTTCTCGGGCGGCTTCGGCGTGCTCACCGGCGAGACCGGTGCCGGCAAGAGCCTGCTTGTCGAGTCGCTCAAACTGCTCGGTGGGCAGCGAGCCCAGACCGACATGGTGCGTACCGGAGACGATCGCCTGGTGGTGGAGGGAATGTTCGCGGACCAACCCATCGCCGCTCTGGCCGCCCTTCTCGATGAGCTCGGCATCGAGGTCGGCGACTCCCTGATCCTGCGACGAGAGGTCAGCGCCGCCGGCCGCAGCCGGTGTTGGATCAACGATGTCACCGTCACCGCCGGTGCGCTGCAGCGGGCTGCTCCGCACCTCCTCGCGATCCACGGTCAGCACGAACAGTACGGTCTCGCCGACGGGGACGTCCAACGGCGGCTGGTGGATGACTTCGGTGGTCACGACGAACTCCGTGAGCGGACGGCAACAGCCTTTTCGACCTGGCGGGCGGCGGCGGACGAACTCGACCGGCTGCGTCTGGCGCAGGCCACGCGCCGCGACCGGCTCGACGCCATCGCGTTTCGACTGCAGGAAATCGAAACCGCCGATCCGGATGCGGGCGAGGATGACGAACTCCGTCGAAGGCGGCTGGTCCTGCGTCACTCTGCCCGCATCGCGGAGCTGTGTGGTTCGCTGATGGAACGCCTGAGTGACGCGGAGACGTCCGTCCTCGACGAACTTGCCAGGGGCAGTCGCGAGCTCGACGAGATGATCGAGTGCGGGCTGCCTCTCGAAGACGCCGCCACCCGTCTGACCGAGGCGCGGCTCCAGGTTGAGGAGGTCGTACGTGAGGTCCAGGGCCTGGCGGACGATGCCGAACGCGATCCGGATGAACTGGAGGCGGTCGAGTCGCGGCTCCATCTGCTCGAGAAGCTGATGCTGAAGTACGGCTCGTCGCTCGACGAGGTTCTCGCCCACCGCGACGCCCTGGATGCGGAACGTGCCGAGCTGGTTGCGGTGGAAGAGCGTGTCGACGAGGCCGCCGCGGCCGCCGATCGGGCCCTGCACGCCTACGATCGCGCAGCGCAGGCCCTCGATGTTGCGCGCCGCGAGGCGGCGGCGGAGTTTGCGAAAGCCGTCAGCGAGGTCCTGGGTCAGCTGGCGATGGGTGGGACCCGTCTCGACTTTCGCTGGCAGCCGCGGGCCGATGCGGCGTCTCCCCTGTCTCGGGACGGACATGGAGTCGCCTTTGACGCCGACGGGGTCGAGGAGTGCGTCCTGCTGATCGCCGCGAACCCGGGAGAGGAGCCCCGGCCGATGGCTCGGATCGCTTCCGGCGGTGAGCTTTCGCGGGTCCACCTGGCGATGCGGACGGTGCTCCGCAAGCGACGGCCGGAGACCGGTCTCACGCTCCTGTTCGACGAGGTCGACAGCGGTCTGGGAGGAGCGACCGCGGCCGCCCTGGCCGAGTTGCTGGCCCGGCTCGCGGTCGTTGATCAGGTGCTCGTCGTCACGCACCTGCCGCAGGTGGCGGCAAGGGCCGACGGCCACTTCAGGGTTGAAAAGGTGGTCGAGAGCGGCCGCGCCATGACCCGGGTCGTGCCGCTGGAGGCGAGCGAGAGGGAGACCGAGGTGGCGCGCATGCTGGCCGGCGACGAAGTGACGGAATCGGCGCGGGACCACGCCCGGGTCCTGCTGGGGGCGCGGTGAAGAGGCTCCCGTTCAACGAGAACCACGAGATTCTCGCCGCCCTGGACCTCGCCGTGAAGGTCCTCGGCGACGGCGGTGTCGCCGTCGTCCCGACCGAAAGCTATTACGGTCTGGCGGTCGATCCCCGACTCGAACGGTCCGTGCGGGCTGTCCACGCCCTCAAGGGCCGGCCCGCAGATCTCGGCCTGCCGGTCGTGTGTGCCGATTGGCAACAGGTCGAGGAACTGGCCGTCGTCCCGGAGAGATACCGGGTCAAACTGTCACGCATCTGGCCCGCCGCACTGACCGTCATCCTCCCGGCTCGGGCAGAGATCCCGGCCGCGGTGCAACGGACCCTGGCGGTTCGAATCCCCGCCCATGCGGCGCTGCGGTCGCTCCTGTACCGTCGAGGTCCACTGACCGCCACATCGGCTAACCGCCACGGAAAGCCGCCGTGTGTGACGATCGACGAGGTTCTCAGGTCCCTGACGGGCGAACCCGATCTCGCGCTCGACGGAGGCCGGACCCCGGGCGGCGAGACCAGCACCCTGGTGGATTTGACGGGTGATTCCCCCCGGTTGGTGAGGCCCGGCCGGGTCTCCTGGGAGGAACCGTATCCCGAGTGCTGAAGGGACGTCGCCGACACCGGTCCCGGTCCATCCACAACGCCGGGATCCGGTTGTGGAAAAAGCTGCGGAAAACTCGTTAAGGCAATGTAAACACAGATATTTCGGCTCGATCGGCTGGCTTCTGTTGAATTTTCATAAGTCGTTTTTTTTCAATAACATGAGTCTATCTTGTTCAATCTGAAGCCGTTGCCCCATGGTGATCTCGAGCCAAGGTCCACAACCCCCTGATTTTCGGGAGGTTGCGAGCCATATCGAGGTGCCTGCTGTTGCTGCCCCGAGAGAGCCTGTGGTAGCGTTCAATTCCCCTCGATCGGGGGTGGATCGGACGCATCCGGAACGGTGCCGCGCGCGGGCGGCCCCGCGGGACGGCGACAGGGTCGGCGTCCCAGCGTTCGTGGTCGGGGGCGCGTGACCAGGTGGGGAGTTTTTGAATGATACGCAAGGTCAAAGGGACCCGTGACATTTTGCCGCCCGATTCACGGTTGTGGGTGGGCGTCGAAGACACCGCGCACCGGGTGTTTGACGGCTTCGGGTACGACGAGATCAGGCTGCCGGCGATGGAACCGACCGAGCTCTACGTGCGATCCGTCGGCGAGGACACCGACATCGTCGCCAAGGAGATGTACACCTTTGCCGACCGTAAGGGCCGTTCCCTCACTCTCCGGCCGGAAGGCACCGCCGGGGTGGCGCGCTCGTTTATCGAAAACGGGCTCGGACAACGACCGCAACCGCTTCGGCTGAGTTATATCGGGCCGATGTTCCGTTACGAAAAGATGCAGCGCGGGCGATATCGGCAGTTTGCCCAGATCGGGATCGAGCTGCTCGGCGCGGCGACGCCGGCGGCCGATGTCGAGGTCTTGCTCGTCCTCCACACCTTTCTCGCCGAGCTCGGCTTCGACGACCTCGTGATGGTTCTCAACAATCTCGGCGATCCGGAGGATCGGCCGGTCTTCATCGAGCGGCTGAAATCGGAGCTCGCGCCGCGGCGGTCCGAGCTGTGTTCGGATTGCCAGCGCCGGTGGGGCGCCAACCCGCTGCGCATCCTCGACTGCAAGGTGCCCCGCTGTCGGGAGCTGGTTGCCGACACGACGCCGGTGGCCGACGTGGCGAACGAGGACGCGCGCGACCACGTCGAAGCTGTCGAGCAGGGGCTCGAGAGTCTCGGAATCGCGGTGCGCCGAGCGCCGCGGTTGGTGCGGGGGCTCGACTACTACCTGCGCACGGTCTTCGAGGTGGTCTCGCCCGAGCTCGGGGAGGACACGGTGATCTGCGGCGGCGGCCGCTACGACCGCCTGATATCGGATCTCGGCGGGGCCCAGGTGCCGGGGATCGGCTTTGCCATCGGTGAGGACCGGTTGGTGGAGGTCCTGCCCGAGGGCTTCAAACGGGCGGTTCTGGATCGTCCGGTCGTCGCCGTCCTCCCCATCGGAGGGGAAGCCGCAACGGCGGGATTGGCTCTCAGTCGAAGACTCGCCCTCGCCGGCTTGACGGCGCCGGCAGAGGTCACCGGGCGGTCGCTCAAGGCGGGTCTCAAGTGGGCTGGGAAGATCGGCGCGCGTGCGGTGGTGATCCTCGGTGAGAGCGAAATAGCTGACGGCACCGCCATCGTCCGCGATCTCGACAGGGGCGAGCAGGAAACGGTGGCGTCGGGCGACGTGGCGGAATACGTGCGGGGGGTGATAACGGGAGCCGCCGCCGAAGAGGCGCACGGGGAAACGGAGTCATGACATGGTGATGAGCGCGTGGGACAGACCGTGGTGCGCAAGCCTCGGCCGCGACCGGATCGGCGAGCAGGTTGAAGTGGTGGGATGGGTGAGGCGGCGGCGCGATCTCGGCGGCCTCGTCTTCGTCGATCTCAGGGACCGCAGCGGGATCCTGCAATTGGTGTTTGAAGAGGCCATGGTGAGCGAGGGCGAACGGCTCTCCGGTGAAGACGTGATCAAGGTGCGGGGCACCGTGCGACCGCGCGCCGAGGGCCAGGCCAATGCCGAACTGGCGAGCGGCGAGGTCGAGCTGTTGGTCGAGGAACTCGAGGTTCTCAACACATCCGAAACGCCGCCCTTCGTGATCGAGGACCGCGCCAACGCCTCGGAGGAGCTCCGGCTCACCCACCGCTACCTCGATCTGCGGCGGCCGGAGATGACCGCCAACCTGGTGCTTCGTCACAAGGTGGTGGCTGCCATCCGCCGATACTTCGACACCATGGAATTCATCGAGGTCGAGACCCCGATCCTCACCCGCTCGACCCCGGAAGGTGCGCGCGACTTTCTGGTGCCCTCGCGGGTCCACAAGGAGTCGTTCTATGCCCTGCCGCAATCGCCGCAGCTTTTCAAACAGCTGCTGCAGGTCGCGGGTCTCGGCCGCTACGTCCAGATCACCCGGTGCTTCCGCGACGAGGACCTCCGCGCCGACCGCCAGCCCGAGTTCACCCAGGTCGACGTCGAGGCGTCGTTTATTTCCGAGGAGGACATCTACACCCTGATCGAGGGGCTCTTCCACGAGATTTTTCCCATGGTGGGGATCGATCCTCCGGCGGTCTTTCCCCGGCTCGCGTACACCGAGGCGATGGAGCGCTTCGGCTCCGATCGCCCCGACACGCGCTTCGGTCTCGAGTTGATCGAGCTTGGCGCTCTGTGCGAGGGCTGCGGTTTCAGGGTTCTCGAGGAGGCGGCCGACCAGGGGCGGGTCAAAGGGATCGTGGTTCCGGGAGGAGCTGCCTTCTCCCGGAAACAGCTCGATGCCCTGTCGGAGTTCGTCAAGCCCTACGGGGCGGCGGGCGTCCTGTGGTTCAAACGAACCGCGGATGGGGTCGCCTCACCGGCCAAGAAAGCCCTCGGCGACGAAGGCGTCGAGCGCTTCCTCGATGCCGCGGGCGCTCGCGATGAGGACCTCCTGGTGGCCGTCGGCGGTTCGCCGGGCGTGGTGTTCGCCTCACTCGGCGCGCTGCGGCTGCACCTCGCCCACGAGCACGACCTCATTCCGGAAGGCCGCCACGATTTCCTGTGGGTGACGGACTTCCCCCTCCTCGAGTGGAACGCCGACGACCAGCGCTTCTACGCCATGCACCACCCCTTCACCGCGCCGCGGGCGGAAGACGCGGCACTCATCGGGACCGACCCCGGCGCCGCCAGGGCGCGGGCCTACGACGTGGTCATGGACGGGATGGAGCTCGGGGGAGGGTCGATCCGGATCCACGATCCGGACCTCCAGCGGCGGCTGTTTGCCACACTCGGGATCGACGAGGCCGAGGCGCGGGAGCGGTTCGGCTTCCTGCTCGAGGCCTTCCGCTACGGCGTGCCGCCGCACGGAGGGATCGCGCTCGGGCTGGACCGCATGGTGATGCTGATGGCCGGCCGCGATTCGATCCGCGACGTCATCGCCTTCCCCAAGACCACCTCGGCCAGTTGTCTGATGACCAGCGCCCCGTCCAGGGTCGATGACCGCCAACTCGCCGACCTCGGGCTGCGCCCGGATCGAAAGGAGTGAGGAGTGCGGGTCAGCCCTCAGGCATGTCGTCGAGGGCGAGCTCGCCGCGCTCGGCTTGAGCGAGGAGTTCTTCTGCATGGGCAGCGTCTTCGGCGGCAACCAGGATCTCGACCGCGCCGAGCCCGTTGAGGGTCAAACCGTGCGTCTTGCGGAGAGCTTCGCCTTGCACGATGGTCGGAATGTCGTGCGCGGCGAGGAAGGACCGCACCTGAGCACTCCTCGATCTCGCCCTGTGCCGTGAAAACGACCACTGGATCGTCCATTCTGCATGGTAACCCGGACATCCTGCGAAGTCGCCCCTCACGACCGCGGGGACGAACCGGTTCTCGCCGGCCCGTATTGACACGAACCAGCCCCGTTGTTATGATCCCCTCCCCTTTTCTGAGGGGAAGTTCTTTGATTTACAAATAGGACGAGGAAGGGTCAGAAGTGTCCACGGGACCACCCTTCGTTAGCCTGAAGGCGCGTAGCTCAGCTGGTTAGAGTACTACCTTGACACGGTAGGGGTCAGCGGTTCGAGTCCGCTCGCGCCTACCATTTTTGTCAGTCCGTGAAGGCGCGTAGCTCAGTTGGTTAGAGCGCATCCCTCACACGGATGAAGTCCGCGGTTCGAGTCCGCGCGCGCCTACCACCCAGATTCGATGCCCGACCCCCGTGGTCGGGCTTTTGTGTTTGTGAGGGGCCGGACGGGTGGCCGGTTCGATGGGAGTTGTGATGAGCGAAACAGTTCGGGTGAGCTTGCCGGACGGCAGCGCGCGGGAGTTTCCCGCGGGTGTGACCGTTCTCGAGGTGGCCGAGGCCATCGGCCCTCGGCTTGCCCGCGACACGGTCGCGGGAGTGGTCGACGAGCGTGTGGTCGACCTGCGAACTCCGCTCACCTCGGATGTCTCTCTTCGCGTCGTGACCACCAAGGACCCCGAGGCGGGCGACGTGATCCGCCACTCCGCCGAACACGTGCTCGCCGATGCCGTCAAGCGTCTTTGGCCGGGCACGCCGATCGACGCCGGGCGCCAGGACCACTCCGAGAAGTACCAGTACGATTTCCGTTTTCCGCGCGCCTTCAAACCCGAGGACTTCGAGAAGATCGAAGCCGAAATGGCCCGGATCATCGCCGAGGACCTCGAGTTCGAACGGCGCGAGGTCGACCGCGAGGAGGTCCGACGGGTCATGACCGAGCGCGGCGAGGACATCAAGATCGTGCGCCTCGAGGACATTCCCGAGGGCGAGACGATCACGCTTTATGGTCACGGGCCCTTCCTCGATCTGTGCCGAGGTCCGCACGTCCAACGCACCTCGCAGATCGGCGCGGTGCGTCTGCTCGAGGCCTCGGGCGCCTACTTCAGGGGCGACGAGCGCAACGAGATGCTGCAGCGCATCTACGGCACCGCCTTTGCCTCGAAAAAAGCGCTCGACGCCTATTTCGCCAGGCTCGAGGAGCTCAAACGCCGCGACCACCGCCGGCTCGGCCGCGAACTCGATTTGTTTTCGTTTCACCCGGAGGCGCCGGCGAGCCCCTTCTTCCATCCCCGCGGCGCGTTGGTCTACAACGCCCTGCTCGAGCTCATGCGGGAGAAGTACCGGGCCTACGGTTACGACGAAGTCATCACCCCCCAGATCTTCGACGTCGAGCTGTGGAAGCGCTCGGGCCACTACGACAACTACCGCGACGACATGTTCTTCGCCGACGCATTCGAAGAGGTCGAGGAGCGGTCGTCGAGCGTCAAACCGATGAACTGCCCGTCTCACTGTCTGCTCTACGGGGGCAGCGCGCACTCCTACCGCGACCTGCCGCGGAGGATCGCGGACTTCGGGCGCCTCCACCGCTACGAGAGGTCGGGTGTGGTGACCGGTTTGACCAGGGTCCGGACCTTCAGCCAGGACGACGCCCACATCTTCTGCACACCCGAGCAGATCGAGCCGGAGATCACGGCGCTCTTCGAGTTCATCTTCGAGATCTACAACCTCTTCGGTTTCGAGGACGTGACCGTCAATCTGTCCACGAAACCGGCAAAGGCGATGGGCGACCCCAAGGTCTGGGAGCACGCCGAGGCCGTGCTCGCCAAGTGTCTGGACGATCGTGGTGATGTCGACTACACGGTCAAGCCCGGCGACGGCGCCTTTTACGGTCCGAAGATCGACTTCGACGTCCACGACGCCCTCGGTCGGTCGTGGCAGCTCGCGACCATCCAGCTCGATTTCCAGATGCCGGAACGCTTCAACCTGACCTATGTCGACAGCGACGGTTCCGAGAAGCGCCCGGTGATGATCCACCGCGCCATCCTGGGGTCACTCGAGAGGTTCTACGGCGTGATGCTGGAGCACTTCGGCGGCGACCTGCCGCCGTGGCTGGCCCCCGAGCAGGGGCGGGTGCTGCCGATCACCGACGCGGTCAACGACTACGCCGAACGGGTGGCGGCCGATCTTCGCCGCCGCGGTCTGAGGGTCGATGTCGACGGGCGCTCAGAGAAGCTCGGATACAAGATCCGGGACGGCGAAACCATGAAAGTGCCCTACCTGTTGGTGGTCGGGCAGCGCGAGGAGGAAGAGGGAAACGTCTCCCTGCGGTTGCGGCACCGCCGCGACGAGGGAGTGAAGACGCTGGACGAGGCGGCGGCGAGGATCGTCAACGCCGTCGCAACCCGTTCACTGGAACTGTAGTACGGAAGAAAAGGAGCTCGTCATGCCGAAAATGAAGACCCACCGTGGAGCGGCCAAGCGCATCAAGCGAACCGGCACCGGGAAATTCAAGCGCCACCACGCCTACCACTCACACATTCTGACCAAGAAGTCGACGAAGCGGAAGCGCAAGCTGCGTTCCTCCGCGATCTTGGCACCCGCCGATGCCAAGGTGGTCGCGAGAATGCTCGCGGCCCAGAAATAGGAGGACACCATGCGCGTCAAAAGAGGCAGCAATCGTAAAGACCGCCGCAAGAAGATTCTCAACCTCGCCGAGGGCTATTGGGGTGCAAAATCCAGACTCCACCGCACCGCCAAGATCCAGGTGGAAAAGTCGCTGCAGTACGCCTATCGCGACCGCAAACAGCGCAAGCGGCAGTTCCGTTCGCTGTGGATCACCCGCATCAACGCGGCGGCCCGGCTCAACGGCACCAGCTATTCGGCGCTGATCGCCGGGCTCAAGAGCGCCGGCTGCGAGCTCGACCGCAAGGTCCTCGCGGACATCGCCGTGCGCGACCCGCAGGCCTTCACGCAGCTGGTCGAAATGTCCAAGCAAGCCGGGAGCTGAGGGCCCGGTGGGCACCGCGCGTCTCGACGAGGTGCGGGCGTCGTTCCTCGCCGATCTCGAGTCGGCCGGAGGTGACGCCGGCGAGGTGGAGAAGGTCCGGATCGCCTATGCGGGCAAGAAGAGCGGAGTCCTCAACGAGCTGACCGCAGCCCTGCGCGAGCTGCCCAACGAGGAGAAGCGCGCCTACGGGCAGGCCCTCAATGAGCTCAAGCAGGAGATCGAGTCGAAGCTCAAAGAGGCGAAGCAGGCCGCCGGAACCGATGTCCACGCCAAACGTGGGAAGGCCGAAGTCAAAGGTCACAAAACGACAGTGACCGTCGGACAGGGACCGGTCGACGTCACCCTGCCCGGGATCCCGGTGGTGTGCGGCGCCGAACACCCGGTCCACATCGTGCGCCGGCGGATCGAGGAGATCTTCCTGCGCATGGGCTACGACGTCGAGGCGGGCCCCGAGATCGAGGACGACTGGCACAACTTCGAGGCTCTCAACATCCCGCCCGACCACCCCGCCCGCGACGACCAGGACACTTTCTATCTCCCGGGCGGATACCTTCTGAGGACGCACACATCGCCTGTCCAGGCTCGAGTCATGGAAAAGGGCAAGCCGCCGATCCGTATCGTCGTGCCGGGCCGCGTCTACCGCCGCGATTCCGACCTCCGCCACTCGCCGATGTTTCACCAGATCGAAGGTCTGCTGGTGGACGAGGGTGTCACCTTCGGGCACCTCAAGGCGACGCTTGAGACCTTTCTCCACGCCCTGTTCTCCGACGACGTCAAGGTTCGCCTGCGGCCGGGCTACTTCCCGTTCACCGAACCGTCGGCGGAGGTGGACATCTCGTGCATCTTCTGCGCGCAGAGGGGCTGCGGCGTGTGTTCGGGCTCGGGGTGGATCGAGATCCTCGGCGCCGGGATGGTGGATCCGCGGGTCTTCGAAGCGGTGGGGGTGGACTCCGAACGTTTCACCGGATTCGCTTTCGGGCTCGGTCTCGACCGGGTGGCGATGCTGGTCTACGGGATCCCCGATCTGCGCCAGCTCTTTGCCGGCGACCAACGACTGACGAGGCAGTTCGCATGAAATTCGACAGCTCCTGGTTGATCGACCTCCTCGATGGCGAAGCGGATCCCGACCGGCTCTCGGATCAACTGACCGACTGCGGGTTCCTGGTCGAACTGCGCGAGCCCGGCGAGGGCGCCGAGATCTGGGACGTCGAGGTCACCACCAATCGTCCCGACGCGATGAACCATCGCGGGCTTGCACGCGAGGCTGCGGTGGTCTCGGGTCTCGGCCTGCGCCCCCTCGCCGTCGAACTGACCGAGGACGGGGAAAAAACAGCCGACCTGGCAACGGTCGAAATCGCGGATTCCTCGGTCTGCACTCGGTTCGCGGCACGGGTCGTCCGCGGTGTGCGCCAGGTGCCGTCGCCCGAATGGCTGCAGCGGCGGCTGGTCAACAGCGGCGTCCGCCCGATCAACGCGGTCGTCGATGTCACCAACTACGTCCTGCTGGAGCTCGGACAGCCGCTCCACGCCTATGACCTCGAGAAGGTCCACGGCCGCACGCTGGTGGCCCGCCTCGCAGTCAAGGGTGAAAAGCTCAAGACCCTCGACGGCGAGGACCGCGTTCTCGACGAGACCATGGCGGTGATCGCCGATGGCCAGGGTGTGGTCGGTCTGGCGGGGATCATGGGCGGCGCCAGTTCAGAGATCACCGATGACACCGTCGACGTGTTGTTGGAGGCCGCCCACTTCGACGCCCTTTCGGTGCGGCGGACGGCGCGCCGTCTCGGGATGCACACCGAAGCGTCGCACCGGTTCGAACGCGGCGCTGATCCTTCGATGCCGCCGCTGGCGGTCGATCTGGCGGCCGCGATGATGGCGGACCTCGCCGGCGGCACGGTGTGTCAGGGCCGGATCGATGTCCATCCGGCGCCTCGCGAAGAGCGCCGGATGGAGCTTTCCGTGGAACGGCTCTCGGCATTCACGGGTCTCGAGATCGACGCTGAGCGGGTGGTCGAGATCTTTTCCGGGCTCGAGTTTGAACCGGTGCGATCCGGTGACACGGTGACGGTGTCCGTGCCGTCCTTCCGGATCGACATCGAGCGGACGCCGGACCTTTACGAGGAGATCATCCGTCACATCGGCTACGACGCGGTGCCGTCCGCGCTGCCGGTGCTGCCGACGACGCCGGGGCGGCGCAATCCCAACTGGGAACTCGTCGACCGCGCCCGCGCCGCCGCCCAGTCGGCCGGGCTGATTGAAGTCCTGAACTGGAGCTTCATCGACGCCGACGCCGACGAGTTGGTGGCCGAGCAACCGCTGTGCCCCGGTGACGCTGTGTTGCTCGACAACCCGCTGGCGACCACCCAGGCGGTCATGCGCAGGTCCCTCCTGCCGGGTCTGTTGAGCGCGGCGCAGTCGAATCTCAACCAGGGCGAGTCCACCCTCGGTTTCTTCGAGCAAGGTCGCGTGTTTTCGTTCAGCGATGGCGTCCCTCAGGAAGGCGAGCGGCTGGGAATCGTCCTGTTCAAAGACATCCCGGACGCGGTCGAGCGGTTTCAACATTTCAAAGGGGTGGTCGAGCACGTCTGTCAAAAGGTCGGGCTTCCCTCCGTCGAGTGGGTTGCGGGCGGCGGGCCGTGGCTGGAAGAGGGTGCCGGAGCAGTGCTCACGCCCGCAGCCGGAAAGCCCCTTGGTCTGGCGGGCGTGGTCTCGAAGGCTTTCGTCGAGCGCTGGGAACTCAAGCCCGGGATCGCAGTTGCGGAGATCGACCTCGACGCAGCGAGCGAGCCCGCGCTGCCGCGCTTCGAAGCCCTCCCCAGACATCCGGCCGTGGTGATGGACATGACCGTCGAGCACGGTGAGGACGTGAGCTACGCGGTCCTCGAGGAGTCGGTTCGCGGGCTGGCCGGGGACCGGGTCGAAAGCGTGAGTTACCTGACGCGGTTTTTGCTCCGCGACGGCAGCGGGCGCGTGCGGACCACGCAGCGCCTGGTCTACCGCCATCCGGAAAGATCTTTGACTCAGGAAGAAGTCAACGCCGAACACATGAAACTGCGCGAAGGACTGGCCGAGCGGCTCGGAGTTTCCTTTGCCTGACGTCGAGGAGGAATGATGGCGATGGACACGGTGCTCAAACAGCTCGAGACGAAGATCGAGGAACTGGTCAAGGCCTATCAGAAGGCTTCCAGGAATGAAACCGCGTTGACCGCGAAAGTCGAGGCGCTCGAGAAAAAGGCCGCCTCGGATACCGAGATGAGCGCCCGCTGCAAGGCCCTCGAAGAACAACGCGATGCGCTCGGCAAAAGGCTCGAAAAGGTCTTGTCGCTGATCGACTCGACGCTCTCACAAGCCGACTGACACGAAGGCCGCGATCCGCGGTCGTCGGTTGGCGACAGTGCGCAGGCGGGGCGTTGCAGCCTGTCAACCGCCCTGATATCAGTGGTTTCACAGTCCGGACTCGCACCGCGCCCGGGTGTTCGTGACGGGTGCGGGCGGTATTCTCGTTCCTTCTTGCGATGCTGTATAATCGTGGTGGGAGGAACTATCCGATGACCACCGTCCGGGCCACAGTCGATATTTTCGGCCAACGGCTCGGGCTTCGTGCAGATGGTGACGAGGCGCGGGTCCAGGAGATCGCGCGGTTCGTCGACCATCGGATGCGCGAAGTGGCAGACCGCAGCTCGAGTGTAGACACGGTCAAGATCGCAGTCTTGACCGCCTTGAACATTGCCGACGAACTGTTTCAAGAACGAGAAACGGATCAGGACACCCGGCAGAAGAGAATGGAGAAGCAGGCCGAACGTCTCGTGATCAAGATTGAAGAAGCCATGAATCCCGGGGAGGCCGGGAACGAAATCTAGAATTCGGAGGTCCCTACTCGGTTGGTGATGAGCGAAACTATTGGTGAACCAACACCTATTTGACGGGTCGCCGGGTTCTTCAGCCCCGATGCCTGCCGCAAGGCGGGAGACGGGTTGCGGACAGGCACCCACCTGTGGTTTCGCAGGTTCAAATAGGGTTGCTCACACGGCCGAAGCGGGGACCTCCACTTCATTATCTTGAGACCATAGTCTGCGCCACCCTGACGCCGGTTGCACTGATCGCTCCTTGACATGGGGGTGCAACGTGGAGCCATTACTGGTAGCAGCTGTGGGTCTGCTGCTGCTCGCTCTTTGTGGGCTGGCGACGGTTTGGGTGCTGTGGCGCCGCGCGCGCGGTGCCGCCGTCCGAGTGATCGCCAACGCCCAGGAGGAAGGCGAGCGAATCATCGCAAGAGCCGAAATCGATGGGCAGCGGATCCAGAAGGACACGGAAATACTCGCGCGGGAACGCCTGCTGGCGGCCCGCACCGAATTTGAACGCGAAACCCGGGAGCTGCGGCTCGAACTGACCGCGCTCGATCTGCAATTGGCCGAACAACACGCCGAGATCGGTGAGCGAAAGGACGTTCTCGAAGAGCGGGAACGCGCGTTTGCCGTTCTTCACGACGAGATCGAGGAGCGGGAAGGCCGCCTCGTGGCTCACGAGGAGGAACTCGCCTCCGCGGTTGCCGAGCAGCGCGTGCGACTCGAACAGATTGCCGGTCTCACGGTCGATCAGGCCAAGGGCGAACTCCTGAGATCGATGGAGAACGAGGCGCGCATCGACGCGGCCAACCTGGTCAAGAAGATCGAGGACGAGACCGTCGAGAAATCGAAGGAAAAGGCGCGCAGGGTCATTTCGATGGCGATTCAGAGGATCGCCTCGGAACACGTGGTCGAGAGCACGGTCTCGGTGCTCGACATCCCTTCGGATGAAATGAAGGGCCGGATCATCGGCCGCGAAGGCCGCAACATTCGCGCCTTCGAACAGGCGACCGGCGTCGATCTCATCGTCGACGACACGCCGGGGGCGGTGATTCTGTCGTGCTTTGAACCGGTGCGCCGGGAGATCGCGCGGCTCGCGCTGGCCAATTTGATCCAGGACGGCCGCATCCACCCCGGGCGGATCGAGGAGCTGGTCTCCAAGGTCAAGGCCGAAATGGAGGAGAAGCTCCTGGCGGACGGTGAAACGGCGGCCATGGAGGTCGGAATCCCGGATCTCCATCCCGAGATCCACAAGCTTCTCGGGCGGCTGCAGTTCCGTTCGTCCTACGGTCAGAACGCGCTCAAGCACTCCCTGGAAGTGGCCTGGCTCAGCCATCACATGGCGGCAGAATTGGGCGCCGACGCCGATGTCGCCAAGCGGGCCGGGCTGGTCCACGACATCGGCAAGGCCGTCGACCGCGAGATGGACGGCACCCACCTCGAGTTGGGGCGGGAGATGTTGCGGAAGTTCGGCGAAACCGACGCCGTGATCCACGCGATGGAGTGCCACCACGGCGACTACGACCCGCATTCGGTAGAGGCTGTGCTGGTGACGGCCGCCGACGCTCTGTCGGCAGCCAGACCGGGCGCCCGCCGGGAGATCCTCGAAAACTACATCAAGAGACTCGAAAAGCTCGAGAGCATGGCGACCGACTTCAAGGGCGTGGAGAAGGCCTACGCCATCCAGGCCGGACGCGAGCTGCGGATCGTCGTCGAATCGGCAAAGATCTCCGACGAGGACGCCATCTGGCTCGCGCGCGATCTGGCGAAGAAGGTCGAGGCCGAGCTCACCTACCCCGGGCAGATCAAGGTCACCGTCATCCGCGAGACCCGCGCGGTGGAATACGCGCGGTGATTCGACTCCTGTTCGTCGGCGACATCATGGGCTCGGCGGGGAGGCGAGCGGTGCTCACCCACCTCGAGTCGGTGGTGGATCGGGAACGGGTCGACTTTGTCGTCGCCAACGTCGAGAACGTCGCCGGCGGATTCGGAGTGACCGCCAAGGTCCTCGCGGAGTTGGAAGTGCTCCCGATCCAGGTGTGGACCACCGGCAACCACGTGTGGGACAAGAAGGAGGGCATCCCTCTCCTCGATGCCCACCCGACGCTGTTGCGGCCCGCCAACTATCCGGCCGGGAACCCCGGCCGGGGTTGGTGTGTCGAGGAGACCGCCTCGGGGGTCCCGGTGGCGGTGATCAACCTCCAGGGCCAGGCCATGATGCCGCCCATCGACAACCCGTTCCGGCGTGCGGACGAGGTTCTCGAGGAAATCAAGGCGGAACACCCCGACCTCAAGGTGATCCTGGTCGACATGCACGCCGAAGCGACGTCCGAAAAACAGGCCATCGGGTGGTACCTGGACGGCCGGGTCACCGCGGTCCTCGGGACCCACACTCACGTGCCGACCGCCGATGAGAGAGTTCTGCCTCAGGGCACCGCGTTGCAGACCGACGTCGGGATGACGGGCCCCTACGATTCGATCATCGGCATGCGCCCGGAGAAGGTCCTCGAGCGGTTTCTCTACAACACACCGCGCCCCTTCGAGCCGGCGAAGAAGAACGTCCAGCTGCGCGGAGCCCTGGTGGACGCCGATGAGGAGACCGGCAAGGCCCTCGCGATCCGGAGGCTGCGGGTCGACGTGGCGTGATTCGAGGTCAGACCGGCCGCTGATCGAATACCACGATCCGACCGTTCTTGATGACGTGCCGCACCGGGTTGACGCCGAAGTTATAGACGAGGTGGTGATAGGTCGGCGCATCGAGGACGATGATGTCGGCTCGTTTGCCGACCTCGAGGGAACCCAGTTCGCCGGCGCGCCCGATCGCCGCCGCGGCGTTGAGGGTGGCGGCGGTGACCGCCTCCGCGACATCCATGCCCATCCCCAGACAGGCGAGCGCGAGGATCATCGGCATCGACTCGGTCGGCGACGAGCCCGGGTTGCAGTCGGTGGCGAGGGCGACAGCGCACCCGGCCTCGATGAGGTCGCGGGCGGGGGCCCAGGGCATCCGCAGGAAAAAGGCGGTGCCCGGCAACAGAACGGCCACCGTGTCGGATCCGGCGAGCGCCGCAATCCCCTGGGGAGTCACGCACAGGAGGTGGTCGGCGGTGAGCGCTCCCATCTCGACCGCGAGCTCGGCACCGCCTAGGGGGGTCAGTTCGTCGGCGTGGAGGTGAATCCGCCAGCCGTGGTCGGCCGCACCATCGAGCAGACGACGGGTCTGTTCGAGGTCGAACACGCCGGTCTCGCAGAAAACGTCCACAGCTTCCGCGAGGCCGCGCCGAGCGATCTCCGGGTGGATGACTCCGATCAGTTCCTCGATATACCGTTCGGGGTTTGCGCGGTGCTCGAGAGGGACCTCGTGGGCCGCGAGGCAGGTCGGGTGGAGGTCGACCGGGTGGAGGGCGTTGGCGCGGGCGATCACCTCGAGCATGCGGATTTCGGTTTCCAGGTCGAGCCCGTATCCCGATTTGGCCTCGATGGTCGTCGTGCCGTGTGTCAGGAAGGTGTCGAGCCGAGCAGTCGTGGTCGCGAGGAGTTCTTCCGCAGTCGCCGCGCGGGTCGCCCGGACGGTGGAGTTGATCCCGCCGCCGGATTTCGCGATCTCCATATAGGTCTCACCACGGAGGCGGCGGTCGAACTCGTCCTCCCGCGAACCTGCCCACACGGGGTGGGTGTGGGGATCGACGAAGGCCGGGAGGACGCAGCCGCCGTCCGCTTCGAGAACCTCATCGGAGTCGCCGTATCGACGGCGGTGCTCGTCCTCGTTTCCGATGAACGAGATCAAACCGTCGTCGCAGCGCACGACGGCGCCGACCCGGATTTCGAGGTCGGCAAGATCACGGCCGCGACGTGCGGTCGATCCGGTAGGGGTGACGACCTGATGGGCGCCCCTGATCAGGAGGCTCATCACCGATTCTCGGTGCCATCCTGGACCCGGCGCTGGAAAGTCGCCAGTTGCGGGGTCGAGCGTTCCTCGCGTTCGCGGTGCTGGTCGTCCTGGACCAGACCCTGGATGAGCTCGACCATGCGGTTGAGCTCGGCGCGGATCTCCCGCCGGCGGATGCGGAGATCGCCGATCACGCGCTCGATGTTCTGGACCCGGTCGTTGGCCTCGGTGATGAGCCGCTCCGAAAGGGCGTGGCCCTCGCTGACGATGCGCTGCCCCTCCGCCCTCGCCACCTCGATGGTGGTTTCGGCCGAACGTTGGGCCGCCACCAGCGCCTCCTTGAGGGCCGACTCGCGTTCACGGAACGCCTTGAGCTCCTGTTCCATGTGATGAAGGTGCTGTCGCAGCTCGCTCCGTTCACGGAGCATCTCCTCGACCACGCGAGCGAGGTCGGTGAGGTACTCGTGCACCTCCATCGGCGCGTAGCCGTTCATCTTCTTGGAAAACTTCTTACCGAGAATGTCCATGGGAGCGAACTCGGACATGGGAATTCTCCTTTCCGACCTTCCATTATGACACGTTGCATCAACCCATGGGGCCGACGGCACCCTGGAGTGGTGATGCAACACCGCTGCGCCGTGGCGGTTTCGTTCGTTATAATGGCCTCGATCACAGGGGGGCGATTTTGGCGGACATCCAGCTCAGAGTCGACGATCTTCGAAAGACCTTTCACCCGGGTCTCTTCGAGGCCGACGTCGAGGTGCTCAAGGGCTTGAGCCTCGAGGTGCGGCGGGGCGAGATCTTCGGTTTTCTGGGGCCCAACGGGGCCGGGAAGACCACCACCATCAAGGCGATCACCGAGATCATCTCTCCCGACTCGGGGACCATCACCATCTGCGGTCACGAACACACCTCCCCGGAAGCAAAACGGCGCCTCGGTTTCATGCCGGAGAACCCCTACGTCTATCGTCACCTCACTGGCCGCGAATACCTGCGGTTCTGTGCCGAGCTGCTCGGTCTCGATCGGTCGGGGTTGGAACCACGGATTTTGAAAGTCCTGGGCGAGGTCGGGATGGCAAGCCGTGCCGACCGCCAGATGGGCGCCTACTCGAAGGGAATGCTGCAGCGGATCAGTCTCGCGCAGGCCCTGCTCGGCGAGCCCGAGCTGCTGGTCCTCGACGAGCCCATGAGCGGTCTCGATCCGGTCGGGCGCCGCGATGTTCGCGACATCATCCTGGCTCAGGCGGGCGCCGGAACAACGATCTTCTTCTCGTCGCACATCATTCCCGATGTCGAGGCTCTCTGCGACCGGGTGGCGATCGTCGTCGACGGGACCGTGCGAGCGGTGGGCTCGGTCAACGAACTGGTACCGCAGGAAACCGAGAGTTACGAGGTCACCTTCACTGACCTCGACCTCGATCGGATCTCGACACCCTTGATCACGCACCACGTCCGCAGCGACGCCACCTGGGTGCGGGTCGCGACCGAGAACCGGGAGGCGTTGATCGACGAGCTCGGCAGGGCCGGAGCACGACTGGTGAGCCTCAACCCGGTTCGCATCAGCCTCGAGGACCTCCTGATGGAGCACTATTCGGGGAGCGCGTCATGAGAGCCGTCCGGGCGATTGCCGCCAATACCTTTCGCGAGGCGGTCCGCGACCGGATCCTCTACCTGTTTGTCGGGTTCGCAGTCGTCATGGTGGTCAGCACCAAGCTCTTCGGGATGCTCACCGTGGGCGATGAAACCAGGATCATCAAGGACATCGGTCTCGCCGCGATGCAGTTTTTTTCGATGCTGATCGCGGTGATGATGTCGATGCTGCTGGTCAGCCGTGAGGTCGAGAGCCGAACCGTCTTCAACATCCTTGCCAAGCCCGTCCGCCGCTGGCAGTTCCTGCTCGGGAAATATCTCGGGCTGGTCGCCATCGTCGCCGCAAATCTGGTGCTGATCACCATCGTCCTCACGGCCATGGTGGTGCTTTACAGCGGTGAGTGGGACCCGATGCTGGTCTTTGCCGCCGCCATGACGATGCTCGAAATGGCCGTTCTCGCGGCCTTCGCCATTCTCTTCGCGGTGCTCACCAAACCCATTCTCGGTTCGTTGATGACCCTCGCGGTCTTTGTCGTCGGGCACATGTCGGCGGATCTCTGGCTGCTGACGCGGCAACTGCCCGGTGCCTTCACGCGCGGAGTGATTGCGGTTGTCTACTATCTGGTCCCGAATCTCGAGAGGTTCAACTTCAAGACCGAGGTGGTTCACGATCTGCCGATCCCGATGGCGGCGATTGGTTGGGCCGTCGTCTACGCCCTGGCCTTCGTCGCCGTGGTGCTGTTCCTCGCGAACCTCCGCTTCCGGTCGAAGGACCTGCGGTGAAACAGAGGCTCCTTTCGATCGCGATCGTGGTGGCCTTGCTCGCGGTGGCGGTCACCGCGGAGAATCGGCTCGGGCACATTCCCCGGGAAGACCCCATGGGGAAAGACCTGCTCTACCTGCCGTCTCCCGAAATGCTCAAGATTCTGAGTGTCGGGAACCCGAACCTGATGGCGGACATTTTCTATCTGTGGTCGATTCAGTACTACTCGGGCTTCCAGCCCTCGGAGCGGTTCCTCTACCTCGACACCGTCTACAACCTCATCACCGACCTCGACCCGCGCTATTTCGACGCCTATCGGATCGGCGCGCTGATCATGGGGATCCAGACCGGCGGCGACCAGGTGCAACTCAAGGCAACGGTGCAGCGGTTGTTCGACAAGGGCCTGCGAAATCTCCCGCAGAGCTGGGAGCTTGCCGAGGCGGCCGCCTGGGACATGTTCATGCGGTTCAAGGACCGCAGAGCGGCTCTCCACTACGCCGAGGTCGCGGTGCAGACGGCCCGGGGCTCCGGCACGGATCAAACGGATGGTCGGCGTGTGGAGGGATTCGGAGAGCGCGTGGACGGTGGACGACTCGATCGCCTACTGGCGCAAGGCGGTCGATGAGGCGGTGGACGAACGCGATCACGACGTGTCACTGAGCAAACTCTACGACGCCGTGGTGACCAAGGACCGGGAGCAACTCGAACCGTTGTTGCGCGCCTACGCCCAACGGCGCGGGCGGTGTGCCGGGGACTGGCAGGAGCTGATCCGCGCCGGGCTGATACCGCAGATGCCGCTGGATCTTTTCGGCAACGCCTATGGGATCGATTCCGACGAGTGTGTCCTTGTGGCCTACAAACGCATCAAGGACCAGTGATCGACGCCGCTTCCTCTGACAGGAGCTCTGCGATGGCGGCCGCGAAGTGGTTGCCACGTCCCGCAGCAAGCGCCCGTTGCGCCTCGAGTGCCGCCGCCGGTCGCAGACCGGGGTCTTGACGCAGCTGCCACTCCAGATGCTCGAGATCGTCGGGTCGGATGATGCGGTACTCACAGCGCTCGAGCAGAGCGGAAGGGGCGTTCCGGCGGCGGACGAAGACCATGGCGATGTCGTCCCAGTAGACCAGGGCCCAGTCGCGGCTGGGAAACCAGCGGGCGGAGAATCCTCGGAGGGTGACGCCCTCGCCGTCGGGAGGCTCGACCTGGAGCGGTGGGTGATAACGGACCAGGGCGGTGTCGCAACCGTAACTCTCCAGGAGGCTGTTCCAGGCCCGGACATCCGTCGTCTGGAAGATGCGCCAGATCTCGCGCAGCAGGTGTTCGTGAATCTCATTGCGGTCGTCCTGAAACACCAGCCGCGAAGGAGCGTAGCGCTCGATCAGATAGCCGCCGAAACGGACATCGTTGTAGAGTTGGTCGTGCGGCAGGCCCTCCCGGTCGAGAAAATCGCACGCCGCAGAGGGGTAGTAACCCTCGGCGAATGTGAATCCGAAGACGGGCCACCGGGAAGCGGCCACGGACACGGCCAGCACGACGGCGGCCAGCACTGCCAGAACAGCGGTGCGACGAAAGACCCGACCCCTTTCGGCTGCCGGCCGAGCCAGCGCGCGCCAGGACGCAAGGGCGGGGGCGGCCGCAAGCGGGAGCAGGACGAAGAACAGCCCCAGATTGCGGATGTGGCGAAATGCCAGTGCAGAGGCCATCGCCAGGAGCGCCCACCGGGCGAGATTTCGCTCACGGATTCCCATGATGATGACGGCCACGATCAATGCGAGGTACAGGGAAGGCGTCTGTGCGAAGGTCGGTGACACCCACTCAGGATTTGGAATGTGGGGCTGGTCGACGAGGTGCGCCAGCTTGAAGGGCACCTCGTAGAGCCGCCAGCCGTAGGGGTTGACGAGGAGCGCGAGCGCGGCAACGGCAACCGCGGCGAAGCCACTCGCAACTTCAGGAGTGCGCCATCTCCGCTGAATCAGCGTCTGTAGGGTCTCTGCCGCCAGCATGCCTCCCAGAAGGAAGGGCACGACCAGCGCGCCCCCGTGGCTGTTGGCGCCGATCACCATGATCGCTGCCAACCAGACCAGCCATGTCCATGTCGTTCGGTCTCTCCGGGTCAGATAGAGCCAGCACGCAGCGGGAACCACCAACAGGGTCACCAATTCGGGTCGGAGAAAGAATCTCGGCCGCGCTCCGACCACACAAGCAAGCGACACCAGGAGGGCGGCGGGTGGCGAGAGCCCGCTCCTCACGCCGACCACCAGCAACAACAGTGCGAGAGCGCCGATACCGAGTGCGCGGAGAGTCACCAACGCGGGCCCGCCGCCGATCCGGTGCGTCTATAGCGGCGCCCACCTGGAACAGCCACTCGTGGTCGATCCAGGGGGCCTGTCCGGAGGTGAAGGAGAACGGGTCGGTGTGGATGAAGGATCGATGTTCGAGAATCCACCGACCACTGGCGAGGTGCCACCCGACACTGGTGTTGGCGATCTCGAAGGTGCCGAGCAACGCTCCGGCAAGCACCGCCGTCAGAATGATCAACAAGGGAATTCGAAGAGCTCGTCCGGGAACGGTGGGACGGGTTCTCTCGACCCGATCCGAGCTGCCCGGTCGTTGCTCGCCGATCATCACGGGGTCCGGCTCATTCCCCCTCGGGCTCGTCGGCGAGCACGAATTTTTCCCACTCCGGTTCGAACGCCAACGACCGGGTCGAGGTCATCCGGTCCAGAAAGACGATGCCGTCGAGGTGGTCGTACTCGTGCTGGATGACCCGAGCGTGGAACCCGTCCGCGGTCAGCGAAACCGGTTCGCCCTCGACGGTTCGCGCCTTGACCTTGAGCCGCCGGTATCGAGGCACGATGCCCCGCAGTCCGGGAATCGAGAGGCAGCCCTCCCATCCGTCCTCGAGATCGTCGCCCACGGGTCGGATCTCGGGGTTGACGAGAACGACGGGCGGGATCTCGGCCTCGTCGTCGGTCTCCGGCACCCAGTAGGTGAAGAGGCGAATGCCCTCGGCCACCTGCGGCGCCGCGAGACCGACACCGCTCTCCTCGATCATCGTGCGGACCATGTTGCGGCCGAGATCGGCCAGGCGGCCCGTGGCGAACCACTCCTCGGGCACCGGTTCGGCCACCGCTCGCAGGGTCGGGTGCCCGAGTCGGATGACCTCGAGGAGACTCGCGTCTTCACTCATGAACTCAGCCGCAGCCGGAGCAGCCGCCGGAGCTGCAGTCGCTGGTCGGCGCCGGCGCATTCGGGTTGTCGACGACAAACCCGGCCCCACGCTCGTCCTCGACAAAGTCCACCTTGGCCCCGGTCATGTGGGGTGCGGAGTTCTGGTCGACGAGCACCTTGAACGTGCCGTCCTCCACCACCGTGTCGCCGTCCCGCTTCTCATCAAACGTGAAACCATACGAAAAGCCCGAACAGCCGACGCCCTGGATGAAGATGCGGAGGTCCTTGCCTTCGGCCTCCGGCATCTGGGCTGCGAACTCCTGGACCTTTGTCACGGCCTTTTCAGAAAACGAAATCATCGTGCCTCCCTGGTCCGCGTTGGGTCGCGGACATTTCATCATAACGTATCGGTCAAGCTCTCGGATTCCCGCGGTTTTCAGTCCATGCCGCGCTCGGCCAACCACCTTTCGGCCTCGATGGCGGCCATGCACCCCGTGCCCGCCGCCGTGACCGCCTGTCGATAGACCGCGTCCTGGGCGTCGCCGCAGGCCCACACGCCCGTCGACCGAGGTGCGGGTGGTTCCGGGCACCGTCGTGATGTAGCCGACATCGTTCATCTCGAGCTTGCCCTCGAAGATGGAGGTGTTGGGCTGGTGACCGATGGCGATGAAGACGCCGTTCGCCGGGTACTCGCGGACCTCGCCGGTCTTCGTGTCTTCGAGGAGGACCCCGGTGACGCTGCTCTCGCGGGTGCCGAGGATCTCGCGGACCGCGGAGTTCCACTCGAAGTGGATCTTCTTGTTGTCGAACGCCCTCTGCTGCATGATCTTCGAGGCCCGCAACTCGTCTCGGCGGTGGACCACCGTGACTTTGGAAGCGAACTTGGTGAGGAAGATCGCCTCTTCCATGGCGGTGTCGCCGCCGCCGACCACCACAAGCTCCTTGTCGCGAAAGAAGAACCCGTCGCAGGTCGCGCAGGCGGAAACGCCGTACCCCATGAGTTCGGTTTCGGACGGCAGGCCGAGCAGTTTGGCCGATGCGCCCGTGGACACGATCACGGCGTCGGCGGTGAAGGTTCCGTTGCTCTCGGTCAGGGCTTCAAGAGGTTGTTTGGCAAAATCGACAGCGGTCACCCGATCGAAGATGAAGCGGGTGCCGAACCGTTCCGCCTGGGCCTTGGTGACCTGCATGAGTTCGGGACCCATGATGCCGTCCGGGAATCCGGGGTAGTTCTCGACCTCGGTGGTGATGGTCAGCTGACCGCCGGGCTGCATGCCCTCGATGACCAGTGGTTCGAGTCCTGCTCGGGCGGCGTAGATCGCTGCGGTGAGTCCAGCCGGCCCGGAGCCGATGATGAGTACCTTGCAGTGTTGCTCGCTCATGAATTCCTCCAATGGCCGGAACCAGCAAAGCGCGGGTGAGTGGCGGCCCAGGGACTTGATAACGCAGTGCAGCGGGCATGGGCCCCCCGTTGCGGGCCGCCATTATACTGGTTCCGTGGTGGATCGTTTTCGACCCCTGGACCCGTCGGTTCTCCAACTGGCATGCCTTTTCGCGGCCAGTCGGCTTGCCCTCCTCCTCGTCGGGTTGGCCTCGACCTGGTTGCTGCCGTCAGGGAGCGCTCTTCAGGGTGGGGTTCCAAGGTGGCACGAACCGGCGCCCCGAGCGCTCGAGATCTGGGCGCGATGGGATTCCGAGTGGTACCTGCTGATTGCCGACCGGGGCTACGACCTGGTTTCTCTCCCGACCCAGTTCGGGCTGCGGACCGATCCGACATTTACGGCAGGGTTCCTTCCCCTCTACCCCGTCCTGATCCGAGTTCTGGCGCCGATTCTCGGAGGAGTGGGCGCGGGGGTTGTCATCTCCAATCTCGCGCTCTTTGCGGCCCTGCTGCTCTTGTATCGTCTGGTTCGGTTCGAGGTCGAGGGAGCAACCGGAGAAGCGGCCGCGATGTTCTCGTGTGTTGCTCTCCTGCTTTTCCCGTCCAGCCTCTTTTTGTCCGCAGTCTACGCCGAGTCGTTGTACCTCGCGTTGTCGATTGGCGTCTTTCTGAGTGCGCGGCAGGGTCAATTCGCCATCGCGGGGGCGCTCGGCGGCTTGGCGACGCTCACCCGCCCGTTCGGGATCCTCCTCGTCATTCCGGTGCTCTGGGAATGGTGGCGGCAGCGCCGCGAAAACAATATCGGTGTCTGGTCGGTGTTCTGGGTGCTGCCGATTCCTGCCGCTTTGGCCTCGTTCATGCTCTTCTGTGCCGCGGTATTCGGCGATCCCCTGGCTTTGATCCATCGCCAGCAATTGTCGCGGGGGAGCCTTTCAGGCCCATGGCAGGCCTTTTTGCGGTGGTGGGAGGTCGGGCCGGTAGCTCACGGGTCCCATGGATCAACCCTGGAACTGGTGGTTGCGGTGTGCTGCATCATCGGATTCGGAGTGATGGTGCGGCGACTTCCAGTCTCCTACACCCTCTACACCGCGGCCGGGCTGATGCTCGCCCTCGGTTCGACCTTGTGGTCTTTCTCGCGATTTGCGCTCACCCTCTTCCCGTTCTTCATGCTTCTGGGGGTCTCCTGGGCGGCGGGGAGGCGGTGCGTGCCGACGTTCTACGCTTTCGTCGGGGCCACGACCTCCGGCTTCCTGATGGCTCTTTTCGCGAACTGGTGGTGGGCAGGCTAGCCGCGAGATTGCCGGAGACCATCCGCGATCCAGTCAATCAGGCAGGCCAACGGTGCCGAGGCGAGGACGATGATCGGTATCAGAAACCGGTTCCCGTAATGGGAAGCCGCCCACCATTGATAGGTCGAAAAGAAGAGAAAGACCGCCAAAAAGGTGACGAGAAGGTAGAGCGCCGCACCGCGGTCCTTTCGAGCCAGAGGGAAGAGACCGACCAACGAGAGCAACGTGACCGGAGATGTGAAGAGAAGACCGTGGGAGCGATCCATGACCTGGGCACGGGCGCCGAAGAGCAGCGGAAGACCGAAATCCGATCGCTGTGTGTGGACCGACACGACGTCGCCCTCGATTCTTGCCATGCGGTCGTACGAGGTGGTGAAAACCGACCCGAAGAGATGCAGGTTGATGGCACACCAGAAGACCATCGGCACCGCAAAACCGAGGGCCAGGGCCGGAATGGATTTCCGAAAAGGCCGACCGCACACGAGTGGGAGGCCGGGCAGGGCAAGAAACAGGGAGAACTTCGAAACGGCGGCCAGACCAAAGAGGATTCCCGCAAGGCAATGCCGGAAGTCCGCTGGGTGACCTGTCGGCGGGGAGAGCGGTCAGACCGGCGACAAGCAGAAGGCACGAGAACACATCGGGCGAAAAATTCCACACGTAATGGGGGAGGATGGACAGAACGCCTGTGGCCGCTGTCGCGAGAGCCGAAGCCCAGGGTGATGCAAACCTCCGGGTGAATCGAAAGACGAGGAAGAGCAGCAGCAGGAGCTGCGTCAGGTTGAAAAACAGGGCCCCCGGAGCGCCGAAGGCGACGACGAATGGAAGAGCGAACACCGCCATCCAGATGGGGTGTTTCGGCACCAGGCGGCCTTTCCTGTCCAGCGACACGTCGTCCGAGTGGCGACTGAGGGGCGCCGGGAGATTGTTCGTCAGGTCGACGTCTCGATCTTCGAAGAGAGAAACGGCGGCGTAGAAATAGTATTGGCAGTCGCCTTGAAGATATGGCCGGCCGTCGTAACGGGCGACAATGACTCCGATATAGACGAGCGCCGGAACGGCAACGGCCACCAGACAGGCCCGGCCGAGAGAAAGGGCAGTGTTCCGTTTGATGCGGTCATCGCCCCGGCCGATTCCGTGCCCCACGTGGCGTTGCCTCCTCCAAGTGATAGTACTATCGAATCAACGGGTCCCTGGATTGCTTCCCGAATCGAGCCATCAGAATGACGACTGAAACCAATCTCGTGCGGTGCGTTGCCGTCGTGTCGATCACCCTTGTGGCGCTGGGTGCACTGCAGGTGTGGGCGGCGCTGGATGATCTCGCGCGAGCCGGCGATTGGACGCGGGTGCTCGAGGTCGCGTCGCGCCGTGGCGAGCAGTTGCCCTTGAATGCCGGCGAAGCGATGATCGCGGCGCACGCCGCCGGGGTGCTCGGCGACGAACCCGCTGAAATTCGGTTTTTACGCCTGGTTGCAGGGAGTGACAATGGTGACCTCGCAGCGCTGGCGGAGGTGCAGCTCGCCGCAGTTGTTGAACCTCAGGAAGCAGCCTCGGCGGTGGCTCTGGCGATGCCGGGCTTTGATCGCAGCGTGCCGTGGCCGCTCCGCGAGTCGGCGACGCAGACTGTGGCTTCCGCCATCGAGAGAGGGCTCGACGAAGAACTCCGAACGATGGTCGAGGGATCGGTGGGCCGTCTTTCGCCCGGCCTTCGCCGGCGACTCGAACTGGCCCTTGCGAAGACCGATGCCGAGCAGCAGAGGCAGCGGCTCGAGAAACTTCTCGCGGCATCGTCCGCAGATCTCGTAGCGCTCGAGGCCGCCCAGGCGCTCGCCTCGCTCGGAACGATGACCCCACTCGAGAAATGGAGGGTCGGATCCACCTTTTATCGTCACGCACTGTTTGACCGTGCGGCGCCCCTGCTCGAGCAGATCGTCGGGGTCAAGCACGCCTCCATTCCGTCCGACGACGTCTACTTCACCCTGGGACGCTGCGCGTTCCGGCAGGCCAGGTGGAGCGATGCCGTTGCCTGGTATCAGAAGGCCCTGACGAAGTCGACGACCGCCGAACGGCGAGCTGGAATTGAAGTACATATCGGCAGGACGTATGAACTGAGCGGCGATCTCGACGCGGCCGTGACCGCGGCCGTCACGGCCGTCCGGCTGAAGACAACCGGTTGGGGCAGGTAACCGCGTTCGCAGGCCAGGCGGATGGCCGCGTAACCGACGGCATGGAGCGTCTTGACGCGTACATCCGCACAGCTTGGCCAGCCGCGCAGCGCTGTCTCGATCTGGCGCGTGGCGTCGCGGTTGAAGGATGTGGCCAGGATCTGCCAGGCGGGAAACCGCCCCTCCTCCACCAAACGCGCGATGCGGTGGACCATGGCGGTCGTTTTGCCCGAAACCGGCCACCGCGTAGACCAAGGCTGGCCCAGTATCGTGATCGACGATGGCCTGTTGTTGGGGCGTGAGGCGGAGTGACCGGTTGTGTGTCATATGCGTGATGCGTGATGCGTGATGCGTGATGCGTGATGCGTGATGCGTGATGCGTGATGCGTGATGCGTGATGCGTGATGCGTGATGCGTGATGCGTGAAGGATTGTCGCTGCAGACGGCTTGCCCAATCATTCGCCATTCGTACAGTGCGCCCATTGACAATTGAACGTTGACAATCGACAATTGACAATTCAAACCATCGGCCTCACGCCTCATTCAAGCAGTTGGGCAGACCGCGGATCATCGCTTTCAGCGCGGCTTCACCCACGCGCTCGGCCGCGATTTCCACGCTGACCCACTCGCGCCGGCGAAAATCCTCGGGCCAAGTCGCGTGCTCGACCGTCACCGCCATGGCGTAGACCGTCGCCCGGCAGGTCCCGCCCCACTTTTCGTACTCGTAGACGCCCATCGAACGCGGATCGACGTCGCCCTCGATGCCGGCCTCTTCCAGCGCCTCCTTGGCCGCCGATGCCTGCGGCGACAAGCCGGGTTCGACGATGCCTTTGGGCACGACCCAGCGCTTGTCGCGACGGGAGCGAATCAGCAGCACCTGGATCTTCCCGCAGCGCAGCCGATAGGGAATCACCGCGGATTGGACGTAGTAGTATTCGGGGTAGGTAGACACGCTTCGCCTCCCGACATGGTTACGGCACAATTGTGGGCCAAGTATAAATGCGGTACGATTGGGGTGTCAATGCCGGGATATCAAAACTTGATCGGTTGGATCTGGCGCAATGTTCTTTGTACTCAAACGCGCATGCTACAAGCCTTCACATTGACCGTTCCAGAATCGCCGCCAACTCCGCCTCCGTCAATGCGACGGGATTCCCCTTCATGCTGCTCGATGGTTTGGCCTTGGCCGCCACATCGGCAAGATCACGCGCCGCCATACCATAGCTGGCAAGGCCGGGCACGGCCAGTTCCTCGTAGAGCGCCTGCACCCAGGCAACGCCATCCACGGCGCTGGCATCGACATCACCGGTGAGGATTGCGGCGACCTCATCGTAGCGGACCAGCGCCGGCGAATCGGGTTCTCGCTCCTGCAAGGCGCGCACATTGGCTGCCATCACCAGCGGCAGCAGGCGCGCGCAGACCGCGCCGTGGGGCGCGTCAAACATGCCGCCGATGGGACCAGCAAAGCCGTGGACCGCGCCCAGCTTGGCATTGGCCAGCGCCAGACCGCCGCAGAGACTGGCCAGCGCCATGTCACGGCGCGCAGCGACATCGGATCCGTCCTCGTACGCGTGTCGCAGCGAACGGGCCGCACGCGCCATCCCCTCACGACAGAAACCGTCGGTCAACGGCGTGGCCAGATGCGAGACAAATGGCTCCAAACATTGGGTCAGCGCGTCCAGGCCGGTGCTGGCCGTGACCGCTGGCGGCATGGCATAGGTCAGTTCCGGGTCGACAAGCGCAACGGCAGGCAGCATGGACGCGTGGCGCAAGCTCACCTTAACGCGATGCTCGGGCGAGGCCAGCACGGCGTTGCGCGTCACCTCGGCGCCGGTGCCCGCGGTCGTGGGAATGGCGATGACGGGCGCAGACCGGTTGGCCAGCGGCTGCCCGCGACCGATGACCTCCAGGTAGTCATAGGGGTCGCCCGGGTTGGCCAGAGCGCGGCGATGGCCTTGGCCGCGTCGATGGCGCTGCCGCCGCCCATGCCGATGACAAGATCGGCGTCGAAGACGCGGGCCGATTCAACGCCCTGCAAAGCGACATCGACGGTCGGTTCAGCACTGACGGCGTAGGTCTCGACCGGCAATTCTTGTGCCGCCAGCAGCGCCAGCAACGGCTCGACGCGGGCCGGTGTCCCGCCGCAAACGACCAGGGCACGCCTGCCGAAATCGGCAGCGATTGATCCGGCCTGTTTCAGAACGCCTTCGCCAAAGAGGATGCGGCCGGCGGTGGCGAATTCAAAATTCATTGTTGGTCCCTTCGTCGTAAACGTCCCCGGCACTGACCAGGAACAATCTGTCAACCGAAAAACTCGTGGTCAGTGCCGGGGACGTGCGGGCTACATATCCCAACCATTTTCATCCGGGAAGATGTTGGCGTACTTGACCGCGCTGCGCGGCTCAGCCATCATGTCGGCGACTGTGTCGCGCCAGGCCGCGTAGTGGGCGGTCTCCTTGTGGCGCGCCGGGTCGTCGGCCGTGCGGTAGACTTCAACCAGCATGAAACGTGTGGGGTCATCTTCCTGCTGGATGACGTCAAAACGGGCAATGCCCGGCTCCAGCACGCTGTTGCGCGCGTTCTCGATGGACGCGGCCTTGAAGGCTTCGACGCGATCTGGTTTGACGTGGACGTAGACGTGGACGACAAGCATGGTGGGTTCCTTTCTGAGGAATGGGATGGGGATTGAGGTTGAGGTTAGGTGAGTAGGGATTGAGGTTGAGGCTGGCAGTCGTCCTCAACTCCCAATCCCTACTCGCCTCAAACCTCAGCCTTCACATACAAACTCTCAACGTGTTCCTGCAAGCCTTGCGCCAGCGACGTTGACGGGACCGCGAGGCCGCTGGCAGAGAGCTTGCTCATGTCGTAGATGCGGTGGCAGAGGAAGTTGGAAGCGCCGGGGTTTTCGGCCAGGTAGCCGCTGACCGGCACCTCCTCGATGGTCATCTCAACGCCCAGGATGTCGGCGATGATCTGGTAGTAGGTCCTGGACTCGACGATGTCGGGACCGGCAGCGCAGAAGATCTGGCCGTAGCTTGCTGCGTTGCCGGCAGCGCTGAGGCAGAGGTCGGCCAGGTCGCGGGCCAGGATCGGCTGTTGCAGGAAGTAGCCGCCGCCGACCAGCTTCAGCGCCTCGCCCGCGCGCAGCTTGTCGAGCAGCCCGGCGTCGCGCCCATGTTCAGGCAGACAGCCGAGCAAAGAGCCAGGCCCGTAGATGTGACAGGGACGCACAACAGTCCAGGCCATATCGCCGCAGTCGCTGTTCTCAAGAACGAGTTCACAGCGGCGCTTGTTGCCGCCATAGCCTTCCGCCTGAAAGAGGCCCTCTTCGCCCTGAGGAAAGCGGCGCGCCGACGGCTCGTAGACAAAGTCAGTGGAGATGAAGACAAGGTGCGCGGCACGTTCACGGAAGACGGCGATGTCCTGTTCGGCGTCAGCCGGCGCAAAGCCGATGCAGTCAACGACCAGGTCCCAGGATGTATCTGCTCCGGCAATGGCTGCCGCAAATGCGTCGCGGTCCTGGCGATCTGCGATCAACGGCGTGGCGCCGTCGGGCAGGGATCGTTGGCCGCGCGTGACGGTCCAGACCGCGTGGCCCGCGGCCAAAGCTCGCCGCGCCAGCGTGCCGCTCACAAAGCCGCTGCCGCCGATGATGAGGATGTTGAGGTTTGCCATCGCAAGACTCCACTCGGTTTGGGGGGGTGAGAAAACAGTAGACGGGAAACTGGAGCGCTAACTTCAAGTATCGCACCGGAATGTCCCTGTTCCATCTGCAAGATACGTCTTGCAATGCGACGCTGCGCTACGGGATCACGCAGCTTGTCTCGCCACTCAGTGAACGGCTCACGACCGGTGCGATTTTGAAAGACAAGTAGCGTCTTGGGGGATCTGTCGGGGGACATGGACACTCCTTTCCTGACCGATTTCGTGCAATGTATCACCGCAAACTATAATTTGCAACCAGCGAAGCTGAACGCAAACCGATTGTCACAGCCGCACACAGGCTCGGGTACAGCTACGCGGGCGGTCCATCCCCTTCAATCGCCGCCCGCAAGTCGTCCAGCCGCGCCTGCAACATCTTGCGCTCGTTTTCCCGGAAATCGTAGCCCTTGTGCTCGATCTGCTCCAGGTAGCGCAAAAACTTGACGGTCGTGGCCAGGTCCTCGCTGATGGGCGCTTTGGCCGTGCGCAGCAACTGGTAGGCGCGCAACATGTCGCCGCCCTGACGCGCCTGCTCGGCCGCGCGCAACAGATCGCCCATGGCCTCCCACGTGACCGAGGCTTCGCCGTGGCGGCCGCGCACGCCGGCGGCCAACGCGCGGAAAACGCGCCAGATCTTCGTCGCCGTCCCAGAGGCTGCCAAGCTGGCCGGCCCGGTCGAAGATGGCGTCAAGGCGCTGCTCCAACTGCAGGATACGGGTCTGGCATTTGGCGTCATCGATGAGGAAAGCGAGCTGCTCGGCCGTGGATGACCAGGCGAAGTAGAGGGTGAATCGCTCGCCGAGGCTGGCGAAAGCGTCGGTCAACCAGCGCTGAACATGGGCGTAGAGGACACGCTCGGGCTGGAGCGGAGCCACGGTATCCATGAACTGCCGGGCCAAGTCAAGCAGTTGCAGGATCTGCTCGTCGCTCAGCTCATGGCGCTGGGGCAGCATGGCATAGCGGCGGGCCAGGATGCGCAAGGCCTCAGCCTTGCCGCGATCGCCCTCGGCCTCCAGAACCTGCGCCGACTCGTCAAGCAGCGCAGCCACCCGCAGCGAGGTCGCCTCTGTATCGCTGGTATCTACGAGGTGGCCGGCCCATTGCCAACAGGTGTCGGTCACCGCGGCCGCGGTCGTCCGGCGCATCTCACCGTGTGCAACCATGGTTGCCAGTCCGTAGGCGGTGTGGGCGTGCTCGTGTGCGCGTTCGAACTGCTTCTGCCGTCGCGCTTCCGTCGCCGCGTCAACCATTCGTTGCACTTGGTCCGCGGCTTCACTGACGATCAGATCTCGCTGTTCAGCGATGCGGCGCTGCAATGAGTCGTCGTTGACGCCGGCGGCAAAATCGTACGCCTCCCGGTTGCGGTCGTAGGCATCACGCCAGCGATCGCGGTAGAGCAGCGTGTCGGCCTGGAGCAGGATGCCGCTGACATACTGGACATCAGCCTCGCGCTGCAAGGCACGGTCGCCCATGCGCGCGGCCATGGCATGGGCGCGGCGATTGCGGGCAAGCGCCTGCGCCCACTTCTCGCGTTCGAAGAGATCCTCGACTTCGAGCAGGTAGCCCTCAACCGCCTCCAGCTCCGACATCTCCTCGTTCTGCAAGGACTCGACAAGGTCCGCCCACCCCACTTCGATGACGCCGTCAACCAGTTCGATCTCCAGCGCCTGAAGCACGGGCGCATCGGCTGGTTCCAGGAGCACCAAGTTATCGGTGGAGCGGCTCAAGGCCACGCGAATCTCGTCGAAGAGGCGACGCGCTTCGAAGCGGGGGATGTTGCCGTCGCCGCTGTCGTCGCAGAGTTCGATGGCCTTGTGGTAAGCGGCATTGAGTCCATGGATAAGGATGGTGGCGCGTTCCAGCCCCTTGATTTCGCGTGGGAGGAAGATGATCTCGTCGGCCCCTTCAATGGTCTCGGCGCGGCTGTCACGACGCAGGGTCTCGCTCAGGTCGACGACGACGCGTCCGGGGCGCTGCGCCAACTCGGTCAACAGCGCCGACCAGATCTGTTCGGATGCAAGGCGTCCCTCTTCCCCAAAGCTTGCCGGCAGTTCGTGGTCGGCGGCCGTATAGAGTTGTCTAAGCACCGTGACTTCCGCATCCGCGGCCTCGCCCGTGGGGACCGCGCAAAGGTAGATACGCCCTTGATTGGCAGCGGCCTCGCTCGGGCTGTTCAGGGCACGTTGGCTGCGAGCGCTAGGGCGCAGTTGCTTGGGCAGGCGCCCGTAGAAGTACCAACTGTTGTCGATCAGATCGGCCAGATTGTCGGGCGAACGGCGCTGATACTCAAAGTTGAACTCGTCGGGCCAGACGCCAAGCTGTTCGCCGAGCATGTACTTGGTGATGCCCCAATCGAAGCCGCTGGGCTGCACGATCTGCGACTCGTCGCCCGCCACAGCGAAACGGAAGGGTCGACGAGGATCCACCTGCGCTCGCAATCGAACCATCTCTGACAGAAACGCAATCTGCAGCAGCGTCAGATCCTGCACCTCGTCGATGACCAGCGCGTCCAGACCGGCCAGCCATGGCGGCGCTTGCCCTTTGATGAGCTGGGCCAGTGCACGGTGCGCCGAAACTTGGTCACGGAAAAATCGCATGTGGCGCACACGGGTCGCCAGGCGACCGGCGATCTCCGCCGCTTCCAGATCGATGCCGCGCTCGGCGGCATACTGTCGCAAGTCGATGGCGCCGCCGCCCCGATTTGCCTGCGCCCAATCATAACTCTCCGGAAAATCTTGGCCCAGCAGGAAGGCGCGAATCTCGGTGAAAAGGGTGCGTGGATAGTTGCGCCATGGTCCCAACTCTGCCGGATTCTGGCGGTCGAGAAAGGCATAGAACTCATTCAGTTCGGCAAAGGGTTCGGCGGCAGGTAGGCCGCCGGTAAGGTCGCGCATGACCTCGTTGAGCGTGGCGATGCGGATGCGACCGCGCACATGGGCGTGATGGTCGCCTGAGTACTGGGATTCGATGAACTCTTGGGCGGCCCGTTTCAGGCGCAAGGTATAGGTGACATAGAGGATCTGGCCATCGCTGGGATGGGCGAGCAAGTCCTTGAGCAGATAGAGCAGCGCCACTGTCTTGCCGCTGCCCGGCAGCCCCTTGATGGTCGCAACCGAAAGATCGCCGTGATCCAGGTATTCGCTGATCTCACGTTGCTCATCGTAGCGCGGATCAAGGGTGTCGACCGGAATCGGACGATACTCCGAGAAGTCGCCGATACGGATGGGTTCATCGGTTTCGTCGTGGTGACGCACGGAGTGGATAAGGATCGTGTTGACTGCGTCGCTGTGGCCGTTATGCGCCCTGCCGCCATTCCCGTTCGTGAATGGACTTTCGCTCTTGGGAATCCACCACATGTAGTAGTGATTGCCCTGAACCGGGGTGCGCCGCCAGCGGGCGTTGCGCCCCATGGTACCTTTGACGTTGGGCGTACGACCGCGCGTGCCCAGCAACACTTGCGCCCAGACCGTCTTACGCTGCGTGGTCACGGGCAGGTTCTGAAGCGAACGTTCAAAGTCCTTGTGTTGGAGCAACTGATACTGGGACACGGTAGCCGGATTTCTTCCAGTCGTCTCGCTGGGTGTACTGTTGTGAAACTGACACGAACCTGAGGCTGATTGTACGTCGAAGGGAGCGACGATGCAACATCTGTTGGTTATTGGTGAGCTTCTCGGCGCCAGCCAGAACAGGGACGCGATGCATGACCTCCTCAAGCGCCCATTTCCAGGCAAGGCAAGCTTTGGCTGACTGGACATATTTCCGTACTTCCGCCATGATCAAGCAACCAAATATCGGGCAGCTGACAGGAGAAACCTCATGCAATTCACAGACTCATCGCCCTACGCCGACGGACGAATACCACTCATTGTATCGGTCGGTGACCGCAAGATCCTGCGCGGTCTTGCCAGCCAAGTCGCGGAACTGGCAGTCAGACCAATCGAAGACGAGAAGCGTGACCTTTGGCGCCGTCATAACGCGCTGGAGGCGACGCGCCCGGTCATCTTCTGCGATCCCGAGAACGGCTGGAACGAGATCTTCCCGCCCGATTCAATGGCCTGTGAGGGGGAGCTGGCGCGCCACTTCGAGTTTCGGCTGCGCAAGGAGATCTTCTGGGGAGAAGAGATGCGCGATGATCGCGTGATCGTACCCAACTTCGACATCGCACACGTCTACACGACCACCGGTTGGGGCTTGGCCGAAGAGCGGATTGGCGGCGAGCACGGCGGCGCCTACACCTGGAAACCGCCCATCCAAACACGCGATGACCTGGAGAAGCTGCACTTTCCCGAGATCGAGATCGATGAAGGCGCGACGGACAGGTTGCTCGACCTGACCAACGAGTTGCTGGGCGATCTGCTCACTGTACGGCTGCGCACCTCCTGGTGGTGGTCCGTAGGCATGACCTGGGAACTGGCCAACTGGCGCGGCCTCTCCCAGATCATGTATGACATGATCGACGATCCCGACCTGATCCATCACCTCATGGGCGTCCTGCGCGATGGCTCGCTGGCCGTGCTCGACAGCCTGGAGGCGCGCAATCTGCTCAGCCTCAACAACGGCGGTAACTACGTTGGCTCGGGCGGCTTCGGCTGGACGGACGAGTTGCCTCAGCCCGACTGCGACGGACCGGTCCGCACCTGCGATCTCTGGGGTTTCGCCGAAAGCCAGGAGACAGTCGCCATCTCGCCGCGGATGTTCGAGGAGTTCGTCTTCCCCTACCAACTGCCTCTCCTTGAACGTTTCGGCCTCAACTGCTACGGATGTTGCGAACCGCTGGACAAACGCTGGTACATCGTCAAGCAGTTGCCGCGCCTGCGCCGCATCTCGGTCTCGCCCTGGGCGGATCGGGAATTCTTCGCCGCAGAACTGGGCGACCGCTACATCCTCTCCATGAAGCCGCACCCCGCGGACTTGGCCATGGAGGATTTCGACGAGGAGCAGATCCGCGCCAGCCTGCGTCACGATTTCGAAGTGACGCGCAACTGCCGCGTCGAAGCAATCATGAAGGACACGCACACCATCGGCAACGATCCGAGTCGCGTCGTACGTTGGGTGCAGATCGCGAAGGAAGAGGCCGAGCGGTTGTAGGGGGTGGGGAGAGGGGATTGGGGATTGGGTGCATTGCGCAGCAGTCGGAACTGCGCCCAATCCCCAATCCCCTCTCCCCCAACTTGAATTCGCACGCGGCTTCAGGTAGCATATCCACACGATGATCGATATGCGTAACGCCTGGAATGCAAACAGCGAAAGCTATCAGTCTCTGCATGAGATTGCCACCGAGAGCGCGCATTACGGACCGTGGGCGCCGCGGGAGAACGAACTGCGTCTGCTGGGCGACGTGCGCGGCTTACGCATTCTGGAGATCGGTTGCGGCGGCGGGCAGTGCTGCATCGCCTTTGCCAGGCAGGGCGCGCACGTCACCGGCCTCGATCTGAGCGATGAGCAGATCACCTTTGCCCGCGATCTGGCCAAACAGGCAGGCGTGGATGTCCGTTTCGTACAGGGCGATGCCGTGGATCTGGGCGCTTTTCAGAACGGCTCGCGGGACATCCTCTTCAGCACCTACACGTTTCATTATGTCGAGCAGATGGCGGCAAGTCTACGGGAATGTGCGCGGGTGCTGGCATCGCGGGGCCGGTTGGTCTTTTGCCTCGACCATCCCTTCCGCGACTGCTTTCACGATGACGAAGGCGACGAGACGGTCATCTATCCCGTGCGCAGCTATTTCGACGGCTCGCCGTTGCGCTGGACCTTCGCGGCTTCCGGCGTGCCCATGATCACCTACCACCGCACGGTCAGCGAGTGGGTCGAGATGCTCCATGCGGCTGGATTCCGTCTGCTGCGGATGCTGGAACCTGAACCGCCTGCTGAAATGCTGGACGCGATCTGGCCCGAAGATGGCGCGCTGGCGCCGTTAAGAATGGCGCCGCAGACGATCATCTTTGTTGCGGAGAAGATGGAACCCTTTTTGTAGCAAAGCCATTTTTGCTCTGGAAATCTGTGTCCCTCTGTGACTCCACTGCAAAAAGCCCGGCTTCTGTCATCGAGGTCCCGGCGCTCCAGAGGTAGAAGCCGGGCTTTTCGATGCTGGATCACCTTTTTGCAGCAGAGTCATCTGTGACAAAAAAGTTGGAGAAACGAAAAGATGGCCTGGAATGAAACTGCCAAGTCTGGGTTGCCGCAAGCTGTCAGAATCCAGGAGATTCGAGACGAAAATTACCGAACCAAGACCTTTGTGCTGGATGCCAGGCTCGACGCCTATCCTGGCCAGTTCGCCATGCTCTGGCTGCCGCGCTTTGACGAGAAGCCCTTCTCGCTGGTCTCCGCTGATCCTGTGACGGTCATGGTGACGGCAGTAGGGCCATTCAGCGAACTGCTGCATGAAAAACAGCCCGGCGACACGGTCTGGCTGCGCGGGCCCTTTGGCAACGGCTATCATGTTGCGCCGGCGCAACGTCGCATCGCCCTGATCGGCGGCGGCTACGGCGTGGCCCCGCTCCACTGGCTGGCGCGCACGCAGTTGCCCGTCGCCGATTCGATCCACACCATCATCGGCGCGCGCACCGCCGCCGACATCCTCTACGCCGACCATTTCGAAGCACTCGCACAGACCTCGCCCCGGATGCAGAGCCTGTCGAAGCACGCCCCCCGCCCCCCGCATCTCTCGCTCACCACCGAAGACGGTACACTGGGCAAAAGAGGCCGCGTCACCGACGCGCTCGAACCGCTGCTGGCCGACGAGCAAATCGACGGCATCTTCGCCTGCGGTCCCCACGGCATGTTGGCCGCGCTGGCAGCGCTGGGCGAGCGCTATGCCGTTCCCTGCCAGCTTAGTTGGGAAGCCTACATGCGTTGCGGCATTGGCGTCTGCGGCGCGTGCGAACTAAACGGCAACGTTCTCTGTCTGGACGGTCCGGTACTGACCACAGAGGTTCATGATTGAAGCAACGGCAAGATATGCGGGCGCGAATCCGGATGCGAGACTACGCACGCGAGAGGGCGATTGCTTGCCAATTTCAGGGCAATAGGGTAAGGTTTTCTCGGCCGAAAACGGCTCAGTTGTGGCCGCTGGCCAAGCAGGGCGAGATGGCATCTCACCCCGCTCGAACCGAGTTACCGAGCGCAGCCGGCGCGTAGCGCCAACGCACCGATTTTTATGTCCGCCCGAGTATCTTCTCAATATTCCGGGGTGCAGAAGTCCGGCTTTTGCCAAAAGCCGGACTTCTTGAGGCGCCAACCCCGATTTATTGAAAAGATACCCGCCCGACTTTTCAAGGAGAAACAACATGAGCGACCAAACAAGCGGCAGCAGCGAAGGAATCGCCGGCGTCGGCATGATCATCGCCGCGTTCGTCGATGAGATGGCGGCCGACCAGACGCTGGACAAGATGAAGCAGGCCAAAAAGGCCGGCACGTTTTACTTCGACGATGCAGCCGTGGTCCGCCAGGATCCCAAGGGCAAGGTACACATCAAAGAGACGGGTGACATGAGCACCGGCAAGGGATCTGGCATCGGCGCCGTCATCGGCGGCGTGGTTGGCCTGTTGGGCGGCCCCGCGGGCGTGGCATTGGGCGCCAGCGTGGGCGCGGCCATCGGCGCCATCTCGGCCCACACCGATGGCGGCTTCGACCATGAATCCCTCAAGACGCTCGGGGACGCCCTGTTGCCGGGCACCTCCGCCATCGCAGCCACCACGAGCAAAAAGTTTGTGGAAGAAGTGCGCAAGCAAAGGCCCCAGGCTGAGACCATGACGACCGCGCAAGAATTGGCCTACGGCATCCATCAGCGGCTCTCCGCGCGCCAGGATGTGCTCCTCGGCCTGTTGATTACCGAAGAGGGCATAGCCGCCACCCAGATCGTCTCTTCGCCCTCCATGGTTGAGATCTTCGGCGTAGTGGCGACCGAAGACGGCGTCGCTGCCAGCCATACTTTGGCCACGGATGAGGGCGTCGCCTACGAAGTCGGCGTCAGCGACGGCACGGACGTCGCCTATGAGGCCGGCGTGGCCACCGAGGATGGCGCGGCCGTGGTCGATGTCGTCGGTTCCGTTGATGAGTCCACCGTTGACACAACCGACGAGTCAACCGGCGGTGAAAGCAGTACAGCTTAGCAGGCTGTCGCAGAGAAGGCAGATAGGACACGGATGACGCGAATTGGGCGGACTTCCACGGATAAATCGAAGGAGATCCGTGAAAATCCGTTGTATCCGTAAAATCCGTGTCCCTATTTGTGCCACTCCGACAAGCTGCTTGAGAACAGTTCACAGCCTTTAGCACTCGAGAGCTGCCGGCGCCTGTCGGCGGCTCTCTTTGTGCGACAACATTTTGTGCGACGAAATGTAGACAAGCGAGGATTTTTGTGATGCAGAGCGATCCGGGAAAGCAGTCGGACAACCTTGAACCGGCGAACAACAACGACGCGCCGCAGCGCGGGGCCGCGGCCTACGGCATCCTGGCCGCCAAAGGCTTTGCCATGGGCAGCGCCGATGTGGTGCCGGGCGTCTCCGGCGGCACCATGGCCTTCATCCTCGGCATTTACGAGGAACTGATCTTCAGCATTCGCATGGTGGCCCAGCCCGAGTTCTGGCACGCGCTGGTCGGCTTCCGCATCCGCGAAGCCATGCGCCTGCTGCATCTGCCCTTTTTGATCGCGGTCTTTGCCGGCATCTTCGCCGCCATCCTCACGCTGGCGCCGGGCATCGAGTGGACGCTGGAGAACCAGCCGGTCTATCTGTGGAGTTTCTTCTTCGGTCTCATCATCGCCTCGGTGATCGTGGTCAGCCGGCGCGTCAAGCGCCTGGCATGCCAGAACGATCACGGCCCTGATCCTGGGCGCTGTCGTCGCCTTCTGGATCGTGGGCTTGGTCCCCACGCAGACGCCCACGACTTGGTGGTTCCTCATCCTCTCAGCGGCGCGCTGGCCAGCATCGCCATGATCCTGCCCGGCATCTCCGGCTCGTTCATCCTGGTGCTGCTGGGCAAGTACGACTACGTGATCAACGCGGTCAACGAGCGGGATCTTGTCAGCATCGCGCTCATCGGCATCGGCGCCGTGATCGGGCTGGTCGCGTTTAGCCAGGTGCTCGGCTGGCTCTTCAAGCGCTACCACGACGTGACCGTGGCCGTGCTTGACCGGCTTCATGGTCGGCAGTTTGCGCAAGATCTGGCCGTGGAAAGAGGTCCTGACCTGGACGACGGATCGCCACGGCGAAGAGGTCCCGCTGGCGGTCAAGAATGTGTTGCCGGCGCTGACGGTCGATGGCGCCTTCAACACGGAGGTTGCCATTGCCCTTGGGGTGGCGCTGGTCGGCTTTCTGCTGGTGATCCTCATTGATCGGATGGCCAACCAGCGCGATGGCCACGATGAAGCCACAGTCCGTTAGCCGCAGATGAATGCAGATGAAGGCAGACGGCCCCAGATAGGCGCGGTCATCGCCGCGGCCGGGCAGAGCAAGCGCATGGGCACGCCCAAGCAGTTGCTGCCGTGGGGCGAACACACGGTCATCGAGACGGTCGTGGAGAACCTGAGTACGGCCGGCGCGGATCCGGTGGTCTGCGTAGTCGGCCATCTGCAGGAAAAGATGCGCGCGGCGTTGCTGGATTCGCCGGCGACCGTCGTCTTCAATACAGCGTACCGCGCGGGCCGATATGCTCAGTTCGTATCAGGCCGGCATCGCATGGCTGGAGGGTCAACGCTCGCTGGCAAGGCTTGCTGGCGTGCTGCTCTCCCTGGGTGATCAGCCTCACGTCGGCGCCGAGATTATTGGGCAAGTGGTGGAAGCGGCCAAGGCGAGGCCCTACCAAATCGTTATCCCCAGCCACGGCATGCGGCGGGGTCATCCCATCTATCTGCCGAAACGGTTCTGGTCTACGCTATTGAGATTGGGGGCGCATGAATCGCTGCGCGTACTGCTCAAAGAGCATAACGGCGACATTTTTCATGTCAATATTGAGTCCAATCTGATTCTGCAGGACATGGACACGCAGTCAGAGTATGAACGGCTGCGATCGCAAAATCTCGCGTGAATCGACCGGACTCTTGGGTCAAACGGAGGGGCGATTTACGCGGATGAGGCGGCCATCCAAGCCATCACTGGCTTCAATGGACTCATGAATGCGCCGCGCTTGACCAACAAAATCCAAGTCGGCGGTACAGATGATGATGCCGCTGTGGATAGACGCTGTCTCATGCAATGCGATGAAATCTTTGCGGTTGATGGTCAATACGGCTCGCTTTTCTGAAGCGGCAAGGGAAAGCACTGCGTCATCGGGATATGCTTGATTGGCCTTGCCAGTCTCCTGAATCGTCAAGACGTCATGACCCAGTCGTCGGAGTTCTTCAACGACGGGCAAAGGGAAGTTCTCGTTTGAATAGAGCCGCGCCATGGTTATGCGGCCTCATTCTCAAGGATCTGCTTTTCGACGGCAGCTTGATGAGACCGATAATAGGTCCAAGCGTTGGTCAGGTCTTCTGCCCGCAACGTTGGGTACGCTCGAAGGATATCGGCCTCAGACGCGCCCAGATTTTTGTATTGTACCAGCACCCAAACAGGAATCCGTGTGCCTGTAATCCTTGGCGCGCCGCCACAGATGCCCGGTGTGCTCTCGACACCCGTGGCCTCTCCACCCAGGTCACGGGCGATCAGTTGAATCAGTTGAAGTTTCTCCGCCGGCGACATTTCGGAAAGCAGTTGCTCTGCCTGTTGTAAAGCAGTCATAGGTTCACCATCGCCATCAGATACGCATAACGTTGCCGATAGTGAGCAAAAGGATTATACCATCAATCCCCACAACGTTTGGCAAGCCCGCTCCGTAAGCACAACTGCGATGGAGAAAGCGACCATACGGCGACGCGCACTCAAAACGGCGCGTAGTCCTTGCGAAAGACAAATCATCGCTTGCTATTCTCTTCGACCCGAAACTCGACGATGCGGCGAACCAAATCCAGGGGCAACGGCTGATCCAGTGGAAACTGGACCGAACCCTTCCCGCTCTTGTAGGGTTTGAGTTCTTCCTGGAACGCCTCGATCCCGCTTCCGCCCGGATAGAAGCCGATGTGCTTCTTGAATGCGGCGAAGTGCACCAGATTTCCATTCAGATAGAACGTCGGGATCGCATAGCTGATCTTCTCCGTCGCATCGGGCGCAGTCGTCTGGATGCACGCGCGCAACGCTGCGAGCAGTTCCCGCGTCTCTGCGGGGAATGCTGCAATGTAGTCGTCAATGGCATTGGCAGTTGATCGTTTCATCGAGTTTTTCCACCATCCAAACGCAGATTTTCGTCAACCACATCGGGCTGGGCCAAGATCATCTGTTTCCACGAAGCGTGAAGCGCCCGCTGAGACTGAATCCAGTCATGCATGACAATGTACATCAGAATGCGCCGGTAGGCGATAAAGAGGTTCAGGCGCGCCAGCCATTCTGATGCGAGGTGATGCTCACGCGCGTATCCTTCCATGAAAAAACGCAGAAACCCGTTCAGTTTCTCCTGATCATGGACAGGTCCGCCCATGCCGCCCGAGACAGATCCCAGGATGCTCTGGCAGGCAATGGCGATGTCATTGACAAACCAATGATGATCGGCGACGTCGAAGTCCAGCAGCGTAATCTGATCGCCATCGACCAACAGATTCCACCAATGCGGATCGTTGTGAACAAAGCCAAAGACTTCGCGCGTTTTGGGCAACTCATCCAGTTGCGCTTTGATCTCGACCCATTTTTGCTTCACGTCGTCATCCTGACACCAACGCTGGAAGCCTGTCCACTCTTCCTGCCAGGTGAGCAGTGCTTCGCCGCTTTCCGGATCCACGGACGCTTCCCACGAATGATATTGTCGGGCCAGGCGATGTAGCCGGCCAATGGCCTGCCCCAATTGCGAAAGATCGCCGGGTCCCACGTGGTCTCATTCATGGCCTTGCCTGGGGCAATTTCCATGCCGTAGCCGATCCACGTGTGCGCCTCAAAAGGGACAGTCTCATACAGCCTTCCGCGCGGCGAGCGTTGGGGGAAGACGATACGCGCGCCGTGATCGCCTAGAAAACGCACAAATTGGAGCCGCTCGTCCAAGCAGAACAGACCGGTCCGCCGATCTTCAGTTGGAATGGCCAAAATCTTCAGGAGCCGGCGTCTATCCTCGTACGGATAGGCATAGACAATGCCGTCGGACTCTTCACGACCACCGCCAAAATAGGCCAGATGGCTTGCGGTGGTTGCATAGCGTCCGGCCAATGTGTTAAGAACAGGCGCTGGAACGGTGATCATGATGCCTCCCTCACACTAGGATTGCTCTATTGCTCAGCCACAGATGGAGGCAGATAGACACAGATGCTCAGCGTCTTTTCCTCTGTGGCCTCTGCGCAGCCTCTGTGGCTCTGCGGTGAACCAGACGTTTTTACAATGGGATGTTCGATCCAGACGAATCCAACTCTACCCCTTCACTGAGCAGATTGAAAAATCGCGTGTAGACTGGAAACTTGCCGGCCGGCGGATTGATGTCGGTGCCGGCGCGCACGAAGACCATCTCCCACTCCGGGATCACAAAGCACATGTTGTTGTTGAGACCGCTGGCAAAGAAGAGACGCAAAGGCGCGCCCGGCAGGCTCCACTCGCCGTTGCCTTTGACGCCGTTGAGCCACCAGTTGAAGCCATAGCAGCCGCTGCCCTCCATGTCGGTACGCTCGGTGTCGGCGATGGGTACGCCGGACGGGACCTGCGGCGCAGTGGCCATGCGCACCCAACCGGGGCTGATGAGTTGCCGGTCGTTCCAGAGGCCCAGATTGAGGAAGAGGTGCCCAAAGCGCGCCAGATCGTAGGCATTGAGGTAGAGGTGCGTGCCGCCAAAGCGGATGGGTATGCCATTGACCGACGCCTCCGATTCCCAACGTGACTCGCCCACGCCGATGGGGTCGAGGATGCGCTGCTTGAGGTACTCGTAGAGATCGCCCTGCAGAATCTGGGTCAGGACGCGACCAAACATGTTCTGGGCATTGTCCCAGTAGGCAAAGCCATCGCCCGGTTTGAAGAGCGGTTCGGCCGGATCAAAACAGTCGACAGACCGATCCTGCTTCAGATTCGGATAGCGGGTCGGCCCCTTGGCCTGGTAACCCGAAGTCATGGACGCGAAGTGGCGCAGGCGGACGTCAGGATAGTGTTCGGCCAGCAGCGGTTCGTAATCGCAGGCGCGGTCATTGAGTTGGCACAGGCCGTCGTCGATCATCAGGCCAAGCAACGTGCTGGTGAAGGACTTGGTCACCGACCAGAGATCGTGGACCAAGTGGCTCTCTGGACCTTCATAGACGAGATGGCCGCGGCGCAGGATGACGCACTGTCTGACGCCGTCTTCGCCGCTCTCGGATTCGAGGTAGGCCAACGCCGCTTGCAGCGTATTCGGGTCCACGCCCTGGTCGGCCGGCGTCGATACCGTCCACGCGCTAGTGGGAAAGATCATGTTATTCCTCAATTGTCTCGGTGCTGAATCTGGACTTGATCAAAACCAATGGCTGTTCCATCGGCAAACGCGCCCCTGTACACGGCCCGATCGATGGTTCCCGCCGCATAGATGCCGGCTTGCAGACTTTCTCCGCCGGACAACGTCACCGTACCCGCGGTGAACCACTGTTTGCCATCGGCGCAACAGAGGGCACGCACTGCCAAGCCGCTGCGCTCCAACCGCAGGCGAATGCGGTCGCCGGGCAGCTTGCCGCGGCCGAAGATCAGATCGCGGTTGCCGATGTTGCCCTCGAAGGAGATCTCGTCGGGACGGCGTTGGCCCCAGCTCAGACAGAGGTAGTTCTCTTCGTCTTGCCAGAGCAGCAGGCCGCCCATGGCAGGCCGGTCGTCCTGTGCAACGGCGACCGTGGCCGCCAGCGCAAAGTCGCCGGAGATGGGCCGCAGGAGTCGCGGCGCGCTGCGATTGAGTTGCCACAGATCGCGGCCATTGGCGGCGCGGAGGGTGATGATTGACCCATCCACCCCCCCAACCTTGTAGGCAGAGTCTGAGAGCGGATCCGACCAGACCATGTCATCGGTCGGCAGCCAGATGTCGCCAGCATCGAATGTCCGCTGGAATTTGTGTCGGGGCCAGTTGCCAATGGGTGAACTCCGGCATGATATCCGGGTAGCGGCAGCGCCATTCTCGGCAACGAGCGCGGAACAAAGCCGCGTCTGCGCTGACGGTTTCGTACTTGCTCAAGCCCTCGGCGAGAGGAATCCGAAGTAGAATGGATGACCATCCGCCGTACCACAACGCGGGCGGAATCAGCGGCGCTTCGAGGGTGACGCGGATCGCTTCCTCAATCGCGTGCAATCGCTGCTGCCGGCATTTTTCGTATCAGGAACAACTCCGCTCGATGAAGCAAGATGACCACATAGGCCGGCGCGGGCTTATCTCCGCTGTCCGAAATTGTCTCCGCCACCTGCGCCTCAGCACCAACCACATCGCCTGCAACCAGATCGAGGATGGATTTGACATAGTCCGAATCGTGGACAGAGGGTGCCAGGCCGCGATCGGAAAGCCAGTCCGCTGTCTCCAGAGTCTCGGAAGCCGGCGTCAAGCATGCCACCGACAACTGGATGTAGGCGGTAATGCTCAGGCCCCAGGCGCTGCGCAGGCGATCTCCGATGCGCGCCATCTGGTCACTGTACGCTGAAGGTAGTCCAACGCGCCGTCGTAGTCGCCGACGGCCCAGAGCACGATCGCCCACTGCAGCAGCGCTTCGCCGTCCCCGCAGCAGATCGCCTTTCTCTTGCGGCTCGACGCCGAAATAGATCGTACCAGTGCCGGACCTGCTCACGGCTGCTTTGTGATAGGAGATAGTAGGTGATGACGCCAAAATAGGAGAGACGCAACTCTTCCACGTAGGGAAGATCTGCCAGAAACTGTGCATTCTGCCTCACATATTCCAGGCCAACCCAGGGCGCGACGACCAACGTTGACTGTGCAGACCCACACCAAGTGGTTGGTACATGCCAGCTCAGTCAACGGTTCTTCGCCGAGAAGAGAGAACGCCTCATTGGCGAGCTCGGTACCGCTTCATGTTTGTTGCGCCAGATGAGTGACTCGCCAAGCGCATTGATCGCACGCACGATCTCTGTGGGTTCGAGGTCGAGCACCCGGGCCAGTCGCAGCGCCTCGGTCAGGTGCGTCTCGCCGTTGGCCAGGTCAGCCGTCGCCGTGTAGACCCGCCCCATGCCGCCATGGGCAAGAATAGCGCCAACGGTGAATGGTTTCTGGCGGGATTGCGTTCTGAAGGTCCGATTCATCCAGCCGTGTCAGGACACGCTGGAAGTGGGCAATCGCGCCCTCATTGGCGTAGGCGACACGCAGCTTTTCGCCGGCCCGCAACAGATAGTCGATTGCCTTCTCGGTCTGATCGCTGCGATCGTAGTGGTAGGCCAGGTCGATCAGGTGCACGTCCAGGGAATCCACGTACAGGCCTTCGATGGCCTCTGCAACCTGACGGTGAAGGGCCGCCCTTTCACGACGCGTCAAGGAACTGTAGATGGTCTGCTGGGTAAGGACGTGCCAGAAGGCATAGGCTGGAACAGGCAGGGAGTGCTCCAGGAAGAGAAAGCCGCGATCTTCCAGGCTGGCCAACCGCATCGGAAGACGCGCATCCGTCGGCCATCTGTTCGATCAAGGGCAGGTTGAAGCTGCGGCCGACAACAGCCAGCCGCCGCAATAGTTGCCGCTCGGTCGCGTCCAGATGATCGACACGGCTCAGGATGACGCTCTGCAGCGTCACGGGAATCGCGCCACGACCTGCGGACAGGTTCAGAGGATCGCCGCTGCCTGCCAGTGTCCAAAGCGCCGGACTCCTTCACGGAGCGAACAAGCTCCTCGACGAAGAAAGGGTTGCCCTGGGCACGCGCGAGGATCTGGTCCAACAGGCCGGCATCGGCTTCGACATCGTTTAGCAACGAGGAGACGAGCAAGCGGACGGTTTCCGGCGGAAGCCCGGCCAGGCGGATCTCATGCAAGCGGTTTGGGGACCGCCGCATCGCGTGTTTTGCCAGTTGACGGCTTCGATGGGTCGTTGAGGGCCGGTAGACGCAGAACAGAAGCAGCGGGGTGTCAACGGCGATGGACATCAACTCGGCAGCGAGATCGAGGGATAGATCGTCGGCCCAATGCAGATCCTCCAGAACGATCACCAGCGGCTGTTGTCCGGCCAGCGCCGTCAGAAACTCGCAGATGGCCATGCGGGTACGGTATTGGATCTGTTGGGGATCGGCGGCCGCAAGCGTGTTGTCCCACGCATCGTCGAATTGCAGCGAGAGCAGACGACCGAATAGCGGCCCCATCTCGTTGCGCTGATCGTCGGAGATCGCCCCGACATCGACCAAGGTCTGTAGCGTTGTTCGAACGCCCGCCGCCAGTGATGGTTGCGGACGATTGTCCAACGAGGAGAAATAGCCCTGGAGGAGGCTGGCAAAGGGCGCGTACGCGGATGCGGCGCTCATTTCCAGACAGCGGCCCTCAAGCCAAAGCAGCGTCAACGGCTGGGCGCTCGCGGTCTCCTCCATTTCCTCAACCAGACCGCGACTTACCGATGCCGGCCTCGCCGCTCAACAGGATCACGCCGCCGACGCCGGCCTGGAGATCCCCCAGCGCTCGATTGACGACAGCGACTTCGCGCGCTCGACCGACCAGGGGTGCTCGCCGTCCTTCAATGCCATGCGTACGGCGCGTACGGCGACGGATGCGCTCCAGGGCATACACCTGATCTGTTCCGCCCAGGGCGCCGAAGTCAACGGAACGCGCAGCGGCGCGGATCGCACGCCGCGTCAGGTCGTAGGTCTGCTTGCTGAGCAGCACTTCGTCGCGGCCGGCCAGATCGCAGAGCCGCGCCGCCCTGTTGATGACCGTGCCCAGAATCGCAGGTTGCTCGCCCTCGCCGGATGGAGGCGGCACATAGACACGTCCGGTGTGAATGCCGCTGCCCACCGGCGTACGACGGCGTTCTGCCGCGTCTCGAATCTGCAGGGCGGCGCGCAGGGCGCGCTCGGCGTCATCTTCATGCATTTGGTCAATGCCAAAGACAGCGAGCAGGCCGTCACCCAGATCACACGTTCACATGGGAACCGTAGCTTTCGAGAATTGCCTTCGCCTCTGCCAGCCAGGCGAAGGTAGGGGATGCCAAGTTGTTCGAGGTCATTCTCGTCGTCCCGGGAAGTCGCCGCCGCGGCGCATAAAACGGTGACCAACCGCAATTTTTCGGATGAAGGTATCGGGGAAGACGAACGGGAATCCCCTTGCGTGCGGGCAACCGATGCTGTTCGGTCCGTGGGCGGCGTCGGGTCGGCGATCTGTTGAAGCGGCGAGGACAGCACATCGGCACGCGATGGCTTCATACAGTTGCGTGGTCTCCGCCTGCGGTTCAACTCCAAACTCATCGGCCAGCAGACGCGCGCATGCCTCGTACTGGCGCAGCGCAGCGGAACGGTCGCCGCGCCACGCTTGCAGGCGCATGAGCATCCGGTGGGCGTCTTCGTCCATGGGATCCAACGCCAGACGGTGCAGGCTGTAGCCCAGGGCGCTATCTAGGTCACGTGCTTCGATTGAGAGATGCACAAGACGCCCAATGCGTCGCCCGACG
>CAVQSQ010000015.1:0-105162 GCA_963715955.1 Candidatus Sulfomarinibacteraceae bacterium
CGCCCGAAATTCGTGAAGAAGTCGAGGATCTCCGGCTTGGTCTTTTCACCGGCTACCAGTTCGAGCAGCCGCATGTATCGGACCGGGTTGAAGAAGTGGGTGACGAGGAAGTGCTTCTTGAAGTCCTCGGACCGGCCCTCTGTCATGCCGGCGATCGACAGCCCGGAGGTATTCGACGAGACGATGCGCCCGGTTGCGCACCTTGTCGACGCGGGCGAGCAGCTGCTGTTTGATGTCGAGGCGCTCGATGACGACCTCGACGATCCAGTCGCAGTCCGCGAGCTGGTCCCAGTCGTCCTCGAAGTTGCCGGTTTCGATGAGCGGAAGGTAGCGCTTCGAGAACAGGGCGGCCGGCCTCTGATTCCTTGATGCCGTCGAGACCCGCGAGGAAGAATTCGTTACGGAAGCGGGGGTCCTCGAGGGTGAGGCCCTTCTTCTTGTCGTCCTCGGTGAATTCGGCGGCACGATGTCGAGCAGCAGGACGGGAATGCCTGCATTGGCGAGGTGGGCGGCGATGCCGGATCCCATGACGCCGGCGCCAAGCACCGCGGCCCTTCGGATTTCAGTGCCCATGGATCAACCTCCCGGTTCTTTGAGTGACAGGTGCCCGACCTCGAGAGCCGAGATCGTTTGGCACAATGGTGAATGAACACTCATTCATTCTGCACAAAACGCCGCAGGATGGCAAGAACTTTTGGGACCGGGAACCGAACGGGCGCGGCTCATGAGGATGGTTGCGACCCAAGGTCTGAGGTTTCAATGATTTGAAGTGGAGCTGCCGCGTGGCGGATGGTGCGATATCCAGGGGCATGCCGAACTGCGGCATGCGGACTCCCGGTCGGGCTCGACGGGTGGAATCACGTCAATATCGAGCCCAGGCTGAGAAAACCGAACTGAGAAAGAGCCTCGGCAGGAGACGATGTGGTGTGTGACGCTTCAATCGTCGATCAGCGAGGAGGTCGTGGTCTGCTCAGTGGGTGCGCTGGAGAGGGGGACCGGGCCCCGCAGAGGGTCCACGTCATTGAATCGAGAATCAGGACGATTATGGTAGAGTCAAATGGAGCAATGGTTTAGCTCGATTTCGTTTTCGAAAACGACCCGGCCTTTTGAAAGAACATACATGTTGACGAAGTTGGCGGCGCTGCCCGCGGAGGACTCGAACCACCAATGAGAATGCGGCGGGCCATACCTTGGCTGATCGCGCTGGGTTGCGTGTACCCCTTGGGTGTTGGCGCACAGTCTCAGACTCAGCTGTCGACCCAGAACGCCGGCCCGACGGCGTCGAGTTCGAACGAGTCGATCATGGTGGGTCCCTTCCTCTTCAGCCCGACGATCCAGATCAGCTGGCAGCACCGCGACAATATTTTCTTCACCCCCGACAACGAAGTCGCCGACCAGGTCTTCCAGGCAGGGGCGACCCTGCTCTTCGAGGTGCCGATCAACGAGTCCTTCATCCACTTTTCATACTCCCCGCTGTACACGGACTATCGGACCTACGATCTCGAGGACAAGTGGTCCCACTTCTTCGATGTCGGTGGGACGTTCACATTTGCCAGTGGTCTGGTGGTGGACGCGACCTACAACTACATCATCGGCAACCTTCAAACGCGATACGTGGACGAGGGTGGAGAACTCTATTACGGTGACCCGCATTTCAAAAAGCAGTTCGCCGGGATCGGCGTCCAATACTGGTTCACCCAGCGCGACGGTGTTTTCGTCGAAGCCGGCTGGACGGATCTGAACAACTCCGACCCCACGCTGTTTTACGACTACAACCGAACCTCTGCTGGACTGGGGTGGATTCATCAGCTGGGTCCGAACACGACCATGGACATCCGCTATATGAGGTCGGATTTCGACGCCCACGACACCGAGCTCTCGTCGAACGGGTTCCGGGACTCCACGTCCGACGAGGTAACGCTCGGCTTCGAGGGGCAGTTGAGCCCGGTGGTGGGAACCGGGATCCGGGTCGGTTATCTCGGAATCCAGTACGACCTCCAGCCTGGAGATCCCCCGATCAGCGATTTCAAGGGTTTCATCGTCAACGGTTTCTTCGACTGGTCCCTCGGTCACGGGTCGGTGGTCCGGCTCGAGTTGTTGCGATCGCCCTACCCGTCCAACTACGCCGACAACGCCAACTACGTTGCGACTGGAGGCGCCCTGCGTTACAACATCGATCGCGGTTCGATCTACGCCTCTGCGAGCGGAGGATTCCAGAACAACGACTACGAACTGCCCGACCCCCGGACCGGCCAGATCCGGTCGGACGATATCCTGACGCTGGGGCTCGGAATGGGCTATCGCCTGACCCATTATTTTTCACTGTGGGGCTCGTATGTGTACGAAGACCGCGATTCCCTCTACCAGTACTCATACACCACGAACATCTTCACGCTCGGTTTGGTCCTGGGCTTCTGATTTCCGATTGATTTTCAGGCAGGTGAGACGGGTGGCCGTGTGTGGTACGGTTCGGTCATGATGGTGAGACTGGTTCCCTGCATCATAGCTGTTGCGACCTGCATCGCCGCCTCCGTGGGCGTCGCGGCCCAGGACCTCCAGGCCGACGACCCGGGCTATCAGGTCGGCATCGGCGACGTCATCGACGTCGAGACGTTCGGCCACGACGAGATCTCCGGCGAATTCACGATACAGCCTTCCGGGGAGATCATGTTCCCCCTGCTCGGTGCGGTCCCGGTCGGGGGCAAGACGCCCGCAGAGGTGGCCACTCTTCTCGAGACGCTCCTCGAAACGGACTATTACGTCGACGTCCAGCTCAAGCTCGAGATGAAGGTCTTCGCATCGCAACCGGTCACCCTGCTCGGGGAGATCCAGAAACCGGGCACCTACTACCTCGAAGGGCGGACCTCGCTCACCGATCTTCTGGCGAAGGCCGGTGGCCTGAAGCCTTCGGCGGGGCCGACCCTCGAGCTGCGGAGGGTGACGCGGGTCAACGGCGAAGGCCCTCCCCCGCCGGTGATCTTCGCCACCTCCGAGATCCTCAGCGGTGAAGAGGGTCGCGATGTCGAACTGCAGGCCGGCGACGTGTTGTCGGTCGCGGCGAAAAAGTTGTACTTCATCACCGGCGAGGTGGCCAGGCCGGGCCAGTATGAGATCACACTCGGCATGACGTTGATGCAGGCTCTGTCCCAGGCCGGTGGTGTCGGGAAGTTCGCATCGCAGTCTCTCGAGGTCCACCGCATGACGAGCGGAGAGAAAGAGATTCTCAGTTTCGACATGGCGCAGATCCGAAAGGGCCGCGTTGCGGATCCCGCGATCCAGGCGGGCGACGTGATCTACGTCAAACGACGCTTTTTCTAGCTCGCCCTTCCCACCGGCGTTCGACTGCGGCCGAAGATTGGCGAGCGCGGCCGTGACCGGGGCGCGATCCGGCGTGTTGACAATGCTTTGCCTGCTTCGTAGACTCGATGAAAGCTGTTGATATTCGGTATGGTTTGAGGGCGATCCCACCGAGTTCCCACAGCCGAGGAGAATGGCCATGAGTCAATCCGGGTATTCGTTTTCGATCGTGCGGCCGGCGTGCGTCGCCTTCGCCCTTGCGGCGGCCGCTATGGCCGCGCCGGTTGCTGAGGCGCAGAGCACGTCGGTGAAGGCCGACCGGGTCCAGTGCGTGCCCGCCGGGGCCAACGCCGTCATCCAGGCGACCGTCTCAGACAACCGGCCGGACACCACGACCAGGCTCTTTTTCAGGAGAATGAACGACGTTGTCGAGGATCTCTATTACGTCGACATGTACCCGGAGGGCGGCGATCGCTACTGGGGCGTCATGCCGAAGGCGGAAAAGCGCAGACTCGATCGCCACGAGATCGAACGGCGCCGGGACGAGACCGCGGCCAACAGCCCCGAGGCGGTCTGGTGGAGGGAAAAGGAAGCGTCCGAGCACCGCAACCCGAACCAGGACCTCGACCCGGACGAGATCCAGGAGCGCGCCAGCGTCGGCAAGATCCGAGCAACGCGACTGGATGAACACCCTGACCGACCAGGAGTTCGAGGCCTGGCTCGACACGTTGGAGTACGAACCTGTCGAGTACTTCGCCGCGGTGTTCGGGCCGACGGGCGAGCAGATCGCGAAGATCGCCGATGATGATCGGTGAGGTGCGGGCGGAGTCGGACTGCGATGTCGTGCTGACGCCGGCGCAGTTGGGGGAGGCGCAAAACCTGGTGGTCGGGGAGACGGCAGCCTGGCAACGCGGCAAGCCCGTCTATCACTGGCTGTGTGACGGCGTGGTGACGCGGGTGGACCCCGAGGGGGTCAAGAGGCCGGATGAGACGTGCCGCACCTGTGTGCCGTGCCTCGATCAGGCCACCGTCCTCAACTACACGATCGGCGGAGCGGTCTCGCCGTCTGATTTTTAGGCCGTTTTCGCGTCCGTGCCCGCGGGTCGCGGTTGACTTCCGCCGACTGGTGTTCCGCTGTGCGTCTTTGTCCTGGACAGAGTAGACTGCAGCGCAGCCGCGAGGGAGGTCCACATGGGTTATGAAAATTTGTTGATTGATGACGCGGAAGGGGTGCGTTGGATCACCCTCAATCGGCCGGACAAGCTCAATGCGCTCAACCGGGCCACGTTGCTCGAGCTCGATGCGGCGGTCGCCGCGGCCGGAAACGACGACGCGGTTCACGCCGTCGTGATCACCGGCGCCGGAGAAAAGGCCTTCGTGGCCGGAGCAGACATCTCGGAGCTCAACACGCTCGGTCCGGTGGAGGCCAAGGAGTTCGCGCTCAGGGGCCAGGCGGTATTCAATCGCATTGAACGGCTGGCCAAACCGGCGATTGCGGCAGTCAACGGTTTCGCCCTCGGCGGCGGGTGCGAGTTGGCCATGTCCTGCCACCTCAGGGTCGCAGCGGCCAACGCGATCTTCGGCCAGCCCGAGGTCAAGCTCGGTTTGATCCCGGGTTACGCGGGCACCCAAAGGCTGCCTCGTTTGGTGGGGAAGGGTCGTGCCCTCGAGATCCTCTTGACCGGGCGCAACGTCGGGGCCGAGGAGGCCGGGCGAATCGGTCTGGTCAATGTGGTGTGTCCTCCCGAGGAGCTGGCCGCCACGGTCAACGGTATCCTCGGGAAGATCCTCGGCAACGGGCCGCTGGCGGTCGCCCACTGTATCGAGGCCGTCAACCACGGGCTCGACATGCCGTTCGATGACGGGTGCCTGCTCGAGGCGACCCTATTCGGGGTCGGTGCAGCGAGCGATCAGATGACTGAGGGAACGACGGCTTTTCTCGAAAAACGCAAGGCGGTCTTCCGCTCCTGATCGGAGGCATCGCTTGCGATCGTGGCGCTCACGCCCGGAGTCGCGGGATGCGGATCGGCGGATTGTGCGATCATCCGGGGCTGCGTAGTATTCTTAGAACGGGAAAGTTGCGTCTGTGGAGGTTTGAGTGGTCGAAGAGAAGGCGCCGCCGCGCACAATCAAGGTCGTCGATCGACGCAGGTTCACCACCGAGGGTGATCCGCGAAACGACGTCCTGCCCGAAAGTGGTCCGGCTGCTGGCGCCGAGCCGTCTCCGGCACGGGACGTTGCGCCTCCGTCTCCGACTCCACCGGACCAGCGTCCTTCCGTTCAGCCGGAACCCGTGACGGATCCCGGAGCGGCGCCGACGCCTCAGGCGCGGCCCACACCGTCGACTTCTCGGGACTTTGTCGAACTCGTCGCCTCACTGGCACAGCAGGCGGAGATGCTGCTTGTGGGTGCGGAGGGCCTGCCCGCGGAGCCGGAACAGGCGCGCCGGATCATCGACTACCTCGCGGCTCTGGAGTCGAAGACGGCCGGCAACGTGTCGCCGGAAGAGCAGCAGATCCTGGCGAACGTTCTCTTTCAACTGCGAGCGCTCTTCGTACAGGAGCGCGGATGAGGCGTCCGGTTCTTGTCGGCATGATCCTGGTGGCGTCGATCGCACCTGTGGTCGAGGCTGGTCTTCTCGATACCTGGCAAGAGGTTCAGGAAAACCTGGCCGCGGGTGATGCCGGCGCCGCCGAGCTGTCGATCCAGATTCTCCACGATCAAGCGGCCGAGCTCGAGGTATGGCGTATGCCGGCCTTCGCGGCCGCTCTGGTTTCCTGGGCGGAGTCAAACCCGGGAGCGGCCGGCGAAAAGATGGTTCGCGCCGCGCGTCAGCTGGACCCGAACTACCCGTCCAGCTACTTTTTGGAAGCCAGGTGGTTTCACGAGCGCGGCGCGACGATGGATGCGATCAAGTCGTACATGGCGGGATGGAAGGCCCTCCTGCTGTACGAACCGACGAGACGCGACGTTGCGGCCATGTTCCTGCTCTGGACGACGTTCTCGGTGGCGATCTCATTTCTGGTCATGATGGTGGCGGTCACGATGCGCCACCTCCGTGCCATGGCCCACGACGTGCGCGAGCTGGGCGGAACTCTCTTCCGGCCTGCAAACGCATGGGTCTTTACCTTCGTTGTCCTGCTGCTGCCCGTTTTTGCGGGTCTCGGTCCGCTGTGGTTGTTGGTCTACCTCTTCTGTGCGAGCTGGATCTACTTGAACGTCCCATTGCGGATCTGGGCGGTGCTCGCCTGCCTGACGCTGATTTTCATGGTCCCCGTGCTGTCGTGGGTGCAGAACCGGTTGTTGCAGACGCCGACCCTTGCGGATCGGGTCTCGGTCATGTTCGACGAAAGGATGATCGACTACTCGACCCTTCGCGACGTGGTCGATCTCGAACCGATTTTTTCCGAAACCTACCCCTTTCACATGGTTCTCGGCGAGCTCTTTCGGATGCACGGCGAGCCGGGCCTCGCAAAGATCCAGTTTCAAAAGGCCGGCGTCGCCGATCCGGATGATGTGCGCGCGATGATCTTCATCGCCAACCTCGCCCTCGAGGAGGGCGACTCGCAGCGTGCGGTCCAGCTCCTCAGCACCGCTCTGGAAGCCGACGCCCAGAACGCCTACGTCTATCACAACCTGTCGTTGGCATTCGACCTCAATCGACGGTTCGAGGAGGGGGACGTCGCGCGGAGGCGGGCGCGAGAATTCAAGGGCAGGACCAGCGCTGAAAACGGGTTGCGGGGCCTCGACCCGCGGATCCGTTTCCCGCGGCTCGGCCAGGTCGACGTGGCGAGTCTCGCAGCCGATCTCGAGGTTCAGGAGGGCACCGCCAGTGCGGACCAACCGCCGCCGATGAATCAGCCGCAACACTTGTTGGCACCGTTGTCGTTGGTCTTCGCGATCGGCATCGTTTTCGGTGTCGGCATGCTCGTCCTCCGTCAGCGGTCGTTTTCCCCAGGGAAGGAATGCACCAAGTGCGGAAAGGTCTACCGTCTCGAGTCGGGCTTCGGCGAGAGTTCGGTCTTCTGCCCGCAGTGCGTTTCGGTGTTTCACAAGCGTGATGTGGTGTCCATCGAACAGCAGACGTCCAAGCTGAAGAACATTCGAAACTGGGAGCGATTGACCATTCTGGGGAGACGACTGGGCGGTCTGTTGTTCCCGGGGAGCCCCAACTACCTCAGCGAACGGGTCGTCCGCGGTGTGGTCTTTTCGCTCGTATCCTGGTTCCTGATCACCGGTGCGCTGATCTGGATACCGACCTTTCTTCCCATGATCGAGCCCCTTGCGGAGTTCAAACAGCTCCAGATCTGCCTCGCGGTTCTCGCCGGAATGATGGTATTACGTTCCACCACGATGACGTGGGACGGGAGCTGACATGGCCCTCGAAGGGACCCTGCGCGACTTTTCGTTCGCCGATATTCTGCAGCTGATCTCGCTGCAGCGGAAGACCGGGGTCCTGACTCTCCGTGCGGCCGAGAACCTGGTGACCGTTTCGTTCCAGGACGGTTGCATCGTCGGCGCCTCGACGCTCAACCAACACACCGAAGACATGATCGGTCTCATCCTGCTGAAGCGGGGCGAGGTCTCGGAGGCGGAGCTCGAGGGAGCGCTGCGGCGCCAGGAAGAGACTCTGCAGCGCCTCGGACGGATTCTGATCGACCACCACGTGGTTCCCGTCGAGACGGTCCGGATCGCACTGCAGCAACAGATCCTGCAGATCGTCTACCGGGTGTTCCGCTGGAACGACGGCGAGTACCACTTTTCGCAAGAGACCGACATCGATTACGATCGCGATCTGCTGCAGCCCATGGCTGCCGATTCGATCATCATGGAAGGCGCCCGGATGACCGATGAGTGGCCTTTCATCGATCAACGGATCCCCGATCGAGGCGTGGTCTTCCGCAAGGTCGACGGGTCGCAGCGGCTCGAGGTCGTGGACTCGGGCGACGATTTTTTCGGTGATATGGATTTCAGTTTCTCAGGCAGTGACGCCGCAGCCGGGAGCGGCTCGCTCGAAGGCCACCAGATCACCGACAGTCAGATGCTGGTGTACCCCCTGGTCGAGGGCACCAGCACCGTCAGCGAGATCATTCTCGAGAGCACGTTGATTGAATTCGAAACCTGCAAGGCCCTCGCCGAACTCCTGGAGCGTGGGCTGATTCGGGAGGCGACCCAGGAAGAGGTCGCGAGGGAGCTCCGGCGTGGTTCGACAATGTCGACCCCGACCCAGTTCAGTCTCGCCTCGCTGCCGTGGCTCGCAATCCCGTTCCTGATTCTGCTCGGGTTTTCGCTGACGGTCATCCCCAGAAACTCGATCAACCCGGTTTTCGGCTTCGAGGCGAATATCTGGGACCGCTGGGTGGGCCAGAGCCTGTCGTGGGTCGGCCTCGACAGAGTGGCGCGGGAAGCCGAAACCCACTACTACCTCAACGGGATCTACCCGGTGTCGGTGGACGAACTGGCGGTTGATTCCGACGGCGAGGACTATCTCGATCCCTGGGGGGTCCCGTACCGACTGATGACCCGCGGCAACAAGCTCCTGGTCACCGGCGCGGATGGCAATGGCCGCCCGATGCCGAATCTCATCCTGAGCCACAGTCTGGCATGGGAGGGGGGCACCGGCAGGTTTGAGAGGTCACAGGGACCGGGCGTCCAGCTGCTCGATTGACCCGATCCCCGAGCGCCTGATCGCCCGAAACTCCGCGTTGGACCCCCATCTCACCGGGATCTCCTGGAGCATGATTTTTTCATTTCGAATACTTGACAAAGATTCACTCAGGTCCTATATTACGTCTTGGATCTGAAAGTTGAGGAGGATTCAAGCATGTCTCGAGTAATTGGAATTGATCTCGGTACCACCAATTCGGTGGTAGCCGTCATGGAGGGTGGCAAGCCGGTTGTCATCCCCAACCAGGAAGGAAACCGCACAACCGCCTCGGTGGTTGGCTTCACGAACAACAATGAGCGTCTGGTGGGTCAGGTCGCCAAGAGACAGGCCGTCACCAACCCGGAGAAGACGGTGTCATCGGTCAAACGGTTCATGGGCCGTCGTTTTGACGAGGTCGAGGGTGAGATCAAGACGATCTCCTATCACGTCGTCAAAGGTGACAACGATACGGCTCGAATCGAAATCGACGACAAGGTGTACTCGCCGCCCGAGATTTCGGCCATGATCCTGCAGAAATTGAAAGCAGCGGCCGAAGACTACCTCGGCGGCAAGGTCGAAAAGGTGGTGATCACGGTTCCCGCCTACTTCAACGACGCCCAGCGCCAGGCCACCAAGGATGCCGGCCAGATCGCCGGGCTCGAGGTCCTGCGGCTGGTCAACGAGCCGACCGCTGCCGCCCTGGCATACGGCCTCGACAAGAAAGAGGACGAGACGATTGCCGTGTTCGACTTCGGCGGCGGCACCTTCGATATCTCGATCCTCGACGTCGGCACCGGGGTCGTGGAGGTGAAATCGACCAATGGCGACACCCACCTCGGCGGTGACGACATCGACCAGCTGATCATCGACTGGTTGGTCGACGAGTTCAAGAAGGACCAGGGTGTGGACCTGTCGAAGGACCGCATGGCGATCCAGCGCCTCAAAGAGGCGGCCGAGAAGGCGAAGATGGAGCTTTCCTCGACGATGGAGAGCGACATCAATCTGCCCTTCATCACCGCCGATGCATCGGGCCCGAAACACCTCAATTTGAGGCTGTCGCGCTCGAAATTCGAGCAGATGATCGAGCCCCTGGTGCAGCGGACCCTCGAACCGTGCCGGCAGGCCCTCAAGGATGCCGGTCTCGAGGCCAAGAACGTCGATGAGGTCGTGCTGGTCGGCGGATCCACCCGCATCCCGATGGTGCAGAAGGTGGTGAGCGACTTCTTCGGCAAGGAAGCCAACAAGGGGGTCAACCCCGACGAGGTGGTCGCGATCGGCGCCGCTGTTCAGGCGGGCGTTCTGGCCGGCGAGGTCACCGACGTGCTGTTGCTCGACGTGACGCCCCTCTCCCTCGGTGTTGAGACCCTCGGTGGCGTGGCTGACTTTGTGATCGAGCGCAACACGACCATCCCGGTGCGAAAATCCAAGGTCTACTCGACGGCCGACGACAACCAGAACCAGGTCGAGATTCACGTTCTGCAGGGCGAACGCACGATGGCGGCCGACAACCGGACCCTGGGGCGTTTTCACCTCATCGGGATTCCGCCGGCGCCGCGGGGTGTGCCACAAGTCGAAGTGTCCTTCGACATCGACGCCAACGGCATTCTCCACGTCTCGGCCAAGGACCGCGGCACGGGACAGGAGCAGAAGATCCAGATCACGTCCTCGTCCGGGATCACCGACGAGGAGATCAAGAACATGGTCGACCAGGCCAAGGCCCACGCCAGCGACGACGAGGAGAAACGCAAGCAGATCGAAACCAGAAACAAACTCGACAGCCTGGTGTACTCGACCGAGAAACTTGTCAGCGACAACCGCGACAAGCTTCCGGAGGCTGACGCGTCGGCCATCGACGCTGCGGTGGCAACCGCCAAGAAGGCCCTGGAAGAGGGCTCGGTGCAGGACATGGAATCGGCTTACGAGGGATTGACTCAGGCCAGCCACAAGGTCGCCGCGGTGCTCTACCAGAGCGCATCGGCGGAAGGCGGGGCCGGAGCGGGCGCTGAAAACGTTGACGGCGGTGGTCCGTCGAACGAAGAGGACGAGGTGATCGACGCGGAGTACGTGGATGTCGATGCCGAGGAACAGAGCTGAGGCGTCGAATCCGAGAGGCTTCGCAAAGGCGTGGGCGGGGCGACATCGGTCGCCCCGGCCCCTTCTTCCGGCGAAATGATAGAGTGTTGGCGTCAGATCGACCGGCACAATTCTCACGGCCCGAAGCAACGGATGCGCGTGCAGAGTGCCGCCCGGCAGGTCGACCGACCGGGGGCTCCGGAGGCGGAACGGAAGGACCATGAAGGCGAAACCGAGATATCGCATGATCTCCTGGGTGGCTGAGAAATACCAGGTTCACCCGCAGACGCTCCGTCTGTGGGAACGAGAGGGTCTTCTTCGGCCCACCCGGTCGCGTGGCAATACGAGGCTGTATGACGAGGAAGCCTGCGATCAACTCGAAGCGGTGATCACCCTGACGCGGGACCTCGGGGTCAACCTCGCCGGGGTCGACATCATTCTCAACCTCAAAAACCAGATCAAGCGGTTGCAGAGCGAGAATGAAATGTTGACCAAGATGCTTCGCCGTACAGTTCAGAAACACGGTGAGGTTCCGAGGTATCACTCGCTGGTGAAGGTCGAATCATCGACGTTGAAGGTCGCGGACGAGGAATGACCCGACGCGGCGCCTCAGGGCCGGACGCCGAGGTGGCGACCCTTCGCCGCTACCTCAAGGAGATCGCCCGCTACCCGCCCATAGATCACAACCGCGAGATCGAACTCGCAAGCCGCATCCAGGATGGAGACGAGGACGCTCTGCGGGACCTTGTCGAAGCCAACCTGCGTTTCGTCGTGGCCTACGCCAAGCGCTACCGGAACCCCAACGTTTCCTTTCTCGATCTGATCCACGAGGGCAACCTCGGTCTGATCCAGGCGGCCAAGAAGTACGATCCCTCTCAGGACGGCCACGATGTCAAATTCATCACCTATGCCGTGTGGTGGGTACGGCAGGCCATTCTGCACGCCCTCGCCGAGCACGCCGGGTCGTTCCGTCTTCCCCAGAAACAGGCCAACAATCTCTACCGCCTCGAGCGGATCCGGTCGTTGTTGGGCGAGAGATTCGGCAGGGCCCCGACCGAGCAGGAGCTGTCTGAAGAGGTGGGGATTTCGATCGACGATGTTCGCGTGCTCACCAGAGCCTCGAGGGGATCGCTCTCGCTGAATGAGCCGGTCGCCTCCGAAGGAGATTCGGAGCTCGGCGATCTCCTCGAACAGACGGGGATTCCCGACACCGACGAACTCCTGCTCAGAAAGAGCTTCACCAGCGCCATCGATGATGCCCTGACCGAGCTGCCGGAACGGGAACGTCGGGTGCTCGAATTGCGTTTCGGTTTGATGGACGATCAACCCAAGACGCTGCGTGAGATCGGTGAAATCATGGACCTTTCCAGGGAGAGGGTCCGGCAGATCGAGAGCCGCGCCCTCAACAAGCTGCGGCGGTCCCACAAGAAGCACTCCCTGCAGGGATTCCTGCGCTGACCGACCATCCTCGGCAACGACCTACGGGGGAATGACTTCGGGCGGCGGATCTGCCGGTGCGTCCTCGATTTCCCGTTCGTCATCGAGGATCTCGTCATCGGCGCCTTCTTCGGGCTCGCCGCGGTCGTGCCGCGATGGCCTCGATTTCCGAACCACCCGGGTGCCCGCGAGAACATCGTGGAGCGCCCGGCGATCGGTCCTGATGACGATCGTGAGGTGCCCCCATTCAAATAGAATCGAGCTCACGCAGTAGGCCGCGAGGCGGAGAACGGCACGGCCAGGGCCGATCGGGCAGCGTTGCCGGTAGTCGACGATGCGGAGCCCCATTGCCCATTTACCCGGGGTCGCGCCGAGCAGCCCCCAGCCGACAACGAAGTAGCACCACCACAACGCGATACACAGGCCGAAAACGCTGCTGGCATGCCCGAGCCACGCCTGGTCGGAGGCCGCTCGGGCGATCTCGTCGAAACTTCCCCACAGCACGCTCCAATCGAAGGTCCGCTGTACGGGGATCGCGAGCAGCATACACAGGGCGCAATAGACGGCGATGTCGAGAAGAGTTGCGAGAAGCCGCGAGAAGGCGCCCGCCGGCCGCCACCCGTCGTCGGCGTACAGTGTTTTCGTCACCGGCATGGTCCGCGGGAGAGAGACCGCCGGGGCGCTCCCCCACCCATCTTTGCGGTTGTTCGGGAGGGCCCGGTCCGCACCTGCGGTTTCGAGTGACGGCTCAACTCAACCTCGTCTACAGTGGCGTCAGTCCGCCGCAGTTTTGGTGGTCGAGCCAGAGACCCGAATAGGCGTGAAGAAACCGGAAACGCGACCTGTAGACCTGTTCCAGCTTGTGGGTGTCTCCTCGAAACAACATGTCGTCGACAAACCACTGGAAACGGTGGTCGGTGTCGCGGGCGCGCTCGAGGCTCTGAGCGGATTGATCCAGGACTTCCGAGAGGCGCTGCGTGTTCACGGTGCCTTCGAGGTTCGCGATCTCGGCTGCCTCCTCTTCCATCTTGACCCGCAAGGCTGCTGAGGACAGGAAGAACCGGATGAGCTCCCACTCGGCAGTCCCCTTTTCGACGGTGCCCTCCGCCAGTTTCCGATAGCTTGCCGCCTCCCACCCCTCGAGCTTGAGGTTCCGGATCTCGGGGGCATCGGCCACCTGTGTCGGCGGCCTGTCCCAGACCACCATCTCGAGGGCAAACATGATCTTGTGCATCGCTTCGGCGAGCAGAGGGTCCGGCGGGAGGAGGTTGCTGATCGAAAGGCCGTCCCGGAGCGAGCTCCCGGCGACCCGGTCGGCGGGCGTGTCCGCATCCGTAGTGTCGCCGGCCCCGGATATCGACGCCCGGGGGGCACGGTCCGGAGGGGCGGTGAACGGATCGGCATCCCGGCCCGGTTCGTCGAACGGGTTCGAACGAGGCGCCGCAGGATCGAACTGGGCGAGCACAGCCTGCATCGTTCGGGTCATCTCGGTGATGTCGTCCCGCTTGACGTTCTCTTTGCGGCGGCCCGACTCGTATCGGATCCGAAAGTGGCGGAAGTCCTCGAGCTGCTGTTGGAGATCGTTGGTGGCGAGTTCGGGATGCTGGGTGAGGTAGCGTTCGATCTCGTAGATGCGGTTGGTCTTTTCGACCACTTTCTTTTCTTCCGATTCGAAGAGCTCCTTGAACCGGTTTTTGGCGACGATGTTGGTGGTCGTGATCTCGACCAGCAGCGACGGGTGAAGGGTGGTCCTTCCGAGACGCTGTTTGAGGCGCCGGTAGCGGTCGAAGACCTTGGACTCGACCAGACGCTCGTAGCCCTCGATCTCCTGCAACTCCTGCCGGATGGAGAGCACGGCTTCCAGCAACGGTGGAATTTCGGCCGCCGGGACTTGCGGCAGGTTGGTGAATTCACTGAGGGTCAGAAATGTCCGCGTCAGGTCGTCAGTGTCCCGCGGCACGGCGGGCCCATCCTCCGACGGCGCCTCCGCGAGACGCGTGAAGAGAATATCGAGCTTGTCCAGGGTGTCTTGCTCGAAGTGCTTGTACAACAGGTAGAACTTGATCAGCGCACAGAGGACCTTTTCGTCCTGACGTTTGATGTGATCGAAGAATTTTCGGAGCGCCGAGGGAGCGAACTCGCCTTCGATCCGGGACAACTCGCGGTGGATCCTGTCGAGTTCTCTCTCCACCTGATCGAGTTCGGTCGAGGCGCGGGCGTTGGCCTCGAGGCCGACGGTGTGGACGAGATCTTGAAGATGCCGGTGCAGCCCTTGAAAATCGTAACTGTAGGGCATGGGACCTTCACCGATGTGCTTGAGGACGCCGTTGAGAAATTGGTAGAAGGTCCACAGTGATCGAAAGCGGTCGGACAGTGTGGTATACCGAACGCTGGCCAACGCTCCCCCTGAGGTCCTCATAGCACTTCAGGATACACCGTCTGGGAGTGACAACCAAACGGGAGGATGATGATGCTCGGTCAAATCGTGGTGAGCCGGGATGAAATCGAAGTGATGGTCGATCGGCTGGCTCGGGAGATCTCGGCGGACCTCGACGGCCGGCCGGCGGTCTTCATCGGGGTGCTGAAGGGGTGCGTCTTTTTCTTCACGGATCTCACGCGCCGGTTGAACCACCCTATCGAGATGGATTTCATCCAGGTTTCCAGCTATGGAGCGAGCACCACCTCTTCGGGTTCGGTCGTGCTGGTCAAGGACATCACTGTCGACGTCAGGGACCGCGATGTCTACCTCGTGGAGGACATCGTCGACACCGGCACCACTCTGACCGACGTGATTCGCCTGATCGAGGCCCGACACCCCCGATCACTGAAGGTGGTTTCGCTCCTCTCCAAACCGTCGCGGCGGCAGGTGGAAGTCGAGGTGGCGTTCCTCGGCACCGAAATCGAAGACCTCTTCGTGGTGGGATACGGTCTCGACTACGGCGAGCGCTACCGCAACGTCCCCGATATTCGGGTGCTGGAGTCCGCTTGACCTGATTTCTGGTGGTGAGATCGGTTGAGTCTCATCGCGATACGTGACAGCTTCGAAAGTGCAGGCTAGAATGACGCATCACTTGCAACCGGGTCTCCGGGTTGAGATGGGGGAGGGATGAAGCCGAGCGACTACCGCGTGCTGATTCGGGGCGCCGGAGAGCTGGCGTCAGGCACAGCCCAGCATTTATATAATCAGGGCTTCGTCAACATCCTCATGCTCGAACGGCGCTACCCGAAGGCTGTAAGGCGCCAGGTCTGCTTTTCGGAGGCGATTCTCGACGGCACCCAGACCATCCAGGGCGTTCGCGGCCGGTATGTTCGCAACGTGGCCGAGACCGTCCAGGCCAACGCGGAAGGCGACATCGCAGTCGCCGCTCTCGCCCTCGAGGACGTGCTGCACGAGTGGCAGCCCAAGATTTTCATCGAAGCGGCCATGCTGCGCAAGAACTGGGGGCTCAAGGCCGGTATCGCTCCGGTCGTGATCGCACTCGGGCCGGGGTACGTGGTGCGCAAGGACTGTGACGCCGTGATCGATACGGTGCGCGGCCCGCAAGTCGGCGCGGTCCTCGAAGACACCGGCGAGAGGTTGCGGGATGCGCCGCCCGCACAGATCCTCGGATATGCGGGCGAGAGATCGGTCAAAGCCGTCCGCGACGGGATTTTTTTCACTCACCACAAGATCGGCGGCGAGGTCGGACAGGGAGAGCGGATCGGCACCGTGGTCTCGGTCTACGGCGTCGAAGACTTCCGCCAGGGAGTTCCGGTCGACGCGTCCTACCCGGTGACGGCCAGGATTGCCGGTGTGCTGCGCGGCCTGCTGCGCGACGGTGTGCCGGTGAAGAAGGGCGACCGTATTGCAGACATCGACCCGCGCGGCCAGACCGATGATCTCAACCACATCTCGGACAAGGCCCACCGGGTTGCCGAGGGCGTTCACGAAGCGCTGATGGGACTGTTGGCCGAGGTCGCCAAACGCCACCCGGGACCGAAACAGAAGAAGGGCCGGGGCCCGGTGCGGGCGAAATCGAACAAGGGCAAAGCGCCGGCGAAGAAGAAACGGGTCGCGGCCGGCGCGGCCACGAGGAAGCCCAAGGCGGCGCCATCGAAATCGGGGAAACGCGGGAACGGTCCAGCCAAGAGCTGACAGGACGGCGCGAACAGTGGCGACATTCCGGAATTCCATGCGCAAGGTTGCGTGGCGTCTGCGACCACCGGTATTGGCTCTCGGCGGAGGCGGCGCGCGGGGTTTTGCCCACCTCGGAGTGCTGCAGGTCCTCGAAGAGGCCGGCCTCTCGATGCAGTCGATCGTCGGCACCAGCATGGGAGCTGTCGCCGGTGGCATGGTCCTGATCCACGGGTCGGCCCAACGATCCATCGACCTCTGGCGGGAGGCGATCGAAGAGGGGCTGATCCCATCGGTGCGGCCCATCGGTCAGGTCCCGGACGCCCAGGAAAAAGAACACCCGCTGATCCAGGTCGCGCGCCGGATTCGAAACCGCGTGGTGATCTCATTTGCCATGAACCGGAGCACGATCCTCGACAGAACGGCCCTCAACGAGGCGCTGGAGTTTCTCGTCCCGGACGTGTCGTTCAGCGATCTTCCGAAGAAGCTGGTGGTGGTGGCGACCGACCTCGAAACCGGCGAGGCGGTGTGTATCCGCGAAGGCTCTCTGCGCCAGGCCCTCGTCGCCTCCAGTGCGATCCCCGGGATGGTGCCGGCGGTACAGATCGGGGGCAGGCTGCTGGTCGATGGGGGAGTCGTCGCCGAGGTGCCGACCGTGGCCGCCAGGAACGAAGGCTGGCCGGTGGTCGCAGTCGACGTGTCGCTGGACGTGCCGCCCCTCGGCAGAGATGACCTGGTTCTCGACACCATGATGAGGACGCAGATGATGACGTCCCGCCTCCTGCGCTACCGGCAGCTCAAGGCCGCCTCCCACGTCATCAGGCCGGAGGTCGGCACGGCCAGGTGGGCGGAATGGCAGAGATTCGACGAATTCGTCGAACTGGGCCGGGCGGCGGCCCGGAAATTCCTGGCGGTCGAAGACTGATGCGCTCTCACATACGGTGAGATGGAAACTGACCGGGTTCGCAACACGGTGAGATATGCCGCTTAGTTCTGAACCGCCTCCCGGTGGCGGGCCCGAGCGCGGTTCAGCCATGGCTTCCAGGTCGGGGACGACTCCAGGAGCCGCATGACGGTCGTCGGCTGAACGCCTCGCTGACGAAGATGATCGACAAAGGTTGGCAGTTCCTGCCACGGGGGCTCGTCACGGCTGGTGGCCAGGTGCATGAGCACGATGCCGCCGCGAAGCTCCGGAAACCGCAGCAGGCGCTCCATCATGGTCGATGAATTCTGGTACATCGACGAGTGTTCGTCGGCGACCCAGTCCCGTGAATCCAGGGACGCGCCTTCCACCGAGCTCCATCGAACGTGCAGGTAACCCATCTCCAGGGCCCAACCCCGGAGTGTCCGGTTTTCCTCACCGTAGGGAGCCCGCCACAGCGGCGCCATCGCTCGTCCGGTGGCCTTGCGGAACGCCGCCTCGGTCTTTCCGAGTTCGTTCTGGAATCGCTTGCGGGTGATGCCGGTCTGCAGGTCGTGGCGACGGTTCTTCTCGTAGGTGGTGAGGTGGAGGTGGGAGAAGGTGTGGTTGGCGACCTCGTGGCCGGAAAGAACCGCCCTGCGGACGACCTCCGGATAGCGTTCGATGAACTTCCCGGTGACGAAAAGGGTGGTCCGCAGATCGAGCTCGTGCAGGAGATCGAGGAGCTCCTCGGTGCGGTTGGACGATGAATTTCCGTCGAACGTGAGAGCGATCAGGGGCCCAGCATCGGTGACCAGTTGCAGGACGGGAGGCGACAGAGCCGGTGTCGGTACGGCAGCCGCGGCAATTGCCGCGCGAGGAGTGGGCGGCGGAGGCGGCACAACGGTCGGTGTCGGAGCGGGGGTCGGGCTCGGAGCCGGAATCGCCGACATGTCGAGTGCGACCGCAGTTTCGGAGAGAGCCACAACGCGGACCCCGTCGCCGTCGCCGACCGCGTCCGGCATCTCCGCCTCGACGGAACCTCCGCCGCCGATGGTGAACGCCCCGACAGGGATCTCGTTGTCCATGACCACGACCCGGGTACCGGGGGTGCCCGAGACACGGACCATGCGCCCGTGATCGCCTTCATAGGCTTCGGCGATCACGGTTGGTGGTCGAGGCGCTGTACGATCGGACGGCTGCTGGAGATCGTGAATCGAGACCAGGTCGGCGATGTGGACTGCAACTGCGGCCAGGAGAATCGCGCAGAGAGCGGAGGTGACGGCCATGACCCAGGCGGGGTGCAAGGGTCGACGGGCGATCGTCAACGCGCCTTTGAAGGAATCTTTGGAGAACCCCTCCAGACGGCATTTCTGCCCGCAGTAGACATGGCTTCCAAAACGTCGAACGCACGCCTCGCAGAGCCACTTCCGGCAGCTGTAGCAGCGCTGACCGGCGTCCTTCGAAGGATGGTTGGCGCAGTGGGACGTGACTCGCATCAGGAGCGGCGGTTCCTTGAAACGAGATGACGCACAGAATGAGCCGAGCTAGAATCATCGAACCCGAACCGGTTCTCATCCAAAGATCGCGGGGAATCGAGGCCGGGCAGGTGCCGGGACCCAAAGGAGTGTTTGATGTGGAACATACCCAACATGTTGACTCTGTTTCGCATCTTTCTGGTGCCGCTCCTGGTGGTCGTGCTTCTGACCGAAGTTCCGGGCAAGGAATACTGGGGGTTGGGCATTTTTCTGTTGGCGGCACTGACCGACGCCCTTGATGGAATTATAGCCCGCCGGACGAACCGGATCACCACCACCGGCGCCATGCTCGACCCGATTGCCGACAAGCTCCTGATGAGTGCGGCGTTTATTTCCCTCGTCGAACTGCAGCAGGCCCCGGCGTGGATGGTGACCTTGATCGTCGGGCGCGAGTTCGCCGTGACCGCTCTGCGGCTGATCGCTCTCGAGCGGGGGGTGGCCATCTCGGCCAACTGGCTCGGCAAGGCCAAGACCACCGCGCAGATCATCACGGTGTCGATCCTCATCTTCAGCCTCAACTCCGACAAGTGGCTGATCATCGCCGCGGTGGCGCTGTGGATCACCGTCGCCTTGACCGTGGCCTCGATGGCGGTCTATTTCTGGCAGAACCGGGGTGTACTGACGGAGGACTCGGCGTGAATCGAGGGTTTCTGCCCCGGCAGTTGCCCCTCTTCCTCGTACGATTCGGGCGCCGCCGGCCGCGGTTGATTGCCACGCTCGCCGTGGTGTCGTGGGTTGCAGCCGCCCTCCTCGCGTCGCAGGTGAGCATCGAGACCGACATCCTGTCTCTGGTTCCGCGTGACAATCCGGTCGTCCAGGGTTTCAAGACAACCGTCGAACGTTTCGGCTCGGTCGACACCTTGCTGGTGGTGGTCCACATCCAACCCGAGATCGGCCTCGAGCCCACTCTGGAATTTGCGGACCGTCTGGCGGGCGTGCTTCGACAATGGGAGAGCATCGACTGGGTCGAGTACCGGGTTGACAGCACGGCCGAGGCCGCGGTGCCGCTGCTCGACCGGGCGACGCTGTTTCTCGAACCGGCGGAACTGGACGAGGTTCTGGCCTCCCTCGACGATGCGGGGATCCAAGATACGGTCCAGCGCCTGCGCGCCCGGTTGATGGCTCCGCAGGGCATGGTGATGAAGGACCTCCTCCGGCTCGACCCGGTGGGGCTCCTGCCGCGGATTCTCACCCGGGTGAAATTCGGAGGTGTCGGCGTCAGCGTCGATCCCGATACCGGGTGTCTGATCGACCCGGGCGGTCGCTTTCTGCTGATCATGGCCAAACCCGTTCGCCCGGCCCAGGATCTGAAGTTCGACCGGGAGCTCGTCGCGGGCCTCGACGAGCGAGTTGCCGACCTCGGGGCCCGGTGGATCGAGGAGACAGGTGAGGGACGGGCGCCGCGGGTCGAGTACACCGGCGGCTACGTGGTGGCGCTTGACGACGCCCAGCTCATCACGTCGGACGTCGTGGTCGGTCTGGTGTCGTCGCTGGTCGGGGTCATGGTGCTCTTCCTGCTGGCCTTTCGCAGTCGCGCCTCGCTGGTATACGCGTTCTTCCCCCTGGTCACCGGCATCGCCCTGACGTTTTCGTTCGGGGCGCTGGCGCTGGGCCGGATCAACTCCCTGACTTCCGCATTCGGCGGGCTGGTGATCGGGCTGGGCGTCGACTTCGTGATCGTCCTGTACGCCCGCTACGTCGAAGAACGCCGGCGGGGCGCCTCGCATCCCGACGCGATCGACGCCATGGGTCGTCACACCGGGGTCGGCGTTCTGCTCGGCGCCGTGACGACGGCAGCGACCTTTTATGCCTTCCTCGTCACCGACTTTGCCGGGCTGTGGGAGTTGGGGCTGCTGACCGGCACCGGGATCCTGCTTCTGGTAGTGACGGTCTACACCCTGTTGCCCGCACTTCTGACCCTTGTCGATCGCAATCGCCGAGCGGAGAAGCAACTCTACCTCCACTCCTTCGGCTCCGATGTGATGTGCCGCGCCGCCATGCGCCATCCCGTGGCGACCATCGTCGTGGCCTGCGTCATCACCGTGGTGCTCGGTGTGGCCGTGGCGTCGCTGCAGTGGGACGACGATTTTCGCAACATGCGGTCGGGGGACAACCGGGCGATCCAGTTGCGGCAGGAGGTGATGGACGCCTTCGACCTGCGGTTTTCGCCCATGGTCCTACGGGTGGACGGCACCACCGAATCGGAGGCCTTCGCCAAGGCCAGGGCGCTCCTGCCGGAACTCGAAGCGCTGGTCGACGGCGAGAATCTCGTGGGAGTCGACAGCATCGCCGGCGTGATTCCGCCGCAGGAGGTGCAGGCGGTGGTGATCGCCCGTCTCGAAGAGGCGGCTCCCGCCTTCGTGGGGCTGCGCGAACGTCTCGAGGAGGCGCTGCGGTCCAACGGCCTCAACCCGACCGCTTTCGAAACCGGGATCGATCACCTGGTGACGGCCCTCGGCCGCCGCCAGCCGCTGTCGATCGTCGATCTCGAGGGGACGCCGCTGGCGCGGGTTGTCGACCGCTACGTGGCCGACGCGGGCGACGAGGTTTCGGTTGCCCTCTACCTCTATCCTCCGGTCGGACAGTGGCGCCGCGGCGCCTCGTCGGCGTTGTCCGAGGTCGTCGAGGCCCATCCCGGCGCGGTGTTGTCGGGAGCCAACGTGATCTCGGCGGAGCTTCGAGAGATCGTGTGGGATGACGCCGTCAAGGCGTCGATCCTCGGTTTCGTCGCGGTCTTCGTCCTGATGTGGGCGGATCTCGGCGGTCCGCTGCGGGCGCTGCTCGCTCTGGTGCCGTTGATGGTCGGCATGGTATGGATGCTCGGAGGGATGGCCCTTCTCGGCTTTCGGCTCAATTTCTTCAACGTCTTCGTCATCACCATGATCATCGGCATCGGTGTCGATTACGGAGTGCATCTGCTTCACCGGTGGTACGAGTCCGAGGGCGACCGGGCGCAGCTGGCGGAAACCGCCAAGGCCATCGCGGTCGCGGCCCTGACCACGGTCGTCGGTTTCGGGTCGTTGGTCCTCTCGCACTATCCCGGTCTCCGTTCAGTGGGGGCCGCTGCAATTCTCGGCGCCGTTGCGACCGCCCTGCTCGGCATGACGCTGCTGCCCGCACTGCTGTCCATGAGGGAGAAATCATGATTCGCGAACTCAAACCGGACCACCTGGCGTGGCGCTGCCCCAAAAGCTGGGTGCCGAAGAACGGAACCTCGGCCGTCAAACCGGCGACCACCATCGTCGCCCAGGATCGGGCGGTGGAAGCCATCGGCTTCGGCCTCGGGATCCGCAGCCTCGGTTTCAACGTCTTCGTCACCGGGATGTCCGGCACCGGGCGGCTGACCACCATCAAGCAGTTCGTCGAACCGCTGGCCGAAGGCAGGAATCGTCCGGACGACATCTGTTTCGTGTTCAGTTTTCGCAAACCGGACGAGCCCTGCGCGCTCTTTTTGAAAGCGGGTGCGGGAGGCAGACTCCGCAAGGGAATGGACGGCCTCATCGACGAACTGGCCGACAATCTCCCGGGCATCCTCTCCGACCGCGATTTCCGGTCGCGGATCGAACGCGCGGTCGAACCGCTGCAGCGCCAGGAGAAGGAGTCGGTGACGGCTTTCGAAAAGGAGGTCACCGAATCGGGTTTTTCACTGGTCCAGGTTCAGGCGGGGATGGTGACCCGGCCGGAGATCCTGCCGGTCGTCAAGGAGACTCCGGTGCCGCTGGAAAAACTCGGAGAACTCGTCGAGCAGGGAGTGCTCACGGCCGACGACGTGACGAGATTGACCGAGGACCACGGCCGCCTCACCGAGAAGTTCCACGATGTGTTCCAGAAGGTGGCCGAACTCCGGCGGATGGTCCAGCTCCGGGTGGAGGAGGTCCGGCGGAAGCTCCTCCAACCCGCCTTCGACGCTGCGGTCGATCGCGTTCGCCGATCGGTCAAGGACCCCCGTGCCGACGCCTACCTCGACGCGGTCGCGGGCGATCTCGGCGAAAAGCTCGAACTCTTCATGGTCTCGGACGACGAGGTGCCGGGGGACGTCGACCGGTTCCTCCGTTGGCGCGTCAACCTGGTGGTGGACAACTCCGATGCCAGCGGACGTCCGGTGGTGATGGAGACCGAGCCCAGCTACACCAATCTCTTCGGCACGATCGAGAGAACAATGACCTCTTCGGGGGAGACCACGACCTCGTTCATGCACATCCGGGCGGGCTCGTTGTTGCGGGCAAACGGCGGCTTTCTGGTGCTCAACGCCGACGATGTCCTGATGGAGCCCAGAGTGTGGCCGGGGCTCAAACGGGCGCTCAAATACCGCCGAGTGCAGGTCCAATCCATGGAAAGCGTGGTTCTCGGTGCGACCCTGCTCAGCCCGGAGCCGGTGCCGATCGACGTCAAGGTCGTGATCATCGGCAGCCGGAAGATCTACGACCTGCTCTTCCAACACGACACGGACTTTCCGAAGATCTTCAAGGTGCTGGCCGATTTCGACAACCTCCTGGAGAACTCTCGCGATCACGCCAGAGATCTTCTCTCGGTGTTCCGAAAGGTGATCGACGAGGAGGAGCTGCTGCAGCTCGACGGCAGCGGGGCCGCGGCCCTGCTCGAGGAGGCGGTTCGCATGGGCGGTTGGCGGCGCCGCTTTTCGAGCCGGTTTTCCGATCTCTCCGATCTTCTTCGCGAGTCGTCCTACGTCGCCGAACAGGATCGCTCGAAGGTCGTTTCGAGGGCCCACGTCGAGCAAGCGCACGCCGCGCGGCAACGGCGGCACTCCCTGAGTGAGGACCGCTCGCTCCAGATCATCAGTGAAGGCGTGGTCACGATCGCGACCTCGGGCGTCGTGGTCGGACAGGTGAACGGTCTCGCGGTCTACGACCTCGGCCACCACCGGTTCGGCAAACCGAGCCGCATCACGGCCCAGGTGGGCCTCGGGCGGGAGGGGGTGATCAACGTCGAACGGCAGGCGGGTCTTTCCGGGCCGACCTATGACAAGGGGGTGAGCATCCTCACCGGGTTTCTGCGCGGCACCTTCACGCGGGAGTACCCGCTGTCCATGGCCTGTTCGGTGACCTTCGAACAGTCCTACGGCGGGATCGACGGCGATTCCGCGTCCTCCACGGAGATCTACGCCATCCTGTCGGCGCTTTCCGGGATCGGCTTGCGGCAGGAGGTCGCCGTCACGGGATCGGTCGACCAGTTCGGCCGGGTACAGGCCATCGGCGGCGTCAACGAGAAGATCGAAGGCTTCTTCAGGGTGTGTGAGACGACCGGTCTGACCGGCAGCCAGGGCGTACTGATTCCATCCACCAACGTCGGCGACCTCAACCTCGCGGCCGATGTCGTGAGGGCGGTGGCGGAAGGGCGTTTTCATGTCTGGGCCGTGGACGCCATCGCAGACGGGGTGCAAATTCTCACCGGGGTTCGGGCCGGTCGCTTGAAGAAAAGCGGAGGGTGGACGGCCGGCAGTGTGTTTGAACAGTGCCAAAATCGACTCGACGAAATGGCCGTTCTCTTGCGGCAGGCCACCAAGGGTCGAAACAGCGGTACGAAAGTCGAGTCGAATGAGTGACATGGCGGGATCGGGCTGGATGTTGAGAAGAACAGCTTGTGATTTCCGTCACGTTGATTTGACACCCCGCGACGTGGATGGGACAATCTGGATGCGATACCCGTGAGAACGTGTTCGCTATGTCCCATTGAAGGAGGGGCGGCATGCCGGGGCGACTGAACACGATCATCATCGTGCCCCACAGCAAAGCGCGGTTCGTCAAGTTCTCGTTTTCGACGAGGACGGCGGTCGTCGTTGCGTGCGCGGCGACGTTGGGATTGATCCTTTCGATCGTGGCAATCACCTATACGGGGAGTGCGGTCAATCGGCGCGTCGAGGTCGACCGTCTTCGAACCGACAATACCGAGCTTGCTGAAGTGAACCGGGAACTCGAGGCGACGATCGCCGAGGTCCAGGGGCGCCTTGACGAGTTCGAAGAGCGGACCTCCCGCCTCGCCCTCGCAGCGGGCATGGAGGCGCAGGCCGTCGGATTTACGGGAACCGGAGAGACCGCCAACAGAGTGGGGGCCGGCGGTCCCTACGATCGGCTTCCGGATTCTCCCGAGGCGCTTGCCGCTCAGGGAAGGTGGGTCGAACGGCAGCTCGAGCTCGTCGAGGGACATCTCTCCGAACAGGAGCGGGTTCTGGCTTCGACGCCGACCATCGCCCCATCTCTCGGGCTCATCACCGACGGTTTCGGGCGCCGCAAAGACCCCTTTACCGGCCGTCTCGCGTTCCACCGCGGGCTCGATCTCGCCGGACGCCGTGGCGCGCCGATCAAAGCTCCGGCGGATGGGATCGTGGTATTTGCCGGTCGCAACGGCGGCCTCGGAAAGACGGTCAGGATTTCTCACGATTTCGGCTTTACGACCGTCTACGGCCACCTCGACAAGATCTCGGTCGAGCCCGGCGACGAGGTGCATCGCGGCCAGGAGCTGGGTCTCATGGGCAACTCGGGACGCTCGACGGGCCCCCACCTCCACTACGAGGTGCACGTCGAAGGCAAGGCGGTCAATCCGCTGTATTACATCCTCGACGCCTTCTGAGTCGTCGCTTCAAAGCTGAATTCTTCCGCGCCCCAGGGGCGCGGTTTTTGTTGGTTCATCCGGGATTGGATGAGGTTGAGAATTGAACGGATGAGGCCACAGCGTCGGCGACAGGGACGGTCACCAGAGTCAGCAACAGGCTGCAGCGACCGCAACAGCCACAGCCCCAGCGACCGGTGGCGGCGCTCGGGCGCAGCGACCGCGGCATGGTCCCCTCCATATCGGGAGCCAGGCACCTCCGCCGCACGTGGCACGTAACCGGACGCGCTTCCCGGGAGTTGCCACCTTCAATATTGTTGGCCCGGGAGATTTCGCCGACGAGACGGCCGATGAATCCAACAATATTGAAGATGGCACGCTCCGCCGCACGTGGCACGTATCCGGACGCGCTTCCCGGGAGTTGCCACCTTCAATATTGTTGGCCCGGGAGATTTCGCCGACGAGACGGCCGATGAATCCAACAATATCGAAGATGGCACGCTCCGCCGCACGTGGCACGTATCCGGACGCGCTTCCCGGGAGTTGCCACCTTCAATATTGTTGGCCCGGGAGATTTCGCCGACGAGACGGCCGATGAATCCAACAATATCGAAGATGGCACGCTCCGCCGCACGTGGTCCTACCGCAACGTAGAGGCTCGAAATCCCGGGATTTCGAGTTTCGGCGTCGTTGCAATCGCGGTCGGACTGGACTAGGCTGCGGAGATCCGGCGGCGACGCTGGTCAATGCACCGACTGCGCCGGGGCCCGCCCCGGCATTTTGCAATCCGACGAGGTGAGTGGATGAACCTGTTCGAAAAAGCCATTGGCGCCGTCATCGGCACCAAGCACGAGAGAGACTTCAAGCGGATGAAGCCGATGGTCGCGGCCATCAACGCGCGCGAGGCCGAGGTCGAAGGCCTGTCCGACGACGATCTACGCCAGCGGTTCGACACCATCAAACAGAGGGTCAGGTCGGCCACCGCCGAGCTGCCCGCGGAACCTCGCGATCGGGCCACCTTCGTCCAGAAGATCCTCGACCGGGAACTGGTGGAAGTCTTCGCGCTGGTTCGCGAGGCCGGCAAGCGTTCGGTCGGCATGCGCCACTTCGATGTGCAGCTCATGGGCGGCATCGTGCTTCACGAGGGCCGGATCGCCGAGATGCGCACCGGCGAGGGCAAGACCCTGGTGGCGACGCTGGCGGTCTGCCTGAACGCCCTCACCGGCCAGGGTGTCCACGTGGTGACCGTCAACGACTACCTGGCGCGTCGCGACGCCGACTGGATGGGCAAGATCTACCGGTTCCTGGGTTTCACGGTGGGCTGCATCCAGAACCAGATGAACGATGTCGAGCGCAAAGAGGCCTACGGTTCCGATATCACCTACGGCACCAACAACGAGTTCGGCTTCGACTATCTGCGCGACAACATGAAGTTCGAGCTCGAACGCATGGTGCAGCGCGGCCACACCTTCGCCATCGTCGACGAGGTCGACTCGATCCTGGTCGACGAGGCGCGGACACCGCTGATCATCTCGGGTCCTTCCGAGGTCTCGGTGGATCTCTACTACAAGGTCGACGCGATCGTCCCGAAATTGAAAAAGGGCGAGGAGATCGAGGACAAACACGGCAACAAGGAAGTGACCGGCGACTACCTGGTCGATGAGAAGGGTCAGACCGCGTCGCTCACCGACGAGGGCATGGCCACCGCCGAGAAGCTTCTCGGTGTCACGAACCTCTACGATCCGTCCAATATCGAGATCCTGCACGCGGTCAACCAGGCCTTGCGGGCGCACAGCCTGTTCCGCCGCGACAAGGAGTACATCGTCAAGGACGGTGAGGTCACGATCGTCGACGAGTTCACCGGCCGTCTGATGTCGGGACGGCGGTGGTCCGACGGTCTTCACCAGGCGGTCGAGGCCAAGGAAAAGGTCAAGATCCAGAGCGAGAACCAGACCCTGGCGACGGTCACCCTGCAGAACTACTTCCGGATGTACGACAAACTGGCCGGGATGACCGGCACGGCCGAGACCGAGGCCGAGGAGTTCGAGAAGATCTACGGCCTCGACGTGTCGGTGGTTGAAACCAACCAGCCGATGATTCGACTCGATCATGCGGACGTCGTGTACAAGACCGAGAAGGAGAAGTTCCGGGCGGCGATCGAGGAGATCGCCGACTGCAACGAGCGCGGCCAGCCGGTGCTCGTCGGAACGGTTTCAATCGAGAACTCGGAACGGCTGTCCAAGCTGCTTCACAAGCGCAAGGTCAAACACGTCGTCTTGAACGCCAAGTACCACGAGCGCGAGGCCGACATCGTGTCTCAGGCCGGCCGGATGGGCGCGGTCACCATCGCCACCAACATGGCGGGGCGCGGCACCGACATCGTGCTCGGCGGCAGCCCCGAGGGCCTCGCAAAGATGGAGGCGACGGCTGAGACCTCCCCCGAGGAGTTCGCAGCGCTCATGGAGAAGCACGAGGCCATCTGCGCCAAGGAGAAACAGCAGGTCCTTGAAGCCGGAGGGCTGCACATCCTGGGCACCGAACGCCACGAGTCGCGGCGGATCGACAACCAGCTGCGCGGGCGCAGCGGACGTCAGGGCGACCCCGGCTCGACGCGGTTCTTCCTCTCGCTCGAGGACGACCTCATGCGCATCTTCGCCTCCGACTGGGTGCGCAAGATGATGGACCGCCTGGGGATGGAAGAGGACATCCCGATCGAATCGAGGATGGTGTCGAAGTCCATCGAAAGGGCGCAGAAACAGGTCGAGGGGCGCAACTTCGAGATCCGCAAACACCTGCTCGAGTACGACGACGTGATGAACAAACAGCGGGTCGCGGTATACAAGCTGCGCCGTCAGATCCTCGAAGGCGCCGAAGGACGCAACTACATCCTGCGCGTGATCGACGAGGTCGTCGGTTCGTTGATCGACGAGTTCTGCCCGGAGGAGGCCGACCCCGAAGACTGGGACCGCACCGCGCTGGCCCGCGAGTACCGCTTGTACTTCGGTCTCACCGTCGAACAGATCGGGGTCGACTGGGACACCATCAACCGGCCCGACCTCGAGGAGCTGATCAGAACTGCCGCCGTTGATCACTACGAGTCGCGGGTCGAGCAGTTCGGCAGCGACGAGTTTGCCCGGCTCGAGAAGTTCCTGCTGCTCGATACCGTCGACCGGCAGTGGAAGGACCACCTGTTGGCCCTCGACCACCTGCGGGAGGGCATCGGTCTCAGGGCGTACGGCCAGAGGAACCCCCTGGTCGAGTACAAACGTGAATCGTTCGCCCTCTTCCAGGACATGTGGGAGCGCATCGAGGACCACGTCGTCAAATTTCTGTTTCACGCCGAGCCGGTGGAGGACCTGCAGCACAAGCGGCGGAGCGTCAGCACGACGCTGTCGCATCCCGATGCTCGGGGATTGGCCTCCTCGCACGCACAGCAGGAGCGCGCGGCCAACACTCCGGTCTCCGCACCCGATGCGAGGCCGACCACCATCCGCCGGGACCAGCCGAAGGTCGGGCGCAACGACCCGTGCCCCTGCGGTTCGGGCAAGAAGTACAAGAAATGCCACGGCGCGGCGGACGCAGCGGAGGGGTAGCCATGAGCCGTGAGATTCCCATCGGTCTGACCTTTGACGATGTTCTCCTGGTGCCGTGGCGTTCGGAGGTTCACCCGAACGAACTCGACGTCGGCACACGACTGACCCGCGACGGCATTCGACTCGGTCTGCCGATCGTGTCGGCGGCGATGGACACCGTGACCGAAGCCAATATGGCGATCGCCATGGCCCAGTTCGGCGGCCTCGGAGTGATCCACAAGAACATGAGCATCGAACGGCAGGCCGAGGAAGTCGACAAGGTCAAGCGTTCGGAATCGGGCATGATCGTCGATCCCGTGACCGTCCACCCCGAGCAGTCCGTGCGCGAGGCTCTCGACGTCATGGCCAGGTACCGGATCTCCGGTCTGCCGGTGGTCGACGCCCAGGGCCAGCTCGAGGGCATTCTGACCAACCGCGACCTCCGCTTCTGCTCCGAGTTCGAACGACCCATTGCCGATTTCATGACCAAGGAGGCGCTGGTGACGGCGCCGGTCGGGACGACGCTCGAAGAGGCCAAATCACTGTTGCACAAGAACCGCATTGAAAAGCTCCTGGTCGTCGACGAAGCCGGCAACCTCAAGGGCCTGATCACGGTCAAGGACATCAAAAAGGCCCACGACTATCCGCACGCCTGCAAGGACGAACTCGGACGGCTGCGGGTGGCCGCCGGGGTCGGCGTGACCGGCGACGTTCTCGATCGTTGCGCGGCGCTGATCGCCAAAAACGTCGACGTTCTGTGTCTCGACAGTTCGCACGCACACTCGCGGGGAGTGATGGAGACCACCGGGCGCATCAAGAAGGCCTTTCCGGAAACGCCTCTGATCGTCGGCAACATCGCCACCGAGCAGGCCGCTCGCGACCTGATTGCGCTTGGCGCCGATGCGCTCAAGGTGGGGATCGGGCCCGGGTCGATCTGCACGACGAGGGTCGTCACCGGCGCCGGAATGCCGCAGATCACCGCGGTCATGGACTGTGCGCGCGCGGCCAGAGATTCCGGCGTGCCCATCATCGCGGATGGCGGCATCCGGTTCTCGGGAGATATCACCAAGGCGCTTGCGGCGGGCGCGGACGTGATCATGATCGGCTCGTTGTTTGCCGGGGTCGAGGAATCACCGGGCGAGCAGATCCTCTACCAGGGGCGAACCTTCAAGGCCTACCGCGGGATGGGCTCGATCGGCGCCATGAAGAGCCGCGAGGGCTCGAGCGACCGTTACTTCCAGGAGGGTGGCGACCAGACCAAGCTCGTTCCTGAAGGCATCGAGGGCATGGTGCCGTTCAAAGGGCCGTTGTCCGACCAGCTGACCCAGCTCGTCGGTGGGCTCCGCGCCGGAATGGGGCTTGCGGGCTGCGCCACCATCGCGGAGCTCCACGAACACGCGCGATTCATTCGGGTGACCGGCGCAGGCCTCAAAGAATCCCACGCGCACGACGTCGTCGTCACCAAGGAAGCGCCGAATTACAGAATCGACTGAAAATTCGGAATTCGGAATTCGGAATTCGGAATTTCGACCCACCGATTCCTTTTGCACGAGCCGCGGGTTCGACGAGCCCGGCATTCAAAATTAAAAATTCATAATTCAAAATTCGAGAAGGCGTCAGCCCCTCTGCTAGAATCCGCGCCATGAAAAAAGCTCTGATTACTGGCATTACCGGCCAGGACGGTTCGTATCTCGCGGAGTTCCTGCTCGAAAAGGGCTATGAGGTTCACGGAATCGTTCGCCGCGCCTCGACCTTCAACAGACAGCGGATCGACCACCTGCGCAAGGCGGGGATGGGGGAACGCCACGTCAGGCTGCACTACGGCGACCTCGGCGATGCCGAGTCCCTCGCGACCATCCTCGAGAAGGTGCATCCCGACGAGATCTACAACCTCGCGGCGCAATCCCACGTCGGGATCTCGTTCGACATGCCGACCTACACCGGCGACGTTTCGGGTCTTGGCGTGGTGCGGCTGCTCGAGGTGGTGCGAAGAGTGGCGCCCGGGGCGCGTTTTTATCAGGCGTCGTCGTCGGAGCTTTTCGGCCAGGTCGAGGAGATCCCGCAAACCGAAAAGACCCCTTTCCACCCCCGGTCGCCGTACGCGGTGGCCAAGCTCTACGCCTACTGGGCGACCATCAACTATCGCGAAGCGCACGGGATGTTCGCCTGCAACGGGATTCTCTTCAACCACGAGTCGCCTCGCCGCGGGGAGAACTTCGTCACCCGCAAGATCACGCGTGCGGTGGCGGAGATCGCCGCCGGTCGCCGCGACTGGGTCTCTCTCGGCAACCTGGAAGCTCGCCGCGACTGGGGCTTCGCAGGTGATTTCGTCGAATCGATGTGGTTGATTCTGCAGGCGGACCACCCCGACGACTGGGTCGTGGGCACCGGAGAAGAACATTCGGTAAGGGAGTTCTGTGAACTCGCATTTGCCCATGCCGGCATCGAGCTCGAGTGGCGGGGAAGCGGGACGGAGGAGGAGGGTTTCGACCGGGCGACCGGCGCACGGCGAGTGGTCGTCAACCCGCGCTACTTCCGTCCGGCGGAGGTCGAGCGGTTGTTGGCCGATCCCTCGAAGGCGAAGCGGGAACTCGGCTGGCAACCGAAAGTCGGTTTCGACGAGCTTGTTCGCATGATGGTCGACGCCGATCTTGAAGCGATCGGCTCGAAATAGGCGTCGATCGCGCAGCTCAGTTGGGTGGTTTCCATTTTTTCATTTTTCGCGGTTGGCGCGGCAACGCGCAAGCCGCGAAAAATGAATTTCGGATTTGTCAAAGGCTTGAGTGCCGATTAGGCTTTCAAGGTTTGGAGAAGGAACGATGAAAATCGTCGAGTGCGTGCCGAACATCTCCGAAGGCCGGGTTCCCGAGGTCTACAACGCCGTCGCGCAGGCGGCTGCGGCGGTGCCGGGTGTCGAACTGCTGGACGTCGATCCAGGATTCGAGACCAATCGGACCGTGATCACTTTTGTCGGCGAACCGGAGGCGGTTCTCGAGGGCGCCTTCCAGTTGGTGGTCGCGGCTCGTGGGCTGATCGACATGCGGGGTCACCACGGCGCCCACGGTCGGATGGGTGCCGTCGATGTCTGCCCCTTCGTGCCGGTTGCCGGTGTCAGCATGGACGACTGCGTCGAACTCGCCAATCGCCTCGCCAGGCGAGTCGGAGAAGAGATGTCGTTGCCGGTCTACCTGTACGAGTTCGCCGCGACCCGCCCCGAACGGCAGTCTCTCGCGGCCATTCGCAAGGGCGAATACGAAGCGCTGCCCCGCAAGCTCGAGGATCCCGACTTCGCACCCGACTACGGCCCGGCGGTGTTCGTGCCGGAATTCGGAGCGATGGTGACCGGCGCCCGTAAATTCCTGGTCGCATACAACGTCAACCTCAACGTCTCCGACAAGAGGTGGGCGAACAGGGTGGCCTTCGATGTCAGGGAGATGGGCCGCACCGTCCCAGGTCCCGACGGTCAGTCGATCCAACAACCCGGGATGCTGAAGGCGGTCCGGGGCATGGGTTGGGTCATCCCCGAGTACGGCTGCGCCCAGGTCTCGATGAACCTGATAGACATCGACGTCACACCGATCCACGCGGCCTTTGACGCGTGTGACGAGAGTGCGCGAGAGCGCGGATTGCGGGCCACGGGTTCCGAGCTGGTGGGGCTCGTGCCGAAGAGCGCGCTGCTGGCCGCGGGCCGCCACTACCTGGAACGCATGGGGCGTTCGCGAGGCGTGCCCGAGTCGGATATCGTCCACACCGCGGTGCGGTCGCTGGGGCTGAACGAGGTCTCCGAGTTCAGTCCGGGAGAGAAGATCATCGAGGACATCCTCGCCCCTGAAAGGCCTTTGGCGGCGATGACCCTCCAGGAGTTCGCCGACGAGACCTCACGCGACTCTGCCGCCCCCGGCGGCGGATCGGTGGCGGCCCTGGCCGGCGCTCTCGGCGCGTCGCTGGCCGCGATGGTGGCCAACCTGCCCCATCCCAAATCGGAATTCGAGGACGCGCGCTCGGAGCTTGAAGACGTTGCGGTTCGGGCGCAGGAGTTGAAACAACATTTGTTGGACGCCATCGACGCCGACACCTGGGCCTTCCAGAAGGTCATGGAGGCGAACAGGACGACCGGCGCCGACCGCGAGGCCGGCGTTCGTGAGGCCACGTTGGGTGCAGCTCGGGTCCCGTTGGAGGTCGCCGAGGCCTGTCCCGAGATCGTTGATCTGTGCCGCCGTTCCCGGGACCTCGGATTGGCGGCCTCGGCTTCGGACGCAGGCGTCGGCGCCGGTATGGCGCGGGCCGCCGCTCTCGGCGCCGCCATGAATGTGCGGATCAACCTCCAGGAGATGAGCGACGACTCCGAAGCCGCCGCCATGCTGGAGAGGGCGGACGCCGCGGTGAGGAAGACCAGAGATCTCGCGGCGGAGGTCGAGAAGGCGGTGTGGGGCGGCCTCGGCGGCGAGGTCAGTGACCTGTAAAAACTGCACCGTTCCTGTACCGAGGAGCCGGATTTCACGGTAGAACTGAACGGAGGAGCAGAGGAGCAGAGGAGCAGAGGAGCAGGGGAGCAGAGGGGCAGAGGAGAAGTATTTGAAATGACTGGGGTTCAAGAACAACAGAAATCGGGAATTGCGGGGAGCATCGCGGTCGTGTTGGCGCGGGTGATCGTGCCGCTGTGGTTGTTCATCGGAGCGGTGCTCAAGCTGGTCGACCTCAGCCCGACCCACCTTCCTGCCGCGATCATCAAATGGGCGGGCGGGGCCGGCCTCGACCTGATGTTCGTCCTGCGGTTCAGCATCGCCGCTGAACTGATCGTCGTCGGAGTCATGCTGCTGGTGCCGCCGCTGGCGCGTTGGACCGGCATTGTCGTGCTCGCCTCCTTTATTCCGGTCCTGGTCGGCGATTTGGCGCTCGGAGCCTCGAGTTGCGGTTGTTTCGGTGCGGTTGCCGTCAGCCCCTGGGTCACTTTGGTGACGGATGTCACATTTCTCGTCGGGTTGGCGGTGCTCGGGCGACGCGAACCGAGGCTCGAGCTGACCGCGAGTCTCCCGACCTCGAGAGTTCTCGCCGCGGGTCTGTGGGGTCTGGCCGGAGTGGTCCTCGCCTTCGGTCTGCGGGCGCCGGTGCCGCCTGCGCCTGCCGCGGAGGGCGGCGCTGCGACTGCCCAGACCGCGACGTCCCTGCCGGCCGACGGCTACTACCTGCCCGACTACCAGACCTGGCAGGGCCGGCTCTTTACCGAACTGGACGTGGCCCAGTGGGTCCTCGGCCTCCCCGAAGATCTCGTAAGTGGTTCACAATACGTAATTTTCTACCGCAAGGACTGCGAACACTGCCACGAGCTCATGGAGTTGTACTTCAGCGCCGCGCTGCCGGCGCCCACGACGGCGATCGCGGTGCCGGAACGGGCGGGGTTTCCGACCGGGAATGTACAGCCCTTTCCGTGCGTGGAGTGCCGGGTGGCCGAGCTGCCGGCGGGGGTTGATTGGTTCCTCCAGACGCCGGTCCTGGTGCGGCTGTTCGACGGTATCGTGGAGTGCGTTTCGGAGGTCGATCCCGAAACACCGGAGTGCCTGGAGTTCTGACGGGACGGGCCTTTCGGGAGGGTGCTTGCTGTGAAGGATGTGTTATAGTATCGCCGTGCTCATTGGAGAAAACTCGAAATAACGAGAATCTCAGATTAAACGGAGGTGGATGATGCGAAAGGTTCTTTCCCCGGCGCTCGTGGTGGTCTTGGTCCTCGGACTCTCGCTCACCGGCTGCGCCACCAAGAAATGGGTCAACGAGCAGGTGTCGGAATTCGGTCAGGTAACCAATACCAAGATTCATGAAGTGCAGGACACGGTCGAGAAGAACCAGAAGGAGATCTCCGACCTCCAGGCCAAACAGGATGCCCTTGCGGCTGACATGGCTGAGCTTTCGGAGACCACCAAGGAAGCGATGATGCGCGCCGATGCGGCGGGCGTCCTTGCCATGGGCAAATTCCTCTATGAAGTGACCGTGACCGACAACGATGTGATGTTCGGTTTCGACAAGGCCGGTCTCTCCGACGATGCCAAGGCGGAACTCGATGAGTTCGCAGCCGTTGTGAAAGCCGTCGAAGGCCACGCCTACATCGAGGTCCAGGGCCACACCGACAACATCGGCAGCGAAGGCTACAACCTCGAGCTCGGCTACAAGCGCGCCGAGGCCGCCATGCGCTACCTCAACATGGAGCAGGGCATTCCGCTGTTCCGGATGAACGTGATCTCCTACGGCGAGTACAAGCCCATTGCGGACAACTCGACCAAAGAAGGCCGCGCTCAGAACCGCCGCGTTGCCCTGGTGGCGATGCAGTAATCAGCTCGCGCTGATCAATTCAAACGCCCGGGCTTCGGCCCGGGCGTTTTTCGTTAGAACGTTGGAACGTTGGAACGTTGGAACGTTTTCGTGAGGGCTGCGATGAGCTCGTCCTCGTCGTCGAAAATTCTGGGCAGCGGTGGGTCGGACCCTTGTGGCGCGATCAGCCCCCAGCTGTGGAAGCACCACACCGGCGTGGTGCATTTCAACGCCAGCGCGATTTCGGAAAGCGTTCCCGGACCACCGCCGATCGCGACGCAGAGATCCGCGGTGAGAACATTGAAGTTGTTTCGGGCGCTGCCGGAACCCGTGTAGATCGGAACCCTGACCCAGGGGTTGGGGTAGCTTTCACTCGGTGACGATGTGGGGAGAATTGCGACCGTGAGCCCCCCGGCCTCGATCGCACCCCTGCAGGCAGCTTCCATGACGCCCGGTCCGCCGCCGGTGAGAACCGTCCAACCGGCCTCCGCGGCGAGGGCCCCCACCCTTTGTGCGGTTGCTTCTTCCTCGGCGGACGCGGTTGACGGCCCCAGTACTCCAAGGATCGGAGACGGTTTCACACCGGCAGCCTGTTCCATTGCGTCCCCAGTTCGGCATGGTTTATCGTTCAATACCAACGTTCAAACGTCAGTTGTCCTCCTCCGCCATCTGCCACTGGGCACCCTTCTTCGCCAGGAAGTAGCACGCCGCGACCAATGCCGCGAGACCGAGCACGCTCACGATCTGCCCCCAGAAACCCTCGTACCATGCCGCAAATGTCCCCGCAGATTCCTCTGAGAAGTGCAGCACGTCGATGAACTGCATGGGGGCACCGACCTGCGGCAGCAGCAGGATGGCGCCGATCGTACCGATGATGGCGGCACCGGCCATGAGACCGGAAGCGATCAGCGTTCCCTGCTCCTTGCGTGACTCGCGTTCGGCTTCGGTTTTTCCGGTCTTGCTGATGAAGTGGCCGACCGCGGCCCCGAAGAACACGGCCATGTTGATCTCAATGGGCAGGTACATCCCAAGTCCGAACGCCAGGGCCGGGACCTTGGCCATTTCCAGCATGACAGCCACGATGCCGCCGAGCAGAAACAGGATCAGGGCCTGCTGCTCTCCGCCCATGACGCTGGAAACGATGGTCGCCATGAGGTTGCCCTGCGGCGCCGGGAGGTCGGGGTTGGCGACCAGGTTGCCGCTGCCGTCGTCGATCATGAAACCATACGACGACGCCAGCACCCAGATCACAGCTCCGACCGACAGCGATGCGATGAGGATGCCCAGGAACTTCCACCGTTCCTGCTGAAATGGGCTGGCGCCGAGCCAGTAGCCGACCTTGAGATCGGTGATGAAGGCGCCGGAGGTGGAGAGGGCGGTGCACACGGCGCATCCTACGACGAGTGCCACCGACATCCCGAGCGCGTCGCCGCTGAGACCGGTCGCAACAAGGGCCAGACAGGCGATGATCAGGGTCAGCATGGTCATACCCGAAACCGGGTTCACACCGACGATGGCGATGGCCCGTGCCGCCACCGGTGTGAAGAGAAAGGCAAGCACGAAAGTGATCACCGTGCCCACGAGAGCGGTCGTGATCCCTCCACTGATGAACCAGAACAGGGCGAACATGCCGACCACCGAACCGAGCTGAATCAGGAAGGTGTTCCGCGGCGCCATGTCGCGGTCGGTACGGAGGGTGTCGCTGCCGTCGCCGCCGCCCACCAGCCCTTTGAAGGCCAGTGACATCGACGAGACGATGATCTTCCCCATTTTGAGGATGCCGATCATCCCTGCGAACGCAATACAGCCGATGCCCATCGGCCGCACGTAGTTGGCGAAGATCTGGGCCGAATCCATGTCGGCGACCAACGCCCCCACTTCGGGCGGAGTCAGAGGGACCGTGAGACCGTGTCCGGCGAAGTAGACCAGCGGCACCAGAACCAGTACCGAGAGCACCGACCCGGCAGCGATGACGCCTGCATAGCGAACGCCGATGATATAGCCGAGGCCGAAGTAGACGGCTGTGGCGTTGAGCCTGATCTCGAAGCGCAGGTCGGCCATCTTCTCACCGAAGGAGCCGAAGAGAACCCGGGAATTCAGGTGGTGGTTCCAGAGGTGCAGGAACTCGACGATGAGGTCGTAGAAGAACCCGAGGCCGAAGGCCACGAGGAGGACCTTGCCCGCCGAACCCTTCGATTTCTCGCCGGTCGCCAGGACGTTGGCGATAGCCGTACCTTCCGGGAACGGCAGCTGTCCGTGGAGGTCCTTGACGAAATACCTGCGCAGCGGGATGAGGAGGACGACGCCGAGGTATCCGCCGACCAGACAGGAGAGGAAGATCTGCAGAAAGGACGGGTTGAGATCGAGGATGTAGAGCGCGGGTATGGTGAAGATCGCGCCCGCCACCACGACGCCCGCCGCCTGCCCGATGGACTGGATGATCACGTTTTCGAGCAGGGTGCTGCGCCTCGCAAACAGGGTCCCCAGGAAAACCGCCAGGATGGCGATGGGGATCGATGTTTCGATGACGTTACCCGTCTTGAGGCCGATGTAGGCCGCCGCGAAGGTGAAGATGACCACCATGATGACGCCGATGGTCAAAGACCGGGCCGAGACTTCGGGCCGGTCGTCGCCGGCCGGCACGACCGGGGTGTAGGTTTCTCCCGGTTCGAGCTCTCGAAATGCGTTCTGGGGCAGGACCTTGGCGGACTTGGACGACGCTTCCATCGGCACCCTCCTCAAACGACGTATTTGATCGCCCAGGAGTTTATCAGGATGCAGGATTCAGGTCGCAGGTTTCGAACTGAACACTGGGCAGTGAGGCAGTGAGGCGGTGAGGCGTCAGCAGCCAGATTCAAGAAAGCCCGCAGCCTCATTGCCCCATCGCCAGGCCGCCACTCGTCACGGCGAAGCCCCTGGGCGAAGTCGGAAGCGGCCGGTCATTGCCCCATTGCCCCACTGCCAGGTCGCGCAGCGACCGGCCACTGCCTCAACGCCCGCCGGCTGCTCGAAGCGCAATAGAACGAAGAATGATCGGAATGAACTATGGGCTATGAGCTATGGGCTATGAGCTATGAGATCAGCCTCGTGCAAAAACACCCGCAGGCGAAAAGAAACACGCCTCAGAGAGACCCGATAGGGAGGGGATAAACCCCTCCCCTACGACTTTGAGGACGGCATGTGTTGACAAGGGCAGGGTTTATCTCAACCCCGTCCGCGTCCCTGAAAACCGTAGGGGCGGGGTTTATCCCCGCCCGCTCATGTCGATTTCTGCTAGAGGCTCAGATATGAGCTATGGGCAGTGACGACCCACAGGATTGGTGCATAGCCCACTGCCTGCAGCGCATAGCCCACAGCCCAAGGCTCAACGCCCGGAGCGCGAGCCGACAGGCGAGCGCGTCACTCCAGCGTGATGACCGCGTCTCCGACGCCGACCGAGACCTCGATGTGGAAGGTGCCGTCCCCTTCCCAGGTCGCGGAGTGGCTGACAAAACCGGCACCCGAGATCTTCTCTCCGAGGGCCGTGATCCGTGCGTCGCCGACCCCGCCGGCGCCTTCTGCGGACGCGTAAGCCGCCGCGGGCCCGCGCACGACGGCGGTGCCGACTCCGAGGTCGATGGAAACGTCGCCTCCACCGACTTCGACCCGGACCTCTCCGACGCCGGAATCGACCTCGAGCCCGGCGTCGATTCCGCGGATGAAGACGTCACCGACGCCGTGGTCCAGTTGGACCGCGACCGTTGCAGGTAACCTGATGCTCCAGTTCTCCTCGAAGCGGCGATCGTCGTCCGCCTCGGGCGTGATCTTGAGTTCGAGGCGATCGCGTTTGATCTCCGCGCTCAGGACTGCCGTTTCGACCTCTTGCTCCGCCCTGCGCTTGGACGAAAAAAAGCCTCCGCGGCGCGGCGTGAGGATGACTTCGATGGTGATCTCCGAGGCGCCGGGCGCGGCGATGATCTCGACGTCGCCGATGCCGCTGTCGAGGACCAGGCGGTTGACCGATCCTGCGTCGAGCGAGCGGGTGAGGGTGCGGGTGTCCGCCGCGTCCGCGGTGATGACGGTTGCCCCGACCAGCAATGACATGAGAATGGCGCACCTTTTCATCTTCGGCTCCTTTGCTGCCGTCCACCACGGCCTACCCGGAGAAACGCGATGGGCCGGAAAAGGTTCGCTCTCTTCACTCCCGAATTTCGGAAATGCTGAGCACGATCTCGGCCGACGCGGTTTCGACGTCGAAGACCGGCCCATCGCCCGAGAGGCGAAGGGCGCTGCCGTCGTCGCTGACTTCCCCGGGGAGTTCGCTCCGGATGTTCCCGGTGGTGGTGTTGAGAGTGCCTCGAGGACGGACACCCTCCGGGACGATAAGTTGAACGCGACCCGAGGATGACCGGATCCTGACCGTGGCATCCGGATCGAGGCGGTCCCAGGTGATGGTGACCTTGCCGGTGGACGTGCTCACATCGATCGAACCCGAGAGGTTCTCGAGCCAGATCTTGCCGGAGGCCGTCGACACCTTCGCCTCCTGGGCCCCGCCGACGAGCCTCACGTCGCCGGAGGAGGTGCCGGCGTTGAAGGCCTCCAACGGGCGGATGACCTCGATGTTGATGTCGCCGTCGGCGCCGTCAACACGGAGCGACGCGGCGGCGCCGGTCAGGCTGATGTCTCCGGTCATCGATCGCAGCCACAGGGGGCGGGCGCCGGAAAAATCCCCCCGAGCCTGGATGGTGCCCTTTGAGGTGGTGAGATCCGGAGTCACACCGGCGGGGACCAGGATCCCGAGCCGCGCGCGGGCGGACAGCCGTCCGAACCCGAGGAACCCGGACTTCCCGGGATTGACGACGATTCGCAGCAGGTCGTCGCTGTCGGTGAAGACCGGAGTGTGACTTTCGATCCAGGCCTGGGCCTTTTCTTCGCCCGTGCCGCCGATGTGGAGCTGGATTTCGGCTTCGATCTCGGCAACATCCGCGGTCCGCAGCGTGAGATCGAGATCGGCGGCATCGACGACGATTTTCTTGCCCTCGGCGGACGGAAAGCGCTCGGTGAGGGTGAGGTCCTTCTGGGCGGTCGACGCGGGTGCCGCCGACAAGCAGCTGATGGCGGTGAGGACGAGTGTCTGCATGAGGGCTTTCGAGAGCATGAGATCTCCGTTCAGAGGTTCGGAAACCGCAGGATTTCGGCGGATCTGCCGCCCGAAGCTTTCGGCCGAGGCAATCCGTCGAGGCGAGGGTTGGCGTTGGCAGCAAACGCGCGGCGGGCAATTTCGGGTTCGAGTGATTCGAGGAATTTCCTGACCTGTCGGACGGCGCTGCGAACGCTGGAGGGGACGCAGCCGACCGACGCCGCGATCGCTGAGGACAAAGGCTGGTTGCCGTCCAGTTCGAGTACGCAACTGATGAGGGCGGCGCCCCACACGTCCGCCGTCTGCGGCCGAACGGTGCGGTGGTCGAGATATGCCCGCCACAGCCTGCGCGCTGCGAGCACCACGATCTCCGGTTGTTCGTTGACGGCGCCGCAGCGGATCACCGCGTCGTCGACCTCTCCCGCGCTTTCGGAGAGGGTGGCCAGCCCTTCCCTCCAGGACGCCGCGAGAGCTCTTTTCGCCACGGTCCTCTTGTGCGCCCCGGTGAGAGCGGTGTGGGCGTCTGACAGGACCTCGGAAGCGGGGTGCTGGTCGATGCCCGCCCGCAAGACCTCCTCGGCTTCCGCCCAGCGCCCGATGGAGGCGAGGAGATTCGAGCGCATGCCGAACAGGAAGACCTGAAAGTCGGCCGGCATCCGGTGGTCGATCGGGATCTCATCGAGAATGTCCAGGGCTTCCGGGTGGCGTCCCTGATCGGAAAGACTCACCGCCAGCTGGACCGGGATGTGGATCGCGTCCGGAAACAGGCGCCAGCCCATCCGCAGCAGTTCCTCCGCCCCATCGAGGTCGCCGAGGGCCTCCATCGCATTGGCGGCCAGATGGCAGGCGTGCGGGCTCGGGTCGAGGTCCCACGACTCGGAGGCCGAAGGGAGGGCGCGCTCCGCTTCGCCCATTGCGAGCAGGGCCTGGGCCTTCCAGATCAGGAGGCCCGATCTGTGGGGCGAGTCGGTGTCCAGCCCCTTGACTTCTCGTTCCACCTCCGCGACGACTTTCCGGTGGAGTCCGCTCCGGCTCCACTCGACGCAGCGCCGCAAGGCGCGCTCGATTCGCGCTGCGGTGTCATCGGAATCGTCGCCGGCATTTCGCCCCATAGCCAGATGCTAGCACGCGGCGCGATTCCGGGACGTGCGTCTCCGGTTCGCTCAGGTTGTGCCTCTCCAGGTCCCGAAACGCCAGTGGTGGCGGGCCGTAAACGACCCGCCTACGGCCTTCAGATACTGACGTGGCCTTGCGAACCAACTGTAGGCGGGTCCTTCAGGGCCCGCCACCACTGATCTACAGATCCCCCCCGTTGCTCGGTCAGCCTGACTCAATCGGAGACTCGCGATCCGGGATCCGCCGGTTGCGGAGCGGAGGTCGGGCCCGGGATGCGGCTCTTCGCAGTTCTGTGAATCACGAAAAGGGGCGGCCCGAGGGCCGCCCCGTATTCAGTCGGGCTGGCGTTGTGTCGTCGTGTGAGACCGGCGCGGCGGTTGTCTGACCGGTTCGGCTCCGGCGTCTTCGGGGGCCGCCGCCCGTCGGCGCGATCCGCCGTTCGCCTCACCGGAGGCGGGGACGGGGGCCGCGGCGCGGGCCACGGATGTCGAACGCACGGGTTGCTGCCGGGAAGCGGATGCGCCTCCCGAGAGCCGTGCCGGAGGCACGTTCGGCGGGGGCTCCGCCCTTCCCTGCGATCGATCAGGGACGGCCCCGCTCCGCGGTGGGAGCTGAGTCGCCGGCGTCGAGGTGCGAACGCCGGGACCCTGGCCGATGCGGGGTGAATTCCCGCCGGATGCCGTACCGGTCGAGAATGAGCTTCCCGAGCCGGCGCTCCGGGAGGACCGACCGGAAGTCCGGGGGTCGCGGGACGACCCTATGGCTGTGGTCGTTGTGGGAGGTTGACGAACGTGGTCGGAGTTCTGGGATCCGACAGCCCCCCGTCCCGTGCGATCCGGGGCATCGATCACGGTGTCCGAGTCGCGAGTGACCGGCCGGGTGGGAGATTCCGATCGTTCTCCGTATGCTGTTCGGCGATCTGTCGGGAGGTCGCGGCCGGAGTCTCTCCCGGTAGTCGAGGTCACCGACACCGGAGCACGGGCGCGGACCTGAGGCTGGCGCCGTTCGAGGGCCGCGGACGACAGGGCCCGTGCAGCGGTGGAGGAAGCGTGGTCCTCGATGTTCCTCGCAACGCCCTCGGGCCGGGCGACGGTGACGTGCCGGCCGTTCATGGTGACCGTCCTCCGCGATACGGGTGTCTCGGGCACCGAGATCCCGCCGCGTCGCCGGATCTCGTCCACGGTCGGCGCAGCCGCGTGGTCCTCGACTCGACCGCGGGACGCGACCGTGTGGGTGACCGCATAGTGGGAGATGTTGTCTGAAGCCATGTGGTGCCAATCGACATAAGTTGCGTAGCGGGCGTCGTGCCAACCGTCTCGGTAACCGTCCTGATACCCGTGGCGGTAACCGCGGGCAGCGTGGCTCCAGCCCCGGGGCGGACGCGCATACCATCCGACGTAACCGCCGCTGCGCACCCACACGACGTTGCCGCACGAATAGGAATAACCGGGGACCCACACCCAACCGAAACTACACATTGCCCAACTGCCGTAGTGGTGGGGGACATAGCCCCACGGCTCGTACGCCACCCAGGTCCAGCCGACGTTGGTGAAAACCCATCGCCCGTAGGTGTAGGGTCGCCACCCGGGCGAGACCCAGGGCCGCCAGACCTTGCCCAGATTTCCCACCCACACCCACTCGCCGTAGCCAGACAGCGAGGCGTTGTAGTCCAGCGACCACCGGGGGTTGGTCCAGCTGTTGGTATAGGGCCCCCAGTCGCCGACGCCGACCGTGACGCCGAAACCGCCGCTGCCGACGTGCATCCCGAAGAACCCTCCGGCCTGGGCGGGCGATGCCGCAATGCTCAGGCCCGCAGTCAGGGCCGACGCGACCAGGACGTTTCTGAGGTGACTTCTCATGGCTGCCTCCCCGACGGCTCTCCGGCCGTCGGCGAGATCAACAGCAACCCTCGTGCCAGGTGGCTTTTCCTGGAGGAATCAACGGTCCCTGATTGACGGGGCGTCTTTGAATCGTCCCGGGCCGGATGCGAACTGTCCTCGCCAGAGGACGGTCAAAGGGCTGTTTTCAGCCACGCTCGTGACGACGGTGGAGGGCTCAGCCGCTTGCAAACGCATCAGCGGGTCAACAGATTCGCGGCGCAGAGTTTCTGGAAGGGAGGGGATGAACCCCTCCCCTACGATGCTAAGAAACACATCGCGGGAAGCCCCTGAAAACCGTAGGGGCGGGGTTTATCCCCGCCCGCACGACGGTGGGTACTTCGAGAGGCTCGGCTCTCACCCATCCAACGGATGTCAATCGTCCTTCCACCACGGGGGCTTGGTGGGGTAGAGCGAGGCGCACGGCTGCAGCGTCGGCGCTTCGCCGCCGCGACACACGGCGTACTCGGCCCCCGCCCAGATCGCGGCACCGGCTGCATTGCCGGCCTTGTCGACGGCGTAGAACTTGACGTCGAACGTCGGACGGCCCTGGTCGTCGAGGAGGTAGGGAACCCGCGTTGCGCGCACCAGGCGATCGAGGGCGCCGAGACAGGCATCTTCGGGCGACGCTCCGGCCCGCATCAACTCAACGATGGTGTGGGCGCCCGCGATCTGGATCACCGACTCGCCCCGGCCCGTCGACCCGGCCGCCCCGACCTCGTTGTCGACGAAGAGCCCGGCGCCGATCAGCGGAGAGTCGCCGACCCGGCCGGGGATCTTGAAAAAGAGACCGGAGGTCGTTGTGGTGCCGCCCAGGTCGCCCTCTGAGTTGACCGCGCACAGGTTGATGGTGCCGGTCGGCGGGATGGGGCCGAATTCCTCGATGTACCACTGGACGTCGGGGTCCTCGATCAACTCGGGGGGGGCGATCCAATCATCGATCGCCGACATCTGGCCCTTCCAATAAAGCCAGATCTTGCGTGCCTTTTCCGTCAAGAGGTTCTCGACGGGGAAGCCGACCTCTTCCGCAAACCGTGCCGCGCCCTCGCCCACCAACAAGACCCTGGTCGTCCGCCGCATCACCTGCAGCGCGACCTGGGCCGGGTGCATGAAACCCTCGATGGCGGCCACCGCGCCGGCGCGCATGGTCGGGCCGTCCATGCAGCAGGCGTCGAGCTGGACCACCCCTTCTGAATTCGGCAGCCCGCCGTACCCCACCGTCACGTCGTCGGGATCGGCCTCGACCACCGCCACACCTTCCACCGCGGCGTCCACGGGGGCCGCCCCCGCTTCCATCCGGCGCACCGCGCGGCCCACCGCCTCGAGACCGTTTTCCGAAGCCACGGCGACCGGGCGCCTGCCGTTCCCGGTGGCTGAGGGAACAGCCGCGCCGGCGACCGATGCGCCGACCATCGCGGCGGCGCCCACCGCCAGCGCTTCGCGCCGAGTCAGTTCGTTTTGGACGTCATCGCGGGCGGCGCTGCTTTTGGTATCCGTCATGCGGCTCATAGTGGCGGCCCGCTTGAGGCGTGTCAAGAACGGCGGAGTGGGCGTACGAAACGGATTCCATGCCGAGCAGGAACGCGGCATTGGGTACGGGAGTTGCATGGAAGATCCATTGAAAGTTGGTTTTGGTGAATCGAGGCCGGGTGTTCTACCATGAATCTCGAGCAGAGTTTCGCAGCATCGAGGCTTGGAGCGGCCGCCCAGGGCGCGCCGCGTTCAGCAAACGGGTTGGTGAGGGGCGCAACATGGGAACAAGGCGGCGAGGTCATCTCTGTTCGGTGTTGATCGTCGCCGTCGCCCTGGCAGCCGGATGCAACTCACAGGGCGGGCAGGCGGCAGATCCTGTTGAATCGGACTGGCAGATGCAGCGTGAACAGATGGTCTCTCAGCAGATCGAGGCCCGGGGGATCAAGGACCCGATGGTTCTCGAGAGCATGCGGTCGGTGCCGCGCCACCTCTTCGTGCCCGAAAGCGGCCGCGACGGGGCCTACCAGGACTCGCCGCTCCCGATCGGAGATTCCCAGACCATATCGCAGCCCTACATCGTCGCGCTGATGACGGAGCTTCTCGAGGTGCGCCCCGGTTCCAAGGTCCTCGAGATCGGGACCGGTTCGGGGTACCAGGCGGCAGTGCTCGCGGCCATGGGCGTCGAGGTCTATTCGATCGAGATCCGGACCCGCCTCTGCGAGAAGGCGAGCGAGACCCTGGCTGACCAGGGTTTTCACTCTGTCAGGGTGCGCTGCGGCGACGGGTACGGTGGGTGGCCGGAAGAGGCGCCATTTGACGGCATCATCGTCACGGCGGCGCCCGAACTGGTCCCGGGCCCTCTGCTCGATCAGCTCGCGCCGGGCGCCAACATGGTGATTCCGGTGGGCGATTTCTATCAGGAGCTGAAGGTCATCACCCGGAAGGACGACGGTTTCGACGAGCGAGCCGTGATCCCGGTCAGATTCGTGCCCATGACCGGTGAAATCGAACGCCAGGGCGGGTCGTAGATCGCTCGCTGGGACCGCCCGCTCCCATCCCCCGAAATCTGCCGCATCCGAAAATTTCGAAAATCGAAATCCGAAATCCGAAATTGGCCTGGTTGGTTTATAGTGTCGCCTTCGAGGGAGGGCCGATGTGCGGCATTGTCGGCGTGATCAGTAAGGGCGGGAGGTCGGTGGTCTCCGATCTCGGCAACGGCGCCCACTTTCTTCAGCACCGCGGCCCGGCCTACGCCGGGCTCTTCGTCTTCGACCCCGTCCACCGCCACGCCGCGATCGAAAAGGGCGAGGGCCTGGCCGACGACATCTTCAAGTCCCTCGGTCACTTGTCGGGAGATGTGGGCATCGCCCACACCCGGTACAAGACGCACGGCGGCGGCGGCATCGACAATGCGCAGCCGTTCTTCGATCCCTTCACCGCGATGGCCATCGCCCACAACGGCCACATCACCAACGTGCACCAGGTCGAGGCCGAGCTTGGCGGCCGCAACCAGGCGCTGACGGCGAGCTGTGATGCGGAGGCCCTGCTGCGCGTCGTGTGCCTGTGGGTCGAACACTACAGACGGCTCGATCCCGAAGCCGGGGAGCGCGAACACGTCTTCAAGGCCATCGCCGAGGTTCAGCAGCGGGTGACCGGCGCCTACTCCACGGTGCTCGCGACGCAGACCGGGCTCTACGCCTTTCGGGACCCTCACGGCTTCCGCCCGATGGTGTTCGGGCGGCGTTCGCGCAAGGGCCGCGAGGGCGTCATGATCGCCTCCGAGACCCTGGCACTGGAACAGAACGGGTTCGCGGTCGAACACCACGTGCCGCACGGCGCGGCCCTCTATATCGATCGGGACCTCAACATCGACGAACGAACGCTGGTCCAGAAGGACCCGCGGCCGTGCGCCTTCGAACTGATCTACTTCGCCGACGTCGAATCGAAGATGTTCGGTGACAGCATCCGCAGTTTCCGCTGGCGCGCGGGCCGCACATTGGCCATGCACCTGATGGAAGTGGCCCCCGAGATAGTGCCCGAGATCGATCTCGTCGTTCCGATCCCGCACTCTCCGATTCCGGGCGCCGAGGCCTTTGCCCAGAAGCTCGAAAAAGAGGTGGATTCGGCGGCCCTGCAATACGCCACGCCGGTCTCCAAGTACCGCTTCGGCGGCCGCATCTTCATGGAGGAGACGCAGGAGGCCAGGGACGAGGCCGCCATGCTCGACTTCAGAGTCGACGCCAAGGCGGTGGAGGGGAAGAACATCTTCGTGGTCGACGACAGCATCGTCCGCGGCACCAACGCGACGCGCATCGTGCGCGCATTCCGCGCGGCGGGCGCCAAGAAGATCTTCTTCGGTACGCTGTGGCCGATGGTCATCGACTCCTGTTTCCAGGGCATCAACACCCCGACTCAGAACGAACTGATCGGCGCCCGGTTCAACGGCGACACGGACGAGGTTCAGGTGGAGCTCGGGGTCGATGCCCTGTTCTATCTTCCCGAAGACGTGTTTGTCGCCAACGTCATCAAGGGCGCTGCGGCCTGCATGGCCTGCACCAACGGCAAGAGGGCCGTGAAGTTCGAACACTCCGGCACCGTCCTGCCACCGGTTGCGTGAGGCCGGCTATCGGCGTCCGTGTTTTCTAACGCAAAGGCGCAGAGACGCAAAGGCGCAGAGGGATTTTTCCGAACCGCAGCGCCGGCGAGGTCCCGGCCGTCAAAAGACGGCCGGCAACCGCTGGGCAGGACCCATCTCCAGAAGCGAGCGTCTGTCGCTGGATCCTGCCCAGCGGCCTGCGCTCAGGGAGCGCAGGCCTCGCCTCTCACTTTGATTGAGAGTTTCGGGCGACTCGAACATCCGCGATCGAGCAGGCACGTCCGAGGCGGATCCGACGCGCCGTTGGCGCGTCGGCCGGGGAGAAGTTCGCCAGGGACGGATGCTTGCATCCGGAACTGGCGGGCTTCTTCCCGGGGGCCTGCGATCGTCCGATCGCAGGCTGATTCGCCGGCCACTCCGGGCAAACACTCTCCAGTCGGAATCGCGCCTCTGCGCCTCCGCGCCTCCGCGCCTCTGCGTTTTCTTTCCGGGTGAGCGGCCTTTGCGCCTTTGCGCCTTTGCGTCTTGGCGTCTTTGCGTTGAATTCCGAACGCGGGCCCCGTCAGTCGAGACCGAGTTCGGCGCGGCAGGCGGCGAGGACCCGGTCGTGGACGGCGCCGTTGGTGCAGACGATGCCGCGGCCGTTGCCGAGCAGGCGCCCCTGAGTGAAATCGAGGGCCTTGCCGTCGAGGTCGGTGACCCGGCCCCCGGCCTGGGTCACCACCAGCGATCCTGCCGCGTGGTCCCACACCTTTTCGCGGTAGGACGTGTCGCGCGGGAGCCGGAGATAGATCGAGGCCTCGCCGCGGGCGACCACCGCATACTTGCACTGGCTGTCGATCCGGTAGGGCGGGGCGGTGATGCCGAGCCGGTTCGCGATCCCGGCCTGGACCGAGTGGGCGGCATGGGCGGCGACCACCGATTCACACACAACGGCCTGCGACGGGTCGGTGATGTGATCGACCTGCACCGGGTGGTCGCGATCGGCACCGATCCGGCGTTCGAGCGTGCCGCCGCCGAGGACGGCCGAGAAGAGCGAGCCCTTCACCTGCGAATCGGGTGCCGGCAGGTTCGGGCAGCCGAGGGCGCCGACGACCACTCCGCCGTTGTCCACCATCGCCAGGGCGACGGCGTACTGGTCGCCGCGCAGAAAGCCCTTGGTGCCGTCGATCGGGTCGAGGACCCAGTACCGGCGGTCCCCGCCGTCGTGACCGCCGCGGTCGAGCGCCGCCACCATCTCCTCGAAGGTGATCTCCGGAATGTGCCGTCGAACCTGGGCGAGCACCCGTTGCGCCATCTCCGCTTCGTTCGTGAGGGCGGCCGAGTCCTCCTCGGCGAGCAGGGCGTCGCCCGGAAAGGCCTCGCCGAGACGGCGGCTGACCACGACCTGGGCGGCGAGATCGGCAATGGTCACCGGCGAACGGTCGCCCTTGGTCAGGGCGTCTGCGGCCGCGACGATCTCGCCCTGCACCCGGCTGGTGAGCGTGCAGACCTCGGCGACGATCGCCTGCGCAGTTTCGAGTTCGGCCTCGTACATGGAGCCTCCCGGGGCGCGAGTGTAGCAGCCGCGCGAGGAAGGCCCATTTCGGATTTCGAATTTCGAATTTCGGATTTTCCATCCAGCCTCCCACCGACACGAGAGGCCGGGGTTCTCAGAAGGATGCAGCGACGCATCACGATCTCGGCAGCCGGGACGGCTGCCCCACAAAGCCGGCGTGCGGCGGAGGTGCCATTTTCGCATTGTCTGACTCTCTCGCGTTCGAGTCGGTGGACCGACGGGGCAGACAATGCGAAGAGTGGCTCCTCGCGGGAAGCGCGTTCTGGAAAGGCGTGTTCCTGGGGATGCTCCGAAAAGACGCAGGCGGGCCGATTTCGGCCCGCCCGCGGGTTTCGAGGTCTCGGCGTGCTGTCGACGACGACGTCGTCAGTTGCAGGTGAACGTCGCTTGATCCCTCAGGGTCGTGGGGAAGTTCCCGCTCTGCCGGGTTCGGGTGAAGGTCTTCTGCTTCCCGGTCACTGTGTCGCGGACCGTGATGTTCCACCCCGCATCGGTGAACCCGCCGAGCCAGATCCACCAGGTGCCGGTCAGGGAGCACCCGTCGGCCACGCGCATCACGATCTGAATGCCGGAGGGGTTGTTCTGGAACCCGGCCGTCGCGTTGATGTTCTCCACCGGCGTCCAGATCAGGGGCTGGGTCGTCGCCGGGTTCGAAAAATCGGTCCACGTGCCGACGAATTCGAAGCGCCCGTTTCGCAGACACACCACGCCGCCGTCGAGGTCCTGGTTACAGGGGGTGCCGCTTCCGCCGTCGTCGGTGAGGTACTGGCTGATCTGCGGGAAGGTGACGCTGAACTTGCCGTCGGTGTCGTAGTTCGTGTAGTCGCACCCGTTGCCGGGATCGTCCCCGCACCCACCCCGGAGCTGGCCGACGATCTGTCCGCTTGCGTTCACCAATGACCCGCCGGAACTGCCGCCGAATGTGCCGCCGGCGGTGGTCTGCGAGTAGTGGTAATTCGATGTCGACACACCGGAGCACGTAAACATCGGGGAGACCCTGGCGTGCCTCGAATAGGAGGCCGGAAGCTGATTGGGATGGGACACCCGATACAGAGTCTGGCCGTAGGGGGGATCCGTGGCCGTCCACCCGAGGAGGACCCTGCTCCCGCCCGGGAACTGATTCAGGCGCACGAATGTGAAGTCATTGGTTGCAGAAGTCTTGAGAAGGGTTGATCCGGTGGTACGGGGCATATTCGCAACCGGGGGGGGAGATCCCCCGCACGTGGTGTTCCTGTAGTCGAAAAAGGCTTCCAGGGTCGAAGCGGAGCTCTGTGTGGAGAAACAGTGGTTTGCCGTCAGGAGATAGGGCACGTATGTCGATGAGTCCGCGTCGTTCACCAAGGCTCCGCTGCAGATGTAAAAGGAACCGCCATCAACGTACTCGAGGTAGGCGGCCGCTTTGTTGACCGAGCTGATGAGGGAGAACTCTCCGGTCCCCACGCACGCCGCGTCCACAATGCACGAGGTGTCCTCCGCTTTGGAATCTCCCAGGACCTTCGGCACGCCGCCTTGGTCGAGGGGGAAGGTCTGGGATACCGAAACGATCTTGAACGAGGGGTCTTCTCCCGTCTCCCACGCGGTGTCCGGCACTGAGATCTCGAGGCGGATTTCCGGACCGCCGACGGACGGCGTCCACAGCGTCCCGTCCGCGCTCACCAACTCGGTGCCGAACGGTCCCACGGTCTCGTCGTTTTCGCCGTAGACCCAGATCCGGGTACCCTCCGGGAGACGAACGTCGTCGAGGCGAATCCTCATCCGATATGCGCCGTCCACCTTGAGGGCGAGGCCCCAGAGGACGGCGTCGTCATCAAGAGAGCGGGCCAGCACGCCGCCGCCGAAGTACTCGAGCTTGGAGCCGGGTTCCATTTTCGGCAGCGCCACCAGCCGGACCTTCGGCAGGAGCCGTTCGATGCCGTTCCGCACCGGGAGGTTGCCGGCAACGTTCCAGGTGGTGATCGGTTGCACCATTGCTTCGTCCGCTGCGTGCATGGTGAAGACGGGTTCGACACCGCTGGACTCCACCAGACGTTGCGGAGCGGCAGCCAGCTTCGGCGCTGACTGCGTCACCAACTCCATTTGGCTCTCCTGGGCGCCAAGGGTGCCCGGAAGGGTCACCGCCACGAGGCTGATGGCAACAACGACCGTGTTCATGGTCTTTCTCGACATGGTGCAACTCCCAACTTCGGTGTGCGAGGGCGCACACTCAGGTTAGAAAAATCGAGCGAACAGTATTCATAGCTCAAGTTTAGCATCGAGAGTCCGAAACAATTCCCGCCGACCAGAGGGTACTGAATCCTTGCTCCGCCCGACCACGTGCGGGTGGACTTCCTGCTGGAACCTGAGACCATTGGCGGGTGCGAAAGGGGCCCGGAAGATCCGAAATCCGAAATCCGAAATCCGAGATTCCGACTTTGACTGGCGCATCTACGCCGACGCGACCTGCGCCGGGCTGTCGGTGCTGATTCCTGTGCCGCTGGTCGATGCCGTCTTCGAGACGGTCTTCAGACGCCGCATTCCGGGGACGATCGCCCGGGCGCGCCGTCGCGAGGTGGGGCCGGAGGTCCGGAGAAACCTCGGTCGGGCCGTCGACGGGTCGTTGTCGTTGCAGGGCTGCCTCAAGCTCGTCTTCGTCGGCATTCGATACGTGCTGCGGAAGATCTGGCGCAAGATCATCTACGTCTTCACGATCAAGGATGCGGCGACCGCCCTCAGCGAATACTGGCACCGGGCGTATCTGATCGATCACATGACTCGCGCGGGACACCTCGAGGCCGGCGCGGACACCGATCTCGCGGTCGAGGTCTTCAACCGGACCCTGCGCGAGGCCGACCTCAGCCCTCTGATGGGTCTGGCGCGGCAGACGGTGGCGAACGCGCACCACGTTTTGAGAATTCTGGCCCGGGCGAGACGGCTCGGAGCGGCCGAGGTCGCGCGCTCGCTCGGCGATGTCCTGGCCTCGCACTGGAAGGGCGCGGAGGCTTCGCTGCGTGGAGTCGGCGAGGACTACAACCGCCGCTACCGACTCGAGCTCGAGGCGCGCGCCGCCGCCGGGCGGGATTTGCCCGAGACGCCTGGTGAGGCCCTCTGACAGCGGGAGTCGGCGAGTCGGTTACCATGGCCCTTCGATGCGAAGACCGAATCTCGGATTGACACTCGGGCTGGCTGCGGGGTTGGCTGGCGCCATTGGGTTGCGATCGCCCGGCGACCGAGGTCCGATGTGTCGACCTGGTCACCGATCAGAAGCTCATGGTCGACGGCCGGCAGGCTCCGCCCCGAGGAGATCGTGGCGGCTGACGAGACCTGGGTGTCGGTGACCCTGGGGGCGAGCTCAGAAGTACGGGCCGACGTCGAGCTGTACGAAGAGCCGACTCTGACGCTCGCCGGCAGCCTCGAATGCGGCGACGCGGGCGATGGCCCGGCGGTAGGGGCCCTTGCCGGGGCCGTCCGAGCAGCGAGAGGTCGAGGGGTCGAACTGGAGATCGCCCTCGACGCAGCCGAGGGGTGGTGGCGGCAGGTCGTCGATCTCGGAGGTCTCGCGAACACCCGGTCCGAGCTCGTTCTTCGGGCCGAGGTCCCTACCGGTTGCGTGGTGCGATTGCGCGAGGCCACGATCCGCCACCTGCGCAGGTTCCCGGAGCCGGAGAGCGGGCCCAGGAACCAGGTGTTGCTGATCTCGGTCGACACCCTGCGGAGCGACGGTGTGGGCGCATACGGGGGTTCGGTGGCGACGCCGCAACTCGATCGGTTGGCCGAGGAGGGGGAGCGGTGGACGACGGTCTACGCCGCGGCGAGCTGGACCAAACCGTCGCACGCGTCACTGCTCACCGGCTACTACCCCGAGACCCACCGGGCCATCCTCCTCGACCAGGGGATGGACGCGGCGGTCCCGACCCTGGCGGAACGGTTCCGGGCGGCCGGTTTTGCCACCTCGGCACTGGTCTTCGATTGCACATGGTTGAGCCCGAGATGGGGCTTCGGCAAGGGGTTCGACTCCTACCGGGTGACGCAGTGGCGGGCCGGCCGCCAGGCTCGCGCGGCCGCCGACTGGGTCCTCGACCACCGCGACCGGGATTTCTTCTTCTTCCTCCACACCTTCGAGCCCCACTCGGACTTCGCCATCCTGCCGTACGAGGCGCCCGGACTGAACCGGCGGACGATTGCCGAGGAGTTCGGCGTCGAAAACTTCGGGTGCCGCCGCGGTCTGTGCGCTTCGAGGTTCGTGAACGCCCTGTCCGACGGAGGGGTGCCGCAGAGACCGAAGGACGCGAGAATCCTCCGCAGCACCTACGATATGGGCATCAGCTACCTCGATGCCTCGCTGGGGGAGCTCTTTGACGCTCTTCGCCAGAGCGGTGTCTGGGACGACCTGCTGGTGGTGGTGACCAGCGACCACGGCGAGGAGTTCGACGAGCACGGAGGCTTCGGCCACAGCGCCCTGTACGACGAGATCCTGCGGGTGCCTCTGATCATCAAGTGGCCGCGCGGCGCAAGGGCGGGGGTCGTCAACTCGACTCCGTCCTCGGGGATCGACGTCGCGCCGACCCTGCTCGATCACGCGGGGCTCTCCGTCACGGGTCTTCCCGGGGGCCACCTTCACTCACGAGACCCCGACTCGCCCATCCTGGCCGGCACCCTCGAGCTCGCGGTGGTGGCGGGGGGGTTCAAGGGGGTCTTCGGTGGCAGGCAACCGGACCGGTTGTACGATCTGCGCCAGGACCCCGGCGAGCTCGTGGATCTGGCCGGCCGGCGGCCCGAGATTCTCGAGGACCTCAGGATCATCCTCGAAGAACAGCGCCGCGAGGCGCAGGCCCTGTACCGGTCGTTCGGTTCGAAAGGCGACCAGGGAAGGGTCGAGCTCGGTGAGCGCGACCGCGAACGGCTCAAAGCGTTCGGCTACCTCCAGTAGTCTCTACTCGAGGTAGCCGAGGGCGCGCAGCTGATCTTCCTGCGCCTGGGCTGCGGCGAGGTCTTCGCCAAACCGGGCGAGTTGTCCGGTCGCCTCCATCCACCGGTTGAGGGCGGCAGAGAGCGCTTCAACCGCGGGGTGTCCGGGTGCGTAGAGATCGTGTTGTTCCGACGGATCCGAGACCACGTCATAGAGCGTCGTGCTGTGCTCGGCGCCATCCAGAATCAGGTGGTGGCGGGCATCGGCCGCTGCGCGATATCGACCCTGGTAGGCAAAGGCGAAGGGCTCGGACGGCTGACTTCCGTCGATCAGAGGACGAAGGCTCGAACCGTCGAACGGATAGAGGGCCGGATCAACTTCGAGGTAGTCGAGCAGGGTCGGCACGAGATCGATGTTCTCCACCGCTGCATCGGCCCTGCGCCCCCCCGCGACGCCGGGGATCCAGAGAACCATCGGCACGTGGCTCAAGTTGGCCCAGATCCCGCGGCAGTGCTTGATGTGGCCGTGTTCGAGGAACTCCTCGCCGTGGTCGGAAACCAGAGCCACGATCGTCCGTTCGAGGAGGCCCGTATCGCGCAGCCGCTGAATCAACCTCTGAAAGACATTGTCGAAGGACCGGATCTCGTCGTCGTAGAGGTCGACGAGGTGCTGGATGTCGAAGTTGGTGAGATCGTACCGGGGTCCGTCCTCGTACAGCATTTCGCCGATCGGAGTGGGGTCGCCGTCGCGGATGAAGTCGAACCCGTCGTACTCGCCTGCGAACCGGCGCCGATAGTTTTTCGGGGGCTTGTAGGGTGAGTGGGGCTCCATGTAGTGGGTGTAGAGCAGGAAAGGTTCCTCGATCCGATCGAGTTCGGCGAACACCTTGGCGTTCAGACACCCACCGTGGAGCCACATGCAGCCCTCGACAAAGGTGTCGAAGCCACGGTCGAACCCGCCGCTCGGGTTGTATTCGGTCGGAGTGGCGCGGACGATCGGGCTCGCCGACACCGCGACGGTGGTGTAGCCGCGGTCGCGGAGGATTCCCTGAACCGTCGGCACCCCCTCGAGCAGACCCATATTGGCACTGCCCTGGGCGACGAAGATGTCGGGGTAGCGCGACGTGAGAAGGGAGTTGACCGAGGGGAAGGTGCAGCTCGCCTGCGACCAGGCCCAGTCGAAGACCACCCCGTCCGCCGAGAAAGAATCGATGAACGGAGTGGTGTTCCGGTCGTACCCGTACAGACTCATGTGGTCGGCGCGCAGCGTGTCGACCATGACAATGATCACATTCAGTGGAGAGGGCTCGAGCGGCGTCGGCTGAGATCGCGCTCCACAGCCGACCACGACAGCGAGAACCGGGAGCAACGTCCTGAGGCGCCTCATCGCGGCAATGTAGCACGGGGTCGAAAGGCCGATGCCGACGAGGTCGGGAAGAGATGCCTGATACCATCTGTCGGGATGATCATCCTGGAGGACCGGACATGGGAGGACACGGCAGATCGACCGCGGTGCGGACCGCGGCATTGGTTGGCGTCGGGGTTGTGATGGCGTGCGCGGCCGAGCCTCCCTTACAGGAGGACCGTGTCGTCGCCACACCGATCCTCCCGGTCCAGGTCGGTGAATGGAGGGGTGCGGAAGAGTGGGAGATCTACGACCCCGAGACCATCTTCTCCTACATCGACGGGCATGCCGAGGTGTTTCTGGCCTACGGGATGAAACGTTGCCTCGCCCGGCGCTATGCGGGGCCCGAGGGTGAGCCCGACATCGTGGTCGATCTCTACGAGGTCGGGTCGCCGGCCGATGCGTTCGGAGTGTTCTCGAACGATCAGGACGGTGAGGCTGTGGAGGTCGGTCAGGGCGCCTTTTTCCGTTCGGGCTGGCTGTCCTTCTGGCAGGGGAGTTGGTTCGGTTCGGTGTACGCTGAGGGCGAAAGCGAAGGGTCGAAGAACGCCGTTCTCGCCCTCGGCCGGGCTGCCGCTGCCGCCGTCGGGGAGACCGGGGAACCGCCCACGCTGGTCGGTGCCTTGCCGCTGCACGGGCTCGAACCGCGAACCGTCCGCTATCTCCACGCCCAGGAGATCCTGAACGGCGTCGTGTACCTGGGCTATGAAAACCCGTTTTTGTTGGCGCCGGAGGTGGATGCGGTCGTCGGCAGCTACCGGATTCCGGAAGGCGCCGGCTGGCTGTTGATTGTCGATTATCCGGACGAGACAACCGCGGTCCGCGCGAACGAGCGGGTGGCGGCGGCTGGAATCTCCGCCTCTCGGCAGGGGTCGCGGTTGACGGCCGTGCTCGCACCGGAATCAGCCGGAGTCACAGAAGTACTGTTCGCCGAAGCGTCGGGAGGATCACCATGAGCGCTGCAAAGTTGAATCGTAGGGACTTCCTCGTGTTGGGCGGCACGGCGGCCGCCGGCTGTGCGGTCCAACCGGCCCCGGCAAGCAAACAGGACCAACCGGAGGCGTCGAGAAGCCGGGTGGTTCTGGTCCGCAGCGACCGTTTTCTTTCAGACGACGGCACCCAGGACGCGGCGGAACTCCACCGCATGCTCGACGAGGGGGTGGCGAAGCTGTTCGAATTGGAGAACGCCCGGGAGGCGTGGCGTCGGGTGGTGACACCGGAGGACGTGGTCGGGATCAAGAGCAACGTCTGGAAATACCTGCCGACACCGCCCGCCCTCGAGGAGAGGATCCGTCAGAGCGTGCTGGATGCGGGCGTCAAGGCCGAAAACATTTCGGTGGACGACCGCGGGGTGCTCTCCAACCCGGTTTTTCAGCGCGCCACGGCCCTCGTCAACATCCGACCGATGCGAACCCACCACTGGTCCGGTCTTGGCACCTGCATCAAGAACCTGATCATGTTCGTCCCGCGTCCCCAGGAATACCACGGTGATGCCTGCGCCGCTCTCGGCTCTGTCTGGCTGTTGCCCGAGGTGGCGGGCAAGGTGCGGCTCAACGTGCTGGTCATGCTGACCCCGCAATTCCACTCGGTCGGGCCGCACAGCTTTTCCGACGAGTACGTGTGGCCGTACGGCGGGCTCATCATCGGCACCGACCCCGTGGCTGTCGACGCGACCGGCGCCCGCATCATCGAAGCCAAGCGCGATCTCCACTTCGGACCCGGGCGGCCGATCACACCGCCGCCGCACCACATCGAGATCGCCGGGAGCCGCTACGGGCTGGGCGTCAGCGACCCCGATCGGATCGACATCGTTCGTCTCGGTTGGACGGACGACTCCCTGATCTGATCCCGTCGCGGTCCGCGTTCACACGTTTCTGCGTCCGGCGTTCAAACGTGAGTCAGTGCGTGCTCGAAGTCAGACTCCCGGTCGCCGCCGTCATGGTGCTCGAAAAAAATTTGCACACTTGAGCGCCGATGAGCGGGGCGCTCTCGGCAGGCCAGATCTCGGATATCATGACCCTGCGAAACGGAGGCGGACGTGGCGGAGACGGACCTGAAGGTCCTGATGGTGACGAGTGAGGTGGTCCCGTTCGCCAAGGCGGGCGGCCTCGGCGACATGGTGGGGGCGCTGTCGAGCGAACTCGCGCGCCAGGGCCACGACGTTCGCGTCGTGCTGCCGCGCTACTACTCGGTGGATGTCGGCCGGCTCCAGCGCAGTGGCGGTCCGCTGGGCGTGCCGCTGGGTCTTCGCGAGGAATGGGCGGCGGTCTACACCAGCCGACTTCCCGGGTCGGACGTTCCGGTCTACTTCCTCGACCACCAGGAGCTCTTCGGGCGGGACGGCATCTACGGCACCAGGACCGAGCCCTCCTTCCAGGACAACCTGCGGCGGTTCGCCCTTTTGAACCGGGGCGCGTTCCAGCTGTGTCTGACGCTCGACTGGATCCCCGACGTCATCCATGTTCACGACTGGCCCGCCGCGATCGTTCCAGTCTGTCTCTACGGTCGCGAAAGGGACGGGTGGTTTGCCGATACCGCTTCGCTGTTGACCATCCACAATCTGGGGCATCAGGGTGTGTTTCCGAAGCACGATTTCAGACATCTGCCCCTGGCTCCGGAGCTCTTTGAAACCGCCGGATTTGCGGACGGCGACAACCTCAATCTCCTGCAGGCGGGGCTGGTGAACGCCGACATTCTGACGACGGTTTCGCCCACCTACGCCGAGGAGATCCAGACGCCGGAGTTCGGTTGCGGTCTCGACGGTCTGCTGCGCCGCCGCCGGGCCGATCTCGTCGGCGTGCTCAACGGCATGGACTACGAAATCTGGGACCCCGAAACCGATCTCCACATTCCCGCCAACTACTCGCATCAACAGCTCGGCGGCAAGCAGATCAACAAGGCTGCCTTACAGGAGGCCATGGGCCTCGAAGTGGACCCGGACGTCCCGGTCTTCGCCATGGTCAGCCGGTTGGTGGAACAGAAGGGCTTCGGCGAGCTCTGTGGGCCGACCCACGGCAGCCTGTACTCGATCTGCCACGATCTCGAGCTGCAGTTCGTCATCCTCGGCACCGGCGAGGCGTGGTGCGAGGACGAGTTGAAGGTGTTGGGGGGCAGGCTCCCCAACCTCAGCGTCAACCTCCAGTTCAACGATCCTCTGGCCCACCTGATCGAGGCGGGAGCCGATTTCTTTCTCATGCCCAGCGTCTACGAACCGTGCGGTCTGAGCCAGATGTACTCGCTGCGCTACGGGACCCTGCCGATCGTCCGCCGCACCGGTGGGCTGGCGGACACGGTGGAGAACTACAACCAGAAGACGGGCGCGGGGACCGGTTTCGTCTTCGATCTCCTGACGCCGCGGGCGATCTACGACACGGTGGGGTGGGCGGTGTGGGCGTGGTACAACCGGCCCAAGCACATCCAGGCGATGCGCAAACGTGCCATGAAACAGAGGTTCTCGTGGGAGGAATCCGGCGCACGTTACGCCGGACTCTACCGACAGGCCATCGATCGCCGGCTCGGAAAAACGCCTCGGACCTGGTAGCCCGTCGCTCGCGGGTCGTATCTGATCGCGGTTCCCGGGAGTTGCCACCTTCAACATTGTTGGCCCGGGGGATCCTACCGACGTCTAGGGCGGTGCGTCCAACAATATTGAAGATGGCACGCTCCGCCGCACGCGGCTCGTATCCGTGCGGTCTTCCCGAGAGGAGCCACCTTCACCATTGTTTGCCTCATCGTAAGGTCGACGTGAGCGTTCGTGAATCAAACAATGGTGAAAATGGCACCTCCGCCGCAGGCGGTTCGTATCCGCACACCCGGTGGGAATTAGCGATGAAATTCCGAATTCCGAATTCCGAATTCCTAATTTTCTTCGTAGCGGAACCGTGCGACCAGGCGTTTGAGGTCGTTGGCCATCACGGCCAGCTCCTGGGCGGCGTGCTGGGTGGCGGTGGCCCCGGCGGCCGTGTCCTGGGTGGCGGTGGCCACGCCGGAGATGGTGCCGGCGATGTCCGAACTGCCCTTGGCGACCTCGCTCACGCTGCGCCCGATCTCGTTGGTGGTCGCGGTCTGTTCCTCCACCGCGCTGGCGATGGTGTTCTGGGTCTCGTGAATCTGCCGGATGATCATCGCGATCTGGTTGATGGCCGCGACCGCACTGCCCGTGTCCTGCTGAATCGCCTCGACCCGCTTGCCGATCTCCTCGGTCGCCGACGCCGTTTCCTTGGCGAGCTCTTTGACCTCGTTGGCGACCACCGCAAAACCCCTCCCTGCCTCGCCGGCGCGCGCGGCTTCGATGGTCGCGTTGAGGGCGAGCAAATTGGTCTGCTCGGAGATCGAGGTGATCACCTTCGTGACGTCGCTGATGCGCGAGCTGCTCTCGTCGAGCTGGGCGATGGTGCCGGTCGTGGTTTCCGCGACCTGAACCGCCGTGGTCGCGACCTTGGCCGCTTCGTTGGCGCTCTGCGCGATCTCGAGAATACTCGATGTCATCTCTTCGATGCCGGTGGCCACGGTTTCGACGTTGCGGCTGACCTGTTCGGCGGAGGCCGACACGACGGTGGCCTGCGAGGAGGTCTCCTCGGCGCTGGCCGCCATCTGTTGGCTCACCCCGGTCATCTGTTCGGAGGCGTTGTTGAGGGACGAGGAATTCTCGGCGATCGTCTTGATGGTGGCCGCCATGTGGTCGAAGGCCTGGTTGAGCGCACGGCTGGCCAGCCCGACCTCATCTTCGTTCTTGATTCGGATCCGTCGCGAAAGATCGCCGTCGGCGACCCGGCCCGCGACCTCGACCACTTCCGAAAGCGGCCTGACGATGGAACGCGTCAGGGTGAGAGAGAGCGCGCCGAGGGCGCAGGCCACCACCAACAGGACGAGGAACACCAGGTTACGCGCGCGACGCTGGCTCGAACGAACCTCCGCAACTGCGGCGTCGGTCTCAAGGCGGGCGCTTTCCGCGAAATCTTCGAGGCTCGCCTTGATTTCGAGATAGTCGTTCTGCATCTTCTCGAGCATGGAGAAAAGTTGGTCGCCGGTCTCCTGAGCGATCAGCCTTCGTGTGGCGTCGCGGGCCAGTTCAAAGTAGTCGGCAAACGACTGTTCGAGGTCCGCGCGTTCCGCCGCATTGATGGTCGGGTTGTTGCGTTCGCTTTCAAGTCGTGCCGCGAACGACGCGCTGAGACTGTCGGTTTCCGCGAGGATATTCAGGTCTGCGGCCGAGGCGGCATCCTGGAGGCCTCGTTGGATCTGGGCGAGGGTCTCCACCAGGTCGCGCGACAGCTCGAGTTTTGGAATGTGCCCTTCGTCGATCTGCTCCACCAGCCTTTCGGTGTGGCTGGCGCTCAACTGGACGGCGAAGAAGATGAGGATGATCCCGGCGGCGGCCAGCACCGGCATCAGAAAGACCTTCTGAGAGAACTTGAGATTTTTCAACACGACTTCCCCCCGGATGCTGGAACCGACCGGACCCTCTTGCGTTCGTTGATGGTCACTGAGCTGTGATCTCGAGGACCTTGACGCCGGCACCGACCGGTGTGGCCGACGAGACATAGCCGATTGCGCCCGGGTTCGCCCGCACGAACGTGAGGACCTCTTCGTCCGACGCCTTTTCGGGCGGAGGCACGCCGCGCCCGGAAAAGATCTGTCGTTGCCAATAGCTCTTCACCGCGTTGACGTCGCGTTCGTGGACGGTCGTCGAAAACTCGACTCGGACCGAAGAGTTCGCAGAGAGATCCACCGGGGTCACGGTCGCGCCGTTGATCCAGATGTTGGTCTGTTTCATGAAACAACGCGAAAGCTGTTCCTTGCTGATCGATGTGGTGGAGTTGGAAGCATTGACCACGACCTTGAACCCCGGATCGGCCGCGTCGGCCGGGTGAGCGACGGTCATCAGCGCGACGACCAGGCTGAATACCGTGATTCTGTTTTTCATGTTGGCGTCCTTCATACCGAAGAGGAGTCTGCGTCGGATCGGAAGCGATTATTGTCGACCCGATCTCCAGGATTCTCCGGACAGCTCACGAATCGTCCCGGAAAATTCTCACTCCTCTATCTTATGGTATTCGCTCCAGTCCTCAACCTTGCGCGTGGCCGAGAGGTTGGAAGACTCCAGAGTTGACGACGGAGAGCAGGGGATATGCAGGTTAGACTCGATAGATGAAACCGACACGAGTGACGTTGCTGGTGGTGGGTCTCGTGGTTATCGCGGGCGGACTCTGGCTCCGCCACTATTTCTCGCCTGGCGAGGTGGTCAAACGCAAGGTGCTGGCAACCGTCGAGGCGTTCGAGGAGGAGAGCATCCTCGGCGTCATGTCGGCGATTTCCCGCCGCTACACCGACCAGTGGGGGTTTGACTACGAGACGCTGGGCGGCAATCTGCACCGGGTCATGGGTGAGTACGACGACCTCGACGTCGACCTCGTTTTCGGCGAGGTCGCAGCCTCGGACGCGGAAGTACGGGTGGGTCTCGAGTTCGTGGTCAGTGGGCGCTCCGACGGGACGAGGGAGAACGTCGTCGGCAGCGGACCCGAACCGTGCACGGCAGTGCTGGTGTGGCGGAAGGAGCAGCCCGGCTGGCGTCTCGCGTCAACCGCCGATCTCGACATCCCCGAACTCAGAGAAGAACTCGAGGCGCGAAGACCGCGGTGAAAGTTGATGATGGACTGGCATTCAGAGTCCTTCCTCGTGGCTTGACTTTTCGCGCGTCGTTCCCGTGAGGTGCCACCCGTCACATTGTTTGCCCGAACGTCCTTCCTCTCCGCAGAGGTCGAGAACAAACAATGAGACAAATGGCACCTCCGCCGCACGCGGGCCGTTTCCCCACGGTCTTCCCGTGAGGTGCCACCCAGGAGAAACGTTCTAACGTTCAAACGTTTCAACGTTCAACGTTCCGAGCACCTCCGCCGCACGCGGGCCGTATCCCCACGGTCTTCCCGAGAGGTGCCACCCGTCACATTGTTTGCCCGAACGTTCTTCCTCTCCGCAGAGGTCGAGTACAAACAATGAGACAAATGGCACCTCCGCCGCACGCGGGCCGTTTCCCCACGGTCTTCCCGAGAGGTGCCACCCGTCACATTGTTTGCCCGAACGTTCTTCCTCTCCGGAGAGGTCGAGTACAAACAATGAGACAAATGGCACCTCCGCCGCACGCGGGCCGTTTCCCCACGGTCTTCCCGAGAGGTGCCACCCGTCACATTGTTTGCCCGAACGTTCTTCCTCTCCGCAGAGGTCGAGTACAAACAATGAGACAAATGGCACCTCCGCCGCACGCGGGCCGTATCCCCACGCTCTTCCCGAGAGGTGCCACCCGTCACATTGTTTGCCCGAACGTCCTTCCTCTCCGGAGAGGTCGAGTCCAAACAATGAGACAAATGGCACCTCCGCCGCACGCGACTCGTATCAGCGCATCCTTCCCGTGAGGATGCCAGGCACGCCGCCACGATGTTGAGGACAACATCATGGCGGGAGCCAGGCACCTCCGCCGCACGCGGCTCGTATCCGCACTCCTGGTCGGATATTGCGATGGAAATCCGAAATTCGAAATTCGAAATTCGAAATTCAGACAGTGAGTACTTTCTCGGTCGCGGCGATCGCCCTGTCAATGTCCCCGTCGGTGATGTGGTAGTGCGTCACCATCCGGATGCTGTCACCGCCCAACGGGTGGCAGAGAACGCCCTCCGCGGCGAGGCGCGCCGCGAGCTCCTTGGCGTCGAGCGGTGAGTTTTCTGAGAGCGAGAAAAAGACGATGTTCGTCTCGACCGTTGCAGGATCGAGCACCACTGCGGCAAGGGAGGCCAGGCCGTCGGCCAGCCGACGCGCCCGTTCATTGTCTTCTGCAAGCCTCGGCAGGACCTCGTCGAGCGCCACCAGACCCGCCGCCGCGATGATGCCCGCCTGCCGCATCCCGCCCCCGAACATCTTGCGCACCCGCCGCGCTTCGGAAATGGTGTCGGCGTCGCCGACCAACATCGAACCCACCGGGGCGCCGAGCCCCTTGGAGATGCAGAACATCACGGTGTCGCAGCCCGCCGCCAGCTCGGCAGCCGGGATCTCGAGCGCGGCTGCCGCGTTGTGGATGCGGGCACCGTCGAGGTGAACCGGCAACCCGTGCCGTTTGGCGACCGCGATCAACTCTGCCATTCGCGCGGGCGGCGTTACGCGGCCGCCGGCCAGGTTGTGGCTGTTTTCCAGGACCACCAACGAAGTCGGCGTCCGGTAGCCGGCCGGCGGCTGGATGGCCGCCTCGAGCTGGCGCGGGGTGAGGATTCCGTCCGTCGTCCCGATCGGCCGCGGCAAGGTTCCCGAGAGGGCAGCCATCGCGCCCATTTCGAAATTGAAGACGTGGGCGCCGGCCTCGGCCACGACCTCGGTCCCGGGGTGGGTATGGACGTGAATCGCGATCTGATTGCCCATGGTTCCGGTCGGTACGAACACCGCGGCCTCGCGTTCGAGGAGTTCGGCGGACCGCTCCTCGAGGCGATTGATCGTGGGATCTTCGCCGTAGACATCGTCGCCGACGTCAGCCGCGGCCATTGCCCGTCGCATGGCCTCTGTGGGTTGTGTTACCGTGTCCGATCGAAGGTCGATGGGTGTATGTCGCATCGGGGTATTCTACCCCGTCTCATCAACTTGACTTCTGACCCGCGCGAAGTTAGGATTCGTTCTCATGAATGAAGACAAGTCCAATCATATCTTCATTTTCCCAAAATGGACGTGGGTATTGCGACCCGCCATCGCCGTTGGCGCGGTGGGAGGGCTGTTGTACGCGACGGTGGTCGTGGCATTCGGCTTTTCGCCGGTGGCGACCGATGTCGGCTATCAACCGGTGCAGCCGGTGCCCTACAGCCACGCACTCCACGTCGGACAGCTGGGAATGGACTGCCGTTACTGCCACTCCTCGGTTGAGAGCGCGGCGCACGCCGCCGTTCCCCCAACCCAAACCTGCATGAACTGTCACACGATGATTCGTGCCAACTCGGAAAAACTGATTCCGATCCTCGAGAGCTATGCCACAGGGATGCCGGTGGAGTGGATCCGGGTTCACGACCTCCCCGACTACGTCTACTTCAACCACAGCGCACACGTTCGGCGGGGGGTCGGGTGCGTTTCGTGTCACGGCCGCATCGACACGATGGAAGTGGTGACCCAGGTCGAACCTCTCAGCATGGGGTGGTGCCTGGATTGCCACCGCAACCCGGAACCCCACCTCCGGCCCAATGAGTTCGTCACCCAGCTCGACTGGGTGCCGATGGAGGACCAGGCGGTCCTCGGCCGCCGTCTTCGCGAGACCAACAACATCAACCCACCCACGGATTGCAACACATGTCATCGATGAAACCCACAGGGGCGACCTATTGGCGGAGTCTGGAAGAGCTCTCCCGCACACCGGAGTTTGCCGAGGCGGTGCGGCGCGAGTTTCCCAACGACGAATTCGATCAGCTGCCGCCGGCCACCCGGCGTCAATTCCTGAAGGTCATGGGCGCCTCACTGGCGATGGCCGGGCTGACTGCGTGCCGGTGGCCCGCAGAAGAGATCGTGCCCTTCGCTCACCGGCCTGACAACAGGATGCCGGGGGTGCCGCAGCACTTCGCGACGTCGATCGAGATCGGCGGCTCGGCGCTCGGGATGTTGGTGACGTCCTTTGACGGAAGGCCCATCAAGGCCGAGGGCAACGAGCTCCACCCGGACAGCCTCGGCGCGCTCAGCGCCGTTGCCCAGGCGGAGATTCTCCAACTGTATGATCCCGACCGCAGCCGGCGCCTGTTGTTGCGCGAGAACGGCCAGGAGTACGTCAAGGCCTGGGCGGATTTCGAAAGCCTCGCCGCCGATCGGCTGGCGGGGGACGGTTCGGGTATCGCTGTTCTGTCGGAGGCCTCGTCATCGCCGACCCTGGCGCGCCTGCGGGAAGCATTTCTCGGCAGCCGCCCCGGGGCACAGTGGTATGAGTACGAACCCCTTTCGCGGGACAACGAGCGCGAGGGCACCCGCCTGGTTTTCGGATCGGTGCTGCGCGTTCAACCAGAGCTCGCAAACGCCGCCGTGGTGGCGTGTTTCGACGCCGACCCGCTCTTCGACCACCCAGCGTCGCTGCGCCTCGCCCGCGATTTTGCTGCAGCTCGGGATCCGAAGTCGGGTGCCGGCGCGCGGCTCTACGTCGCCGAGAGCAGCTACAGCCTGACCGGAGTCCGGGCTGACGATCGCGTGGCGGTGGCTTCAGGCCGCGTACCAGCCCTGCTGGCACAGGTCGCCAACCAGCTGGTTGCCGAGCACCATGTCACCCTGCCGGAGGCGGCTGCGGGTTTCGCGGGCTCGGTCCACTTGGCGGGGTCGGAGGCCGAGGCGCGTTTCGTCGCCTCTCTGGCACACGATCTGGTCGCTCACCGGGGCCGCAGCGTGATCCTCGTCGGGCCGCGACAGGCGCCGGCGGTCCACGCGCTGGCGGCGGTCCTCAACCACGCCCTGGATGCTGGCGGCAGCACTCTCGCATATACCGCAGTACCGGATCCTGATCGCCAGTCCCATCTCGATGCGATCTCCGAACTCGCAGCGAGGATGGGGAACGGCGAGATCGAGACGCTGCTGATCCTCGGAGGCAACCCGGCTTTCAACGCTCCCGCCGATCTCGGCTTTGCAGATCTCCTGGCGACTGTACCGACGACCATCCACCTCAGCCTCTACGACGATGAAACATCCAGACGGTGCACCTGGCACCTGCCCTCGAGCCACACCCTGGAGTCGTGGGGCGACGGCGCTGCCTGGGACGGGACCCTGACCATGCGGCAGCCTCTGATCGAACCGTTGTACGGCGGTCGTTCAGCGATCGAGATTGTCGCGCTGGCCGCCGGTGGCGTGCAGGTGTCGGGGCACGATCTCGTCAGACGCACCCTCGAGGAGTCCCGGCCCGGCGGTCTGCCCGATGTCGACTGGAAGCGTTCGCTGCACGACGGCGTGGTCGATGGCACGGCGTGGCAGAAGATCTCTCCGAGACCTTCGCCGTCGGCCCTCGCCGGCGCCGTCGACGGTCTTCGCGCCGAACTGGATGCAGGAGAGCCTACGTCCGATCGGCTGGAGCTGGTGATCACGGGTGATCCCAAGGTCCTCGACGGCCGTTACGCCAACAACGGATGGTTGCAGGAACTCGCCGACGCCATCACCAAGGTCACCTGGGACAACGCCCTTCTGATATCGCCGGCGACCGCGCGCGAGCTCGGCGTCAGCGACGGCGAGGTGGTCGTCGTCGAGGCCAACGGGACGGCCATGGAAATCCCGACCTACGTCGTGCCGGGCCAGGCCCGCAACAGCCTCAGCGTCGCGATGGGCTACGGCCGCACTGCCGCCGGTCAGGTGGGCACCGGTGTCGGAGTCGACGCCAACCCGTTGCGAACCGTTGCCGCGCCCCACAGAGTGCGGGGCGTGACGGTTCGCGGCACCGGGCGCCGCTACGCGCTCGCAACCACCCAGGACCACTTCGCAATCGACACCATCGGTTTCAACGAACGCAACCTCCGCGTCGGCGATCTGGTGCGTGAGGCGTCCCTCGACGCCTACCTGGCCAACCCCGACGTTTTCCACGAGCACGACCACCACCCCCCGCTGATCTCGCTGTGGAAGGACCACGAGTACGAGGGCGAACAGTGGGGAATGGCCATCGACCTCAACACCTGTATCGGCTGCAATGCCTGCATCGTCGCCTGCCAGGCCGAGAACAACATCCCGGTGGTCGGGCGCGAACAGGTTCTCAACCAACGCGAAATGCAGTGGATCCGGATTGACCGCTACTTCAAGACCGACCCCGATATCCCGATCGACGAGATCGACGGTGCCGAGGTGGTCTTCCAGCCCATGACCTGCGTGCAGTGCGAAAACGCGCCGTGCGAGCAGGTGTGTCCGGTGGCCGCCACCCAGCACACCACCGACGGGATCAACGCGATGGTCTACAACCGTTGCGTCGGGACCCGCTACTGCTCCAACAACTGCCCCTTCAAGGTGCGCCGTTTCAACTTCTTCAACTACCACAAGGAACTGGCCGACACCACCAAGATGCAGTTCAACCCGGAGGTCACCATCCGCTCGCGCGGCGTGATGGAGAAGTGCACCTTCTGCGTGCAGCGGATCGAAGCGGTCCGCATCCAGGCTCGCAACGACAACCGTCCGATCTCGGATGGCGAGATCACGCCCGCGTGCGCGCAGACCTGCCCGACGAGGGCCATCACCTTCGGCAACCTCAACGACCCGAAGAGCAGGGTGTCGACCTCTCGCGAGGAACACCGTTCGTACGCCACCCTGGCGGAGCTCAACATCAGGCCCCGCACCCACTACCTCGGGCGGCTGAAGAACACGACGGATGGCGGCGGCGAAGCGAGCCACGGTTCCCCGCACGCCGAGGCCGAGAGCCATGGGAAGGAGTCGGTCTGAACACCATGAGCACGACTCACATCGACACTCTGAGCTATCTCGACAACACCGGCGACGATCCTGCAGTCCGCGCGAAGCTGGTGGTGGGCGACAACGATTTCCACGCGATCACCGACAAGGTCTGCGGCATCGTCGAGATGCCGAAGACGCCCAGAATGTGGTGGGTCGCCTTTGCGATCTCGTCGAGTTTGACCCTGATGCTCTTCGCCATGATCGGATACCTGATCACTACAGGGATCGGTGTGTGGGGCCTCAACGTGCCCGTGGGCTGGGGCTACGCCATCGTCAACTTCGTCTTCTGGGTCGGCATCGGCCACGCCGGCACCTTGATCTCGGCCATTCTCTTTTTGTTGCGCCAGCGTTGGCGCACCAGCATCAACCGCTTTGCCGAGGCGATGACCATCTTCGCCGTGGTGTGCGCAGGGATCTTCCCCGGCATCCACGTCGGCCGGATCTGGTTCGCCTACTGGCTGTTCCCGATTCCCAACCAGATGCTGATGTGGCCAAATTTCCGTTCGCCGCTTCTGTGGGACGTGTTCGCCGTCGGCACCTATGCCACGGTTTCGCTGCTCTTCTGGTACATGGGGATGATCCCGGATCTGGCATCCATCCGGGATCGGGCAACGACGAGGCTCCGCTACTACATTTACGGTTTCCTGAGCCTCGGTTGGCGTTCGTCCAACCGGCACTGGCACCGCTTCGAGTTCGCCTACCTGTTGCTCGCCGCCCTCGCCACGCCGCTCGTGCTGTCGGTGCACTCGGTGGTGAGCTTCGACTTCGCGGTTTCGATCATGCCCGGGTGGCACACGACGATCTTCCCGCCGTACTTCGTCGCGGGCGCCATTTTCTCCGGGTTCGCGATGGTCGTGACCCTGATCATCCCCACCCGCAAGCTCTTCCACCTCGAGGAGATCATCACCAAGCGCCACCTCGAGAACATGGCCAAGATCATGTTGGCGACGGGCATGATGGTGGGTCTCGCGTACTCGACCGAGTTCTTCGTCGCCTGGTACAGCGGCAACCAGTTCGAGGCCTTCACCTTCCTCAATCGCGCCTTCGGCCCCTACGCGTGGGCCTACTGGACCATGGTGACCTGCAACGTCGTCGTGCCCCAGATCTTCTGGTTCCGCAAGTTGCGGAACAACACCCTGATCTTGTGGATAGCATCGGTGCTGATCAACGTCGGGATGTGGTTCGAGCGGTTCGTGATCGTCGTCAGCTCTCTGAGCCGGGACTACCTGCCGACGAGTTGGGGCTACTACCGGCCGACCGCGATCGACGTTCTGACCTTTGTCGGCAGCTTCGGGCTGTTCTTCACGCTGTTCCTGCTGTTCATCCGTTTCCTGCCCCTGATCGGAATGGCCGAGGTCAAGGGTGTGATGCCGCAGGCCCACCTCGATCGACCGGGGCACAAGGGCCATGGAGATTACCACGGCGATATCGCCGGTGTGGAGGTGGTGTGATGACCGATCAGACCACGACCGTCGGTGAAAGCACGGTCCTCTACGGATACCTGGCGAAATTCGACAAGGTGGATGAGTTGCTCGTAGGCGCGACCAGGGTCCGGGATGCGGGCTACACCCGTTGGGACGCCCACACTCCTTTCGTCATCCACGGCCTCGATGCGGCGATGGGCATCAAGAAGACCATCCTGCCGTATATCGTGTTTGCCGCGGGCCTGACGGGGACCACCGCGGGCATCCTCCTGCAGTGGTGGACCAACGCCGTCGACTACCCGTTTCTGATCAGCGGCAAACCGCTCTTCAGCCTGCCGGCCAACATCCCGGTGGCCTTCGAGACGACGATTCTGTTTGCCGCCCTCAGCGCCCTGGTTGGGATGCTGGCGCTCAACGGGCTGCCTCGTCTCTACCACCCGCTGTTCCGGAGCCGGGCGTTCAAACGGGCGACCGATGACCATTTCTTCATTTCCATCGAGGCCGAGGACCCTCTCTTCGATCGCGAATCGACCCGTGAGCTGCTGGAATCGATCTCCGGGCGGCCGGTTGAGGAAGTCGAGGACGTCGTATGAAACTCCCCCGCTGGCTGCTGTTTACGGTCGTGACCCTGGTGGTGCTGTCGTGGGTGCCGCTGGCCCTGGTCATGCGCGCCCGCGTCACGACAAGTTCGAAACCGAGGATCCATGTCATCCCCGACATGGACAATCAGCCCAAATACAAGACCCAGAGCCGCAACTCGTTGTTTGCCGATCTCAGAGCCATGCGCCCTCCGGTGGAAGGCGCAGTCCCGCGTGGCACCGTCATCGGCGATGAGGCAGTCACGACCGGCAGGGTAGGGGAGAACTGGGTCGTCGAGATTCCGGTCGCGGTGGATGAACACATGCTGCGGGTCGGCCGCCGGAAGTACGACATCTACTGCTCCCCGTGTCACGGTCTGGCGGGTTTTGGCGACGGGATGGTCGCCAAACGGGCCGATGCGCTTCAGGAGGGCACGTGGACGCCGCCGACCTCCTTTCACACCGACCTCATACGGCAGCGCGAGGCGGGCCAGATCTTCAACACGATTGCGAATGGAATCCGCAACATGCCGGCCTACGGTCCGCAGATTCCCGTCGAGGATCGATGGGCCGTGGTCGCCTACGTGAGGGCGCTGCAGCGGAGCCAGAACGCAACGACCGACGACGTCCCCGAAGACATTCGGGCGCAGCTGCGATAGCGGGGGCCACATGCACGGCAAAGTACTGGACATCACCACCGAGACCCGGCGCCTCAACGGCGTCGTGCGTCCCGCACTCGTCATCTGTGCGATCTTGACGGTGGTCGGTATCGGCGGCTCGCTGCTCCTGGCTCGTGCCACCGAGAACGGCATGGACCACCTGCTCGAGACGTACCTGGTGAGCTTCGCGTTCTTCCTCAGTATCTCGTTGGGCGGCCTGTTCTTCGTCCTTCTCGAACACTGCACGCGGGCGGGGTGGAGCGTGGTGGCGCGGCGGGTGGCCGAAGCGATCGCTGCCAACGTGTGGGTGATGGCCGTTCTTGCCGTCCCCGTGGTTCTCGGCATGCACCACCTCTACCACTGGACCGACGTTGCAGCTGTGGCCCACGATCCTCTGCTCGAGGGCAAGGTGGCTTTTCTCAATCCGACCTTCTTCATGATCCGTCTCGCCATCTATTTCACCATCTGGGGTGTGATGGCGACCTTCCTCTACCGCACGTCGGTGGCCCAGGACACCAGCGGCGATCCGGCCCTCACCTTGAAGATGGAGCGCCTCAGCGCACCGGGCATGGTTCTCTTTGCCCTGAGCCTGAATTTCGCGGCGTTCGATCTTCTGATGTCGCTCGACCCGCACTGGTTCTCGACGATCTTCGGCGTCTACTACTTCGCCGCTTCGGTCGTGGCCTTCTTCGCGGTGATGCCGAAGATCCTGTGGGCCCTGCAGGCGCGCGGCATTTTGAAAAACGCAATCACGGTCGAGCACTACCACGATTTCGGCAAGCTGCTGTTCGCGTTCGTGGTCTTCTGGGCCTACATCGCCTTTTCCCAGTACATGCTGATCTGGTACGCCAACGTCCCCGAGGAGACCGAGTGGTTTCTCAAGCGCCAGACCGGCGAGTGGACGACGGTCAGCCTGCTCCTGATCTTCGGCCATTTCGTGGTGCCGTTCCTGCTTCTCGTCTCGCGGTTCATCAAGCGCCGGCCGCTGCTGCTCGCCGTCACCGGCGGCTTTGTCGCCGCCATGTGCTGGGTCGACATGTACTGGCTCGTGATCCCCGAGTTCAGCCCCGGCATCGCCCGTTTCGGCCTGCTCGACATCCTGTGCTTTCTGGGCATGAACGGGTTGTGGTCGGCGGCCGTCGTGTGGCGTCTCAGCAGACACTCGGCGATCGCCGAGAAAGACCCGCGCCTCGAAGAGTCGCTGGTCTTCGAAAGCGCCTAACCATGAATTATGAATTCTTAATTTTTAATTTTGAATTGCCTGCACTCGCGCGGCGGGGCCCGGGGTCGGCTGGGATGGAATTCAAAATTCAAAATTCAAAATTCAAAATTGGAGTCTCCCGTGCGTTATGACGATCCGAACGTCGCCGCTTCGGCAGTGGTCGGCATCATCTCCGCGATCCTGCTGTTCGTGATCATCGTCGTCCTGCAGGCGTATTTCTACGACGCGGAGCAGGTCGAGTTGGAGAAAAAGGTCTATACCCAGCCCTACCAGGAGCTCCAGCAACTCGATGCCGGCCAGCTCGAGCTGCTCACCAGCTACGGCTGGGTGAGCGAGGCCGACGGCGTCGTGCGGATCCCGATCGAACGCGCCATGGAGCTGGTGGCCGCCGAGGCCCAGTAAACTGGGCAATTCGGAATTCGGAATTCGGAATTCGGAATTTTCACCCAGCCCTCTTGTGAAGAGCTTCCTTGGGCGGCGGTGATTTCGGTCCCGGCCCCTCGAAACGCCGCCATTCTTCTTTTTTGGAAGCGGACGACTCATCTCGGTTCGTGGGTCCGACGTAGGGTGGGCCTTGGCCCACCTTCAGAATCGCCACTGAAGGTGGGCCAAGGCCCACCCTACTTCAGACCAAGAAACCGGACCGACCCCTGTCCCCGGTCGCTGTCGCGGTCGCTGTAACCCCACTTTGGCGGCCGAACCTGTATCAAAACGGGATTTTACCGCCCGTCGGATATCATAGAGGTGGGGCCGGATCCTGGCACTCTTCTTGCTGTCTATGGCGGCGGGGGCGGCCGTCCACGTGGCGCGGCAAGCAGCGGCGACACCGGCAGGGCGGCAACCGGCACCCCTGGACAGAGCAAACTGGAGGGACACAATGTCGGTTCGGGGCGGAATCATCACACACGGCACGGAGCCGGGTCGGGACTGAACGATGGCATTCGTCGGCTGTCTCGAGGACCTGCGGCTCGCCGAACTCCTGCAGTTGCTGGCGCTGTTCCGGAAATCCGGCAAACTGACTCTCAGTCGCGGCGACACGACCGGTGTTTTTCTCTTCAACAAGGGCAAGATCTTCCACGGTGCCAACGGCTACTCCGCGCCGTCGGTCGGTGAGTTGCTGGTCGAGCGCAAGCTGATCACCCACGAGGCCCTCGATGCTGCGGTGGCGACGCAGCGCATGGCCCCCAAACGCAAGAAGCTCGGAACCATCCTGGTCGACATGGGCGCGACGACCTACGAGGCGCTCCAGCGTGCGCTGCGCCAACAGCTCGAAGAGATCGCGCAGGAGTTTCTCACCTGGGACTCCGGCTACTTCAGTTTCAAATTCGTCGACGTCGACCTCGAGTCGGACGACGAGTACTTCGACGAAGAGGCCAAGCTCACCGAGGTCATCAACATCGACCCCTTCATCCTCGACCTCATGAACCGGGTCGATTCGATCGGGGGCGGAGGCACCGTGCGGCCGGCTGTGGTGGCGAGAAAAATCGGGGATCAGAGCCCCGATGCCGCGATCCGCGAGCTGCTCGACCACATTCTGGAACCGGGCGCGGTGATCGACGAGAGCATGCCGTTCGACGAGGTCAGGGAGTGGCCGTCGGAGCTCGCAGAACTGCGCAGCATGATGACCGAGATCCAGCGCCGTCCATCGGCGACAACTTCTGAAATTGCGCTCCTGACCCTGAGGTACGCGACCAGAATCCTCAACCGGGGCGTGTTGGTCGGCGTGTCGCAACGCGGGATAACGGGTCTCGGTCAGTTCGGCGTCGGCAGGAGCAACGACGACACCCCGAACGTGACCAACCGAATCCGCCACATCCACATTCCGACCGACGAACCGTCGGTCTTCCGCGATGTCATCGAACGGAAAACGACCTATCACGGACGTCTCGAGCAGTGTCCCTGGAACAACTACCTCGTCGATCAACTTGGCGGCGTGATCCCACCGGAGGTCGTGGTCACGCCGATCATCGTCGACGGCAAGGTCGCGGTGCTGTTGTACGGCGACAATCTCCCGGGCGGACATCCCATCACCTCGATCCACGGTCTCGAACTGCTGGCCATCGAAGCGGGTCTGGCGATCGAAAAGAATATACTCAAGGAGAAGCTGCGCAGCGTCCAGCAGACGCTTTCGGCGATCACCGGCGGTTTGAGAGACAGCAGGGGAGAGGTGCAATGACCAACTGGCGGGTCATGACGGTAGATGACTCGGCCGCGATCCTGACGATCATCGCGGCCTATCTCGAAGATTCGGAGTTCGAGGTCGTCGCTTCGGAACGGGACGGGCGGGCGGCGGTCGAGCGGTTTGCCGAGGTGCGGCCCGACATCGTGCTGCTGGATCTGATCATGCCGGGGCCGTCGGGGGTCGAGACCCTGTCGAGAATTCTCGCCATCGATCCGGACGCGTTCGTGGTCATCGTCTCGTCGTTGGGGACCGAAGAGGCGGTCCACGAATGTCTGACGACCGGCGCCAGGAGCTTTCTCCAGAAACCGTTCACCAAGGACGACTTCATCCAGTTCATGCGCGATTTGACGAAGGCGGCGTGAGGTCGGTATGGGAGCAATGTTTTTTGGCCAGTACCTCCTCTCCAAGGGCGCGATCAGCCGCGAAGCTCTGATCGACGCCATCGAGCTCCAGCGGCGGTCGAATCTTTCTCTGAGCGAACTCGCGGTGCGAAAGGGCTATCTGTCGGAGGGCCAACACCTGGGGATCCAGGTGCGCTACCGCACTTCGGATGTGGACCTGGAGACTCTGTGCCTCGATTCGGGGTTGATCAACCGCATGCAGCTCGACGAGTTGATCGAGATCCAGCAGTCCGACTGGGTCCGGATCGGAGCGGCGCTGGTGGCCGGCGGTCACCTCACCCGGGACGAGGTCGAGGAGCGTTTGGCCGAGTTCCAGGAAGTTCAGAGAGAGGCCGACAAAAAGCTGGCCGCGGATTTCGAGTCCTGTCCGAATCCCGAATTGGTGAGATCGGTGGTCGAACTGACCGTCTTCCACCTTGGGAGGCTGACGAACCTCCCAATCAAGCTCGGCTCGTTCACCGAGGGCGCAGGACGGCTTCGCCCCGGACGTCGCCGCTACGGAATGAAGCTGGTCGGCGACCGGGAAATCGTCATCGTCCTCGATCTCCCACCGGAGGTGGCTCGGTTGGTGGCTGAGGGGTTGATCGGGATGCCGCTCGAGGCCGAGACCGAGGTTGCCATCGACGCCGTCTGCGAGTGCGTCAACATCATCGGTGGGAATGCCTGCACGCGCCTCGAAGCCCTCGGTTTCAGGCTCCGTCCGGAGCCGCCGTTTTCGACCGCGGGCGACGAACCGGCGACCGAAGAGTCGTCCGCGTTCTGCGCCAACGTTATTGCGGGTGAACAGGGCTTCGACGTACAGGTCTTCCTATGGTGATGCGGCCTACGACCCGGGTGAAGATGTTCTGATGAGCGGGGACCTGGTCTATGTCGTCCACCCGGAGGCCGCCGTTGCGGAGGCGCTTCGGGGGGGACTTCAGGCCGCGGACTACGACGTCGTCAACATGTCGTCCGTGGACGACGTCGAGGGCATCACGTCGGACCGGCAATTCATGATCCCCGACGCGATCCTCACGCCGCTCGGCGATGTCGCCAGCGGCGATTCGATGTTGATCGCGCTGTTCCAGTCCAATCCACTGATGGAGCAGATTCCCCTGGTTGTCGTGGCTTCCAGTGAACGTGAGGAACGGCGGCGGGCCCTCCGGATGGGCCTCCTCAGCGTTGTCTACCCGCCGTACGACGGTGAAGAGGTCGCCCTCACCACCAAGCTCGCGATCGAAAAACACCGCTCGGACCAGATGTTGTTCGGTTCTCTGTCACAACTCTCGGTCCCCGACCTGCTGCAGACGGCCGAGGCCGGCCGCCGCAGCGGCACGGTCACCTTCCGCCACAACGAGAGCAAGGGCACGGTGTGGATGAGGGACGGGTTCGTTATCGACGCCGAGATCGAGGGAGAGTGCCGCGGCGAAGAGGCGGTCTTCACCATTGCCGTCTGGAGCACCGGCACCTTCGAGGCCAATTTCGGCGAGGTCGATGTCGCGGAGGCGTTCCGGGTGCCGCCGTCGTCGCTGCTGCTGGAGGCCATGCGGCGATTCGACGAGGAAAGTGCGGTCAATCTCAGGCTCCCGGTCGTGGAACCGGTCGACACGGAGGTTGTCGACCTGTCGTTGGTCTTGCTCAACGTCGTTACCGGCTACACCCTCAATCACCTGCATCCGTCGATGGTCAGCCATCGCCTGGAGGGTCTGAGGAAAGAGCTCGAACCTGCCCACCCCGCGTTGGCCGCCTTCACCGTGACCGAGGAGGGCGCCGCGGCGCTCGCGAACGCGGAACCGGCCAACATCGAGGACGGCGAGATGGTGGTTGCGGTGGCGACGCTGGTTTCCACCTTTTTCGAGCAGATGGAGACCGCTCTGGCCTGGCGGTTTACGGCCCGCCGGTTGGCCAGGCTGGTGGCTCCGTGGCGGGAGCAACTCGAGGAGCACGGCTTTCTCGACCCCCTGGGGCTCGCCTCGACGACTGCCGAAGAGCGCGACGAGGAGACCCAGGAAGGGGCGGGGGTGGCCGGAAAACCGGTGCCGGTCGGCTGCCTCGTTCTGGATGGCGAAGATCGGGTGAGTGTCTTTTCGGCCTTCGGCCCGAGGATCGGCCGCGTGGACTCGGCGGTCGTGGTGGGCAGGTCGCTCGTGGAGATCCTGCCGACCGAACTGGCGGCGATGACCACTCGACTGATGGAAAAGGCGACCGACACCTCCAGCCAGGACGGCGGCCTGGCCGTCGGCCGCGGGGTGTTGGGGGTCGGCCACGTCAAGCACATCGTCCGCATGGCGATCGTCCGGCCCGCTTCGGGAGTCGGCTATATCGTCGTCATCAACCGCATGCGGGACCAGAGGCGGTCCTTGAGCCCGGATATCGAACGCGATCCGGTCACCGGGACGCTGCGGGACGGCAGAGCGGACCGCCTTCTGGTGGCCAACGACGACTTCCTGCACGGTTTCGAGGACCTTTTCGCCCGCAGCCTCAGCCACCGCCATCACGAGTTGCTGCAGCGCTTCGGCAAGAAGTGGGGCCTGCGTCACGCGAGGCGCCTGGAACACATGGTCCAGCGCGACTACCGGATGACGCTGCGCGAAATGGAATCACAGATGGCACTCGAGCTGCTGTCGGCCTCGGTCGGGGTCTTCGGGCTCGGCCGGTTCGACGCCGACCTCAGCTATCGCGACCAGGGAGTCGTGGTCGTGCGCCACCAGGCGAGCCCGTTCCCCGGTATCTTCTCCGCCACCGCGGGTGGGGCCTGCTCGATTCTCTCGGGTTTCCACGCCGCGACCCTGTCGTACCTCGCGGGACGGCACCTCGCGGCACGCGAGGTGCGGTGTGCGAGAGAGCCCGGCGAGCCCTGTCTCTTCGTGATCGCAACCGAGGAGCGTCTGACCAAGCTCTTGATCGCGACGCCGCGTTCGGAGGACCACGCCCTGTTGGAAGAGATCAAGGGACACGATCATTCGGGGGAGGAAGCATGAAGGACCTGAAACCCGGCGCGAAGACCCTCGCCGCGGAACTCGACCGCACGAAGTGGGACTACAACCCGGCGACAGACCGGAGCTTTCTCCTGGGATCCGTGAAACGGATGTTCGCGAGCGTGGCGTGGGAGATCTCCCCACAGCACCTTGCGCCTGCGATTGCGGTTCAAACGGCCGATCGGCCTGCGAAGGGTCCGGGCGAGTTCGAAACGCGGCCGTTGCCGTGCGTGATCAGCGACCCGTGACCCGCGATCCCGACGTTTGAATCACTTCCACAGTCAGTGGCTCGCCCTCGAAGGTAAAAGCGGCCGCGGCGATGATGCGTTCGTCTTCGGCCGGTGCTTCCGGCTCGAGGTTGGAAACCTCACACCGGTCGGGGAGGATCGACTTCAGATTGCCGGCGGTCATGTGGGCCATCTCGGATGCCGTGTCGCGGATGTCACTGCTCCCCACGTCCTTGCCGCTGGCGGCGAATGCAGCCGCAGCGGCGCTGAGGGACACGTGGCGTGAACACCGTTGTTCCAGCCGGCCGTTGAAGTCGCCGATGAAATAGACTTTCACGAGGACGGTGTCTCCGTCCCGCAACGGCGCCGCGAGCCCGGGGTGATCGGTTGGGCTCAGGTCGAGGCCGAGCTGGGTCGACCAGACCGTGCGAACGATGCGTTCGAGATTCGCGGTTGAAAGGCTCATCCACCGCCGCCTTTCGCCACCTGGTAGAAGACCGCCTTGCCGACCCGGACCCGATCGAAGAGTTCGTCGAGGTTGAGGGTCGTCTCGGCCGAACCGAGCAAGAGGTAGCCGTCGGGCCGCAGCAACCGGCGAACCTGCCGGAGCAACTTGCGCCGGGTCGCGACGTCGAAGTAGATCAAGACGTTGCGCAGCAGCAGCACGTCGATCGCCGGCAGCGAGGTCCACTCCCGGGTGAGGTTCTGCTGGAAGTACCGGAACATCTTTCGCACGTCCTCCTTGAGGACCCACCGGTCCTCGATCTGGTCGAAGAAGCGAACGAGGTAGGGGGCCGGCAGCCCGCGGTTGACCTCGAGTTGGCTGTAGGTCCCGAGGCTGGCGCGTTGGACCATCTGGCTGGAGAGGTCGCTGGCGTTGAGCTGCAGGTTCCAACCGGCGAGGTTGGCGAAACGGTCGCGCAGGATCATGGCGATGCTGTGCGGCTCCTGACCGCTCGAACAACCCGCCGACCAGATGCTCAGGGTCCTGCCGGACTGCGATCGTTTCTGAATCAGTTCGGGAAGGATTTCATCTCGAAGGGCGATAAACGGGTGGAGGTCCCGGAAAAAGGAGGTCTCGGTGGTCGCAATGGCCTCGACGGTGAGGGTGTGGAGATCTCCCTGCGGTGTCGCCTGGAGGTTCGATATCAGGGCTCCGACCGTTTCAAATCCGTGGTGTCTGGCCACCGGCAGCAGCCGGGAGATGACCAGATAGGTCTTGCTGTCGTCGAGGACGATCGCCGATTCCTTGCGAACCAGCGACCGGACGTACTCGAAATCGAGCCGGGTGAGCGGCGGCTGCTCGGCGGGGAAGGTGGGAGTGTTCACCGGCGGGAGGCCGTCACTCTGCGGACGATCTCTGCGCCGATTTCGGTCACCGGCAGCACGGCATCGGCGAGACCGGCGCCGGTCACCTGACCGGGCATCCCCCAGACGACCGAGGTCTCGCGGTCCTGGGTGACGATCTGGCCCCCCGCCTCACGAATCGACCGGCAGCCGGCGAGACCGTCCTGCCCCATTCCTGTCAGGACAACGGCCAGAGTCTCGTCACCGAACGCGGTGGCGGCCGTTCTGAAGAGGACGTCGGCCGCCGGCCGGCAGGAGTTGACGGGAGGCGCGTCGGTGGTCTGAAGCTCGAAACCTCTCGAGGTTGCGTGAACCTCGAGGTGGCGGTCGCCGGGGGCGATCCACACCTGCCCGGGAGACAACCGGTCTCCCGATTGGGCTTCGTGGACCACCAGCGGACCCGCGGCGTCGAGGCGCCGGGCGAGGAACGGCGTGAAATTGGCGGGCAGGTGTTGCACGATCACGACCGGCGCGGCGAGCTCGGCGGGGAGACCGGAGAGGATTTCGGTCAGGGCGTTGGGGCCTCCGGTCGACGAGCCGATCACCACGATCCGGGATGGAGACGCAGAACCTCGACGACGAACCGTCGGCTGCGCCGCGGGCCGAGGGGCCCCGGCGCGCGTCTCCGCGGGGATCACGATGGCTCGGGCCTTCGGCAGGAGCTGCTCGCCGAGATACCGGCGGGCCTCTTCGGCCGAGGAGGTTCGCGTGGCTTTTGTGACGTAGTCCGACGCCCCCTGAAAAAGGGCCTCGACGGTGATTGCCGCGCCCCGTTGCGTCAGGTTCGACACCATGATGACCCGGACCCCAGGGAAGGACTTGCGGATCTCGGCAAGAGTCTGGATGCCGTCGAGTTCCGGCATGTCGATATCGAGGGTGACGAGGTTGGGGTGCAGCCGGGCGATCTTGGTCAATGCGAGGCGGCCGTTGGGCGCGGTACCGACCACCTCGAAGTCCTTTTCGGCGGCGAAAATGTCCGATATCACGCGTCGTGCGACAACCGAGTCGTCCACCACAAGAGTTCGAATGGGCTGCACCTGCGGGCCGCCTATGTCCCGATGCCGAGGAGAGTGAGTTTTTCCAGCAACATCTCCTTGTCAAAGGGCTTCATGATGTACTCGTCGGCGCCCGCCTCGAGAGCCTCGCGGACCCGGGCGAGTTCGGTTTCGGTGGTGACCATCATCAGACGCATGCCGGCGAGCGCGGTTTGCTGGCGGAGGAGTCTGACCAGATCGAGCCCGCTCATGGCGGGGAGATTCCAGTCGACGAGGGCGAGGTCGAAGCCGTGGTCGGCAAGCAGAACCTCGTATGCCTTCTCGGCATCCGCCGCCTGCTCGACCTCGAACTCGAGATCGTCGAGGATGCCGGTCAGAATGGACCGCATGGCGCGCGAATCGTCGATCACCAGTGCACGCATACCGGGTTCCTCTCGGGCTCCGACGAGTTCGGCGAGACCGTCATGACAGGCTCGCCGTGGCGGCCTTCGTCGCGTGCGCCACGTCCAGGATGAGCAGCAGTCTCTCTCTGAGTTTGTAGGCGCCCCGGATCAGCCTTCGTGACTCGCCCCGCAGGGTGTCCGGGGGTTCCTCGAAATCCACCCCGTCGACCGTCACGACTTCGCCGACGGCGTCCACCACCAGGCTGCTGAGCTGGTCGCCGGAGTCGAGAATCAGCATCGTCGGCGAATCGGTCGCGGCGTCGACGGCGACCCCGAACAGGGTCCGCAGGTCGATCGCGGTGACGATCTGGCCGCGGAGGTTGACGAGACCGCTGATCGCCGGCGGTGTCATGGGAACCGGCGTGACCGAGGTGTTGCGCAACACCTCCTGAATCTGGGCGACCTCGATCCCGAGCATGAGGTCGCCGACGTGAAAGGTGCAGAATTGCCGCGACACGCTTCACACCCCTTCCATCTCGCGGTCGAAGAAATCGGGGTCGGCCAGTTGCACGACCTTTTCGATATCGAGGATCTCGGTCACCCGATCCTGAATGACGGCGCACGCCTTGACTCCGGCGCGGCTGCCGGCTTTTCGGGCTTTCAGACTTTCCTCGACGATATCGACGATCCGGTGGGCGATCAGGCCGACCAGCCGCCCGTTGACCGTGCACACCACCACCGGCACGGTCTGGTCGTCGAGGGTGGCGATCGATTCGCGCGCCTTCTGGCGGCGCTCGGGGAGGGCGTTCTGGAGGTCGAAGAGCTGGAGGATCCGGTCACCGTACTGGACCACCTGGCGGTCGCCGACCCATTCAACGGCGTTCCTCGCGATGTGCTCGAGCCGCGTGACCGCGTCGAAGTCGATTGCCATCCGTTCGTCGCCCCGCCCCTGCAGCGCGACGAGACGGGTTCGGTGCGATCGCTCGGAGACCGCGGAGCTGACCTGGGAGGCGATGGAATGGGCGCGGTTCTCGGATACCACGCCGGCCGCGAGCCCGAGCCTGAAGACATCCAGGATCAGAGCGATCTGGCCGTCGCCGAGAATCGTGGCGCCGGCAAAGGGAACGCCTGAGAGCATGTGGCCGAGAGGTTTGACGACGATCTCCTGGGAGTCCTCGATCGAGTCGACGATCAACCCGAACCGCCGGTCGTCGCCCTGGAGGACCACGATGTTGACGGTCGCCGACTTCGGGTCGTCGCTGGCGATGTCGAGCTCGCGGTTGAGATACACCAGCGGCAGCAGCTTGCCTCGGAGACGGTAGACCGGGACTCCGTTGAGGTCTTCGATTCCCAGGCTCTCGCCGGACCCGTCCAACCGTACCAGCTCGACGACGCTCGCCTGCGGGATCGCGATCCGGTGCTTCCCCGCCGACGACAGAAGGACCGTCACGATCGCCAGGGTGAGCGGGATCTTCAACCTGAAAGTCGTCGACTTTCCCGGTTCCGACTGCAGTTCGATCGAGCCGCCGAGGCTCTCGATGTTGGCCCTCACGACGTCGAGGCCGACGCCGCGCCCGGAGATATTGGTGACCTCGGCAGCGGTCGAAAACCCGGGACGAAAAACGAAGGAGTTGACCTCGCGCGGGTCGAGTTCTTCGGCGTCTTCCGGATCGACGAAACCGGCCTTGATCGCCTGTTTGAGGATCTGCGCCCGGTCGAGACCGCGACCGTCGTCCCGCACCTCGATGACGACGTTTCCGCCCTCGTGGTGGGCCCTGAGGCGGAGCGTGCCGCTCCGCGGTTTGCCCTGTGACTCGCGCACATCCGGTCGTTCGATCCCGTGATCGACCGCGTTGCGGACGAGGTGGAGCAACGATCCCTTGATGGCCTCGATGACGGACTTGTCGAGATCGGTCTCTTCGCCTTCCATCTCGATCTCGACCTCTTTTTCGAAATTGTGGGCGAGGTCGCGTACGAAACGGGGAAGCTTCTGCCAGATCGAGCTGATGGGCTGCATGCGGGTGCGCATCACCGCTTCCTGGAGCTCTCCGGTGATGCTGTCCAGGCGCTGCGACGACGCCGTCAGCCGGGCGTCCTGACCCCCCGCCAACCTCTGGACCAGCTGATTGCGTGCGAGCACGAGCTCGCCGACGAGGTTCATCAGGTGGTCGAGCACCCGCACGTCGACCCGGATATTCGACTCGGCGGCGGCCGGGACGGAGGCCAACTCCAGGGTCTCGGTACCGTCGCCGGTTTCTTCATCCGGAACTCCCGCTCGAGGCGGCGGCGGCGCCTCGGCGCTCGTATCGTCGGCCTTTTGACGGCCTTTCCTGGCCTTGGCTTTCGTCGAGGTCGTTTTCGATGCCGCCTTCTTGGTTGGGGCCGATCCCTTCTTGGCTTTCGGTTTCGTGCCGGCGGGACTGGTGGCCGGTTCCGGGTTGCCCTCTTTTGCGGTCATTTCAGCAGCTTCGAATGCCTGGAGGCGGGCGATGAGATCGGCGTAGTCGTTGTCGCCTTCGCCGCCGGTGCGGTCGATGGTCGTCAAAATCGTGCGGACGGCGTCGATCATGACGAGGAGGTCGGTCGTGATCTCGGGTCGCAGGTTCAAGGTCCCGTCGCGAAGGCGGGCGAGCAGGCTCTCACCGGCATGGGCGACCGCCTCCAGTTTTTGAAATGCGAGAAAACCGCAGGTCCCCTTGATGGTGTGAATGGTGCGGAAAATGCGCGCGAATACCTCGGGGTCGTCGGGGTTCTTTTCGAGGCTGACGAGGTCCTGGTCCAACAGGTCGAGGTTTTCGAAACTCTCGGCCAGGAATTCCGCGATGATCGAGTCCATCCCCCCCATGCACACACTCCGGCGGTTGGTTTTTCACGACTCTCCGTCCAGGGTGGACGGCAGTGAGGCCCTCGCAACCAGAATACCTCATGTCGATGGACGCCCGCGGTCCGTACGATACACTTGAAGAGGATGTGAGGGCATCTCGAGTCGAAGGCAATAGTCGCTGAGAGGTGATCTGTGGTCCTGGATATTCAGCAGAAGCTCAGGTTCTTCGTTGGCGGAGCCATCGCGGTGTCGATGACCGTCCTGGCGGTGATCGCAGTCACCCGGAACGCGACAGTCACCCGCGAGAAGACCTCCTCGGAAATCGAGCGGATCGTCGACGTCAAGGCCGAAGAGATCGAACGGTTTTTTGCGGAAAGGGGCCAGGTCGTCCAGACCTTTCTCCTCGACCCGGGTCTTCTCGACTACTTCGACCGCTATCGCCAGTTCAGGGCGCCGGTGACCGCTCAGCCGGACTATCTCGCGGTCATCGAGTATTTTGAAGCCATCGTCAACAAGGACCCTTCGATCCAGGCGGTCTTCTTCGCCGACGACGACACCCAGGAGTATTTCTGCAACCGGATCCCCGAAATCCCCAACGGACGTGTCGAGCAAGAGGGCTACCTGGTCAAAAACCGTCCGTGGTGGCAAGAGGCGGTGGGTGAAGACCGGCTCTACCTGGCATCGCCGACGGCGGATCTCGTGACAGGCGATGTCAACGTCGTCATCCAGACCACGGTCTACCTTCCGAACGGGAGGCTCCTCGGTGTCGGCGGCATGGACGTGCTGTTGACGACCGTGGGCCGGTTGGTCGAGGAGATTCAATACGAGGGCCAGGGCACCGCGTTCCTGGTCGATTCGCGAGGCGAAATCATCTATTTCGTCGGTGCCGAGGAGGTCCTCGAGGCTCGGCGCCGAGGAGGACACCGAGACTCGGCTCCAGGACATCGACACGTTGTTTCCCGAGACCGCCGGTTTCGCCGATCTCGGCGCCGCCCTGACGTCCGCCGGCGACCCGGGGGGCCGTCGGGAAGTCACGTTGGAAGGCGAGCGACGGATCGCCTTCCTGGCGCCGATCCAATCCGATGTACCGGCGTTCAGTTGGACCCTGGGGGTCCTCCTGCCGACCGACGTCGTGTCGGCCCCCATCAGATCGAGCGCGATCAGCACCGTCCTGGCGGCCCTCTTCACGATGTTGGTGGTCGGCGGAATCACGCTCTTCGTCAGCCGGCTCATCGTCACCCGTCCGATCCGCGAGCTGCTCGAACGTTTCCAGGCCATCGCGGGAGGCAACGCCGATCTGACACGGAGGGTCGAGGTCAGGTCCGACGATGAGATCGGACAGCTCGGCAACAGCTTCAATCAGTTCATCGGCGCCATGCAGACCGACATCCGGAGCATCGGCGAACAGTCACAGACCCTCATGGACTCGTCGAACGAGATGCGCAACCTCTCCCAGCAGATCGCCAGCGCCAACGAGGAGACCTCGGCCCAGGCGAGCATGGTCTCGGCGGCCGCCGAACAGGTCAATGCGAATGTGCAGTCGGTGGCCACCGCCACCGAAGAACTCAACGCCAATACCCGGGAGATCGCCGCCAGCGCCTCTGAGGCCGCCCAGGTGGCGAACAGGGCGGTGGAGATCGCCGACCAGACCAGGATCACCTTCGACCAGCTGGACGCGAGCGGCACCACCATCGGCAATGTCGTCAAGGTGATCTACGCGATCGCCGAGCAGACCAACCTCCTCGCGCTCAATGCGACCATCGAGGCGGCGCGGGCCGGGGAGGCCGGCAGGGGCTTCGCGGTGGTGGCCGACGAGGTCAAGAAACTCGCCAACCAGACGGCGCAAGCCACCGAGGAGATCAGCGCCACGGCGGCGGCCATCAGTTCGCAAACCGGTGACGCCGGTGAGGCGATCGCCGAGATCTCGGCGATCATCCGCAAGATCCACGATATCCAGACCACGATCGCGAGCGGCGTCGAGGAGCAGACCGCCACGACCGCCGAGATCGCCCACAGCGTGACCGAAGCGGCCACCGGATCCGGTGAGATTGCCGAGCGCATCGCGGGCATCGCCGCCGCGGTTCAACAGACCGCGATCGCCTCCACCTCGTCACACGAGCGGGCCGACGAGCTGGCCGTGATGGCGGAACGCCTCAAGCAGATCGTCGGACGGTTCGCCTACTGAGAAATTTCGAATTTCGAATTTCGGATTTCGAATTTACGGCGCGCCGCACCGCGGTGGTTCCTGATTCAGATTGCCCACGATTGGGCGTCCGAGGATCATGAATAGGGCCATAAAGATCTTTAGGCGGGTCGTTCACGGCCCGCAACCAGCCTTTCCGCGGGCAACCAACCTCGAGTTTCGAATCGCATCTCCTCGCGCCGTCAAATTCGAAATTCGAAATTCGAAATTCAAATTCAGCTTCCCTCGAGTCCCGCAACCAGCCTATTCCGCGGGCAACCAACCTCGAGTTTCGAATCGCATCTCCTCGCGCCGTCAAATTCGAAATTCGAAATTCGAAATTCCAAATTCAGCTTCCCTCGAGTCCCGCAACCAGCCTATCCGCGGGCAACCAACCTCGAGTTTCGAATCGCATCTCCTCGCGCCGTCAAATTCGAATTTCGAATTCCGAAATTCGAAATCTATTCGTGCCTGAGCGCCTCGATGGGATCGAGTGACGCGGCCTTGGCGGCGGGATAGGTGCCGAAGAAGACCCCGACCAGGGCGGCGAAACCGAACGCCAGCGCGATCGACCACAACGGCACGTGCGCCGGCGGGAAGCCCGGGATGGCCTTGGCGCCGATGATGCCCAGCCCCCACCCGCCGAGGACGCCGATCAGCCCGCCGACCAGCGAAATGGTGATCGCCTCGATGAGGAACTGCACCAGGATGTCCGACTTGCGGGCGCCGACCGCCTTGCGAACCCCGATCTCGCGGGTGCGCTCGGTGACCGACACCAGCATGATGTTCATGATCCCGATGCCGCCCACCAGCAGGGCGATGCTGACGATGCCGCCGACCACGCTGGTGATGGTTCCGAGAATGGCGCCGGTGGTTTCCAGCAGCTCTTCCTGAAGCAGTACCTGGAAATCGTTTTTGACCCCTTCGGGGATGCGGTGGCGAGCGCGCAGGATCTCCTTGATCTGGTCCTTCGCCATTTCGACGGTCTCGGCGCTCTCGGCCTGGAAATCGAGCCGCAGCTGTTTCGAGGCCTCGACGCCGTAGATGTCGCGGGCGGTCGTGATCGGGATGATGACGAAATCGTCCTGGCTCTGCCCGAACATCTCGCCCTGGCGTTCCATGATGCCGACGATGGTGAAGGCCGACTGGCCGACGATCAGGTCGGTGCCGAGGATCGGTTCTTCGAGCTCGAGTTCGTCGATGACCTCCTGGCCGACCATGCACACCCGTGCTGCCCGTTGGATATCGAGTTCGGAGAAGAACCGGCCCCGGCCCACCCAGTGGTTCGAGACCTCCTGGTGGTATGGACCGACGCCGAGCAGCATCGTGGCGTGCCTTCGGCTGCCGGATCGGGCCTGTTCGCCGCGGAAGAACACGGGGTTGAAAAGGCTGATGCCGGAGGCCCGTTCCATGATCGCGAGACCGTCGTCGTAGGTGAGCGTGACCTCGCGTCCGGCGAGGTCGGGGTCCTGCTGATCGTGGCGCGGGAAGACCATGATGTAGGTGACGCCGACGCCCTCGAACTGGGTCGAAATCACGTAATCGAGACCCTGCACGATGGACACCACGGCGATGACGGCTGCGACACCGATGATGATGCCGAGCATGGTCAGGAGCGACCGCATCTTGTTGGCGCGGATCGCCTGCAGCGCGATGAGGAGGTTGTCCCAGATCATGCGCTCGCCCCGGTTCCGTTTGAGCGGGTGTCCTCCACGATCTTGCCGTCGAGAAGCCGCACGACCCGTCGCGCGTGGGCCGCGATGTCCTCCTCGTGGGTGACGACGATGAGGGTGTTGCCGGCGGCGTTGAGCTGGTTGAAGAGCTCCATGATCTCCGCCGACGTCCGCGAATCGAGGTTGCCGGTCGGTTCGTCGGCGAGCAGGATCGACGGGTCGTTGATCAATGCTCGCGCGACCGCCACACGCTGCCGTTGGCCGCCCGAGAGCTCGTTGGGCTGGTGCTTGGCGCGGTCGCCGAGGCCGACCTTGTCCAGCGCCAGGCGCGCCCGCTGGTGGCGTTCCTTGGCCGACACCCGGGCGTAGATCAGGGGCAGTTCGACGTTCGCCAGGGCGGTGGCCCGGGAGAGCAGGTTGAAGGTCTGAAAGACGAAGCCGATTTCGTGGTTGCGGATCGTCGCGAGTTCGCTGTCGTCGAGATCCGACACGTTTTGCTGGTTGAGGATGTACTCGCCCGAGGTGGGGGTGTCGAGACACCCGATGAGGTTCATCAGGGTGGATTTTCCGGAACCCGACGGGCCCATGATGGCCAGGTACTCGCCGGCCTCGACTTCGAGGTCGACCCCGTCGAGGGCGCGCACCTGCACCTCACCCATGGTGTAGACCTTGCGCAGGTTCTTGATCGAGATCAGCATCAGTCGACCGTCACCTCGACGCCGCCGGACTCCTCGTCATCGGAGGCATCGTCGTCGGTCTTCTTCTCTTCGGCCTTGATGGCGTCGCCTTGCTTCATGTTCTTCAGCGTGCGGTAGGGGCCGATCACCACCTCGTCGCCCGCGGCCAACCCGTCCGTGATCTCCACATAGAGTACGTCGGAGACCCCCGTCTCGACCTTGCGAATGGCCGCCTTGCCGTCCTCGATCAGGTAGACGACGTCGATCTCGTCAATGCCCTTCGCCTTCGTCCCTTTGACCTCCTCGCCGTCTGCGTCGAGACGACGCTTGACGACCGCCTGGACGGGGACCGTGATGGCATCAGCGCTGGTGGCGGTGAGAATGTCGACCTTGGCGGTCATCGCCGGTCTCAAGGACGGATCGGGGTCGTCGAGCGCCACCTTGACCGCGAATCGTATGGTCCCCTGGGACGGGTCCTTGCGGCCCGATGTCGCGATCTCGACGACGTGGCCCTTCTGTGGATCGGTGCCCAGGGCGTCGACCGTCACCTCGGCCTCCTGACCGAGGGCGATGTCGACCACGTCGACCTCGCTGACCTCCACCTCGGCGAGCAGCACCGACATGTCGGCGACCGTCATGATGACCGACCCCGGGAGGTTGGTGGAGCCCGGGACCACGGTTTCTCCCTGTTCGGCGTTGAGTTGGATGATCGTGCCGTCCATCGGCGAGAGGATGGTCGTCCGCGCGAGGTCGTCCTGGGTCCGCTGCAGCGCGGAGCGGTACTGCTCCACGGTCTGCTGCTGGGCCTCGAGCTCGACCTCGGCGGTGTCGAGCGCGAGCTGCGCGCTGTCCAGCGCCTCCTGGCTGACCAGCCCGTCGTCGATGAGTTCCCTGGTGCGCCGCAGGTTGAGCGCGGCGTTGGCGAGCTGCACCTCCTGGCGGCGCACCGAGACCTCGGCCTGACGCAGCGCCGCCCGCGCCTGATCGCGGGCCGATACGTAGAGGTCGCGCTCGATCTCGAGCAGGAGCTGGCCGGCCCCGACCTCCTGGCCCTCGACCACCGGGAGTTTGATGATCTCACCGACCACCTTGGCCGAGATGTCGACCCGTTTTTCCGGGGTGATCTCGCCGGTCGCCTTCACCCGCGATGACACGGTGCGGATCTCGGCCGCCTCGACCTCGACCTCGGTGCCGCGAGGCCCTGTATCGCGCAGGCTCGCCCAGATAATCAGAGCGAGGACGATCAGCGCACCAGCCACGATCAACGCTTTCTTCATGTTCACCTTCCAGAACCGGTCATACTGTCAGTCCGGGCGTCTTTCTGCCTCGACGGGGGTCAACCGGTGATCATCGCAAAGCCGGACTTGACGACCATCCAGACGATCCAGGGCACCAGAACAGCAACGGCCGCCTTGCCGCGCGAGATCTTGCCCACGGCGGCAAAGCCCATGATCAGCAGGACCACTGCCCAGATATTGAAGATGCTGAGGGTGCTCGCGGGCGCTGACAACCAGGCCGGGGCGTCGGGGGACATGAAGGCCCCGACGTTGGCCTTGACGAGGTTGGCGAGGTCCTGTTGGGCCACTTTCCCGACCCTTTGGACCAACACTCCCATGAGGATGAGCGCGATGGCGGTTGCTGGCCAGTAGCCGTGGAGCACCGTCGACAGCGTCTTCTTGAAGTCGATCTCCGAGCCGACGATCTTGAGCATCACCAGGAAGATCGCCGTCATCAAGGCCCACACGAGGGGTGCGACGACGAGGCCGATGATCGGTGCGAACTTCGCGATCTTCTCTGACGGGCCGAGCATCTGTTCGATCTGCTCATCGGTGATGTCGTCCGCGCGGTCGCCGAGCTGCGCGCGCAGGGTCGCTTCGTGGTCGACGTGAGGGGCGATCACAATCTGCACCCCGACGCCGAGAATCACGAGGATCGCCATGATCAGAATCCAGGTCGGTTTGACACCGATGTCCTCGAACACCTGGCCGGGCGATGTGAACATCATCCACAACCGCTGCACGGCGCTGTACTTCGCCGCCGGTGCCGGCGCCGGGGGTTGAGTCAGTTCGGGCTCGTAGCCGGGACGCTCCGTCGTGTCACTCATGGTCAGCCTCCTCCTCGAGTGGTTCTGTCCTACATTTACTGTGCATCGGGGATTATATTCCAACCTCGGGCCGAAGACCCGAGGTTGATGCAGGATGCAGGATGCAGGATGCAGGATGCTGCACTCTCAATGCGTCCCTCACGAGAGGATGCAACGCACGCCGCCATGATTCTGAAGACAACTCGACAACGTTCGAACGTTTGAACGTTCAACGTTCAACGTCTTTGCTCACCTCCACCGCACGCGGCCCGCGGTCTGCTAAAGTGCCGCGCGCATGAGAGTGAACAGGCATTTTTCGACGGATGACTGCTTGCGCCGCGCTGGCGGTGGCCTGCGCCGCGTGGGCGCAGGCTGACGAAACGGAGACGATCGAGGATCTGGTGGCCAGGGTCGGACGCACACGGTGGACGGCGAACAACTCGGTCGAACTGGTGGTCGATCCTCGGGTGGCCTGGCAGACTCGTCTCGATCTTCTGGAGTCGGCGAGGCACCACATCCTGATCAGCACCTTCTCCTGGCACAACGACACCTATGGCCGTGATTTTCGGAATCGAATCAAGACAGTGGTCCACCAGCGCAACACGGAAGGTCCCGAGGTCACCGTCCGGGTTCTGGGCGATGCGTCCACCTTCGGGCTGTTCAGCCGCTCCTTTGACGGGCTCGAACGAGAGGGCGCCGAAGTGCGGGGCTTCAACCGCAGTTCGTGGGGTCTGACGGCGATGTATGACGTCCGGATGCACGACAAGGTGATGATCGCCGATGGTCAACGGGCGGTGGTCGGAGGACGCAATTTCGCCGATCTCTACTTCGACCCTCTCCGCTGGTGGCTCGACCTCGACGTGAGCCTCGAGGGCCCTGCGGTTGACGACGTTCAGATGCATTTCCTGAAATCGTGGGAGCTGACCGAGTTCAACCGCAAGGCCGGGCGTTTTCTGCTCCCCCAGGAGATGCTCGTCAAAGACATTCGGACGTTCTGGTTCACTGGTCGCTACCCGAACGGCAAGAGCCCCCTCCGGCAGTTCATGACGCCGGGCTATTTCCCGCGGCGGTCCGAGCCTGCCGGATCCATCCCGGTTGCGGTGTTGTACGACAACCCGCTGCTGAGGCGCCGAGCCGCCACGACGGACCTGCTGATCGCATTGGCGGGACGCGCGGTCGATCAGATCGACCTCATGACCCCGTTTCCGAATATGCCGCGCGAACTGACCGATGCCCTCGCGGCCGCCTCTGCGCGCGGCGTGAAGGTCAGGCTTGTGGTCAACGGGCGCGAGGCTGCGATCCGCAGTGGCCCGTTTCTCTCGGCCGGCTATCCGACACTGATTCGGCTCATCGAGGCTGGGGTGGAGGTGTGGGCCTGGCGGGCGAATGGGGATTACCTCGATGCGGTCGAGGCGAGCGGCTGCATCCCGCAGTTGCTGCCGCCGATCGCACTGCACGGGAAGATGGTCCGGGTGGACGACGACCTCTCCATCGTTCACTCGTCCAACTTCAACATCCGATCCACCTACTACAACACCGAGGAGGGAGTGGCGGTTCTCGACCGGGACTTCAACCGCCTTCTCGGCGATCTTGTCGATCGTTTGATCGAAGAACGCGACGCCTTCCTCGAATGCCGGGAGGGCGAGACGCCTCCGGCGCTGCCACCGATTATGGATCTGCTGACGACCGAAGACCTGCCGGCTTTGCGCGAGGAACTCGGACACAAACAGCCCACCCTGGACGCGTGGAGCGTGTTGTGGTGAGCCTTCGCCGCGCCGCGGTCGGGTTGGGTGTGGTTCTCGTGGTCCTGATTCCCCCGGCTGTGATGGCCGGTGACGATGCCGTCGACATCGATCTCTGGCACGCCGAACTCTCCGAGGAGATGGGGCCCGAACCTGAGCAGGAACAACAGCGCGTGTCGCTGGGGCTGTACCCTGAGATCGGCGCAGCCGTCGGGCCTCCCAACTGGTACGCAGGTCAGGGCAATGTCTACCTTTCGTTGTCGGACGGTAAGTCGTTCAGCATATTCGGCGGTTATGGACACGAGTGGGGACCGCAGGCGGAGGCACAGATCATCACCATTGGCTGGGGCGGCGTGCGCCCCATCCCGGTGGCTTCGAAACAGCTCGGGTTCCACGGCAAGTTCCTGCGCTACCGACGCTGGGACGATGAGGATCACGGCATCCATCACGGGCTCTCCGTCGGCACCATTCACGGTGTCGGGATCTGCTCGCTGTCCTTCGAAATGGGCGCGGCGCGATCCGAACGGAACCACTGGCTCGTCACCCTCGAGGTGTCCCTCAAATTCGCCGTGCCGATACACGTTCCGCTGACCAGGGATCGGTCCGAGCGAACCGACGGCGGCTCCTGATTCGCGGGCGACTCTGCCGGGAACCGACTTTCCCCACTCGCTTCCCGTGAGGAGCCACCTTCAACATTGTTGGCCCGGATCGACCCCGCCGACGTGAATGTTCGGGTGTCCAACAATATTGAAAATGGCACCTCCGCCGCACGCGACTCGTTTCCGCGCGCTGTTCCCTTTGAGAGCGAAGCTGTCTCATTGCCATGTCGTCCCGACCGGAGGCCCGATGCCATTTCACCCCCTGTCATCCCGACCGAGAGGCCCGATGCCATTCATCACCCCCTGTCATCCCGACCGAAGGCCCGATGCCATTTCACCCCCTGTCATCCCGACCGAAGGCCCGAAGGGCCGTAGCGGAGGGATCTATTCGTGCTCGGTGCAGGGTCAAGAAGAGGACCACAGGCAACGTCGTCTTGAATGCTGCGCCACAGGTTCCTCCACTCGCTCACTTGGTTCGCTCGGTCGGAATGACAGGATTTGAGCGGCACGCGACTCGTATCCGTGCGCTCTTCCCGAGAGGAGCCACCTTCAACATTGTTGGCCCGGATCGACCCCGCCGACGTGAATGTTCGGGTGTCCAACAATATTGAAAATGGAACCTCCGCCGCACGCGGGCCCACCCACCCTGAGCACTCGGGCATCCATTGTCGGTGGGCAGTTGCGCGGGAATTCAAAATTCAAAATTCAAAATTCAGAACTTCCTGGTCTATCCTCGTCCGATGTTCCTCCGCCTTCTCCTCCTGTTCACGGTCGTTCCGCTGATCGAACTGTATCTGTTGATCGAGATCGGCGGAATGATCGGGGTCGCGCCGACCATCGCCATCGTCATCGGCACCGGTGTGCTGGGCGCCTGGCTGGCTCGTTGGCAGGGGCTCGCCGTGTTGCGGCGCATCAGCGACGAGATGACCGCCGGCCGGCTGCCGAAGGATGCCTTGATTGACGGTCTCATGATATTGGTGGCGGCCGCCGTCCTGCTGACACCCGGCCTCCTGACCGACAGCCTGGGATTCGTGCTTCTGGTGCCGGCGAGCCGCGCTGTCGTGCGCAAGGCGGTTGCGGCGGCGATCGCCAGGAAGGTCCAGGTCGCAGAACCGGATGTGATTGATGCGGAGTGGTTTCGAGAGGAATGAGACGCCCTCTCCGGAGTTGAGAAACCCCCTACGATTCGCGGTACAATTGAGTTTCATGATGCGAGTTTCTTCTTGATGAACGACCGGGATCCGACGACCGAGGCCTACCAGGTCCTGGCCGATCTGCTCGTCACAATTCGGCGCGTCATCCACCGCGGGCTGGAGAAGGTTTCGGGGAAGACCTGGTACCTCGACGGCTGTCCGCCGGGCCTCTTCGAACAGCTCGTCGAGCGCAAGGAGCGTGAGATCGCGGTTGACCGATTCAGCGGCGAGTACCAGGAGCTCATTACCTTCGCCTCCCTCGACGACCTCGCCGCGATCATCGAATACAACGACGATCTCGCCGGGCTCCTGGCCTCGCTCGAGCCGGAGGGGGCGCCGATGATCGACCGCCTGCGGGAGATCGAGGCGCTGCGCCTCAAGATGGCGGCTTCGGTGCCGTTTGACGCCGACGACCTCGACGCGATCACCCGCTACCACCGCGAATTCAGGGATTCGCTGACCCGTCGCAAACGCGCCCCGGAAGAGGTCACTCCGCCCCCCGAAACGCCCGAAGTGGCTGAGGGAGGAGAGGACGCGGAGGGTGACTCGCCGCAGGGCGACACCGCCGGCGACGAAATCGACGAGGACGAGGAGGACGAGAACTCAAGTCTCGAATCGGCAACGGTGAAGGGAGCGAAGGATTTCAGCACCCAGGTGGCCACCTTTGACGAACTGGTGGAATTCGCGGGTGGCGTGAAGGCCGCGCCCGAATCGGACGAACCACCGACCGAAGAGGATTTCCTGGCCGACATCGAATCTTCGGCTGACCTTCCCGCACCGCCTCTGGAGGATCTCGACGAGGGAGAACTCGTGATCGAGGTCGAACTCGCGATGGCGGAGGACAATGATCGTGAGGTGCTTCGCGTCGTGCACCGCGAGGTCACGGGGATTGCAGAAAGCGCGTTCCGCAAGATCCTGGATGTCGGCCACCCGGTGTGGGACACGGTGCGATCGAGCGGTTGGTACGACATGAAGAAGGCGGACCTGGCCCTCGCCCCCCTGGAACTTTTTTATACCGTGGTTGCCAGGGCGGCAGAGGTTCAGCGCAGTGGCGCCGGGTTCGAGGCCGTCAAGGCGTCCCTCGAAGAGGCTCAATTCTCCAAACTCCTGCTGTCCCTGCGCGAGATGTTCATGCGGCAGAGCCTCTGAAAAGATTTTGAATTTTGAGTTCTCAGTTTTGAATTTGAGCTCCGGAGTGTCGCCGACACCCGAGGGAACACAATCATGGTGGCTTGGAAGCCCGACCCTACAAGTTCGTGCGATCTGTGGGTCCGAAGTAGGGTGGGCCTTGGCCCACCTTCAGAGTCTGAGTCACCTGCAATATTCGACATGAGCGGGCGGGGATAAACCCCGCCCCTACGGTGTTCAGAATCGGTTGTGGGAACGGATGCCGTCCATAAAAGCCGTAGGGGAGGGGTTTATCCCCTCCCTTCTAAGAACTGTCCGTGAGGTAGACGGCGCCGGGATCGATGACCTTGCCGTGCGGGGAGGTACTCGAGGCAGTGCGCCATCCACCCGGTCTGGATGGCGAGGCAGAAGGGGATGGGGAAGGAGCTCACCGGGAGCCCGATGGGGGAGTAGATGAGGCCGGTGATGCTGTCCACGTTGGCGAAGATGCCCTTGGGACCAAGAGCGCTCTCGATCTCCTCGCGCAGCGCCTCGTAGGTGCGCCACAGCGTCTCGTCGCCCCGGTCGATCAACAACCTCTCCGCATAGGGTTCGAGGGTCGTGACCCTGGGGTCGGGGCACTTGTAGACCCGGTGACCGAATCCGGGGAAACGGTGGCCGCGGGCGAGCGCCTCGCGTGCCCACACGCGCGCCTCCTCTGGCCCGTCCAACCCGGCAAGCATCTCGAAGGCGAGCTGGTTGGCGCCGCCGTGGCGGGCCCCGGACAGGGCGCCCATGCCGGCGAGGACGGCCGATCCGAGGTCGGCGCCTGTGGAGATGACCGTCAGGGCGGCAAAGGCGGCGGCGTGGAGCCCGTGCTCTGCCTGGACGACGAGACTGGCCTCGAAGGCGTCGATCTCGGTCCGCTCGGGGAGTCGACCCAGGGTCTGCCACAGGAAGTTGGCGGCGTAGCCGAGATCGTCCCGATGCTCGACCGGGGCCTTCCCCTGAAGGTGGCGGATGGCGGCGGCGGCGAGACCCGCCGTCCAGCTGAGGATACGCGCCGGACGCCGCCACTGCGCGTCGAGATCGGTGTTTTCGGGTTCGGGAATCAGGCACGCAGCGACGGTCAACATGGTCCGGTACTGGGCCAACGGATGGGCGTCGGCAGGCACCCGATCGAGCGCTTCGATCGCTGCTCCCGGCGGCCGCCGCCACCGCACGAGCTCATCGCGCCAGTCGGTCAGCTCACCGGTGGACGGCAGTTCGCCGAAGAGAATCAGATAGGTGATTTCCTCGAATGTCACCTGTCCAGCGAGCTCTTCGATGGGGTAGCCGCGGTAGAGCAGCCGTCCGTTCGTGCCGTCGATCTCCGCGATCGCCGTGTCACCTGCGACCAGGTTCTCGAGGCCTCGCCCGTAACGCTGCTCGGAAGGGAGGGTGCTGTTCCCGATCATCTTCGAGGTTCCCCGACGTAGCTGCTCAAGGGCCGGTAAAGCCGGATCGTGGAAAGAGCCTCCCGTACCAGGGCGGTGGTGCCGGCCATTCGGCCGACGGCCATGAGGCACGGCACCAGCTGGGGGTCGGCGCCGAGCAGGTGAAACAGCAGCGCTCCGTAGAAATTGACGTTGATGTGAATGCCCCGGGAGGCGAGGGCCGCGGTGGCGGTCATCTCGACCGCCCGGGCGATGTCGAAAAGGTCGCTGCGGTCCCGGGCCCGGGCCATCGCCGCGACCTCCTTGCGGAGCATGACCACCCGCGGGTCGGGCATGTGGTAGGCGCGGTGGCCGAAACCCGCGATGATGCCGCCGTCGTCGATGGTCTTGCGTGTCCACGCCTCGGCAGTCGCGGGGTCCGGGTGGGGCAGGAGCTGTTCGAGCACGGTCTCGGCGGCGCCTCCCGTCTTCGGCCCCCGCAGCGCCGACAGCCCCGCAACGAAGTTGTAGTAGGGATCGGCGAGGCAGGAGGCGACGATCATCGAGGTGAAGGTGGGCGCGTCGAGCCCGTGGGCCGCATACAAGACCCACAACAGATCGAGCGACCTCACCTCGTCGGGCGATGGTTCCCGATTGGTCATGGCCGCCAGCAGGCCCGCGGCGAGGCTGCGCTCAGCGCCCACGGGCTCGACGGGCAACCCGGATCGGTAGCGGCAGATCTCGCCCACCAGGGCCGCCACCTGACCGACCACCCTGAGCTCCTGCCACTGGCGTTCGCCCGCCAGATCATCGTCGACCGTCAGTTCGTGGCAGCCGATGGTCGAGAGCCCGGCCCGCAAGAGGCGCATCGGGTGGGTTTCGGGATCGAACGACCGGATCAGCTGCACCGCATCGGGAGGCAGAGTTCGGCTCTGCCTCAGTCCGGCACGGAAGACCTCGAATGCATCCGGATCATCCACGGGCCGGACCCCGTTGATCAACAGGAACGCCACGCCCTCGAAATCCATGTGGGATGCCAGCGCCTCGATCGGAACGCCCCTGTAGGCGAGCTGGCCCGACGACGGATCGAGCCACATCACCCGGGTCTCCAGCGCCACCACACCGGTCAGACCGGGCCCGACGTCGGTGGTCACCGGCCAGTCGATGCGATCGGCGCGCCAGTCGAAGGAGGTGGAGAGGGTAGGGAGTTTCGTCACCGGGGAAGCATACAGTTCGAATTCGGAATTCGGAATTCGGAATTCGGAATGCCGCCCACCCGCCCGGCGGCGGGATGGTCTTCGCCGCTACGGTGTTCAGTAACGACATGCGTCTCAAAGCCGTAGGGGAGGGGTTCATCAACGACATGCGTCTCAAAGCCGTAGGGGAGGGGTTCATCAACGACATGCGTCTCAAAGCCGTAGGGGAGGGGTTCATCCCCTCCCTGCGCCCGCGCCCGAAGAGCGCGTCAGAAACCGGTGGGCCGGGCGGGGATGAACCCCGCCCCTACGGTGTTCAGAAACGAGACGAGTCGGTCGTGATTCCAGCGAGCAATCCTGGCGCTGCTCGAGCCCCAGGGCCCAAGCCCCAAGCCACAAAAAACGCCCCGCTCGTGAGAGCGGGGCGGATAGTGCGTTCGTGAGACGACGTCAGTCGAACAGCGGGAAGGACCGCAACGTCCAGCTGTCGTAGATACGGCACCATGCTGAAGTTGTTGGGGTCGAAGGATGGCGTCAGGGTTCCGTTGTAGTACATGGCCCCCGACTCGCCGAGCTGGAACATGCTCTCGATGCGGACGGGACCGTCCTCACCGAACTCCACGACGTGCGCGTAGGCCGACCGGGCCGCCTTCGGAGTCTGCGTGGACCGCCTTGAACGCGGGATCGAGCTGACCGAGAAGGGCGTGGCCGTAGGTGTCGTAACCGCGCGGGACGTTGTACGGACCGAGGCCGATCTCGGCGATCACGTTGTCCAGCGCCAGCACGATGATGCCTTCGGCGGTGGTCGGCTTGCCGGTGCCCAGCTTGTCCTGGAACCAGTCATAGCAGGGTCGGCAACACGGCGTCGCCGCCGGCAAGGGCACGGAGCAGGACATTGAAGTTCACCGCAATCGGCTGGGCTTGTTGCCAGTCCATTCCGATGGAGGCGAACTCGTCCTCGAAGGTCAGACGCATGACCTCCCGGACCCAGGCGTCCATGATCACCCAGGCGTCGGCCTTCAGCGTCCCGAAACGCCACGCTGAAGGGCCTCCGGCGACGACGTGGCCGTCCCAGGCATCGAGCATGGCCACAGCCGCATCGCGGTCCGGCGTGGAGTTGGCGGCCACGGCGGCCTTGAAGTCGTCGCCGACGAAGGTCCAGGGGTTCCCGCCGCCGCCGTTCGAGGGTCCACCAAACGAATCGGTGGTCGCGATGTTGAGGGCGAGGTCGCGGACCTCCTCAAAGGTCAGGTTGTCGTGGGTCGAGAGGTAATCCTGGATGACCCGGGCGCGGTGGGCGGTGCCGTTGTAATGCCACAAGGCGTTGTACGGATTGTTGTAGTCAACCGACGCCTTGTTGTTCCAGCCGCCGAAATAGCCCTGGGCGGGATTCTCCGCGTGAGCAATCGGCCGGCGTTCGCCGGTCCACTCCTGCGTGCCGTTGCCGATCATCGGGAAGCGCGGGTCGACGCCCGGCGCCCGGACGGGTTCCCAGCCTGTCATCCAATAGGCGATATTGCCGTCACGGTCGGCGTAGTTCAGGTGAACGCTGGCGCCGGCCATCTCGGCTCCCGCACCGTACTCGGCGATGCTCTCGGCCCTCGCCCACATCAGGATGATGTCGGCCATGTCGACTTCGTGCCCCCAGTTGCCGTAGGCCATGGCGACGATGGGCACCTCGGGCGGCGGCGGGTTGGTCGGATCGTAGGGGAAGGGTGAGACGATGGGGCCGTGATGGCTCCGCATCACCGGGAAGGTGATCGGGTCTCCGCCGGCCGGGTGAATCGTCTCCATGCGGTGGAAGAAGACGCTCTGCGGCGCCTCGATGAACCAGTCCAGGGTGTTGCCCATGCCGACCTGGATCGACCACGCGTGGTGCGGGGTGCGGCCGATGATCATGCCCGGAACGCCCGCGATTGTCATGCCGGAGACTTCCAGACCGCCGCCGCGGATCGAGCCCTCCAGGACCTGGGACGGGAACTCGAAGCCCAGCTGCGGACCGGAGTAGATGATGGGGTTGCCCGACGCCGTCTTGTCGCCCGAGATCGTCCAGGCGTAGCTGCCGGCCTTGATCTTGGCGCCGATACCGTTCAGCGCCTGCCGCCGAGTCTCGAAGCGCGTCGATATCTCCTCGACCGCCTGCCGCAGATCGGGGAATGTGTCAGCCTTGATGTCCGGCAGTCGAGACACGTCAATGGTTGTTCGCTTGGTGGTGGCTGGAATCATGGTCTGCGCCGAGGGGTCGTTGAACCATCGGAGGTCCTGGAACATCGCCAGGCCTTCTTGTCCGTGGACCGCCGCCAGGGTCGGAGCCAAGACCGCGTTTTCGAGTTGGCCCTGCGGCGCCTCCCCGTTGGGGTCGTTCTGCCGCTGCAGGAGCACCAGAATCCCGAGCACGTCATTGACCTCGAACGGCTCGGGCAGGACGTTGTAGGGGAGGTGCAATTGGAGAATGGTGAGAATGCTTCCGCCCAGTACTCGAATGGCATGACGTAGAAGTTGGTGTAGATCTCGAAGATGCGCCGGTTGACGCCGTTCACGTAGGCCTGGACGGCGATCTGGGCGTCTTCGGAGAGGGCACTGAACATCTCGGTGTACTCGTCGTCGGAGTAGAAGACGAGACGGACCGTGATGTCGGTCGAGAGGAAGTCGAGCCCCAGGAGCTCAGCGCCGAACAACTCGGACAACGTTACCGCGGGAGCCACGGCGGAAAAGGTCCATCTGAAATAGCCGGTCGGTTGCAACCGCGTATCCCTGGGCCTCGAAGACGTCGTACAGCGATCCGCCCTCGATGAACCAGACGCCCTGGGCATCGCGGGTGGTGGTCACCGGAGTCGGTCTTGACGTTTGCGGCCGCTTCCACCGGGGCGCGGTTCTCAGGGTCATGGGTTTCATGGTCTGTCCGGTGGCGACCACCGCCACGGCCAGAATCAACACCGACATCTTCCAAACGGACGCCCTCATATGCATATCTCCCTTCCTGCAACGTAGGTTTTGGAACGGGCACGAAACTCGTGGACCGCAACGAAACCACAAACCAGAGATTGTGACGCCCTCGAATATAGCTGCGTCGCGACGGCGTGTAAATGGGGAGGGAGGAATGATTTCGGATTTCGGATTCTGGCAGCCGGGACGGCTGCCCCACAATCGCCCCGGGATGGTCGTGTGGGGCACGCGTCTCGCGTGCCATGAGCGGCGGAGGCGCCCGAAACGTTGAACGTTCAACGTTCAAACGTTTTCGTGCCGCACCCGTCTTCGTTCTGGGACGTGTTTGAAAATGTGGCGCGGCCGCACGGGCCGGCGGGGTCAGACCCCTCAGGTGAATCCGCTGGGGCAGCTGGGCGCCGAGGGGCAGTCGCCGCCTGAACTCGAGGGCCCGCTGGCAAAGGTCGACATCACGCGTTCGACCTTGGTGGTCTCGCACTTGGGGCAGTGGACGGTGGTCTTATCGGCGCCGACGGGTTGCAGGAGTGAGAATCGCTCGTCGCACAAGGTGCATTTGTATTCGTAGATCGGCATGGCTGCCCTCTCAGAAACCGGCCCGTCAGGTCTTCGAAGCTTCCGCCTCTTCCATCTGCAGGCGGCCCTCGATGATGGTCTGGTGTTCGGTCTCGATCCGCAACTCCAGCGAGTCACAGACGTTGCGGCAGATGGTGAAGACGCCCTCGTCGATGATCCGGTAGTAGACGTTGAGCCCTGCGCGGCGACAATCCACCAGTCCGGCCCGTTTGAGCACCGAAAGGTGTTTCGACACGTTGGCCTGGCTGCCGCCGACCACCACGAGGATGTCCGACACGCAGCGTTCGCCGTTGTGGAGACAGTGCAGGATTTTGAGGCGGGTCGGGTCGGCCATCGCCTTGAGGACTTCTGCGATACGACTGAGCAATTCGTCCGATGCGATCACGGTCCCTCCCCAAATAGTTCTATCACCCAAGAGTAATATATTCCTGTTTGCAGGCGAGGTCAACGTCTTCGCAGGAACAAAGATTGTGTTGTTGAATGAGTATATGACTCAATGTCGGTGGTATTCTGATGCCGCCCCACAATCCCTGATGGAGGACACCATGTCGACCATTTTCGATCTGATCGTCAGCGGCGAGATCCCGTGTCACAAGATCTGGGAGGACGATGATCACCTCGCCTTCCTCGACATCAATCCCCGCGTGGTAGGCCACACGTTGGTGATACCGAAAAAGCCCTGGTTCGAGGTCTTCGCCATGGATGAGGAGCCGTTCCTCAACCTCTGGGCCGCGGCCCAGAAAGTGGCGCGCCACCTCAAGCACAAGACCGGGTGTGAGCGCGTGGTGGTGGTGGTTCTCGGCTACGAGGTGCAGCACGTCCACATCCACCTGATGCCGACCAACAGCCTCGGTGATTTCCCCTTCCCGCCGGTCGACCGGGACGCCCTCGCGGTCATCGAAGAAACGGCCCGGAAACTGAAGACTTGACCGAAGGCCACCGGCAGCTACAGAATGGCGCCGCGCCGGAGTGGCGGAATGGCAGACGCAGAGGACTCAAAATCCTCCGAGGGCAACCTTGTGTGGGTTCGAATCCCACCTCCGGCAATTCAGGGGGGCGGCGCGTACGACGCGCCGCCCCCCTGAATTGCAGTTGATGATCGGATGTTCATTTCTGTGAAGTTGAATCAGCTGCAGGAGCCTTCACAGATCGATATGACGTAGCCGATGCAGATCGAGTCCCACTGCGTATTGCAGCAGTACGAGTCGAAAGCGCAGATCTGGGCGACGCAGGAATCGGATTCCTGCATCGAGCGCAAGGCCGATATCGCAGACATCGTGGGCACAGGAAACGGTCTCTCCAGTCACGGACGACCAGGCGTTGGTGCGGCCGTTTTCAAAACAGCTGGCGAAGAACAGCCCGCCAGTCCCGGGGTACAGGTCCCGCATACCGGCGATGTCGGTTCCGGTGAGGTCCGAGCGCTGGCCCATTGCGGAGTTGGCTTCCCCCTGGGTCAGCCCAACCGCGGATGCGCCCGCGACGGCTGGCGTCCATGGTGTAGCCGCTGGCGCCGCAGTCCTGCCTGCAGCGGGATCCCAGAAGCTACAGCGGCCATAGTGCATCACCGAGCCGTAGTCGTAGGGGCCGAAACTCGTAGTGGATCCGTAGGTGAGATAGTTGTCTTCCCTGTCGTCCTGGATGTTGCCGTAGTTGACGGTGACGTAGGTGTCGCGGTCGGTACGGCTCTGCTCGTGCATCAGCCCGAGAGCGTGGCCGATCTCGTGGGCGATGATGAGGCGCCAGTTCCAGTTGTAGATGTTCATCTCCTGAGAGCCGCCGACCATTCCGACCCACGAGCTGTTCCCGCCCGAGCTCTGGACCCGGATGTAGTTTCCGGTACCGGTTCCCTCCACAAAGGTGAGACCGGCTACGGTGGCCTCCCACTCCATCGCCGCAGCCCGCCACGCCGCCCGGCGCGCGGCGCCGTCGCCCGAGAGGGGGCGATCGTCGGTGAGGTCGACGTTGGAATCGAACTGGTAGTACACGACTCCGCCGGTCCAGGTGGCGCCGTCCTGGGCCGACTTCTCGCCGGTGTCGACAGGAATCAGCATGTCGTCGATTTGCAGGACCAGTCTTCCGTTGCTGGTCTGGACGACGAACTGTTGAAGCTCCGGTGTGACGCGGATGGGCCCGTCGAGGCTGGTGGCGGCGTCGCCGTTGAAAGCAATGACCACCAGTGCCAACACCATCACAAACCTTGATTTCACGTGGTTTCCTCCGATTCCTGTTGACTGCTGCATTCGCCGGCCGTTCTTCGGAGACCGGAAACGCAAGATGAATGCCACGATCGGGCGAGTCGTGGCCGCCACGAATTCCACGAAGAGAACAGTTCTGACCCGTGTGAGCGCTGTGGTTGTTCCATAGTGAAGTATGGGAATTTTGTTGGATCCGCCAAAGAAAGTGGCGCGCCAGCGCGCTTTTCGCGTTTACGGCGCGTGGAATCGGTTTGTTCTCAATTAGTTGACGATTCGCTCAAATAGACATACATTGAAGACAGAGATCGATCTCTACAACTGAGCGGTGAGCGGGAACGGACGCGTCCGATCGAGGGCCGGTCCGTCCCCGCGTGAACCGCGCCGACGGGCCAGGTGACTGCGCGGCACCCCTCGTGGCGCCGGTGCTCGTCGGAGGGAGGGGTGCATGGTCAAGTGCAGTCAGTGCAGCAAGGTGTTTCAAGTCATCGGTGATGCTCTCAGCGAGCAACTCGATACCACCGTGCTCCTCGAACGTGCGGCGCGGTCGATCGTCGAGCAGTTCAAGCTCAAAGCCTGCCACTTCCGGCTTCTCAGCCGCGACCTGCGGACGCTTGACGACGTGGCCTCGTTCGGGCTGAGCCGGGGCTTTCTCGAAAAAGGGCCGGTGGATGCGGAACGGAGCGTTTCCCAAGTGCTGGGCGGCGAAGCGGTGATGGTTCTCGACTGCGTTTCCGACCCGCGGGTTCAGTACCCCGACGCCTTTGCATCAGAGGGCATCGCTTCAATGCTAGACCGTACCGCTTGAGGGCCGCGGCCAGGTGATCGGCGTGATGCGGTTGTTTACCGGTGAACGGCGGGAGTTCACCGAAGTCGAAATCGAGTTCTTCAAGGTCGTGGCCTTGTTTTGCACCAGCGCCATCATCGACTCGATGTTCCACCGGATCCTGACCCGTGTGACCCAGGCGATTCGGCACGCTCTGGAACCGCCCGAGGTTCTCGACAGCATCGTTCGCGTCGTCTGCGAAGACCTTCGCAGCCCGGGCTGTGCGATGCACCTGGTCTACGAAACCTCCTCCGCGTTGGAGGCACGCGCTGCGTACGGACTGACCAACGCCTTCGTCGACAAATTGGCTGACTCGTTCTCGAAAAAGGTCGCCGACGACGTTCTCGAGGGGAATGCGGTGGCGATCAGCGACGTCCGGGGACGACCGCGTGGTGTTTCCGGATCTCATGGCCGCCGAAGGGGTAGCATCGGTCCTTCTCATACCGCTGGTCAGCCGCGGCGCGCGGGTGATCGGAGTCCTCAGCATCTACACCCACAAGAGATACCTCTTTTCCAACCACGAGAAACAGCTCATGGCGGCGATCGGCGAACAGTGTTCGCTGGCCATCGACAACGCCAAGATGTTCGACGCGCTCAAACAGCGCTACGAGAATCTGGTCGACGATTTTCAGATGTGGTTCGACATTTGCAATCCAACCCGCAGCGCGGATCCACGGTGTAGTGAGGTCAAGCCTCACGCTGAGGGGCGACTTCCCCCGGATTCACCGTTGAAGCGTCTGCGCGTTTCACCCCGCCCGGTTCGACCTCTCCGGCTGCTGCTGAGACTCGCCCGCCGACGGAGAGCTCGCACGGGAGGACCCGGTGGAACACACGAAGCTTGTCAAGGCCATGTCCGAACCGTCCTTCTACCCGCACCCCGTGGAGGAAGTTCGTTTTCTTCAGACCCACATCTCGTCGGTGTTTCTGACCGGCGACTTCGTCTACAAGCTGAAGCAACCGGTCAACTTCGGCTTCCTGCATTTTTCGACGCTCGAACTGCGGAAGCTCTACAACCGCCTCGAAGTCGAGTTGAACAGCCGGCTGGGCGCCGAGGTCGACCCGCGAGCGTGCTCGATCACCGGTCACGGCGAACATCTTGCTCTCGAGGGCGAAGGTGAAGTGGTCGACTGGGTCGTCGTCATGCGCGAGCTCGACGAGCGGCAGCTCGGCACCCAGGTCAATGCCCGCGGCGAGCTCGCGCCTGAGCACATGAACGCCCTGGTCGATGTTCTGGTGCCGTTTTACCGCAATGCCGCGACCGGCAACGGCATCGACCGCTACGGTGAGATCGACGCAGTCAAGTTCAACACAGACGAAAACTTCAACCAGACCGAGTCCTACGTCGGCAAGCTGATTTCCCGCGAACGATTCGATCACATCGTCGAGTGGACCAACACCTTCTTCGGCGAACGGGCCGGACCTCATCGAGCGACGGATCGCCGAGGGGCGAATCCGTGAAAGCCACGGCGACCTCCACCTCGGCAATATCTTCTTCGAAGAACCTCCGGTCATCTTCGACTGCATCGAGTTCAACGAGCGGTTCCGTTGCGGCGATGTGGCGGTCGATCTCGCCTTCCTGGCCATGGACCTCGATTTCAACGGCCGGCCGGATCTGGCGACGCACTTTGTCGAACGCTACGTGGAAGCTTCCGGAGACGTGGA
>CAVQSQ010000016.1:0-193417 GCA_963715955.1 Candidatus Sulfomarinibacteraceae bacterium
ATGGACGGAAGAGATTGGAGATAGGAACCGGAAGCGAGTCACCCGGTGCGGCGGGGATGTAGGTGCCGTCGCCGGAGACGTTGTCGGTGATCGTGCCGTAGACGAAGATGTCGCCGTCGGCCGCGTAGGTCACGTACATGTTGCCGTAGTCGGACAGAGCCGGCCAGATTGAGTTGACGAACTGCTGCTTCTGCTCGAGACCGCTGACGGTCACCGTCTCCGAACCGAGCAGCGTTCCGTCGGTCGCCCAGCCGTAGAGGGTGATCTCGACGTCGCTGGTGTTCGGGTTGAACCAGCCGAGCGCGCCGCGGAAGCCCTCGCCGGAGTTGCGGTTGCGGTTCTGGAGGAAGGAGATGACTCCCGCCGGGTAGGCCTGATCCATATCCACCGCGTCCACGAACAGACCGAGGGTCCCGCCGTCGACCGAGGTCTGGTCGTTGTAGACGCGGGAGGCCACGGTCAGACTGCTGTCCGAGGAGATCTTGACCGCGCCCTGGGCGGTCGAGAAGCCGAAGAGAGTCACGAGAAAGTCGTTCAGAACGAGCTGCTCGTTGACCGCGACGGTCACGGTCTCGGTGGCGTCGGGGGCGTTGTTGCCGCCGTCGTCGTTGGCGTAGAAATCGAGGGTGACGGAGGCCGACCCACCGCTGCGGTTGATGATGCGGGCGTCGGTCCGGAAAAAGGTCTGGTTGGCGCCCGGGTTGGATGCCGAGACCGGGAAATAGACCTCGGTCGTGCCGCTTGCGCCACCCGCAAGGGTGCCGCTCAGGGTGTCGCTGCCGTTTGCGATCTCGAGGCTCCACGCCGACGGGTTGGAGCTGATGGCGGACGCCATCGCGGAGTTCGTCGAGCCGGTCGCGCTGCCGGTGCCGCCGAAGGTGGCGCCGAGGTCGACGGAATCGCTGCCGTCGGTCAGGGTCGCCGTGGTCGGCGCCGGGTCGAGACCGCTGGTGACGATGGCGTAATCGATGGCGTCACCGGTGATCGTGATGCTGGCGAAACCGGTCCCGGCCGCGCCGCTGAGGTTGACGTTGTAGGTCTGCGCTCCCGCCACCATGGGCAGGAGGAGCAGGGCTGAGAGTGCGAAAACTCGCTTCATGGAGAACTCCTTAATCGTTGATGAAGCTGTAGATCTTGTAGCGGCCGTCGGCGGTCTCGAGGAGGCTCCCGAAGAGGGCCATTTCCTCCTTCGTGCCGTCGGCGCGCCGAACCTCCACCCGGCTGTCGCGGTGGATCTTGAACGAACCGTGTTCCGTGGTGCGGCCCTCGAAGTTCAGGTCGACGATGTCGATCTCGGTTCCCGCGAGGTCGTGGCTGGTCCGCATCAGGCACTTCTCGTGCTGCAGCTGGTGCTGCGACCACACGAACTCCCAGGTGAAGCCGCTGTTCGGGAGCTTGGCGATGTCGAGGGTCGGCCACACGAGATCGCGAAACTCCTGCTCGGTCACAGCAAGGCCCCGCATCCGATCGGCGTCACCCGAGACCACCGCCTCCTCGAGGGCTTGAAAGAGCTCGTCGAGTTCGGCGAAGGTGTTGGTGAACGTTGCCGTACGTTCGACGACCGCCGCTTTTTCGATCGCCGCCGGTGACTCGGGAGCGGTCGACGGCGTGCCTGCGGCGAGCATGCCCGCCGCCGCCAGCAGTGCGCACACGGTGTGGATCGCGGTTCGCATGATAAGACCCTAGTTCTTCGACCAGATGGTCCAGCCGTTCTGGGTCCAGTTGTCGCCCGGGGCGACACCGCCGATGAAGTCCACGGGCTCGAAGAACCCGTCGTCGGGCGGCGATTTGACGTAGTCGGTCAAGAGCGCCGCCGAACCATCCAGCGGTGAGACGTCGGGGACCAGATAGTACGCGGGGCTGGCCAGCCCGGGATCCACGTTGCGGTTCATCACCATGTCGTCGTAGAACCAGACATCGGTGCCCTGCCAGTCGGTGCCGTCTGCACCGGCGTCCTCCGCGACGTTGGGGAAACAGGTGGCCGGGTCGGCCGCGTCGCAGTCACCGGTGTACCAGTAGTCGGTGCCGTTGGAGTTGACGATGGAGTTGGCCAGGGTGAGGTTGGGCGAGGTGCCGTTGGCCTGGTCGAAGGTCGCTTCGTGGTCGACGTTGAGGCCCCACTCGTGGAAGCCCCAGACGATGAAGTTGTGGAGCTTGCCGCCGGTGCCTTCGCGGAGCAACATGCCCTGGTCGCTCTTCGGGCCGGTGTCGGCCGAACCGATCAGGGTGACGTTGTAGATCATCGGGTTGGCGATCGGCGTGGCGAGGTTGTCGGATCCGAGGTTGTCGCACTCGAAGCCCTGGTCGGCGCGCACCTGGCCCTCCTGGACCGCGACCACGAATTGCGCCTTGCCGCGCCAGCCCATGGTCCAGTCCATCGAGTCGTCGCCGATGCCGGTCAGCAGCACGTACTTGACGGCCGAGGTGCCGCCGAAGAACTCGACCCCGTCGTCCTGGTTGTAGTGGACCTGGATGTGGTCGAACTCGCTTCCGCTCCCGGTGCCCTGGAAGGCAATGCCGTTGAGCTCGTTGTCGGGGCTGAATTCGATACCGGCGAACTCGACCCGGACGTACTTCAGGTTGCCGGAGCTGTCGCCGTCATCGGGGCTGGTGCCACCGCCGAAAGCGCCGGTGTCGCCCTCGCCCTCGGAAATGCCGCCCGGGACGTTGATGGTGGCGTTGCCGTTGAGGATCAGACCGCCCCAGTCCTGCGGGCCGCGCGAGCCGAGCTCCTGCGGCGAGGTCATGATGATCGGCTGCATCGCGGTGCCCTCGGCCATGAGCTTGCCGCCCTGGGCGACGACCAGCGTGCCCTTGCCCTCGGTGTCGCCCATGATCGTGGTCCCGGGCTCCACGGTCAAAGTGGCGTCGGTCTCGACGAAGATGGCGGTCTGCAGGTAGTAGAGGATGTCGGCGTTCCAGGTGGTGTCCGACGTGATGTTGCCGGCGACGAACTCGGTGTCGTCGACCACGCTGTACATCGCGTTGCCGCGCGAAACCGGCTGACCGGTCTGGTAGTCGCGGAGCTCGCACACGAACTGGTAACGGCCGACTGACGAGGTGGCGGCCGCAGGCGCCTCGCCGAAGGCGCCGCCCGCGGGCGCGAAGAGGACAAGCCGGTCGAGGGTGGGCGTCCACACCGCGATCCCGCTGTCGGAGCCGAAGAGGTCGGTCACTCCGCCGTCGGCGACGAGACCGCCGGTGTTGATGTAGGCCTTGTCGCCGGTCACGCGGTCCTGCCAGTAGAGGTACATGGTCACGGGCTTCGCGTAGCCGGCGGGGTCGATGCTGAGATAGACCGAGGGTCCGTCGCCGAGGTTGAAGGCCGGATCGTAGGCCGGGTAGTTGGTCTCGACCAGCACCGCCGGGCGGACGCCCGGTGAGGCGGGTTTGACCGCCGATTTCAGGGTCCCGGCCGAGAGGTCGGCCGCGCGAACCCACGGCGCCACGGCCAGTGGCGTTCCGGGTTGATTTCCGGGAACCGCGAGGGCGGCGCCACGGCGCGCACCCGTCTGAGCGGCGTCAGCGTCTGCACCCGCTACGAGGGCGAACGCAGTCAAGAGGATCAGGAACACTCGCATTTTCATAAACTCTCCCCCTTTTCTTGGATTGGTCGGGCCTTGTCCGCAGGCCCATCGCTGTCCGGAAGCCATCCCACCGCGGCGCGGTGGAGCAGGGATGAACCCGGTGTTAGAAACCTGTGTAGCTGACGCCGACGCCGAAGGTGCGGCCGCGGAAGTAGCGCTGAACGTACCCGCCGGTGAGCTCGTACTCCTGGTTGGTCAGGTTGGACCCGGTGACGGTCAGGGCGAGGCCTTTCGCGGCGAAATCGAGCTGCTGCTTCCACACCACGTCGATGGTGGCGATGGGTTCCTGGTAGACGTCCGGGATGCCGAGTCCACCGGCCTCGCGAAGGGTCTCGCCGGTGTAGTTGTAGAGCAGGCGCAGGTTGGTCCCCCAGCTGACGGGCGCCCACTCGAGCACCACGTTGACGACGTTGTCCGGCTGGCCCACCAGCGGCCGCGAGGTGCTGGTCAGGATCGGATCGTCGCCGACGTTGATCTCGGAGTCCACGTAGGTGTAGTTGAGCTGGAGGGAAAAGGGCGACAAGGCGTCGGCAATGAAGCCGAGACCGCGCCGGAATTCGAGCTCGGCGCCGAGGTTGGTTGCCCCCGGGGTGTTGATCCAGGTCGACTGGAGCTCGACGGCGAACAACAGCGTACGCTCGATGGGGTTGGTGAAGTCCTTGTAGAAGATGCTGGCGGCCACCACGCCGAACTGGTCGGGGAACCACTCCCAGCGCAGGTCGTAGCTGGTGATCCCGGCGGTCACGAGGTCCGGGTTGCCGCGGGCCGAGCGGCCGCCGACCACGTCGGTCCACTCGAACGGCGCGAGTTCGCGGAACTCGGGGCGGTTGACGGTCTGGCTGACGGCCGCGCGCAGGTTGGTGCTGGAGTTGAGCCTGTAGGTGGCTGCCAGCCCGGGCATGAGCTCGCGGTCGACGACCTGGCTTTCGAAGGGCGCCGCGTTCACGTTGAAGGGCTCCAACGTGGTCACGGTGATGTCGGAGTCCTCGTAGCGGAGACCGCCGTGAAGCCGCCACTTGCCGATGGTCGCATCGGCCAGGACGTACGCCGCCCCGAGGTCGTGGTTGGCGGTGTAGAAATCGGTGGAGCGGGTTTCTTCCTTGATTTCGAGACCGTTGGAATTGATGTTCTCCTCGACGTAGATATCGTCCGGCAGGAGGGTCAGATCGATGCCCGAAATGCTGCGGAAATTGAAGCGAAAGCGGCGGGAGCCGAAATCGCGCGACCGGTTGTAGTAGGCGACGCCCCCTTTGAAGCTGCCGAATACATTTCCGCTCTGGAAGAACTGGGTCCAGTCCACACCGCCGTCGACGATGTCGTCGGCGAGATCGTTGTAGAGCAGGAGGCCGCTCTGGCTTTCGTCCGTCAGGACCTGGACGCCGCCCTGGTCCTGGTACAGGGTCTCGCGGAGGTTGCTGGTGTTGGTGGCGTCACCGTAGCTGGCCCGCCACTCGAGGAGGGCGCCGGACGACCCGAGGTTGCCGAGAAAGTGTTCGCCGCCGAGCTGGTAGGAGGCGATCTCTTCCTGGCCGTAGCGGACGCGGTAGTTGGTCACCAGGCCGGCGATGTCGTTGTCGTAGCCGGCGAAGAACCGGTTCTGCGAGGACGAATCGCGGCTGAAGATGGTGCGCAGCTCGAGCTTGTGGTTCTGTCCGAGCCGGTAATTGAAGTTGCCGACGAGGCCGAGGCGGGTGCCCTCGTCGTCGGTCGACATGTCGTAGTCGGTGGTGAGCTGGAGCTCGTCACCGCCGCCGATCACGTAGTACTCCTGCTCCTCGTCCTGGCGGTAGAAGGAGTGGGCCTGGGTGGCCGAGATGACGACCCCGAAATCGCCGAAGGTGTCGCCGTAGGTGAGGGCGAAGCCGAGGTTGGGATCGGCCCCGGCGTAGGGGCTGTCAACGAAGTCCTTCGCCGTGTCATCGGCGGTCCACGCGCCGATCAGGTCCCACCCGAACTGCTGCAGTTCATCCGGGGTGAAGCCGGGCTTGAACGGGTTGCCGCGGGCCAGATACTGGTCAGGAATGGTGGCGGGCAGCGGCTGCCCACCCTGACCGGTGAAGCTGAGACCGCCCATGTAGCGGCCGAACGACTCGCCGGTGGTGTTGGAGTTGGTGCGGCCGCCGACGCTGATCTCGAAGATGCGCTGGGTGGGGAAGTCGAGGGTTTCGATCTCCACCAGACCGGCGGCGAAGTCGCCCGACATGTCCGGCGAGTAGGTCTTGGCGACGCGCACGTTGTCGAGCAGCTTGGTCGGGAAGAGATCGAGCGGCACCACCTTCTTGTCGAACTCGGTGGTCGGCAGCTTGGAGCCGTTGAGGGTGGTGTTGGAGTAGCGTTCGCCGAGACCGCGCACGTAGACGTACTTGTCTTCCTGCACCGAGATTCCGGTGACCCGCTCCAACGCGCCCGCCGCATCGCCGCCGGCGTTCTTCTCCATCTCGACCTTGGAAATCGAGTCGGAGATCTCGGCCGCCTGTTTGCGCCGGGTCAACATGGCCTGCTCGGTCGACTCGTCGGCGGCGGCCGCCTCGACCGTGATCTCGCCGACAAAGACCCCGCTGTCCGCCGCGACGTTCTGTGTCTGTGCCGCACCGTCGATGGCTGCGGTCTGCGCGGCGATCACGTCGGCGCCCACGGCATCCTCGCCAACAACGGCCGCGGAGGCCGCACTGTCGCCGCTTGCCGCCTCCGGGCCCGCCGTGTCGAGCACTTCGGCGATGTCCTCGGCCGCGGAGGAGTCCATCCCGGTCTGCGGCAGCAGCACGACCGCGAAGTCGGCGTTGCCGCCCTCGGCGACCGCCACACCGGTGACCTTTTGGCTCTCGAACCCGTCCTTGCTCACCGTGATGGTGTAGGTGCCGGCCGGTGCTTCGCCGCGGAAGTCACCGCCGACATTGGTACCAAAGGAGATGTCGGTGCCGTCGATCGAGAGTGTCGCGTTGCGCACCGGCTGGCCGGTGAATCCGTCGATGACCACGCCGGTGATGGTGCCGCCCGCAGCGGCGATCATCGGAATCGCGAGAATGCTCAAACAGAGCAGAGCCACAGGCCCGAGGCTTTTGAGTTTCATGATTGTGCGTCCTTTGCCGTTCCGTCCGTGAATAAGAGGTGGGCAGAACCGGTCCCATCCCGGTGCCCACGCACAGTTCAACCGAGGGGTATGAAGGAGGGCGAAGGCGGAGGTTAAATCGGTGTGAAGAACGGGTGGCCGGGGCGGCCGCGATTTACGACGCCGGCAGCTCGAAACCGAGCCACCGCGCCACCATCGGCGCGACCGTGGTGGCCTTGACCTCACCCATCCGGATGCGCTTGATGCCGACGCCGCGGGCGAAGAGCATGCCGCACATCTCGTCATGGAAGGCGAGGAAGCCGTGCTGGCCGTAGTAGCGGCTGGGCTCGAGGGCCGGTCCGTCGAGCCCGTCGGCAGCGGCGAAGCCGGGAGCGAGAAAGACCACCAGGTCGCCGGTGTTGGGGCTGCGGAGGCCGATCGCCGCCGCCTCGTCGCGGGTGAAGATCTTCTCCACCGCGGGCCGACCCTCGACCGAGAGGTCGGCGAACACCCGCGCCGCGCGGCGCAGGTTCTCGGAAGCCTCGGCCGGTGCCACGACCCCACCCGACTCCCGCCCCTCGAGGTTGAGGTAAAGGTGGATCGCCGCGCCGCCCGAGAAGGCGATCATCGGCGTATCAGCGGCGACTCGCGCGCGGCCGACGCCTTCCTCGGTCGTAACGAGCCCGGCATCGGCCAGCGCCCGGTTGGGGCGCACGACCTCGAAAATCGGCAGCTGGCCGTGGTCGGAAACCACCACCAGGGCATCGCGGCCGGGATCGAGCGCCCGCCACATCGCCGCCACCGAGTGATCGACCGAGCGGCCCATTCTCTTGAGCCCCTCGGCGCCGGCGAGCGCCCGGCCCGGGCTCCAGGCCCACTGCAGCGGGTCGGTGATCAGCGCCGCGTGGAGATACACATCCACCGACGAGTGGTAGGCCAGCACCAGATCCGCCGCCTCCTCGGCGAGGACCCATTCGGCCATCCGGTCGAGATAGCGGTCGAGCCGTTCCCCCTGTTCGATGAAGGTGTCGAGGTCGATGCCCTCCTCGAGATCGAGCCACCAGTCGGCGACTTTCCGATCGGCCTCGCCCGGCCACGGGCCGATGGCCGCGGTCAGGCGGTCTTCGAAGTCCTGGGGATAGGCGGTGAGCCGGTTGGCGCCGCCGCGGTAGAAATGAAGACCGCCCGTCATGCGGTCGATGTGGAGGATTTTGCACCAGGCGCCGTAGCGGCGCGGCCGCGGGTCGGCGGGCCCCTGGGCCTCGAATCCTAGCTCGAGCCACTCCATCTCGGCGGCGTAGCTCCAGTCGACCGCGTCGACCAGCCGCACCGCCACCGCGTCGTAGCGCGGCAGACCGTCGGGATCCGCGTCCACCAATGCCACCAGGGCCTCGACTTCGCCGGGCGACGATGCCCCGAGGTCGATCGTCAGCCGCCACATCAGCGGCGGCAGCCCGTCGTTGGACGGCACCTCGCCGGTCGTCTGGGCCGTCTCCGGTTCAAGGTCCAGGATCTCGGACGGCGACAGCGCCGGCCCCGGCCACACGGTTCCGAAGTCGCCCATCCGGTCGGGCGCCGCACCATCCGCCCCGGGCCACATCAGGGTCGCCACCCGGAGGCCCTTCTTACGGGCGGCCGCCCACAGCGGCTCGGCGTCACTCGAGGTGGTGAAGCCTGAAACGGACTCCGTGATCGGGGTTCCCTGGAGGTGGAACGTGTTGCTCACGATTCCGGTCGCCGCTGCATCGCCGCCCGTGGCCATTGTGACGTGGTTGACCGCGGTCAGGGTCGGGTCGACCATTCGCAGGCGCTCCGCCGAGAGCCCGTTCGCCGCCATCCCGGCGAGGCCGTCCGGAGAGGCCATGACCCCGCCCTCGATCCACTGCCACGCGAGATCGGCGCCGACGCTGTCGTAGGAGACTACGAGCACCCGTTCGGCGCGGATGTCGGGCGGCCCACCGCCCTGGCAGGCGAATGCGAGAGAGAGGACAATTGCGGAGATGACGGACAGGGAGCGGAGGAGGCGTGATTTCAGCATCGCCGTGATGGTAGCGCAGCGCGGGAAAGGGAGCAGGGGAGAAAGGGGGAAAGGGAGCAAGAGGAGCGGGGAGCGGGAATGGTCACCTGGCGTTATTCAGGCATTCACTCCGACCGAGCGAACAAGAGAATAGATCCCTCCGCTACGGCCCTACGGGCCTTCGGTCGGGATGACAGGGGTGGGGAAACGGCTTCGCGAACGGATCTCGCCTGCCATTCCCCCCGGCCCTCTGGTCCTCCGCCACTTCCGCTTCCGTCCCTTTCTGTCATCCCAACCGACTGTTCGAGGCCATCCCTCCTTGTCATCCCGACCGAGGGAACGAAGTCACCTCCACTCTCTGTCATCCCGACCGAGGGAACGAAGTCACCTCCACTCTCTGTCATCCCGACCGAGGGAACGAAGTCACCTCCACTCACTGTCATCCCGACCGAGGGAACGAAGTGAGCGAGCGGAGGGATCTCGAGCACCTCCGCCGCACGCGGTGTCAGCCGCCGCAGGGGACGACGTGGGTGCCGGGCCAGGCGTCGGTGACACGGTTGCGGGTTCGTTCGGCGTCCTGCTTTTCGTCAAACGGCCCGAGCCGGACCCTCCATAGCTCGTCGAGACCTTCGAGGATGACCGCCGTCTCTCCGCCCGCCTCCAGCTCTTCCTCCACGCGAAGGGCACGATCTCGTTCGGAGAATGCGCCCACCTGAACCCAGAAGCACTCCACGGTCTCTGCTGCCGGAGTGGGCTGCGCGGCCGCAGGAGGAGCGTCTTCGCGGCCTACGACCTTGATTTTGACCGGCGCCACGCCGTCAATGTCGAGATCGATGACCTGTGCCGCGGCGTACGAGAGGTCGATGATCCGGCCCGCGATGAAGGGGCCGCGGTCGTTGATGCGAACCGTGACATCGGCACCGGTGTCGCGGCGGTCGACCCTGACCACGGTGCCAAAGGGTAGGCTCTTGTGGGCCGCCGTCATGGCGTGCATGTCGTAGACCTCGCCCGACGCCGTCCGCCGCCCGTGATACGGATCGCCATACCACGAGGCGATCCCCTTCTCGGTCCAACCCTCCCCCACAGTCGCCGAAGGCGGCGGCGAAGGCCGCGTGCTGACGGGAGCGCTTCCGCGGTGGGCGCAAGCCGCAGTCAGGAACACCAAGGCCAGGGCCGCCGCCATCGCCGCAATTTTGAATTTTGAATTTTGAATTCTCAATTCCCGGCAACCCTTCCCAGGATCACGCGGGCTGTTTGCGAATAATTCAAAATTCATAATTAAGAATTCAAAATTCAGACGTCCAGGTCTCTCGACTCCGGAAGCTCGCCCGCAGCGTCGAGCACAGGTTGGACGACCTCCGCGAGAAATTCGCGGACCTGTTCGGGCGCACGGCCCACGAAGCGCTGCGGGTCGAGCAGGGCTTCGAGTTCGGCGCGGTCGAGGGGCACGTCCGGGTCCTCGGCCACGAGATCGAGGAACGGGTTGGCGCCGCCCTCCTCGAGAACGATCTTGGCCGAAGCGAGCGAGTGGAGGCGCAGGCGTTCGTGGAGCGCCTGGCGGTCGCCGCCCCGGCGCACGCCTTCCATCAGGATCGCCTCGGAGGCCATCAAGCGGCAGCTCCTCGGCGAGGTTCTTGCGCACCATCGCGGGGAAGACCCGCAGCCCGTCGACCACGTTGTGGACGATCCGCAGGATGGCGTCGGCGCAGAGGAAGGCCTCGGGCAGCGCCATGCGGCGGTTGGCGGAGTCGTCGAGGGTGCGCTCGAGCCACTGCGAGGCCGCCGTCTGCGCCGGGTTGGCGGCCAGGTTGATCAGCCAGCGGGCCAGCGCGGTGACCCGTTCCGACCGCATCGGGTTGGCCTTGTAGGGCATGGCCGACGACCCCACCTGGCCTTCGGCCAGCGGTTCGCGGACCTCCTTGAGCCGCGCCAGCAGGCGGATATCGGTCGCGAGCTTGGCGGAGGACTGACCGACCCCCGACAGGGCGTCGAGCACGAAGGCGTCGACCTTGCGCGGGTAGGTCTGGCCGGTGACCGCGTAGGTGGTAGTCGAAACCCATCTTCTCCGCCACCAGCCGGTCGAGCTCGCGCACCTTTGCGTGGTCGCCGTCGAAGAGCTCGAGAAAGGTGGCCTGGGTGCCGGTGGTGCCCTTGGCGCCGCGCAGCTTGAGCCGTTCGCGTTCGAAACGCAGCCGCTCGAGGTCGAGGAGAAAGTCCTGAAGCCACAGGGTCGCCCGCTTGCCCACGGTGGTCGGCTGGGCAGGCTGGAAATGGGTCATCCCCAGCGCCGGTTCGTCGGCCCACTTCTCGGCGAAAATCGCCAACGCGTCGATCACCGCCAACACCCGCACGATCACCAGGTCCAACGCGTCGCGGGTGATCACCAGCTCTGCGTTGTCCCCGACGAAGGCCGATGTCGCCCCCAGGTGGAGGATCGGCCGCGCCGCCGGCGCGCGATCGGCGAAGGCCTCGAGGTGGGCCATCACGTCGTGCCGGGTCCGCTTTTCGTACCCGGCCACCCGCACCAGGTCGTCTTCGGTCAGCTCCAGGTTGGCGCGCATCTGTTCGATGGCCTCGGCCGGGATATCGAGCCCGAGCTCTCGTTCCGCCTCGGCCAACGCCAACCACATCCGCCGCCAGGTCATGTAACGGTGGCCGGTCGAAAACAGCCGCTGCATCTCCGGCGACGCATAGCGCCCGGTCAAGGGATGGTCAAAGGTGTCGAGTGGGGACATGGGGCCTCCGGGAGAAGTATAGCGGGAGGAGAGAGGGAGGATTTCGGATTTCGGATATCGAATTTCGAATTTGTCGCCCAACCCCCGCTCCACGAGTCCAACGGTTCCGCTTGATCCCGCCGGGTTTCTTGTGGGGCAGCCGTCCCGGCTGCCGGGCGGTCGGTTGGCCCGCCCTGCCCCTCTGCTCCTCTGCTCCTCTGCCCCTCTGCTCCCCTGCTCCCTTTCTCCCTTTCTCCCTTTCCCCTATGATGTCCCCCGCGAGGAGGATGCGATGGTCCACGTAACATCCGAGATCGGGCGGCTGCGGCGGGTGCTGGTGCACGAACCGGGCCCGGAGGTGGACCGCATGGTGCCGCCGATGATGGAGGAGCTGCTCTTCGACGACATTCTGTTCGGCGACCGGGCGCGCGACGAGCACCGGCGCTTTCGGCGTCTTCTCCAGCTGTTGGGCATCGAGGTCGTGGAGGCCAACGACGTGCTGGAGGAGGCTCTGGCCGGCGACGAGGCGCGGGCGTGGTTGTGGTCAATGATCCGGCCCGAGATGCCGTACGAGCTGCGCTCGGCGGGCCCACCGGAGACTGCTGAGAACCTGGTGGCGGCGGCGGTCGGCGGTGTGCTCACGCCCGAGGCCCCTCAGGGCATCGAGGTCAAGGATCTTTTCCAACTGGCTCCGCTGCCCAACTGGTGCTTCCAACGCGACCCCCAGGTGGTGCTGGGCGACGGCGTCATCTTCAGCGCCATGGCCACCGCCGCGCGCTGGCGCGAAGGCGTGCTGACGCGGTGCGCATTCCGTTTTCACCCCGATCTGGCCGACACCTCGGTGATTCTCGACCCCCTGCGCGAGGCCGGTTCGAGCGACAACCTGCTCGGACCGTATCGTCCACGTCTGGAGGGGGGCGACGTGCTGGTGCTCTCTCCCGACATCGTGGCCGTCGGGGTTTCGGAACGCACCAACGCGGTGGCGGTGGAGATGCTGGCCGCCTCGTTGGCGGCGCGCGAAAACGGTCCGCGCTGGCTCGAAGTGGTCCACGTCCCCGCGCGGCGCGCCTACATGCACCTCGACACCGTCTTCACCCCGCTCGACCGGGAGGCGGCTCTGGTCTTCGAACCGGTGATCTGCGGCAACGGGCCGCAGCTCGCCCGGACCTCGGAGATCGATCTCCGTTCATCGGACCTCACGCCGCGGCACCGCGGTGGTCTGCTGGAGGCATTGAACGCCCGCGGCATCTCCCTGGAGCCCATACCGTGCGGCGGCGGCGACCCGGTGGCCCAGCAGCGCGAGCAGTGGACCGACGGCGCCAACGCCTTTGCGCTCGCGCCCGGTGTGGTTGTTCTCTACGACCGCAACGTCGCCACCGCCGACGAGCTCGACCGGCGGGGCTTTCGGGTCGTCAACGCCGAGGATGTGCTGCTGGGGCGCGAGGAGGTCGACCTCGACGAACCCGGCCGCGTGTGTCTGTTGCTCGAAAGCCACGAGATCTCGCGCGCTCGCGGCGGCCCGCACTGTCTGACGCACCCGCTGGTTCGGGACGATCTCTAGCCTGATCCGATCAGAAATCTCTGGATGGGAACAGGCTAGCGTGCGAAGGCCGACCACCTCTCCCAGTTGGCGAGGGCGACCATTCCCCAGGCGTTGACCAACACCGCGAGTGCGAGCGGCGGTACCGCCGTTCGCCAGGACAATCGTCGCACACCGAGAATCGACGCGAAGAGCAGGAATGGCAGCCAGTCCAGCGCGAACCGGTAGCCGAACTGGACCCATCCACTGTTGACGTAGAGAAGGTGGGGAACGCTCACGGCAAGCACCGCCACCCAACACCAGGCGGCCATGCCGCGGGCCGGTGGCCGATCCGGCCGCCACAGGGGCAGCAACGCGAAGAAAAGCCACGGCGACACCAGCACCACCGACATACCGGAGGGGTCGGGCACCACGAAGGGGGCGTCCGCAATCACGAGCGGGCCGCCGACCAGCAGCAAACGCAGATTGCGCGGTGCGAACGCCGGGGAGAATGCGCCGTGGGCCTCGAGATCGGCGGTGATCCGGGGGTGGTGGCGCACGCGATCGTAACCGGTCTGAAGCGGCGAACCGAACCGGGCCGTGTTCAGAACCAGATACATGAAGACCGGTATCGCGACGGCTGCGAACACGCCGGCTGCGGCACGCCGCCCCCTGGGCGTTGACCACCCGCCACCCGCGAGCGCCACCAGCGGCACCGCGGCCAATCCGACCGCCTGGCGCGCAAGCGCGCCCAGACCGAGGCTCAAACCGGCCGCCACCGGCCGCCGCCGCAACCCCGTCGCCAGATGAAGAGCCGTCACGACCGCCAGCACCGCCAGCACGTGGGCACTGTGATAGGTGTCGTGGATCGCCGTCGCAGTCCACAGCCCGCTGCCGAGGCCCAGGGCCACGGCCGCCCAGGTGCCGACGGCCCTCCCTCCCCACCGATCCCCCAGCCGCCCGGCGAGAAGAACCGCCAACCCCGCCGCGGCGACGATCATCATGTTGAAGAACGCATCGGGCCACGGGGTCAGGACCGCGGGCACCGCGAGCAGGGCGGGCAGGGGTGGGAAGGGTGTGTAGTACACCTCTCCGACCGCACCGACATCGTGCAGTGTAGTCGGCGCGAGAATCCAGATGCCGCCCGCGCGCAGGGCACGAGCCATGTCGAGGTGGTGAGGATTGACGGCGGAGTCGATGGTGGGCCACGCCGAAAGAACCAGTATCGCCACCACAAGCCACCGCGCGATGTGGTGATTGATGGCCCGGTTCATTGTTGTTTCGGCCGGGCCAGCCGCAGCTGTTTCCAGCGGTCGTGGTACCACAGCCACTGTTCGGGGCGGTCGCGGATCGCGTCCTCGAGAATTTTCATGTAGAGCGAGGTCAGCGGCACATCGCCGCGCTCGGTCTCGGAGAGCTGGTCGACCACCAACGGTTCGTCATACCGCAGGCTGTAGAGGCCGGGCCGCTCGCGCAGGGCGAAGGTGGGCACCACCGGAGCGCCGGTCTTGACGGCCATCCGGGCGAGGACCGGGTGGGTCCAGGCGGGGTGTCCGAAGAAGGGCACCTCCACGCCCTGATCGGGGTGGACCCTCTGGTCGATGAGGATGCCCACGCCACCGCCTTTCTTGAGCTGCTTCATCATCTCGCGCAGCATGTTCCGCTTGCCGAAGACGTGGTTGCCGTAGAGCCGGCGCAGGCGGTCGAGCTCGCGCTCGAGGAGGGGGTTGTCGAGCGGCCGGTTGACGACCGCCAACCCGGCCTCGAGCCGGAGTCCGGTGACCAGCGCAGCCACCTCCCACGACCCGATGTGGGCGGTGAGAAAGAACGCCCCTCGCCCACCGGCCAGTGCTCGTTCCGCGTTCTCCCAGCCGCTGATCTCGACCGTCGCCAGCAACTCTTCCGGTTCGAGTCCCTGGATCCTGATCGCATCGAGGGCGGAACGCGCGAAGTGCCGGGTGACGGCCCGCGCCAGCTGTCGCCGTTCCGAGGTGGTCTTTTCGGGGAACGCCAGAGCGAGGTTGAAGTCGATGATCTCGCGCCGCCGCCCGCCGGTCATGGCGTAGAGATTGCCGAGCGCGTCGCCGACCCGGGCCAGACCGGCCGGCGACAGAACCCGGGTGAGACCCCGTGCCATCCGGTAAGCGGCAAACTCGACCCGGTTGCGGATGGCGGAGCGGTCCTTGCTCACGGCGACACCTCCGGCAGCAGCCGCCACAGCCCCTTCCAGCTGCCCTCCACCGGCGCCGTCTCGACCTCTAAGACCCAGACCGCCGCATCCGCGGGCAGCTTGACCGCGTCCTTGGCGGTGGTCACGGGAGTGGCGTCCGCCGCCTGAGCTGCCGCCAGCACCCCGGTCAGATCGACCTGTGTGTACGGGTGGTGGTCCGGGAACCAGCGGTCGCCGACCACGTCGGCCCCGACCTCGCTCAAACTGTCCGCAAATCCCGCCGGGCGTCCCACGCCGGCAAAGGCGTAGACCCGGCGCCCCCGCAGTTCTCCGGGCTCGACCCACTCTCCGTCAGGGCGCCGCACCCGGCTCGGCCGCAGCCTCGAGACGAAGACCTGGAGCATCGGCGCGACGCGCTCCACCTCCGCCTCGATCTCCGCCACCACCGGCCGCCAGTCGGACGGCACCTTGGTGATGAGGACGGCATCGGCGCGACCGAGGGCGGCCACCGGCTCGCGCAACCGGCCCAACGGCGGCAGGCGGCCGCCGCCCCACGGGTCGCCCGCATCCACCACCACCACATCGAGGTCGCGCGCCAGACGCAGGTGTTGGAAACCGTCGTCGAGGACCACGACGTCGGCCCCGAGACGGATGGCCTCCAACCCGCCGCGCTCCCGGTCGGCATCCACCACCACCGGCACTCCGGGCAGACGGCGGGCCAGTTCCAGCGGTTCGTCGCCGACCTCGTCCGCCCGCTGGCGCGGATGCGGCCCGGTGACCACGGCCGGCCGGTCGTCGCGCCGCCGGTAGCCCCGGGTCAGGACCGCGGGGCGGCGTCCGAGGCGCACCAGATCCCGCACCAGCGCCACCACCGTCGGCGTCTTGCCGGTGCCGCCGAAGGTGAGGTTGCCGACCGAGATCACGGGCACCGGAAGCTCGGCGCACCGCAGCCACCCACGACCGTAGGCGGAGCGCCGGGCGGCGACTGCACCCCGATACAGGGGCGCCAGCGGCAGCAGGAGATAGCGCCACGCCATCTTCTCAACCGCTTTCGACCAGCTTCAGCAGGGCATCGACGGTGCGGGCGGTCGCGCCGCGGTTTCGTTCCACGACATCGCGTCCGGCGGAGCCGGCTGCCCGCGCCAGCTTGACGTCATCGAGCCAGACGGCAGCAGCCACCCGCAGCTCGGCGGTGTCGGCCACCAGACGCGCACCACCGGAATCGGTCATCTCGCGATAGACCTCGCGGAAATTGTGGACATGGGGACCACTCAGCACCGGCACGCCCCACACCGCCGGCTCGAGGGGGTTGTGGCCGCCGGTCGAAACCAGCGAGCCGCCGATAAAGGCCAACCGCGCCAACCGGTAGGCGCGTGCCAGCTCGCCGATGGTGTCGATGAGGAAGGCACTGGCGGTGTCGGGCATCTCGCCGGGCCGGCTGCGGCGGCCGAAGACCACGCCGCGTTCGCGGAGCAGACCGGCAACTGCGTCGAAGCGCTCGGGGTGGCGGGGCGCGAGAATGAGAAAGGGCGCGGCGCCGTCGGCGTCGAGGCCCTCCAGAGCATCGAGGACCTGCGCCTCCTCGCCCTCCATGGTGGAACCGATGACCACGATCGGCCGCTCGCCCGCCGCCTGCAGGACCTCGTCGCCCCACTCCAGCGGTCGCTCATCCGCCCCGAGGTCGTACTTGATATTGCCGCCGACCTCGATGCGATCGACCGGCACCCCGAGAGAGGCAAAGCGTTCCGCATCGGCGTCGGTACGGGCGAGCACCAGGGTCAGCGGCTCGAGCAGTGATCGCAGGGGCCGCGCCACCCGCCGGTAGGCGGCGAGCGACCCCTCGGACAGCCGCGCGTTGACCACCGCGACAGGCACCGAGAGGGTACCGGCGCGGTAGAGCATCTCGGGCCACAGCTCGGTCTCGACCAGCACCACCAGACGCGGGGACGATGCTTCGAAGACCCGCCGCACGGGGCCGCGCAGATCGAGCGGACAGGGAAACACGGGCAGCGCAGCAGCGAGGGTCTGGCGCGCCAGCGCGAGGCCGGTGGCCGTCGTCGCGGTCAGGAAGATCGGCAGCTCCGGGGCCCGGTGTCGGATCTCCGCCACCAGCCGCCGCGCCAGTTCGACCTCGCCGACCGAAACCGCCTGGATCCAGACACCGTCCTTCGGCAGATCGGGCAGGTGGCGTCCCATGCGATCGCGAAAACGCGGCCGGCTCTTGCCCGTCATCCACTGCCGCAGCTTGAGTACCGGGACCGCGATCGGCAGCAGCGCGCTCGCCAGTATCCGGTACGTCCAAAGACTCGGGCCTGCCATCAGGCTTAGTGTACTGCTTCTCAGATACCGGCCACCTGGAGGCTGCGCTCGGCTGCGCTCAGGCGATCGTGGCGTACTCGACGTCGCCTTCGGCCACCAGGAAGGTGCCGGCCTTGCCCTCGAGGGCCCGTTTGAGGCCGCCCTCGTCGGTGATCAGGACCTCCTTGCCGGTCGCCTCCACGAAGTCGATGGATGCCTGGATCTTGGGCGCCATCGAACCCGGTGGGAACTGGTGCGACGCCATCATCTCCTTGGCCTTGGCCACCGGCAACCGTCGCAACCAACGCTGGTTGGGGCGACCGAAGTTCTCGGCCACCATCGGCACCTGGGTGAGGACGATAAAGAGCTGGGCGGAAAGCTCGCGGGCGAGGATCGAGGCGACGTAGTCCTTGTCGATCACCGCCTCGACCCCGCGGTAGTAACCGCCGACGTCCTGGTAGACCGGGATCCCGCCGCCGCCACCCGCCACCAGCACCGCACCGTTTTCCACCAGGCGCTTGAGCAGGTGGCACCCGAGGATCCTCTGCGGCATCGGCGAGGCAACGACCTTGCGCCACCCACGCCCGGCGTCTTCCACCATCTGCCATCCGTGCTCCTGCATCAGCAAATTGGCTCGGTAGGAGGTGAAGTAGGGGCCGACCGGTTTGGTCGGGTTGTCGAAGGCCGGATCCTCGCGGTCGACCACGATCTCGGTGAGGACGGCGGCGATCTCCTTCTCCAGCTGCTCTTCGTTGAAGCGGTTGCGCAGCTGGTTGGCCAGCATGTAGCCCATGGAGCCCTGGGTCTGGGCCACCGCGACGTCGAGGGACTGGGGCGGGATCTTGGTGATCGCCTCCTCGACCTGGATCATGATGTTGCCGACCTGCGGGCCGTTGCCGTGGACGATGGCGAGCTCGTAGCCGCGGTGGATGATCTCCACCAGCCACCGGGTGGCCTTCCAGCTGAGGGTGAACTGCTCCTCCTGGGTCCCGTGGTCCTGCGGCCGCAGGAGGGCGTTGCCGCCGAATGCGATGACCGCGATCTTTTGATGGCTCGGGTCGAGTTCGATGCGATTCTTGTCCGCCATGAGCGCCTCCGCCCCGCGACGATGCGGGAACGGCCATTCTCCGTTTCGCCTCCACAGGTGTCAACCAAAGGAGAATTCTAAATTTTGAATTACGAATTTTGAATTGCCGCCCAACCGCGCCGCGCACCTTCGGAGCATCTGCTCCCACGGACTCCAGGACCGTGGTGGCTCAGCGGGGCTGGAGGACGATCACCCTTTCGGCGCCGCCCGGGTCGCGCAGACGGCGCGCCACGGCGAGACCTGCGGTCGAGGCGAGCCGGGCGACGGCATCCGCCTGATCGTCCCCCACCTCGAGGATCGCACCGCCGCACGGGCGCAGCAGCCGGAAGAGATCGGCGATCAACGGGCGGATCAGTTCGAGACCGTCCGCACCCCCGTCGAGGGCCGACGGCGGGTCGTGGCGGACCTCCAGCGGCAGAGACGAGAGGTCGGCCGTCGGGATGTAGGGCAGGTTCGCCACCACCAGGTCCCAGGGCGGTGCGACGGCGGAGGTGAGATCGCCGACCCAGGCTCGCAGCTCGATCACCGTGGCGGTCGGCGTTGCTGCGGGCCACCGCGAGCGCCGCCGGCGAGCGGTCGACGGCCGAGACCCGCCACTGCGGGCGCTCGGCGGCGAGGGTGACGGCGAGGCAACCCGACCCGGTGCCGACATCGAGGACCCGGGCATTCGGTGCGAGCGGCAGCGCCAGCGCGACCTCGACCACGATCTCGGTCTCGGGCCGCGGCACCAGGACCGCCGGGCTCACCTCGAAGTCCCGCCCCCAGAAGCGGCAGGTGCCGGTGAGGTGGTGGGCCGGTTCGCCGGCCGCCCTCCGTGCGAGCCAGGACCGGTAGCGACCGGCAACGTCGGGAGGGACGTCCCGCTCCGGGTGGACCCGCAGCGTCACCTCGTCCACTCCCCACGCCGCGGCCAGCAACCAGGCCGCCTCCCGCCGCGGATCGGGGATGCCCTCCCGCTGCGGCAACATCTCGGCTCCGACACGGAGGGCCTGATCGACGGTCACGAGAGGGGCCATCTCGAATATTTCGAATTTCGAATTTCGGATTTCGAATTTACCGGTCGCTCACGCCACCGATCTCTCTTCTCTGAAGGGCGCTGCATCTGACAGCGAGATGCGCTGGTGTCGAAGCGGCGGGCACAGATTGAAAACGGAGATATCCACTCGGGTGAGATGCGGATAGCGGGCGGCAAGAAAATCCGAAATTCGAAATCCGAAATTCGAAATCCTTCTTTCACTCCAGCTCTTCCTTCAGCCTCTCCGCCTGAAACTCCTCGATCAGCGGTTCGAGGAGAAGGTCGAGATTGCCCTCGAGGATCTCGTTGAGCCGGTGGACGGTGAGCCCGATGCGGTGGTCGGTGATCCGCCCCTGCGGGAAGTTGTAGGTGCGGATCTTTTCCGAGCGGTCTCCGGAGCCGATCTTGGAGCGCCGGTCGGCTGCCCGCTCGGCGTCGCGCTCCCGCTCCTCGATCTCCTTGAGGCGCGCCTTGAGCACCCGCAGCGCTTTCGCCTTGTTCTGGATCTGCGATTTCTCGTCCTGACACGAGACCACGAGACCCGTCGGCAGATGGGTGAGCCGCACCGCGGAGTAGGTGGTGTTGACGCTCTGGCCGCCCGGCCCGGACGAGCAGAAACGGTCGACACGGAGATCTTTTTCCTCGACCGTCACCTCGACCTCTTCGGCCTCCGGCATCACCGCCACCGTCGCCGCCGAGGTGTGGATCCTGCCCGAGGCCTCGGTCGCAGGCACCCGTTGCACGCGGTGAACCCCCGACTCGTATTTGAGACGGGAGAAGGCGCCATCGCCTTCGATCACCGCCACCGCCTCCTTGATGCCGCCGAGTCCGGTGTCCGAGGTGTCGGTCATCGACATCTTCCACCGCCTCTCTTCGGCGTACCGGCCGTACATCCGCAGCAACTCGGCGGCAAACAGCGCCGCTTCTTCGCCGCCGGTTCCGGCACGGATCTCGAGGATGACGTTGCGCCGGTCGTTGGGGTCGGCGGGCAGGAGCAGGACCTTGAGCTGCTGCTCGACGGCCTCGAGGCGCGAACTGAGCTCCTCGACCTCGGCCTCGGCCATCTGTCGCATCTCGTCGTCGTCCGCCACGTCCACGATCTCGCGGGCGCCTTCGAGTTCACCGCTGATCGAAGCGTACGTCCGATAGGCGCGCACGACCGGCGCGAGCTCGGCCAATTTGATGGCGATCTCACGCGAGCGCTTGGGATCGACCGCGACCTCGGGGTCCGCCTGCTCGGCGAGCAGCCCCTCGTGCCGTTTCGCAATTTCCTGCAACCGTTCCAGCATTGTTCTTCCCCGATCCGGCGATCACCGGCGAGCCGCGCATCCAGACAAACGAAAACCCGCGCGAAAACCTTTCGCGCGGGCCCACGTGGCCGCCGTCAGGCGGCCGGAATCAGCTACTTGGCGGTCGCGGTCTTGCCGTAGCGGCGCTCGAACTTCTCGACCATACCGGCCGTGTCCACCAGCTTCTGTTTGCCGGTGTAGAACGGGTGGCAGGCGCCGCAGATCTCGAGCCGCAGCTCGGTCGCCGTCGACCGGGTCATGAAGGTGTTGCCGCACGCGCAACGGACCTCGACCTCGTTGTACTCGGGATGGATTCCTTGTTTCATCTCACACCTCCGCTCGGTCGGTCGGACCGAGGAATGGGGATTTTACACGCAAGTCCCCCGATTGACAAGCGATTGCCCGTTCGCGGGGAGCAGAGGAGCGGAGGAGCAGAGGAGCGGAGGAGCGAAGGAGCAGAGGAGCGGAGGAGCAGAGGAGCGAAGGAGCGGAGGAGCGGAGGAGCAGAGGAGCGATTCCCTCGTGAAGCCGCTTCCTGCCTGTCATCCCGACCGAAGGCCCGGAGGGCCGGAGCGGAGGGATCTGTTCGACTCGCTTCACTCGCTCGGAACCGGTCCCGAGTGGGGCTGCAGGTGGCGTCCTGCCGCGAAGAGATCCCTCCGCTCGCTCACTTCGCTCGCTCGGTCGGGATGACAGAGAAAGGTGAGGTGGATTCGTTCCCTCGGTCGGGATGACAGAGAAAGGTGAGGCGGATTCGTTCCCTCGGGCGGGATGACAGAGAAGGGTGAAGTGGATTCGTTCCCCCGGTCGGGATGACAGGAATGGGCGGAAGAGAAAGGGAGAAAGAGCGACCGACCAATCAGCCGCACGAGCGTTCAGACAATGTTCACTTTCAACCGTCCCGTTGGCCGTTTCGGTGGGTGGGGTCGGAAATTCCTAATTCCGAATTCCTAATTCCTAATTCGAGCGTCGACGTCAGTCGACGCGCCACACCGTGTCGATCACCGTGCCGTCGACCCACTTCACCACCGCCACCGGCTGGTCGGAGCGTTGCGGTTTTGCAGGAACGCCGCACAGGCGGTCGAGTTCCGCCTTGAGGTCGGCGATCGGCCGGATGGGAAGATCGGAGCCCGCCACCGCATCCAGAAGGTCCTGGCGCCTCGGGTTGACGGCGATGCCGCGTTCGGTGACCACGACATCGATCAACTCACCGGGCCCGCACAGGGTCGTCACCTCGTCGACGATGACCGGAATCCGGTCGCGGAAGGAGGGCACCAGGAGCATCGCGCAGCGAGCGGTCAGACAATTCTGCCAGCCGCCGATGCCGTGCAGCATGCGGCCGTCGGAGTGGGTGACGACGTTGCCGTTGAAGGAGAGGTCGACCTCGGTGGCGCCGAGCACCGCCACGTCGACCATCGAGGCGAAGTTGCCCTTGCCGTGAAAGTTGTAGGAGGTGAAGGGCGAGGTGTCCTGGTGGCGCGGGTCGTCGCGCATCGAGCGGACCCCGTCGAGGTCGAAGGTCTGGCCGTCGAGAATGACCTCGATGAGGCCCTCCTCGAGCATTTCCACCATGTGCTGGGTCGAGCCGCCACGGGCAAACCGCGCGGTCACGCCTGCGGTGCGCATCAACTCGGCCATGTACATCGCAAAGGCCAGCGTGGTGCCGCCGGCCCCCGCCTGGAAGGAGAATCCTTCGCGCATGATCCCCGCCTCGGCGCAGAAACGCGCGGCGAGCTCGGCAATCCGCCGGCGGTCCGGGCTCTGGGTGATCCGCGTCGTACCGGAGACGATCTGCTTCGGATCGCCGATCGAATCCACCTCGACCACGCGGTCGACGTTGTTGCCCTGGATCTGCCAGGGCAGGCAGGGGAACGGCACCAGGTTGTCGGTGACCACGATGACCTTTTCGGCATAGATCGAGTCGGCGAGGGCAAAACCGAGGAGACCGCAGGCCGCCGGACCGTTGACGCCGTTGGCGTTGCCGAAGAAGTCGGCGGTCGGGGCGGCGATGACCGCCACATCGACGTGGACTTCGCCGTCCTGGATCGCCTGCCAGCGACCGCCGTGCGACCGCAGGACGCCGAGCCCGCGCATCTTGCCGGCCGAACAGTAGGCGCCCAGGGGCCCGTTCATCGAGCCTTCGATGTGGTGGATGACCCCCGCCTCGAGGTGGGGGATCTGGTTGGCGTGAACCGGAAAGGAGGCCGAGGGAAACCACATGAGGTCCTTGACGCCCATGTCGGCGGCGGCGTCAAAGGTCATATTGCCCACGGCATCGCCGTTGCGCAGGTGGTGGTGCGTCGAGACCACCATGCCGTCGGACAAACCCACCGCTTCGAGCGCCTCGCGAAGGCTCCCAACCCTCTTGTCGCCGTCGGCCGGGGAATCGATACAGGTCGCGATCCGGGGCGCCGCCCTGCGTCCGTCGGGGCGGAAGCCACCCACCCCCTGAAACGGCACGCTGTCGCGCCCGTTGACCTCAACCGGCACCAACCGCCCCGCCGCGTTTTTCTCCATCTTCACAGCCATGATCGATTTCTCCCGTCGTCTCCCCACAGAACCGGGCGGGCGGGTGGCCATTCCTAATTCCTAATTCCTAATTCCTAATTTTCCGAGCTGTCCCAGTCCGCGGCCAGCACCCCACCGGCCACCGCGAGATCGACCGTCCGGAACGCCTGTTTGACGACCGGCGGGTCGACCATCTTCGAACCGACGGCAACCGCCCCGAGACCCCGCTCCTCGGCCTCGCGCGCCGCCCGAACCACGCGCACGGCGCGCTCCACCGCCTCAGGCGACGGCGTCATCTCGCGGTGGACCACCGGGATCTGGCGGGGGTGGATGCACCCGATACCGTCGAAACCGAGGCCCCGTTCGCGCCGTACGTACGCAGCCAGACCTTCTTCGTCCTCGATGTCGGAGTAGACCGAGGCGATCGGCTGGACGCCCGCCGCACGGGCGGCGTAGACCGTCGTCTGCCGGGCGAGAAAGCTCTCCGTTCCTTCAGCCGTCCTGGGGGCGCCGATTTCGGCCGAGAGGTCCTCGAGACCGAGGGTGAGGGCCACCACCGAAGAATCGGCCGCGGCAATGGCGAAGGCCTCGTGGAGGCCGCGCGGCGATTCCAGAATCGGCATCAGGAAGGGCGCGTTGTCGCCGGTCAGTCTCAGCAGGACCTCGGCGGCGCGGCCCACCTGAGCCGCGGTCTCCACCTTCGGCAGCAGCAGGGTGTGTGGGTTGTGGCCCGCGATGGCGGCCAGGTCCTCCTCACCGACGGCGCCCTGGTTGACGCGCACCATGCGTTCGGACCCGCCCCAGTCGAGGGCGATGAGGGCGTTGCGGACCAGGATCCTGGCGCCGTCCTTTTCGGCCGGCGGCACCGAGTCCTCGAGGTCGAGGATGATGCCGTCGGCGCCGTAGAGACCACCGGAGATCATGAGCTTGGGTTGGTTGCCGGGAATGTAGAGCCGGCTGCGGCGAAGGCGCTCGCGGCGGCGCGGTTCGGCGGCGGCGGGCGCAGGCTCCGGCAGAACCACCGGCCCGTCGAAACCCGCACGCCGCAGACAGTTTTCCACCCGCGCCAGAATCACCCACTCGAGGGCGCCCGCATCGACGATGGTCAGCCGGCCGGTCGTCAAAGCGAAGGCCGCGGCCACCCTCCGCACCGCCGCCTCGATGGCCTCGCCGTAGAGATAGCCGACCTTCGAAGAAATCTCGAGCGCCAACGCACCACCGTTCGGCTCGAAGGCGACGTGGAGATCGGAACGCACCCGATCCCCGGTGGGACCCGCCGACGCCGACCTGATCTCGGCCTCGCCCATGCTCACCTCCTCAGTTCCCGACGTTCAGACGTTGCACGTTCAAACGTCACAACGCCGCGATGATGGCATCGGTCAACTGCCCCGTCGTCGCGGCCCCTTCGGAAATCGCCTGGGCCCCGCCGCGCAGCTTGAGCATGTCGTAGGTCCTGACCCTTCCCTCGGCGACCACGTCCGCCACCGCCTTGCGGACCCGGTTTCCGATTTCGATCTCGCCCAGCCAATCGAGCATCATCACCGCGGACATCACCATGGCGATCGGGTTGACGATGGAGGGCGAAAGCTCGGCGTACTTCGGCGCCGAACCGTGGGTCGGTTCGAAGACGCCGACAGTGCTGCCGATGTTGGCCGAGGCGGCAAAACCGAGACCGCCGACGAGCCCGGCGAAGCCGTCCGAGATGATGTCTCCGAACATGTTGCCGGCGACGATCACCCCGTAGTCTTCGGGGTTCTTGGTGAGCCACATCATCTGGGCGTCGATGTTGGTGTCCCACAGCTGGATCTTCGGATAGGCCTTCTGCGCCTTGCGCGCCTCGGCCACCATCATCCCGGAGGTCTCGCGGATCACGTTCGGCTTTTCACACACGGTGACGTTCGAGTAACCGTGGCGATCGGCGTAGACAAAGGCCTGCTCGCAGATGCGCCGGCACTTGGCGCGGGTGAAGATCCGGGTCGACACCGCGAGGTCCTCGCGCGGCACATCGCGAAACGCTTTGAAGCGCGGATGTGTGTCGAGCGCTTCCCACACCTGGTCGGGGGGGTTGGTCCACTCCACGCCACCGTACAGGCCCTCGGTGTTCTGGCGGAAAATGACGGCGTTCACCCGGGGCTCCTCGGGAGAGCCGTCGGCGCCGCGCCGGATGAAGTTGAGCGGGTTGCCCGGAAAGGTGATGCAGGGGCGGATCGAGACGTCGAGATCGAAGCGCTGCCGCAGACCGACGATCGGCGAATAGTAGACGTGGCCCTTGTCCCGCAACTCGGGCTTGAGCTCGGCCGCCGCCTTGTCCTTGGGTTTGGAGGTGATGGCCCCGAAGAGCGCCACCTTGTGCTCGGCGATCAGCTCGACCGTCCGTTCGGGCAGCGGGTTGCCCTCCTCGATCCAATGGTCCCAGCCGATCCCGGCCTCGACCCAGTCGGCCTCGAAACCCGCGGCCTCGAGCACCCTCAGGGCCTCGGGGAGCACCACCTTGCCGATCCCGTCTCCGGGCATCACCACAACTGTTCTCTTCGCCATGATTTGCGGTCTCCTGTTCAAATTCTCGGTCTCGCGGCCGCTCGAGATCGCGGCCCTCGAGTACCGCACACCATAGCCAAAACCAGTCACAAACGGAAGACCGCGAGACCGAGAATTTGAGGGAGCGGCGCGGTCAGCGCCGCGACCAGACGTTGAAACGGAAGATCGACCACACCGCGGCGACGCCGTCCTTCCAACCGATCTTCTTGCCTTCGGCGTAGGTGCGGCCGTGGTAGGAAATCGGCACTTCGTACACCTTGACTCCGAGTCGGGCCACCTTGGCGGTGAACTCGGGCTCGAACCCGAAGCGATCGGACTTCAATTGGATACCGTCGAGGACCTCCCGCCGGAAGGTCTTGTAACAGGTCTCCATGTCGGTGAGGTTGAGGTCCGAGAACATGTTGGAAAGCAGGGTCAGGAAGTTGTTGCCGACGGAGTGCCAGAAGAAGAGCACCCGGTGCGGGCCGCCGAGAAACCGCGACCCGTAGACCACGTCGGCGCGACCGCTGACGATCGGCTGCAGCAGGGCCGGATAGTCGGTCGGGTCATACTCGAGGTCGGCGTCCTGGATCAGCAGCACATCGCCGCTCGCCGCAGCAAACCCGGTCCGCAGGGCCGCGCCCTTGCCCCGGTTCTTCGGGTGGCGTTCTCGGGCCACCGTGACCGGTCTGCCGTCGTCCCGGGGCTGCGGCTGCCACGCCTCCAACACCGGCCACGTGGCATCCTGCGAGTGGTCATCGACGAGCACCATCTCGAGCTCGTTGAACGCGTCGGGCAGGGGCGCTGCGGCCACCCTGTCGAGCAGCTCAGCGACGGTGGCTCGCTCGTTGAAGACCGGGGTGATGACGGAGAGCTTCATGCGGCCTCACAAGAGTACCGCGGACCCGGGGATTCGAGAATTCGGAATTCGGAATTCGGAATTCGGAATTCGGCGGATGGTTTGGGTCCGGGTTGGTCAGTCAACCACCCGCAGGGGGTGTTCCGTGAGGAAGTCGGGTTCGATGATGTCGACCAGGACGCTGCCCTCCATGTACTGAGCGACCGGGAGACCAAGGAGGTAGCACAGCGTCGGCGCGACGTCCGGCGGCGCCGCCCGCGTCCCTCGCATCACCCCGTCGACACCCTCCCCGAGAACCACCAGCAGACCGTCCGGGCAGGACTCCGCGGATGTGTGCCAGTCCTCGCCGCCACCGAACAACCGCTTTGCACGCTCGAAGGCGCCGGGCGGGGCAAAACCGTAGGGCGAGACCACGGCGACGATCGAGTCGGGAGTCGTGGCGTCGAGGAGAACTCCCAGTTGCTGGTCGAGCAGTTCCATCACCAGCTCCATCAACCGGCGCTCCCGCGTGTGACGGCGGCGCAACGGTTCGTGATAGCGGCGGACGAGGGCCAGGGTCTCGAGGTGGATCCACACGTCGTCGGTGCCGGCGACAATGGCGTCGCGGGCGGAATCCACCCGAGCCTGGTCGCGAACGATCGCCTCCCAGATCTCGGAACGCCGCTCCGGAAAGGGCGCGAGGGCGGCCTCCAGCGAGGCAGTCATGCTGGGTTCGATGGGGACGTCCCGGGCGAATTCCGGGGCGCGCTGGAACGAAGGATCCTCGCCCCACGATCCCGGCCACCCGAAGACCGCAGTGGCATTGTCGGATGCCGCGAGGCGCGCCCACAGCGGTGCGACGGTCGAGGGCGGCGGCTGAACCCTGGTGGCGAGGCCCCAGGGCAGGATCATCCTCGATCCCTCGGGCGTCCACGGCAGGAGCCGCAGGGTCTTGGGGAAGATGATCGGCAGCTCCCATCCCCAGTGGGCCTTGACCCCGTGCTGCCCGGGGTAGGTGCCGGTCGCCACCGAGGTCCACAACGCCCACCTCAGATAGGGACGGTGAGGCTGGATGCGGACGCGGCCGCCGTCTTCGCGCAACCTCGCCAGCGTCGGCAGGTTGGCGCCGATGGCGTCGGTGAGCAGGAACTTCAAGTCCAGGCCCTCGATCCCGACCACCAGAATCGGCCTCATCGGGGTTCCGAGAGGCCGTGCGGCGACCTCGAGGAACTGCCGTGGTGGAGTCGGCACTCCGGCCACCCGCAGAACCGGCAGCACGAGCACGAAAACGACAAAGGCCAGCCGCAGCTTGTCGCTGCCGCCGGCACGGCGCACAGCCCAACCACCGGCGAGCGCGAGCAGGGCCGCCAGCGACCACGCCACCGCATCCTGCACCAGCACGCGGTGGGCCGAGCCCTGCAAGAGGTGGATGTGGAACTTCGCATTGACCGCGCTCAAGATCGAAGCCACTACAAAGACGGCGGCTGTCAGCTCGGGCGCCAGCCAACGGTCCTCGCGACGCCGGATGCGCTGCAACACGGCGAGGCCGATCACCAGCGGCACCCCGAGCATGAACATTCCCCACGACGCCCACAGGGGCATACCGAGAATCACGCCGAGCATCTCCTGCGTGACCTCTGGGTTCATGCGCAGCACCAGCGCCTCGGCCACCAGGCCGGCGGCCGCACCGGCGCTCATCGCATCGATCCACATCCAGCGGCGTCTCACAGTGGCATGGTACCGCGGCACCACACCGGAGCCTCCCGCTGCTTTCCGTTTTCCGGTGGCTGATGTCGTACACTTCGTCGCGGCAGCCGAGACGGCGGCTCTCCCGAAACGACGAGGAGGTGGATAGGATGATCAAGGATTCCCTGTGCATCGCGCTCGACGGCAGCGACCGGCAGTGGATCATGACCACCGCAGCCGCCCTCGCCAATCACGTCGGCTGGCTCAAGATCGGCCTCGAGGCCTTCATCGCGCACGGCCCACGGCTGGTGGCGGGGGTGGCCGAGCTCGGCCCGCGGGTATTCCTCGATCTCAAACTGCACGACATTCCCGCCACCGTCGAAAGGGCGGCGGCCAACTGCGCGGCCTGCGGCGCGGCGATGTTCACGGTCCACGCCGGCGGCGGCCGCAGGATGCTCGAGGCAGCAGTCGCCGGTTCCCGTTCCGGTGCCGCGGACGACCCTCCAAAGGTCGTTGCGGTGACTGTCCTCACCAGCCTCGACGACATCGCGATCAAGGAACTCGGAATCGACCGCTCGCCTCAGGATCTGGTGCTCGCCTGGGCCGAACTCGCGCACGGCGCGGGGGCCTCAGGCGTGGTCGCATCGGCTCGAGAGGCGGCGGCGCTGCGCCGCGCCCGCGGCGCTGATTTTCTGATCGTGGCGCCGGGGATCAGACCCGGTGATGCGGTCGCGGATGACCAGCGGCGAGTCGTCACTCCGGCCGCCGCCCTGGCGGCCGGCGCCGACGTGCTGGTGGTGGGCCGGCCGGTGACTCGGGCGGCAGACCCGGTCGAGGCCGCGCAGCGCATGCTCGAGGAGATGGCAGCGGTCGTTCGAGCGTCGAACGGTCCCCTCTGATCAGGTGTAGATCAACGGCCGATCCTGGTAGTGCTCCTTGTGCCACACGTAGGTGTAGCCGGGAAACTTGATGGGAAGGTCGTAGACCACCGTGATCTTGATGCGTTTGGACGACCGCTTGATGGTGACGTCCTTTTTGGTGACGGGAAGGTCGAGCGCCTCCGCCTTCTGCAGGATGTCTTTCAGGATCCGGGCGTCGTTGTACTCCCGGCGATTGGCGCGATCGGCGAGAACCGAGATTTCTTTGTCGAGTTCTCCGACGTTGATCACCAACGGCGTCACCTTGATGCCGATCAGGACCACGATCAGAGCAACCACCCCACCGACCAGGCAGCCGATGGGAACATCACCCCGCTGGAATCGCCACGTTTTCATCGATCAGCCTCCGACTGTGCTCGGATTATCGTACCATTGATCCCAAGCTCCCTGCGAATGGAGGGTCAGCGGATCAGACGGAACTCCCGCTCCCACCGGGTCTTGGTGAAGAAGTTGAAGAAGACCCCGGCGAGCTGTTTGATGCGGTGGCCGAAGCCGCGCCACTGCCAGTCGTTCCGCCCCGCCTCGTACGACCAGTAGATGAGAACCGCCCGCCCCTTGACAAAGTCCAGCGGCACGGCCCCCCAGAACCGCGAGTCGAGGGAGTTGTCGCGGTTGTCACCGAGACAGAAGATGGTGCCCTCGGGAACCGTGAAGGGGCCGAAGTTGTCGCGGATGCGCGACGACACGGGTTCCCCCGGAGAGTCGTCATAGACCCGGGGGTCCTTGTGAACCACCATCGGTTCGTCCATCGGCTCACCGTTGATATAGAGCTGTTTGCGCCGCAGCTCCACCGTGTCGCCGGCCACTGCGACACAGCGCTTGATGAAGTCCCGGCGCGGGTCCTCCGGATACTTGAAGACCACGACATCGCCTCGTTCGGGCGCACGGTAGGGAAACAGCCGGTGGAGGAAGGTGTCGGCGTTGCCGGAGAAAATGTACTTGTTGACCACCAGGTGGTCGCCGATCAGGAGATTGTCCTCCATCGACCCGGAGGGGATCTTGAAGTTCTCGAAAACGAAGGTCCGCACGAAGAGCGCGAGAATGAAGGCCACCAGGATGGCCTCGTAGTACTCACGTGCGACTGATTTCTTCATCGATCTGCCACCTCTCCGGTTGATTCTACCGCCGGCCGCATCCCGGGGGGCTGCCAGGCCTTTCGTGCCCGCGCATCGAGCCGCCGCGGATCGTCGCGCCGCCCGCCACGGTACCTGATCTGCCCGGCCCGGGCGATCATCGCCGCGTTGTCCGTGGTCAAGGCGCGGGCCGGCAGCAGCACTTCCACCCCACGCTCGAGGCCCCACTCGATGAGCCGGTCGCGCAAGAGCGTGTTGGCGGCGACTCCGCCGGCCGCCGTCACCATCTGCGGCTCGTGCCGTGTCGCAAGCTCGTCCAGTGGGCCCATCAACTGATCGACCACCGCCGTCTCGAATGAGGCGGCGAAGTCCGCCACCGCGGCTCCTCCGTCCTCGCCGGCGCCCGCCAACCCGTGATCCCGGATCCAGCGGATGGCCGCCGACTTGAGCCCGGAAAAGGAGAAATCGTGAGGGGCGTCTTTCAACCTGGGACGGGGCAACGGAACCGCGGCGGCATCTCCGCCGCGGGCCAGGCGATCGAGGGCGGGACCGCCGGGGTAACCGACGCCGAGCACCTGGGCGACCTTGTCGAAGCTTTCGCCCGCCGCGTCGTCGCGGGTGCGGCCGAGGCGCCGGCGGCCGCCCTCTTCCATGAGGTACCAGCTCGAGTGGCCGCCCGAGGCCACCAACGCCAGAACCCGTTCCGGTTCCTGACGGGCCGCGAGGCCCTCGAGATCGAGGAAGGGAGAAACGAGGTGACCCTCGAGGTGGTCGACCGCCGCCAACGGCAACGCCGAGCCCCATGCGAAAGCGGCGCCGAAGCGCACTCCCACCAGGAGGGCGCCGACCAGCCCCGGACCGGTCGTGACGGCAACCAACTCCACCGGCCCGGAGATCGTCTCGAGCGCCCTTTCCACCAGGACCGGGAGCGCCCTCAAGTGCTCGCGCGAAGCGAGTTCGGGCACCACTCCGCCGAACGGCGCGTGAGCCGCAATCTGGCTCGACAGCAGGTTGGTCTCGATCCGGCCTTCGCCGTCAAGCACCGCGACCGCCGTCTCATCGCACGAGGTTTCAATTCCGAGGGTCCGCATTTTTCGCGCGCCGCCATTCCCTGGGTGTCGCAATCACGACGATTGTTGGATCGGAGTTTCGAGATCCAAGATCCTGAATCCTGAATCCTGAATCCTGAATCCGCCAAAGCATATCCCACGAACAACAACGGCGGGAGGACCACCGTCCTCCCGCCGCCGCGTGAGTCGCGCGAAGTTCAGCTGATATTCGCCCGCACCGGCACTTCGACCTTCGGAAAACCGGGGTCGGAGGTGGTCAGGGTGAGGACCGCGTCGCGCGGTCCCGGGCTGGCGTCTTTGTTGACCGTCACGGTCACCTGATACCGTTTACCGGCCTCGATGGTCACGACCTCGGCGGCAAACGCGGCATCGTTGATGGTGGCGGACTTCACCGCAACCTTCACGCCGCCGCTGCGGTTGTTGACCAGAATGAGGTTCCGGCCCGGTGCGTTCTTGGCCGCGACCGAACCGAATTGAACCTGCGACGGTGTCACGTGGAGCAGGGCCCGCACAACCCCGAAGACCTTGACCGGTACCTCTTTGGCCTTGGCGTGGTTGGTTTCGATCTTGAGCACCGCGTTGACCGGACCGACCGGCGCGTCGTCCTCGAGCGAGAGCTCGATTTCGTACTGCTGCGCCGATTTGCCGGCGACGAGCTCGTCCTTGGGCAGAGGGCGCACCGCGGTGGCCAGATAGGGCACGCTTGACGACACCCCGGTGACCTTGAAACCGGAGTCGTCTTCAGCCGCGACCACCGTGATCTTTTCGACCATGGGTTCGTGCTGGACGGCATTGAAGCGGATCAGGGCCCGCGGGAGGACTTCCACGTAGGGGTGGACTGTGGCCTTGATCACCACGGTCACTGTGGGTTCCTGCGGGTCGCTGGTCATGATCAGGATCGACTTGGAGATCGGACCCGAGAAGTCACTGGTGTCGAGCTTCGCTTTGATGAAGCCCGATTTTCCAGCGGCTATCTCGCGATCGAAGTCGGCCACCGTGCAGCCGCAGGTCGGGCGCACGGCCCTGATCTCGAGAGGCTGGTTGCCTTCGTTGACGAGTTCGAAGGTGATCTCGAGGATCTCACCTTGCGGCACCGTCCCCATGTCCTTGATCTTCTCGGAAATCACCAACAACGGACCGTCGGCCGCAACGGCCGTCATCGAGCCGGCCACCAGCATCGCCACCACGGCGGCGGCGGTCAAGAGCGGGGAACGTGAATTCTTCATATCAAAACCTCCTTGTCATCTTTTCAGCACCGAGAGACAATCATAGGAGCCGACAGCGACGGCCGACAACCCACGAGGGCGCTTTTTTGCAGGACTTATACCCTCGGAATGCGGTGAATATTGCAGGCTCGACCCGAATTCCTCTACTTCCTCCCGATCGGCGGCACCGCGATGGCCCCACTCGCGGGGCTGTTGCACCAACTCGGCCACCGGGTGGAAGGGGTCGACGCCCACCTCTACCCGCCCATGAGCACCCTGCTCGAGGACCTCGGCATTCCGGTGCGGATCGGTTTCGACGCCGCCGCACTGCCGGACGACATCGACCGTGTGATCATCGGCAACGCCGTGCCCCGCACCAACCTCGAGGTGGCGGCGGTGCTCGAGCGCCGGCTTCCTCATCTGGCGCAGGCGGAGGCCGTGGCGCACTATGTGCTCGCCCGCGGTCTGCAGAGTCTGGTGGTTGCCGGGACCCACGGCAAAACCACGACCTCGGCCATGCTGTCGTGGATCCTCGAGACAACCGGCCGCGATCCCTCCTATCTCGTGGGCGGGCTGCCGCAGTGGAACCCCCGCGGTTTCCGGCTCGGGGACGGTCGCTGGCTGGTCATCGAGGGCGACGAGTACAACACCGCGTTTTTCGATCGCGGGCCGAAGTTTCTCCACTACCGGCCGCACCTCTTCATCCTCGGGCCCGTCGAATTCGATCACGCCGATCTCTATCCCAATCTCGACGCCGTGCTGACCGCCTTTCGCGCCGGGGCGGCCCAGGTCCCGCGCCACGGTGCGGTCGTCGTCAACGCCTGGAGCGACCACGCGCTTGACGCATGCCGGGACGCCACCGCCCCCATCGTCACCGTCGGCGAAGTCGGGGCAGTCGACCTCCGCCTGGTGTCGTGGGACGGCCAGGAGGGAATGAGCCGGGCCGAGCTCTCGTGGCGCGGCCGCGACCTGGTTTTGAAGCTGCGCCAACCCGGTCTGCACAACATCCAGAACGCGGCGGTCGCCGTGGCGGCAGCTGCCGTCTGCGGCGTGGACCCCGCCGCCGCCGCCGAGGCCATGGCGTCTTTCCCCGGGGTCGCGCGGCGCATGGAGGTGGTCGGTGAAGCCGGCGGCATCGTGGTCGTCGACGACTTCGCCCACCACCCGACGGCGTTGGCGGTGACCATCGCCGCCGCTCGCCAGCGGTGGCCGGAAAGGCGGTTGGTGATCGCTTTCGAGCCGCGTTCCCTGACCGCCGCACGGCGCTCGTTTCACGACGCGTATCTGGCGGCCCTCGCCGGCGCCGACCTGGTTCTGGTGGCACCGCCTTACCACAGCGACCGTCTGGCGGCAGACGAGGTCCTCGACCGCTCAGCCCTCGCCGAGGCCCTTGCGGCGCGGGGCGTGGCGTCGCTGATGCCCGAGCGCGGTGACGACCCGGCGTTGGCGCTCAGGCCCGCCATCCATGGCGGAGATGTGGTGGTAGGCTGTTCCTCCGGAGATTTCGGCGGCTTCCACCGCAAGCTCGTCGACGCACTGCAGACGGGGGGCACGACATGACCGAGAAGGGATCACGACTGGCTCGCGTCATCGCCACGGTTGGAGGTCTCGGAGATGTCTTACCGGCCCCGGGCACCACCGCAGGGTCGTTGCCGGCGGCGCTTCTGTGGTGGGTCGGGTGCCTGGTCGTTCCCAGCACATCCGCCAGAATCGCGATGACCGCGATCGCCCTGGTGGTGGCGACGGCCGCCGGTCTGTGGGCTTCGGAGAAAGAAGCTCTGCGCCGCGGTGCGGACGACCCGGGGCCGATCGTCGTCGACGAGATCGCCGGGCAATGGCTCACATACCTGGTCGCCCTGCCCTTCCTGCCGGTTCTGGCGTCGACTCACCTGGTGGTTTTCTCGGCCGCCGGCTTCCTGCTCTTCCGCTTCTTCGATGTCGTCAAACCGTGGCCGATCCGGGCCTGCGAAAAGCTTCCGGGTGGGATCGGGATCATCGCGGACGACCTCGCCGCAGGCTACTTCGCCGCCTTCTCCCTCCTCATCGGGTGGAAGATCTTCGGATAGGCTTGGGGCTTGCCGTATCCGGCCTCGCCAACCGGGACACGACGTGACCCGCAGCCTGCCCGCGCCTCCGGATACGAGCCGCGTGCGGCGGAGGTGCCACTTTCAACATTGTTGGATTCTCGAATTTCCACGCCGGCGAGGTGACGCGAGCCAACAATGTTGAGGGTGGCTCCTCTCGGGAAGTGCGCTCTGAAAGACCGGTCTACTCGAACAATCAGGACCCGGCAAAAAACTCCTCTGAAAGCCTGATCTCCCCCACGATCCGCGCCGGCCCGCTGAGCCGGGTCGCGCACACAGGGGGTTCCCCGAGGGCCTCGACGATGAGAATGTCTCCCGATGCCGGCTTCAACTCGACACGGGAGGTGCCGCACTCGGCCATCACCACCAGGGCCACCGCGACCGAACCCGAACCGCAGCTGAGCGTTTCCGCTTCCACCCCGCGCTCCCAGGTGCGCGTCGCCACGAGTCCCTCGCCGTCGATCTGGTAGAAATTGACGTTGGCCCCTTCGGCGCCCACTGCAGGGTGGCGGCGCAGCGGCGCGGCCACGACTTCGAGATCGAGTTCGGCAAGCCCGGTGGTCCGGGCCACGAGATGCGGGACGCCGACAACGAGGCGCTGCATCTCGCCCACCGCCACGGGACTTTCGATTCCCGCCGCCCGCGGGGCGTCGTCGATGGGGGGCAGAACCAGGGAGACCACCGTCCCCCGGACCTCGGCAGGAACGACCGCCCACCCCGTCACGATCTCCAGCCGTGGGTTGCAGCCGAGCAGATCCACCGCGGCCCGGGCCGCGCACCGCGTTCCGTTGCCGCAGAATTGCCCCTCGCTGCCATCGGCGTTGACGTACACCAGGGACACTGATTCTGCCGACTTCGCGGTGACGGAAAGGGTGCCGTCAGCACCGACCCCACGCCGCCGGTCGCAGAGCCGACGCACCAGGGCGCGGTCGTCGGCCAACCGGCCGGCCCAGTCGCCGATCCCGAGCAGGAAGTCGTTGCCCGCCCCCTCCACCTTGAAAAGCCCGGACCTCACGGCACGGCCCCCATGACCACCGAACATTCGGCGGAACCGCTGGTGTTGCCGATCGCGTCTCGAGCCACCACGAAGTAGGTGATCGTGCCGAGCGGGGGCTCGCGGTCGGTGAACTCGACCGATGTGAAATCCGAAACGAGCACCTCCGCCGGCCTGCCTCCGGACCGGCGCGCCACCTCATACCCGGCCGCCCCCGGAACCAAACGCCAGCGGACCCGGACCGTTGCACCTTCGGGGAGGCACACCACCTCCTCCGGTTTCGCTGGAGGATAGGTGTCGGGGTGTTCGATCCGCGCCGGGTCGGATGGATCACCGATCACCTGACCGCCGCCCTCGAGCGGCACAACCGACCGCAGGCGATAGCTCCATGCACGGCCCTGTTCGGCCTGGCTGTCCTGCCATTCGCCTCCGATGACAGCCTGCTCGGTGACCGAGGTCCACACCGTGCCGTCGGGCGACCGTTCGACCAGGACCGAGTTTCCGGGGGCCGCCTCCCACCGCACGTCGATGCCCTGCGCCCCGGCCGCCAACCCCAGCCCGGCCGGAGGGGCGGGCGGCTTCGTGGGCAGCAGCCGCGCCACGTTCGAAAGCTCGGACTCCCGATTGCGACAGCAGATCGTCCGCACCCCGTACCACACCACGGCAGTCTCGGGATCGACAGCGAGGCCCTGCCGCCAGCGCACGAGATCGTCACGGTAGACCAGGAACTTCCCGCGGGTGGCCGCCTCGATCTCCGGTAAATCGAGCCGCAGAACGATCTCACCCTGCGCCTCGAGCAACTGGCGCTGGAGCGCGCGGTCCTGCGGGGTCATCGGCGGCGGCGGCTCCTGCCCCTTGGGCAGCGTCGCGCGCCACACCTCGATGGCCTCGATATCGTTGAGGGTCTGACCCGCCGTCGTCATCGAGGGATAGCTCCACTGCAGCACCGCGACCTCGCCCTCCTGGTGCGCTTTGAGGTCGCCGGTGCGCTCGGCGATCCGGATCTCCGGCGGCAGCGGCGGCCCCTCCTTGCCACACGCAACCAACGTCAACAGGAGAAGGATCGGTAGGAAAATTTTGAATTTTGAATTTTGAATTTTGAATTTCAACCCCATCACCCGCGCCGGTGAAAGGCTGGATAATTCCGAATTCCGAATTCCGAATTCCGAATTCATTTCTAGAGAATGTACCGCGCCAGGTCGCGATCACCAACCAGATCGGCGAGCCGGTCGCGGACCATGTCGGCGTCCACCACCACCGCTTCGCCGGCGCGATCGGGAGCCGAGAAGCTGAGGTCCTCGAGCAGGCGCTCGAGCACGGTGTGGAGACGCCTGGCGCCGATGTTCTCCGCCGAGGAATTGATCTCCGCGGCCATGGAGGCAATGGTCGCGACCGCGTCATCGGAAAAGCGGAGGTCGAGATTTTCGGTCGCCATCAATGCGGTGTACTGACGGATGAGGGAGTTCTCCGGCTCCTTGAGGATGCGTTCGAACTCCTCCGCCCCGAGCGACTGGAGTTCGACGCGGATCGGGAAGCGGCCCTGCATTTCCGGGATGAGGTCCGCCGGCCGCGACACGTGAAAGGCGCCGGCGGCGATGAACAGCACGTGGTCGGTGCGGACCACCCCGTACCTGGTGTTGACGTGGGTGCCTTCGACGATCGGCAGCAGGTCCCTCTGCACCCCCTCCCGGGAGACATCAGGACCGCGACCGCCGGCGTCGTCCCGCGAACAGATCTTGTCGATCTCGTCGAGGAAGACGATGCCGGACTCTTCGACCCTCGAAATCGCCTCGCTCTCGACCTGAGAGCGGTCGATGAGCTTTTCTTCCTCCTCGGCCGTGAGCACGCGCCGCGCCTCTTTGATCGTCATCCGTTTCTTCGACTTGCGGCCCATCATGCCGCCGAACATATCCTTGAGGTTGATCCCCATCGACTCCATGCCCTGGGGGGTGAACATCTCGACCGTCGGCATGCGGTCTTCGGCAACGTCGAGTTCGACCTCGTTCTCCTCCAACAGACCGTCGCGTAGCGGCCGCTTGAGGGCGCGGCGCCGTTCCTCCAACGAGGTCTCCAGCGCCGAGGTCGAGCTCACCACCAGGAGATCGAGGAGGCGGTCTTCGGCGGCCCGCTCCGCACGAACCTCGACCTCGGCAATCCTCTCTGTCCGCACCAGCTGAATCGCCGCGTCCAACAGATCGCGGACGATCGACTCCACGTCGCGTCCGACGTAACCGACCTCGGTGAACTTCGAGGCCTCGACCTTGAGAAAGGGCGACCCCGTGAGGCGCGCCAGACGGCGCGCGATCTCGGTCTTGCCGACTCCGGTGGGGCCGATCATGATGATGTTCTTCGGCGCCACCTCTTCACGCAGCTCGGGGGTCAGCTGCTGGCGCCGCCAGCGGTTGCGCAGAGCCACCGCGACGGCCCGCTTGGCGGCGGCCTGGCCGACGATGAAGCGGTCGAGCTCGCGCACGGTCTCGATCGGGGTCAGCGTGTCCAGCTTCACGACTTCAGCTCCTCGATGGTGATGTGGTCATTGGTGTAGATGTCGATCTCGGAGGCGATCGCCAGGGCCTCCTGGACGATCTCCCGCGCCGGCAGCTCGGTGTGTTTGACGAGCGCCCGCGCCGCAGCCAGAGCGTAGGAACCGCCCGAGCCCACCGCCACGACGTCGTCGTCGGGGGACATCACCTCGCCGGTTCCCGACACCAGCAGGGTGGTCTTTGAATCGGCGGTGATCAGCAGCGCCTCGAGGTGCCGCAGGGCCTTGTCGGTTCGCCAGTCCCGGGCCAGCTCGACCGCGGCGCGCTCCAGGTTGTGGCCGTACTCCTCGAGCTTGGACTCGAACCGCGTGAAGAGTGCCAGGGCGTCGGCCACCGAACCGGCGAAACCGGCCAGCACCTTGCCGCCGGCCAACCGGCGGACCTTGGCCGCGCCGTGTTTGATCACCGCCGTGCCGAGAGTCACCTGGCCGTCGGAGCCGACGGCAACCACGCCGTCGCGACGCACCGCCAACACCGTCGTGTGATGCCATTCATTTTTCACTGTCGTCTCCGATCCAAGATCCATTCAGTGCACTGCAGAGGATACTCCTCGCGGATTCCCATCACGCCTTTTCGAGCCTGGCGATGGTCGGGACCAGCGTCTTGCGGCCGGCGCGGTCGAAGTAGACCACCAGTTTGAGCTGCGCACCGCTGCCCTGGCACGCCAGGACCACACCATTGCCGAAACGCCGGTGTCGAACCCGGTCGCCCGGGCGCCACCCGTTGCCGTCGGTGTCGGTCGCGGTGGCGGCGATCTTCGGCCCACCCACCGGGTGCAACCTTTTCCCCTGCGGTCTCGCGGCGGGGCGGGTGGAGGGGGATCGCGGGACGGAACCCACCTGCGCAGGGCTCGTCTGGGACACATCTTCGACAGTTCCTTCGGGCAGGTCCTCGAGAAAGCGCGAGGGCCTGGTCGGTTGGCGCTGACCGAAGAGGAACCGGGTCCGCGCTCCCGACAGCGCCAACGTGCGGCGCGCCCTCGTCATCCCGACATAGGCGAGACGGCGCTCCTCCTCGAGGCTTTCGTGGTCGTCCCTCGAGTTGGCGTGCGGCAACAGACCGTCCTCGAGCCCGGAGAGAAAGACCACGTCGAACTCGAGTCCTTTGGCCGAGTGCAGGGTCATCAGCGACACCGCCTCGGTCGCCGTCTCCTCGTCGTTCTCCTCGAGCAGGGCCACCGAGTCGAGGAAGTCTTCGAGTCCCTGGTCCCGCGCCGCGGCCTCGGCCACCGCAGATGCCAGCTGCTGAAGATTCTCGCGGCGCGCGACGCGGTCCTCGGCGTCTCCGTCATACATCGCGAACAGCCCCGAGGCCTCGAGCAGCCAGCCGACGAAGTCCCCGGGAGTAAGCTCCTCTCGGCGCTCGGCCGCCTCTTCGAAGAGCCCGAAGAAGCGCTCCAGCGACAACCGGGCTCGCGGGCTGAGGCCCTCCGGGAGGCCTCGAGCCGCCTCCGGCAGGGTCACACCGAGCTCTTCGGAGGCGCGGCGCAGGACGTCGAGGGTCGCAGCGCCGATGCCCCGCGTGGGAACGTTGATGACGCGCTCGAACGACAACAGGTCCTCCGGGCGGAAGGTGAGGCGGAGGTAAGCGAGGGCGTCTTTGATCTCCGCACGCTGCCAGAAGCGGAGTCCGCCGACCACCCGGTAGGGCATTCGGCGGCGGGTGAGTTCCTCTTCGAAGGGGCGGGTCTGGGCGTTGGTCCGCATCAGCACGGCGATCTCGCCCAGGGGGCGGGTGGCGGACGCCGCCGCGATGTGATCAGCCACCCAGCGCGCCTCCGCACGCTCGTCATCGGCGATATACAGCCGTACCGGGTCGCCGCCGCTGCGGCTGGTGAAGAGCTTCTTGCCGCGGCGACCGACATTGGCTGCGATCAGCCCGCCCGCCGCGGCGAGGATGGGTGCGGTGGAGCGGTAGTTTTCTTCCAGGGCAATGACCGCGGCCCCGGGGTAGAAGCGCTCGAAGGAGAGGATGTTGTCAAGCTCCGCGCCGCGCCAGCGATAGATCGACTGGTCCTCGTCGCCGACCGCGGTGAGGTTCGCGTCGGCGTCGAGCACCTCGCTCAGGAGATCCATCTGCAGGGAGTTGGTGTCCTGGAACTCGTCGACCAGCAGGAACCGTGCGCGACGGCGCATCCGACCGCGAACGGTCTCGTCAGCCCTGACCGCGGCCAGCGCCCGCACCAGCATGTCATCGAAATCGATCACCGCCGCGGTCTTCTTCTGACGTTCATAGCGGCGCCAGATCTCGACCAGGGTCTCGTCGCTGTGGCCCACCGCCCGGCCCTCGAACTCCTCGAGCCCCGTGCCGTGGTTGACGAGACCGGAGATCCGCGACAGCAGGGCGCGCGGCGGGTGTTCCTTGGGGTCGAGCCCGAGTTCCTTGAGGACCCGCCCCACCAGCACGCGCTGGTCGTCGCTGTCGGCGATCCCGAACCGCGGCGGCAGACCGGCGGCCCCGGGGTGTCTGCGCAGCAGATCGAGGGCCCAGCGGTGAAAGGTGCCGACAAAGCCGCCGCCGAGAGGACGACCCACCAATGCCTCCACCCGATCCCGCATCTCGCGGGCGGCCTTGTTGGTGAAGGTCACCGCGGTGATGGCGCTCGGTTCGACGACCTTCTGTGCCACCAGGTGGGCAATCCGGCAGGTGAGCACACGGGTCTTCCCCGACCCGGCGCCCGCGAGCACCAGCAACGGCCCTTCACCGTAGGTCACGGCCTCCCGCTGCCGCGGGTTCAGATCATCGAGAAAGGACGTCAAGGAAACACCACCTCCGGAGGAAGGGAGAACCTACCAAGGACGGGAGGGAGAAACAACCTCTTGAGTTTTGAATTTTGAGTTTTGAGTTTTGAGTTCGGAATGATCCGCCCGACCGGCGAGATTTCTCGATGTGCGTGAATATGCCCGAAATTCAAAATTGAGAATTCAACATTCAAAATTCGTCGAGTGAGGCGCCCGCCTCACTCGACGGTGACGCTCTTCGCCAGATTGCGCGGTTGGTCGACGTCGAGACCGAGCTCCACGGCGACGTTGTAGGCCAGCAGTTGCAGCGGCACCACCGACACCACCGGCTGCAGGAGGGGGTGGACCCGCGGCACCGGCAGCACCAGGTCCGCGACGTGCGCCAGGTCGTCATCGAAGTCGGCCGAGACCGCGAGAACGCTGGCGCCGCGAGCTCTGACCTCCATGAGGTTGCTGATGATCTTGTCCCTCGACTGCCCCTCGGGAACCACCGCCACCACCGGAAACCCATCCTGGAGGAGGGCGATGGGGCCGTGCTTCATCTCCCCCGCCGGGTAACCCTCGGCGTGGAGGTACGAGATCTCCTTGAGTTTGAGGGCGCCTTCGAGGGCGATCGGGTAGAGGATGCCCCGCCCCAGGTAGAGCGAATCGGCGGCGTCGCTCAAGAGCTCGGTGCCGAGCCGGTAGAGCTCGTCATCGATGGCGAGGGCGCGTTCGACCGCGATCGGCAGCCGCTGCAGCTCGGCCACCAGGGCCGCGTCCGACTCGTCGGCGAGACCGCGGGCGGCGCGGAGACCGAGCGCCATCAGAACCAGGGCCACGAGCTGGGTCGTAAAGGCCTTGGTCGAGGCGACCCCGATCTCCGGCCCGGCCTGGGTGAGCATGGTCGAGGTCGCCAAACGCCACGCCGAGGATCCGCGGCTGTTGCAGACCGTGGCCAGGAGTGCGCCGCCGTCGCGGGCGAGCTCCATCGCCGCCAGCGTGTCGGCGGTCTCGCCCGACTGGGTGATCCCCACCACCAAAAGGTCGTCGCCCAGAAGCGGCGAACGGTAACGGTACTCCGACGCGTAGTCCACTTCCGTGGGCAGTCCGGTGAGCTCCTCGACGAGGAACTTGCCGACCAGGGCAGCGTGCCACGAGGTCCCGCATGCGATGATGTGGACCCGTCGCAGCCGCGCGAGTTCCTCCTCGGAGAAACCGAGACCCCCGAGGTTGACCCCGCGCCGGTCGGAGTCGAGATAGGCGCGGACGGTGTTGCGGATGGCGTCCGGCTGCTCGAAGATCTCCTTCAACATGAAGTGGCGAAAGCCGCCTTTCTCCGCCCGTGCAGCGTCCCAGTCCAGGGTCTCCACCGGGCGCTCGATCTTGTCGCCCGAGGCGTCGAGGAGGACCAGCCCGTCCCGTCGGACCACGGCCACATCGCCGTGTTCCAAAAAGACCACCCGCCGGGTGCGGTGGAGCAGGGCGGTGACATCGGAGGCGACGATGTTCTCCCCTTCGCCGAGCCCCACCACCAGCGGCGGGCCGTTGCGGAAGGCCACCACCACGTCGGGTTCGGCCTTGTGGACGGCGACCACCGCGTACTGACCGACCAGTTGCGGCAGCACTGCGAGGACGCGTTCACACAGTGTTCCGCTTTCGCGGCCCAGCAGCTGCGCGATGAGCTCGGTGTCGGTGTCCGACTGCAGATCGACGCCTTCGGACAGGAGCTGCGCCCGCAGCGCCGCGTAGTTTTCCAAAATGCCGTTGTGGACCACCGCCACCGAACCCGTGGTGTCGGTCTGGGGGTGGGCGTTGGCTTCGGTGGGCGCACCGTGGGTCGCCCACCGGGTGTGGCCAAGACCAACTGTGCCGTGGAGCGGTTGGTGATAGGCCTTCTGTTCGAGATTGCCGAGTTTTCCCGCGGCCCGCAGGATACCGATCTCAGCCTCGCCCATCACCGCCATGCCGGCCGAGTCGTAGCCTCGGTACTCGAGGCGCCGCAGACCGTCGAGCACGACCGGAACCACCTCGTCCCCGCCGACGTAGCCGATGATGCCGCACATTCGGACCTCCGCTCCGGGCTCGGCGCCGCACGCTCGCCGGATCTCCGGTCACGCCGATGCCTCGTTCAGATATCCAGCATAACCGGCTTGTTCGGACTTTGTGACCCGACCCGGAGGTCAGACCGAACGAGCCCCATCCAGGGCCGCCAGCAATTGGTCGAACGATGCGGAGAACGCGGCCACCCCTTCTACCTGGAGCTCGGCGGTCGCCGCGTTCATGTCGATTCCGAGATCCGCGAGGGAGGCCATCGTCGCTATCGCCCCATCGACATCCTCGGTGATCGAGGTGCGCGGCTCGCCGTGATCGCGAAAGGCCTCGAGGGTCGCCACTGGCAACGTGTTGACGGTGTCCGGTCCGATCAACTCCTCGACATAGATCACGTCGCGGTAGGCGGGGTTCTTGCTGCTGGTGCTCGCCCACAGCGGCCGTTGCGGCCGCGCCCCGCGCGCCTTCTGATCATCGAACGGCCCGTCGTAAAAGATCTCCTCGAAGCGGCGGTAGGCGAGCCGGGCGTTGGCCACCGCTGCCTTGCCGCGCAGGGCGAGCGCCGGGTCGGTGCCGATGTCCTCGAGGGCGGCATCCACCTTGGTGTCGACCCGGCTGACGAAGAACGACGCCACCGAGGCCACGCGGTCAGGTGCGGCACACGCCGCGATCCCGCGCACGTAGGCCTGCGCCACCGCCTCGTAGTCGGCGAGGGAGAACATCAGGGTGGCGTTGACGTTGATGCCGGCGGCGATCAGGTTCTCGATGGCCGGGATCCCGGCCGCCGTCGCCGGGACCTTGATCATGAGATTGCGGCGGTCGACCGCCGCCCACAGACGCCGCGCCTCGGCCACCGTGCCCTCGCTGTCGTGGGCGAGGTGGGGCGACACCTCGAGGCTGACGTAACCGTCCTCGCCGCCGCTCGCATCGAACACCGGATGCAGGACATCGGCGGCGCCGCGGATGTCCTCGATCGCCAGCGCCTCGTAGAGGTCCTTGGTCGCCAGCGCGGGCTCCGAGTCCAACAGCGCCGCGACCGCGGCATCGTACGCGCCGCCGCCTTCGATGGCCTTTTGAAAGATGGAGGGGTTCGAGGTGACGCCGCGCACGCCGTCGTCGGCCACGAACCGCGCGAGACCGCCGCCGGTGAGCAGGTCGCGCTCGATATAGTCCAGCCACACCGCCTGCCGGTGGTCGGTCCAGAGCTTCTTGAGGGGATTCATCGAGCCTCCGTCGTCGATTGAGTTGCCGGCGACCGGCGGCCGCTGCGGCTGACCGCAGCCTACCACGATGTGCCGTGATCGCTCAGTTGTGTCGGAAGGCTCGCCGGGAACGTCGGCTCAGCGGTTCAGCGGCTCCGCAGCTCGTACAGCACCTGTTTGGCCACCGCTTTGAGGGTCTCGAAGACACCCATGCCCTTGACGGCGACCGCCTCGAACGTCGGCTCGCCCTTGAAGTTGAGGAGGCGGTACATGTCGTCGACCAGCACCGCGCTCGGGAGGTCGCGTTTGTTGAACTGCAGGACGTAGGGGATGGTCTTGAGCTCGAAGCCGTTCTCGCGCAGATTGTCCTCGAGGTTGCGCAGCGACTCCGCGTTGGCGTCCATCCGCGCCTCCTGGGAGTCGGCGACGAACACCACCCCGTCGACCCCCTTCAGGATCAACTTGCGGCTGGCATCGTAAAAGACCTGGCCGGGCACGGTGTAGAGGTGGAAGCGGGTCTTGAAACCGCGCACCGCCCCGAGGTCGAGCGGCAGGAAATCGAAAAAGAGCGTGCGATCCGTCTCGGTGGCGAGGGAGATCAGCTTGCCCTTCTGCTGCGGCGAGGATTTTTCGAAGATGTACTGCAGGTTGGTGGTCTTCCCGCACAGACCGGGCCCGTAGTACACGATCTTGACGTTGATCTCGCGAGCGGCGTAATTGATGAAACTCATTCTGAAAACAGTGCGTCGATGTCGTCGTCGGTGATTTCAGCAAAGGGGGAAAGGGTTTCCACGGTGCCAACCATCTGGGATTTCGTCTCCATTTCGTTGAGCACCCGCTCCATCTCCGCCGACGCCTTGCGCACCCGCAGGCGGACCAGACCGAGAGACGAACGCTCGTCAAAAATCACAACCAGGATCAGCCGCTGGCCGACGATGGAGATGTGAATGTTGTCCTTGCGGCCCTCGTGGAAGAGAATCGAAAATTCCTTCTCCCCGATGAGCTTGGCGAGACCGTCGGTGGCGGCCACGTTGCCGGCGGTCAGGGAGGCGAGAGAGGTCGCATCGACAAGGTTCACCTCGCCGGCTTCCGCGATCTGCTGCCCGTTCTTATCGACCAGGAAGACGATCTTGGCGCTGGCGTCCATTCGCAGGGTATCGAGGAGCAGCTTGATGCGATCGAACTCCTCCTCATACATGACCAAGTTGGTAACCAACTCTTCACACTCCCAATAGTTTCAATTTTTAACATAGACGCCCCCGGCAGGCAAGCGAAACAGCCCGCGTCGGCCTCGTCGAGGCGCGCAAAAAGTCGCTGAAATCAGGAAGATGGGAGTTCGTCTGGTGAGACCCGCAGGCTAGACCAGGCGGCGCGTCTGGAGCGCCTGAGCGAGCGTCACCCGATCCACGGACGCCACTTCCCCGCCGACCGGAATGCCGGAAGCCGGCCGGCTCACCCTGACCCCGAGGGGCTGGAGCCGGCGGCTGATGTAGAGCGCCGTGGTCTCCCCTTCCACCGTGGGATCGGTGGCGAGAATCACCTCCTCCACGCCGGAGTCGCGGCACCTTTCCTCCAGCCGGTCGATGGTGAGGTCTTCCGGCCCGACGCCGTGGAGGGGCGAGAGATGGCCGAGGAGGGCATGATACCGCCCGCGAAACTCGCCGGTAGCCTCCACCGCCCATGCCGTCGTGGGCTCTTCGACAACCAGAATCACCGTCTGGTCGCGGCCGGGGTCGCTGCACACCGCGCAGGGGTCGCTTTCGGTGAGCAACGAACAGAAGGAACACAGTTGCACCGACCGGCGCAGCTTGCCGAGGATTTCCGCAAAGGCCTGCAGGTCTCCGGGGTCGACCGTGAGCAGATGTTCGGCCAGGCGCTGTGCGGTCCTCGGACCGACACCCGGCAGCCGCTCGAGGTGTTGCAGCAGAGCGCGGACCGTCGGCGGCCGGAGGTCCACCTAGGCGCCCTCACCATCCGGACGAACCGCCACCACCTCGCCGCCGAGGATCCGGGTGGCGAGGATCACCCCGGGGTCGGCGTTGGCCATGCTGGTGAGATCCTCGGTCTCCTCAGGTGGCTCCGGCGCGGATTCGATCTCGTTGGCGGGTTCATCGTCGTGCTCACCTTCCGGCTCATCCCTGTCCACCGTTTCTGGTGCGCGCGTTGCGGCGGCCGCCGATCGCGAAGCCGGTGGTTTGGCCGGAGACGGACCCTCTCCCCCACCGGCAGCCGGTGTCGATGCCCTCCCCGGTCCTGATCCTGCGGCCTGCGGTGGTGTCTCTCCACCGGCGAGCCATGTCTCGAGCTGACGGACGGAGGGCCAACGGGCGAGGCGCATCGCCGCCACCTCGAGGGCCAGTTCGCGGTTGCCGGCCTCCTTGACCAGGTGATCGTGCTCGACCCACAGACCGAGCATGCGGCTCAGGACATCGGCGCCGTAGGTCTGAGCAACCGGCTGCAGCCGCTCGATCTGGGGCCCGGTCAAGGTCGGCACCAGCGCCGGATCGAGGGCGAGGTACATCAGGGTCCGCAGGGTGCGCCCCATCTCCTGGTACAGGATCGACGCGTCCTGACCACCGGCCAGCCGCTCCCGCAACAGTCCGAGGCCGGCCGCCGTCTCGCCTGATGCGAGCGTTTCGATGAGCCGCGTCGTGACCTCCAGCGGCGGGACCCCGAGCACCGTCGCCACGGCCTCGTCGTCGACGGCATCGGCGGTGAAGGCGCGCAACTGGTCGAGCAGCGACAGGGCGTCACGCACCGACCCCTCGGCGGCGCCGGCGATGGCCGCTGCCGCAGAGGTCGTGAGCGAGAAGCCCTCGGCCTCTGCGATCTCCTCGAGCCGTTCCCGGATGAGGTCGACTCCGACCGGCCGGAAATCGAGCTGCTGACAGCGGGAGAGAATCGTGTCCGGGACCTTGACGCGCTCGGTGGTTGCAAAGATCCACAGGATGTAGGGCGGCGGCTCCTCGAGGCTCTTGAGGAGGGCGTTGAAGGCCTCGCGCGTGAGCATGTGGACCTCGTCGATGATGATGACCCGAAAGCGATCCCGTGTCGGGTGGAACTTCAGGAGTTCTCGGAGTTCGCGGACGTCGTCGATTCCACGGTTCGATGCGCCATCGATCTCGATGACGTCGATGCTCGAACCGTCCGCGATCTCGCGGCACGACTCGCAATTCCCGCAGGGCTCGGCCGTGGGTCCCTCTTTGCAGTTCACAGCCTTGGCGAGCAACCGCGCGACGGTGGTCTTGCCGACCCCCCGAAGCCCGGAGAACACGTAGGCCTGGCCAAAGGTGCTCGAACTGAGGGCATTGCTCAGGGTCTGCACCGCGGCCTCCTGGCCGAGGAGATCGGCAAAGCGTTGCGGGCGCCACGAGCGTGCAAGCACCTGATAGGTCATCGCGGTATCTTAGCCGATCCCGGGTCAGGCCCGCCCCATCGATCACGACCGTAAAAACAAAAGACGGCAACCACCCGTATCTCCGATACCCGCAATGAGCGACCGTTCGCTGTCGTGAAGCAGGAATCTGCTATTGTTACGAATTGTTGAACCCGTTGACTGGACCTGGGAGGTCATTCATGAACGCACGTAATATCACCGTCTTCTTTTGCGGCCTGCTGATTGCGGCATCCTCGGCACTCGCCATCTCGCCCGGCTCGGACCTTCTGATCGCCGGCGCGGCGCGAACCAACAAGTGGCACGCAGACCTGTACATCAACAACGCCGGCGCCACCACGGTCTCGGTCACGGTGTACTGGCTCGAGCGGGATCAGGCCAACCCGATGCCGGCATCCCGAGACTTCAGCATCGGCCCCGACGACACGCTGATCCTCGAGGATGTTCTGCTGAACAATTTCGGGATGAACAACGCCGCCGGAGCATTCCGCATCACCGCGGTCGGCGGTGAGGTGACGGCGAACCTGTTGGTCTTCACCGGGTTCAACGACCCGGTCGGCGGCACCTTCGGTTCCGGCTTCGAGGCGATCCCGGCCTCATCGGCCACCAAGGCCGGCGAATCGACCACCGTCATGGGGCTGGCCGCGAACAGCTCGTTCTACACCAATATCTTCGCCCTGGCCGGGGCCGACGGGGTCACCATGGACCTCGACCTGCTCGACCCCAACGGCAGCGTGCTCGACACCGCGACGGTCACCCTGGGGGCCTACGAGCCGTGGTTGTCGTTCAAGACCGACCTGTGGGACGTGAGCACCTACAACAACGGCACCCTGCTCGCCACCGTGACCTCGGGCTCGGCGGTGATCCTGGGTTCGAAGACGGACAACGCCAGCGGCGACCCCGCGACCCTCGAGTCCTCCTTCGGCGCCGGCGCCGCTTCGGCGGACGGGACCTACCAGATCGCGGTCTACGACAGCCTCGCCTTTGCCTCGGGGGGCAACCTCGTGGTCGCCGACGACGTCGTCGAGGCGATCAACGGCACCTACTTCAACTTCGACAAATTGAACGGCCAGGGTGAGTCCGAGTGCACCTTGATCTTCCTCTGGGGCGTTGGCCTCAACCCGACCGACGTGGAAGATTTCGCCTCCGGCGTCTCCTTCGTCGACAGCTACCCGGACGGCGGCGAGATGACCTGGACCTTGACCTTCGAAATCGATGACAACCTCGGATTCGCGGGCACGCTGGCCGCGGTGGGCGCCAACTTCACCGGCGATGACACGGGCTGCAACGGCGCCTTCCCGACGCTCGCCGTCGACGGCGGCAAGAGCAACTGACGTTGACGACTCAGTGATCTCGAGGGCCTCCCACCCGGGAGGCCCTCGCTATTTTCGGTTCTGCCCCTGCTCTCCGGCGGCCCGGATGGCCCGCTCCCACAGGACCGGACCGATGAGCTGGTTGATCACCACCGCCGCCACCACCAGGGTCGCCACCGCCGGACCGATGCCCGGCACCTCGCGCTGGATCCGGGCCGCGAGTCCCAGCGACAGGCCGGCCTGGGCGACGAAACCCATCCAGCCGTAGCGGATCATCGCGCCGCCCGAACCCGCCAACGACGCCGGGAGGCCGGTCATCAGCCACACCCCCGTCCCGCGCACCACCACGTAGACCAGCGCCGGGAGCCACAGCGAGGCGAAGACCCCGGTGTCGAGGCCGGCGCCGATGAGGGCGAAGAAGACCACATAGACCGGGGTCGAGGACTGCTCCAAGGCGTCGAGAAATCGACCGGCCGTTCGTGGATAGAGATTGCGCGCTGCAAACCCGGCCGCCATGCACACCAGCAGATGCTCCATCCAGCTCTGGTTGGCGAGCTCCGCCGAAGCCAGAGCCAGGGCGAGCACGGTCAAGGGAACCAGGCGCCCCACCTTGGCGATGTAGAGCCCGAGCAGGATCCCCAGGACGGCCCCGGCCACCAGCGAACCGATGATCTCCCACGCGACGTGAACGAGATCGCCGAAGTGCGGCGCTCCACCCTGGAGGAGGGCTATGACGGTGGCGTTGACCAGCGTGAAGAGCAGCAGGATGACCAGGTCCTTGACGATGGTGACCGAGAGAACGGTCTCCACCATTTCCCCGCGCGCCCGCAAGTCTGCGATCACGGCAATGGTGGTCGAAGGCGACACGGCGACCGCGATCACCCCCAGGAAGGCCACCGCAGCCACGGTCTCGGTAGGTGTGATCGGGCCCAGCAACGGCACCAGCCTCAACACCACCCACAGCGTTCCCGCAACGAAGAGCAGGATCCCGACCGTGTGGGCGGTGGTGATGACCAGCAACGGCCTCAGCCGGCGGCGCACGGCCGCAAGGCGAAACTCGCCACCGGCGGTGAGGGCGATGAGACCCAGGGCGAGTTCCTCGAAGACCCGCAAGAGCTCGGCGTCGCGGACGGTCTCGAGCCCCAGGGCGTGCGGTCCGGCCGCCATGCCCAGCAGCAGATACCCGGTGATCCGCGGCGCCCGGAACCGCACCGCGAGCTCTCCCGCGAGCACGCCGCCGATGATCAGGATGCCGAGGCTGAGGATGGCCGAGCCCGCCGGATCGTTGACGGTGGCGGTTCCGAGCGACCGCGCCGCCCAACTGAGGGCCGCCAGCACGACAAACAGAAACCACCTCACGGCGTCGCCTCGCCGGCCGGGGCGAACAGGCGGCGGCGCATCCACCAGCCGCCCGCGAGATTGCTGATGAGGACCGCCGCAACCACGGCCTCCAGAACACCGTCGGTCGCCGGGAAGAAACCGACGACGGCCACCGTGAGCCCGAGGGCCAGCTCTCCCTGGGGAACCAGCCCCCACCCCACGCCGCCGGTGAGGAGGATTTCACCACGGGCGCGGGCAATGTGTTTCACACCCTCACCCGCGGCCAGCGCGGCCGCCATCCGCACCACGGTCATGACGGCAAAGACCTCGAACGAAAACGCGGCCGTGCTCCACGAGGCTCCGACCAGCACCAGCAGCGCGACCAGAATGGGCCGTTCCAGCGAGTGGGCGACCCGCAGCATGCGGTGGGGAAAGACGCACCGGTTGACGACCACCGCACCGGCGATCGCCGCCGCCGGCAACGGGTTGAGACCGAGCACCGCCGTCGCCCCGGCCGCGAAGCACATGCCGCCCACCGCCAGGGTCAGCAGCTGCATGTGCTCGGCAACCCCGCGAATCAGCACCACAACCGCGAAACCCACGGCGGTCCCGATGGCGATGGTGAACACGACCAACTCGGAGACCGCCAACCTGCCGCCGAACTCGCTGGTGAGGGGGCTCGCAAAGGCGGTGGCCACGGCAAACACCGCCACCGCCGGTATGCCGGCAAAGGCCATCACCAGCTTGAGCATGCGGACCGCTCCACGATCGGTCGTTCGACGCCCGCGGGCGAGGCTCTCGAGGGCGCTGGGCGAACTCGCCATCGCCACCGCTCCCAGACCCAGAGCGAGCGCCGGTGACAGACCCAGAACCAACCCCGCGACCACCACCGGCAGACCGACGGCCACCGGTGTCAGCCCGCCAACGAAGCGGAGCCACGGCGCCAGCCGGCGGATGATCCGCAGCTCGGCCTGCAGACCGAAGACGAGACCGATCCAGGCCAGACCGAACAGGACCACGACCCGGAGGGCCGCCATCAGATCGTCGGGGAAGAGCCCCAGCGCCCGCCCCCCGAGGAGGAAACCCACGGCGAGAAAGGACACGCCCTCCATGCCGGGCGCGCGGACGCCCCGCCGCGCCAGGGCCGAACGCAGCTCGGCGCCGAGCACGGCACAGACCACGAGGGCGAGAAAGGCGATCGTTCCGCGAAGCATGTATTGAGTCTACTGTGCGAACGGGCGCAGCTGGATCAGAAGTGACGTACGGTCGCCACCGGGACCAGGAGGACGGTGTTGGAGGGTTCGCCCTCGAGGTGGGAGCCGTCACCGAGAGCGCCGACCGCGGTCAGGACCTCGGCGGCGAGCTCGTCATCCTCGATCACGCACACGACAAGGCTTGAAAAGTCGATCCCCGAAGGGACCAACGACCGCAAACCGGCAAAGATCGGCAGATCGCGCTCGAGGAGCTCGAGACCGCTGCGGCTCTCGACCACCACCGCGTCCGGGGCCTCCAGCTCGACCAGCGTCGACAGCACCTCGTCCAACAGCTCCTCGCGGTGGAGGATGGTGAGCAAGAGCTGCACTCACGCCCCCTCGAGTTCTTCGAGGGCGGCGACAAAGGCGCGGCCGTCGGCCGCGGCGACCAGGGGCTCGAGGGCCGCCCGACGGCGCGCCAGGCGGGCGAGCCGGGCGAGACCCGCCAGGTGGTCCGCGGTGGTGTTGGCATCGCCGAGAAGGCAGAAGACCAGGCGTACCGGTTGGTCGTCCAGGGCCGGATACACGAGGCCTTCAGGGTGGCTGGACGCCGCCATCACCAGACGGCCGAGACCCGGCAGCTGGGCGTGGGGAACCGCGACCCCGCCGCCGATCCCGGTGGAGAGGATCTTTTCCCGTTCCGTCAACTTCGCCGCCACTTCGTCGGCCGAGGAGACGAGGCCGGCGCCCGCGACCATATCGCCGAACAGCCGGAAGAGACCGTCGCGGTCGGCCACCGCGGGATCGATGAGCACCATTTCAGGATCGAGTTTCTGGGAAAGACGCACACCCCACCTCATCACGTGTTACCAAATGACGGAACCGGCCACGCCCACCTGAGGGCTTCAGCGCCCGCCCGGCCCGCTTCGGGTTCAAAGCGACGGCTCAGAATCTGTTGGCGAACTCGCTGATTCCCGGAACCAAGAACCGCTGCCCGTTGATGCCCTTGACGATGCACAGAATGTGCACGATCAGCACCGCAATAAAGAAGATCGGCACCAGAAGACCGAAGATGCACCCGAGCCCACCGCTGACCGCTCCGAGCAGCATGATCACTACCTGCAGGCAGACGAAGACCACGACTTCGAACACGACCAACACGAGACCGTGTTTGGCGTGCCACTGCACCTCGGAATCGTCCTTCTCCACGAGCAAGGGGATGAGGGCGAGCAGGCCGAAATAGGAAAGAACGATCATGATGTTGCGGTTGTCGGAAACGAATCCGGACGGCTTCGCCGCGGGCTCCTTCGGCGAGGCCGGGGCGGCCGGTGGCGGTGGGGGCGGGGCGGCGTTGTTCGGGCTCTGCGGAGTTTCGTCCATGTTCGGTCTCCCTTCCTCAAGCGAAAATCAGAAATACTGACGATGTTGGTGCTCACATTCTAACCGAGAGGGTTCGGGAAGAACAGTCGCCTTCCGGAACCACCGGAAAAAAGCCGAACCGGGGTCGGGGGGCGGGATCCGCCGATGCTTGCACCTCGATGGATCGTGTGGTAACTTTTCGCCTTGCGTGGCCCGTTCGTCTAGGGGTCTAGGACGCTGGCCTCTCACGCCGGTAACACGGGTTCGAATCCCGTACGGGCTACCACGTTCCCCAATCTGGGAAATCCCACAATTCCACGTCAATCTGAACCGATCTCGCGCGCTCTGGCTGTGGGTCAAATACTCGACATACCCTGGGTATGCCTGCGTTTTGACCCACAGCCAGAACATCACGATCTCGGTCCATCTTGGCGCGCGGAATTGTGGGATTTCCCAGATTGGGAACGACGGAAAAAAGGTTTTGCGCGGAATCGGAAGCTTAGGAGAATTTCGCCAGACGCGGAGTCTGCCTGTGCTTTGCCTCGCCAGCAGTCCATCACGATCTTGGCGCATCTTGGTTACGTGGAAAGACCGGATTTGAGGACGAGGGAGATCCTGCAAAAGGCCAAAACAGGCCGACCCTGATCGAGCACCAGGACGGATACTCGACATACCCTGGGTATGCCTGCGCTTTGGCCCGCCGTCAGGACATCACGATCCCGGTCCATCTTGGTGCGCGGAAATCGAGATCTGAGACAGGCGGGAAGCTCTGGAACAGTTCAACAGACCGAAGGGTATGCCTGCGCTTTGGCCCGCCGTCAGGGCGCACGATTCCGGTCCATCTCGGTGCGCGGAAATCGAGATTTGAAGCACCTGGCAGACTGCGGAAGAAATCAGCCTCGATCTGGTCTGCCCCCTTTCGCGAGAATCGTTGTAGGGGTTGGTTTCGGGGCTGGTTTGAGGGCGTATGTGTTCTGTTATACTTTCGAACCATTCCGATCACCTGGAGGAGCACATGACGACCAAGGTCGCGATCAACGGATTCGGACGCATCGGCCGGCTCATCGCCCGCCATCTCAAGGCCCGCGACGGCTTTGACCTGGTGGCCATCAACGATCTCACATCCCCGGATATGCTCGGCTATCTGTTCGGTCACGACTCGGTCCACGGCCGCTACAAGGGCACGGTCGAGGTCGACGGTTCGGACATCATCATCGACGGCGACCGGATGCAGGTCCTCGCCCAACGCAATCCTGCCGACCTGCCGTGGAAGGACCTCGGTGTCGACTACGTCTTCGAGGCCACCGGCTTGTTCCGCAGCCGCGAAAAGGCCGGCGCCCACCTCACCGCCGGCGCCAAAAAGGTGGTGATCACGGCCCCGGGGCAGGAGGTCGACGAGACCTTCGTCATGGGCGTCAACAACGAACTCTACGACCCCGCCAAGCACCAGGTGGTATCGAACGCATCCTGCACCACCAACTGTCTCGCCCCGGTGGCCAAGGTGCTGCACGAGACGGTGGGCATCGAGCACGGCTGGCTCACCACCACCCACGCCTACACCAACGACCAGAGCCTGCTCGACGTCATGCACCCCAAGGACATGCGCCGGGCCCGCGCCGCCGCCGTCAACATCATTCCGTCATCGACCGGCGCCGCCAAGGCCATCGGCCTGGTCTATCCGGCGCTCGCGGGCAAGCTCCACGGTGCCGCGATGCGGGTTCCGGTGCCCGATGGCTCGGTGTGCGACCTCACTTTCGTGGCGAGCCGCGAATCGACCGTGGACGAGCTCCAGAAGGCGTTCAAGACCGCGGCGAGCGGCCCCCTCAAGGGCATCCTGCGGGCCACCGACGTCCCCATCGTCTCCTCGGACATCATCGGCGAGACCAACTCCTCGGTGGTCGACCTGCCGCTGATTTCTCAGGTTGCACCGACCTTCTTCCGGGTCGTCGCCTGGTATGACAACGAAAACGCCTACGCCCTGCGGTGTGTCGACCTCATCGAGTACATGCAGGGCCGGGGTTGAGAGTGGGCCTGCCCGCCCTCGCAGACCTGAAGGACCTCGACGGCGCCCGGGTGCTCGCGCGGCTCGACCTCAACGTCCCGGTCGCCGACGGTGAGGTTCTCGACGACACCCGCATCACCGCCGCTTTGCCCACCCTGCGGTGGTTGATGGAGCGGGTCGAGGTGGCGGCGGCGTGCTCCCACCTCGGCAAGGCCAAGGGGTCTCCCGATCCGGCATACACGCTCGAACCGGTGGCGGCCGTTCTCGCAGCAGGCCCTCGGCCGGCCGGTCCGCTTCGTCCCCGACTGTCTCGACCCGTCACGCACCGAGGCAGCCCCGGGCGAGTTGCTGCTGTTGGAGAACCTGCGTTTTTACGGCGGAGAAAAGGCCAACGACCCCGAGTTTGCGGCTCGGCTCACGGCCCCCTTCAGCCACTATGTCAACGACGCCTTCGGAACCGCCCACCGCGCCCACGCCTCGGTGGTGGCAGCCCCGGCGCTGTATCCCACCGGGCGAAAAGCGGCCGGTTTTCTGATGGCGGCCGAGGCCGCGGCATTGTCCCGGGTCGTCAACGACCCCGACCAGCCCTACGTGGCCGTCGTCGGCGGTGCCAAGGTCTCGACCAAGACGGCGCCGCTCGAGGCGCTGTTGGGACGGGTCCGGACCCTGCTCATCGGCGGCGGGATGGCCAACACCTTCTTTCTCGCCCAGGGCCTCGAGGTCGGGCGTTCGTTGGTCGAAGAGGAGATGGTCGCGACCGCCCTGAAGGTCATGGACGCCGCGGCCGAACGCGGGGTCGAGATCGAACTCCCCGGTGACGTGGTGGCGGCCGACGCCATCGAGGGCGCGTCTCGGATCGAAGTCGTCGCGAGCGACGCCATCCCCGCGGATCTCATGGTCGTCGACATCGGCCCCGAAACCCGCGCGCGGTACGCCGAAAGGCTGGCATCCGCAAAGACCATCTTCTGGAACGGGCCGATGGGCGTGTTCGAGGTCGATGACTTCGCCGCCGGGACCCTGGCGGTCGCCGGGGCGATCGCCTCGAGTCCCGCCTTTTCGGTGGTCGGCGGCGGCGAGTCGGTGATGGCCATCCGCCGCGCGGGCTTGTTCGACCGCATCGACCACGTCTCGACCGGCGGCGGCGCCTCGCTGGAGTTTCTCTCCGGCGACACCCTGCCCGCCATCGCCGCCCTTGAAGTCTGAAGGGGCGGTCGGGGAGGAATATGCGCAGACCGTTGATTGCCGGAAACTGGAAGATGCACAAGAGCGTGGCGGAGACCACCGCCTATCTCGAGGCGCTGATCGGCGAAGATTTGCCCGCCACCGTCGATGTTCTCTGCTGCCCGGTCTTCACCGCCCTGCCGGCGGCGGCGATGATCGCGACCGGCTCCGCAGTCCACATCGGCGCCCAGAACGTCCACTGGGCGGAAAGCGGTGCCTTCACCGGCGAGATCGCCGCTTCCATGCTGGGCGAAATCGGCGTCGGATGGGTCATCGTCGGCCACTCCGAGCGGCGGACCCTGTTCTCAGAGACCGACGCCACCGCCCTTGCCCGGGCGAAGGCCGCGCAGGCCGCGGGTCTCGTGGTGATCTTCTGCATCGGCGAGACCCTCGAGGAGCGGGATGCCGGGGCGACCTTTGCGGTGCTCGAACGGCAGACGGACGCCCTCTCTGCGCTCGACCCAGCCCACCTCGTGCTCGCCTACGAACCGGTGTGGGCGATCGGCACCGGCCGCACCGCGACTGCGGCCCAGGCCCAGGAGGCCCACGCCTTTCTCCGTCTGCGGCTGGCGGCCCTGTTCGACGGCGAGGCGGCGGCGGCCATCCGGATCCTCTACGGAGGCAGCCTCAAGCCCGGCAATGCCCACGAGTTGTTGAGCCTCGCCGACGTTGATGGCGGCCTCATCGGGGGTGCAAGCCTTGACGTACGGTCATTTTCCGCTATCATCCGCGCTGCGGCGGACTGCGCCGCGGGAGAGAAGTCGTGACTGTATTGCTTGTCATACTGTACGTTTTAGTCTGCCTTTTCCTGGTCATGGTCGTGCTCTTGCAGCAGGGAAAAGGCGCTGACCTCGCCGGCGCCTTCGGTGGCGGCGGCAGCCAGACCTCGTTCGGTCCCCGGACCACCACCAACATCATGCACCGCATGACGACCGGGGCTTTCGTGCTCTTCGTCGTGTTGTGTCTGGCATTGGCGATCCTGTCGGGCAAGCAACGCTCGTCCGTGATGGAGAGCGTAGCGGCACCGGTTGAAGAGTCACTCCCGGTGGCGCCCGCGCTCGGGCCGGCAGAGGGCGCTCAGGCCCCGAGCGAGAACTCCCTCGAACAAGCGATTGCTGACGAGGACGCGGGGGGCGAAATGACGCCGCTCGAGGAGCCGGTCGTGCCGGAAGGCGGAGGGAATTGAAGCCGAGATGACCCTGACGAAAGCCGAAGTGGCGGAATTGGTAGACGCGCACGGTTGAGGGCCGTGTGGAGCGATCCGTGCCGGTTCGAGTCCGGCCTTCGGCACCATTTTTCAAAAGCCCCGGGGAATCCCCGGGGCTTTTGAAAAATGAGGGCTTGTCGCAACCCACGCGTTCCGAATCGCGTGCTCCACGTCAACGCCCCTGAAGGTGGGCCAAGGCCCACCCTACCAATCCGCTCGGTGTGTTGGTCCGAAGTAGGGTGGGCCTTGGCCCACCTTCAGAGGCTTATCCGCGCGCTTGCACCTTCGCCCAGGTGTCGCGCAGGGTGATGGTTCTGTTGAAGACCGGCCGCCCGGCGGTGGTGTCGCGGTCGACGCAGAAGTAGCCGAGGCGCTCGAGCTGCACGGTGGTGCCGAGGGGTAGGTCGCGGAGAGAGGGCTCGAGTCTGGCCTGGGCGACCACATCGAGCGACTCCGGATTGATGTCATCGAGGAAGTCGCCTCCGGCGCCGGGATTCGCGCTCTTGAAGAGGCGGTCGTACAACCGCACCTCGGCGTCGATCGCGTGCGCCGCCGACACCCAGTGCAGGGTCGCCTTGACCTTGCGGCCGTCCGGCGAGTCGCCACCCCGGGTCTCGGGATCGTAGGTGCAGCGCAGTTCGGTGATCTCGCCGTCGGCGTCCTTGACGACTTCGCGGCAGGTGATGAAGTAGGCGTAGCGCAGACGGACCTCTCGTCCGGGAGCGAGCCGGAAGAACTTCTTCGGTGGGTCCTCCATGAAGTCGTCGCTCTCGATATAGAGCTCTCGAGAAAACGGGACCTTTCGGCTGCCTGCCGCCGCGTCCTCGGGGTTGTTGACGGCGTCGAGCTCTTCGCTCTCGCCCTCGGGGTAGTTCTCGATCACCACCTTGAGCGGTCGCAGAACGCCCATCCGGCGCTCGGCCGTGCGGTTGAGTTCGGAACGCACGCAGTGCTCGAGAAAGGCCAGATCGACCACGCTCTCGCGTTTGGCGACGCCGGCGCGTTCGACACACTCGCGGATCGCGGCCGGCGGATACCCGAGCCGTCGCAGCCCCGACAGCGTCGGCATGCGCGGATCGTCCCAGCCCGTGACGTGCCCGCCCTGCACCAGTTGCAGGAGGCGCCGCTTGGAGAGCACCGTGTAGGTCAGGTTGAACCGGGCGAACTCGATCTGTCGCGGTTGCGACGGGGTCGGCAGGTTGGCGAGAAACCAGTCGTACAGCGGCCGGTGGGCCTCGAACTCGAGGGTGCACAGGCTGTGGGTGATGTGCTCGATGGCGTCGGACTGACCGTGGGCGTAGTCGTAGGTCGGATAGATGCACCAGGAATCGCCGGTGCGCGGGTGGTGGGCGTGCAGGATCCGGTAGAGGACGGGATCACGGAGGTTGATGTTGCCCGAGGCCATGTCGATCTTCGCGCGAAGGACTCGCGCGCCGTCTGGAAACTCGCCGGCGCGCATGGCGCGGAAGAGCGCGAGGCTCTCCTCGACCGGGCGGTCCCGCCACGGGCTCGGCGTCCCCGGTTCGGTCAGGGTCCCGCGGTGGGCGCGGATCTCTTCCGCAGACAGGTCGTCAACATAGGCCTTGCCGGCCTCGATCAGGGCCTCGGCCCACTCGTAGAGTCGCTCGAAGTAGTCCGACGCGAAGTAGAGATGCCCGCCCCAGTCGTAGCCGAGCCAGGACACGTCCCGCTTGATCGATTCGATGAATTCGAGCTCCTCCTTGGTCGGGTTGGTGTCGTCGAACCGCAGGTGGCAGCGCCCGCCGAACTCGGCGGCCACCCCGAAGTTCAGGCTGATCGCCTTCGAGTGCCCGATGTGGAGGTAGCCGTTGGGTTCGGGTGGAAACCGGGTGACGATCTCGGCGTGCTTGCCGTCGTCGAGATCGGAGCGGATGATCTCGCGGATGAAGTCCTGCTTATCGTTGGCGTTCTCGTCGATTGCCATATATCTCCCGTTTCGAAAGCGATCAGCTCTTCATGGTCTTCAGCGTCTCGATCGCCTGCCGCAGCCGCCGCCGGCACCGTTCCTTGCCCAGGACCTCCATGGTCTCGAACAGGGGAGGGGTGGCGGTGCGTCCGGTCACGGCGATGCGGACCGGCATGAAGAGCTCCTTGGGGCTCCATTCGTTGGCGTCGCAGAATGATCGCAGCGCGTCTTCGATGGCGGCGGCGTCCCACGCCGTCATGGCGTCGACGTGTTCCTCGAGCAGCACCCGGAAAGCCTTGGACGTTTGCGCTGCGGTGCGGCCCTTGGCGACCATTTTCGGCAGGGCCTGCGAGTCGTAGTCGACGACCCCGGAAAAGAAGAACCCGGCGTAGGCTACGAAATCCGCCAGGGTGTCGATCCGCTCCTGGACCAGGGGCAGGATCTGCAGCAGATAGGCGTCCGACAGTGGCTCCTCGCGCAGCCTCGCCAGCAACTCGGGGACCGTGAGGTCGCGCAGGTATTTGCCGTTGAGCCAGTTGAGCTTGTCGAGGTCGAACACCGGACCGCCGAGGCTGATGTCTTCGAGACGGAAGTCGGCGATGAACTCGGCAAGGGTGAACTGGTCGCGTTCGTCGGGCATCGTCCAGCCCATGAGGGCGAGGTAGTTGAGCAGGGCCTCGGGCAGGACGCCCGCCTTCTCATAGTGTTTGATGCTGACCGGGTTCTTGCGCTTCGAGATCTTCGATTTGTCGGCGTTGCGCAAGAGCGGGAGGTGGCAGAAGACCGGGAGCTCCCAACCGAAGGCCTCGTACAGCCGGACGTGTTTGGGCAGCGACGAGATCCACTCTTCGGCGCGGATGACGTGGGTGATCTCCATCAGGTGGTCGTCGACGACGTTGGCGAGGTGGTAGGTCGGGTGGCCGTCGGACTTGAGCAGCACCTGGTCGTCGACCTGGGCGTTGGCGATCGTGATGTCGCCCCGCAGGAGGTCGCGGGCCACGGTCTCGCCGTCTTGAGGCATGGCGAGCCGGATCACATACGGCTCGCCTGCTTCGCAGCGACGCGCCCCCTCCGCGGGTTCGAGCGACCGGCACAGACCGTCGTAGCCGAGCTGGCCTTTGGCGGCGCGCTGTTCGGCGCGCAGGGCGTCGAGCCGCTCGCGGGTGCAGAAACACGGATAGGCGGCGCCTGCGGCCACCAATTGCTCCACGTGCTCGCGGTAGATCTCGGTCCTCTCGCTCTGCCGGTAGGGCCCGTGCGGCCCTCCGACGTCAGGGCCTTCATCCCACTCGAGACCGAGCCAGCGCAAGGCTTCGAGAATCATCCCTTCGCTTTCGACGGTGCTGCGTTCGCGGTCGGTGTCCTCGATCCGCAGTACGAACGAGCCGCCGTTCTGGCGCGCGAGGGCGAGGTTGAAGAGCGCCACATACGCGGTGCCGACGTGCGGGTCACCGGTAGGGCTGGGCGCGATGCGGGTCCTCACTTGATTCGACATGTTGCTCCAAAAAGCGCCGGCTCGAGCCCACAGTCAACACCGGGAGAGACGCGGCGGGGATGGCGAGGGTACTGCACATGGCGGAGAGGGCGGGATTCGAACCCGCGGTCCAGGTTACCCCGGACAACTGCTTAGCAGGCAGTCCTGATCGGCCACTCCAGCACCTCTCCGCACCGGTGGGGTATTGTACGTGGCGGCCGGGTGACTGTAAAGTAGACGGTCCCGGAGGGATGGCCGAGTGGTCGAAGGCGCCGGTCTTGAAAACCGGTGAGGTTCACGCCTCCGTGGGTTCGAATCCCACTCCCTCCGCCAGCAATTCAGCGCTCCGCCGCGCGCGGCGGAGCGCTGAATTGCTAGTAGCCGCCGAGGCTGCCCTTGATCTCGGGCAGGGCTCCGACGCCCTTGAGCCCGATGACGATCAGGAACTCGCGGGTCGGGAAGACGCCGATCTTGGTGTCGCGGTACTGCGCCGAGATGTTCCAGCAGCTGCCCTGGTAGTTGAGGCCGTAGCGCTGGTCGCCGAGCTCGGCATTGACCAGGTCGTAGGCCAGCTGCACGGTCACGTCGAGCGGGACGCCGGACTTGCGGAAGGCGAAGAGGCCTCTCATCTGGGACGACAGACGATCGCCGGTGCGGACGTTGAAGCCCTGGTACCAGGTGAGGTTGGCCATCCCCACCGGGCTCTGCAGGGAGGCCGCGAGCGAGGTCGAGCGGAGGCTCTTGAAGAGGTAGTCGTAGGACATTCGCGCATCAAAGCCGGTGCCCATGGTCGGGGTCACCCGGAGGGCGACACCGAGCGGCGACCATTGGCTCGTCAAGACGCCGTCGCCGAAATTGAGAGGTGCGTCGAAGGAGTAGTCCTGGTAGATCTCGAGCGAGGCGAGTTCGCGGGTGCCGACGCCTTCGCGGTCACGCCCGAGGAGGCGGTTGGCGAGCACCATGCGGACCATGTTGGCGTCCTTCGGCGTCGAGTCCACCTCGTCGAAAATGGGGATCAGGGCGACGTCGGTCGGGGTCGTCAGGTAGAGGTATTGGATTCGGGGCTCGACCAGGTGCTTGACCTTGTCGTACCTGCCGAGCCCGCCCTCGAAGACCTTCGAGAAAGAAGGCCCCACGATGTCGACGCCGCCGGTCGCGTAGATGCGCTCGATGGGTTCGTCGACGAAACCGCGACGGTCGTCGGTGAGTCGTTGGGTGTAGTAGGTGGCGCGGCCGCCGAGCCGCGGCGTCACCGACAGCCAAGGAGGTCCCGGCAGCGTGTAGGACAGGCTCGGGAAGAGGTCCGCCCGTCCGTAACCGCCGCGAAAATCGCCGCCGCGGTCAGCCCGGAGATAGCTCAGAGACGAGATGAGGTTGAGGTAGATCGGCGAGTTGAAAAGGGGCGTCGACCCGGACCGGAGCTCGATCTCAGGCAACTGGCTGAGGACCACTTCGTTGGTGGTGAGAAAGGTCTGGCGGTAGTCGGCACGCAGGTTGAGTGCATAGGGTCCAAAGCTCTGCGTCATGTAGGCGAAGGAGTAGAGGTCGCGGCGGGTGTTGGCGTCGAAGGTACGGTCGAAGTCCTGCCAGAAATCGATGTCGGAGAGGGTCTCGACCTGGGCGAGCAGGTTGAAACCGAGAAAATCGTCCTGTTGGTGCCTGCCGAAGACCTTCCAATCGGTCTGCTCGGCCTCCCGGTCCCAGATGGCGTACAGGTTGACCTCGCCCCGGGCGCCGCGCACCGGCGCCCAGCGCCAGATGTTGCCGAAGCCCAGGTAGCCCTCCGCGTAGATGTCGGCAAAGATCGTAGTGTCGTACGAGCGGCCGATCGGCACGTACAGCGGCAGACCGACGTTGAAGCCGCGGCGGTTGGAGTAACCGAAACGGGGCATCAGGAGCCCCATGGTTCGCTCCTGCTTCATCGGCCAGACCATGTAGGGGAGGTAGAAGACCGGCACACCCTGGACCTTCATCGCCACGCTCTTGAACCGACCCAGCCCCTCCTCCTCGATGATCGCCGAGCTGATGTTGAAGCTCCACGGCGGTCTGCCGTCCGTGGAACAGCTGGTGAAGGTCGCGTGGTCGATCCGGTAGCGGGTCTCGTCGAGCTTTTCGATCTCCCGTCCGGTGAAGCTGTACATGGGGTCGATATAGGCGGTGGCGTTGACGAACACCCCGGTCTTGGTGAGGAGGTTGAATCGCATCTCCTCGGCGGTGAATCGACTCGGACCGCGGTCGACGATCACGTTGCCTCGGGCCACCACCTCGCCGGTCGAGCGAACGTAGTCGAGCTCGTCGCAGCGGATCTCGATCTCCTGATAGAGAACGTGGACGTCGCCTTCGCCGTGCCAGGTGGTTTCTGTCGCCCGTTGGTTCTCGGCGGTGAGAACGACACGCTCCTCGAGCTCCGCGGCCGTCGCGGTCGCCACCAGGATCACCATGACGGCGCCCGCCGCCAGTATCCACCGCCGGGCGCACTGGATCTGGTTGTGGTGGCGGTTCATAGTCCTCCAGCCGGACACGCGGTCCCGTGACATTGTAGCCGGTCGAGCGACCGCGCCGTGAGCGGCGGTTCGCCGCCTCCGCGTACAATGGGCCGGTGCGATATCTCGGTGTGGATCCGGGCGGCAAAAAGGTGGGGCTCGCTGTGGGCGACGACCAGACGGGTTTCGTGGCTCCGCTCGAGGTCGTGGCCTCCGAGGGCACGGCGGCGGTGGCAGGGCTCATCGCCGATACCGCGCTCCGGGTGGGCGCGAGCCTCGTCGTGATCGGCCTGCCCACCCTGGCTGACGGTTCTTCAGGGCCTGCGGCGCGGCGCAGCGAGGTCCTCGCTCAGAAGGTGCGTGAGCTGGGGGTCGCGGTTGCTCTCCAGTCGGAGTATCTGACCACCAACGAGGCGCGGCGGCGGGCGCGATCGGCCGGGCGGCCGGCCGGGAGACCGGTGGACGACCTCGCCGCCCAGATCATTCTCGAGGACTACCTCGCCGGCCGGGCCGCTGTGTCCACGGCGGAGGACTGAATCGTGGGGAAGGTGCGCTGGGTCCTGTTGCTGGTGGCGGCCGCGCTGATCGCGGCGGCGGGCAGCGGGGCGCGGCTGCATTACGTGCTGTGGGGTACTCGCACCCAGGATCCGGTGTCGCTCGAGATCGAGGCCGGCAGCTCCGCCCGGCACATCATCGAGCAATTTCACGAACACGGCCTGGTGCCGTCGCCGTTGGCGGCGCGGCTCTATCTCCGCGCCCGGGCCGACGGCCGCTCGATGCACTACGGGCGTTACCGGTTCGACGCCGGTCTGCGGCCGGTGGATGTGCTCGAGATGGCCCTCGACGGCAACCTCGAGATGTTCGAGGTGACGCTGCTCGAGGGCGAGTCTGCGACGGAAGTGGGCGACGTCTTCAGCGCGCTCGGCGTGGGCGACCGCGAGGAGTGGCTGTCGCTGATCTCCCGCGTCGAGTGGATCACGCCGGTCGTTCCGGACGCGCCCTCCCTGGAGGGCTTCTTCTTTCCCGACACCTACCGCTTCGCTGTCGGCATCGACGCCGAGGCCGCCGCCCACCACCTGACCGACAGGTTTCTCGCCGTGTGGCGCGAAGAACGACGAGAGGTCGACGCGCTGTGGGGCTCTCCACTGGAGATCGTGACTCTGGCGTCGATGGTCGAGGCCGAGACCTCGATCGCCGAAGAACGACCCCTGGTCGCCGGCGTCTTCGAAAATCGGCTTCGCCGCGGGATGCTCCTGCAGTGCGATCCCACCGTGGTCTACGCCCTCGAACGCCGCAACGAATGGCGGGGACGGCTGTTGCGGGTTCATCTCGAAGTAGATGACCCCTACAACACCTACCGCTACCCCGGTCTGCCCCCGGGACCCATCAACTGCCCCGGCCGCGCCGCCATCGCCGCGGCCCTGAGCCCCGCGTCAACACCGTTCCTGTACTTCGTTGCCAAGCCCGGAGGCGGCCACACCTTCTCGCGCACCCTTGCCGAACACAACCGGGCAGTGGCCCGGCTGAGAGCGGCGCGCCGTTGACCGCTCCCGCGGCGCGGTGGTAGCTTCAGACCGGAGGCGCACCATGGCCGACAGCTATCGGGTGTTCGCGTCATACCTGCTCTTTGCGCAGGTTCTCGAAGATCCGTTGGGCCACCTCTACCGTGCCGGTGAGTTTGGCAAGGGGGGGGTTCGGCGGACCGTGTGGCTGCGCACTTTCGACGGACCTTCCGCATCCGCCGCAGATATCCGTTCCGTCTTCGAGCGGGCCCGCCGGATCGGCGAGGCGGTGCAGTCGACAAACGTCGCAGGCGGCGTCAGCTATGTGGAATCGGACGGCGTGCCGGCGCTGGTTTGCGATCACGTCGCCTCACAACCCCTGGGTCTCGTGCTCAATCGGGTCGTGACGGAGCGCTTCCCCATCCCGGTCGACAACGCCTTATTGATCATGGAGAAGATCTCCCTCGCGCTCTCTGCCGCCCTCAGTGTCGAAATCGAGAGCGGGCGGGTGCTGCACGGTTTTCTCCACCCCGGTCTGATTTTCGTCACCTACGACGGCGAATGTGTGGTTTCGGGGTTCGGGCTCGGCGAAGAGCTTCTCGCCCTGGCAGACGATGCGACCACCGCCGGGGGCGTCCACCCGTACCTCGCCCCCGAGGTCCTGGAATCGAGGACTCCGAGCCGGCGCGGCGACGTCTATTCGCTCGGGGCGATCCTCTTCGAGCTCCTCACCGGCAGCGCCCTGCCGACGGGGCCGGAGGCGCGCGCCGAGGCCATCGCCAATGCCCGAATGGGGTACGACGAAGAGGCCGTACCCGACGACATCAGGGCCCTGCTCTCCCGTTCGCTCGCCGATCGACCGCAGGACAGATTCAGCTCGGCCTCGGACTTCAAAAAGGAACTCGACCGGCTGTTGTACGGCGGGGCCTACAGCCCCACCACCTTCAACCTCGCCCTTTTCATGGACCGGCTCTTCCGATCCGAAATGGAGGCCGAGGATGTCGCGCTGGCCGCCGAGCGAAAGGTCGACGTGACGCCCTACCTGGCGCCGGTGACCGTGCCGGAGGCGGAACCGATCGCGTTCGACGAGGTCGAGGCTGAGAAACCGGATCGAAAGGCCGTGATGATCGGGGGCGCCGCTGCGGCCGCGGTGGCGGTCGCCGCGATCCTGTGGTTCGCGGTGGGCCGCGGCCCGTCCGCACCGCCGCCGCCGCCGACCCCGACGGCCGATGAGATCGCCGCCCAGCGCCAGGCCCAGGAAGACAAGATGCGCGAGCTCGCGCAGTCACTGGTAACCGAGATGATGGCGGAAAAAGAGGCCCAGATCCGCGAGGAACTCACCGACCGCCAGGCCAAGATCGAAGAGCTGCAGAAGCGTCTGGTGGACAGCGAGCGGCGCGCCAAACAGGGCGAACTGACCAGCGCTGAGAGACAACAGCGGGCCGACCTCCAGCGCCAGATCGCCGCGGAGGAAAAAGCCCGGGAACAACGTGAGGCCGAGCTCGAGGCCGAGCGCATCCGGGCCGAGGAGGCGGCGCGCGAACAAGCTGTCGCCCGACAGACCGCCACTGCGGTCGCGATCGAGGAGGCGGCACAGGCCGCTGCCTCGCCCATCCCCACCCCGCCACCTCCGCCGACGGCGACCGCGGTCCCGACCGTGCAGGTGATCGAACTCAACACCTTCGTGGACCCGTCGGAGACTGACTCCCTACCGGTCGTCATCAGAAAGCATCCGGTGGAGTGGCCACCGCCGGCGCTGCGGTCGCGACGGCAGGGGGTGATCATCATTCAGGCCACGGTCGACGCCGACGGTCTGGTAGAAGATGTCAAGATCCTGCGGGCCGACGACGAAGGATTCGGCATTCCCGAAGCGGCGCTGGCAGCCGCACGCAGCTACCGTTTCAAACCCGGCACGAAGGACGGTGTCAGGATCAAGACCTATGCCACCATCACGGAGCCCTACCGCTTCGTCGTCGTGCGCTGAGAACGGGGGCCGATCTGTTTCTGCGCGAGGTCGAAAATTGAATGGACGGGAAAAAATGAGGCCGGGCTTTCGCCCGGCCTCGAGAATGTGATGTCAGCGTGGGCGAGATCTCACCCACGACCCGGCGGCGCGGCGCGCCGCCGCAAATGGGAAGGGTACCTACTTCTCGACGCGCTCGCGGAGGGTCTTGCCCGGTTTGAAGTGCACGTACGTCTTCGCGGGAATGGTGATCGTCGCGCCAGTCGCCGGGTTGCGGCCCTGACGCGCGTTGCGGCTCTTGGTCGCAAAGGTGCCAAACCCGGGAATGGTGACCTTCTCACCGGCGTCGAGCGCGGTGGCAATCAAGCCGTGGCGCGGGTGTGCGGAAAACATCACGTCGATGATCTCAGCAGCCTTCCCCTGGCTGACTCCGGTTTTCTTTGCAAGCTTCATGGCCATTTCGGTCTTGTTCATAGGAACCTCCGGTTTTTCGTTGTACTCACATATTGGAGGGCGGAATGCCGCCTGTCAAGGGCAAACCCGAGGAAAACCCAACATCTATGGTTGTTTTCGGGGATTGAACCGGGTAATTTGTGACCCCGGAGGTGCAAATGGATCTCAAACTCCGAGGCAAGCGCGCGCTGGTCACCGGATCATCCCGGGGAATCGGCCGCGCGATCGCCCTCTCGTTGGCAGATTTCGGGGTCGACGTCGCCATCAATTACCTGCGCAATCGCTCCCGCGCCGAGGAGACGGTCCGCGAAATCGAGGCGCGCGGGGTGCGCGCGCTGCTGGTCAAGGGCAACGTCGCCAACCCCGACCACGTCGAACGGATCTTCACCTCGATCCGGGACACCTGGGGCGGTCTCGAGATCGTGGTATCCAACGCGGCATCCGGGGTCCTGCGGCCCGCCCGCGAGCTCACCCTGCACCACTTCGACTGGGCGATGCACATCAACGCCGCCGCCCTTCTCCCCATCACCCAGCAATTTCTCCTGACGCCGTCCGAGGGCGAGAAAAGCCTGGTCGCGGTGTCCTCCCTCGGCGCGGTTCGGGCGATCCCGAACTACACCGCTGTCGGCGCTTCCAAGGCGGCGTTGGAGTCGATGGTCCGCCACCTCGCCGCCGAAATGGCGCCCGAGGGCATGCGCATCAACGCGGTGTCGGCGGGCACCGTCGACACCGACGCCCTGCTCCACTTCCCGAACCGCGACGAATTGCTCGACAGCGCTCGCGCGCGCACTCCGGCCGGGCGTCTCGTTCACCCCCAGGACGTGGCCAACGTGGCGATCTTCCTCTGCACCCGGTACGCCTCCATGATCCACGGCCAGACCCTGGTCGTCGACGGCGGGTATTCGAGGGTGTTCCGTGGCCGAGGATGCTCCGCTCTGCGCCGTCGACTTCGGGGAGGCGCCCCACGTTCACCTCCTCGAACTCATCCGGCGCGATGCGGCTGGGCGGGTCGCGGGACGTGCCCAGCGTTGGGTCAACCGTCCGGGTCAGGAGGCGGAGCTCGCGATCCAGCTTTCGATGCCGGAGCACGCGGCTTCCTGTCAGGCGAGGATCCTCTGGTCGCACCCTCTCAAACAGGATCCCGTCGTTCTCGAGGTCGAACTGGGTGGTGTCCAGCTCCCCCTCGACAACGACCGACGGACCTTTCATTTCCAGTGCCCGGGCGCCGCCGAGCCCGCCATCCTCACCGCCTCGGCGATCTTCCCAAACGGCGCCCGCGCCGAGACCGTGGTGGCCCCCCAAGGGTTCGGCAGCCGCGTCGAGGCCGATCTGACGGCGGCGGCCATCGAGCGAACAGACCGGGACGGCGCAGCCTGCAAGGTGGTGGAGCGCGACCTTGGTGACGAAGCCGCACCGGTTGGAGACGCCGATTTCGAGATCGTCTTCGTGGGATGGGGCCGATCCGGCGAGGCCCGCAATTCGGCGTTTCCGCGCCGAATTGCTACAGAATCTTCTTCAGAAACTGTCCGGTGTAGGAGGCCTTGCAGCGGGCGACCTCGTCGGGGGTCCCCTCGGCGACCACCTCGCCGCCGCCCTCGCCGCCCTCGGGGCCGAGATCGACGATCCAGTCGGCGGTCTTGATGACGTCGAGGTTGTGCTCGATGACGAGCACGGTGTTGCCGCGGTCGACCAAGGCGTGGAGCACCGCGAGGAGCTTGTTGACGTCGTCGAAGTGGAGCCCGGTCGTCGGTTCGTCGAGAAGGTACAGGGTCTGCCCGGTGCCGCGTTTGGCGAGCTCGCGGGAGAGCTTGACGCGCTGTGCCTCGCCGCCGGAGAGGGTGGTTGCCGGCTGCCCGAGGTGGATGTAGCCGAGGCCGACCGCGACCAGGGTGTCGAGCACGCGGACGATCTTCGGGTGGGCCGCGAACACCTCCTGCGCCTGGGCCACCGTCAGATCGAGGACCTCCGCGATCGAGAGCCCCTTGAAGTGGACCTCGAGCGTCTCGCGGTTGTAGCGGCGCCCGTTGCACTGGTCGCAGGTGACGAAGACGTCGGCGAGAAAGTGCATCTCGATGCGGATCTGGCCGGCGCCCTGGCAGGCCTCGCAACGCCCCCCGCGGACGTTGAACGAGAACCGTCCGGGCTTGTAGCCGCGGGCGCGCGCGTCGGTGGTGGCGGCGAAGAGCTCGCGGATGGGGTCGAAGACCTTGGTGTAGGTGGCGGGGTTGGAGCGCGGCGTGCGGCCGATCGGCGACTGGTCGATGGCGATCACCTTGTCGAGCGCCTCGACGCCCTCGATCCGCTCGTGCGCGCCGGGTCGAGCCGGTGTCCCGTAGAGCTCTTTCGCCACCGCTTTGTGGAGGATCTCGTTGACCAGGGTCGATTTGCCCGAGCCGGACACGCCGGTGACGCACACCAACCGGCCCAGGGGGAGCGTGACATCGATGTTCTTGAGGTTGTGCTCGGCGGCGCCGCGGACGGTGATCTGATCGCCGTTGCCGCGAGCGCGTTGGCCGGGGACCGGGATCGTCTTGCGGCCCGACAGATAGGCGCCGGTCAACGACTCGGCCTCGGCCTCGAGGGCCGCCGCGGGCCCGGCCGCCACGACCCGGCCGCCGTGACGCCCCGCCCCGGGGCCGAGATCGATCACCCAGTCGGCCTCGCGAATGGTCTCCTCGTCGTGCTCGACCACCACCACGGTGTTGCCGAGATCGCGCATCCCCTTCAGCGTCTCGAGCAGCCGCCGGTTGTCCCTCTGGTGGAGGCCGATCGACGGTTCGTCGAGCACGTACAACACGCCCATCAGCTTCGACCCGACCTGGGTGGCGAGACGGATCCGCTGGCTCTCGCCGCCCGACAGGGTCCCCGCCATCCGGTCGAGGCTGAGGTAGTCGAGCCCCACCGACACCAGAAAGCCGAGGCGGTCGCGGACCTCGCGCAGGATCTTGTCGGCGATGGTGCGGTCGCGCTCGCCGAGAGAGAGGGCGGTGAACCAGGCGAGGGTGCGCTCGACCGACAGCCCGGAGACCTCGACCAGATCGCAACCTCCGACCTTCACCGCCAGGGCCTCGCGCCGCAGGCGGGCGCCGCCGCACTCGCCGCACGGCGCCAGCGACATGTAGCGTTCGAGCTCGCGCCGAACGTCTTCCGAGGTGGTCTCGGCGTAGCGCCTCTCGAGCCGGGGCACCGCGCCTTCGAAGCGGTCGCGGTAGCGGTAGGCGCCCTTCGAGCCTTCCCACACGAACTCGTGCTCGCCGTCGGTGCCGTACATCAGGATCTCCCGGACCTCGGCCGGCAGCCGGCGCCACGGGGTGTGGAGATCGAAGCCGACGGCCTCCGCAAGCTGTTCCACCTGGTGCCGGAACCACGACCCCGGGCTCTTGCCGACCATCGCCAGACACCCCGCGGACAGCGAGCGTTCGGGATCGAGGATGAGCTTTTCGGGGTCGACCTCGCGCAGGAACCCGAGACCTGAACAGGTTGGGCAGGCGCCCTGCGGAGAGTTGAATGAAAAGAGCCGCGGCGAGATCTCGGTCAGGGAAAATCCGCACCCCGGGCAGGCGTGCCGCGCCGAGAGCACGATCTCGTCGCCGCCGGCCACCACCGCCAGCGCGAGCCCGTCGCCCACCTTGAGGGCGGTTTCGAGGGAGTCGGCGAGCCGCGCCGCCACCCCCTCGCGGATCGACAACCGGTCGACCACCACCTCGATGGTGTGCTTTTTCTTCTTGTCGAGGTCGGGCGGGCTCGCCGCCTCCACCACCTTGCCGTCGACTCGCGCGCGGACGAAGCCCTCGCGGACCATCTGCGCGAAGACCTTGCGATGTTCGCCCTTGCGTCCTTCGACGACCGGTGCGAGCAGCTGGAAGCGGGTGCCGTCCGGGAGCCCGAGGAGTTGATCCACCATCTGCTCGACGCTCTGCGGGCGAATCTCGATTGCGCAGTCCGGGCACACCGGGACTCCGATCGAGGCCCACAGCAGCCGCAGGTAGTCGTGGATCTCGGTGACGGTTCCGACGGTCGAGCGCGGGTTGCGCGAGGTGGTCTTCTGCTCGATGGAGATCGCCGGCGACAGGCCGTCGATGGTGTCGACATCGGGCTTCTCCATCTGATCGAGGAACTGGCGGGCATAGGCCGAAAGCGATTCGACGTAGCGCCTCTGGCCCTCGGCGAACAGGGTGTCGAAAGCGAGCGAAGACTTGCCGGAACCGGAGACCCCGGTGATCACGACCAACCGGTTGCGGGGGATCGCAACGTCGATGTTGGCCAGGTTGTGCTCGCGCGCACCGCGGATGACGATCTCTTCCCGCATGTTGCTCCCGTCGGGGCGCCCGCATTCGTCGCCGAACCCGGTCTGGAGAACAGTATTGTGACCGCGGTATTCCATCATCGGGCGACCGAACAGCGGTCGGTGTCGAATCCGACCGCGGCCCCGTTTTTACGCCCGGATTATACCACCAACAGGCAGGCAGGTCGGGGGCCGCCTACCGGCTGCGTTCCTTGATGTCCTGTTCGGCCTCGCGATCCATCGTCCGCTGGCGCAGGGTGTCGCGTTTGTCGTGGAGCTGTTTGCCGCGGACCAGGGCAATCTCGATCTTGATCCAGTTGCCCTCGAGAAAGACCGCCAGCGGCACCACCGTCAGGCCCTTTTCCTGGACCTTGCTCGCCAGGCGCTCGATCTGACGCTTGTGGAGCAGCAGCCGTCGCCGGCGAACCGGGTCGTGACCCGCATATCCGGCATTGTCGTAGGAGCCGATATGGCAGCCGACGAGGTACGCCTGCCCGCCGGCAAAGGCCACATAGCCCTCCTTGATGTTGATCTTGGACGAGCGGATCGCCTTGACCTCGGTCCCCAGGAGCTCCATGCCGGCGACCTCGGTCTCGAGAATGTGATAGGTGTGGCGGGCCTTGCGGTTGGTTGCCAGCACCCTGCGTTCGTCGGTCATGTCACCACCATGACCAGCGCCTCCACCATCTGCGGATCGAACTGGTGCCCCTTGCCGCGGTTGATGATTTCGAGCGCGCGCTCGGCGCTCACCGTCGGGCGGTAGCGGCCGGGGACGCTGAGAACATCGAAGACCTCCGCCACGTGCACCAGCCGCGAGAGCAAGGGGATCGCATCGCCGGCCAACCGATCCGGATAGCCGGTCCCGTCCCAGCGCTCGTGGTGGTGGCGGATCGCCCCGGCGACCTCGTCGAGACCGGTCCCCTTGAGGAGTTCTTCGCCGAGGACGGGGTGCTTCTGGTAGCGCGAGCGCTCGTCCTCGGTGGGCGTGCGGTTGCGATAGGTGCGGTCGTAGTCGAGCTCCCGCATCCCGACGTCGTGGAGCAAACCGGCCAGAACGGCATCTTCGATCCGCGCCGGCGCGAGATCGAGCTTCTGGGCAATCGCCATCGCAAGCCGCGAAACGGCCTCGGAGTGGGCCACCAGATCGGGGTACTTCCGGGCCCCGGGCTGCAGGAGGCGGCGAGAGAGACAGCGCCGCGAGAACCGCAGGGCGGTCATTTCCTGCGCATCCTCGGCGCGCGCGCGCAATCTCGCCAGCGTGGCCCTCGCCGCGTTGGCGCCGGCGCCGGAGATGACCGAACCGACCAGCGCGCCGGCATCCGGCTCGTGCAGCAGCACGGCGGACGCGATCATGGGCGCCGTCACGACGTCGGTGGCCGTCGGTCCCCGGCGGACCTCGACGTGCCAGGAACTCGGGTCGTGGGTCTGGATCCCGGCCTCGGCCAGGGCCGAAACCTGGTGGCGGCACAGTGCCTCGCGATCGATTTCGGCGCCTCCCGTGCGGGTGTTGATGAGGGTCGCCGCACCGTCGCGGGTCGCCAGGGTCGCCGCCACCGCCGCCACCTGGTTGTCGAGCAGGCAATCGAGAGCCGCATCGTGGAGGTTTTCCAGACCCGACCCGTCGAGCAGGGGCGGCCGCGACTCGCCAACGACGGCCTGCCGCCGTTTCTCAACCCGCGGTTCGGGAGCGGGCGCGAACTCTTCTTCGGCGATCACGAACCCGCTGCGGCGGGCAAAATCGACCATCGCCGCCGCAATCTTCCCCGCCTTGCTGATATCGGGGCGCTCGAACGGCTGCCGCCGGCCCTTGTCTCGGGCATCGACAAAACCGATGATCTCGTCACCGATGACCAGCGGCACGAGCAACAGCCTCGAATTGCCGGCCGATTTGACGTACTCGGCGAGGGGCCCGAGCTCATTGCGGTGGTTGTAGGCGACCGGCAGGCCGCGCAGCTCGCGCACTCTCACGACCATCGGGTCCTTGAGGCGGTGCTCGATGGCGAGGGGATCGCGCCGGCCAAAACCGTATTGGGTGGCGAGAAGAAAATAATCACTCGGCCCGTAAAGATAAAGGGCCGCTCTCGTGCACTGGATCTCCTCGAGAAACCGAAACAGAATCTCCTTGAAACCCCGCTCGATCTCCGGGGACCACCCGGGTATGGTCGCGCCCATCGCGTCGCCTCCAATACGCAGATATCGATTCACTTTACCACTCGCGGCCTTCATTCGTCGGCCGCGGCCGCAAGCCCTCGACGGCGGGCGCGATTTCGTGCGGCTCGACAGGTCAGGGCATGCAGGTGAACCCGGACCTCTCATCGGGATTCTTGACGAGGGCGATGAGGCGCCGTAGCCGGGCGGTTTTTCTCCCCCCGGGGCGCAAAGGCGTACTCTGTGCTCTCCGTTGAGCGCCCCGGGGGCGAGAAAACACGGCTGGGCAGGATGCATCGTCGGCCGCAGTCGAAAACTGACGAGAAGTCCGGGTTAGAATGCGGCGATGCCGGCAATCCTGAGCTTGCTCGTGCTGGTCGCGGCCCTCGCCGTCGAACCGATGAACCTCGAGATCTCTCGCGGCGGGGACACCCTGGTCCTCTCCTTTTCGCTCAACCAGGAATTGCCGGAATCGCTCGAAGAGACGTTGTCATCGGGCGCCACGGCGGAACTCGATTATCCGCTGCGGGTGTACGGCCGGCGCCGGATGTTCCCCGATCGCAAGGTGTGGAAGGGCGTGGCGCGGGTCAAGGTCAACTTCGACGCGGTCACCGGCAGATACCTGTGCCAGCTCATCGTCAACGGCGACACCACCGCCAGTCGCGAGGTGCAGTCGGTAGAAGAGGCGCGATCCTGGCTGAGGTCGCCGCCCGCCGTCGAAGTGCCGTTGCCCGAGGCGCGGCGAGACGCCGTGTTGCGGGTCAGGGTGCGGGCGGTCTTCGCCAGTGGGACGACGTGGCTGGTCTTCCCCGCGACCGAGGGTACGGACTGGTTGGAGGTGCAGGTCGACCCGGTGGACGAGACCGTTGAATGATGCAGGCGATCGACCACCCATGACCGGCCTGCGGTCGTTCTGGAATCGCAACTACAAGGAAAACCGCTTTCTCGTCGCCGCCTTCGTCTTTTTGATGGCGCTGTCGGTGGGCGGGTTCTACCTTCTCCAGCGCGCCCGCGAGGCCTCTCCCGAGGAGCTCACCAACCGGATCCTGCTCTTTGTGCTGTGGTACCTCGACATCTCGCTGATCGTCATCCTCAGCTTCATCCTGGCCAGAAACCTCATCCGCCTGGCGGTCGAACGGAGAACCGGCGTTCTCGGCAGCCGCTTCCGCACCAAGCTGGTTCTCACCTACGTCGGTCTGACCTTCGTACCGGTGATTCTGATCTTCCTGATCGCCACCAATCTCCTTCAGGGATCCATCGACCGCTGGTTCTCGGCGCCGGTGGAGACCATTCTCCGCGGCGGCGCCGAGGTCACGGTGCAGCTCCGGGAGCTGGTGGAGGAAAATCTCGAGCGACAGGCCGTGGTGGCGGCCGAGGAGATCCAGAACAACCGCGGCCGGATGGACCTGGTCCGCCTCCAGCGTCTGCTCGGGGTCGATCTCGTGGCCGTGTACCGGGACGGCAATCTCGAAGAGGCCGTGGCCGATCCGCGTCGGATCCCGACCTCGCTGCCGCCACTGCGATGGGAGACCCTGCCGCCGTCGGACGTTCGCTCCGACCGTTGGCGGGGAGGGCTCCTGATCCGTGCCTGGAGCCCGATCGGAGACGACGCGCACGTGGTCGTCGGGGACATGTTGCCCAGCGAGCTGCTGCTCCACCTCGAAAACGCGATCGCCGCCCACGCGCAGTTTCAGGAGATGAAACAGTCCCGGGGGACCATTACCGCCACCACCATCCTGGTGTTGCTCGCGGTCACCCTGCTGCTCCTCTTCGCGACGGTGTGGATGGGGCTCTACCTTTCGCGGCGGTTTACGGAGCCTCTGCTGGCCGTGGCCGCAGCCACCCAAAGGGTCGCGGAGGGAGACGCTCTCGAGGAGGTGGAGGTGCCCGCCTCGGACGAGGTGGCGGTTTTGGTGGACTCGTTCAACGCCATGGTGCGGAGAGTCCGTTCCTCCGAGGTCGAGATCCTCGCCTCCAACCAGGAGCTCGCCACTCTCCTCGCCACCGTCCCCACCGGCGTGCTGTCGGTCGATGCCGACGGCACCCGCTTTCGGCCCAACCCCGCGGCCGCGCGGCTGCTCGGTAACCCCGGGTGGGCCGACGACTGGCGTCCGCTCGACGAACTCAACCGCGCCGGGCTTGAGGAGCTGTATCGACGTCTCCAAACCGGGCAGCGGGAAGACCTGCGGTGTGAGCTCGATCTGCAGGCCGGCGGCGAGACGTTTCACGTCGACATCACATCGCGGCCGCTGCCGGGCGGCGGCAGGGTGGTCGCCATCGACGATTTCACCCAGCTCATGCAGGCGCAACGGCAGGCCGCGTGGAGCGAGGTCGCGCAACGGATCGCGCACGAGATCCGCAACCCCCTGACGCCCATCCGCCTCGCGGCCGAACGGATCCAGAAGCGCGCTGCCACCCTCGACGACGAGATGCGCACGATCGTGACCACGGGGTGTGAAGCGATCGTCGCCCAGGTCTCCGGGCTCAAAGAGCTGGTGGACTCCTTCCAACAGTACGCGCGCATGCCCGCCATCGCGCCCCAACCAACGAATATCGGGCGGCTCCTGCGCGAACTGTGCTCTTTGTACAACGGTTTTCGACCCGGGCTCGAGGTCGTGGTCGACACCATCGAAGAACCGATGACGGCCATGGTCGACCCCGTGCTCCTGCGTCAGGCGCTGGTCAACCTGCTCGACAACGCTGTTGCCGCGGTGGTCGGCGACGGCCGGGTCTCGATTTCGGCCCGGGTCGCGGGCGATGACGTGATTCTCGAGGTTCAAGACACCGGCGTCGGATTGCCGACCGAAGACACGGATGTTCTGCTCGAGCCCTTCTATTCCACCAAGGGCCGAGGCTCCGGCATGGGGCTCGCGCTGGTTCACCGGGTGGTCACGGACCATGGCGGCAGCCTCGAGTTGAAGAGCCTCGAACCGACCGGGGCACTGGTCCGGATCGTCCTCACCGGGACGCGATCGAACGCGCCGGCGTGAAGCAAACCGCGCTCCCGGCGGAGCGCAGTCGTTGACCCTTTCGGCACCCCCTTGATACCATCGTAGGCATGGCGTACCCCGGCAACCCCGAGCTCTCTCCGCAAGCCCAGGACCGCGTGATGACCGCCTTCCGGCAGGTGGTCGGCAAACTCCAGGAAGGCAGCCGGGAGGAGGCGCTGATCGGGTTGGAGTTCGTTCTCCGGCTCGACCCGGCCTATGCGCCGGCGCGCAACCTCCATGAACAGCTGTCGTCGGGGGCCGCCGAAATCGACCTCAACGAGGTCGTGTCGCAGCTCCAGGCACCGACCACGGACGCCATCAACAGCCTGTTGGTGGAAGCGGTGGAGGATTTCAACAACCGCGATTTTGCGGCGGCGCGGCAAAAAGTCGACCAGGTCCTCCTTGACCTCCCGGGACATCAGGAGGCCCGCCAACTGCTGCGCGAGATCGAAGGCGCCACCAAGGGCGACACCCAGGTCCGGAATTTCCTCGACCAGGCACAGGAGGCCCTGCGCAAGGGCGACTCTCAAGAAGCCGCCAACTTCGTCATGATGGCCCAGGCCCTCGACCCCCATCACCGGGACATCGCCGCCACCCTTGCCGAAATCGAGGCCGCCGGCGGGGTTTCCCTTGCGCAGGCCGGTTTCACCCCGCACGAGGAGGTCGAGGAGTCGGCAGGTCCCGTCCCCGACGACGACGGGACGGATTTCGACGGCCCGCCGGACTTCGGCGCGGCCGAGACCGCCTCGGCGATGTTCGCCGACGCCGCCGATTTCCAGGCGGCCGAGACCGCCGACGATGCGCCCGGGGACGACGGCCGACCGGATTTCTCGTCTCCCGGTGAAATTGAGTCGCCTGCGTTCGATGCCCCGCCGACCATTGCCGACCCTCCCATGAGCGAGGTCGAAGAGCCCTATTACGAGGAAGCTGCGAGCGAGGTGTCGGATCTCTTTCAGGAGACACCCTCAGCCTTCGACGCCGGCGGTGCGACCGCCGAGATCAGCGGGAAACAACAAAAGATCCGGGATCTGCTGTCGCGCGGCGGCGCGGCAGCAGCGGCGGACGACTATGCCGCGGCCATCGATGCCTGGTCGCGGGTCTTTCTCATCGACCCCGACCACGAGGAAGCCCACGACCGCATCGAACACATCCGTCACGCCAAGGAGGAGCTCGAGAGGCGAATCACCCCGATGCTCGCCGATGCGCGCGACGCTCACGATCACGGTCAAGACGACACCGCGCGCGATTTCGTCGACCGGATTGTCGAACTCTCTCCCCAGCACGTCGAAGCCCGCCGCCTGGCCGATGAACTGGGGAGCTCGGGGGCCCGCGACACCGGCATGCCGGAGCTCGAGGACGATTTGTTCAACGACGACTTCACCGCCACTGCCGATTTCGGTGCGGACGTCAGCCAGCCCACCACCACCCTCGAAGGCGAATGGCGGACGCCGAAGAAGCCCAAACGCCGATTGCCCTGGCAGTGGTGGGCCGCCATGGGCGGCGTCGCCGTCGTCGTAATCGCCTTCAGCCTGTGGGTCGCCTCCAGTCTGATGCCCGAAAAGGCGCCGCCCGAGAAACGCATCGATGTCGTGAATCGAGTGCTCGTCGAAGCCGCAGAGCTTTACAACAAGGGCCAATTTGAAGAGGCGATCGTCCTGCTCGAGCAGAACTCGAAGGATGACCCCTTTCAGGTGCGGCTCGACAAGCGGCTCACCGAATACCGGGTCAAGGTGGCGACGCCGGTGCCGACACCGGTGCCCGAAGGCCTCGCGGCGTGCCGGCAACTGCTCGCCGAGGGCCGGTGGATGGCGGCCTATCAACGGGTCAAAGCCGAGCTGAAGATGTTCCCGAACGACCCCGGGTTGGAGCAGGTCCGGCTCGAGATCCTCGAGGTCGAACCCGAAGCGGCGGTCCTTCAGAGCGCCGTCGCCGAAGGCGATTTCCGCGCTGCGATTGCGATCTCCAGAGACATGTTGGAAAAGCGCCCGGATGACGCCGAGGTGGTCGATTTCTACGAACGCACCCTGTTCAACGCCGGCATGGCTGAACTGCGCGCATTCAACCTTCCGCAGTCGGAGAGTTATCTCGCCGAGCTTGCCAAGCGGCAGCCTGACGACGTCGAGTTGCAGCGCGTGCTCGAATTCGTCGAGACCTACAAATCGCGCCCGGTCGACATGCAGCTCGAGATCTTTGTCGGGAGCATCGCCTCACGATGAGCCCCCCAGGGAATGAAATCCCCCACGACTGGGACTCGCTGGCGGATCGCGACGTCGGGTTGCCCGCGAGCCCGGACCCGGCTCCCTGCGACGACCCTGAACCGCCGGCACTGATGCTGATGGCGGCTTCGTGGGCGGATCTCGTCGGCATGCTGGCGGTCTGTGCGGGCGGGTTGATCGCGGTCCTGGTCCTCGGCCAAAAACCGGCATTGGCGGCGTTCGGGTGGGCGGCGGTTCTCGCCGTCTTGTGGTGGGCCTGTGCAGCGGCGGTTCTTGTGGTCGTTCGCCAGGGCACCCTCGGTATGCTGCTGGCGGGGGTGCGGTTTCTCGAGCCGGTGGTGCCGGGGCGGGTCCCCCGGGTGCTTGCAGCCGCCCTGTTCGGGGTCGCGACCCTGGGACTCCCCGGGCTTTTCGGAGCCAGGTGGTCTCCGCTGCGAGCCGCGGCCGCGGTCGATCTTGTCGCCGACATTCCAGATTGATCGTCCTTCAGATCAACCCGCACACCCGGAGGCTTCGTCACACCTCACGACGAAATCCGGTGAGATCTCCACGCGCCTCGTTTGCCGGGGTGTGGAATCGACTTCTCGCGGTGGCTGGGCTAGGTTGGTGAGGTGCACACTCTCGACGCATCCGCCACGGAAGGCGGTTCGCCCATGCCCCGGCTGAGCGTCGTCATTCCAGCCTACAACGAGGCCGACCGGCTGTCACCGACGCTCGCTCGCGTGGTGTCTTTTCTCGCCGGAGCGGCGAACTGGCGCCCGGCGGAGATCATCGTCGTCGATGACGGATCGGCGGACACCACCGCCGACGTCGCGCGTTCCCAACCCCGCGCCGACGGCGTCGCCGTCACGGTCGCAAGCCACCCCGTCAACCGCGGCAAGGGGGCGGCCGTTCGCACCGGTTTTGCCCGCAGCCGCGGCGACTGGGTACTGCTCACCGACGCCGACATGTCGGCACCGATCGAAGATCTCACGCTGCTGGCCGGGGCTGCCGGACCCGGCGCGGTGGCCGTCGGTTCGCGCGCCGTCGACCGGCGGCTGGTGAGCCAGCGGCAACCGCTGCACCGAGACCTCATGGGACGCACCTTCAACCTGGCGATCCGGGCCCTCGGCCTGACCCGGCTCGGCGACACCCAGTGCGGTTTCAAATTGTTTCCAGGGGGCGTCGCCCGCGATCTGGCCGCGGCCCAGCGCCTCGATGGTTTTGCCTTCGATGTCGAACTTCTGGTGTTGGCGAGGATGTGGGGCGTCGAAATCCGGGAGGTGGGGGTCCACTGGGAGCACGTCGAGGCATCGCGGGTCATGGCGGTTCGGCACTCGAGCCAGATGCTGCGCGATGCGCTCAAGCTGTGCTGGTGGCGGGCGACCGGGACGCTGCCCGCTCGTCCCGGGGCTCCGGTGTGACCGGCGACGAATCGACCACGGAGCGCTCGGCCTGGCTGGTGGACCGCTTTCTCGAGCACCTCGAGTGGGAGCGCAATCTGTCGCCCTCGACTCTGCGCGCATACCGCCGCGAGGTCCTGGCTCTCGTCGACTTCACCATCTCGGAGTTCTCGGTGCAGTCGCCGCAGGGGGTGACTCCGCGAGTGGCTCGTTCCTACCTCGCCCATCTCCACTCTCGAGGTCTCACCCCACGCTCGGTGGCGCGCGCCCTGGCCAGTCTGCGCACATATTTCTCTTTCCTCGTGTCCGAGGGGGCGGTGGCATCCAACCCGGCCGCGGCCGTTCCCCACCCGCGCGGGGAGAACGCCACTCCGGTGGTCGCCGGTCGCTACGCGATCGAGGAGCTTCTCGAAGGTTTTCCGGACACCCCGGCGGGGCGCCGCGACCGCGCGGCGGTCGAACTTCTTTACGCCGCCGGGCTCCGGGTCGGCGAACTGGTCGGCCTCGATCTCGGAGACGTCCGCCTTTCCCAACGCACCCTCAGAGTCCGCGGCAAGGGACGCAAGGAGCGCCTGGTGCCGTTCGGGCGCCCGGCGGCGGCGGCCGTCGAAGCCTATCTTCCGGTTCGAGCCGAATGGCGGCACGGTCGCGGCGACGAGGACGAACCGCTGTTCGTCAACCAGCGCGGCGGGCGCCTCTCAGACCGCTCGGTGCGCCGGTTGCTCGACGCGGCGGTGCGCCGCACGGCCGACCTCGCCCACCTCCACCCCCACGCACTGCGCCACGCCTTCGCAACCCACCTCCTGGAGGCGGGCATGGATCTGCGGGCCATCCAGGAGCTCCTCGGTCACAGCTCGCTGGCCACGACCCAGGTCTACACCCGGGTCGACCTCGCCCACCTCATGGAAGTCCACCGGCGGAGCCACCCGCGCGCCAAGGATCCCGACTGACGGTGAAACAGATTCGGGGGGCCGTCAGTGCGAGATCGGTTCGGCGACCATGATGCGGCTGTCGCGCTGAAACCCCGTGATCACCCAGATGGTGCCCCGGTAATGGAACTCCGCCTCCCGGCCGACCGACTCGCCGGCGGGGAAGACCAGCAACTCGGCCGTCGGTCCCCAATCCGCTATGACGAGGTTGGCGCGGCGCGTCCGCGGGCCGCCGATTTCGGCCTCGACCGGGAGAGGGGGCGAGCCCCGCTGATGATTCTTCGCACCATGAGGTAAGAAACGGATTCGGACCGCAAAGGTTCCACTTCGACCGTCGTTTTATTTGGAAATGCGTGAGGTCGAAAGCAGGTCGACCTCATTTGCAGCGTCGGCGTCACGGGCTCGGGCGTTCGCCCCACTGCCGGATGAGGGCGAGCGAGCGCTCAGCGTGGGCCAGGCGGCGCGGACGGCGGCCGCGGATGCCCGCCAGATCCGGCGGGGTCGCCATCAAGCCCCAGGTGATGTTCGAGGGCTGGAAGGCCGCCGGGTCGCTGTCTGCGAGGTGGCGCAGAAGACCGCCGTGGGCGGTCTCGGGGGGCGGGGGCACGGTCTCTCTGCCCTGGAGTTCGTCCGCCAGCGCCCGCCCGGCCAGGAGGCCGGTCGCGGCCGACTCGACGTAACCCTCGACGCCGGTCATCTGGCCGGCGAGCCGGATCGACGGGCGCTCGAGCAGCCGCAGTGAGCGGTCGAGAAACCGGGGCGCGTTGATGAAGGTGTTGCGGTGGATCATCCCCAGACGGACAAAGCGGGCCTCGGCGAAACCGGGAAGGGTGCGGAAGATCCGTTTCTGTTCGCGGGTGGGTGAGCTTGGTCTGAAAACCGACCAGGTTCCAGTGCTCGGCCGCGAGGTCGTCCTGCCGCAGTTGAACCACCGCCCACGGTCGCCGGCCGGTGGCGGGTCTTCCAGGCCCACCGGTTTCATCGGTCCGAAGCGCAGCGTTTCGCGGCCGCGCTCGGCCATGACCTCGATCGGCAGGCAGCCCTCGAAGTACGTGAGGTCGCCGGTCTCGAAGTCCTTGAACGGCACCTTGTCCGCGGCCAGGAGCTGGTCGATGAAGTCTTCGTAGGCCTCGCGATCGAGGGCCGAGTTCAGGTAGTCCGCTCCGTCGCCCTTGCCGTAGCGCGACGCCGCGTAGAGTCTCTCCATGTCGAGGCTGTCGGCGGCCACGATCGGGGCGATGGCGTCAAAAAACGAGAGCGCCGACTGACCGCGCGAGTTCGTCGAGAGCGCGGTGAAGGGCGGGCGAGGTCAGGGGCCCGGTGGCGAGGATCGCGGGGCCCTCCGGCAGCTCCACGACCTCACGCCGCTCGAGGGAAATTCGCGGGTGGTCCGCGATCGCTGTCGGTGACCGCTGCGCGAAAGACATCGCGGTCGACGGCCAGGGCGCCGCCTGCGGGTACCGCCGCAGGCCCGAGCGGAACGCACGATCAGGGAGCGAGAATCCTCCATCTCGGCCTTGAGGACGCCCACCGCGTTGGTCGGCGCGTCGCCGCGGAGCGAGTTCGAGCACACCAGTTCGGCGAGGTCACCGCTGCGGTGGACCGGGGTCGGTCGATGGGGCCGCATCTCGACCAATGTCACATCGATGCCGGCCTCGGCCAGCTGCCAGGCGGCCTCGCTCCCCGCCAGCCCACCACCGACCACCAAGCCGCGGCTCTTCTTCCCGGCGCTCACTGATCCCTCCGGGAGCGTGGCGGCAGCTCGCATGAATACCGCCGTCCTCACGGCGCGCGAGGATCTCCCGGAGAGCTCGAGTGTCAACGAGGTCGTGCGGCGACGTCGGCGACCGCCTCCCCGGCACGGGCCGCGATCTCGTCGACCGTCAGGGCCTCGCCCTCGGCGACCCAGGACGCCGCAGAGACCGCCCTTCGCGGGGCGTCCGTCTCGGCGGCGGCTCGACGCCGATCGCGTCGAACAGGTCGCGGGGCGTCAGGAGCGGCCGCGCGCCGACCCGGAGCAGGGTGTTCGGTCCGACCGAGAGCACGGAGAAGATGTTGCCCGGCACGGCCAGGACCTCGCGGCCCTCCTCCATCGCCAGCCGGGCGGTGATCAGCGCACCCGGATCGCGCCGCGGCTTCGACCACGACCATCGCCCGGACAGACCCGCGAGGATGCGGTTGCGTTCCGGAAAATGGTGCCGCCGCGGTGGCGTTCCCGGCGGGTACTCGGTGATCAGCGCCCCGTCGACGGCCAGTTCCGCGGCCAGCCCGGCGTGTTCTCGCGGGTAGACGGTGTCGGGGCCGGTGCCCCACACCGCCCAACTCTGCCCGCCGGCGTCGAGCGCGCCGCGGTGGGCCTCCTCATCGACGCCCCGCGCCATGCCCGATACCATGATCACGCCGGCGCGCGCCAAGCTCCTCACCCAGGAGCCGCGCGACCTGGCGCCCGTACGGGGTCGCCTTTCGCGAGCCGACGATCGCGACCGCCGGCGCATCGGCGAGACGGCCGCGACGAAGAGACCGAGCGGTGGATCGACCATGGATGCCAGCGATTCCGGATATTCGGCGTCGCCGGGGACCAGCCACCGCCATCCCGCTGCAGCCGCTCGATCCTGCACCGTCCGCGCCTCGGTCCGCGCGAGACTTCGGCCCGCCGTCGACCACGGCAGACGCCACACCGCCGGCCGAAAGACCCGCCTCGAGCGAGCTCTCGGGGGGCGCGGTCGCCGCCGCCCGCCGCACCGCGGCCCCGCCGCCGGCGAGGAGAAGACCGAGGCGAAACAAATGTTCGTCGTCGTGATCCATCGCACTCATGGTAACCCCTTCGGTGCGGGTATACTCGGTGCATGAAATTTCGGGTTCTCGGCAGCTTTGGCGGCGACAGCCCCGAGTGCAGGATGACGTCCTTCCTGATCGACGGCACGGTGGCGATCGACGCCGGGGCCATCACCCGCGCGCTGTCCATCGCGGAACAGCGGGCGCTCCGCCATGTCGTCATCACCCACACCCACATGGACCACACCAGCACGTTGCCGTTTCTGATCGAGAACTCGTTCGGTGCCAGCGATCAACCGGTGTCGATCTACTGCTCGAAACGCGGCCTCGCCGGGGTTCGCCGGCATCTCTTCAACAACGACACCTGGCCCGATTTCACCCGAATTCCCAACCACATGTATCCCTCGGTTCGGTTTCAGGAGATCGAAATCGAGCAACCGTTCACGATCTCCGGCCTGCCGTCTGGCGATCTCGAAATCACGGCTATCGAGGTCAACCACATCGTGCCGACCACCGGTCTCCTGCTCCGCCAGGGAACGTCGAGCGTCATCTTCACATCCGACACCGGCCCGACCGAGCGAATCTGGGAGGTGGCGAACGAGACCGACGACCTGGCGGCCATCATCACCGAATGTTCCTTTCCAAACGAGCTCCAGGAGGTTGCCGATGTCAGCCTCCATCTCACACCGGCGTCCCTGGGTGTGGAGCTGGCAAAACTCCGCCGCGACGTCCCGGTCTTCCTCTATCACTTCAAGCCCCCCTACGTCGAGGAGCTCCGTCGGGAGATCGCCGCGATGGAGCTCCCGCATCCGGTCGACGAACTCGTCCAGGACCGGGTCTACGATTTCTGATCCGGCAGCGTCGCCGCACGCCCTCACCCGAGACTGACGAGGTCGGACCGGAGGTCGAACACCAGGCGTCCGCGCATCCCGGGTGCGAGGGGATCGAGGGCCGATGGAGATCCGCAGACAGTGACCGTCGTTACGCCTCGGCGGCACACACGAGATCGGTGAACAGATAGTCGCCCGCATCCAGTTTCAACCTCCACCCGTCGGGTCGCTTCTCGAGCGGAAAACCGGTGAGGCTCCCCTGCGGTGTGGGCGACCAGTTGATCACCACGGCGGTCGGTCCGCTCGACATCGGCGCGCGCTCGCAGAAACCGCTCGGCGTCGCGCCAGTCGCTCTTCCGCGGTTGAGCTCGTCGGCGCCGGACCGTGATCGTTGCCGGTCCGCCGGCGGGCGCAAGTCGAGACCGTCGAGGACCGCCGGGTCCACCCGTCGGGCACGAACCACGAGCCGTTCGAGGATGCCGTGGTCGCCGGCAGTTCCAACGCTCGCGAACAGATCCTCTACCTCCAGGATCCCGCCGCGCACGGTGTACCTTTCGCAGTCGCCGAACCACAGAAGGTCGAATGGCGCTCGCCGGTGTCCGGGCCCGAGGTCGAGTCGGTCAGAAAGAGCTCCTCGACTCCCGCAGCCTCGCGCCACACCGCACCATCCCGCCGCGTACTCGGCGTCGACGACCGTCGCCTCCCCGGCTCCGAAGGCCACCGGCATCGCCGGCGCCATAGCCACCCGTCGCCGTGCATCACGGGCCACTCCCGCCGAAGGCGCGGCGCTGGTGACCCCCATCCGGTGGCTCGGGCGAGGTCGGTGCACACTCCGCCGCGCCCCGGAACCAGCCGCAGCCCGGCCGGCTCTTCCGGGTCGCCTGCGATCGACCGCCCTGTTGCCACCGCAGAACGCGTGCGAACAACTTCACCGGCGGCCGCGCCGCGCGCCGTCGACGGGGTGCCGCCGGTCAAGCCGGAGGCGGCTGACAACGCCGGCGATCCGCTCGCGGGTTCGGGCTCGAACCAGCAGTCGAGGAACGCGCGTCCTCCTCCGGCGGGGCTCGCCTCATCGCCCTCCCACACGTCGCCCAAGAGGAATCGCTTCGTCTCGACAAATGCGCCGCCGCGGCCGGCCGGCGAGACTGGCCATCTCGAGGTCGGTCACCGCCAGGATGTCCGCGGCGGCCGCGGTGCGGTGGACGATCCCGAGCTCGCGGGCGCGGTCGGCGGTACACCCTCGCCGCGGAAGACGAGATCATCGACGGCCGGAGAGCTGAGGCGGGCACCGCAACATCCGCAGGCTGCGCCGGAATGGGCACACCGAGATTGAGCTCCGACAGACCCTGCCTCGCCTGACCGGTCGCCATGACCCGCAGATCACAGCGCGAGCGCAAGCAGGCACCCCGCCGCCACCGCGTGGCCACCGATTGCGGCAGCCGTCGGTCCGGGGTAGGAGAACAGATCGAGGATCAGGGCATTGAAATCCTGCGAGAAAGTCGCCGACCTCTTCGCGTGGCGCATCGGCCAGCAGCTTGAGGTTCCAGCCCGGGCAGAAGAGGGTCGGATGGGAGGAGGCGAGGATGACGGCCGGCGCGCCGTCGCCGGCGAGGCGGCCGAGATCTCGCTCGCAAGGCCGTCATGAGCGCGGCGGTCGAGCGCGTTCGGCCCGTGGTCCATCACCAGCCGGTGAATTCCCCGGTTCTCTTCGTGCGGAGTTGTCAGCCATCTTGATTCCTCCCCGATCCGCAGGAACAGTTCATGCACCCGCCGGTCGTCGGTCAGCTCCGGGTGAAAGGTGGCGGCGAGAACCTCGCCCGGCGGACCAGCACCGGGTCATCTCCCCACCTCCCGAGCACCTCGACGGCCGTCATCGACGCTGGGTGATTCGCGGGGCGCGGATGAAGACCCCCTCCATCGCCGGGCCGCGCCGAGCGCCGGCGACGAGCTCGATCGGCGCGACGGTGGAGTCGATCTGGCGACCGTAGGCGTTGCGCGACTCGACCGCCAGCACGCCGAGGCTGGCTGTTGGGGCCGGTACCGCACCTCGGCGAAGGAGAATGACGCCGGCGCAGGTGGCGAGGACCGGCATCCCGGAGCGCAGCAGCACGCCGATCCGCTCGTACAGGCCCGTTGCCGTTCCATCAGCCGCAGCATGGTGGTCGACTCGCCGCCCGGCAGAACGAGGGCGGCGACGCCGTCGAGGTCGGCGGCCGTCCTGACCTGCGACCGCCTCCGCGGCCCGCCGGCGGAGCGCCGCGACGTGGGCCGCGCCAAGTCGCCCTGGAGCGCGAGAACGCCGATCCGCACGCTACCACCCCCGGCGCGAGAGCATCTCCTCGGGGGTGAGCTTGGCGATGTCGAGACCCCGCATGGCCTCGCTCGAGGCCGCGCGAGACCTCGAGCAGGACGCCCGGGTCCTGCCAGTGGGTGACCGCCTGGACGATCGCCTTGGCCGCGGCGCGCCGGGTCCTGCGGACTTGAAGATGCCCGAGCCGACGAACACCGACTCGGCGCCGAGCATCATGCACAGCGCCGCGTCGGCCGGGGTCGCGACGCCGCCGGCGGCGAAGTTCGGCACCGGCAGCGTGCCGTTCTCGCGCCACCCAGCGCACCAGCTCGAGGGCGCCTGCAGCTCCTTCGCCGCGGCCATCAGCTCGTCCTCGTCGAGCGATCGTCAGCCGGCTGCAGATCGCGGCGCACCGCGCGCAGGTGACGCACCGCCTCGACGATGTTCCCGAGCCCGCCTCGCCCTTGGTGCGGATCATCGCCGCGCCCTCGCCGATCCGGCGCAGCGCCTCGCCGAGGTTGCGGCAGCCGCACACGAACGGGACCTTGAAGTCGTGCTTCCAGACGTGGTTCTCCTCGTCGGCCGGGGTCAGCACCTCGCTCTCGTCGATGAAGTCGACCTCGAGCGCCTCGAGCATCCGCGCCTCGGCGATGTGGCCGATGCGGCACTTGGCCATCACCGGGATCGAGACCGTCCGCTGATCTCCTCGATCTTGTCGATCGACGCCATGCGCGCGACGCCGCCCTTCGGCGCGGATGTCGGCGGGCACCCGCTCGAGCGCCATCACCGCCGCCGCGCCGGCGTCCTCGGCGATCTTCGCCTGCTCGGCGTTGGTCACGTCCATGATCACGCCGCCCTTGAGCATCTCCGCGAGGCCGACCTTGACCCGGAACGGGTAATCCGAAGACTCCATCGTCTTCCTCCCGCCGCTCGGGATCATTGTACAGCGCCGCACTCCGGGGGCCCCCTCATGCCGCGCCGTCGAGGCTGAGTCGCGCCAGTGGACAGCCCGTTGATGACGATGTGGGCGGCGGCCGCCGCCGGGATAGCCGCCGCACTCGAAGATCACACCCGAACACGATGCCGAGCAGCAGGGCCATCACCGGCCACAACCAGAGCCGGCGGTCCGGCACGACGTGGAGCACCGCGAACAGCACCGCGGCCGGCAGGAGACCGATGAACCGGCTGCAGCAGCGCTCGCATGAGCGCCTCCTCGGCGAGGCCGGAGAAACGGCCACGGCATCGGCGTCGGTGAGTCCAGCCCGCACCATCCGGCGCTGCCACCCCTCGAGATCGGCAGCGCCGGCAGCCGCGACGACCCACAGGGCCCGAGCCGACCAGCCCGCGCGGCGGCGCCGGCGAGGATCGACCGGGCCGGCCCCGGGTGGCGAAGCGCCGCAGCAATGCCCCCGTCGCGAAGCCAGAGCCGACCAGGGCGATGATCCCGATCACGCCCTCCTGGTGGATCAGGGTGAGTGGCGGGATCGTCGCGGCGTGAGGTCTTCGGTCCGGTCATCGGTGCGGTACGGCGAGACCGGGTCAGTCTCCGTCCCGGCGGCTCGTCCGCGGATCCGGGATCACCGTCGTCGGGGTCGGCGCCGTCGCCGCGTTCGCGTCCTCGAGGCCGTCGTCCTCCTCCGTCTCGTCGTCTCGTCTCGACGGCCTCGGCCCGCGCGACCGACACCACGCGATCGCCCTCGTCGAGGCGGATCACCCGCACGCCCTGGGCGGCACGGCCAAAGCGCGAGATTTCCGCGACGTTGGTCCGAATCAGCATCCCGCCCTCGGTGACGATGAGGATCTCGTCCTCTTCGCGGACATAGCGAATTGCGGCCACTTCCCCGTTCTTCTTGGTCAGCTGGATGAGTTTGATCCCAAAACCGCCCCGCCGTTGAACGCGAAATTCGGAAATTGTGGTGCGCTTGCCGTAGCCGAGGTTGGTCACGACCAGGATGTCGTTGTCTTCGGCCGGATCGAAGGCCGCGAACTCCTCGACGAAGTCTCCCTCGCGGAGATTGATGCCCCGCACGCCGGCAGTGACCCGGCCCATCGATCGCACATCGGTTTCCTCGAAACGAATGGCCATGCCCCGATTCGTGCCCATGAAGACATGGGTCGCACCGTCGGTGAGGCGCACCGAGAGAAGATTGTCGTCCTCGTTGATGACCACCGCCCGCAGCCCGTTGGCGCGGATATTGGCGTACTCCGCGAGCGGGGTTCGTTTGACCCTCCCGAGGCGGGTCGCGAAGAAGAGGAAGAATCTTCGTGTTCCGAGAAATCCCGTACCGCCAGAAGGGCGCGAACCTTCTCGTCCGGGGCGAGCTGGAGGAGGTTGACGAGGGCGCGGCCGCGGGCCGCCGGACCGACATCGGGAGCTCGTGAACCTTGCGCACGAAGACTCGCCCGGTCGAGGTGAAGAAGAGCATCGTTGCGTGGGTCGAGGCGACGAAGAGCTTCCAGACCTCGTCCTCGTCTCTTGATCGCCATGCCGCGGCGCCCGCGGCCACCGCGCCGCTGCGCGCGGTAGGTCGCGGCCGCGGAACGTTTGACGTACCCGCCGCGGGACACGGTGATCACCATTTCCTCTTCGGCGATCAGATCCTCGATGGAGATCTCGCTCGGGTCGTCGATGATCTCGGAGCGCCGGGCGTCGCCGAATCGTTCTTCGACCTCGGCGAGCTCTTCGACGATGATCTCGGCCACCATCTCGTCGGAATCGAGGACCGCCTCGAGGTGGGCGATGAGCTTGCGGACCTCGGCGTGCTCTTCGATGATCTTGTCGCGTTCGAGCCCGGTCAGGCGCTGCAGTCGCATGTCGAGGATCGCCTGCGCCTGAATCTGCGAAAGGCCAAACTCTCCATCAGCCCGCCGCGCGCAGCCTCGGGATCGGCCGCACCCCGGATCAGGGCGATCACCGCATCGAGGTTGTCGAGGGCGATGACCAGCCCCTCGAGAATGTGGACGCGCTCGCGGGCGCGGGCGAGATCGTAGCGCCGTACGCCGCAGGATCAACCTCGCGCCGGTGGTCGAGAAAGTGCTGCAGCAGCTCCTTGAGGTTGAAGACTTTGGGCTGGTTGTTGATGACCCCAAGGAGGATTGATGCCAAAGGTCGTCCGCATCTGGGTCAGCTTGTAGAGGTTGTTCTGAACGACCTCCGGTACGGCGTCGCGCTTGAGCTCGATGACGACCCGAATGCCGTCGCGATCAGACTCGTCTCGCAGATCGGCGATGCCTTCGAGCCGCTTGTTCTGGACCAGCTCGCGATCTGCTCGACCAGGCGCGCCTTGTTCACCTGGTACGGCAGCTCGTTGACGATGATCGCCGCCCGCTTCCTTTTCGACCTTCTCGGATGCGGGTCCGGGCCTGCATCCGCACGATCCCACGACCGGTGGTGTAGGCATCGTGGATCCCCTTGCGGCCGAGGATGAATCCGGCGGTCGGGAAGTCGGGCCCGGCACGAAGTCCATCAGATCCTCGACGCTGAGCTCGGGGTCGCCGAGCAGCGCGATCGCGGCATCGACCGATCTCGCTGAGGTTGTGGGGCGGGATGTTGGTGGCCATGCCGACGGCGATTCCAGAGGACCCGTTGACCAGAAGGTTGGGGAGCTGGCGGGCAGCACCGTCGGCTCGCTCATCGAGCCGTCGTAGTTGGGCGCCCACTCGACCGTCTCCTTGTCCGATGTCGTCGCCGAGCAGCTCTTCGGCCAAGGCGCGTCAACCGAACCTCGGTGTACCGCATCGCCGCCGGCGAGTCGCCGTCGACCGAGCCGAAGTTGCCCTGGCCGTCGACCAGCGGGTAGCGCATGGAAAAGTCCTGGGCCATGCGGACGGCGGTGTCGTAGATCGCCTGGTCGCCGTGCGGGTGGTACTTACCCATGACGTCACCGACGATGCGCGCCGATTTCTTGTACGCCCGCGAGGCGGTGTTGCCGCTCTCCCACATGCCGAAGAGGATGCGCCGGTGCACCGGCTTCAGTCCGTCACGCACATCGGGCAGCGCGCGACCGATGATCACGGACATCGCGTAGTCGAGATAAGATTTCTTGAGCTCTTCCTCGATCGGTCACGGGAACGCGGTCCGTGCGCGGCGAGGAGGTCGTGATCGGCCATCTAGATGTCCAGGTTCCGGGCCTCGAGCGCGTTGGCCTCGATGAAGTTGCGGCGGGGTTCGACGGCGTCCCCCATCAGAATCGTGAAGAGCTCGTCGGCCCGCGCGGCGTCCTCGACCGTCACCTGGAGCAGGCGCCGCGTCTCAGGATCCATGGTGGTATCCCAGAGTTGCCGCGGGTTCATTTCACCGAGGCCCTTGTACCGTTGGATGTTGAGGCCCTTTTTGGCGACCTCGTAGACCCGGCTGACCAGCTCGCCCAGGCTCGCCAGGGTTTCGCGGTCGCCATTGCGGTCGAGGTGGAAGGGTCCGACGCGGAGCGCTTCCACCTGGGCCAGCTGGTTGCGCGCTCGCCGATAGTGGCCGCTCGAGCACCGAGGAGCTGGCCGAGGCGCACCTCGCGCCCGCGACCGTTGAGCCCGACCTCGGCAGATGACCTCCGGCACCCCGTGCTCCTCGTCGAGCTCGACTCGGGTTTCTTCGTAGCCGAGCTCGCGGAGCTCGGTCGGCCAGCGCCTCGGCAAAACCATCGTCGCCCGCCCCGCCGGCCCACCCGGCCTCGGTGTCGAGCGCCGCCAGGACGAGATCCTGGGGCCAGCCACGACGATCGAGGTGCTCGAGGCTCTGGTTCCAATCCTGGGCGGCAAGGATGGCGCGGCGCAGCTCTCGGCCGCAAGCTCGCGGCCGGTTGTGCCGATCACCAGCCGATACTCATCCTCGACCCGGTCGAGCAGGAAACGAGAGAGGTCGCCATCGTCGCCGAGGTAGATCTCTTTTTCTTTCGGCTCACCTTGTAGAGCGGCGGCTGGGCGATGAAGAGATGGCCCGCGCTCCACAAGCTCTTGCATCTGCCGATAAAAGAAGGTCAGAAGCAGGGTCCGGATGTGCGATCCGTCGACGTCGGCATCGGTCATGATGATGATTTTGTGGTAGCGAACCTTGAGGGGGTCGAACTCGTCCTTGCCGATGCCGGTGCCGAGACACTGGATCAGGGCGCGGATTTCCTCCGACGCCAGCATGCGGTCGAAGCGCGCCTTTTCGACGTTGAGGATCTTGCCCGCGGAGCGGCAGGATGGCCTGGAACATGTCGATTACGCCCCTGTTTGGCGGAGCCTCCCGCGGAATCTCCCTCGACGATGAAGATCTCGGAAAGTTCGGGGTCGCGCTCCGAACAGTCGGCGAGCTTGCCGGGCAGCGCCGAGGACTCGAGGGCGCTCTTGCGCCGGGTCAGCTCGCGCGCCTTGCGCGCCGCCTCGCGGGCTCGGGCGGCATCGAGACACTTGGAAACGATGCCTCTTGGCGACCGCCGGGTGTTCTTCGAAGATAGGTGGCGAGGCGGTCATTGATCATCGACTCGACCCAGCTCTTGACGTCTGAGGAGACCAGCTTGTCCTTGGTCTGGCTCGAGAACCGCGGGTCCTGAACGCGGACCGCGATGATCGCCGTCAGCCCCTCCCGCACGTCCTCGCCGGAGAAGTTCTCCTTGAGGCCCTTGAGGAGGTTCTGGCTGTGGGCATAGGCGTTGATGGTGCGCGTGAGTGCGCCGCGGAAGCCCGACAGGTGGGTGCCGCCGTCGCGGTTGAAAACCGTGTTGGTAAAGGCGAGGACGTTCTCGTTGTAGCCGTCGTGCCACTGCAGCGCGACCTCGACGTCTCACCGTCGTCGTTGGAGTCGATCAGATAGACCGGGTCCTCGTGAAGGGCGACTTCGACCGGTTGAGGTAGCGCGTGAACTCCGCGCAGCCCGCCCTCGAAATGAAACTGCTCTTCGCGTCGCTGCTCTCGTCCGAAAACGTGATGTTGACGCCGGAGTTGAGAAAGGCGAGCTCCCGGAGATGGCGGATGAGAAGGTCAGGATGGAACTCGAGGACCGAAAAGATTTCGCCATCCGGTTTGAAGCTGATGATCGTACCGGTACGGCGGGTGGTGCCGACCTCCTTGAGCGCCTCCGCTGGCACTCCTCGGTGATACATCTGTTCCCAGACCTTGCCGTCGCGGTGAATTTCGAGACGCAGCCACTCAGAGAGGAAGTTGACGACGCTGACACCGACGCCGTGGAGGCCGCCGGAGACCTTGTAGGAGTTGCTGTCGAACTTTCCGCCCGCATGGAGCTCTGTCATGATGACCTCGGCCGCGGACCGTCCGGACTCGATGTGGGTATCTACCGGGATGCCTCGGCCATCGTCGGTCACGGTCACGGTCTGGTCGGCGTGCACGGCCACCGTGATTTGCGAGCAGTGACCGGCCTGTGCTTCGTCGATGGCGTTATCCACCACCTCCCAGACCATGTGGTGGAGCCCGCCACGTCGTCGACGTCGCCGATGTACATCCCGGGGCGTTTGCGCACCGCCTCCAGGCCCTTGAGGACCTTGATGTTTTCGGCGGTGTAGTTCTCACTCATCGTTGTCGGCCTCCTGCGGCGCGCGGGTTCCGTTTTCGAGCCTTATGCAACATCCTCGAGGTCCTGCCAACTCCGCCACGCGCTCGCTCGTGCTGGAGAGAAAAAGTTGTCGTTCGTTGCCGAGATGTTCAACCAGGAGAGTCAGCGCGGCGCCGTCCAACTCGGCGTCGACATCGTCCACGATGACAGGAAACCGTTCGTTTCGCTCCTTTTCAACCTGTGCCAGGGTGGCGAGTCTCAGCGCTGCTGCCACCCCCTTCGTTTGTCCCGAACTGAGTACGTATCGGACGCTCCGACCGGCGGTCTTCAGGCTCAGATCATGGCGGTGTGGACCATCGCCTGTGAACCCCTGCTGGCGGTCCCGCGTCCGCGTCTCATTATAGCGCTGTCGGTACAGATCTTCCACCTTTTTCGTCCCGTCAGGCGGCCCTGCTCCAGGCCTCTGAGCGATACTCGATGGTGATCTCTGTCCGGTCCCCGCGTGACAGCTTCTTCCACACCTCCGCGAAACGCTCGGCGAGGATCGCCGCGCCTTTTTCCCGCGCATCGATGACAGCTGCTGCTGCCGCTGCGAGAGGCGCCTCCCATGCTTCAATCTCGGCATCTGAAGATTGACCCACGAGAGCAGCGTTGCGTTGCCGAAGCAGGCGGCGATACGAACGAAGCTGGTCGAAGATGCGCCGGCCGCAAAAGGAAGACAAACCGATCGAGCATTGACCGCCGACCCTCCGGCTCGCCCGTTACCAGTTCGCGATCTTGAGCGGTGATAGCGAAGACCGGAAAAACCTGGAGGTATCTCTCGATATCTGCCGTTCACGCCGTCGATGCTGCAGCGTTCTGGTGAGAGGGGACCGATCTCTACGACCTGTTCGAGTCGATGGGTTCGTCCTCGCCGATGAAGACCGTGCCAACCAGGCGAAAACTGTTCTCATTGTGGCGAACCGCGCGCCGCAAACTCGTCGTCCTGAAGGAGCGCAAATTTCCGAGTACAACCATCGCCTCGAGAAGGCTTGTCTTTCCGGCTCCGTTTGGCGCCGAGGATAGCGTTCTTTGCTTCTCCGAAGGCAAAATCCTGATCGGATAGATTGCGGAAATCTCGAACCGAAAGATCGATCAGTTCCACTGCGAACGTACCGTCCTTGCCAGATTCTGTTTTGCTCGCTTGACGTCGTTATTCGCCACGGGATCAACACAGGGCGAAATCATCTTTGTGTCGTGAGCCGCGTCTACAGACGCATCGGCATCAGCACGTAGATGTACTCCTCGAGGCGAGGATCGTCTTCGACCGGCACCACCACACACTGCGTATTGCTGTCCCGCAGTTGGAGCTCGACCGTTTCGCACTCTAGCGCCTGCAGCACATCGATGAGATAATTGGCATTGAGCGCGATTTCGAGGCCATCTCCCTGATAGGTCACGTTCAGCGTCTCTTCCGCGCTGCCCCGTTCATAACCGATTGATACCAGGGTCAGTTCGCCCCCGGAGTCAAATCGGAATCTGACACCGCGCGCCTTTTCATGCGCCATGAGACTGACCCTGCGGAGCGAAGCCAACAACTCCTTGCGGTCGACCCGGGCTCGATTCGGGTTATCGCGGACGATCACTCGCTCGTATTGTGGAAAACGAAGTTCGACGATCCGCGAAACCAGCGTCCGCTCACCCATCAAGAAACCGAGGTGGTTGTCACCGGCAGAAATCCGCACCTCTTCGTCACCGAAGCGCGAAAACTCCGCCAGCAGTTTTCGCGGAAAGAGCTGCTGCTCGAAAGGAGCATCGGCCCACCGGCGCCTTCGCCCTCACCATCGCCAGGCGGTGACCATCGGTGGCCGCGATTTCGATTTCTCCCGGAATCAACTTGACCAGGGCCCCATTCAATTGAAACTTCGGATCATCCTTTGTGATCGCAAATGCGACCCGATCCAACATCAATTGAAAGAGATCCAACGGCAGCGCGTAGTCACCGGCTTCCGGAACTTCGGGCACCGTCGGGTACTCCGAAGGATCGGAAACGGCCATTCGGGAGTGGAAGCGACCACATTCGATTTCGACCGCGTCGCCGTCCTGGCGAAGAGTGAACTCCTCTTCGGGCAAAGATCGAACCAGATTCTGAAAGACCTTGCTCTCGAGCGTCAGCTCGACCACCACCGTGGATAGAGGCCGGACACTCCGTGACGATTGTCATGTCGAGATCGGTGGCGACCATCCGAAGACGGTTCTCCTCGGCTTCAGCCAGGATGCTCGAGAGTATCGGAATCGTGGTCCGGTGCTCGACGACACCTTGCAGGATGGAGAGTTCCTGAAGGACGAGGTTGCGTTGCAACTTGAGTTCCATCAACCGCCCCTTCTTATGACGACGACGTACTTTTCAAGCAAAATATAACATGAATCGTCATCGTCGTCGAGCCTGTGGAATCTGCGGACATCTCTCGTAAATATCTGAAAAAATAAAGTTAAATGAGCGTTGGTGTGAATTAGGTGGGGAAAGCTGTGCCGAACTGTGGAAAACGCGATCGTTTCCACAAAAGGCCACAGCCGATCCGCACGCCTTCCACAGGCGGCGTGCACAGGGTCAAATGAAATGTTCTCGAAAAGAAGTCAGTGTGGCATCAAAGTCGGGATTTGATTGGCGCATTTTCTGGACAGTGTCGACGGCGTACATGACGGTCGAATGATGTTTGGAAAAAATCCGGCCGATCTCTGGAAAACTCAGTTCGAGGATGTCGCGGATGAGATACATGGAGACCTGTCTCGGAAGCGCGATCGAGCGACGGTTGGAGCGCCCCTTGAGATCGGCGACACGAACCCCGTAGTGTTGGGCGACGAAGCGGATGATGTCGGATGGTGAGGTCGCGCGCTCATCTGGCAGGAGCTCAAAGAGCGCGAGGCGGACGACATCCACGGTGATCTTCGAGCTTTTGAGTTGGGCGTAGGCGATGGTTCGATTGAGACACCCCTCGAGTTCTCGGACGTTGTTTTGAACCCTGCGCGAGATAAAGAGGACGACGTCTTCAGGGAGTTCGCGCCCGATGGCTCGAGCTTTTTCGCGCAGGATGGCACACCTGGTTTCGAGGTCTGGCGGTTGGATATCGGCAATCAGACCCTGCAGGAAACGCGAACGAAGGCGTTCCTCGAGGCCCGGGATATCGGCCGGCCGGGCATCGGATGTGAAGACAACCTGTCGGCCGGTGGATTGGAGCGTATTGAAGGTGTGAAAGAACTCCTCCTGGGTTCGTTCCTTGCCGGCGATGAACTGGATATCATCGAGGAGCAGCATGTCGACGCTGCGAAAGGTCTGTCGAAATGCGTCCATCTGTTTGCGGCGGATGCAGTTGATGAGTTCGTTGACGAACTGTTCGGTCGTCATGTAGGCGACTTTGAGGCGGGAGAGGTTTCGGCGAGCCGATTGGCGATGGCGTGCAGAAGGTGGGTTTTGCCGAGCCCGGAGCCCCCATAGAGATACAGCGGGTTGTAGGCTTGTTCCGGGGCGTTCCGCGACCGCCTCAGCGGCCGCGGCCGCAAACTGGTTCGACGGTCCGACGATAAATCGATCGAAGGTGAAACCCGGGTTGTACGGGTGGGTGGCGATGCCCGGCGGCGGTGGTCTCCGGTCGGAATCGTCGGTCCGGAGCGCCGAGCTTCCACTGATGAGGATTACCGAAACTCCGGCCCGAAGTGACTTCGCGCGACCGTCTCGATGTCTCGCAGGAGGTGATCGCGAACCCAGTCGCCGACAATCGCGTTGTCGGTGGTCAGGGTGACCGGTCGTCGGCGGTTCTCGAGGACCGACAGCGGTGCAATCCAGGTTCGATACTCCTCGTCGCCCATCATCTGTCGGAGGTGCGGTTGGAGGTGCTCCCAGCGGTCCATCGTAGTACGCTAGCATAACTGGAGCGAGAGCTGCCCCGGACAACGGTGCTGGCCGCTTCGGACACGGCCGCGACAGTATGTCGGCTACGATATCGTGACGCGCCCGATATTTGGGGAAGAGAGAGATCATGAAGAGAACGTTTCAACCCAACAACCGCAAGCGCAAAAAAACCCACGGATTCCGGGTTCGCATGCGCACCCGGGGCGGCCGTCAGGTGCTCCGCGCGCGCCGCCGCAAGGGGCGCAAGCGGGTTGCTGTCTGAGCGGCGCCTCATTTCCCAGCAACGGCTCGGCTCAAACGAAGGGCCGATTTTCAAAGGGTATACAGGGATGGCCGTCGATCAGGGGCGGCACGTGGTGGTTTTTCTCATGCGAGCGGAGAACGACGAAGGAAGGTTCGGCGTGACGGCATCGCGTCGCGTCGGTGGTGCGGTTGTGCGCTCGCGCTGTAAAAGGCGGCTGCGAGAGCTGTACCGATTCCATCGGCGCGGATTGACGGTTTCCAGCCGACACGGTCGTCAACGCGCGGAGGGGTGCGTCGGCGCCCTGGGCGGAGCTCGAGCGGGATTTCCTGCGGTGCTTGAGGCGGAGTCATCGGAGCGGGGCCGCGAACGCGCCCGCGAGGACGGGACGCGGCGAGGAAGACAGAAGGCAATGGAGAAAAGACTACTCCTGGCATTTGTGTTGTCGGCGGCGATTCTCCTCGCCTGGTCTGTGATATTCCCGCCGCCACAGCGTCCCAGCCCACACCGGCGCCGACGGCGGCGGAAGACACCGCGAACTCCGGCGACAGGAAGCGGCGAAGCACCGGCACCGACTGAAATCGTAGCGAAGCCCGCCCCACGACGCGCCCACGGGACCGACGAGCTGTTGGCGCCAGCCTCCGAAGAAGACGTTGATCTGGCCAACGCCGTGATGGACGTGGTCGATGATCGAACCGCGGAGCGGCAGTCACCTCATATCGTCTGGCCACTACGATGACGATGACGGCCACCCGCTCGATCTGGTGCAGACGGTACCCCTGCCGCAGCGACACTGCCGCTCCAGCTGGTGACACCGGCGGGGCCCGGACGACGCGCTCTATCAGGTCGAACGGATCGATGACGGCGCCATTTTTCGTTGGTCGGACGGTCGCGGCAACCCGGTCGAGAAGCGGATCTGGCCCTGACCGGAGACGGCTATCGGGCTCGACGTCGAAATCGAAACCATGGGGACGCCCGCGGCCGGCCGGGTCAGCGTCGGCACCGGGATGCGGGATCTCGGCGAGGACGAGCAGAACAGCCGCCTTGCTCTGTGGGGCGAGGGCGTCGTCATGGCGGATGGCGAGGTCGAGCGATTCAAGCGGCGGAAGGTCAAGGAACGCGCAAATCCTGGCGCCGATGGCGTCACCTACGCCGGCTTCGAAGACGCGTATTTTCTTCAATCTTCTGCGCCCGAAAGCGGGGTCGCGGAGGTTCGGATCGAGCCGTTCGAGTTTTCGTGCCGACGACGAAAAACCGAACGGATGTGCGGAGATCGGCGGCCCTGACCGCGCGGGATCCTCCGCGGCGCAGCTGCTCGGCGCGCCCAAGGAGTACGATCTCCTGCAGGAGATCGATCACGGCGTCGAGAAGACCCTCGATTTCGGGATCTTCGGCCCGATCTCGGTCTTCTTTCTCAAGGCCCTGCGGTGGATCTACGGCCATGTCGGAAACTACGGCGTCGCCATCATCCTGCTCACCCTGGGCATCCGGATTCTGCTCTTCCCACTGATGCACACCTCGACGGTGTCGATGCGGAAGATGGCCAAGGTGCAGCCCAAGGTCAAGGAAATTCAGGCCAAGTACAAAAAGAAGAAGACCGATCCCCAGGCGCGCGCCAAGATGAACCAGGAGATGATGGCGCTTTAAAAGCAAGAGGGCGTCAACCCGATGGCGGGCTGTCTGCCGCTGCTGGTGCAGCTGCCGCTGTTGTGGGCTCTGTACCAGCTGTTTCTCAACGCCATCGAGCTGCGCCACGCGCCCTTCATCTTGTGGATCACCGATCTTTCGGCCAAGGACCCGCTGTATGTGACGCCGATTCTGATGACGGCCACGATGTGGCTCCAGCAGCGGCTCGCTCCGCAGGCCGGCGACCCCCAACAACAACGACTGATGCGGATGATGCCGCTGATCTTCGGCATCATGTTTCTCCAGTTCCCGTCGGGCCTGGTGCTGTACTGGCTGGCCAACAATGTGATCACGATTATCCAGCAGGAAATCACCCTCCACATCGTCGGTGAGCGCAAGATCGGCGGAGGCGGCGCAAGGCAGGGAAGGACGGGAAGAAATGAGGAGACGCAAGAGCTTTCACGGCGCCACTCTCGACGAAGCGCTGAGTGCCGCGTGCACCGGGCTCGCGGCGCGGATGGAGGAGCTCCATTACGACGTGGTCGAGACGGCGTCGGGACGAGGCGGTGGCGATCGAGGCGGAGGTCGACCCGGTCGCGGTCCTCGGGCTCTTTCTGTCGGAGACCTTTCGCGCCGGCGAACTCGAGATCACGGCCCGGCTCGAGACCTCGACGAGGCTCTCGAGGGCGAACTGGTCGGCGCCGACATGGGGCTGCTGACGGCTTCCGGCGGCCGCGGTCTCGACGCTTTCCAGTATCTCTGCAACCGCGTCCTGAACCGACGCCTGTCCGACCACCTCCCGGTCCACCTCGACTCGTGACGGCTTCAAGGAACGCCGCGCACACAAGCTCCAGGACCAGGCCGAGGCGGCTGCGGATGAGGCGCTGCGGCGCGGCGCGCCGGTGACGCTCGGTCCGCTGACGCCGGCCGCACGGCGCGAGATCCACCTCGCGCTGGCCGACGATCCGGGCGTTGAGACCGACTCCGATGGCGATGGCTTCCTCAAGAGAATTGTCATCCGCCCTCGCCGGCGGCGCTGACACCATCGTCGCGCGCGCCACGGCAGCCGGCCGCGGCGCGTTGGCGGTGATCCGCGTCAGCGGACCGGAGACGGCGAACGTCGTCGCTGCGGTCTGCCCCGGGGTTGATCTGGCTCGCGGCTGGACGGCGTCGCTGACGACCCTTCACGATGCGCTGGCCAGGTGCTCGACCGCGGCGTGGTCGTGCTCTTCCCCTCGCCGCGGTCGTATACCGGCGAGGACATGATGGAGGCGACGGTTCACGGGTCCCCGTATCTCGGTGAGGCCGTCATCGAAGCCTGCGTCGCCGCCGGTGCGCGGCAGGCCGAACCGGGAGAGTTCACCCGCCGAGCGGTGGCCAACGGCAAGCTCGACCTGGTTCAGGCCGAGGCCGTGCGCGACCTGGTGGCGGCTGAAACGGCCTGGCAGCTCCGCAACGCCCGGGAACAGCTGGGTGGCGCCCTGTCGCAGAGATTCCGCGAGCTGCGCGGCGACCTGATCGGGTTGGCGGCGATGGTCGAGGCCTCGCTCGAGTTCGAGGCGCAGGCCGTGGTGGTTGCGGAGACGGAGGTCCGGGAGCAGGCGGAGACGCTGTCTGCGGCTGCTGGCCGACCTCGAGGGCACCGCGACCGCCGGAGCGCAGATTCGCGACGGTCTCGAGGTCGTGATTCTCGGCCCGCCGAATGCTGGCAAGTCTACTCTTTTCAATTATTTATGCGGGACAGAGCGGGCCATCGTCTCGCCCGACCCGGGCACCACCCGGGATGTGGTCGAGGCCGAGCTCGACATCGGCGGCGTGCGGGTGGTGGTGCAGGACACGGCCGGGTTGCGCGAGTCCGGAGACGCGGTGGAAGCCGAGGGGCAGCGGCGCGCGCTGGAAGCCGCCGCGGCAGCCGACCTCGTGGTCGTTCTGTGGCCCGCCGACGGGCCGCCCCCGACGGAGGTCCCGGCCGGCGTTCCGGTGCTTCAGCTGCGGTCAAAGGCCGACCTCGGGGGTGAGCCCGCGGACGGGTGGCTCGCGGTCTCGTGCCACACCGGGCAGGGGCTCGAGGACTTCCGCCGGCGGTTGAGCGAACAGGTACTCGGCGACGTCCCCGACCTCGGTGGTGCGGTGGCGATCGCCTCGCGGCACCGGGCGTCGCTCGAAAGGGCGCGGGTGGCCATCGAGGGCGCCGACTGGTCGTGTCCCGAACTGGCGGCGGAGGATGTTCGGTGGGCACTGCGGGCGCTGGAAGAACTGTTCGGCGAGGTCGACGACGAGGACGTCCTCGACGAGGTCTTTGCCGCCTTCTGCATCGGGAAGTGACGGTGGGCGGGTTCGACGTGGTGGTTGTGGGCGCCGGCCATGCGGGCTGCGAAGCGGCCGCTGCCGCCGCCAGCATGGGGGCCGTCGGTGGCGGTGGTGACGCTCGATCGGTCGACGGTCGCGCAGATGCCGTGCAATCCGGCCATCGGTGGCATCGGCAAGGGACATCTGGTGGCCGAGATCGATGCCCTCGGCGGGCTCCAGGGATGGGCGGCAGACCGGGCGGGGATTCAGTTCAAGACGCTCAACCGTTCGCGGGGACCGGCGGTGTGGGGACCGCGGGCGCAGTGCGACAAGACGGCCTATTCGCGTCATGTGCGGCGGGTGGTCGAGGGCTTCCGCGGCGTCACCCTGATCGAAGCGGAGGTCGAGGGTGTCCTGGTGGCCGAGCGGGCGCGTGGCGGGGGTGCGCCTGGCCGGCGGGCGGCGAACTGCGGGCCCGGCGCGGTCATTCTGACCACCGGCACGTTTCTCGGCGGCGTGCTGCACACGGGAGAGGACCGGCGCCCGGGCGGCCGTCACGGGGAGCGGCCGAGCACGGGTCTCGGGACGGGACCTGGCAGATCCTAGGGCTGGAGTTGCGGCGCTTCAAGACCGGGACCCCGCCGCGGCTGGCGAGGGCATCGCATCGATCTGGACCGGCTCGAGGTGCAGACCGGCGACGACGACCCGACACCGTTTTCGTGGCGCACCCGGGCGGTGCGCAACCGCTGTGTGTGCTGGGTGACCCGGACCACCGCCCGCCGTCCAGGAGATCATCCGCGACAATCTCGACCGCTCGCCGCTGTTTGCGGGCGCGATCGAGGGCGTCGGTCCACGATACTGTCCCTCGATCGAAGACAAGGTCGTGCGGTTTCCTCATCACCAGACCCACACGGTGTTTCTGGAGCCCGAGGAGCTGGAGGGGAAAGCATCTACGTCAACGGTCTCTCCACCAGCCTGCCCGCGGACGTTCAGGAGCGGGTCGTCACGATCCGTTCCCGGGTCTCGAGCGGGCGGTACTTCCTGCGCTACGGGTATGCGGTCGAGTACGACGTGGTGGCGCCCCGGCAGGTGGCTGCCAACCTCGAGTGCCGGAGTCCCGGGGCTTTTTCTCGCGGGCCAGCTGCTCGGCACCTCGGGCTACGAGGAGGCGGCGGCGCTCGGTTTGATGGCCGGCATCAATGCCGTTCTCGGGCCTGCGCGGCGAGGCGCCGTTCGTGCCGCGGCGCGAGGACGCCTATCTCGGGGTTCTGGTGGATGACCTCTGCGGGCGCGACCATCGCGAGCCGTACCGCATGTTCACTTCGCGGGCGGAACACCGATTGCTCCTCGGCGTGGACTCGGCGCGCGAGCGGTTGATGGAGACGGGCTGCCGTCTGGGACTGGTCCCGGAGCGGGTGTTTCACGTGGAACACGAACGGTGGGACCGTCGCCGCCGGGCGGGCGCGGCCTTGACCGAAGCGCGCCTCAACCCCGACGCCGAAACCCGCAGCGCCGTCCGGGAAATAGCCGGGGTGGATATCACGAGCCCCACCACCTGGGCCCAGATTCTGCGGCGCCAGGACGTCGACGCCGACAGGGTGGCGGAGCAGTTGCCCCAGTTCGAGGGGTTGACGCCGGCCGAGCGACGAGTCGTGATCGGGCTTTTGCGCTACGACGGATATTTGGCGCGACAGGAGCGGGAGCGCGAGCGGGTGCGCCGGCTCGGACACATTCCGATCCCGCCCCGGTTCGATCCGCACACGGTGCCCGGGCTGTCGCGCGAGGTGGCGGAGTCATTCGCCCGGGAGCGACCGCGCACCCTGGCCGACGCCGAGCGGGTGCCGGGGATGACGCCGGCGGCGGTGGCCATCGTCGCCGGGTGGCTGGCGCGGCCGGAAGACACCGATGAGCGCCACGGCCGACTTTTCCGATCTTTTGGCGCCGCACGCGACCGGCGACACCCTCGCCCGGTTGGTTCTCTATGCGGAGCTTCTGGAGCGCTGGTCCGAACGCCACAACCTGGTGTGCTTTGCGAGTCGCGAAGAACTGGTGGAGCGCCACATTGTCGATGCGCTGGCGGCGGCGCCGCTCCTCGCGGGCGCCGGCCGCCTTCTCGATGTCGGGAGCGGGGCGGGGCTTCCGGGCGTCCCCTTGCTGGCGGTGCGGCCCGTGGCACGGGATCTTGCTCGAGCCGCGGCAGAAGCGGTGGGCCTTCTTGAAGCTCGTGATCCGCGAGCTCGATCTCGAGGCCGAGGTTGAACGCGCCCGGTACGAAGAACTCGAGCCGGAGCGCCGCTGGGACCGCATGACCGCCCGCGCCGTCGGCGGCGACCGAACGCTTCTGAAGTGGGCCCGCGACCACCTGCGCCGGAGGGAGAGGTGCTGATGTGGACCACGGAGGAGGGCGAAAAGAGGCTCGCGCCCTGCCGGGGTGGCGTGTGTTAAGCTCGCCAATACCCGGCCTCGATCGCGGCCGGCTCTGTCGGCTGCAACCATGTTTCACGTGAAACCCTACGCGACGCGGACCCGGGACCGCGCCCCGCTGCGGGGCCCGGCAGCGGGCGCCGTTGCGGAGAAACTCCGTCCGGAGGCCCCTGTGGTGCGATATGCAGGCTAGTCCCGGATCATCGCGGTGGCCAATCAGAAGGGCGGGGTCGGCAAGACCACCACCGCCATCAGCCTCGGGGCGACCCTGGCGGCGTATGAGCACCAGACCCTGGTGGTGGATCTCGATCCGCAGTCCAACTGCAGCTCCGGACTGGGTTGGCGCGGCGAGACCGGCGCGCTAACCTCCTATGATCTCCTGCTCGGCGGCAAGACGCGTCGGCGAGGTCGCTCACCGCACCGAGTTTCCCCACCTCACCTTGGTTCCGGCGACCCCCGATCTGGCCGGGGCCGAGGTCGAGCTGGTGGGAATGGTGGGGCGCGAGTTTCGCCTTCGTGACGCCCTTGCGGCCGAGAACACACGACGGGCTATGAGTTTGTCTTCGTCGATTGTCCGCCGTCGCTCGGGTTGCTGACCCTCAATGCTCTCGCTGCCGCTACCGGTCTTCTGGTGCCGATCCAGGGCGAGTATTTCGCCATGGAAGGCGTGTCCAAGCTCATGACCACGATCGACGAGGTGCGGCGGTTCCTCAACCCGGGATTGCGGATCGACGGCATTCTTCTGACCATGTACGACGAACGGACGAACCTGGCGACGCAGGTGGCCGACGAGGTGCGCGGGGTGTTCGGGGACCTGGTCTACGAGACCGTGGTGCCGCGCAACGTCCGGCTGGCCGAGGCGCCGTCCTTTGGCCGTCCGATCCACGCCTACGATCTGAGGAGCCGCGGCTCCCAGGCGTACCTCGAACTCGGGCGCGAATACCTGGAGCGCATGGAGGTGTCGGGTGACAGCTAAACAGGCGCTGGGCCGTGGCCTCAAGGCCCTGATTCCCGACACGCCGCGAGCGAGGACGGGAATGGCCGAGATACCGGTCGACCGGTTGCAGCCCAATCCCCACCAGCCGCGGCAGATCTTCGACGAGGCGGCGATCGAGGACTTGACGGCCTCGATCCGACGTCACGGTGTGCTGCAACCGCTGCTGGTGAGCGAAGACGGCCCCGACCGCTATCTGATCATCACCGGCGAGCGGCGGTGGCGAGCCGCCCGGCGGGCCGGGCTGAGGGCGGTCCCCGCGGTGATCCGGGAACGGCTCGAAACGGCCGACCAGTTGGAGTTGGCGCTGGTGGAGAACCTGCAGCGGCGGGACCTGACGCCGCTCGAGGAGGCGCGGGCGTTCGACTCGATGCGATCGAGCCTTGGTCTCACCCAGGCCGAGATCGCGGAGCGGGTGGCGATGGATCGCAGCACGGTGGCCAACTCTCTGCGCCTGCTCAAGCTGGCGCCGGAGATCCAGACCCTGGTCGAAGAGGGCCGGTTGACGGCGGGTCACGCGCGGACCCTGCTCGCCTTCACCGACGAGACGGTCCGCATGGGCTGGGCGAAACGGGCCGTCGACGAAGGCCTCAGCGTTCGCGAACTCGAGCGGGCGGCTGCGGAGGAGAGAGACGCGGCGCCCGCCAGAACCGCCGCGGGCAAACCGTCCGAAGCCCGCACCGCGCGACCCGAACCTGGTCGCGGCCGAGGAGAAGCTGGCCCGCCGCATCGGGGCCCCGGTGCAGTTGCGTTCTCGGCGCCGCGGCGGCACCATCACCATCACGTGTGTCGACCAGGAAGAACTGATGCGGGTTTTTGATCTCTTGATGGGGGGTACGTGATGGCTCGAGGTGGAGACGCTCTGAATGGGTTTGTGGATTCCGGGTGCACGATCCGCGGCGAGCTCGAGTTCTCGACCTATTTCAGGGTCGACGGGCGGATCGAAGGCAAGGTGCGCTCACAAGCCGAACTCGTGGTCGGTGAAGGCGGTGTCGTCGAGGGGGAGCTCGAGGTCGCCCGCTGCGTCATCGGCGGTGAGGTCCGGGGAACCATTCGTTCGACCGAACAGGTGACCCTCCACGCCACCGCCAAGGTGTGGGCGGATATCCAGACGCCGGCCCTTGTGATGGAGGACGGGGCCTTCCTCGAAGGCGCCGTGACGATGGATGCCAAGGGTGTGAAAAAAAACACAACAAAGGCAGACGTTGCATCTTGACCGTGCATGGTGGATCTGTTAGCTTGAGCCGCCTCGTGTTGAACACGGGAGCGGATCGAGCCGGGAGCGGCCGATGACCCCACCAAATGTATCGCTGGTCCTCATCATGGTGTGCTTCTGGATGACGCTGTGGCTCGTCCAGCGCTTCCTGATCCGGCCGGTGTCCGCCGTTCTCGACGACCGCCGGCGGCGGATTGACGGCGCGAAACAGGAATGGTCGGCGCGCAACGAGGAATACCAGGCCGCCGTGGCCCGCATCGAGGACGAGGTTCAAAACGCGGCACGCGATGCCGGAAAGAGCCGCGCCGATGCCCGGCAGCGCGCCATGGATGCCCGGCAACAGGCCATGGATGCGGCCCGTGCCCGCGCCGATGAACGCCTCGTCAGTGTCGTCGAGGACCTGGACCGGGACGCCGAGGCCGCCCGGGGCGATCTCCACCGCCGCGCCGAGGAACTCGCGCGGTTGCTGGCCGGACGCCTGCTCGGGAGGGAGATGAGCTCATGAAGGTGGTGGCGGGTTGGGCGCTGGTCTTTGTCTGTGCGTTGATTTTCGCCCTCCTGGTCGACAACGGCGCCTCGCACCTCGGAATTCGGGATTACATCTGGCTGCCGGTGAACCTGACCCTCTTTCTGTACATTCTGCAACGCTACGTCGGGCGGCCGATGTCGGCCTTTCTGGATGCCCGTCGCGAAGGCATCGCCGAGGAACTCGCCACTGCGCGCACCCAACTCGAAGAGGCCGACCGGCTCCAGGCCGACATGAAAAAGAGACTGGCTGATATCGAGGGAGAGATCGCCGAGATCAAGACGAGGGCCGAGAGCGAGGGCGCCGCCGAGGCGGAGCGGATCGCGCAGCAGACCGGTCTCGACGAGGAACGTTTCCTCAAGCGGGTGGACGATGAGATCAGCCGCCGCGAGGCGGAGACCAGGGCGCGCCTCGCCCAGGACACCGCCGACCTCACCGCCCAACTGGCGCGTGATCTTTTGAGCCGGGACATGACCGATGCCGACCGGAGTCGGGTCTTCGACAGGAGCCTCGATGCGATGCGGCATCTCGAAGGTGAGGAGTAGAGATGGGCCGCTTCCGTGCCCTTCCGTATGCCAAGGCCCTCGTCATGGTCGTCGAAAAGGACGGCCCACAACGACTGGAGGCTGTGGCCGTCGAGCTCGAGGCAATTGCTGCGGCCCTGGTGGAGGTACCGGAGTTCGAGCGGGTGCTGGTGGCGCCGACCGTCCCTTCAGAGAAAAAGACCCAGATCCTCGATGCCGTGCTCGACGCCCTCGAGATGGGACAGCCGACCCGTCGCTTTCTCCAGGTTGTTCAACAACACTACCGGATGCAGCACATGCCCGATATCGCAGCGGCCTTCAGGGAGTTGGTCGACAAGAGACTCGGTCGTTCCCGCGCCCGGGTCGAAACTGCCACCGGTCTCGACGAAGCCGAGCGCGGGCTTCTGGTGGAGGTCGTATCCGCCATCGAACACGCCGAGGTGGTCGCCGAATTTTCAGAACGACCGGAGCTCCTCGGGGGCTTCCGGTTGCAGGTTGGGTCGCGGGTCTTCGACGGCTCGCTGGCCGGTGAACTCAAACGTCTGAGCAAAGAGATCCAGGTCGAACAGGGGTAACACATGCAGATCAAAGCCGCCGAGATTGCGGACATCATCCGCCGCCAGATCGAAGGGTTCGAAACCGCCATCGACATGTCCGAGGTCGGAACAGTGATTTCGGTGGGTGACGGCATCGCCCGCATCTATGGGCTCGACGGCGCGATGGCGGGCGAGCTCATCGAGCTCCCCCACGACGTCTTCGGGCTCGCCCTCAACCTCGAGGACGACAACGTGGGCTGCGTCCTCATGGGTGAAGTCCACCTCGTCAAGGAGGGGGACGAGGCCAAGCGCACCAAACGCATTCTCAACATTCCGGTCGGGCCGGGAATGGTTGGACGAGTGGTGGATCCCCTCGGCCGGCCGCTCGACGGCAAGGGCCCGGTGGACTCGGTGGAGAACTACCCGCTCGAGCGCACGGCGCCCGGCGTGGTCGCCCGCCAGGGGGTGAGAGAGCCCATGCAGACGGGCATCATGGCGATTGACGCCATGATTCCCATCGGCCGAGGCCAGCGCGAGCTGATCATCGGCGACCGGCAGACCGGAAAAACGGCGGTGATCCTCGATTCGATCATCAACCAGAAGGGCACCGGCAACGTCTGCATCTATGTTGCCATCGGCCAGAAGGCCTCCACGGTCGCCCAGGTGATCGCCACGCTCGAGAGAAACGGCGCCATGGAACACACGATCATCGTGTCCGCGACCGCGTCCGAGCCCGCGCCGCTGCAGTATCTGGCGCCCTATGCCGGCGCGGCCCTCGGCGAGTACTTCATGTACAACGGCGGCCACGCCATCTGTTTTTACGACGATCTCACAAAACACGCCCAGGCCTACCGCGAAATCTCTCTCCTGTTGCGGCGCCCGCCCGGTCGTGAAGCCTACCCCGGCGATGTCTTCTACCTCCATTCGCGGCTCCTCGAACGTGCGGCAAAACTCAACGACGAGCTCGGCGGCGGCAGCCTGACCGCCCTGCCGGTGATCGAAACCCAGATGGGCGACCTCTCGGCCTACATTCCGACCAACGTCATCTCGATCACCGACGGCCAGATCTTTCTCGAGTCCGATCTCTTCTTTGCCGGTCAGCGGCCGGCGGTGAACGTCGGTCTCTCGGTCAGCCGGGTCGGCGGCAACGCCCAGATCAAGGCCATGAAATCGATCGCCGGGTCCCTGCGCCTCAACCTCGCCCAGTTCCGCGAGCTCGCGGCGTTCGCCCAGTTCGGTTCCGATCTCGACAAGTCGACCCAGCGCCAGCTCGCCCGCGGCGAGCGCTTGATGGAGCTCCTCAAACAGGGGCAATACCGACCGGTCCCGGTGGTGCAACAGATCGTTTCCATCTACGGCGGCACCAAAGGCCTCTTCGACAAACTCAAGGTCTCGGCCGTTGGCGCCATCCAACCCTTCCTCCACCGCTACGCGTTGGACAACGGCGCCGAGACCTTGGAGCGGATCACCAGCACCGGAGTCCTCGATGAAAAGACCGAGGGGGAGCTGTCGGCGTTGATCACGGCGGCGGTAGATCTCTTCCTCAAGGAACACCCGGAGGCCGCCCTTGCCTAATACCAGGGACCTCGTCCGGCGCATCCAGTCCGTCAAGGGCACGCAGCAGATCACGAAGGCCATGAAGATGGTGGCCGCGGCCAAACTGCGCCGGGCGCAGGAGGCGATCACGCACGCGCGCCCGTGGGCCGACACCCTGGCGCACGTCCTCGCCAACGTGGCCACGCGAACCGAGTTCAGCCATCCTCTCCTGGAAGAGCATGAAGGGAACACGTCCTGGGTCGTCATCATCTCCTCGGACAAAGGGCTGTGTGGTTCCTTCAACACCAATCTGGTGCGGACCCTGGAGAAAAAACTCAAAGGCGGTCAGTGGCCTGAAGACACCGAATTGGCGGTGGTCGGTCGCAAGGCGTCGGACTTTTTCCGGTCGCGACAGTGGAACCTGGTGATCGATGAGCGCAACACGATGACGAATCTCTCGTCGGACGACGGACCACGTCTGGGGCAGCAATTCGTGGAGGCCTTCACCAGCGGGGCCGTGGATGAGGTGTGGCTGGTCTACAACAGCTTCGTCAACATGATCCGGCAGGATGTCAAGATCGAACGCCTGCTGCCGATCGAACCGCCCACAGTCGAGGATCAAGCTGGCGAAACGCAGGTCGATTATCTCTACGAACCCGATGCGCGCACGCTTCTCGCAGAGTTGTTGCCGCGGCACGTCGAGACCCAGGTCCAGAAGGCCCTCTACGACTCGGCGGCTGCCGAACAGGCGGCGCGCATGTCTTCGATGGATACGGCAACCCGCAACGCGGGCGACATGATCGATGCCTTGACGTTGCTGTACAACCGCACCCGCCAGGCTGCGATCACCAAGGAACTGATTGAAATTGTCTCCGGCGCCCAGGCGCTCGAGGGATAGGGAGTCGTCAACACATGAGCCAGCAAGTCAACGGTCGCGTGGTATCGGTCATCGGCCCGGTTGTGGACGTGGAGTTTCCCGAAAATTACCTGCCGGCGATTTTGAACGCCGTCAAAATCTTCGATGACGGCGACCTGGGCGTCGTGCCCATCGACGTCACCTGCGAGGTTGCCCAGCACCTCGGTGAAAACCGCGCACGGTGTATTTCGATGCAGCCCACCGAAGGCATGGTCCGGGGGATGGTAGCCACCGACCTCGGTGAGCCGATTTCAGTCCCGGTTGGAAAACAGACCCTCGGCCGGGTCCTCGGCGTGCTCGGGGAACCGGTAGATGGCAAGGGGCCCGTCGAGACCGAAAAGAGAATGCCGATTCACCGCGAAGCGCCACCGCTCGTGGATCAATCGACCGAATCCGAAATGTTCGAGACCGGTATCAAGGTCGTCGATCTGCTCGAGCCCTACACCAAGGGTGGCAAGACCGGTCTCTTCGGCGGTGCCGGTGTCGGCAAGACCGTGATCATCATGGAGTTGATCAACAACGTTGCGCTCCAACACGGCGGCTACTCGGTCTTTGCCGGGGTCGGCGAGCGCACGCGCGAGGGCAACGACCTCTGGGTCGAGATGACCGAGGCCGGTGTCATCGATCCCGACAGTTGGGAGAACTCGAAGGCCGCGCTGATCTACGGACAGATGACAGAGCCTCCGGGCGCGCGTCTCCGCGTCGGTCTCACAGGACTCACGGTGGCGGAGCACTTCCGCGACTCGGAAGGCCAGGACGTGTTGCTCTTCATCGACAACATTTTCCGATTCACCCAGGCCGGTTCTGAGGTCTCCGCGCTGCTCGGTCGGATGCCCTCGGCGGTGGGCTACCAGCCCAACCTCGCCACCGAGATGGGTGAGCTCCAGGAGCGCATCACCTCGACCAAAAAGGGCTCGGTGACCTCGGTGCAGGCGATCTACGTGCCCGCCGACGACCTTTCCGATCCGGCGCCGGCGGCGGCCTTTGCTCACCTCGACGCCACCTCGGTGTTGTCGCGGCAGATCTCCGAGCTCGGTATCTACCCGGCCGTGGATCCCCTCGCCTCCACCTCGCGCATCCTCGACCCGACGATTGTCGGCGAGGAGCACTACATGGTGGCCCGCGAGGTCCAGCGGATTCTCCAGCGCCTCAAGGACCTCCAGGACATCATCGCGATCCTCGGAATCGACGAGCTGTCGGAAGAGGACCGGTTGAGTGTCGCGCGGGCGCGCAAGATTCAGCGCTTCCTGTCGCAGCCGTTCTTCGTCGCAGAGCAATTCACCGGCATGAAAGGCCGTTACGTCAAGGTCGAAGACACCATCGCCGGCTTCAAGGCGCTGTGCGCCGGTGAATACGACCACCTTCCCGAGCAGGCCTTCCTCTACGTCGGCGGCATCGAAGAGGCGGTCGAGAAGGCCGAGAAGATGGCGGCGGAGTCCTGATGGCCGACACCCTGCGCCTCGAGGTGGTCACACCATCGCGCCGAGTGCTCGAAGCACGCGCCAGTGAGGTCCGGATCCCCGCGGCGCTCGGCGAACTCGGTGTCCTGCCGGGCCACACGCCGCTCCTGACCTCCCTGGGAACCGGCGAGGTGAAATGGACCGAGGGCTCGAAGGAGGGCCGCCTGGTGGTCCAGGGCGGGTTCGCCGAAATCCAACCCGATGCGGTCACGGTGCTGGCGACGGTGGCCGAAACCGCTGACCAGATCGATCTCGCGTCGGCCGAACAGGCACACGCCGAGGCGCTCGACAAGCTCAAGACCGCATCCGCTGAGGAGTTCGACGAGCTCGACGCTGCGCTTCGGCTCGCCGAAGCGCGGAAACTCATCGCTTCCGGCGGCGGCCCCTGACCTACTGATACTCGGCGCCGAGAATCACGCTGACGATGATCGCGCCGACCGCTGCCGGAGCGGCGATCCTGATAAGAAAACGCCACAACGGGAAGGCCCAGCCGAGCGGACCGTTGCCCTCCTCGAGTTCCTCTCTCGCAGCGTCGCCGCCCAAAAACCAGCCGGTGAAGAGGGCGATCAAAAGACCGCCGACCGGCAGGAACCAGTTGCTGGCGAGATAGTCGAGGGTCCCGAAGACTCCAGCCGTGGATGGACGACCGATAAAATTGATGTCCGACAACGTGGCGTTGCCGCCGAGGCTGACGGCGCTGAGGATGCCGAAGACGAGGATCGCCGTTCCCATGGTCAGCGTCGCCCGTTGACGGCGCCACCCGAGTTCATCGATGGCGTAGCTCGAAACCACCTCGAGCAGGCTGATGGTGCTGGTCAGGGCGGCAAAGCCGACCAGAACGTAAAAAAGAGCGCTGACCGCCGACCCACCGGGGAGTTGGAAGAACACCACCGGGAGGGTCGTGAAGAGAATGGTCGAACTCTTGGACACCTCGAAATCGAAGCTGAAGATGATCGAGAACATGACGATGCAGGCCATGATGGCGATCATCGTGTCCATCGCGCAGATCGTCAGCGCGGCGCGCGGTATCGAGTCCTTCTTCCGCATATAGCTGCCGTAGGTGAGCATTGCGCCCATCCCCAGGCTGAGCGTGAAGAAACTGTGGCCGAGGGCCTCGAGCACACCGCCGGCGGTCAATTCACTGAAGTTCGGGCGGAAGATGAAGCGCATCGCGTCGCCGAAGCCGGGCGTCCAAAACGAATAGATGACGAGCATCACGAGGATCGACAGCAGCACCGGCATCAGAAATCTGGCCGCCCGTTCGATGCCGCGCCCGACGCCGAAATAGACGATGCCGATGGTCGCGCCCATGAAGAGACAGTGAAAGAAGATCTGCTGGCCGGGATTGCTGAGAAACTCACCGAAGAAGGACTGCATGGCCGCCGGGTGATGGGCGAGGCCGGCCAACTTGCCCGACACCGCCAGCAGAATGTAGCGAATCGTCCAACCCGCCACGACGCTGTAGTACGAGAGGATGACGAACCCGGTCACCACGCCCAGAAAACCGACCGCCTGCCACCACTTTCCGCCCGGTTTGCCCGCAGCGAGGACCCGAAATGCCCCGACCGGGTTTTTCTGGCTGCGCCGTCCGAGCAGGATTTCGGCCACCATGATCGGCACGCCCACCACCGCGATGGCGGCGAGATACACGAGGACGAAAGCGCCCCCGTTGTTTTCATACGTGATGTAGGGGAACTTCCACAAATTCCCGAGACCGATGGCGCTCCCGGACGCAGCGAGAACAAAACCCAGGCGACCGGTCCACTGAGAACGCTCTTGAGCCATGAACACCCCTTCCAGGATCCGCGTATCCATACCGGGCCCGTCAATGAACCCCGGTCTTGTTCCGCGACGGTAGCGAGGCTACGGCTCAGGTGTCAAATGGCGACGCGGTCGTGGCGCCGAACGCTGCCTGCGCCGGAGGCCACGAAAAGTGGGTCATAATCTCCGCTTGACAGGGAAACGGTTATTGCCATTGTGCTTCGCATCCGCTAGACTCCCTCTTCCTCGGGGCGTAGCTCAGTCTGGTAGAGCGCACGGTTCGGGACCGTGAGGCCGGTGGTTCAAGTCCACTCGCCCCGACCAACTCCATCTTCACCCAGGGGGCGCTGCAACCACAGCGCCCCCTGGGTGAAATTGTGTTGACTTACGCCTTATTTTCACCTATGGTCGGATCTGGGGAGAGCACTCATGACCTATCTCACCGAGCGCCAGCGGGACGTGCTCCAATTCATCGAGAACCGAATCGCCGACGACGGTGTCGCACCAACGCTGCAGGAAATTGCCGACGCCTTCGGTTTCCGGAGCACCGCGAGTGCGCAGAAACACGTCGCACATCTCGAACGCAAGGGCTTTCTCGAACGTCGCAAACACCAGAAGCGCGGTCTCGTCCTGGCGGCGGCCGAAAGTGGATCGCCGGCTGCGGTCGATCTCCCCCTTTTCGGGGCCGTCGCGGCGGGTTCGCCGATCGAGTCCCTGCCCGACGACGAGAGAGTTTCGGTGCCCGCCGAGTTTCTGCGGTCGGGCGATCACTATGTGCTGGTGGTCCGCGGCGAATCGATGATCGACGACGGGGTTCACGATGGCGATCTGGTGGTAGTGCAGCGGACCCAGACAGCAGCCGACGGCGAAATGGTCGTGGCGTTGGTGTCCGGAGAGGTGACGCTCAAACGCATCTACCGCGACAATGACTTCACGGTCAGGTTGCAGCCCTCCAACCCGGCGGTCCCGGTGATCCTCGCGCCCGCCGCAGAGGTCGAAATCCAGGGTCTGGTGGTCGGTCTTCTGCGACGGTACTGACCTCGGCGTCTTGACTCACCAGCGGATCTCGGCTAGCTTTCGGCCATGACCGATCTCGAGAAGATCACCCTTGTCATGACGTCGGTGGGCACAGAACAGCAGGCGGTCGAGATTTCGGAGGAGTTGATTGCGCGGCGCCTCGCCACCTGCATCAACATCGTGCCCTGTCTGCGATCGATCTATCGTTGGAAAGGCAAGGTGTGTGAGGACACCGAGTACCTTCTGTTGGTCAAGACCCCGGAGAAACTCTTCGACGCCGTATCCGAGGCCATCCGGGAGTTCCACTCGTACGAATTGCCGGAGATCCTCGCCCTTCCCGTGTCCGCCGCAGAGACAAATTTTCACCAGTGGGTCCTCGACATGGTGGCACCCGGTGATGGCCCGGGGGACGACGACGCCCCCGAATACGATTGAACACCGCCCGACCCGCCGGCGTTGCTATACTCACTGCCCAGATGACCATGGACAACCCACTCAGAGCCAACCTGGCTCTTGCAAGCCGGTTCGAGAACATCGAGGTCGCCGAGCGCGCCCTCCTCGATCTCTGCCGCCGGGCCGGCTGGCCGACCGATGAAGACTACTGGCTGGTGACCGCCCTTCGCGAGGCGGTGGCCAACGCCGTCCGCCACGGTAACCGGCAGGACCCGAAAAAGCTCGTTCGTCTCGAATACACCGTCCACGACTCGACCGTCACGATCGTCATCGAAGACGAAGGCGAGGGATTCGATCTTGGCGATGTCCCCGACCCGACCAGCCCCGAAAATTTGCTGCGGCCGAGCGGTCGCGGTATCTTCTACATGCGGCAGTTCATGAGCCGCATCGAGTTCAGCAGGACTGCAAACGGTGGCACCGCCGTGCTGATGGAAAAAAAACTGGATACCACCGATGACGACCCTCAGTGAGCGTTGGATTCGCGCCAGAGGCGACCATCGGTCCCCGCAAAAAGGAGACGCACATGAAATGCACTATCCGTGATCTCGGAGACGTCCGCATCATCGAGCTTGGCGGCAAGATCACGATCGGTACCGGCGACGTGAAGATTCGCGAGCTCGTCAACCAGGCCCTCGAGGACGGCAAGAAGGAGATCCTCTTCGACCTCGGCGACGTCAAAGCGATCGATTCCTCGGGAATCGGTGAGATGGTGGCGTGCTACACCACGGTCACGAAACGTGGCGGCCATCTCAAGCTCATGCACCTCTCGCCGAAGATCAACGACATCCTCCAGGTGACGCAGTTGATCACCGTCTTCGATGTCTTCGATGACGAGCGGGAGGCGCTCGGGAGCTTCTAGCCGCAATTTGAGCCACCCCGGCCGGAGGTGGCTCGAATTGCAGGTTAACGGCCCGGAGGTTGTCTCGGCTCGACCACGACCTCGGCCGCGTACTCGCCGTCGGCGACGTTTTCGATCGCGAGACCGAGCACCAGTTGACTCGCCCGCACCTGACGCGTGGGTGCGGGTGGGTTCGCGACCGGCCAGACCTCCCGGATGACGCCGTTTTCAACCCGTATCCGGAGGGAGTAGCGTCCCGCCTCGCAGCTCTCGTCGGGGCTGAAGCTCTTCCACGCCGTTTCGGCTTGCATGAAGACGAACAGTTGAGCGCCCGAGGACGAAGCTTCGGATTTTCTCAATGAAGAGCGGTCCTCGGATGCACCGGTGCCCTGAGCCGACGGCTCGACTCCAGCCGGGCCGCTCCGGACCGCCCCCTTGTCCGCCCGCTCGGACTCGGCCGGTGACCCTTCGTCTGCGAACGACTGGCGGCGGCCCGACGGCCGATCATCGAGTTCCTCACGGCCTGCACCGGCGTCGTTGTCGCCGGGCCCCGCGTCGAGCGGGCCCATCACCTCGAGTGCCGGCGGGGGAGCCAGAACGGGTTCCACTTCCGGATCCGGTGCGGCAACCAGTCGATCGGCCGCGCCCAGCGGCTGTTGATCGGCCGGTAACGAGCTCGTGGGTAGCGGCGCCAGAGTAAACCGTTCGGTCGGTTCGGCCGCCGCGCCTGCCCGGGCGCGTTCCTGCCATTTGAAAACGTTCGGGTCCGGTTGCCGTCGTTGGACCTCGATGATGACCGAGACCCCGAGAACCACGACCGCGGCGGCGGCCAACCGGCGCACCCACGGGCGCCCAGAAGCCGTCTCCGGCTTCCCTCTGAGCAGTGGGTCGACCAGCACATCGAGCCGCTCCAGAGGGCGCTCCCGGTCGGCCAACGACAGGAGGGAGGACCGGACCCGCTTGAGGCCTTCGAGTTCGCGCCGCAGGCCGCGGTCGGTCGCGATGATCTCCCTCAACTCCTCGGCCTCGCGGGCGTCGAGGTCGCCGTCGATCAGGCGGCTGAGCCTTTCGGTGCCGGGATCTTCCATTACCACCCCACAGCCTGCCGGAGAGATGAGCGCGCACGCGCGAGGCGCGATCGTACCGTGCCGATGGGCACGTCCAAAATCCGGGAGATCTCCTCGTAACTCAAATCCTCTCCGTCACGCAGCCACACCACGATCTGGTAGTGCTCCGGAAGCTCCCGCAGCGCGGCCTCGACCAGATCGAGCATCTCGGCGGCCGCGGCTCGCCGCTCGGGGTCGGGCTGCGGGTCGGGAGCGACGTCTACGAGATCCCGGGTGTCGTTCATGCCCTCCTTGACGACGAGCGGTTGCCTTCCCATCTTGCGGCGGTGGGCCCTGAGGTGATTCCAGGCGATCTGAAACACCCAGGTGCTGAGTTTGGCCTCGCCCCGAAAACCGGGTAGACCCCGCCACACCCGAAGGAACACCTCCTGTGTCGTGTCGAGCGCTTCCTCCTCGCTGTCAGTGAGTCTTTTCGCCAACCGCCATACGGGTCGGCGGAACCGTTCATACACCTCGTCGAAGTCCACGGCCACAGTGTGCCACAGCGCCTCAGATCAGTGAGACGCGTCAATCGGGAAGAAGTTCCCCGGCCAGTTCTTCGTGGAGGAGGCTGCGGACTCGATTCTCGATGTCGCGGGCGACTCGGACGTACATCGACTCGTCCTCGCCAAATGGGTCCGATATCTCCCAGTGGATCTCGCGGGCGTGGGGCCCACACCCCAGGGGATAGTGGGCCCCGCCGCCGATCAGCGACACCACGACATCGACCGCGGTGGTATCGATGGCGTCCAACCCCTTCGAACACAGACCATCGGTCGGATAGCCGAGACGCTCGAGGGTGCGGACCGTCGTTTCGGCGATGAAGCCCGCCGGCGAAAGCCCGGCCGACAGAGCCTCCACGCGATCGCCGCCGAGACTGCGGGCCATGGCCTCGGCCATCGGGGACCGACAACAGTTGCCGACGCAGACGAACAATAGCTTGAGACTGCCCACGACGGGATTGTACAGATGTCAAAGTTCGGTGAGTGTGGGCCGGCGCGATTGACCGGCGGCCGACTCCGAGATAGCCTTGAAAACCGGGGGGTAGCGGTTCGCAGTGGTTCTCACTGGATACAACACAGACATCGAGTACTCGGGCACTGTCTACCATGTCCAGACCGAGGACAAGGGGCAAGCCAATCCTCTCGTTGAATCGCTGGTCTACACCGCCGGTGAGATTCTCTACACCCGCCGGACTCCCTACCACGACCTCGTCGCCGAGGAGGTCGACAAGGGCGCGTTGGCCACCCTCATGGAACGCCAACACCGGACGATCGTGCAGGCGGTTGAGGCCGGCGGAGTTGACCGTCTCACCGGGACCATCGCAGTTGCCAGCGAAGACGACACCACGATCACCAGCAAGGAAGCGAGACGCCCGGCCGCCGCGAAAGACGAGTCCTCCCTCGATCAGGTCATCCTCGATTATCTCGAGGCGCAGCGTGAGCGCGCCCACCTGATCCTTCGCGCGGGCGCGGAACACCAGTTCTACTACGACCGCCCTGCAGAGGTGACGGTCACCTCCGAAGACTCGATCGCCCACAAGGCGGTGCCCGGGGTCAACGTGTCGGTTCTCTTCAAATCGACGGCGGAACCGCGGCGTCTGGTGCTGGCCGAGGGCGAGACCGACGCCGCCGGGAAATTCGCCGCGGAGATCGCCCTGCCCGCGTTCGCCGGCGGCACTTCGGCCGTCGTCATCATCGCCGAGTCGGAGCTTGGGCAATCCGAGATGAAGTACATCGTGCACCGATAGGTGATTTCGGAATTCGGAATTCGGATTTCGGAATTCTCTCTGCGACCACACCCCTTCTCCAGGCATCGGCGGGCAACCGATTCACTCACCCATTCTGATGCGCCGCCGGAGAAAAGTCGGCATGAAAAGAGCTTGCTCATCAGGGCCGTTTTTCGTATAGTGACCGTTGGTCGTGGGCCGTTAGCTCAATTGGCAGAGCAAGTGACTCTTAATCACTAGGTTGGAGGTTCGATTCCTCCACGGCTCACCATCTCCCCTCCGCGAAAGTGGCGGAACTGGCAGACGCGCGAGACTTAGGATCTCGTGGGGTTCCCCCCGTGGGGGTTCGAGTCCCCCCTTTCGCACCAGCCTTATTATTCAGCCGGAGACAGTCCATGCCGTACACAGTGACACGAGGAGCCAACCACACGGTGGAGATCACCGCGAACCTTGAGACGGATGCGGTCACGCGCGAACGCGAGAACATCCTCAAAAAGATCCGCCGCTCGGCGAGCGTGCCGGGTTTCCGGCCCGGCAAGGCGCCGGAGGCGGCGGTCCGGGCACGCTATGCGGAGGCGATCCAGGAGGAGCTCCAGGAACACCTCACCGGTGTGTTGTGGCACGAGATTTTCGAAGGCGAGAACGAACTCGATCCCCTCACCAACCCGGAAGTCAGCAATCTCGAGTTTTCAGAGGACGGCGGCTTTCGGTTCACCGCTGAGTTCGAGGTGCGGCCGAGCTACGAACTCGCCGAAATCGCCGCGCTCGATCTGCCGGCGGTCAGCCTTGAAGTGAGCGATGCCGAGATCGACGGAGAGCTCGCCAAGGTCGCCGACGAGCAGGCGGTGTGGCAGCCCGCCGAGGACGCCGAGGCTGCCGACGGGATGTTGGTCGAGGTCGATCTCGAGGGCCGGGTTGAGGAGAGCGAGGAGGAACCGTACACCGAGACCGACGCGAGCTTCGTTCTCGGATCGGAAAGAGTGCCGAAGGAGATCAGCGAGGCGCTCCAGGGGGCGAAGGTCGGCGACCACCGCGAGGCCTCCAAGGTCCTCCCCGACGACCTCGAAGACACGACGAAAGCCGGCAAGACCGTCCTCTACGCGATCGCCGTCAAAGGCCTGAAGAGAAAGGTCGTGCCCGAGATCGATGACGAGCTGGCGGTGACCATCGGGCTCGACAGCCTCGACGACCTGCGCGGGCGGATCACCACCGTTCTCGAAAACCAGAAACGGTCCGCGCGACGCACCACGTGGCGCCGGTTCCTGCTCGACCACCTCGAACAGGGCATCGATCAGGGCGAGCTGCCGTCGTCGCTGGTGCAGTCGACGCTGCGCGAACAACTCGACCGCTACGCATACACCATGGCCATGCAGGGGGTCGACGTCGATCCCGAGAAGATCAACTGGCAGGAGCTGGCGGCCAAGGCCGAACCGGCGGCGCGCCAGGAGGTGTTGGACACCCTCATCCTCGAACAGCTGACCGAGAGCTGGAACACGGCGGTCCCGGAAAACGAGGTCGATGCCTATATCGCGGCGGAGGCGGCCCGGCTCGGCGTGCCCCCCGCGGAGCACAAGGCAAACCTCGCCTCCGACCACCGGTTGGAGAGGGTTCGCCACGGGGCGCGGATCGCCGCGACTGTCGACGAGATGATACGCCGTGCCGGCGGGGAGGTTGACTGATGTTGGTGCCGATGGTTGTCGAACAGACCAGTCGCGGCGAACGCGCGTACGATATTTTCTCGCGGCTCCTCAAGGACAATGTGATCTTCCTGGGGTCGGCTGTCGACGACCAGGTGGCATCGCTGGTCATTGCCCAGATGCTGTTTCTCGAGGCCGAGAAGCCGGAGAAGGACATCTTTCTCTACATCAACACGCCCGGCGGATCGATCACCGCCGGTCTCGCGATCTACGACACCATGCAGTACGTCAAACCCGATGTCTCGACCATCGCCCTCGGTCAGGCGGCCTCGATGGGGGCCGTCCTCCTCGCGGGAGGGGCCGAGAACAAGCGCTTCGCCCTCCCCCACAGCCGGGTGCTTCTCCACCAGCCCCTGATGTCGGGTCTCCAGGGACAGGCCTCCGACATCGACATCCACGCCAAGGACATCATGCGGCTGCGCGGTCGGCTCAACGAGATCCTCGCCAAGCACACCGGGCAGCCCGTCGACAAGGTCAACGGGGACACCGAGCGTGACTTCATCCTCGAGGCCGAGGCCGCACTCGACTACGGTCTGATCGACAAGATCATTGTTTCCAGAGAGTAGCTGCGTGCTAACGGTTTCGGCGAGGCGGCGTTTGTTATACAATGAACCGAGGAGGGTCTGATGTCCCAGCGCGAGGGCGACATGCTGCGGTGCAGCTTTTGCGGCAAGAGCCAGCACGAGGTGCGCAAGCTGATCGCCGGCCCGACGGTCTACATCTGCAACGAATGCGTCGAGGTGTGTCTCGACATCATTGCCGAAGACCGGGTCCACGAGGCCAAGACGCGCGACCAGGTCCTTCCGAAACCGCACGAGATCAAGAGCCATCTCGACGAGTACGTGATCGGACAGGAAGCGGCAAAGAAGAAACTCTCGGTGGCGGTCTACAACCACTACCGCCGCATCGAGTACCAATCAGGCCGCGGCCGCAACGACGTCGAGCTCTCGAAGTCGAACATCCTCCTCATCGGTCCGACCGGAACCGGGAAGACGCTGCTCGCCCAGACCCTCGCCAGACAGCTCCAGGTCCCGTTCACCATCGTCGACGCCACCACGCTGACCGAAGCGGGCTATGTGGGCGAGGACGTCGAGAACATCCTTCTCCGGCTGTACCAGGCCGCGGGCGGCGACCGCGAAGCGGCAGAGCGTGGGATCGTCTACGTCGACGAGATCGACAAGGTCGCCCGCAAGGCGGAAAACCCTTCGATCACCCGCGATGTCTCGGGTGAGGGTGTCCAGCAGGCGCTGTTGAAGATCCTCGAGGGGACGGTGGCCAACGTCCCGCCGCAGGGTGGTCGGAAACATCCGCACCAGGAGTTCCTGCAGATCGACACCACCAACATCCTCTTCATCTGCGGCGGCGCCTTCGTCGGTCTTGACGACGTGATTGCCGACCGGCTCAATCAGAAGCGTCTCGGGTTCGGGGTCGATCTCGGCGGCAACGAGGCGCACTCCTCCGCCCTCTTTTCGCAGGTCCACCCGGAGGATCTCATCAGGTACGGGATGATTCCGGAGTTCGTCGGTCGAATCCCGGTGGTCGCCAACCTCCACGAGCTCGACCACGAAGCCCTGGTGAGGATTCTCACCGAACCCAAGAACTGCCTCGTTCGTCAGTACCAGACCATCCTCTCCTTCGAAGGCGTGGATCTCGCGTTCACTCCGGACGCTCTCGACGCGGTGGCGGAAGAGGCATTCACCCGCAAGGTCGGCGCTCGCGGCCTGCGGATCATTCTCGAGGAACTGATGCTCGACATCATGTATCAGATCCCCGCGCTGCCGGATCTCAAGGAACTGGTGATTTCGCGGGATGTGGTGGAACGCCGCGTGCCGCCCCTGCCCGTCGTCCGCAAGGTCAGCTAGTATTACCTGCGAGGTCGGGCGGACCGGCCCTGCAGCGCGACAATAACCCGCATCCTACAAAGAGCCCACACATGACATCACAAGCTTCAACCGTGCACCTCCCGGTCGTCCCGCTACGGGACATGGTGGTCTATCCGCATATGATGGCGCCGTTCGTGGTCGGCCGCCGACCATCGGTGGTCGCTCTCGAAGCCGCTCTCTCGCGAACCGACAAGCGCATTTTTCTCGCCACGCAGAAGGACCCGAAGATCGATGAGCCGGGTGCTGAGGACATCTACACACTCGGCGTCGTCGCCCGGGTGGTTCAGCACCTGCAGCTGGCCTCCGGCAACATCAAGGTGATGGTCGAGGGCCTGAGCCGCGCCCGGGTCCTCGCCTTCGATGAGGACGACGAGTGCCTGATGGCCGAGGTCGAGAAGATCCGCGTCCAGACGGTCGTCGACGAGGGTGTGACCGACTACATGGCGCGGCTGGTGGAACTGTTCAAAGAATACGCCAAGCTGTCGCACCACCTGTCGGCGGAGGGCGTCCTGGCCTCGCTGCAGACCGACGACCCCGACCAGTTTGCCGACATCCTGGCCGCGCACATGTCGCAACCGACCGCCGAAAAACAAAAACTCCTCGAGATTCTCAACCCCCTCGACCGCATGCAGCGGCTCAATGATCTCCTCGACATGGAGATCGAAAAACTCAACATCGACCGCCGCATCTCCTCACGGGTGAAGAAACAGATGGAGAAGGCGCAGCGCGAGTACTACCTGTCGGAGAAGATCAAGGCCATCAACGAAGAGCTGGGGCGCAACGACAACACCGAAGAGCTCGAGGAACTCAAGAAGCAGATCGAAGAATCCGGCATGAGCAAGGAGGCCAAGGAGAAGGCGGAGATCGAGCTGCGCCGACTCGAAGGCATGCCGCCGGTTTCCGCCGAGGCCGGGGTTTCGCGAAACTACGTGGACTGGCTGCTGGCGGTGCCCTGGCAGAAGGCGTCGCGGGAGATCCGTGACATCGAACGCGCCGAGAAGGTCCTCCACGAAGACCACTACGGTCTGGAAAAGATCAAGGACCGGATCCTCGAGTTTCTGGCGGTTCGCCAGCTGGTGCGCAAGACAACCGGCACGATCCTGTGTTTCGTCGGCCCGCCGGGCACCGGAAAGACCTCGCTGGCGCGGTCGATCTCGCGGGCGACCGGCCGCAACTTCGTGCGGCTGTCGCTCGGCGGCGTGCGTGACGAGGCCGAGATTCGGGGACACCGGCGGACGTATATCGGCGCCTTTCCCGGCCAGATCATCCAGATGATGCGCAAGGCCGCAACCGTCAACCCGGTGCTGTTGCTCGACGAGGTCGACAAGATGGCGGCCGATTTCCGAGGCGATCCGGCGGGCGCCCTGCTCGAGGTCCTCGACCCCGAGCAGAACCACACCTTCCACGACCACTATCTGGACGTCGAGTACGACCTGTCGAAGGTCTTTTTCATCTGCACCGCCAACGTGACCCACTCGATTCCGCCGGCGCTGCTCGACCGGATGGAGGTCATCCAGCTGTCGGGCTACACGCAGCAGGAGAAGATGGAGATCGGGCGCCAGTTCCTGCTGCCGCGGCAGATTGAAAAGCACGGCCTGAAGAAGTACGACCTCACGGTCGCGGACGAGGCCATCATGCTCTTGATCGAGCGCTACACGCGCGAAGCGGGAGTGCGCAACCTCGAACGCGAAATCGCCTCGGTGTGCCGCAAGATGGCGCGGCGGATTCTCAAGGACAGACTCAAAAAGGGCGCCACCATCAAAATCGGCACAGACACCATCGGAGAACTCCTCGGCAAACCGCGGTACCGCACCCAGCGTCGGGAACAAGAGCCCGAGGTCGGCGCCGCTTCAGGTCTCGCCTGGACCCAGGTCGGCGGCGAGTTGCTGTTGACCGAGGCCACGCTCATGCGCGGCAAGGGGCAGCTCACCCTGACCGGCCAACTCGGTGATGTCATGCAGGAATCCGCTCGAGCGGCCCTGTCATATGTCCGTGCGAAGGCGGAGTCACTCGGGATCGACATCGAGGTGTTTGAAAAAACCGATGTCCACGTCCACGTGCCCGAGGGCGCGATACCCAAGGACGGTCCTTCCGCCGGGATCACTCTCGCGACCGCGCTGGTGTCGGCATTCACCGACACACCGGTTCGCGTGGACCTCGCGATGACCGGCGAGATCACGCTTCGCGGCCACGTTCTGCCGGTGGGGGGGGTCAAGGAAAAGATCCTCGCCGCCTACCGCGCCGGCATCCGTGAAGTGGTGATGCCGGCCGAAAACGAGAAGGACCTCGAGGACATTCTCGAGGATGTCCGCGAAGACATGACGTTCCACTTCGTCGATCATATCGACGAAGTGTTGTCCCATGCCCTGGTGGGCGCGAAGGACGCCGACGTGGCGGCGCCGGCCGGCGGCTCGGAGGCACGGCTCGACGTGCCCCCGGTGGCTCATTGATCCTTGGAAATAACGGAAGTCGAATTTCGCGGCTCGTCGCTGCGGCCGCAGGACCGGCCGGGGGAGTGGTTTCCCCATGTCGCGGTGGCGGGCCGGTCCAATGTCGGCAAATCGAGTCTTCTCAACTGGCTGTTCAAACGGACGATGGCGAAAGTCGCCAAGGCCCCGGGAAAGACGCGGACTTTGAATTTCTTTCTTATCAACCGCTCCTTCTACCTCGTGGACCTGCCCGGCTATGGATACGCCAAGGTCGGCCGGCAGCTGCGCGAGGAATGGGGACAGGCCCTCGGAACCTACATCGCCACCGAAGAGCGTCTGGCCGGCGTGGTGGCGCTGGTGGACATCCGCCACGGATTGACGGTGCGGGATCGCGATCTGCAGGAACTGCTGGTGGGTTCGGGATGCGACCGCGAGGTCGTTCTCACCAAGGCCGACAAGGTTGGGCGGGGGCAACGCGCGAAGATGCAACAGGCCGTCCAGCGGGAGCTCGGCCTGCACGTCCCACCGGCGGCGGTGAGCGTGCGGACCGGCGAGGGCCGGCGCGAGGTTTTGACGGGAATCAACGACATGGTGTCGCGGTGGAGAGAACGGCAACGGAGTGAATGATGGCAATCAAGAAGAAGAAAAGTGAAACTGAGGAAGCGGTGGTGATCCCCCTCGATCTCGAGGAAGAGGAAGTCGGGGAGCCGGTGGCTGGGGACGGCGAGAAGCCGGAGGGGCGGCTCGACTTGAACCAGCTCAAGGAGATGAGCATCAGCCAGCTCAGCGGAGCGGCCAAGGGCGTCGGGGTGGAGAACCCGGCCGGGATGCGCCGCCAGGATCTGATATTCAGCATCCTCCAGCACCAGACCGAGGCCGAGGGGCTGATCTTCGGTGAGGGCGTCTTGGAGGTTCTGCCGGAAGGCTTCGGCTTTCTGCGGGCGCCCGAGTACAACTACCTCCCGGGCCCCGACGACATCTACGTGTCGCCGTCGCAGATCCGCCGTTTCAACCTCCACACCGGGGACACGGTCTCGGGTCAGATCCGGCCGCCCAAAGAGGGCGAGCGCTACTTCGCGCTGATCAAGGTCGAGGCGATCAACTTCGAGCCGCCCGAAGTGGCGATGGAGAAGATCCACTTCGACAACCTGACCCCTCTGTATCCAGAAGATTGGATCCGGCTCGAGGTGCCCGACAACATGACCGCTCGCGTGATGGACCTCGTCACACCCCTCGGCAAGGGGCAGCGCGGTCTCCTGGTGGCGCCGCCTCGCACCGGCAAGACGATGATGCTGCAGGCGATCGCCAACTCGATCACCGCCAACGATCCCGACGTCGCGCTCATCGTCCTGCTCATCGACGAGCGCCCGGAGGAGGTCACGGACATGGAGCGGTCGGTGACCGGCGAGGTGATCTCCTCGACCTTCGACGAACCGGCGACCCGCCACGTCCAGGTCGCCGAGATGGTCATCGAAAAGGCCAAGCGCCTGGTCGAGCACAAGCGCGACGTGGTGATTCTCCTGGATTCGATCACCCGTCTCGCGCGGGCCTACAACACGGTCGTGCCGCCCTCGGGAAAGGTGTTGTCGGGTGGTGTCGATTCCAATGCGCTGCAGAAACCGAAGAGGTTCTTCGGTGCCGCCCGCAATATCGAAGAGGGCGGCAGCCTGACCATCGTCGGCACCGCGTTGGTCGACACAGGGTCGCGGATGGACGACGTGATTTTCGAGGAGTTCAAGGGAACCGGCAACATGGAGGTCCACCTCGACCGCAAGCTGGTGGAGCGGCGGGTCTTCCCGTCCATCGACATCCACAAGTCCGGCACCCGCAAGGAAGAGCTCTTGATCGACGATTGGGAGCTGCGCCGGATCTGGGTGCTGCGCAAGGTCCTGTCGTCGCTGTCGCCGGTGGAGGCCATGGAGCTCCTTCTCGAGCGCCTCTCGAAGACCGAGGACAACAAGGAGTTTCTCGAGGCGATGTCGCAGGGCTGACGCCTGAGGCAGTGAGGCAGTGGGCTATGAGCTATGAGCATGGGGCATGAGCTATGCGGTACATGAGCCGAGTCGAGCAGACTCCGGCCGCTCACGGCCATCGTGAAAGGCCCACCGCCCCACTGCCAGGCCGCGCAGCGGCCGGCCACTGCCCACAAGCCCATTCCGGGAACGCCGGCGGCGTTCGCGGTGTTACAAAGAAACATGAGCCATTCAGTAGATCAAATCCTCGACAAAGCGATCGCCGGCGACCGTCTCTCGCCGGATGAAATCCAGACCCTGTTCGACGACGGGGGTTTGCTCGAACTCGGGCAGGCAGCCGCAGCGGTCAGGAGGCGCAAGAACCCGGGCGCCGAGGCCACCTTCATCGTCGATCGCAACATCAACTACACCAACGTCTGCGTCTATCGGTGCCGGTTCTGCGCCTTCTACCGGACCGCCAAGGACGAGGATGCCTACGTGCTGCCGTTTGCAGAGATCGCAGCCAAGGTCTCCGAGACCGTGGCGGCCGGCGGAACCGGGATTCTCCTGCAGGGCGGCGTCCACCCGGAGCTGCGCCTGACCTACTACGAAGGCCTGCTGTCCGATCTCAAGCGGACCTTTCCGCAAATCCACCTCCACGCCTTTTCGGTGCCGGAGATCTGGTATCTCGCAAAAGTCGAGAAGATGGCGGTTCAAGACGTCCTCAGCCGCCTCATCGCATCGGGCCTGGACTCGATCCCCGGGGGCGGGGCCGAGATCCTCGAAGACGAAACACGGCGCCGGATCTGGTCGCGCACCAAGGCCTCGACCCGGCAGTGGCTCGACGTCCATCGCACTGCGCACGACCTCGGTCTGCGGACCACCGCCACCATGATGTTCGGAGTCGGCGAACCGACGTCCGCCCGGGTCGAGCACTTTCTCGGGGTGCGCGACGTCCAGGATGCCACCGGCGGTTTTACAGCCTTCATTCCCTGGACCTTCCAGGACCAGGCGACCGATCTCGAGGGCGAGTTCACGACCTCGGGAGGGTTCGACTACCTGCGGACCCTGGCGATTTCGCGTCTCGCCCTCGACAACGTCGATCACGTTCAGGGTTCGTGGGTGACGCAAGGAGCCAAGATCGGCCAGCTGTCCCTACTTTTCGGGGCCGACGATCTCGGTTCGATCATGCTCGAGGAGAACGTCGTCGCGGCCGCCGGTGCCAGGTTCCGCATGAGCCAGGACGACATGGAGCGCACCATCCGCGGCGCCGGCTACACGCCGAGGCAGCGGCGAACGCTCTACGAACCCCTCTGATCACCGCGACCCATCACACCGAAATTTCGAACTGTTCCTCGTGCAGGAGGGGGTTTTCGCAGAGGATGATATGCAGCCCGTGGGCGTCCTCGAGTTCCCGCATGAGATCCCGAAACGGGCCCTGGAGATAGTGCGAGACCGCCGGGTGGACGGTCAGAGAGACCTGGTGCTCGAGATCGTCGGCCGCGGCGTCGAGGAGCGCTCTGCGGATCTCCAGGCACACCGTGGGCAGGGCCTTGATCCGTCCTGAACCGTGGCAGTAGGGGCACTCTCGGCTCAGGGTCCGTTCGAGGCTGGGTCGGGTTCGCTTGCGGGTCAGCTGAACCAGGCCGATATCACTCATCGGCAGGAGTTGGGTCCGGGCGGGATCGTGGGAGAGTTCCTCGGCGAGGGTTTCGTAGACCCGGTCCCGGTGCTCGGCTTCTTCCATGTCGATGAAGTCGATGACGATGATTCCGCCGAGGTCGCGCAGACGGAGCTGGCGCACGATTTCTAGGGTGGCTTCCAGGTTGAGGGTGAAGACCGTTTCTTCGAGAGACTCGAGCCCGACGAACTTGCCGGTGTTGACGTCGATGGTCACCAGGGCTTCGGTCTGGTTGATGACGAGGTATCCGCCGGACTTGAGCCACACCTTGGGCTTGAGGGCCTTTTCCAGCTCGCGGTCGATCCCGAAAGAACTCATGAGATCGGTGGTCTGCCGGTAGAGCTTGACCCGGTCGACCAGAAGCGGGTCGGTCTGCTCGAAGTAGTCGAGAACCTCTTCGAAGCTCTCTTCGTCGTCGATCCACACTTCGGATACCGAGTGGGTGAACATGTCGCGGACCGAACGCAGGATGGGACTCAGTTCGCGGTGGATGAGGCACGGGGCACGGGACCCTTCGGCCTGCTGTTGAATGCGCTCCCAGAACTGGAGGAGGATGCGGCGGTCGGCCTCGAGTTCGGGCTTTCGCCGGTCTTCACCCGCCGTGCGCACGATCCATCCACCGGGCTCACCGAAGGCCTCGACCATTTCCTTGAGGCGGGTGCGCTCGTCCGGATCGGTGATACGGCGCGAGATCCCGATCTGGCGGACGTTCGGCAGATAGACGAGAAAGCGTCCCGGCAGACTGATGTGGGTGGTGAGCCGCGCGCCCTTGGTGCCGAGGGGGTCTTTCACCACCTGGACGAGCGCCTCCTGGCCCTGGCGAAGCAGGTCCGAAATATCGGAGTTGGAGGGATCCGGTTGCAGCGACGAGCCGTCCTCGGCGAGGAAGATATCGGTGAAATCGTCGAGGATGCCGCCGGCCTCGCGGACATAGAGAAAGGCGTTGCGGTGAAGACCGATGTCGACGAAAGCCGCCTGCATCCCCGGGAGCACCCGGTTGACGCGTCCCTTGTAGAGGTTCCCGACCACCGACGACGTACGGTGGCGCTCCGCCCGGTAGGAAACCAGGCGGGAGTTTTCGACGACCGCCACCCGGGTCTCGAAAGGGTTGACCGACAGAAAGAGGACCGTGCTCATTACTGGTTCACCAGACGATGGCGCCACACCGCCTGGACGACGCCGACGGCGGCGCAGGTCGAAATCAACGAAGAGCCACCGTACGAAAACAACGGCAGGGTGACGCCTGTCGTGGGAAGCCAACCCAGCACCATGCCGAGATTCACCACCACCTGGAAGGTCAACCAGGCGCCGACCATGACGGACAGGGCGGCCCCGAATCTGTTTTCGGTGGTGAGGGCCGCGTTGGCGATCCTGCCCAGCAACAAGGCATAGGCGAGCAGAAGAATGGTGGTTCCGAAGAAGCCTGTCGCCTCCGCCCATACGGCGAAGGCGAAGTCGGTGTGCTGCTCCGGCAGGAATCGCAACTGTGACTGACTGCCCTGGCCGAGACCGTGACCCGAGACTCCGCCGGAACCGACGGCGATCTTTGACTGCCGAACCTGGTAACCGGCGCCGAAGGGGTCGCGTTCCGGGTTGAACACCGTGCGCACCCGCTCCTTCTGATAGGGTTTCAAAGCGTAGCGCCAGGTGGCGTGGGCGCCGCCGATCGCGAGGACGATCACCAGCGCCCAGACGACCCGCGGCAGACCACCGAGCCACAGCGCAGCCACCAGGATCGGCACGTAGGTCAGAGCGACTCCCATGTCGGGTTCAAAAATGATCAGCACGACGGGCGCCGCGACGATCGCGGCGGTGACGGCGGCCTGATGGATGCGAAGGACGCGCGTGCCCCGGCTTGCCACCCACCCCGCAGTGAGAAGGATGGTACTGAGGCGGGCGAATTCGCTCGGTTGGACGGTGATCGGCCCCAGGGCGAGCCAGGCGCGGTTACCGCCACGGGCGACTCCGAAAAGGAGAACGGCAACCAGTGCTGCGAGGCCGATGGCGTAAAGAACGGGGGCCGCTCGTGCGTAGATATCGACCCGTACCCGCGACATCAACCACAGGATCACCAGACCGGCGATCCCCCACAGCATTTGGCGGAGCAGCAGATTGGTGCCCACCACCCGGGAGACGCTGTGCAGCGTCGGCAGAGAAGCCCCGAGCAGACCGACGACGGCGAGGATCATCCAGGGGTCGAGACGATGTTCCACGGGATGATTCTACCTGCCCGCGTCCGACGGTGGTGGCGACTCGACACCCTGCGGGGAGACGATGGCGCTGTCGAGTGCTGAGTCGGTCGTGCCCAGACCGAGGTAGGCTTCGATGATGCGCCCCACCACGGGTGCAGCGGAGCGGCTGCCGTCGCCGCCATGCTCGACGATCACGGCGACCACGATCTCGGGCTCGTCGAGCGGCGCCCAGCCCACAAACCAGGCATGGTGCCGGAGGTGAGATTCGAGGGCCTCGTTCGCCACGCCCTCCTGGAGGCGGACAACCTGAGCTGTCCCGGTCTTGCCGGCCATGGGCAGGGCATCCAACCTGCGCGCCGTTCCGTGGGGCCCGTGGACCACCTCAGCAAGGGCCGCGTTGACCAAATCCAGATGGTGCGGATCGATTTGCGGCGGCCCAGCGCTCCCGGTGTTCGTCGGTACCAGGTTTGGTTGCAACAGGCGGCCACCGTTGGCGAGCATGGCGTAGGCACGAGCGAGTTGCACCACAGTCACCAGCAGCGGGCCCTGGCCGATTGACATGGACACCGCCTCCCCTGGATACCAAGGAGTCTTTCGGACACGCACGCTCCACTCCGGGCCGCCGATCAACCCCGCCGACTCGAACGGCGGATCGAGCCGCGTCTTTTCACCGAATCCAAATCGGCGCAGCCATCTGTCCAAACCCTCGATGCCCAGCTTCTGACCGAGGAGGTAGAAGTAGACATCGCACGACTCGGCGATCGCCTGGTTGAGATTGACAAAGCCGTGACCGCCACGCCGCCAACAGTGAAATCGATGGCCGTACAACACGACCGACCCGTTGCAGTAGACGGTTGTGTGGGGATCGATCAGGCCTTCACTGAGACCCCCGAGGGCGAGAAAGGGCTTGATCGTCGAACCCGGGGGGTAGACACCCTGCAGGCAACGGTTCTGCAGGGGATGACCGGGATCTTCCTGCAACGCCTGCCAGTCGTTGCGGCTCAACCGGCCTCCGAACACCGCGGGATCGAAACTCGGCGAGGAGTAGAGGACTCGCACCGCACCATTGCGGGGGTCGAGGGCGACGACCCCGCCGGCCCGATCACCGAGCGCCACAGCCGCCGCCCGCTGCAGCGAAATGTCGAGGGCGGCGCCGAGGTCGTGTCCGGCCGCTGGTCGGGTTTCGCGCACGACCCCCAACTGGCGTCCCACGGCCGAGACCATCATCCAGCGGTGGCCCGAGGTGCCGGCGAGGAAGGTCTCCTGGGCGGCCTCGATACCGGTGGCCCCGACCATCGCGTCGGGCTCGAGATCGGGGTTCTCCTCGACCTGGGTCTTGGAGATGGGGCGGAGGTGGCCGACGGCGTGGGCGGTGAGGAATGCATACGGATAGTGGCGACGAAAACGGCTGACAACCGAAAGTTCGGGGTGGTCTCCCTGGTGGGAATGGACGGCCGCGACCTGGTTCCAGGTCAGGTTCTCTCCCACCACGAGCGGCGCCTGGCGGCCGATGCGGCGCTCGGCGAGGAGCTCGCGAAAGGTCTGGGTCTCGGTGATGCCCTCGCGGGCGAGGAAAAGGCTGGTCTCGTCGAGGTTTGACGCCTCATCGGGGAAGAGCAGGAGCTCCCAGGAAGGGACGTTTTCCGCGACCACCTCGCCCCGCCTGTCGTAGATCCAACCCCGCGGCCCGGGCAAGGGTAGCCGCCGGAGGCGGTTGTTCTCGGCGAGATTTCGCCACTCGGCGCCGTGCACCAGCTGCAGGTGGACGAGGCGAAGGTGGATCAGACCGAGGGCCGCGAACACCAGCGCGAACAGCACCACCGTGCGGCGGCGGAGGGGACTGATGTCTTCCCTGAGTTCCATGATCTCAGCGCAGCTTTCGAGCCCGGTAGTTTCGCCACCGACCGGGAAGATCGAGAACGAGGACCGCGCCAACGAGACCGCACCATCCAGCGGTGAAAACGACCGAACGCAGCCAGTGACCCAGGCTGAGGGAGAGCGGGAGGCCGAGCGGGACCAGGGCCGCCCGGTGAACCAGGATGATCGTTGCGGCGCCAACCAGGCCGAACCCGGCCCACGCCTTCGGTGACCGGTCGGCAACCACGCCGGCAAGACCGTACAGAGCGAGCCCCGCCGCGCTCCATGCAATCCCCCCGGGACCGATAACCGGTTCAAACAAGACGTCCCACGCCAGACCGAGCAGGAGGGCCTCGTACGGCCAGCTCCGTTCTTTCTGGAGAAGCGCGGCGGCCACGATCCACACCACAGGCAGCAGGATCTCCGTCGTCCACGGAGGCACCCCGGGCATACCGAGGGTGCGTTGAACCAGGAGGGTCAGGACGACCGGCAGGACCAGTTTAAGCCGCATGCCGCGAAGACCTCGCCTCGTATTGGGGCGGATGAGAGGTGCAGGCCGAATCTGAGTCGTGGAAGCCGGTCATCCTCATTCGGTCACCCCACCGCCCTTCGCCGACCACAACGGGAGGAGCATGATGATTCTGGTGGATCGCAGATCAGCCGTCGGAGCCGCCCCGATTTCCAGAAATGGGTCGTTGGTCTCGCGCACCCGAATGACGGTTGCCGTCGTGATGCCGGGCGGATAGATGCCGTCGCCGCCGCTGGTGAGCAAAACCTCGCCCTTCTCGAGCATCGCCTGTCGGGGAACGTAGGCGACGGCGAGGGTGTCGTCGCCGGTGCCGACGACGAGGCCCCGCACGCGGCTGTCAGACGTCTGGACGGCCGCTGCTGCTGCGTCGTGGGTGATCAACTGGAGCCAGTGGCGAGTGCCCTCGCTGCGCACCACGCGACCTACCAGGCCGCCGCCGGTGATCGCCGGTGTGTCGCGAGGCAGGTAGACCACGGAGGCGGTCCGAACTTCCATCGATCCGGCCGCAAGATCGCGGAAGGTGCAACGGGCGATCACGGCGTCGTTCGAGTATCCGACGCTGTCGTCCAGTAGGGAGGTGGCGTCACGGAGCGCCGCCAGATCCTCCTCGAGAAGCAGGTTTCGAGCCGTCAGACGCTCGACCTCGAGCCGCAGGGCACGGTTGTCGACAATCACGTTCTCGAGGTTGGTGGTGCCGAGGGCGATGTCGTTGGTCAGGTCGCCGATCTGCTGCGCAGCCCAGGTCACGGGTCGTACGATCGCCCGAATCCAGGTCACCAGCAGGGGGGCGCCCGCGGGTGTTCGGACCTGCCACGCGGCAACGGCCTCGAGGACGATCCACAGCAGGATCGTGAGCACAGCGGGTGGTCGTGAACCCGTCATCGAGCTACCAGGGGCAGCCCATGAACGTGACGCAGGCACCCGCCGAAATCAAACACCCCGCCATGATACCGCGGCGAAAAAATCCTCAGCTGATGGCGATCTTGCGCAGGAGATCGATGTTGGTCAGCATCATGCCTGTTCCGCGCACCACGGCCGATCCCGGTTCCTCACAGTGGGCCACCGGGAGACCGGTTTCTTCTCGGAGGCGTTTGTCGAGGTTCTTGAGCAAGGAGCCACCGCCTGCGAGGATGATCCCCTTGTCGATGATGTCTGCCGACAGCTCCGGAGGAGTCTGTTCGAGGGCGTTGCGGACGGCGTCCACGATCGTCGACACGATCTCGGTCAGGGCCTCCCGGATTTCCTCGTCGGTGATGGTCAGGTTCTTCGGCACTCCCTCCACGAGGTCCCGGCCCTTGACCTCCATGGTCAGGGGTTCGTCGAGAGGATAGGCCGACCCGATCTCGATCTTGATCTGCTCCGCGGTGCGCTCGCCGAGGAGGAGGTTGTACTTCTTTTTGAGGTAGTGGATGATCGCCTCGTCCATCTCGTTTCCAGCAACCCGAACCGAACGTGAGTAGACCACTCCGGCGAGCGAAATCACCGCCACGTCCGAGGTGCCGCCGCCGATGTCCACGATCATGTTCCCCGAGGGTTCGGTGATCGGCAGACCGGCGCCGATGGCGGCGGCGGTCGCCTGCTCGATCAGGTAGACCTCCGACGCACCGGCCTTGAGCGCGGTGTCCTTGACGGCGCGCTTCTCGACCTGCGTGATCTCCGACGGCACCGAGATGATGATTCGCGGCCTGACCAGGAACGAGCGCCCGTGCGCCTTGCGAATGAAGTGCTCGAGCATTTTTTCGGTGACCTCGAAGTCGGCGATCACGCCGTCCTTCATCGGGCGGATGGCCTGAATGTTCGAGGGGGTCTTGCCCAACATCTCCTTGGCCTTGGCACCGACGGCCTCGACCCGGTTGGTGATCCGGTTGACGGCAACGATGGACGGTTCGACCACGCAGATGCCCCGGCCCCGAACATAGACGAGGGTGTTGGCCGTGCCGAGGTCGATGGCGAGATCGGACGAGAACAGCCCCAGAAGGCTGGAAAGATGCATTAATAGACCTCCACGAACACGCGTTCACGGTGTTCGCTGTGATTGCCCGATGGATCGGTGGCGACGATCAGGATGTCGTTCCATCCCTCCTTGAACATCTCCACCGTTTTGCGGAATTTGCCTGCGACGCCGAGCTCGACCCGCTCTCCGTTGATGGTGATGGTGGCGCCGATTTCGGTCGTCCCCTCGATGATGAACATTCGGCCGAGCTGTTGCATCGGGTTGATGGTCAGGTCGGGTGGCGTGGTGTCCTGGAGTGATTCGTTGTTGACCGACGAATAGACCCGGAATCTCCGCGCCGAACTCCACTCCGAGGACGGCGAATCTCCGAGACGGCAGGCGACCCGCCAGAAATAGGTCCCCGGGTTGACCAGTCGCATGCGCGCCGAGTCTTTGGCGAGGGTGGGCGCGTCCACGTCGAGCTGGGTCGAATCGAAGTTCTTGGAGCGCCCGACCTGGAGATGAACCGTCCCGGAGTTCGGCCGGCCCCGCCACGCGAGCTCTATGATTTGCTGTTCGCCGACATCGAACCCGACATTGTTCTGAGGTGAGATCGGCAGGGGCGCTGCGGGGATCTGTTGTTTTTCGGAGATCGCTCCGCTCGAGGTGGTGGCGACCGCCTCGCGCTCCCGGATGACGATCTCGTCGCCGCGGGTGCTGCGGATCTTCGCCGAGCCCTGGAACGTCGAGACCCGTGTCTTCTGATCGTCGGCTGCCACGTCGACCGCGACCCGGCTGTCGCGGTCGATCTCGGTTGAGGCGGTGTCAGTGGTGACGGTCGACGGGGTTCCCGATGTATAGACGTTGATCCGGCCCACCACCATTTTGACAGTGCCGCTCGACTCCGCCGACATCTCGGTGTGAATCTCCAGCAGCGAGTTGGGCGCGATGCGATACAGGCTCCCGTCCGCAAACAGGATCTCGGCTTCACCGTCGCGTCCGGTGCGGACAAAATCGCCGTTGAAAACCGGCTGTTGTTCGTGGCCGCCCTCCCACCCGGTCTGGCCGGCACGCTGGATCTCGACCCGTCCCTCGAGGCTGAAGAATTTGCCCGCCCCGACCAGTTCGCCGCCGGCCCCCGCCAGGGCCTCGAAGCGCCGCCGCGCGCCGTCGGCAAGCGTCTCCGCTTCTTCCCACCGTCCTTCAATGAACACGGCGCGCGCGGAGTCGAGCTGCTCGGACGCGTTGCGCAGCTCGCCGCGCCACTGCGCGGGCAGGGCCTGTCCCTCGGCATCGACGAGGGCGGCCTCGGCGCGGTCGATCGCCCGACTGGCCCGCGCTTGAGGCGGAAGGTTGAGACTCTTGTAGGCGAAGTAAACCAACGCCGCCGCGATGAGACCGACCATCAGCACCGCCAAGAGGGTCCTCAGCGGTTGCACACGAATCACTATCCAGTCGAGCTCCAAGCCTCTCGCCACGGCCGTCGTTCCTCCACAAAACACGTTAACACGGCCCTTTACAAGCGGCAAGCAGGGCCGCAAAGGACGCCCGGCGGCGCGAAATCGCGTTTCGAACCCGACCCCCGACGGCCGTGGGTGAGGTTGCACCACCACTTCGGCTCCGTTACACTGCGCTGTCCCGAAGCGTCGGCCGGGTGGAGGACTGCATGGCTCTCAAATGGTTACGCGACAACCTGCGTCATCTCAAGTTCATTCTGTGGGGCGTGGTGCTCGTCTTCGTGCTGCTGGTGTTCGTTGATTGGGGGGCGGGGCGCGCTGGAGGAGGCGGCGGTGGTCAGCCCGCGGTCCGGGTCGGCAAACGAGCGGTCTCCGAACAGGAGTTTCTCAATGAAATGCGGCGTCTCGACCAACGGTTTTCGCAGATCTATGGCGAGCGTTGGAATGAAATTCGCGGTCAGGTGGACCTCGCAGGTCAGACGGCCAACTACTTCATCAACCGCGAGCTCCAGCTCACCGAGGCGGCGCGAATCGGGGTCACCGTGACCGCCGAAGAGCTCCGCCAGGCGATTCTCGAGAACCCGTCCTTTCAGCGCGAGGACGGCGAATTCGTTGGGGCCGAGACCTACGAACGGATCGTCCGGGGTTATTTTCGGATGTCTCCGCAGGAGTTCGAATCCCGGCTCACCGAGGACCTGACGATCGGAAAACTCAACGGCTTGGCCGAGCGCAGCGCGTGGGTCGGTGACGCCGAGGTCGAACGGGAATTCCGCCGCCAGCGCGAGCAGGTCGACCTCGAGGTCGTCCGGGTGCGCTACGAGCCCTTTCTTGCCGACGTCGAGATCTCCGAAGACGAAGCTCGCGCCGGATACGAACTGACGTCCTCGGACTATCATCGCGACGAACAGCGCGTCCTGCGCTATCTCGTCGTCGAGACCTCCAAACTGCGGCGGACGCTGCCGGTCGAGGAGAGCGAGCTTCGAGCCTACTACGACGCCCAGAAGGACGAATTCCTCGAAGGTGAGCAGGCCAATGCGCGCCATATCTTGATCCAGCTTTCGCCCAACGCCACCCCGGAGGAACAGACGGACGCCGAGCTCCACGCCAACGGCGTCGCCCAGATCGCACGCAGCGGCGCCGACTTCGGTGAGCTCGCGGCCAAACATTCAGACGACACCGGGTCGGCGAACGAAGGTGGCGATCTCGGGTGGTTCGGACGCGGTCGCATGGTCAAGGAGTTCGAAGATGCGGTGTTCTCGGCAAAACCGGGCGAGATCGTCGGTCCCATCAAGAGCCAGTTCGGCTACCACATCATCCGGGTCGATGCGTTCCGGCCGGAACACCAGCGACCATTCGAAGAAGTGGAGGAACAGGTTCGTTTCGCGGTCCTCGAGGGTCGCGCGTCTGCAGAGGCGTCGTCGAGGGCGGAGGCGCTGGCGCGCCGCCTGAAGTCCGAACAGCCGATGACGGAAGAGGCATGGCAGTTGTTGGCCGACGAGGACGAGTCGGTGGTGCTCAATCAGAGCCCCTCGTTCTCGGCCGGCGAGACTATCCCGGGCACGGTTCAGGGAAGCGCGCTCGCCGACGAGGCGTTTGCCGCCGAGGTCGGTCAGATCGAGGGTCCGGTGGCGGTGCCGCGCGGTTGGATGGTGTGGCAGCTCGCCGAGATCCGCCCCGAGGGCATCCAGCCGTTCGAGGATGTCCGGCTCGCGGTCGAACAGAAACTGCGTTTCGACAAGGCCGTGGTGCTCGCCCGGGAACAGGCATCCGCGGTTGCCCAACGCTGGCGGTCGGGCGAGGACGTGGCCGTGCTGGCCGAGGAAATCGGGTCGTCCGTGACCGAGGCCAACGGCCACCGCCGCGGCACGCAGGTCGGTGAGCTCGGGATCCTGCCCGCCATCGACAGTGTGGTGTTCGACGCCGCGGTCGGGGACGTGCTCGAACCGGTGGACGTCGGCAACAACGGCGTCATGGTGGTTCGGGTGATCAACGTCGTGCGCGCCGACGAGACCGAACTCGCGGCCGAAATGGAGAACCTGCGCGCTCGCCTGATGGCCGACCGGGCCGGTCAACTGATGCAGTCGATTCTCAACGAACGCCGACGCGACACCGTGGTGACCATCGACAACGAGCTGCTGCAGCGCTTCGCACCCACCAACTCATGATCGGTCGGCTCGAGGGCCGTCTGCACCGGGTCGAACCCGGGACGGTGCTCGTGGACGTCGGCGGGGTCGGGTATCAGGTCGCGACCACGTTGCGCGTTTTCGACCGGCTCAAAGACGGCGACAGCACCGTCTTCTGGATCCACACCCAGGTGCGGGACGATGCCATCGTGTTGTTCGGCTTTCCGGACCGCAGGGAACTCGATGCCTTTGAAAAGCTGATCGCTGTGGCGGGGGTTGGCCCGAGGACCGCCCTCGGTGTTCTCTCGGCCTTGACTGCGGCCGAACTTGCAACCGCTGTGGAAACCGGCGACCTGGCGCTCTTGCAGCGCAGCCCGGGCGTCGGCAAGAAGACCGCGGAGAGAATCCTCCTCGAGCTCAAGGACCGCCTGGGACCTGCAGCATCGTCGCCGGAGACCCCGCGTCAGGATGCGGTTTCAGCGCTTGTCAATCTCGGCTATTCACAGCGGGATGCGGCGCGGGCGGTGGATGTGGTGGCGGCCGGCAGCGGCGGTGGAGACCTCGGCGAACTCCTCCGCCTGGCGCTGCAGAAGCTGACGCGGTAGGGCGGGCGCGTCAGCGCCCGCCTCGATACAGGTCGCAGGATACAGGATGCAGCGAGAACGTCGATTCCCCTCACATGTTGTCAACGGCCGTGTGCGATGAATCCTGCATCCTGCATCCTGCATCCTGCATCAAGCCGTACCGACAGGGACGGCGATAGGATAAAGTCGCATGGTGACTGACCAAGTTCTGACCGGCGACGTTCGCCCCGAAGAGCTGCCCCTCGAGGAGACCCTGCGACCGCGGCGTCTCGAGGAGTTCGTGGGGCAAGAGCGGCTGACCACCAACCTCGGGGTGTTCGTCAACGCCGCCCGTCACCGGGGCGAGGCCCTCGACCACGCCCTCTTCTTCGGTCCCCCGGGCCTCGGAAAAACGACGCTCGCCTACATCATCGCCCACGAGATGGAGGCCGAGCTGCACATCTCTTCCGGCCCGGTTCTCGAACGGGCCGGCGACCTTGCGGCGATGCTGACCAACCTCCAGGCCGGAGATGTGCTCTTCATCGACGAGATCCACCGGTTGCCGGCGGCGGTCGAGGAGATCCTCTATCCCGCCATGGAGGACTTCGAGCTCGATCTGGTGATCGGCCAGGGGCCGGCGGCGCGCAGCGTGCGCTTGAGCCTGCCCCGGTTCACCCTGGTCGGGGCAACCACCCGCACGGGCCTCCTGACCGCCCCGTTGCGCGACCGTTTCGGGATCGTCCACCGCCTCGAGTTCTACCCCGCTGACGATCTCGCCGTGATCGTCTCGCGTTCCGCCGGGATCCTGGGGATCGAGGTCTCCGACGATGCCGCGGCCGAGATCGCGCGCCGCGCGCGCGGCACCCCGCGCATCGCCAACCGGTTGTTGCGGAGGGTTCGCGACTTCGCCCACCACCTGGGATCGGAGACCGTGACCCTGGAGGCGACGCAGTGGGGGTTGGAGCAGATGGAAGTGGACGCCTTCGGTCTCGACCACCTCGACCGTCAGTTGTTGGCGACGATCATCGATATCTACGATGGTGGTCCGGTCGGTCTGAGAGCGCTCGCGGCCTCGATCGGCGAGGACCGCGGCACGCTCGAGGACATCCACGAACCGTATCTCCTGCAGATCGGATTGCTGCAGCGGACCCCGCGCGGGCGGACTGTCACCGCGCGCGCCTACCGCCACCTCGGTCTCGAACCGCGCGACAGCGAGGGCCGTCTGTTCGAGGAACGGGAGTCGGAGTGAACCCGGTGCCGGTGATCCTCAACCCGACAGCGGGTGGAGGGAGGCTGCTGCGCCGCCAGAAGGCGCTCGAAACCGCGGCCCGGACTGCCGGAGCGGAGCTCGAGTTCTGGATGACGCGAGGCCGCGGCCATGCGACCGAACTCGCCGCGCAGGCCGCGGCCGAGGAACGGCCCCTGGTCTTCGCATTCGGTGGCGACGGCACCTACAACGAGGTCGCCAGAGGCCTGCTCGGAAGCACGACCGCCATCGGCGCCTTGCCGGGAGGCACGACCTCGGTGCTCGCCTATGAGTTCGACATTCCGCGTCCGGCCGAACGGTCGGTCACGGCCCTGCTGGCAGGCGAAGACCGGGCCATGCGGGTGGGGCGGACCGATCGCGACGACATCGTGCTCCTGATGTTGTCCGCGGGGCCCGATTCTCATGTCCTGGAGCGGCTGCGGCCCGGGTTCAAACGGTTCGGTGGACGGGTCGGCGTCGCCCTGCAGGCCTTGCTGGAGGTCGCCACAGCTTCGCCCTTGCCGCGAATGCGGGTCGAGGGCGACGGTCTCTCGGAAGAGGCGGGCTGGGTGATCGTCGGCACTTCGCGGTGTTACGCCGGAAACGTCCACGCGACGCCCGGCGCCGATCCGTTTCGGGATGACCTCGAGGTGGTTGTCCAGAAGACCGGGGGACGGCGGGTGGCGGCGGCCTTTCTACTCTCGATTCCGAACGGCGGCCATGTGCGCCGCGACGACGTCGTTCGCCGGATCACCAGCCGGGTCCGGATCGAAGGCGCGGTGCCCGACCGCGCCGTCCCCTATCAGATCGACGGCGACGTCGTCGGCTGCCTGCCGGTGGAGGTCACGATCGATCCTCGTCCTTTGTGGGTCAGGCTTCCCGCCTGATTCCGCTCACCCGAGCCCGGCGAAGAGGTCGGTCGAGATGTAGCGTTCGCTGGTCGAGGGCACGATAAAGACGATGAGCTTGCCGGCCATGTCCTCTCGGGCGGCGATCTCGAGGGCCGCTGCGCAGGCGGCTCCCGAGGAGATGCCCGCCAGGATGCCCTCCTCGCGAGCCAGGCGGCGAGCCATCGAAAACGCCACGTCGTTGCTCACGGCGATGGTCTCGTCGACGAGCGAAAGGTCGAGGTTGTCAGGGATGAAGCCGGCACCGATTCCCTGGATCTTGTGAGAACCCGGCTCGCCGCCGCCGAGGACCGGCGAGTCCGAGGGCTCGACGGCGACGACCCTGGTTTTCGGCCGCCGCTCGCGCCACACCCGACCGACCCCGGTCAAGGTTCCACCAGTGCCGACCCCGGCCACGAAGACGTCCATCGAACCGTCGGTATCGTGCCACAGCTCGAGAGCGGTGGTCGCGGCGTGGATATCGGGGTTGGCCGGGTTGGAGAATTGCAGGGCCATGACCGAGTTCGGAATCTCGTCGAGCAACTCGTGCGCCTTTGCGGTTGCGCCCTTCATGCCGTCGGCCGCCGGTGTCGGATGGAGCTCGGCGCCGAGGAGGGCGAGCACCTTGCGCCGTTCGGCCGACATCGACTCCGGCATCGAGAGGACGCAGCGGTAACCGCGGGCCGCGGCGACCATCGCCAACGCGATGCCGGTGTTGCCCGAGGTCGCCTCGACGATGGTCGAGATTCCGGGTTCGAGGGTGCCCTCGCGCTCGAGAGCATCGATCATGGCGACGCCGATGCGGTCCTTCACCGAGTGGGCGGGGTTGAAGAACTCGAGCTTGGCGGCGACGGTGGCCGACAGCCCGGTGGTCATCCGGTTGAGTCGCACGAGTGGCGTGTTGCCGATAAGTTGCGTGATGTCGGGCGCGATGCGCATGGTGGACCGCCTTTCGGTTTCACTGATCACAACCAGTTCGGGGGCGTGCCTCTTCCTGTTGGTCCTGGCGGCGGCGCCTCGCAGCCCTCTTGACGAAACCCGGAGAGAACAGCGGGCAAGCAGCTGCTGGGTTACAATAACTGCTGGGGGAAACTGTGAAATTTCTCGAAAACCTCGCCACACGAGCGGCCGGCGTCGGTGGCCGTGTGGTGCTTGCCGAAGGCCATGATCCGCGCATCATCGAGGCTGCCCGCCAGCTCATTTCTTCAGGGCCCTACGGGGTCACCATTCTATGTCCGGAGGGAGAACGGCGGGACGAACACACCGAACTCGCGGCCGCGGGGGTGGAGGTCACGGACCCCGGCACCGACGCGCGACGGGAGGAGCTTGCCGGCCACCTCCACGCGCGGCGCGAAGCCAAGGGCCTGACCCTCGAAGGAGCATTGGAGGCGGTGGCCGACCCGTTGTACTTTTCGTCGCTCCTGGTCGCCACCGGGGCCGCCGATGCGTCGGTCGGGGGCGCGGTTCGAACCACAGCCGACACCGTTCGTGCGGCGCTGCACTGTATCGGCGCGGCTCCCGGTCTGAAGACGGTTTCGTCAGCCTTCATCATGGTCCACCCCGACACCCAATGGGGCGACAATGGCGTGATGGTGTTTTCCGACTGCGCAGTCCTGCCGGACCCCAGTGCCGAGCAGCTGGCCGAGATCGCGATCTCGGCCGCCGCCACCTTCTCCTCGATCGTCGGCGGCGAACCCAGGGTCGCCATGTTGTCCTTTTCCACCAAAGGGTCCGCGGTGAGCCCTCTCGTCGACAAGGTGACCGCCGCGGTTGCCGAGCTCGAGCGGCGGCAGGTCGGCTTCAGTTTTGATGGCGAGCTCCAGTTCGACGCCGCGCTGCTGCCCGGGATCGGTGAGAAAAAGGCGCCGGGCTCGGCCGTCGCCGGACGGGCCAATGTACTCGTCTTTCCGGACCTCAACGCCGGTAACATCACCTACAAGGCCGTGGAGCGAATGGGCGGCGCCCGTGCCCTCGGACCACTCATGCAGGGGCTCGCAATGCCCGCCAACGATCTCAGCCGTGGCTGTTCGGCGGCCGACATCGTCCAGACGAGCATGTTGAGCCTGTTGCAGGCCAGGGGTTGACCGCGATGCGAGTGTTGGTCATTGGATCCGGTGCGCGCGAACATGCGATCGTCCACGCGTTGCGGCGATCCTCAGGAGTGACCGCGATGTTCGCGGCCCCCGGGAACCCGGGCATTGCACGCGCCGCCGATTGCCTGCCGGTGTCGGCAGACGATCTTCCGGGAGTCGCGGAAGCGGCGGCCGACCTCAAGGTCGACGTCACCATCGTCGGCCCCGAGCTGCCGTTGGCACTCGGTATCGGTGATGAATTCGCGCGTCGGGGACTGCGGCTCTTCGGTCCGCGCCGCGACGCGGCGGTGCTCGAGTCGAGCAAGGTCTTTGCCAAGGAGTTTTGCGAGCGCCACGGCATACCGACCGCCCGGTCACGCTGCGTTCGCACCCAGGACGAAGCGTCGTCGGCCGCTCGAGAGTTCGGCATGCCGGTGGTTTTCAAGGCCGATGGTCTGGCTGCGGGCAAGGGGGTTCTGATCGTTCGCGACAAAAAGGACCTCGAGAACGCGCTCGATGTGTTCTTTGTCCAACGACGGTTCGGGGACGCCGCGGACCGGGTGCTGGTGGAGGAGTGCCTCGATGGCGACGAGGTCTCCTATATGGTGATCACCGACGGTACCCGGGTGGTGCCGATCGCCACCTCTCACGATTACAAGCGCGCGCACGAAGGCGGAGAAGGCCCGAACACCGGGGGCATGGGAGCGCACTCCCCGGCCCTGGTGATCCCGCCGGGAACCAGCCGCCTGATCCTCGACACGGTGGTGCGCCCGACCATCGCCGGGATGGAGGCCGAGGGGCGGGACTACCGGGGTGTTTTGTACGTCGGTCTGATGATGACCGCCGAAGGCCCCAAGGTACTCGAGTTCAACTGCCGTCTCGGGGACCCCGAGACCCAGGCGATTTTCCTCCGTCTTGATGACAACTTCGCGAAGATCGCCTGCGAGGCCGCCGACGGGGCGATGCACGCCGCAAGTTTGCGGTGGCGCAAGGAGGCGGTGGCCTGCGTGGTGTTGGCGGCTGAGGGCTATCCCGGCAATCCCCGCAAGGGCGACGAGATCACCGGCATCGACGACGCACTCGCTCTTTCGGGCGTCACGGTCTACCACGCCGCCACGCGGCGCGACGACGACGGACGTCTCGTCACCTCCGGCGGCCGGGTTCTTTCCGTATGCGGCCGGGGAGCAACCTTGATCGAGGCGCTCGACACGGCATACTCCGGGGTGGCCAAGATCCACTTCGAGGGCATGTGGTATCGCTCCGATATCGGCCGCGACACCCTGACCAAACTCGGGGCCGAAAGTGGCTGATCTCGATGTCCTGGTCCTGATGGGGTCTGCCAGCGACTGGAAACACCTGCAAGGGGCTGTCGGCGTGTTGCGCCAGATGGGGCTTTCCTTCGAGGCGCGGGTGTCGTCGGCGCACCGCACACCGGAGCGAACGCTGGAGCTGGTACGGGGGGCCGAGGCCCGGGGCTGCCAGGCGTTCATCTGTGCAGCCGGGATGGCCGCGCACCTCGCCGGGGTGGTTGCAGCCCACACGGTGCGGCCGGTGCTCGGTGTGCCTCTGCCGGGCGGAGTGCTCGACGGCATCGATGCCCTGTTGTCGACGGTCCAGATGCCGTCTGGAATACCGGTGGCAACATTTGCCGTCGGTCCCGCCGGAGCCAAGAACGCAGCGTTCTTCGCCGCACAGATCGTAGCTTCCGGTCGTTCTGACGTGCGGCAGGCGCTCGAAGCGGCCCGTTCGGAGGGAGCCGAGGCGGTCCACGAGGCGGACGGCAAGATCGCTGAATCCTTGCGAGAGGGGGAGGGCGCATGATGTCCGAGCTCGTCCCCGTGTCCGTTGTGCCGGTGACCGAGGACTGGGTGCCCGTTCTGGTGGACCCGAACCTGCCCCCGTTCGCCTGTCGTTCGAACAGCTTCGACCTCCACCACGGAGAAACAATCGTGGTCGAGACCCCGGACGGCAAGTTCCTGGGCAAGGTGACGGCCTATTCGCCGCCCTCATACAAGCTGCCACGCCGCAAGACAGCGAGGGTGGTGCGGCGCGCCACCGCCGAGGATCAGAAACGCCACGAAGACTCCGGCCACCTCGAGCGCGAGATCGAAGTCTTTCTGCGCCGCCGCACCCGGGAGCTCGAGCTCGAGCTTCATCCCGTCAAGGTCTCCTTACCGCTTTCCGGGAGGAAGGCCGTGATCTACTTTTCGGCGGAGAATCGGGTTGATTATCGTCCCCTGCAGAGGGATCTCGGGCGTCGTTTTCGGCGCCGCATCGAAATGCGATCACTCGGCGTCAGGGACGGCGCAAGAATGTGCGGCGGGTTGGGCCCGTGCGGCCGCTGTCTGTGCTGCACCACATTCATGGATCGATTCCACTCGGTCACCGTACGGATGGCCAAGCGCCAGAACCTCTCCTTGAACCCGAGCAAGATCTCGGGGCTCTGTGGGCGCTTGATGTGTTGTCTCGCGCACGAGGTGGAGCAGTACCCGCACAATTCCCAGAACCGGCGCTGAGAGCCGCCGCCCGGTTCATCGTGAGGATTGCTGGCCGGGGAGACACCGATCGGGGACTCTGATACCCTGCATGTAAGAACCTGAAGACTTCATGCTTGAGGAAAAGTTGCCACACAGCATGGGGCGTGAGGAGAGCTTCATGTCCGACCGCAAGCTGATTCGCCCGTCGATGAATGAGATGATGGAAAAACACCCGGCGAGATCCACCACCAGGCGCAAGCAGGCCCCGGCAGAGCAGACCAATGCCGAGAGCTTTTACTACCTCAAGCAGATGCAGAACCGGACTGCGATGGTCGTGGTTCTCACCGACGGGACCGAACTCAAGGGCTGGATCGAGTGGTACGACAAGACCTGTATCAAACTCAACCGGGTTGATGCACCCAACCTTCTGCTCTTCAAACAGTCGATCAAGTTCATGTTCAAGGAAGAAGAGCTGCGCAGGGGCCGCCGCCGCCGACCCGCCGCTGACTCCCGTTGAACCAGCCCTGCTGATTGTCCTGTCGGGCAGGCCGGCACCGCGCCCGAGACAGTTGCCTGCTCGTCACTCTCAGAAATCTGAATTCTGCAGCATCTGCACGATCCGGCTGATCACGAGATCCAACGCGACGGTGTTGTAACCACCTTCGGGGATGATGACATCAGCCCAGCGTTTCGAGTTCTCCACAAACTCCAGGTGCATCGGTCGGACCGTGGCCAGGTACTGTTCGACAACCGAATCCAGAGAGCGTCCGCGCTCTTCCATGTCCCGTCGCAGCCGCCGAATGAAACGTAGGTCCGCGTCCGTGTCGACGAAGATCTTGACGTCGAGAAGTTCACGGAGCGCCGGAATCGCGAGCACCAGGATGCCTTCGATCAGGATCACCGGTTGCGGTCGGGCGACCTCGACGGCGGCGGTCCGCACGTGCCGGGTGAAGTCGTAGACCGGAAGCGGCGCCGGTCGGGCGGCCTTGAGCAGGCGCACGTGTTCTACCAGAAGGGCTTCTTCGATCGCCGCCGGATGGTCGAAATTGTGGTGGATCCTCTGGTGCTCGTCGAGCGGGGCGAGGTCGTGGTAGTAGCGATCCTGGTTGACGGTGACGATCCGGTCGCGACCCACCCTGCGAACGATCTCGTCGGCGACGGTGGTTTTCCCGGAACCCGTGCCGCCGGCGACGCCGATGCACAACGTGGGCGTCGGTCGTTGGTCTTCGTCCTGTCGGTTGGCGTCACCCGTAGGCATCACAGGTATTTGATCGTCTCCACGGCGGTGGTGGCGTCGGGCCCGTCCGGCGCAACCTGGAGGTATTTCTCGAGATAGGTCTTGGCGCCCTCCATGTCCCCGGTCCGCAGCAGCAGCATGCCGTACTCGAAGTTGCACTGTGGAAAATCGGGGTCGGCCGCGAGGCACTGTTCGAGCAGCGGCCGCGCGCCGTCGTCATCGAGCTTGTTGAGATAGCCCGCGGCGGAGTTGTAGAGGACGGTTGGGTCTTCGGGGTTGGCCTTCTCATAGCGGGCCATGTAGCCGGCGTGTGCCTCCTTGTCGCCGAGCATCTGGGCCGCGTTGGCCGCGATGGCGAGGCACTCGATGGATTCGTCGTCCTGTTCGAGACAGAGCTCGGCGGCGTCGATCGACCCCTGATAGTCGGCCGCGTCGTAGCTGAGTTCGGCCACCGCGGCAAGGGCGGGGATCAGATCCGGTTTCGCGGCGATGGCCTCCTTGAATTTGACCAAGGCCCCCGCCTTGTCACCCGCCTGGTAGAGCTCCCTGCCCTCGGTCATCTCCTTGTAGCCGGGCTGCTCGAGGAGACTCACGGCGCCGGCGGCGGCGGCTTCCTGAACCGTGTTCAGGGTGAACTCGAAGACCGTGTCGGTGCTGCCTGCGGCCACCTTGAACGGACGTTCCTGGGGCTGATAACCCGCGGCCTCGACGTGGAAGAAGTAGTTCCGGGTGGCGTCGAGGAGGAGGAACTTGAACACGCCTTTCTTGTCTCCACTGACGACCATCTTGAAGGTCGAAACCTCCGGCGACGTGATGGTGACCTCGACGTCCGCGATCGGGTTTCCCCTGCTGTCGGTGACGCGGCCCTCGACCCGGGCCTGCGCACCGGCGAAGACCATCGCAGAAGCGGTTACCTGGACCACAACGGCCATCAACACAACGAGCTTACGCAAACGCATAGCACCCCTCCGGCGCGCGGCGGCGCGCAGGTGCAGCATACTCGTTCTCGGGCTTCGTCTCAACGCGCCGCGCTTCAGGTCGGGTGCGAAAACGGGAGCATCGCGCGCATCACGTGCCCGGCAACCGACGGGTTCTCCCGCAAGCGCCGCATCGAGTATGGGTACCAATCGCGACCGAAAGGCACATAGACCCTCAACCGGTGTCCCGCGGAGAGGATGATCTTGCGGAGATCGGGATCGACCCCCAGGAGCATCTGAAACTCATAGCGGTCGCGGTCGAGACCGAGGCGGTCAACCGCGCTCATGCCCGCCCACACGAGGTGGCTGTCGTGGGTCGCGATACCGACGTAGGACCCCTGTGCCAGGAGTTTTTCCATGTTGTAGATGAAGTTTTCGCGGACGGTCGAGAAATCGTGCCAGGCGACGGCGCGTGGTTCCCGGTAGATTCCCTTGCAGATCCTGATGTTGGGGCGCAACGGAGAGAGGTTGTTGATGTCCGCCGTCGTTCGATGCATGTAGGCCTGGAGGACGACGCCGACCGCCTGCGGGTGGGCCTCGTGGACCCGCCGGTACATGCGGAGCGTCGCGTCCGTGCAGGTGTGGTCTTCCATGTCGATGCGAACGAAATTGCCGAGTTCGGCGGCCCGGTCGACGATGGTCCGGATATGCGCCGTACACAACTCCTCGTCGATCTTCAGCCCGAGCATGGTCGGTTTGATCGAGACGTTCGAATCGACCCCCTCGGCCTCGATCCGATCGAGCAGCCCCAGATACTGGACGACCGCGCTCTCGGCCTTGGCCCTGTCGCGGACTTCCTCGCCGAGCACGTCGACGGTGCCCATCGCGCCCTCGTCGTTCATCGCGCGCAGCGTCTGGATGGCGTCGTCCATGGTCTCGCCGGCGACGTAGCGTTGCGCCACGCGCCCGACGATGGGTCGCGGAACCAGTGGCATCCCGTGTTTGACGAGCGAGTCGAACAGGCTCATATGTATCTCCTCGAACTCGGTGTTGCAGCCAGCGCCGCACAGAAAACCGACGACGCGCCGGCCGCCAGCACGGCGGCGGCCGCGCGGCGGATGGTGGTGCCGGTGGTGATGACATCATCGATCAGAAGCACCGTCCGATTCCCGACCGACCGTCTGCCGGTAAAGGCGCGCACGCCGAGTCGGAGGCGTCGGGCGCGGGTGCGCGCTGCCTGGCGTCCCAATCCGTGTCTCACCAGCAGCTTGGTGTGGGGTCGATCCAGACGGCCGGCCACCCCGATCGCCAGCATCTGTGCGGCGCCGTATGGCCTGCGAATCCGGCGCAGGGGATGCGACGGCACCCATGAAACGAGATCGATGGATTCAGCCCAGTGCGTCGCCGCCACCGCAGCGGCCAGCCGCAGGGCCAACGGATGGGCGAGGTCGTCACGACCGCCGTGTTTGAGCGACAAAATGACGCTTCTCAGGACACCGTCGTGTTCACCCCAGACGATCGTCGCCTTTTGTGGCGGGGTGGAACGAGCGCAGCCGAGACACGGCTCGCTCGCTTCATTTGCGGGCGCGCCGCACACCGCGCACGAGGCGCCGGCGCGGGGCAGCACCATCGCCCAGCACGCGCCGCACAATCCGCGATCGCAGCCCGCAAGTGGATGATCGCAGTGTGGACACAAGCCGGGAAGCATCGCCTCGGTGGCGGCGGCCAACACGCCCCCCATGTACACGGCCGGTATGGTAGCAGAGGATGTCGCAACTCGGCAGAGGCCATATACTCGCCTCGGGCCGGTTCGGTCGGCGCGCCCGGGTTTCGGAAGCAGAGACCGCGGCGGGGGCCCCGGTTCCCCGGCCGCAACCCCGCCCTTCGCGCCGGCTGTGCAGCGATGTCGGAGGAAGACTGATGCCTCATGTCGTGTTCGAAGGCGAAATGGATCTCGTGAAGATCGCCGGCGAAGTCCCAATGGCGGTCCATCGATGGGGCACGGCGGTGCTCAAGACGGAGAACACCTGGTGCCGCTCAGACGGGCGGGCCCTGCTGGTGGAGGGCGTCGTCGTCGAACACTCGAGAGCGGTTCACCCGGTGGCGATTGTCGCGACAAGCCACGACACGACCGGCGTTCGTCTCTGGCGCCTGGTCGCGGTGGAGCGCACCCCCGCCGTCCAGCGGTGGCTGGCGGTCGTCGCCGCCGAGATACATCGACTGGGTGGCGGAGCGCTGCAGACCACGAACCTCGGTGAAGAGATCCTCGCCGGGCTGGAGATGGGCTCGCGGCCCGAGTGAAGGTCACCTCCGCAGCGCTTCGTCGACCTGCTGCAGCTGCTCGCGTTGCGCCTGTTCCAGGTTCTGCATCTGGTCGCGGAGCCCATCGGTTGCGAGGGGCTGTTGAAACTGCTCTCCGCCGGAAGTGATCCCCTCGAGGGATTTCCGCGCCTGATCGAGATGGCGCCGCGCCCGTTGCAGGTGGGAGGGCGACGGGGACAGAGCCTGGGCCCGCAGTTCTCCGGCGGCGCTGCGGAGGCTGACCGCGAGGTGGAGCTCCCGGCTCGCAGGGTCGGCCTCCGCGGCCCAGGAGGCGGCGGTCTCGGCAATCGTGCGTACATCCTCGATGCGGTCACCGACGGTGTCGGGAAGTTCGAGGAGGCCCTCCATGAACGTCACCATGCGGTCGGCCGTCTGCAAGTCGAGCACCTGCGCGGAAACGTCCCGCTCGCGCAGCCCGTCGGCGACCACCGCAACGGCGTCGAATGACGAGGTCGTGTCACGACCGGTCAGATAGAGAGCGAACCCCGCCGCCAGCAGGGCCGTGACCGTGAACCCCCCCGAAAGCCGCATCTGTCCTCCTCTCCCCAAGTATAGGCCCGAGATCTCCGAATGTGTCCTCCCGAGAGGACGTGTTTCCCCGGCGGTCTGCGCAACGTCGGTATCGGAGGTGGCACGTTCCTTGCCCATCTGCAGATTGGAGGTTGACATGAAGAAAACGATTGCCACGCACCTTCTCGTCGCTTGCGGGTGGATCGTCATCGCGGGGTGGTCCCTGCCGGCGGCGGCTCAGCTCTCCGCGGACTGGATGGTCACGGCCGCGGCATCCAACCCCGGCGCCAGGGGAACGTTCTGGAGAACGGACCTGTCGCTCCACAACCCACACGAATATGACCTGCCGGTTGTGGTCCAGGCGCTGCGGAGCGATACGATCAACGACGTGGTGCCGACCCTCGACCTCACCCTCGCGCCGTGGCAGACCATGAATCTGTGGGACGTGCTCGGCCCCGACGTGTTCGATCTCGAGGGCACAGCGGCGATCCTCGCCTACGCCGATCCGGCCCTGGCCTGCGACCCCATCGAGAACTGCCACTTTCTGGTCACCTCGAGGACCTATACGCTCGACGCCGCTGGCGGCGGCGAGTTCGGTCTGACGGTGCCCGGGATGGGGGTGGAACGGGGAACAGACTGGGCCTCCCTCGCCTATGCCGCAGGGGTCCTCAACGACGGCAGCTTCTTCAGATGCAATGTCGGGGTGGCCTCGTGGACGGCCGAGTGGACAACCGCTCGGCTCGATGTCCAGGATGCCGCCGGGACCATCCTCGCCTCCGAGTACTTCGACATTCCGCCATTCGGCCACGTCCAGCGGCGGCTCGGTGAAGCTGTGGAGGGCGGGAGCCTGGTCTTTTATCTTCAGTCCGGGCCCGACAACGCGCTGATCTTCCCCTACGCGACCGTCATCAATCAGCAGACCGGCGACCCCAGCTACTTCTCCGGCGAAGCGTCAAGCGTCGGCGCCGGAGTCGCGAAGGGGGCGCCCGCGAGAAAGGCACGCCCCGACCGGCCTGCGAGCGGTGGGTAGCGCGGCGGGCCGGTGGGGGTCATAATGGGAGGACAGAGGCTGGAGGGTCATGGTTCAGTTCGACAATCAAAACCGCCAGGTCAAGATCAAGATCGTCTACTACGGACCGGCCGTCGGCGGCAAGACGACATCGCTCCAGCAGATTCACAGCGTTCTCGACCCCGAACGGCGCACCCGCCTCTATTCCCTCAACACGGCGGAAGACAGGACCCTCTTTTTTGATCTGCTGTCGCTGAATTTGGGCCGGATCCGCGACTTTCGACTGTCCCTCCAGCTCTATACGGTGCCCGGTCAGGTGCAGTACGACGCCACCCGCCGAACCGTCCTCGCCGGGGCCGACGGTGTAGTGTTCGTGGCGGATTCGCAGGTCGAACAGCGCGCCGCAAACCTCGAGTCTTTGAGCAACCTGAGGCTGAACCTCATCGCCAACAGCCTCGACGTCCAGACGGTCCCCATCGTCTTCCAGTACAACAAGCGCGATCTCGACCCGATCCTGAGCATCGAGGAGATGGAGGCTGCTCTCAACCCTCAGGGGTTGCCGTCGTTTCCCACCGTGGCCATCACCGGCGACGGAGTCCTCGAGGCGTTTGCCGCGATCGGCGAACTGACCCTGGTCACGGTCGCCGACAAACTCGGGGTCGGCAGCAACCCACAGGCGCTGGACCGCCTCCGCCAGCAGATGAACAAGGCGATGGCGCCGTTCCTCGCCGAAGACGGAGCCCCGCCCCCGGTCGACGACATCGAGACCACTGTCGCTGAACGCGGCGGGGAGGCCCTCGAAGCGCTGACCGACGACGACCTCGTCACCGAGGCCGTTCGCGCCAATCTGGCGATGGGTGATCTCAATGCCAGGTTGGACAGCCTGAGCCGTCTCCTCGAGCGCAAGGTGCGCGTGATGGCCGGGATCTCCGACTACGGCCGGGCGGTCAGCAACCAGCGCGATCCGGCAGCGGCGCTGCGCCTCCTGATATCGACCGCCGTCAAGCTGCTCCAGGTTCAAGGAGCCTCGGTGCTGATCGTGCCGACCTCGGGTCGCCTGCGCGAGGCCGTGGTCCACGGCTTTACCGAAGACCCCTTCAACCGCGAGGTCGACAGCGAAGGCCGTTCGATCGCGGCGGCGCTCCTCGATCGTCGAGCACCACAGTTGGTGACCATGGAGCCCGCCGACGATGTGGCCGCGGAAGCGATGACAGTGGTGGAGCAGGCCGGCTTTGCATCGGCGATCGCGGTGCCCCTGCAGACCCAGGACAGGGTGGTCGGCCTTCTCACGGTGTTCGGCGATTCCGAGCGCAGCGATCTCGACGAGGATGATCTGCAACTGGCGACGGTTCTCGCCTCGACCGCCGCCATGGGGTACGCCAATGCCATCGCCTGGAAGCAGATGGAGGAACTCAGCCAAGGCCTCGAGGAGCAGGTCGCCGAGCGCACCGCCGAGCTCCGCTCCTCACTCGCGCAGTCGCGGCGTTTGGCCGACGACCTGGCCGAGAAGAAGACCCTTCTCGAAGATGCCTATCGGGACCTCAGCGCCCTCGACGGGGTCAAGAACGAACTCATCAACCGGCTGTCGCTCGAGTTCAGGACCCCAATCACATCGCTGTTCACCGCGGCCAGAGTCCTCGAACGCGAAAAAGACATTCAGCCGGAAAAGATGCGGCGTCTCGTGGCCATTATTCACGACGAGGGAGAGAAGCTCCTGGAGATGATCCAGAGCATCTTCCAGGTCTCGGTACTCGGTGGAGCCGGACGGGATCTCGAAACCGCGCCGGTGCCCGCCCAGGACCTCTTCCGGCAATCGATCGCGCCGTTGCGGGACCTCGCCAAGGACTGTGGTGTCAACATCGTGATGCTGATCCCGAGCGGGCTCGAGACGATCTCGTGCCATCGAGAGACGATCGAGGCCGCCTTGCGGGCGGTGGTCCGCAACGCCGTCGAGTTCAGCCCCGCTGGTGGAGAGGTCAAGCTCGAGGTGCGAAGGGTGACGCGGGGGGAGGCACGGTGGCTGCAACTGCGGGTCACCGATTCTGGTGTCGGCATCCCGGAAGCCGACCTGGAGCGGGTCCGTGAGGCCTTCTGGCAGGGTGAAGATCCGCCCGCGGGAAAACGGCACGGCGTCGGGCTGGGCCTCGCCATTGCGGACAGGGTTGCGAAGAACCACGGCGGGGAGTTCAGCATTTCCAGCACCCCGGGCGAGGGCACGGAGGTCGTGATCGCCCTGCCGCAGTAGGTCACGCCCCCCTTCTCAGCCGATGGCGAGAACGTCGGCGTCGGTCTCCTCCGCGGTCTGGCGAGCGGCGTCCGCTGCCATCGCGAGTGCGGTCGACGAGGCGACGTCGGGCTCCGCCCCATCGTCGACCGGCACTGTGGCGGGCCACCCCGAAACCGTGGGCAAGACCCGACGACCAAGGTTGAGGCAGACCCCGAGCGGGGTGGCGGTGAGGGGGTTGATGATGTCCCTGAATGGGGTCGGAAAGTCCGCCAACATTGCCAGGCGGGAACCCACGCGCCGCGACAGGTGAGCGAGGAGGGCCTTGCGGAGCTGGCGGTGCGGCACCGGCAGCGTCGTCAGAACCCACAGAACGAGGTCGGTGGGGACGGCCACCAGGTGGACCGCGAGCGACGCGGTACGGCGATCGACCCCGAGGTGGGGCGCCGCCGCCGCTGCCGTCCTCGACCACACGCTGACCAGCCTTCGCACCAGCCGGTCGAGCCTGCCGGCGTCGGGCCGCTGCAGAAATTCGGCCGCCGCCATGTCGGACGCGACACCGATCTCGGCCGTCGCAGATTCGATCTCCGTCATGGAAAGGGGGCCCTCCTGTCCGGAGATGTGGAGGGCGCGCGCCAACACCATCTGATCCCAGGTGACGTGGGGCAGACCGAAGAGCTCTTCGGGGTCGCGGCCGATCACCCTTCCCGCGATGGCATCGATCTGACTCACCGGCAAGGGCACCAGCCCGGGGCTGGATGCCATCCACTGGGCGAGCGTGTTGACGATCTTCTGGACGATGTCGTGAAATTCCGTCAGACGTTCGCCGTCCACCGGGTCATCCGCAGAAATACCGTCTCGTACCAGGTCCCAGAACAGACTCTCGAAGGCCTCGCCGCCGAGCGGCAGCTCGAACTGCCTCTCGTCGGGAGCCCGAGTGTCCCGTTCGTCGGAGCGGCGTGCGGCCTCCAGCAGCAGCTGACTGGGCGCGACGTCGAGTCGCAGACCGAGAACGTCGAGGACCGGGTAGTCGGGGTCGAAGGCGAAGTCGATCTGAGGCGAGGTCAGGACCCGGCTGGTCACGGCCTCGGCCAGGTCGGTCAGGTTCTTTTTGAGCAGGGTGGCGCTGAAACCGCCGTGGGCGAGCAGGAGATCGGTGAAGAGCTCACGCCGCAGCATCGAAAGCGCCAGGATGCGGCGGAGGTCGGTCGGGTGGAGGAGGCTTCGGGCGCCGATCCAGGACGCCAGGCGTTCCTCCGGCACGGTGGAGGAAACAAAACACACCTTGCCGCGGCTGAAATCCAGGCGGCGCTCTCCCCCGCCGCCCTTCAGGGTGAGGCGGCCGCTGACGTTTCCCATGTGGAACCACTGCAGAAGGTCTCCGAAGTGGAACCGGTCGAGACAGCCTTTGATCATGCGCCAAGTATAACCACGTCCGGGTCCTGTCGACCCTGGGGTACCATGGCGGCGTGAACATCCTCCTGTTGACCGCCCGTCCGGAACTGAAGACAAACCGTCGCCTGCTCGAAGCGGCCGGCATTCTCGGGCATTCGCTCACGGTACTGGATACCAATGAGCTGTCGGCGTTTGCGTCACCCGCGGGTCTCTGCGCGATCGGCGGGGCCGCCCTTGACCCTCGCCCGGACGTGGTGATCGCACGGGTCGGAAACTGGCGGCCGGACAGCGCCCTCGCGGTGCTCGAAGCGCTGGTAGCGGACGGAGTGAAGACTCCCAACCCACCTGACGCCATCCGAATCGGCCGGGACCACTGGTCCACCGTGAGAGCGCTGGCAACCTGCGGGCTGCCGGTGCCGGAAACCGTGGCCGGGGCGGACCCCGAGACCCTCGCCGCGGCCGCTATCGACCGCTTCGGACTGCCGGTGGTGGTCAAACAACGACGATCGCGGATGGGCGTCGGGGTCATTCGCTGCACCACCCGCGATCACCTGGACGCTGTCCTCGACAGCCTGTGGCGGCTGGGCGACGAGGTGGTCGTCCAGCGGTGGATTCCCGAGGGCGTCGCCACCATCCGGGCCCTGGTGGTCGACGGCTCCGTCGTCGCGGCGGCGAGGTTTCGGGCGGCCGCGGGAGACTGGCGCTCCAATGCAGCCCGCAGCGGCACCGCCGAGGCCTTGCGCCCGTCACCCGAAGAGGCGGAATTGGCGGTGGCGGCGGCCGAGGCTCTCGTTCTCGGTCACTGCGGGATCGACCTCGTGGTAGAGGCGGGGGGTCCGGTGGTTCTCGAGGTCAACCCGACTCCGGGTTTCCTTCGTCTCGAGGAGGCAACCGGCATCGACGTCGCGCGCGAAATCGTGCGCGGCGCAATCCGCTGATTCTCGGGAATCCGTTTCCCCGGGGGGCTCGTCAGGCTTCGCTGGTACCGATCGGAGCCGCGCGCCGGTCGTCCGGCCAACTCGCGGTCGATCATGAGCAGGCCGTGCGGGCTCGCCTCCACCATCTGCACCTGGTGGAAAAGGGTGTCGGCGGTGGCCTCCTCCTCGACCTGTTCGTTGACGTACCAGTGCAGGACCACCGTTGTCGCGTGGTCGTTTTCGTTGTTGGCGAGATCCACCAGATCATTGATTCGGCGGCTGATGTACTGCTCGTGCTTGAGCACGGCCTCAACCGCCGCCGCCGGCGACGACCACTCGCTCTGGGGGGCGTCGAGAGCCATCAACTCGACCGTGCCGCCCCGTTCGTTGACGTAGTTGAAGAGCTTCATGGCGTGCCCGAACTCCTCCTGGGCCTGGATCCGCATCCAGTGAGAGAAGCCGTCGAGGTGGATCTTGGTGAAATACGACGCCACCGAGAGGTAGAGATAGAAAGAAAAGAACTCGGCGTGAATCTGCTCGTTGAGTCCCTGTTCGACCTTGGATTTCATGGTGGTAACTCCCTTGTTGTTGCCGCAGCCCGGTCACCCCGGACGGCGGCGAATTGCTGCACAGTATAACGCCTCTCGGCTACCGTTCATGCCCGTGCCGAGGTGATCCGGGTTCAGCCCTTCCCGTTGCCGAGGTCGGCGACCGACCACGGCTCGATCCAGGCGCGGATGTTGTTGAAGCTCCCGGCCGCACCCCACACTACGCCCGACACGTGACCGTTCGCGAGTGGGCGGCCTGCCAACCAGATCGTGCACGCCGCCAGAACGACCGCGGTGAGGAGCGCCGCCACGGCGCGTGGAGAGGGCGCCGGCAAGGGTCGTGGATATGGAGGGGGATAGCGAAAGCTGGCGAAAACCACGGCCACCGCTACCGGGATCGCGAGGCCGAGAAGCGGCCGCCACGTCAGGGTGCCGCCGACAATCCTGACCACACCGATCCAACCCACGACCGGCAGGACGAGGTGGACGACGACGGTCGCGACACGGGCAGCACGACTGACGTCGGATCGGGAGCGGCGGGCCAATTCCAATACTCGAAATGAGGTGAGCGCGGCCACCACCGCCGCCGCAGCCGGCCCCACCCAGACCAGGGGGGGCGACAATTCGTGCAGAAGCAGCCACCGTGCGAGGTGGCCGTCGACACGATCGAGCAGCGGCAGCCAGGCGCCCGCCATCAATACCGCCCACCAGACCATCTGGACCAGCGCCAACTGTCCGGCGAGGGTCGGTTTCTTGGGCCGCAACGTCAACAGGAAGATGGCCGTGGCCATGGGCAACAGGAACGACCCGAGCCAGTAGCCGCCGGCACCGGGAAGTGACGAGAAGTTGAGGACGGGCTGGTTGACCAGCGCCCACACCTGCCGGTCGAGAGGGATGGCGACGCCGATCCATCCGCAACCGCCGGCCAACGCCCCCAGACCCTGACCGACGGCTGACAACACGAGCGCCGAACCCTGGGCCGCAATGGCCGCCAGCCACGAGACGGCGACGGCCGACACTGCGGTCGCGTGGGTTTCGGTGCGCATCGGCCGGCATGCTACCATGACGGCCGCCATGAAGGTGCAACACCCCTGTCTCCAGTGCTTTCTTTTAACGGCGGCGGCCGCGTTGGGCACCGTCACCTCGGCGTCGGCCCAGGCACTGCACAGCGAGCGGCTTGCCAACGGAACCGTCCTTCTCGTGATTGCGGAACCCCTGTCCGACGCGACGACCGTGGTGTGGCCGGTGGTCGACGGCGAGGCGCCTGCGGTGGTGACCAGCGGCGACATGACCCTGATCAGCGATCTCGAGGCGGCGCTCACTCTCCAGGCGGATGCTCCGGCGCCGCCGGTGGTGATCGCGGCCGGAGGAGCCCCGCTCGCCGAGATTCGGGGCGTGCTCGACAGAACCCTGGCCGGTCGCCCCCCGGCTCTGCCAGCACCGCCCGTCAGCGAGCTCGTCGACGAGGCCCGGATGGAACGCCGTCTCGGGGCTCCGGGTTCGGAGGCCGAGATCCGGCTTCGCGTCAACCTGCCGCCGCCCGCCGATCCAACCCGGACGTCGGCGGAGGTCCTCTGGGACATCCTTCCCGAAGTCCTGGCCGGAGATCTCGCGGGACTGCGCAGCCGGGTCGACGGCAACGTCGGCTTTCTCGAGGCACGGGTCGACGCCGATCGTGTCGACCTGGCACTGCGCCAGTTGCGCCTCGGCCTGGCCCGGATCGAGGAAGACCCGCGTCTTCGCGAGGATCAGGTGGAGGCCGCGGCCCGCCGGCTCACCGTCCAACGGCGCGCGTTCCTCGAAAAACACCCGGAGGCGGCCGTTCACCTCCTCACATTGTGGAGCGAAGGTGGGATCGCCGCGGTTCGGGAATACCTTTTTGCTGCCGAGGGCGTCACCCTGAGTGGAGTTCGTGAAGCCGTGAGAGGCTGGCTGCCGCAGCACCCGGGAAGCGTGGTGGTGATCCTGCCGCCGCAGGCGCTCAACCCGAGGTTCGCGTCGCCGCCGCAGGTCGTGCAACTCGAAAGCGGTCTCGCCGCCGCGATTCTCGAACGCCCGGGCGCGCCGCTGGCGGTCCTCTGCCTGCGGCCGGTGGTCATCCCGGATCTCGACGATGAGATGGCGGCCACGATTCTGACCAGGATCGCTCGTGAACTGCGCGCGGGCGCCGAACGACCGGGTTGGATCGAGGTTGCCTCGACCCCGCCTCGTCTCGAAATGGCCGCCCCCACGGACCGCCTTGCGGAGCTTGCGGAGGCCCTCAGGGCCGCCACGGACAAGGTGGCGGACGATCAGCGATCGATCCCTTTCGAACCCGGTGATGCACGCCGCCGGGCCCTCCGTTTGACGGCCGGTGTCCTCGGGATCGCCGAGGGGGCGGAATTGGCGCCGATCACCCTTCTGCGTCAGGACAACCTCGCCCTCGGCGTGGTCGCCGAGGATCAAGAGGCGGCCTCCGAGGCGGTCAACAAGTTCTGGGCCGGAGGCATGGCGGCGCCTGGAGCCACCGTTCGTCCGCTGGCGCCGGTGCCGAAGACCCGAGAGGCGATTGCCGGAACCCAGTCGTCGGTCGTGGTGACCCTGGAGCTTCCACTCGCCTTCGGCGTCGCACAGCCGCTGGTACTCTCGGATCTCCTCGCAGGGCGCGGGTCGTTGCTGTTTCCCGAAGCAGCCGTCGAGGTGCTCGCTCCCTTCGTGCCCGGGCGGGCCGTGTTGCTGGTGGTGGTGACGGCGGAGTCGCCGCTGGAAGACCTGGAAGCGGCGCTCGAAAAGGGATGGAAGGCGCTGACAGCTCCCGTGAGGGAGGAGGAACTGACCCGAGCCCGCCGCCGTCAGGCTGCAGCCGCGGCTGCGCGCTGGAGCGGTGCGACGGGCCAGGCGCGGCGTTGCGCGGCCGTGGCGGCCGGCGCCTCACGGTGGCAACCGGCATCCGAGTTGGAGATGAACATCCTGTCGGTGTCGGAGGAAACCCTGAACCTGCTGTTGAGCGGCGTGCAGTGGGAGGCTCTTCAGGTCACGGCGGCCGGAGTGCTGCCGATCGGGGAGCTCGAACGACGATGACTGCGGGCCGAATATGGAGGAGAGCGTGAAGGAGATCGATGTCGACGAACAGCTGAGCTATCTGACGAAGGGGTGCGTCGATGTCGTTCCTGACGACCAGCTCGCGGCCAAGCTCAGACGCGCTCAGACCGATGGCGCCAAGCTGGTCGTCAAGGTGGGGTTCGATCCATCCGCCCCGGACCTCCACCTCGGGCACACCGTGGTCATCCGCAAGATGCGTCATTTTCAGCAGTTGGGCCACACCGTGGTGTTCCTGATCGGTGATTTTACCGGTCTGATCGGTGATCCGACCGGCAAGAAGAGCACACGACCGCAGCTGACACCGGAGCAGATTGCGGCCAATGCCGCCACTTACAAGAGACAGATCTACAAGCTGCTCGATCCGGCGACCACCGTCATCGATTTCAACTCGCGCTGGCTCGGCCAGTTGAGCTCGGCGGACTGGATCCGCCTCGCCGCCAAGGTGACCGTCGCCCAGATGCTGGAGCGGGACGATTTCCGGACCCGGTACGAGGCGCAACAGCCGATCGCGCTGCACGAGTTCCTCTATCCCCTGGCGCAGGGCTATGACTCGGTGGCGCTCGCGGCCGACGTCGAGCTCGGCGGCACCGACCAGCTTTTCAACCTGCTGGTGGGCCGGCACCTGATGCGCGAGCATGGGCAGGAACCGCAGGTGGTGATGACGCTGCCCCTTCTCGAGGGGCTCGACGGCGTCGAAAAGATGTCGAAGTCTCTCGACAACTATGTGGCGGTCGAGGACACCCCGACCGACATGTTCGGCAAGCTGATGTCGGTCTCTGACGAGCTGATGTGGAAGTACTGGCTCCTGTTGACCGATCGAACCCAAGACGAGATCGAGGCCGACCGGAGCCGGGTCAGTGAGGGCGCTCTTCACCCGATGGAGGTCAAGAAAGACCTTGCAGCGACGATGGTGGCGGAGTTTCACTCCGCCGCAGAGGCGACGGCCGCCCGTGCCGAGTTCGAACGTGTGTTTTCCCGGGGCAAACTGCCGCAGGACATCCCCGAGCTCAGCCTCGGGGTGGCCGATGACACGGTCCTGTTGTCGAGGGTCCTGGTGGATGGCGGTCTCGCTTCGTCGAATTCGGAGGCGCGGCGCCTCATCCAGCAGGGCGGTGTCAAAGTAGACGGAGAGGCCGCGAGCGATGTCAAGGCCTCGGTGAGCACGACGGGCTCGCAGCCCGTTCTCTTGCAGGTCGGCAAACGCCGATTCGCCAGGGTGAGCTTCAATCGCGGGTGACCGCCCGCGAAAAAACCCGCTCTCGAGAGCGGGTTTCCGGGTGGTCGATCGGTTCCGGGATCAAAAGAACGTCGTGTCCTGCTCGACCTTCTGTCCTTCTTCGCTGAGACCCTGGACCTGGATCGAAATGAAGGTGGGCCGGAACTTGTGCTCCTGGCACAAGCGGCGCAACCGTTCGTCGAGGTCGGCGTCCCAGAACTCGATGATCTTGCCGGTTGCGGTGCACACCATGTGATGGTGGCCGCCGCCGGGCTCCATCTTCTCGTAGAAATAGTGCTCGCGGCCGAGCCGGCTCTTGCGGACCAGACCGCACTGAACCAGGAGGTCGAGAGTCCGATAGACGGTCGCACGGGACACCTTGCGCTGCTTGACCTTCATCCGCGCGAGGAGATCGTCGGCATCGAGGTGCTCGTCGGTGGCGAAGATCTCATCGAGCAACGCCAAGCCGTTCCTGAGTCACCTTGAGGTTGTTCTCCCGAAGGTATTGGATAAACAATTTCTGGGCCCGTTGTGCCAATTTACTGCTCATAGCTTTAATCCAGTCTCATTATCATTGTCTCAAACTAAGGTAGCCTTCGCGAGACGTCGTGTCAAGAGCGTTCACAGGAGTTTCTCACCTCCCAAACCGGCGGTCCACAAGGTTGTCGTCGACTCGCGCGGTGGACTCGGCGAGGTCCTTGTTTCGTCATTTGTTCAACCCTACATCCTTTGGAGCCAATCATTTGCGAGAGAATGTCGAGGATGATACCTTGTCGCGCGCACACCCCAAAAGGGGCGGCCCGCTGCCTGGGAACATCGACACCAGCCTCGGGAAACGGCGCCGGGTGAACGGCCGGCTGGGAGGCATTCATGGACTATCCGGTATGGGACCTCGCGATGGGCGGCGGTCTCCTCATGGCGTTGGTGGCGATCCCGCATGTGATCGTTTCTCATTTTGCGGTCGGTGGCGGCCTCTTGATCGCCGTCACCGAGACCCTTGCGGTCAAACGCGGAGACCCGGAACTGCGGGAACTGGCGCGGCGATCATCACTGGTGCTGGTCCTGGTGTCGACGGTGTTCGGCGCCATCTCCGGGGTCGGCATCTGGGTGGTGGCCGGGCTGATTTCTCCGGCAGCGATCTCGGCGCTGATCCACACCTACGTGTGGGGCTGGGCCATGGAGTGGGTATTCTTCATTGTCGAGATCGTGGCCGCCCTGGTCTACTACACGACATGGGACAAGATCTCCAAGAGCGCGCACGTGATGGTCGGGTGGGTCTATTTCGTGGCGGCCTACATGTCCCTGGTGATCATCAACGGCATCATCACCTTCATGTTGACTCCGGGACAGTGGCTCGAAACCAACGCCTTCTGGGACGGTTTCTTCAACCCCACCTACTGGCCGTCTCTGGTCCTGCGCACCGGCATCGTGATCCTGATGGCCACGGCGTTCATGGTCTTTCCCGCCCTCAGGACGACTGAGGATCGTCGCGCCGGAGTCCTGCGTTATCTCGGCTGGTGGTTCGCCGCGGGGGTCCTGGTCAGCTACGCGGGCTTCAGATGGTGGGAATCCGCGCTGCCCGAGACCGTGCTCAACCTCTTCGCCGGCGACTCGCCGGCCCTTGCAACCCTTGCCGAGACCCGGGCTTTCGCCCTGTGGTCGCTTACCGGCGCGTTGGCCCTTGGTGTTCTCATCCTGATCGCGGCCCCGAAACTGGCCCGGGGCGCGACCGCAGCCGTTGTGGCGGTGTTGGCTTTCGCCTTCTTCGGCGGTTACGAGCGGCTCCGGGAAGGCACCCGCAAACCGTTTCTCATCCATAGCCATATGTTTTCGAACGGGTTGCTTGTCAGCGATATTTCGGCGGTCAATTCCGGGGGCGTTCTCGTTCGATCGGGTTGGGCTGCGCGAGGCCCGGAGGGAGATATTGCGGTCGGACAACGGGTATTCCGCACCCAGTGTTCGAGCTGCCACACCCTCGACGGCTACCAGGGAATTCGCGGGTTGCTGCCCTCTTACGACGATATGTATCAACTCGCAGTGGATGCTCCCCCGGATTCCGCGGAGGTGGTATTTGCAGCAGAGTGCGCCGCCTGCCACTCCGATCTCAGCCGCGCCGAGATGCAGGAGATGATGCCGTCGACGGCCGAGATGACCGACGATCCGGAGATGATCCACGAACTCGTGGCCGGGATGATCTCAGGCTCGCTCTTCTACCTCCAGGAGATGGGAATGGATTACGCCAACGCTCCTGAGGGCGTCATGATCGACACAGCTCCCTTCTACGCGCCCTATATGCCACCGTTTGTCGGCACGGACGAAGAACTCGAAGCTCTGGCGGCATACCTCACCGCCCTCTCGCGGAATCAGGACCCGCCGCCCCGGTTCGCCCGCTCTGGAGGTGTGGAATGAACCCGAACCTGATTCCCGCACTCGATGCCGCCGGTTTGCCGGGGCCACCCTGGCTGTTCCATGTGCTCTTGGTCTTCACATTTTTTCTCCATCTGGTGTTCATGAATTTGACCCTCGGAGGGACCCTGCTCGCGGCCGTCGCACACTTCAGAAGCGGCGGCCGCCGGGACGACTACCGGGGGGTCGTTTCAGGCCGTCTGATGGCCATCAACAACTACGGGATCTCCCTCACCATCACGACCGGCATCGCGCCGCTGCTCTTCATCCAGTTGGTGTACCAGCCGTTTTTCTACTCGGCCACGATCCTGCTCGCGCCGGTGTGGCTTGCCATGTTGCTGTTGCTGACGGTCGGGTACTATGCGGCCTACCTCTATAAGTTCCGGGGCGCGCCGGCGAGGGGGCGGGGCGGCGGAGTGTGGTTGACCGTTTCCGCACTGATGTTTCTCGCGATCGCCATGATCCACGTGGCCGTCCACCTCGTCCATGCGCAACCGGGGCAATGGGCCGCGCTCTCAGACGGGGTCTGGTGCGTTCTCGGCGACCCCACCTATTGGCCCCGGCTTCTCCACTTCGTGTTTGCCGGGATCGGCTTTTCTGCGCTGGTGACGGCGTGGTGGGCGGTGCGCCGCGCCCGCGAAGGCGTCGAGGTCTCCATCAACACCGACATCGCGGCGTGGGCGTGGCGGTGGGCGCTGTGGACGACCGTGCTCCAGGTCGTCGACGGCTTCATCCTCCTCGCGCTGCTGCCACAACCGGTTCTCCGAGGCATCATGGGCGGGGGGTTGGCGACCCTCGGTCCTCTGACCGCCGCGATCCTGATCGGTATCGGGCTCCTGATGATGCTCTCGAGAGCCAGCAATCCCGTCGACAAACCGGGTCTGGTCACCGGCACCCTCGCCGCCATGACCTTGACCATCGCCGTCATGAGCGTCACCCGCCACCAGGTGCGGGCGCTGTATCTGGATCCCTTTACGGCAGGTTCGGAGTTTCTGGTGGTGCCGCAGTGGGGCAACTTCCTGTTGTTTGTCGTGTTGCTGGCGGCCGGTCTGGCAACGGTTGCCTGGATGGTCCGCCGAGTCCTCACCTCGCCGGCCTCGGGCGCGGATGCCGCGTGACCGGCGACGGCGACTCGGGCGGCGGCGGACACAGGGGCAGCGTCAGCGACGGCGACTGCTGACAGCGACTGGACCGACTCCGGGTTGACGAGTCGATCGATTCAAGGGTTCTTGACGATTGTATACAATCTGTATACAGTCATGTGTGATGCGGCGGGTTGAAGAAATTCCGGGTGAGGAACGGCGAACGGTCGCCGAGCACGTTTATCGGGCTCTCAAACGCGACATCATCATGCTTCGCCATCGCCCGGGAGCGCCGCTTACCGAGAGCGATCTCGCCGCCCTCTACGGCTCCAGCCGGGTCCCGGTCCGGGAGTCGTGCCGGCGGCTGCAGCAGGAGGGGCTCCTGACCTCTCTTCCCTACAAGGGCTATTTCGTCACCCAGATCTCGCTCAAGGAGATCGGCGACAGTTTCGACCTTCGGGAGGTTCTCGAGACCCACTCGATTGCGCTTGCCGCCCGCCGCGCGACGGCCGCGGAACTCGAGCGATTCGAGACGCTGGCCGCGACCGAATACACGTATCACGACTGGACCTCCTATGCGGACTTCCTCGCCCGCAACTTCGATTTTCACGTCCAACTCGCAGCTCTCGCGCGCAACGACCGCCTGGTCGTGATGTTGCGCGACCTCTTGAGCTCGATGCAGCGGTTCTTCTTTCTCGGCCTCGATCTCGGCGACTATGCGGCAGAGATGCGTGCCGAACACGAAGAGCTCGTGCGTCTCCTGCGACGTGCCAATGCGGACGAGGCCGCGAGGTGCCTGAGCCTGCAGATCCGAAGCTCTCGCGACCGCATCCTGCGGGCGTTGATCGACGACCGTATCGAACTCCCACTCGAGTGAGGTGAGACATGTCCGACTTCGTCTATCTTGACAACGCAGCCACCACCTTTCCGAAACCGCCGGAAGTCATCCAGGCCGCCTGCGACTTCTATTCGACCCGCGGGGTCAACCCCGGTCGAACCGGGTTCGATCTCGCCCTCGAGGCGGAAGAGACGCTGACCGGCGCCCGCCAGGCCCTGACCGATTTCTTCGGCGGTGCCGATCGCAACCGGCTGGTCTTTTCGTACAACGTCACGGACGCCCTCAATCTCCTGATCTCGAGCGTGCTCCAGCCTGGTGACCATGCCATCACCACCTGTCTCGAGCACAATTCGGTCCTGCGCCCCATGTACCGCCAGGCCGAGCACGGCGTGGACGTCGACTTCGTGCCGTTCGACGGCGCCGGGTATGTCGATCCCGATGACATCGCGCGCCGTATCCGGCCGAACACGAAATTGGTGGTGGTCAACCACGGCTCCAATGTCGTCGGCACCATTCAACCGGTAGCTGAGATCGGCCGTTTCTGTCGAGAGCGCGGTGTTCTGTTCGCGATCGACGCCGCCCAGACCTCCGGTCTGGTGCCGATCGACATTACGGAGATGAACATCGACGTGGTGTGCTTCACCGGACACAAGTCCCTCTTCGGCCCCTCGGGAACCGGTGGCATGTACATCGCCGAACACGTCGAGATCGACCCCTGCCGGGCGGGCGGAACCGGGGTGATGAGCGCGCTCAAGAGCCAGCCCGAGGCCTACCCCTGGAGAATGGAATTCGGGACCGTGAATCTCATGGGGGCGGCGGGGCTGCTGGCCGCCCAGCGGTGGATTGCCGCGCGCGGTGGGGTTGAAAAGATCTTCGAACACGAAATGCGCCACGCTCGCCGGCTTCGCGACGGTCTGGCAGATATCGAAGGCATTACCCTCTACTGCGCCGACCTGGATCGGGATCACCTGCCGGTCTTCGTCTTCAACATCGACGGCCTGCCGGCCGATCAAGCCGGGACGTTCCTCGATGTCGAGCACAACGTCATCACCCGCACCGGGCTCCACTGTGCTCCACGGGTGCACGAAGGTATCGGCACCTTTGACGTCGATGGCACCGTCAGATTCTCGCCCGGGATCTTCACCACCGACGCGGAGATCGAACGCGCCATCGACGCGGTGGCAGACATCGCCACGTATGGCCGGAAGCGAAGGGCCACGAAAGCGGCGGCAGTCACGACCTGAATCCGGCTAACGGTCGCAGTGCTCACGCCACTTCTCCGGCGTGAAGGTGTGCATGGTCAACGCGTGGATCTCGGTGGCCATCAAGTCCCCGAGGACCGAGTAGACGAGCCGCTGCGACGCCAACCTCGAGGCGCCCTCGAATTCCCCGGAAACCACGACGACCTCGAAGTGGCCGCCGCCGGCCTCGGCGCCGGCGTGGCCGGCATGATCGGCGCTGTGGTCGATCACCTCGACGTGGGTGGCGTCGAGCCCGCGCTCGATAGCTTCACGAATTCTGGCAGCTCTCGGGGTAGAATCCACGTCGCTCCCTCCGGTTGATCGTTGCTGTGAGACCAACCGCCAAAGGGCCCGCGAATGTTCCCGACGGGAAACGCTCCTGAGCCCGGTCGCTCGCCGTTGTCAGGCGCCGCCGTTCTCGGTCTTCGGCTGGTCGTCCTTGTCAGGGTCGGATTTTTCAGTGCGCACCGACTCCTTGAAGTTGCGAATGCCCTCGCCGAGTCCCTTGCCGAGCCGAGGCAGTTTGTTGACGCCGAAAATCAAAATGACGATCGCGAGCAGAATCAACAGCTCGGGAACACCGAGACTTCCGAACATGCGCACCTCCCTGACTCGCGCAGCGCCTGGAAAGAGATCCCGCGACACGCCACGCGGTCATCAGTCTATCAGAAGGCCGGTCAAGGCGGGAGGCGCACCTGCCGCCTCGAGGTCGGGCAGCACCTCGCGGCCGAGGGACAGCATCCACGGCACGTAGCCGCTCATCCCCACCGCCTCGAATCGGGCGAAGGACCCGAGGACCTTGAGCGACCTCTGCAGCCGAACCACGTGTGCTCGATCGACCCAACCCTCCTCTGCCGAGGTGTTGAGTGCCCACCGCCTCATCACCTCGCGCCGTTCGTCGGTACTCAGAAGGTCGGGCATCGCCCGTTCGTGGAGCAGGGAAACGACGTCGTAGGTGTCCGGACCGACCAACATGTCCTGGAAGTCGATAACGGCCGCCTCACCGCCGGGCAGGACGAACAGGTTGTTGAGGTGGTAATCACGGTGACAGACCCTTTTCGGATGGCGCTCGATGGCGAGTGCGAGGTTGTCCAACCAGGCGCTCACCTCGGGTGGCGGCAGCGTGTTTCTGTGATGGCGCAGAAACCAGAGCTCGAAACCCGCGAGCTCCCATCTCAAGCGGGCGGCGTCGAGAGGGCGGTTCCAAAGTGGCAGGTCCGATGGTGCAATCCCCGAGAGAACCACGAGGGGCTCAACCAGCCGAGCCGTCAGTTTCACTCGCTTTCCGTGCGAAGCTTCTATCAGCGTCTGCTCTGCGTCGGCTGGACCCAGATCTTCGATCACCGCCAGACCGGAATCGGGGCTCGTGTCCAACAGCGCCGGAACCCGCACGCCGCGCGACTCGCACCACGCCCGGACCTCGAGATCGCGTACGATCTGCCGGCGGATGTCCTCCGGATAGCGCACCAGGATCGCCGAGGCCCCTGAGATGTCCCACACCCGAGAGTAGCTTCGGGTGGAGGCATCTCCAGCCAGCGGCTGTTGGCGAACCCAGGGCGCCGGGAGGAGGTGGTCGTCCATCAGAGCACTACGCTAGCAAGAGTGCCGGTCCCCCGCAATGAGGTAGGATGGGAAGGTCTGACGGGTGGCGATGGTTGACTTCAAGTGGAGGATCAATGGACGGATCGAGAACAGAGAGACTTCACCAGCTCTTGCGGCGGCTCGGGAAAGCCGTGCACGGCTCGGTGGTGCGTTCCGATGAGGTCCGCGCGTGTCTTTCCGAACTCCACGACGACGGTTGGCGGGCGGTCATGTTGGTGGAAACCTCGATCGCGTGCGAAGAAAGCGGTGCGGTCGAAGCGAAGACCGGAACCATGCGGTTGCACGTCGAAACCGAGCGCGAAAACCCGGATTATCGAATCGGCGTAGTGGATGCCTCTCTACTGTCATCGCTCGGGATCGCTCCGGGCCGCCACCGTTCCAACGGCGCCACCGCGCCCCGCGCCCGTGTCGAGCAGGACCTCGACAGCGAGTCGTAGTTCCTCCCGGGTCGCACCATGAACCATAAGATCAATCTCGTGGGCCGCACGGCGGCTGAAATCGCGGACCTCGTGGCACCGCACGTCGACCGTGCCTTTCGCGGTCGGCAGGTCGCCCGCTGGATCGTCGAGCGCAACGCCTCCTCCTTCGTCGAGATGACCGATCTCTCCAAACCGCTTCGCGCCGACCTCGGGCGGCTCTTCACCATCGAGGAACCGGTGCCCGTTGATGTGGCCCAGAGCGCAGACGAATCCTCGAAATACCTGGTGCGGTTTTCCGACGGGGTCGAGGTGGAGTGCGTCTCGATGCGAGAGGGTGCCAAGGCGACCTTCTGTCTTTCGACGCAGGCCGGGTGTGCGGTGGGGTGCACCTTCTGTGTCACCGGCGCCATCGGCGCGGGACGCAACCTCGAACCCCACGAGATTGTCGGCCAGTACCGCGTGATGGTGCGCGAGCTCGAATCCTCGGTGGAACGGGTCAACATCGTTTTCATGGGCATGGGCGAACCGCTTCTCAACACCGCGAACCTCGGCCGCGCTCTCGAGGTCCTCTATGAGCGGGTGAGCCCGAAGCGGATCACGGTCTCCACCGCCGGTATCCTGCCCGGAATCCGATGGCTCGCGCGCCTCCCCAAACGCCCCAAACTCGCGGTCTCCCTCAATGCGCCGGATCAAGTCCGCCGCGAGGAGGTCATGCCGATCGCTCGGCGCTACCCCCTCGACGAGTTGTTCTCGGTTCTGCGGGCCTATCCGCTCGAGCGCGGGCGGCGCATCACGTTCGAGTACGTGCTGATCCGGGGTTTCAACGACGCCGAGGCCGACGCAGCAGCGGTCTCGCGGCTCCTCGACGGCCTTCCGTCGAAGATCAACGTGATCCCCCTCAACGAAGATCCCGAGCATTTCCCGGATCTCCGGCGCCCGGAGGTCGACACGATCAACCGGTTTGCCGCGCGGCTCCGGGATGCGGGCCAGACGGTGACCGTCCGGTGGTCGAAGGGATCGGATGTGGCGGCCGCCTGCGGTCAGCTGCGAGGACGCAGGTCGTCCTCTTCCTCCCCACCCTCCCCGTTGCAGCTCCGATAAACCAATGACCACTGACGGCCGGCGACGGCTCCGTCCCGCCGGAACGAGGCGAGGTGGGCGGTCGCAGCGGTGCAGGGACCTATGATACCGATCGAACCGGGCTCCACGCCCAAACGTTGCAGCCTGCTGGCGAGGAAAAGCCTCAGATCGACCCGGTTGCCCCGGTGCCACCCATTGTCATCGGGGCCGAACGCCTCGAGGGCGTTGACGACGTCCGGTCCGACCTCATACCTGGGTCCCGGATATGGCGGGCCCCAGGGCCGCACGGATCTGGTTGGCAGCAACGCCGTGATCCAACCGGAATCTGCGGACGACGGCGCCCACGATGTCGGCGGCGGACCCCCGCCATCCGGAGTGAACCGCGGCCACCACACCACCGCCGGCGAGGAGAACCGGAACACAGTCGGCGGTCCACACCATCAGACCGATCCCTGGTGCGTCGGTAACCAGCGCGTCACATGCTCCGACCGGGCCCGCACTACCGGGATTCAGGTCTCCGTCGCAGTTGATGGATGCGACCTCGCTTCCGTGAACCTGACGGCCCCAACGCAGAGCATGGATCTCCGGCCGACGGGCGTTGAGGAGGCGGAGGCTGCGAATCTCGGGCGGGTCGGCCGCGAGGGGCGGGCCGAGCCCGAAGAGCATGCAGGCGCCTGCAAGCGATCCCTCGAGGGCGCGTTCTCCCGCGATCTCCTTCTCCGAAAAGCTGTTTTCGATGACGGCCTCCCCGCTGCCGACCCAATGATACAATTCGTGACTTCGGGGGGGCATTGAGAAGCGACGCGATATCACCCGGCACGCGAAGCGGTTCGTGATTCGCCTGCGCAATGTCTCCAAGGATTTCGAAGGGCGGTTCATTCTCCGTTCGCTCGATCTCCAGGTCGAGGCGGGTGAGTTCATCTTCCTCACCGGGCCGTCCGGCGCCGGCAAGACCACCCTTCTCAGGTTGCTGTACGCCGCCGAGCGCCCGACGGAAGGCGAGGTGTGGGTCGCTGGTCGGCGGGTTGACCAACTCCAGCGGAGGCGCCTGCCCCTTTTACGACGCAAGGTCGGAGTGATCTTTCAGGACTTCAAGCTGTTGCGGAGAAAGACCGTCCTCGAAAACATCACCTTCGTGCTGCGGATTCACGGGGTGCCGCCGCGGGAATCCCACCGCCGGGCGCAGCAGGTCCTCAAGCGCCTGGGTCTGCAGCACCGCCAGGGCGCCCTGCCGGACGCCCTGTCGGGCGGCGAACAACAGAGGGTCGCCATCGCCCGCGCATTGGCCTACCAACCGCGGTTGATCCTTGCCGACGAACCGACCGGTAACCTCGACGCCGATCTCGCCTCCGAGTTGCTGAGCCTGTTGTGCGACATCAATTACCAGGGGGCGACGGTCCTGGTGGCGACTCACGATCACGCGATTCTCGAATCGATCCCGGCCCGCGCTCTGGTGCTGCACCAGGGAAGAATCCACTACGACGGAATGTGGCCGCCATGATGCAGCACGCCCTCAACGAAGGACTGCTCCTCTTGCGTCAACGGGCGGGGGTCAGCGCGGTCCTCGCGCTCGCCCTGGCGGTGCCGATCGCTCTCGCCGGCGTGGGGATGGCCGTCAACCGTTGGCTCGGACCGGTGGCCGAGCTTTCGGGGACGGAGAGCACGATCGCGGTGCTGCTGCATCCCAAGCTCGACGCCGAGGAGCGGCGGCGGTGGGTGGCGGCTCAGTCGTCGGCCCACCCCGATTGGAGCATCACCGAGGTCTCGTCCGAGGAACTCATTCGCCGCCTGCGGAGGTGGTTTCCCTATCTCGAGGACCTGGTCGGCACCGGCGACGCGTCGATGCCGCCACTGATCGAGATCGCGACATCCGACCTCGAGTCGTTGGCAGTGCTGGAAGACCAGGCCGAAGTGCTGGCGGTCGGCCCCCAGTCCTCGGTCCAACAGCTGCTCGGCCAGGTGGCGCGCCGCCTGGCCTGGGCGCTTGCCGTGCTCAGCGCCGTCCTCCTTTCCGCCGCGGTCCTGCTGGCCGTGGTGTGGGTCCACCTCGAACTCTATCGACACTCCGACGAACTCACCATCATGAGACTCGTGGGCGCCACCGAGGGGACCATTCGCGGACCGTTCGTGGTTGCGGTCGGCGTCAGCGGCGCAGTTGCGGGAGTGATCGCGGTCTCTGGTTCGCTGGCTGCTGCGGATGGGCTGACGCGCATGGTCACGGTTCTAGGGCTTCCGGAAGTCGTGGTCACGCCCGGGATCCTGGCGATGCAGCTGGCAACAGCCATCATCCTGCCGGTGACGGCCGCCGCCTTCACGCTGTCCCGTCACGCGAGGGAGGAATTCGAGGGGTAATAGAAAGCGGCCCCGAAGGGCCGCTTGGAATTGTCCACTTCAAACCGAATCAACGACAGCGTTCGGCATAGTCCTTTTCGAGCGTCGGCAGCTGCTCCTGCAGCAATTTGGCGTTGTCGTTGTCACCGAGCTTCTCGAGTTCCGTCACCTGCATCTTCAGCGCGTCGATCTTGCGTTTGAACTCGGCGCACTCCCTGTCGGCAGCCGCGTTTTGTGAGGCACTTTCCTGCTTTGTCTTCATCTGGCTGACCATGTTGGAGTTACCGGCATTCTGATACCACTGGATGGCCTGGTCGTAATTCTTCATCTTGTCGTAGACGTAGCCGCCCTGGTTGTAGATCTGGGTGCGGACCTTGTCCGTAGGTTTGAGCTTGATCGCCTGCTGCAGATCGGCGACGGCCGCATTGAGCTGTCCAGTCGAGGTCTTGCACTGCGCCAGGTAGAAATACACGAGTGCGTTGCTCGGTTGCTGGGCCTTGGCTTTGTCAAACCAGCTCTGCGCCTTTTCGTAGTTCTTGGCTCCAAGCCAGGCTTCTCCCGCGAGGAGTTGATGGTCAAAGGTCGGAAAGCCGGAAGCGAGACGTTCCGCCACCCCGGCGCTCGAGGTGTAGAGCTGCGCCTTTTGCGAATCCGAATTCGTCCGCCGCGCGGCCGCGATGCCGGCGCGGACCGCGTTGCGGCCGCTCGACTGGTCCTTGGGATCGAGCTCGAAGGCCCGTGAAAATGCGCCAAACGCCTGGGAATCGTCGCCGTTGGCATTGTAGGCCGCTCCCAGCGCCTGTTGCAGGCGAGCGTTCTTGCCATCCGCCTTGGCCTGGGCATTGAGGACGCTGATGGCCTCGGTCTGGCGGTTGGTCTTGGTCGCGGCCTGGGCGAAGAGCAGGGCGTAGTTCGAACGGTTGGCCGCGTCCACCGAGCTGATGGAGAGCGGTTTGAGCAGCTCGTAGGCATTCTGGAACTGGTCGGCCTGCAAGAGGGCCTGGCCGAGGGCGATCTTGTAGGAGGACTGGGCGCCGTCAAGCTCGACCGCCTTGCGAAGGCTGGCGATGGCCGGGCTGAGCTGTCCGAGAGCGCGCTGCGACACACCGAGCATGTAATAGGCTCCGGCATAGTCGGGGTTGGTCTTGGTGACCTCCTCGAACTCCTTGACCGCGGTTGCCCAGTCTTTCTTCTTGTAGGCCTCGAGGCCCTTGTTCCACTCCGCGTGTGCCGGTACGACCGCCGCGAGCAGCACCAACGACGCTGCACCTGCGATGAGTGCTCGGCTGACCCTCGATTTCATGATCACTGCCTCCATTTATGTAACGCGTTTTTCCTCAAGATTGTTGCAGGTTGCCGAGGAGCGGACGGACCTGCTCGTCAAACATCGCGGCCGTGTCGGCCCCTTTCAAGAGGGAGATGGCCTTGGTGTTCTGTTCGACCATTTCCCGCAGGGCGTTGAATCCCTCGCCGCGTTCGATGAGGGTTCGCGCAGTAGTGTACTGCTTCTCGATGGTTCGTTCACCCCCGGAACCGACCACATCGAGGGCGACGGCGCGAATTTTTTCCGCCAGTCCGAGAAGGGTGACCGGGCTCGGACCGGATTGCCAGCGCCGGCCCTGGGGACCCGACTCGCCCGGGGAGCCGAGAGCGACGAGACCGGTCGTGATCATCCCGAAGAGCAGTTTTGAAACGTCGAACGGGGCCCATTTGAGTTCCGCCGCGATGCCCTCGATCGACCTTTCGCCGTCGATTCGGGTAACCAGGATCCACTCCTGCGGGCTCAGCGTCACCTGGTCGGCGCCTTGTTCGCGTGAGGTGAAGTAGGGGACCAGATCCAGCGACGGGATCTTGCGCGAGAGCACGCGCCACTCGTCGAGGCGGCGCGCCGCTTCCATCATCAGCGATGCGTTCGACATGTGAATCGTGACCGCATCGCTTTCCTTGCCGGGGTCGAATGAGAAGGTGCCCTGGGACCAGATCGCCATTTCGTAGACCGCGCTGTCGCCGCGCAGATTGCCGACCATGGCATCGACGATCTGTCCGTCGCGCAGGTAGATTCGGCCGAACGCCTGCTCCCCGCGGATCTCGAACGCACCCGTCTTGCCAGAAACGCTGACCAGTTGGATCACGTCCGGCAGAGGCAGTTCGCTCAAAGACCCTTGCAGCGACATCGTGGAGAGTCTACTGCAAATTGAATCGAACCGTAAGGATGTAGAGAACCTCCACCGGTTTACCGTTCAGGGTCGATGCCTCGAACTTCCACTTATTGACCGCATCCACGGCCGTTTCAGTGAGGCCGAGGGGCAGTCCGCGCAGGACTTTGACGTTCTGCACGCGGCCGTCCTTGCCGATCGTGCATTCCAGCACGACCACGCCCTGGATGCGCGCTCGCCGCGCCGCCTCGGGGTAGATCGGGGTCGGACCGCTGATCTTCTTCGGTTCCGTGATGTTGCCGCCGACGACGAACCGCACCGGACCCTCGGGTTCCGGTGGAGGGGGTGCGTCGGGGACACCGAGAACCAGGTTGTCATCCGGCACGAAATCGATGTCGTCGTCGGGCTCCTGGTCGCGAATCGGCTCCGGCTCGTCCGGTGTCGGATCGGGGATCGGTACCTTCTGGGTCTTCGGTTTCGGTATCTGCTGCATCTCACGCCGCGGCGGCTGTTTGAACTTCACCTGTTTGACGACGTAGATCTTGCTCTTCTTTTCCTTCGCGTCGGAAAGACCGCCGGCGAAGGAGGGCCAGTGCATGGCGAAGATCACAATGTGGAAGATGACGGCAATACCCATCGCCCAGCGGGTGACCTTGCGATCCTGGCCCTCTTCGGCGACCAGCATCTCGGCTGTGGTCATCGGCAACTGATCGTCAGCGGCCGCATCCGGTTTCTTCTTGGCTTTTGGAGAATCGCTCATCGCCTCCCCCTTTACTGGATCCCGAGCATGGACCAGAGATTCTCGATCTCACGCCGGGTCGGGATGGAGATCGTCTTGATCTCCATGTCGATTTTGTCGGGCGCCTGTCGCAATTCGTCGAAGACCAGGATCATATCGCCATACGTTGCATCCGGGTCCGTCCGCAGGATCACGGGCTTTTCGGGGTTCTGCTTCAGCTTGTCGGCGACATACGGCAGCAGGCCTTCGAGCGAGATGCCCTGACCATCCACCTGAATGACGCCGCCGCGCGCCACGTGAACGTCGATGGAGTCCTCCTGCTTGATCTCCGGAGTCTGAGTGTCTTCGGGCAGCGCGAAGTCGAGTCCGCGGGTGGCCGAGAACGCCGAGGTGATCATGAAGTAGATGATCAGCAGGAATGAGATGTCCGCCATCGACCCGGTGAAGATCTCGGATTGGATTTCTTTCTTTTTGATCCTCATGGTCTCCCCCGGATGCTATTGCACTGTCTTCTGTTCTGAGAGGAGGAAGATGTACTTCACTTTGGACTGTTTGAGCGCGTCAAGGACGGCGTCGACCCGTTCATAGGGCACGCTGTCGTCCGCCTTGACGATGAACTCCTTGTTCGGGTTCTGAGCCACTTCAGTCGAGGCAAAGGTGACGATCTCCTCGTCGGTGCTGACCGGCAGCGACATTTCCTCGCCGGTCGAAACCCGGATGGTCAGCGGCGGGTTGGCGTTGGGCGGGGAGATGGAAATCACGGCCGCCTTTTCCGGGACCTTGATCCGAATCCAGGTGTCCGGCAGATCCATTTTCGTGCGATCCACCTCGACCTTGTAGGTGAGCACGAAAAAGACGATGAGCAGGAACACGATGTCCGCCATCGACGCCGTGAAGATCTGTGCTCCAGATTTGCGGTCCCTACCGCGGATGAGTGCCATCTGCGGACTCCCTTCTAGGCCTGACCCTCGCCCCCCTGGGCGTAGCGCTGGCTGTCCATCTCGGTGAAGGTTTCGACGAGCATGTTGGATGCGGTCTCGATGTCGCGCACAAAGCGGGTGATTTTGGTGGTGTACCAGTTGTAGACCAGCTGCGCGGGGATCGCGATGATGAGACCGGCGGCAGTCGTGATCAGGGCCTCGGAGATGCCGACCGCAACCGCTGCGGGGTTGGTGAGACCCTGCTCAGCGAGCGTCGCGAAGGACTTGATCATGCCGGCGACGGTGCCGAGGAAGCCGAGCATGGGGGCCACGTTGGCGGTGGTGGCGAGCACGCCCAGGCGTTTCTCGAGACGGTCGAGCTCGTAAAGGGCCGCGTTCTCGATGGTCTTTTCGATGTCCTCGCGGGAGTGACCATAGCGAAGCAGGCCGGCCTTCATGACCGAGGCCACGGGGCTCTTGTTCTGCTCGCAGACCTTGATCGCTTCTTTGACGTTCCGGTTGACCAGAAGCGCCTTGCGGATCTTGGTCAGGAACTCATTGACGTTGATCTTGGCTTTGGAAAAGACGATAAAACGCTCGATTGCTACGGTGGCGGCGAGCACCGAGAAAAAGAGCAGTGGGTACATGAAGATCCCACCTTGGCGAAAATATTCTGCTACTTGTCCAGTCACGGCTTAGCCTCCTCCTGGTTAGAGTCCACGTGCGGGGATGAGTTCCAGCCTCATCCAGGTTTTCCTGCGTAGCGTTCCATCGTCTCCCGAATCCGGTCTGAAATCGTGACGACGATACTTCGTTGTTCTCTCTTCTGAGAACGAAGGCAGGGCATCGTAGCATGGGGTCCTGGGGTCGTCAACGGGATGTTCTCCAGCCTCCGATGTGGATGTGCGTGAGGGCCGCTGCCATCGCGTCCGCGGCATCCGTGGGTGGAGAACCGACCAGGTTCAAGAGCCTTTCGACCATATAGACAACCTGTTGTTTCTCTGCCCTGCCGTTGCCGACGATGGCAGATTTGATTTCTGCGGGAGTGTACGAGCTCACGGCGAATTCGTTGCAACCGAGAACCGCGAGGATGACGCCGCGACATTCGGCGAGGGCGAGGCCCGATTTCGGGTTGCGGCCCGAGAACGACGATTCCACGGCCGCGCAATCCGGCGCGCAGGCAGCGACCACGTCTTTGATGGCTCGATAGAGGTCGGCCAGACGGTGCTCGCGGTCGACGCCGCGTGGTCGGACTACTCCGGAGGTCTCGAGCCGGTAGCGGTTGCCGTCGGCAACCACCAGGGCCCATCCAGTCGCGCGGGAGCCGGGGTCGATGCCCAGCACGCGGACGCCCACGGTCCGGCGCTGCCCTTCTCTCATCCGGCATTCAGCAGGTCTTCGTCGATGTCGAAGTTTGCCCACACGTGCTGGACATCGTCGTGGTCTTCAAACGCCTCCATGAGCCGGATCATCTGGTCCGCCTGCTTGCCTTCGAGGCGGGTGGTGGAGGAGGGCTCCATTTCGAACTGTGCGGCCTCGACTCCGAGCCCTTCGGTCTCCAGGCGGTCCTTGACCTGGTGGAGTTCGTCCGGGCTCGTGTAGATGCGGAAATAGTCATCATCTTCGGTGTCGAGGTCGTTGGCGCCGGCCTCCAGCGCCTTTTCCATGACCGTGTCCTCGTCGAGGTCCGGTGTCCGCGGCACCAGAATCAGCCCGGTGCGCGTGAACAACCAGGCGACACAGCCGTTTTCGCCGAGGTTCCCACCGAACCTCGAAAACAGGTGACGGATCTCGGGGGTGGTCCGGTTGCGGTTGTCCGTAAGGAGTTCGAGCATCACCGCGACGCCGCCCGGACCGTAGCCTTCAAAGCTCATTTCTTCGTACTGGGTGCCTTCGAGGTCGCCGGTTCCGCGGTCGATGGCGCGTTTGATGTTGTCGGCCGGCATATTCGCCGATTTGGCCTCGGCCACGGCGGCGCGCAGGCGCGGGTTCGCGTCGGGATCGCCGCCGCCCTCCCGGGCCGAGACCGTGATCTCGCGGATGATCTTCGTGAAGAGCTTGCCGCGCTTGGCGTCAGCCCTGCCCTTCTTGTGTTTGATAGTGCTCCACTTGTTGTGGCCGGACATGGCGCCTCCTCAATTCTCGACCCTTCTCCTGCCGTCGCCGGAGACGGCGGTGGCATTATAGCGCCTGGGAACCGTTGGATGGCGGGGCAGGCGTCGCGATCTCCCGGATCGCCGTCGACCGACAGCGGCCGCGAGCACCGCATTCGGTTGACTTTGCAATCCCGTCACAGATAATGAGGTTTGGACTCTTAGAGCCTCAAAGAGCTTGCGAGGGCGGTTTCATGAGCGCGAACATCCTTGTGATCGAATACGAGCCGCGGTATCTGGAACACGTGCGGGCGGCTCTCTCGGATGGGGACTTCCGTCTCGAAATCGCCGGCAACATGGACGACGCCGTGAACCGCTGTGCGCATTTCGAACCGACCATCGTGATCATCACGTCGGTGCTCCCCAACCTCAGGGTCGAGGATGCCATCACCCAGCTTCGCGCCCGGGCAGGTCTGCGGATCACCCCGGTTTTGATTCTGATGTCCGGATACCAGGGCAACGATCCCAAGAAGGACGCGCTCCGATACGGCGCCCAGGACCTCCTGCAACGTCCTTTCGGCCGCGACGACCTCCGTAAGCGGGTCGATGATCTCGTTGCGACCGCGCCGAACCCGGCCGCCACCCAGGCGATCCCGAAGGAAATGCTGGAGGCTTTGCGGCGCAGCGCGGGTCTCGACGGTGACGGGCGCCCGGTGACTTCCGACGACCTTTTCGGTGAGATCCTGTCGGACGTCGAAGGCGGCGAACGGCAGCCGGTCGCGGTTCCCGGGGAGGCGAAGCCTGCGCCGGCGCCGCCTCCGGACAAGTCGGCGTCTCATTCGGCAACCGTTGACGATGCTTTTTCGCAGATATTGGAAAGCCCCATGCGGCACTCCTCGGCAGAGGTCAAGCGGGAGGCCGAGGAAGCGGCTGAGAAGATGCTGTCGGAGACCCTCGCGGGTCTCGAGATCAGGACGCCGGCTTCGCGATCGCCGCAGCCCCCCGCGGCTGAACCACCGGCCCGGCCGGCGGACCCGCCTGTGAGCTCCACGCCGCCGGCGAAGCCGCGCGAGCCGGTGCAGGCTCACAAGCCGCCGCCGCCCACCGGGGCGGCAAAACCGACCCCGGTGGCCCCGACACCCCCTCCGGCGCGGGTCAAGCCCGCCGCTCCCGAAGCGCCGTCCCCCGCCGCCCCCGGGCCGAAGCCCCCGGCAGCGAAGCCCCCGGCAGCAAAGCCCCCAGCGGCGAAGGCGCCGCCGGTGAAGGTTCCGGAGCCGAAGCCCGACAAACCGGCGGTCACGAACGCGGCGCCGAAACCGCAGACCAAGGCGGTCAAGGGCACCCAGTTCGGCCAGTACGTCATCGAGGCCCACATCGCCACCGGTGGGATGGCCGAGGTCTACAAAGCGCGGATGGTTGGGATGGAGGGATTCCAGAAGACCGTCGCCATCAAGCGCATCCTCTCCAATCTCACCGACAGCGAAGAGTTCGTGCGGATGTTCATCGATGAGGCCAAGCTGGCGGCCCAGCTCAATCACAACAACATCATCCACATTTACGACCTCGGCAAGGTCGATCGTTCGCACTACATCGCCATGGAGTTCATCGAGGGCAGAGACCTGCGATCGATCCTCGGCGATTGTCGCGACACCGGTCGACGCATGCCGATCCCACTCGCCCTCCACATCACGTTGTTGCTGGCATCGGCGCTCGACTACGCCCACAAGAAGAGGGACTTCGAAAACCGCGACCTCGGGCTCGTGCACCGGGACGTGTCGCCGCAGAACGTCCTCATATCCCACGACGGTGACGTCAAGTTGTGCGACTTCGGCATTGCCAAGGCCGCCTCCAAGGCTTCGCAGACCCGGGCCGGCGCTCTCAAGGGCAAGCTGCAGTACATGTCCCCCGAGCAGGCGTGGGGCAAGAACATCGACCACCGATCGGACATATTTTCGTTGGGTCTGGTGCTCTACGAGATGTTGACCTCGCAGAAGGTCTTTGCGGGGGACTCGGAGCTGTCGGTTCTCGAACAGGTGCGAGATCCGATCATTGCCGCACCGTCGTCGCACAACCCCGAGATCGACCCTGAGATCGACCGCATCGTGTTCAAGGCCCTGCACGCGGATCGTGAGGAGAGGTACCAGTCGGCCCAGGAACTGCACACCGATCTCGAGCAGGTGTTGCGCGCCGGGGAAACAGCCCCCGATCGAGCCGCCATCGCGGTCTTTCTCGCCGAGCTCGCGGGCGGCCCGACCCCTCCAAAGATCGCCGCCGAGCCGACCGCAGCACAACCTCCTGCGAAGCCGCCCGACAGGGACCGCGGCACGGCCGCAGCATCGACACCACCGCAGCCGCCCCCCGCTGCCGAATCGATCCCCCTGTCGGATCACGATGTGGAACTCGAGCGTGCCTTGAGCTCCGACGACAAACCGATGCCGACACCGCTGCTCGACGAGTTCAGGGAAAGCACGGGCTCGTTCACCAGAAAGGGCGGGCTGCAGGCTCGCCACATCTGGTACCTGGTCGGGCTCCTGGTGGTGATCCTGGGCGCGGCCTCGTGGTGGTGGTTCTTCGGTCGCGGAGGAGGCGAGACGAAAGCCGCGCTGCCCGCACAACCCGTGCCGGTGATTCCGGTGGCCACCGAGACTCCGACCCCCGGGCCGGAATCCGCTTTGATGTCGGAAGAAGAACTCATCGAGCAGGCGCGATCGGTGGCCGCGGCCGAGATCGTCAAGCAGGAGGAAGCTCTGCGCAAGCGCCTCGAGGAGGAGTTCCCGACGCCGACGCCGATTCCGCCGTCAGCGACCCCGACCGAGACCGCGACGCCGACCGCCACTCCCACCCCGACTCCGGCGCCGCCGACGGCGACGCCGGTTCCCTCGGCCACCCCGATCCCGCCCACGCCCACCCCCGCCGTGCGCGAGGGTGATATCGTGTCGCCCGGCCCGGGTGTGGTCCCGCCGGATTCGATCTACCGGGAAGCGCCGGAATTTCCGCGCAAAGCACAGATGATGAAGCAGTCGGGCTCGGTCGAGGTCGAGGCCCTGGTGGGCACAAACGGTATCATCGAGGAAATTCGAATCGTCAGTGTCGACAACAAGGGATTCGGTTTCGAAGAGGCCACCGAGACGGCGTTGAAAAAGTGGCGCTACAGGCCCGCAACCAAGCTCGGTGTCAAGGTTCGGATGTGGGTGACGATTCGGGTGCCGTTCAAGCGACCGTAGTCAGGTGCATGGAGGGGATGATGTCAGAGCTTACGGATTCACAGAGGAAGTTTTACGAAGAGGCACTCCAGCAGACCAAGCAGGAGATCCAGGAGCTCGAGGGCCAGATCCAGGAAGAACTGGGTCGCGTCAAGGAGAAGATCGCCAATCTTCAGATCGCGCAAAAGGCGGCCCGGCAGATGTACGATGCCGCCTGTCAGCGTCTGGGCATACCCAACGATCTCGACGGCGAGGACTCTGGCCGGTGAGACCGGGGGACCCGCGCGGCGTCTCGCCCACCCGAGGCCACCGGCCCGGTGGCACCGGGTGAACGCCGCGAAGACCTCACGTAACCGGGATCAGCGGGGCGACGCCACCAGCCGGAGAAGAGACGGAGCAATCAATGGCCACTGAAAAGCGCGATTCGAAGGGCCTGTGGATCAAGTGTCTGGGGTGTGGGGAGATCCTCTATCACCGTGAGGTTTCGGACAACTGTCACGTGTGCCCGCGGTGCGGTCATCACTTCCGCATCTCGGCGGACCTCCGTCTGCAGATGCTCTTCGACAATGGCCGCTCCAAGAAGTTCTTCGGGAGGATCCGCTCCGCCGATCCGCTCGCCTTCGTCGACTCGAAGCCCTATGCCGATCGTCTCAAGGTCTACAACAAGAAGTTTCACGGCTCCGACGCGGTGGTGGTGGCTCAGGGTGAAATCTCCAAGATCCCTACAATGGTCGCCGCCATGGAGTACGGGTTCATGGGCGGCTCCATGGGCTCGGCGGTCGGTGAAAAACTCTCGCGCGCCATCATGCGCTGCATCGACCGCAGACTGCCGTTGGTGATCGTTTCGTGTTCGGGTGGTGCGCGCATGCAGGAGGGGATTCTCTCGCTCATGCAGCTCGGCAAGATCTCCGCGGGTCTCGCGCGGATGCGCGCCAAGTCCCTGCCCTTCATCTCGGTGCTCACCGACCCGACGACGGGGGGAGTCACTGCGAGCTACGCCATGCTGGGAGACCTCAACATCGCGGAGCCCGGTGCCCTGATCGGCTTTGCCGGACCGCGGGTGATCGAACAGACGATCCGCCAGACCCTGCCCGAAGGGTTCCAGCGATCCGAGTTTCTCCTCGAACACGGCATGCTCGACATGGTGGTGCCGCGGACCGAGCTCAAGACCACCCTCGCCACATGTCTGTCGCTCCTTCGCTGAAGCTCGATGAGCGGCGGCCCAGCCGGATCCGGCCCGATCTCGGCCTCCTTCGCGCGGCTCTCGAAGAGCTCGGCAGCCCCCACCTGCAGTTCAACTCGGTGCTCGTGGTCGGTACCAACGGCAAGGGATCGACGGCGGTTCTGCTGGAGGCGGTCCTTCGAGAACACGGTCTGACCACGGGCCTCTTCACATCGCCTCACCTGGTTCGGGTCGAGGAGCGCGTACGCCTCGACGGAAATCCGGTGGACGCCGGCCTTTTCGAGCCGAAGCTTGAACGGCTGGCGCGATACCCGGACCTCACCTACTTCGAAACCGTCACCGCTGCCGCGTTTCTGATCTTTGCCGAAAGCGGAGTCTCAGTGGCGGTGCTGGAAGCCGGGATGGGTGGCTCCTGGGACGCGACCAGGTTGGCCGGGAGCGAGATCGCAGGTCTCACAAACGTCGGCACCGACCACCGCCGTTGGCTGGGGCATGAGCGTTCCCAGATCGCCCGCGACAAGGGCCGCGCCATCGCGGCCGCCCGGTTCGGTGTGGTCGGTGACGACGTCGATCCGGCTCTCGTGGCCGACCTCGACGCGCCCCGCGCACGGGCAGCGGCGGAGCTGGTCGAGCGAACCGACATCGAAAACGGGAGGTTCCGCCTCGAGTGGGCAGGTGGTCGCGCGGATATCTCGCTGTCGATGCCGGGTCGACACCAGGTGGCCAACGCCCAGCTCGCCCTCGCCCTCGCCCTCGAGACGGTTGCAGCCGGGTGGCTTCCGGAGCTCGATCCGCCACGCGTGCAAGCGGCCCTCGAGCGCGCGACGTGGCCGGGGCGGCTGAGTGCGCACCGGGTGGCGGGGCGTGAGGTGTTGGTGGACTGCGCCCACAACCTCGAGGCGGCACAGGCCCTGGCGCAGTTCCTCGCACTGTCGGAGCGGCGCTACAACCTCCTTTTTTCGTGTCTCGAGGACAAACCTGTGGAGGAGATGGCGGCCGTCCTCCGGCCGCACGTTGCAGGGGTGGTGGTCTGCCCGCTCGCCGACGAACGGGCCATGGACCTCGGTCGGATGCTGGCTGCCTTTCCGGGTGCCACCTCCGCCGCGTCGCCGCTTGAAGCACTGCGGGAGATCGGAGATCCGGTGCTCGCCGCGGGCAGCGTTCGTCTCGCAGGAGCGTTGTTGGCGTACGCTGACCAGGGGGAGGAGCGATGAAGGGTGCAGGCATTCGCAAACGCGAGGATCTCGAACGAGACGAGGCGCGGCGTCTGTCCCTGGTCGCGACGCGTTCGGAGGAGGCGACGCGACAGCGAGGCGAACCACAGGAGTCCGACGATCTGCGCCTGGCATTCCAGCGGGACCGCGATCGCATCCTCCACGCGCGGGCCTTTCGCAGACTCAAACACAAGACCCAGGTCTTCGTGCCCCACGTCGGCGACCACCCGCGCACCCGGCTCACCCACACTCTGGAGGTCAGCCAGCTCGCACGCACCATTGCCCGCGCGCTGGGCCTCAACGAGGATCTGGCCGAGGCGGCGGCCATGGGCCACGATCTCGGCCACACGCCCTTCGGCCACACCGGCGAGGCGGTGCTCGACGAGATCCTGAGCGGCGGCAACACCGAGGTGGTCCTGCCTTCCGGGGTGGTCGCCGAGGTCGGCAGGTTCAAACACAACTACCAGTCGTTGCGGGTGGTCGATCTCTTCGAGCGCCGCTATGCGCAGCCCGGCATCAACCTCACGGACCAGGTGCGCGAAGCGATCCTCAAACACACCTCGTGGAAGGTCGGCTTCGCCTTTCCCCTGCCCCGGGAAGGGGGGCTCCACCTCGAATGTCCGTGCCACCTCGAGGGTCAGGCGGTGGCGGTGGCGGACGAGATCGCCCAGCAGACCCACGACCTCGAGGACGGGCTGCGGGCCGGATCGGTCGCCCTCGAAGAGGCGGAACAACTCGCCGTCGCGCGCCGGGTCATGGAGGATTCCGGCCCCGGTTATCAGGACGAGCGCTCCTGGGACCGCCAGAATACTCTCGTGCGCGGCCTCATCCGCTTGTTCGTCAACGATGTGGTCACAAGCTCGGCGACCAGGGTCGAGAAATTCTGCAACCGCCGCGCCATCACCACCCACGAGGAATTCGCCGCGCACTCGCGTGAGGTTTCACAGACCACGGTGTGGTTCTCGGGCGAGGTCGAGGCGTTGTTCACCGAGCTCAAGACCTTCATCTATGCCCGGATCATCAACCAGGCACCGGTCAGCCGCCAGGACTGGCGGGCGCGCCGGGTGCTCACAGCGCTCTTTGCAGCGTTCTGGACGGTGCCTTCAGTGTTGCCAGACTATCTGCTGCTGCGGGCCGCCGAGGAACTCGAGCTGCCCTACCTTCGCGACCTGCCGCTGAAGCGTGTTGCGGCAGTGGTCGGCGAGCGGTACCATGCCTGTCCCGGGTTCGCGCGGCTGATCGTCGACCATCTCGCCGGCATGAGCGACCGTTTTGCCCTCGAGGAGTACTCGGCGCTCCAGCAACCGTCCGCAGACCGGGACATTTGAGGAGGACAGCCATGATCGTCATCGCCTCCGACCACGCAGGTGTGGAGTTGAAAGCGACGCTCGCCGAGGTCATCCGCGCCGGCGGTCGTGAAGTCCGCGATCTCGGCCCGGCCGACACGGCGTCGGTCGACTATCCCGACTTCGCGCACCGGGTCGCCGATGCGATGGTGTCCGGTGAGGCCGACATGGGTGTGCTGATCTGTGGCACCGGGATCGGAATGAGTCTGAGCGCCAACCGGCACCGAGGCGTGCGAGCGGCCCTGTGCCACGACGCCTTCACCGCCGAGATGGCGAGGCGCCACAACGACGCCAACGTTCTCTGCATCGGCGCCCGGGCGACCGGCCCTGGCGTCGCCGAGCAGATGGTGCGGATCTTCCTCGACACCGCGTTCGAAGGTGGGCGCCACCAACGACGGGTCGAGAGAATCGAGATCGAGCGGGAGGGTTCATGACCGACAGGAGTCTTACCGAGCAGTTCTTCGATATCCACGACCGCCTGGTCCGGGGCCATGATCCCGAGGTCGCAGCGGCGCTCGCAGACGAACGGCGCCGTCAGAACGAAGGGCTCGAGCTCATCGCGTCCGAAAACTTCGTTTCACCGGCGGTGCTGGCGGCGATGGGTTCGGTGATGACCAACAAGTACGCCGAGGGCTACCCGGGCAAGCGCTACTACGGCGGGTGTCAGTTCGTCGACGTCGCGGAAGACCTGGCGCGGGAACGGGTCAAGGCGCTCTTTGGAGCAGAGCACGCAAACGTCCAGCCGCACTCTGGCGCCCAGGCCAACATGGGCGTCTATCTGGCGGTGATGCAGCCCGGCGACACCCTGCTCGGGATGGATCTCACCCACGGCGGCCACCTCACCCACGGCCACCCCCTCAACTACTCGGGCAAGGAGTTCGAGGTCGTCGCTTACGGCGTCGACAAGACGACCGAGACCATCGACTACGACCGCCTCCGCGAACTTGCGCTGGAGCACCACCCCAAGCTCATCGTGTGCGGCGCCTCCGCCTACCCCAGGATCATCGATTTCGCGCGGCTGCGGGCCATCGCCGACGAGGCCGACGCACTGCTCATGGCCGACATCGCGCACATCGCCGGTCTGGTGGTGGCCGGCCTCCACCCGTCCCCGGTCCCGCACTGCCATTTCGTCACCTCGACCACTCACAAGACCCTGCGCGGGCCGCGTGGCGGCATCATCCTGTGTGGCGCCGAGTGGGCCGAGGCGATCGACAAGGCGGTCTTCCCGGGTGTCCAGGGCGGGCCTCTGATGCACGTCATAGCCGCCAAGGCGGTGGCCTTTGTCGAGGCCATGAAGCCGGAGTGGAAGGACTACCAGAAAAGGGTGGTCGCCAACTCGGCGGCGCTGTGCTCCGCGGTTGCCGAACGCGGTTGGCGGATCGTCTCCGGCGGCACCGACAACCACCTCTTCCTGGTCGATCTCGGCGCCGACTTCATCTCGGGCAAAAAGGCCGAGCGCTGGCTGGGCCTCGCCGACATCACCGTCAACAAGAACACCGTGCCCTTCGACACCCGAAAGCCCTACATCGCTTCGGGTCTGCGCATCGGCACGCCGGCAGTGACGACCCGAGGCATGGGGCCGGCCGAGATGGAGAAAATCGCCGAACTCATCGACCGCGTCCTCCGGGCCGACGAGGACACCGAGAACGAGGCCAAGATGGCCGCCTTCTCGGCCGAGATGGAAGCGGTCGCAACCGAGGTCCACGCCCTGACCGCGAAGTTCCCGCTGTACTGATCCGTTACAACGTCTCAACGTTCAACTTTGAAACGTTCTAACGGTCGCTCAGCCACACCTCGAACTCGTCGGCGTGCTGCACGTTGAGAATGCGCTCGCGGGGGACCTCGGCGCGCATCGCGATGGCGGCCGCATAGGCGTCGTACTCGAGGTGAGGTACGGCGTGGGCGTCTGAGGAGAGGACAATTTCACAACGGGCATCGACGGCGAGGCGGGCGAGATCGGCGTCGAGGTCCTGACGGCGTGGAAAGCCGTTGATTTCGACCGCGACACCCTCGTCCGCGCACGCTGCAAAGACCTTCTCCCACCGAGCCTTGAGCCCCGGGCGATAGTGGAAGTGGCGACCGCGCGGGTGGGCGAGAACGTGGACCCCGGGGGTGGAGACCGCCCGCACCAGGCGTTCGGTCTGATCGCGGTCGGGGTCGAACCCGCTGTGAACGGCCGCAACCACGCAGTCCACTTCCAGTCGCTCCCCTTTGGGAACATCGAGTGTGCCATCGGCGAAGACTTCCACTTCGAGCCCCTGGAAGACCTGATGTTCCTCACCGTGGCGCTGATTCCACTTTTCGATGCGGCCGCGCTGCAGCCGAAGTCCCTCGCGGTCGAGGCCGGAGGCCACCTCGAGACCCCGCGAGTGGTCGGTCACCATCGACCACGCGAAGCCCCGTCGATGACAGGCGCGGGCCATCGCCTCGAGCGTCGCCTTGCCGTCGGAGTCGACGGTGTGCCAGTGGCAGGCCCCGCGGAGCCGCCGTGGGTGAATCTCCGCCGGACCGTTGCGCAGGGTTTCGGCGACGGCCGCCCGCGAGAGGTAGCCGGCCCGCGTGCCGCGCCGCCGTGGCTGGTTGCCCGCCGCGAGACGCTCCACCGCGGCGACCAGGGCGTCTTCGCCGTGACAGGCCGCGAGTTGCTCGATGAGGGGCTGCAGCCAGGGCGGAGCGCCGTCCAGTGCGGCGCGGCGGGCGCCTGTGGCAGTGTCGAAAACGGCATAGCCGGCGCGCAAGAGGGCCACCCTGCGTTCACCCGGCGGTTCGGTCTCCGACAGGGTGAACAGGGCCTCGGCGAGCGCGCCGTTGGCCGGTCGAGTACGGCTCCGTGGCGGGTGCGGGTTCGTCACCATGACCTGTACACCTTAGCCCACACTCTCTGCGGCTTGCCGCGGAAATGGGACGCAATCAGTCGGCGGCACCAGGCGCGCGGTCTTCGAGCCGGTCGAGATCGGCCCGAATCTTGGCGCCGTAGTGGGCGACCGCGGACGGGCTGGCCATGATCATGTCGAGCTGCCGGGTGTGCATGATGAGATAGCCGACGATCTCGATCTTGTCCGCCATGGCAGGGCCGGGCAGCCCGGCGAGGCGGGCGGTGGCGTGGTCGTCGCGAGCGGCGACCGAAAAGCCGTAGTCGGCGAGGATCTCGCAGATGAACCGCACCCGCGTCGACCTCCGCTCGAGATCTGCGGCGCCGCCCTTGAACGAAAAGCTCAGGTAGTTCTCGTGGTTGCGGTCGCCGATCACGGCCTCCACCGCCGCAAAATGAAAACCGAAACGCGATTGCAGGTTCATGAACCGTTTCGAAATCATGAAGTAGTTCTGTTGCGCATAGGGTTTGCGAAAGGGGGTGGCGAGGGCCGGGTTGGCTGTGGCCTCGAAGAGCACCGATGCAAACCCCCGCCCGCTCATCGCCGGCGGGCCCTCCCACGGCACCGCCACCATGCCCTCCCACAGCGCGAGCATGGGACGGCACGCGATCTCGTCGAGGCGGACGTATTTGCCGGTGACCTCGCGTGTAAAACCGTCTTCGAGGTCGAGCACCCACCACTGCATCGGCACATTGTGGTGGAGCTGCTTGCTGGCGTGTCTGGGGAAGCGGTTGTTCTTGCCGAAGTCGAACATCTCCCGCACCGCTTTCTCGTGACAGAAGCGGGTGATGTCGTGCAGGGTTCGGCACGAGGAAGGCCTGAAACCGAGGTCGTCCGGGTCGAGCAGGTGGAGCGGGGCGATGTGTTGAAGGGCCGCCAGCAGGGTCTCGTGGACCGGGCTGCCGATCATGACGGTCCGGCGCTCCGGCCGCCCCTCGATCAGTGTTTGATCGATGCCGGCGTAGACCGCGCGCCCGTCCGCATCCACCGTGACCTCCACGCCCTCCTCGAGGGCCGAAAGGTCGGCAACCTGGAACAGTGCCGGCACTCCGCTCTCGCGGGCGACAGTGGCGAGGTGGCCGGCGACGCCTCCCTCGGCGGACACCACGGCAACCGCCCGCGGTAGCAGAGCGGCCCACTTGGGCAGGGGGTGGGAGACGACCAGCACGGCGCCGTCGGGGAAACGGAGGGCGTCGCTGTCGCGTTCGACCCGGACCACCGGGCCGGCGGCGGCGCCGGGGCTGACGCAGATTCCGCCGCCGACGAGCGGGTCGGCGCCGTCGTTCCCGGAGACGACGGAAGCCGCGGGCGTGAACTGTTGCAGCGGTCGGCTCTGCAGCACCACCACCTGTCCGTCTCTGTCGAGAGCCCACTCCACGTCTTGCGGCAGACCGAAATGGCGCTCGATCTCAAGCGCCGCCTCGGCCACGCGCCGCGCCTCGTCGTCGTCGAGGGCCGGCGCCTGACGTTCGGTTTCGGGCAAGGCCTCGCGAGTGAGACCCTCGGCCGGGTCGAGGATGAGTCGCGACTCCTTGCTCGAGATCCGCCTGGCGACGATCTTCGGAGGCTCCTCTCGCGACAGGACGAACTCGTCGGCGGCGAACTCGCCGTCCACCACCGCCTTCGGCAACCCGGGCGCCGCATTGATGATCACGCTCCGATCCGCGGGGTCCTGCGGATTGCCGGTGTAGGCGACGCCGCCGCAACGGGCGTCGACCATCGCGATACAGCCGACGCACATCGAAAGCTGGTCGTCCCGCAGCCCCCGTTGCAGGAGGTACTGCATGGCCTGTGGGGTGTACTTGCTGGCCGCCACCTGGCGGTAGGCGTCGAGGAGGTTTTCCGGGCGGACGTTGAGTTCGGTCCGGTACTGGCCGGCGAAGGAGGCTTCGGGGCTGTCCTCGCCGATCGCACTCGAGCGCATGGCGACCGACGGGCGGCCTCCGACTGATTCGGCGAGTTCTTCGTAGGCCGCGGTGACGGCTTCGGCGAGTCGAACGGGCACCGGAGCGTTCACCACGAGCTGCTGCAGGCGCGAGCTGAGCGCGAAGATCTCCGCCGGTCGCTCGTGGTCGGCCGTCTGGATGAGGCTGTCGATCTCGGGTTTGAGGTCGCTGTCGACAAGCAGCAGATCGAAGGCGGAATCGGTGATCGCGAATCCCGGCGGCACGCGGAGTCCGATGGTGTTGCAGACCTCACCGAGGTTCGCCATCTTGGATCCCACGGTGTCGGCGCTCGAGCGGTCGATGTCGGACATCCGAAGCACGAGCGGCGTCGCCCCGGCGGGGGCCGAGATGGAGAGCAGGCTCTGGACGCGGCCCTGGATCTCCTCGAGAACCGAGAAGAGCTCGCTGTACTTCTCCGGCGCAAGGGCGTCGAGATGGCGGACCATCGAAAAGACGCTGACGCCTGCAGCCGTGCACCTGGATCGTACGAAAGCCATGCCGAACACGCTCCGCCCGAGAGCCGCCTCTTCCATTTCGGCCATCGTGTCGAGGGCCTTGTTGTTGGCGGCGAGCAACAGGCTCAACGAGTGGTAGCGGGCCTTGAAAAGAGCAGCGCCGTCATCTTCCAGGTCCCGGTCCTCCGTTTTCGCCAGACCGGACAGCCACGAACGGAGACGTTCAAAAACCACGAATTGCCGATCCCCGGCCACCGATCAGACGGTGTCCGGTCGTCCTCACTCCGCCTTCCCGGGAGTGTCGTTCGACGCGGTGACGGCGTCTTTCCGCCGGAGGCTGCGGCGGCGGTCGGCGTCCTCGATCTTGAACATCAGCTCGTCGATGCTGACCGGTTTCAAGAGATAGTCGAACGCCCCCATCGTCATGCCCTCCATCGAGGCCTCGAGGCTCGCGTGTCCGGTCAGGAGAATCACTTCGACGGCGGGATGGGCCTTGCGGATCATCCGGGTTGCTTCGATCCCGCCGATGCCGGGCATGCGAACGTCCAGGACAACGACGTCGATCTCATCGCGATCGAGGATCGCCAGCGCCTCATCGGCACTGGCCGCCGTGACCACCTCGAGTCGGCGCAGGGCCAGGCGTTTGCTGAGCGTTTCAACGAAGCTCGCCTCGTCGTCCACGAGCAGAACTTTGATACCCATTTTCCCTCCTCAATTCCGCTGCCTGGGCAACACGACCAGAAACGTGCAACCGGACCCCGGCAGATTGTGGACCTCGAGCCTGCCGCCGAGCTTCTCCACGATGCCGCGCGAGACCGCCAATCCGAGGCCCGTGCCGTGTCCCTCCTCCTTGGTCGTGAAGAAAGGCTCGAAGATGTGTTCGAGATGTTCCTCGGCTATTCCGGGTCCGGTGTCGATGACGGCGATCGAGACATGGTCCGGACCGCCTTCGACCGTCATGTCCACCCGGCCGTCGCGACCGATCGCATGCAGAGCATTCGTAACCAGGTTGAGCAGAACCTGGCGCAGTTGGTAGGGGTCGGTCGCAACCGTGCCCTCCCCTGCCGGCGCGCGGCGGACGTTGATCTCGATGTTGGCCGCGACTGCGGGACGCAGGGTCAATTCCCGGACCTCGGCGGCCAGGTCGCCGAGGTCAAACGACCGCACCATCGTATCCGGACCGCGCGAAAAACGGAGGAAGTTCTGGCTGATTCGGGCGGCGCGATCGACGGCGCTCTCGATCTTCGTCAGCGCGCGGTCGACGGTCGATCGCAGCTCCTCCTCCGAGATGCCACCGCGCTCGAGGCGCGAACGCAGCCAGCCGGCCGACTCGGTGATCACCGCCAGGGGGTTGTTGATCTCATGGGCGATGCTGGCTGCCAGCTCACCGAGAGAGGCCAGACGATCGGCGACGATCATGTGCTCCTGGAGCTTGCCGGTGAAGGTCTCGTTGGCGGCGACCTGCTCGCCGCGGCCGCGCTCGAACGCCTCGTGGATCTTCTCGGTCAGGTGTTCGAGGCGCACCGGCTTGGTCAGATAGTCGAAGAAACCGAAACGCATGCCCTCGAGCGAAGTCTGGAGGTCGGCGTGGCCGGTGAGCATCACGACCTCGATCTGCGGGTGGGTCTCCTTGATCCGGCGCAGGCACTCGATGCCGTCCATGCCGGGCATTCGGACATCGAGGACGACGACATCGACCGGATTGTCGGCGATGATCTCGAGGGCCCGGGGGCCGCTGGCGGCGGTCAGAACCGGCAGACCGCGCAATCTCAGCCGTTGGCCGAGGCTCTCGAGAAAGTCGGCCTCGTCATCGACGAGGAGGACTCGTGGTTGTTCGGGATCACGCATCGCAGGGTCGTTTTATTCCAAGGTGAAGCAACACGCGAGTCACCGGCTCTCCGTTGGACGGCGGTGGCGGGAGGCGGCCGCGATGCGCTCGAGGATCGCCTCGAGGCGGATCGGTTTCACGAGGTGGTCGAATGCTCCGAGCTCGCGGCCGAGGCGGGCAAATTCCTGCGAGGCGTGGCCGGTGACCACGATCACCTCTATCCCCGGGTGGCTTTCTTTGATTCGGCGCAGAGTTTCGATCCCGTCCATGCCGGGCATCTTGATGTCGAGCAACACGATGTCGACGGCATCGGCATTCGCCTCGAGGTATTCGAGCGCCGCCGTCCCGCTGGTGACTCCGTGCACCTCGATGCCGCGCAGTTCGATGCGCATGACAATGGAGCGCAGAAAGTCCTCCTCGTCGTCGACCACCAGCAGTTTCTTGGCCATCTGGCCGCTCTCCTTTCGTCGTCACTATAGCGGTCACACCGGCGTGCGTGGCAAACGGATTTTGAAAACCGTGCCCTCGCCCGGTGCGCTTTCGAACGTCAGTGACCCTCCGAGTCCCTTCATGATGGTGTGGCAGATGGAAAGACCGAGGCCGCTGCCCTCGCCGGGCGCCTTGGTCGTGAAGAACGGGTCGAAGATCCGGTCCTGGATCTCACGATCGATGCCGCAGCCGTTGTCCGCAATGGACACCTCGAGCGCGTCGGCGGCGGCACGGCTCGAAACCGTGATCCGGCCACCTTCGGCAACCGCGTCGAGGGCGTTGTTGATGAGGTTCAGAAACACCTGCTGGAGCTGGGCCCGGTCGCTTCTGATCATCGGCATGTCGGCCTCGAGCTCACGGACGAGCTCGACCCGGCGGAAGGAGGCTTCGCGTTCGATGAAGGACAGGGCCTCTTCGGCCACGTCGTTGACGTTGAAGGTGTCCTGGTGGGGTTCCATGCGGCGGGCGAAACCGAGCATGCGGTGCGTGATGCCGCGGGTGCGGTCGACGTGCTGCTGGATCTTTCGCACGTTGTCCCGGAACAAAGGGCCGTGAGCCGCGCGCTCGAGAAACTCCTCGTCGATGAGGTCCTCCATGAGGCCGGCGAGCTCGCCGATCGCCGCGAGCGGGTTGTTGATCTCGTGGGCGACCCCCGCGGCCATGCGACCCAGTGAGACCAGTCGGGCGGAGTGCGCGAGTTGGGCCTCGGCGGCGACGCGGTTTCGGTCCTCGGCGGCGAGCCGGGCCACCAACTGTCGGGTGTGGAAGACCACGGCGCCGCCGACCAGCAGGGACGCCGCGAACAGGGCGATGAGTTCGATTCGGAGGGCCTGTTGAAGCGGAGCCATCGACTCCCGCGGATCCCGGTCGATCACCAGCAGCCAGTCCTTTGAGCTCATCCAGGCGAAGGCCGTCAGCACCCTTCGTCCGCCGGCAGTCTCGCGCGAGACGACGTTGACTCCTGGAGGCGCGATTGAGGTGCTGAAAGGCAATTGGCCGAGGATCTCGCCGCCGAAACGCGGTGGGGTCTGGTAATGACCGTCGCGGTTGACAATGTAGGCGTCGCCGGTGAGTCCGACCTGACCGCTGCGCACCAGCCGGGTGAAGACCTCGGAGTCGATGGTGGCGCGGAGGACCCACGGCTGCGGTTGGTCGTCGCGGCGCACCGCGATCACGAAGTGGGGCACGCGGCGAAAGCCGAGAAAGACGTCGCTGATATC
>CAVQSQ010000017.1:0-11333 GCA_963715955.1 Candidatus Sulfomarinibacteraceae bacterium
GCGCGGGGAGACGGATTTGGCCGCCCAGGGAATCAGCCGACTTCGAGGGCGGACCGCACGCGCCCAGGGCGATGTCATGCTGGCTCTCGATGCGTTGCGGAGAGGCGACCGCACAGGGGCTTTCAGCCGGCTGAGCCACGTGCGCCGCCGGCCGTGGTCGTCGCCGGCGGCGGTGTTGGCGGCTCAACTCGCCGAGGTGAACGGCGATCGAGATGCGGTTGTCGATCTTCTGGAGCGTTCGGCGCCGGCCTTCGACGCCTACTGGGGTGAGCAGGCTCGGCGGTTGATGTCCAGCTTGCCGGCGGAGGAGATCGACGAGTGGCGCGCCCGCCGTCTGCACGCCGTCGAGACCACGCAGGGACGATCGAGATGGCGCGCGTTGGGCATGTGGGCCACTCTCGAGCCCGACCCGCGCCAGCTCGAGAGCATCCGGCAACAGGTCGGCGCAAGTATTGAGAACCAGGAGAGCTTCTCGCAGGCGTGGTTTCGCCAGGGTCTCGCAGCCGAGCTGTGGAAGATCGGCCTCGAGGCCGAAGCGGGACGGTGGGACCCGACCGGGTTTCCGAACACCAACGCTGTTCGGTCGGCGTGGACGGCTGCCCGCTTTGTCGAGTTCGGCATGCCGTGGAGTGCGATACGGATGGCGGACGGGGCGTGGCGACAGGCCGGGTCCGAGGTTCCGATGGGTGGGTTTTCCGTTGATTTCCAAAAGACGGCGTACCCGCTGCCCTACCGACCGCAGGTTGAGGCCGCGGCGGAGGCCGGGGGGGTCGATTGGAGCTTGCTGGCAGCGGTGGCGAGAGAAGAATCGCGGTGGAACCCGCGGGCGCTGTCGGCGGTCGGGGCGCGTGGTCTGGTGCAGCTGATGCCGGCGACGGCGCGGGCGGTCGCCGTCCGCCTCGGTGAGTCGCCACCAACCCCGGAGGGTCTGTTCGATCCGCAAACCAGCCTCGTGCTCGGGGCCGCCGAGTTGGGGCGATTGCTGGCGGAATTCGGAGGTCGCCGGGCGCCGGTGATCGCCGCCTACAACGCCGGTGAGCATCAGGCCAGGCTGTGGCTGGAACTCTGCGGGGCCGGGTGCAACGACGACCTCTATATTGCAACGATCTCGTTTGCGGCCACCAGGAGCTACACGTCCACGGTGTTGGCGGGCGCCTCGATGTATTCGAACCTGTACGCTCCGGAGCCCTCCGCAGTCACTGTCAGCGACTGAAGCGGGTGACCTCCTGGCGCTCTCCCGCCCGAACCAACCAGCGTTCGATCTCCTCGTTGAGTTTCCGTTCCACGAGGAGGGCCCGCAGTTGGTCCTGAACGACTGCAACCGGGGGGGGCGGTTCATCCGTGGTCGCGATCTCCGCCACCAGGAGCTCCTGGTACGCGGCGTCGATCTCCTCCATTGAAACCGACACCCGGGGGCGCAGCCGCTGCTCGACATAGGCATCGACGGCGGCGATCCGCAGGGCGAGCTCCTCCAGATCCGGCCACGACAACCCGTCGGCGGAGAGTTCGCGTTCGAGCACCTCGGCGCCGCCACCGCGGGAGATCAAGGCGGTCCGAGCCCTTTCCGGGTCGAGATCGAGCCGAAAAAGGAGCCCGCTCTCCTCGAGATCGCGATATTCAACCTCGAGTCGAATCCTCGCGTCGAGCAGCCGTGAACGGTATGGCTCTTCGATCTCGATCGCGGGTTCCACCAACCGCACGAGGGCGGCCAACGTCACGTCCGAATACAGGATCGGCGTGTTGCCGACCACCGCCAGGACCTCTTCGACGACCGTCGTCAGGGGTTGTTCAGCGACGGCGAAATGGCTGACAGCCATGAGGATGAGCGGCAGAGCGGCAGCGCGCATCCTGGTATCATAACAGCGTGCCCGCAGCCGACAAACCACCGGGAACGTTGTGGATCGTGGCCACCCCGATCGGCACCCTCGGCGATCTGGCGCCGCGAGCGCGCGAGGTGCTCGGTGACGTCGATCTGATCCTCGCCGAGGATACGCGACGGGCAAGGGCCCTGCTTTCCCATCTCGAACTCCCGGCTGTGGGGCGCATTCAATGCCTCCACGAGCACAACGAAGACCGCAAGGTCGAACAGATCCTCGCGCTGTTGGAAAACGGGAATTCAACGGCGTTGATCAGCGACGCCGGGACGCCGGTGGTGTCGGATCCGGGGTTCGTCCTCGTTCGCGCCGTTCGGCGGGCGGGGCTTCCGGTTCGCAGCGTCCCCGGACCGTCGTCCTTCACGGCGGCACTTGCAGCGTCGGGACAGCCGCCGCTCCCGGTCACGCTGTGCGGCTTCCTGCCCGGACGTGCGGGACCGCGCCGCCGCCGCATCAACGAGCTGGCGGATTGTCTGTGGACCCTCGTCATTCTGTTGTCGCCGCACCGGCTCGGCCGAGAACTCGCCGACCTCGCGGAGGTCCTCGGGGTGGAGCGGGAGGCAACCCTGCTTGCAGAGATCAGCAAGCGCTTCGAGCGGGCGGAGGTGGCGACCCTCGGCGATCTGGCCGTTTCCGCGGAGGTGGAACGACCGCGGGGCGAGTACATCGTGGTCATCGGACCACCCAACGAATCCCAGGGCGAGGGCCGGACCGCCGACCCAGACGCCGTGCGTGAAGCATATCGTCAGGCAGTCGGCCGCGGTCTGGGGCGGCGTGAGGCGATGAAGAACACGGCTCGCCAATTCGGTCTCCGACGTCGCGAAGTCTTCGACGCGCTTGAAGACGACGGCGGGGACTGACCTCAGTTCGTCGTGTCGGCTGTCCGGCAAGTGATCATCCTGACGCCAGAGGAGCCCCGAAGCGGATGCGGTTCGCGAATGGTGGCGGTGGTCGTGACCGCACACGCTTTTCGCATATTCGCTGTGTTACCCTGAGCCATATGTAGGGAGGTGGATCCATGTTCCGGCGAATCGGCCTTTCCCTCGGCATCATTGCTGGTTTGGCGGGGCTTTTGAGCGGCTGCAGCAGCAAGCCGGTCGTTGGCATCATCCTCCCGACAACCGGTGCGGCTTCGTCGTATGGGCAGTCGATCGAGAGCGGAATTCGCCTCGCCCTGGCCGACGCCCGCGGACGAAACGAAGTTCCCGAGGGATTCGAGGTGCTGTGGGCCGACAGCGGTTCCGAGCCCGGTCGTGCCGTTGCCGAGCTCCGGAAAATGGTCACCGAACGCGACGTCAAGATGGTGGTGGGCGGCGCCACCAGCGCCGAGGCCGCCGCCATGATCCCGGTACTCGATGAGCTCGAGGTCGTGTGTCTGTCGCCCTCCGCGTCCGCACCCGGCCTCGCACAGCAGTCGAAGTATTTCTTTCGGATCTATCCCTCCGATGAGCTCGAGGGCCACACCGCGGGGACCTTTGTCTTCGAACGTCTCGACCGCCGCACCATCGTCATTTTTTCCGGGGACACGGAGTACACCCGCGGCATCAAGCCGGAGTTTCTCAAGCAGTACCAGGAGGCGCTCGGCGGGACGATCGTCGACGACATCGAACTCGCCGGCGGTGACTGGACGACACGGGCACAGCGCGCCATTTCATCGAGCGGGGTCGGCGCAGCCTATGTCATCGGGTACGCCGGCGAGATTCTCGAGGTCGTGCGATTCCTGCGCGATCAGGGCTTCACCGGTCGGATCGTGACCACCTCCGCGTTTTACAGCGGTGATGCGATCCGCGACGCCGGTCCGGCGGCCGAAGGCATTCTGTTTCCGTTGCCGCCCTTCGACCGGACGTCCGAAAAGGAGCCGGTGCTCAGTTTCGTCAACCGCTACATGCAGACCTATCAGAGGGCCCCGGACGTGTTTGCCGCCCACGGGTACGACGCGATGGGATTCACCCTCAAGGTCTTCACCACGGCCAGACCGCCGGAGACCCTCGAGATCCTCAAGGCGCTGAACTACGGCGTCGCCGAATACAACGGTGTCACCGGTCCGATCCTGTTCGACGATTACGGCGATGTCAAACACTACCCCAAGATGTTCATCGTCAACGACGAACAGGTTCTGAGCTACCAGCGGCACCTCGAAACCGAGAGAAGGCGCATTCTGACCCAGGTTCAGGACCTGCTCCAAACGGGTGGTTGATACCGTTCCCCGATGAGCGTACTCGAAGTCATGTGGCGAAACCGCACGCTGGTGGCGGTGTTGGTGCGGCGGGAGCTGGATGCTCGCTATCGCGCCTCGTTTCTCGGCTTCTTCTGGTCGCTGCTCAATCCGTTGCTCCTGCTGGCCGTGTATGCGGTGGTGTTCACCTACATTTTCAGCCCGCGGTTTCCCGGCGGTGAGCCCTACCCCCTGTTTCTCTTCTCGGGTCTCCTGCCGTGGCTGTTTTTTTCCGGGGCGGTGCTCGACGGCTCGACCACGTTGATCGACAACGGCCCGTTGCTGGCCAAGGTCATGTGCCCGCCGGAGATCTTTCCGGCGGTGACGGTGGTGTCGCACCTGGTGCACCACCTCCTGGCGCTGCCGATTCTGCTGGCAGCGATGGTTGCGGCAGCCGTCGCCGGATTGCACCCTTTTCCGTGGACCTTCTGGCTGGTTTTCCTCTCACTCCTGCCGTGGATCATGGTCGCCGGCGGTGCCGTGCTCGCCATCTCGGTTCTTTCCGTCCATTACAGGGATATGCGCGACCTCGTGGGTCACCTGCTGAACCTGTTGTTCTTTGCGTCGCCGATCATCTACAGCCTCGACGGCCTCGAGGTGCCGGAGTTGCTGCGGCGGGTATTGGTTCTCAATCCTCTGGCGAGCCTGGTCAGGGTCTACCGTGATGTCGTCTTCACGGGAACGGTTCCGTCGCCGTCCGCGTGGTTGACCGCGTTTGCGGTCGGCGCGGTGTCGTTGTGGTTGGGCTCCCGGGTCTTTCTGCACTATCGCGAGACCCTGGTGGAGGCGGTGTGAGGGCGGCAAAGGGGTCGATTCGCTTTGCCGACGTCCGGAAGGTCTATCGGTGGCGGGGCCGCAGGCGTCGCGGCGAAACCCTCAAGGGGGCTTTCTTCCAGAGGGGTCGCGGCCGGCACGGGCGGACCGCAGAAGAACACGTTGCCCTCGATGGCGTCAATCTCTCGGTCGATCCCGGCGAGGCGGTGGCGATCGTCGGACCCAACGGTTCGGGCAAATCGACCTTTCTCAAGCTGGCAGGCGGCATCCTTCGACCGACCCAGGGCGAGGTGGAGGTCGGCGGTCGCGTGACAGCTCTGATCGAGCTCGGTGCGGGTTTCCACCCCGAAATCACCGGCCGCGAGAATGTGCTGATCAACGGCATGCTGCTCGGTCTGACGCGACCCGAGGTCGAGGAGCGGATGCCCGCCATCATCGAGTTTGCGGACATCGGCGATTTCATCGACCAGCCGGTCAAGACCTACTCCTCGGGAATGTACGTCCGCCTCGGCTTTGCGGTCGCGGTTTCGGCCGACCCGGACATCCTCCTGATCGACGAGGTCCTGGCGGTGGGTGACCGGGCTTTCACCAGACGCTGCCTCGATCGTCTCGCGCGAATGCGTCAGCGTGGGGTGACCATGGTGCTGGTCTCGCACGATCTCGACCTCGTCACCAGCTTCGCCGATCGCGCCCTGTATCTCGAGGGCGGCCGGCAGGTCGCGGTGGGGCCGGTCGATGCCGTGGTGGCGAGGTACCGATCCGATGCCGCCGATGACGGCACCGACGCCTCTGCAGGCCCCGGCGCCGACAGTGCGGGTGATCGAAGAGGGCAGGCGGTGGGGCAACGGTGATGTGGAGATCGTCGGGGTCGAGGCGCTCGCCGGCGGATCGCCGCAGCGTCTGCTGCCCCGGGGCGAACCGTGTCGCCTCCGGATCCGCTACCGGGCTCACCGTCCGGTCGAGGATTTCGTCTTCGGCATCGCCTGGCATCGTCCCGACGGCACCCTGGTCAGCGGCCACAACACCGAGCTCGGCGGTCTCATGCCGAAGCTCCTGACCGGAGATGGCGAGGTGACCTGCGTCTACGACGCGTTGGAGCTCGCACCTGGTGAGTACCGCCTCGACGTCGCCGTGCATGCCCGGGAAGGGCTCGCCTACGACTACTGGTGCGACGCCCTTCGCATCCGTGTGACCTCGGAGGTGGAGTGGCCCGGTGTGTGGTCGCCATCCCATCGCTGGGAGTCCTCCGGCCCCGAATGGCGGTCCAAGTGACGTCTCGCGGGACCCTCGGTGGTTCGGACTGACGTTGAGCGTCATTTTTTGCCGTCTTGACCCCCGTAAAAAGCTGGCACGGGCATTGCAGTTGTTCCCCGCCGTGAAAGGAGAAAGCATTATGCGTAAGAATCGTGGTTTTACTCTGATCGAACTTTTGATCGTGGTGGCAATCATCGGCATCATTGCGGCGATTGCGATCCCCAACCTTCTGAACGCCATCAACCGTGGTCGTCAGAAGAGGACGATGGCGGACATCCGCACCATCGGTACGGCAATCGAGGCCTACGCGGTTGACCATGCGTCGTATCCCTCGGTGGCTGTTGGTGTTCTCGAAGGTGGGCTTGCCACATTGATTGAACCGACCTACGTCAAAAGAGCGCCGCGGAACGACGGTTGGAACGAAGCCTGCGAGCCGTCTCCGTGCTGCAGACCTACAGTGTCGGCGGGTCGGGTCGTGACAAGACCTTCGCGACACCAGCTCTTGACCGGTTACACTCAGGGAACCACCGACAATATGGACTGCGATATCATCTATTCGAGCGGTAGCTTCACCGTCTATCCCGAAGGTATCCAGAACTGATCGATCACCCTTCTGAAGAGGTATTGGGGGCACTTCGGTGCCCCCTTTTTTGTACGTTATGATGAGTGTGTGACCCGAACCACGCTCACCGATTTCCCGACGACTCCCCGTACACGATGAGAGCTCATCGACGAGGCCTGCCGGAGTGAACCTGTCGGATGTGGCGATCCACCGTGGCCGGCTCTCTCCGGGGTGCCGACGAATCGACCCCAAAACCGCGCTTTCTTCCAGCGCAGGGCGCCCTGCTGGCGGTGGCGGGGTGGTTGGCGTGGCGTCCGGCCGAGACGTTTCCGTGGTCCGCCGTCCTGGTGGCCGCTGTGGTCCTCGGTTTGGCGGCGTGGGGTTGGAACCGGACTCCGCCGGCAGCCGGCCGCGCCGCGGTGTGGGCGGTTGGAGGGATCGGCGTCTTATTGGTTTCGGGTCTTGCCGGCCACGATCCATCGGCTGCCATCGCAGGGGTCTCGTTGGTGGCGACCATAACCGTTCTGATCTGGCTGGCCTCGCGAGAGACTCCCCCTGAATCGTGGCCCGCCGTGCTGGCCCTTGTCATCGCAGGCCTTTCGATCTGGGGCGTGCTCCAGGTGACCGCAGGACCCGAACACACCGAGGCCATCCTCCGCCAACTCCCGGAAGCCCTCCGCTCCGCGGGCAGCGAACGACTGGCCTCCGGTCGCGCATTTGCTTCGCAGCCGCTGCCCTCGCACCTCGCCGTACTGTTCGCCACCGCTCTCCCGCTCTTGTTGGTGCGCGTCCGTTGGCGCTGGAACGCCGCGCCGTGGATTGCGGGGTGCGCCCTGTGCGTTTTCGGTCTCGCGCTCACCCGGTCGCCGATCGGGGTCGGTCTCGCGCTCGCGGCGTGCGCCGCGCTGGCCGTGGCCCGTGGTGGGCGCTCCTTACGCCTGGTGGTCGGAGTCCTGGTCCTGGTTCTCGCAGTGGTGATCGTGGCTCGTGGCGATGTTCTGGAGCTCGAACCCGTCAGTCTGCGTCTCGACAATTGGCGGACGGCGGTGTGGGTGTGGTCGACGTCGCCGGCGGCTGGGGTCGGGTTCGGGGGCTTCGGGCAGGTGGCGCAGACGGTGCCGTTTGCCGTGGGGAATCGGCCCCGCTTCGCCCATTCGCTGCCGCTTGGAGTGGCTGGCCGAGCTTGGCCCGGTGGGTTTCTTGGCGATCCTGGCGGGTGGCTTCGCGCTGTGGCGCCTGGTTCGCGACCTGTGGCCGCATCGGCCAGATCTGGCGGCTGCGATCGCCGTGGTGCCGATGCACAATCTGGTGGATTTTTCGATGCACGGCACGGGGGTCGCCCTGCCGTGGGCGGTGCTCGTGGGATGGGCGGTCGCGTTTCGGGCAGGGTCGCCGGCTGCCCGACAAGCGGGCTCCAAGAGTCGACCGGTGGCGATAGCGGCGGCGGCACTGGCGTTGGCGGTGGCCATCCTCCACGCGACGTCGGCGACGGTCCTGGAGGTCGCGATCTTCCAACCGACACCCGAGGAGCGATTCGCGGGCGCGCTTGAAGCGCGCCGGTTGGCGCCATGGCGCGCAGAACCCCTCGATACGATCGCGATCGCAGCGCTCGAGACCGGTGATCTCGAAGTGATCGCGGAGGCTTCCGCGGAGCTCGAAAAGAGTCGGTGGCTGCGGCCGTATTCGGCCTCTCTTGCCGATCTTCGCAGCCGTCTCGCGCTGGCGCTCGGTCATGTTCCCTCCGCAGTGGCCGAGGCGTGGAACGCACAGAACTCCAATCCTGAAAGCGCAGCGTATCGACAACGCCTGGTCCAACTCCTCGGTCAGTTGCAGGACGATGGCAGTGGTCAAAGACCGCTGACTTCGTGCCGGTCGGGGGCGCGGTCACGGTGGCTGTTGCCGCGGTGCTCGGGGGGGCGTTTTATCCGGGGCAGCGGCTGGTGATCGGCGTGCTCCTGGCCCTGTTGCTCGGGTGGTTCGGGTCTCGACAGTCGCAGCTGACGCTGGATCGGGTTGAGTGGGCCCTGTTGGCGCTGGTCGGGTGGGGAGCTGTATCGGCGACTCTGGTCGGGATGTCGCCGTTGGCAGCAAAAGAGGTCGTGGTGGGCTGGCTGGTGGCGTGGTGTCTGTGGGTCACCGCCCGCAGGGCGGGCGAGCGGACAGCGGCCTTGGGCGCCGCGATTCTGGTAGGAGCCGCGCTTCTGGTCGTTGTGGGAATCACTCTGGAAGCGATCGGGTCCCGAGAGCTTCGCGTCGGAGGTCTTTTCGACAGTCCCAATGTGGCGGCCGCGCTGTTGGTGGTTTCGGTGCCGCTGGTGGGTGTGTTCTGGGACGGTCCTCGACGCGGTTGGCTGGTCGCGATCGCACTGGTTATCGGAGGGGGCGTGGCCCTCACCGGGTCGCGGGCGGGGCTTCTGGCGTTAACGGCCGCGGGCGCCGTTCTGTTGCCTAGGGGTCGAGCCCGCACGGCCGGTCTCGCGATCGGTACCGGCGCAGTGGCGACGATTCTCGTCTGGAGGTTCGTCAGCCACCCGGAGATCCTGGCCTGGTTCCGTCCCGCCATCTGGCGTGGGGTGCTGCGTTTGTGGGCCGCCCATCCCGTGATGGGCGTCGGCCCCGGCGGTCTGGTGGATGCAGCCGGACCGGTGAGACTGCTGCACGCCGATCACGTGGGCCAGCATCAGTTCCTGATCAGCTATGCCGAGTCGTCCCCACTCGGGCTGCTCGTGCAGACCGGGGTGGTGGGGTTGGTGCTTGCAGTTGCGGCGGCCTTCCTCTGGTTGCGTCGGGAACGTGGCGACGGCGCGCTTTCATACAGGCCTTTCCGTTCCGCAGTGGTGGCAATGGCGGTCATGGCGGCCTTTCACGATTTCGTGACCATCGAGATTGTCACGTGGTGGTGGGTCCTGGTGCTCGGCCTGATCGAGGCCGTTCGGCGGCCGGCTGATACGGCCAGCTGTCAGGCGCCGGGATTGGATTGGACGAGGGTTGTTCGTGGTCTGGTTCTGGCCTTCATCGTGCTGTGGGGCATCGTTCAACCTGCGTGGGCAAGGTGGGTGTGGCGCACCGGGACGAAGGATGCCGCTTTGGTTGAACGGGCCGTGGCAGCGGAACCGTGGTTTGACGAACCCCTGGAATGGCAGGTGCGAACACTGCTCGACGAAGGAGCATGGACCTGGCCGTCGGCGGCTGAAGCGCTTGCGGTGAGCCGCGAAGCGGTGAGAATCCACCCGGGTGCTTCGACGTTTGTGGATGATCCTGGGGCAGGTGAACTACCAGAATCATCAACGAGTTCGGACCGTGGCCGGACAGCGTCGCGGAAGCGCGGGCGGCATTCGCGCGCGCCACCGAGCTCGAGCCGTATCAGCCGTGGCCATGGCTCGAGTGGGCACGGCTCGAACGCGGGCTCGGCAACCTCGATGAGTCGGCAGAATTGGCGCGGCTGGCGCTGGCCGCCGAACCTCACGCGATTCGCGCACAGCTCTTCCTGGCCCGGGTCGAACTCGACCGCGGCAACATGCGTTTGGCCCGTGAAGCCCTGGAGTCGGCGGCAGCATCGACCGTTTTCCGAAAGCGTCGCCGGTCTCACGATCGTACGAAAAGGAACTCCTGGCAGCCCCGATGTGGCAGTTCCGCGAGATCGAAGAGGCCTTGCGATGAGCAAGGAGAAATACATTCCGTTGTGGTGGGTGCCGCTCTTGCTGGCCCTGGCCCCGGTTGTGGGTCTGTCGCCGGCCCCCCGGGACATCCTTGATTTCTTTGCGCCCATGCGTGCGATGACGGCATCTTCGCTTTCTGCAGGGGTCATGCCGTGGCTCAACCTTGCCAACGGCTGTGGCGAAGCGTGGTTCGCCAACCCGGAAACCGCGGTCCTCTACCCGCCGGCATGGGTGCATCTGGTCCTGCCGCCGGTGTGGGCGATGGCGCTCGAGATCGGCCTCCATCTGGCGTGGCTGTCGCTCGGGGTGGGGTTGATCGCCCGCCATCTCGGCGCGGGTCCCCTGGGTCGATCCGTCGCCGAAACGGCCGCGTGGTCGGTGGGCCCGATCATCTTCACGGTCGGCGTCCTCAACAACCTCGAGACACTGGCGTGGGTGCCGTGGATGGTGCTGGCGGCGCGCGTGCCCGGCCATCGAACCACGGCCCTGGTTGCCATCACGACAGCTCTGGCGTGGCTGGGTGGTGAACCGCAGCTGTGGGCGATGGCAGTTGTCCTGACCGTTGCCGTAGCTCGATCGCGGATCCGCGCCTTCACCGGCGTGGCATTGGGAACGCTGGTGGTGGCCGTCCAGATGGTGCCGTTCATCTTCTGGGTCCTGGAGGGCGATCGGGGGCCGCAGGCGGCAGCCTGGGCATTACGTGGCGCCGTCACACCCGCGGACTGGAGCGGTCTTCTGGTGCCGGGACTGCCGGCCGATCCAGACCGCATGATCTACGCCGAGAGCCTTTTTTTCGGGGCACCACTTGTGGTCTGCGGCCTGCTCGGTGCGTGGCGCCGGAAGTGGTTGCTGGCAGCAGCCGTAATGCTCGGTTTCCTGGCGACGCTCCCGGAGCTTGGCGGCGGCGGGATATTCCTCACCCTCACCGGCGGTCTGGTGCGATACCCATCGCGATTCGCACTGGTGGGTCTCGCGTTGCTTCTGCCGATGGTGGG
>CAVQSQ010000018.1:0-34525 GCA_963715955.1 Candidatus Sulfomarinibacteraceae bacterium
TTCCGCTGCAGCGAGATCAGCTGCAGAATATCGGCGAACGAAAAGTCCCGCAGGGTTCCTTCGAGCGCCATGTCAGCTCCCGTCCCACGTCATCGTGGTGGAGCGTAGTACCATCACTCCGGCGAGAACCGCGAGGCCGATCTGCAGCTGTTTGAACTCCGCAAGGGGCTCGATCATGGGAAGAAAGGTCGGTATCCAGATCAGCGCACCGGTGATCAGGAACCAGGACACGAGCGAAAAGACCACACCGCGGACGACCCGTTCGCTGAGGTAGTTGGGGCTCCCCGGGAACAACAGACCGCCCAACCGTCTCCCCAGGATGGTCAATCGCTCCCAGTTTCGAATGTTCTTCAGTTTGGACGTCTGCTGTTCGATGGACACCACATCACGCTTGTGAAACACCGAAACGCACTGCGGGCAGAAGACCGAACTCTCGCCAAAGCCCGACTCGAGACGGTAGACCTTTCCGCACTTGGTGCATTCCTTCCCTGGGGAAAACGACCGCTGACGGAGAACGAGCATGCCGACACCGAAAACGATGCCGATCGCGAAGACCAACGACAACGGTGCCAGCAGGTGTTGCGGCTGATTCATCGGCGGCGGCTGGTCCGAACCGGCGGTGCCCTCCTGAACCTCGAGGTCGGCTGCGAGACTCGCCACGTCGGCCTGGCCGAGCCGCGGGAAACGGATCCTCGGATCGAGGCCCCGCAACCCGTTTTCCGCGCTGGTCCTGCCCTTGAATTCTCACGGCCCGCCTCCGCGCGACGTCCCCCTCCTCGAACCGTCGATTGAGGTCGAATGCCAACGACAGGTTGTGGTAGATGTAGGCGTTCTGGGCGTCGGTCTTCCAGAGCGGTGCTGAGGAGCTGGACCGCACGCTGCGAGTCGCCCTCCTCGAGGGCGAGGTTGGCGACGAAGATCATCGCGCGCACATCATCCGGATCGGCGACGCCGGCCTTTTGAAACTGGATCTTTGCGAGGCCCGGCTCGCCGTGCATCCGGAAGAGCTCGCCGAGAATCATGTGAAAGGGGTAGGTCTCGGAAAAAGTCGGCTCGAGATCGACCACGTCGCGAAGGGTCGAGTAGTCGATCATCCTTTCGTCGAGCATGACCGAGACCCGATCCGCCAGGGTCGGCGTCTGCAACAACCGGTTCTGCACCCACGACAGCACGGGGACCATGAAAATCAGCGTCAGGCAGGCGAGCACCGCCCATATCCGCAACGGGATGCTCAAGTAGATCCAGCTCGCACAGAAGAGGTAGACCAACAACCACAGCGGACCGAGACCCGCAAAGACGGGCAGCAGGAGGACAACGAAGGTAAAGACCCACGCGTTTGCAGGCCGGAAGAGCGTTCCGCCCAGCTCGCGCACATCATGGGCCATCGCACGCAGGTGGCGCATCGTGACCGCCACCATCATGACCAGAAACGAGATCGCCACCGAGAACGTCGTCCAGAGCAGGAACATGGCCGCAACGTCGCGTCTCGTCGGTTCGTACAGCAGGAGGGCCTTCCATCCCGCCATGTACGACTTGATCGCATCCATCGTCGCGCCGCGCTCGTGAAACCACCTGGCTTCCAAAAAGTAGCTGGACGGGTAGTTCGGGTCCAGCTGACGCGCGGCGCGAACCATCTTTTCGCCGGCCGCTCCCGGGTTTGACTCCGCCCAGGAAACCAGAGCGGCCGCGAAGGCCGGCATACGCCATACCTCGAGCTCGGCCGCTTGATCGTGGAGAATCTGGATCGACAGCTCGGCGGCGCCGGCATCACCCGCGGCCAGGTTTTCCTGAACCTCTTGCCAGGTATCGAGAAGACCAGCCTCGACCACAGGTGCGATCGACGCCACCAGGATCATGCCGACAAGAACCGGACGCCTCATCCGCGCTCCTGTACGAAGAGCGCTCGCAGTTGAAAGAGAACGTTCGCCAGGATCTGCTGCTCTTCCGGCGACACGTTGCCGGCCGTCTTCGACTCCAGAGCCGCGAGGTAGTCGATGATCCGGCGCGCCTGTTCCGGCTCCGCGGGCAGGCCCTCCGCACCCACAAGCAGCATCTCCGCCTGCTGTGCCAGTGAGGCGACGAGTTCGACAAAGTCCCGAGAAGTCGACGGTGTGGGCCGCGCCTGAGGCGTCGGCGCCGCTCCGGGATCCGTCACGGGTTCCGGCTGAACGGAAGGACGCTGGTCCGGTGGAGTCGGAGACGGAGGCGCAACGTCCCGTGCCGGAGACGGCTCGGCGCCAGCAGCCGGACCACTTTCGGGCAGGACGTCGTTTCGCGGATCACCCTCGGTGGTGAACCTGCGTCGATCGACGACCTTGATTGTGCGCGGCGGCGCCTTCTCTTCGACCACTCAAACCTCCACAGACGCAACTTTCCCGTTCTAAGAATACTACGCAGCCCCGGATGATCGCACAATCCGCCGATCCGCATCCCGCGACTCCGGGCGTGAGCGCCACGATCGCAAGCGATGCCTCCGATCAGGAGCGGAAGACCGCCTTGCGTTTTTCGAGAAAAGCCGTCGTTCCCTCAGTCATCTGATCGCTCGCTGCACCGACCCCGAATAGGGTCGCCTCGAGCAGGCACCCGTCATCGAACGGCATGTCGAGCCCGTGGTTGACGGCCTCGATACAGTGGGCGACCGCCAGCGGCCCGTTGCCGAGGATCTTCCCGAGGATACCGTTGACCGTGGCGGCCAGCTCCTCGGGAGGACACACCACATTGACCAGACCGATTCGCCCGGCCTCCTCGGCCCCGACGTTGCGCCCGGTCAAGAGGATCTCGAGGGCACGACCCTTCCCCACCAAACGAGGCAGCCTTTGGGTGCCCGCGTAACCCGGGATCAAACCGAGCTTGACCTCGGGCTGGCCGAAGATCGCGTTGGCCGCTGCGACCCTGAGGTGGCAGGACATGGCCAACTCGCACCCGCCGCCGAGGGCGAAACCGTTGACTGCCGCAATCGCCGGTTTGGCCAGCCGTTCAATGCGATTGAATACCGCCTGGCCCCTGAGCGCGAACTCCTTGGCCTCCACCGGACCGAGCGTGTTGAGCTCCGAGATGTCTGCTCCGGCCACGAAGGCCTTTTCTCCGGCGCCGGTGATCACGACGGCGTGAACCGCGTCGTCGTTTCCGGCCGCGGCGACCGCCGCATCGAGCTCGAGCAACGTGGCCCGGTTGAGCGCATTGAGCTTGTCCGGCCGATTGAGGGTGATCCAACGCACCCCTTCCGCGTCATCAATCAACAAATTTTCATAACCCATGTGGACCTCCCTCGCGGCTGCGCTGCAGTCTACTCTGTCCAGGACAAAGACGCACAGCGGAACACCAGTCGGCGGAAGTCAACCGCGACCCGCGGGCACGGACGCGAAAACGGCCTAAAAATCAGACGGCGAGACCGCTCCGCCGATCGTGTAGTTGAGGACGGTGGCCTGATCGAGGCACGGCACACAGGTGCGGCACGTCTCATCCGGCCTCTTGACCCCCTCGGGGTCCACCCGCGTCACCACGCCGTCACACAGCCAGTGATAGACGGGCTTGCCGCGTTGCCAGGCTGCCGTCTCCCCGACCACCAGGTTTTGCGCCTCCCCCAACTGCGCCGGCGTCAGCACGACATCGCAGTCCGACTCCGCCCGCACCTCACCGATCATCATCGGCGATCTCGCGATCTGCTCGCCCGTCGGCCCGAACACCGCGGCGAAGTACTCGACAGGTTCGTACTCCAACGTGTCGAGCCAGGCCTCGAACTCCTGGTCGGTCAGGGTGTTCATCCAGTCGCGTTGCTCGGATTTGCCGACGCTGGCGCGCTCCTGGATCTCGTCCGGGTCGAGGTCCTGGTTCGGGTTGCGGTGCTCGGACGCTTCCTTTTCCCTCCACCAGGCCGCCTCGGGGCTGCTGGCCGCGGTCTCGTCCCGGCGCCGTTCGATCTCGTGGCGATCGAGTCTGCGCTTTTCCGCCTTCGGCATGACGCCCCAGTAGCGATCCCCGCCCTCCGGGTACATGTCGACGTAATAGAGATCCTCGACAACGTCGTTCATTCTCCTGAAAAAGAGCCTGGTCGTGGTGTCCGGCCGGTTGTCTGAGACGGTCGCCTGGATGACGGCGTTGGCCCCGGCGGGCACGCACTGGACCCGGTCGGCCTTCACCGACGTGCTCTGCGCCTCAGCAACCGGCGCGGCCATAGCGGCCGCCGCAAGGGCGAAGGCGACGCACGCCGGCCGCACGATCGAAAACGAATACCCGGATTGACTCATGGCCATTCTCCTCGGCTGTGGGAACTCGGTGGGATCGCCCTCAAACCATACCGAATATCAACAGCTTTCATCGAGTCTACGAAGCAGGCAAAGCATTGTCAACACGCCGGATCGCGCCCCGGTCACGGCCGCGCTCGCCAATCTTCGGCCGCAGTCGAACGCCGGTGGGAAGGGCGAACTAGAAAAAGCGTCGTTTGACGTAGATCACGTCGCCCGCCTGGATCGCGGGATCCGCAACGCGGCCCTTTCGGATCTGCGCCATGTCGAAACTGAGAATCTCTTTCTCTCCGCTCGTCATGCGGTGGACCTCGAGAGACTGCGATGCGAACTTCCCGACACCACCGGCCTGGGACAGAGCCTGCATCAACGTCATGCCGAGTGTGATCTCATACTGGCCCGGCCTGGCCACCTCGCCGGTGATGAAGTACAACTTTTTCGCCGCGACCGACAACACGTCGCCGGCCTGCAGTTCGACATCGCGACCCTCTTCACCGCTGAGGATCTCGGAGGTGGCGAAGATCACCGGCGGGGGAGGGCCTTCGCCGTTGACCCGCGTCACCCTCCGCAGCTCGAGGGTCGGCCCCGCCGAAGGCTTCAGGCCACCGGCCTTCGCCAGAAGATCGGTGAGCGAGGTCCGCCCTTCGAGGTAGTAGGTGCCCGGTTTCTGGATCTCCCCGAGCAGGGTGACCGGTTGCGATGCGAAGACCTTCATCTCGACTTTGAGCTGGACGTCGACGTAATAGTCCGTTTCGAGGAGCGTCTCGAGAAGAGTGGCCACCTCTGCGGGCGTCTTGCCCCCGACCGGGACCGCACCGAGCAGGGGGAACATGATCTCCCCGGAAGGCTGTATCGTGAATTCGCCGGAGATCTCGTCGTGGCCGAACGTCTCGACGTCGATGACGTCGCCGATGCCGACCTGATAGCCCGGGTCGTCGGCCTGGAGGTCCTGGGCCGCGACGCCCACGGAGGCGGCGATGCAGGTCGCAACAGCTATGATGCAGGGAACCAGTCTCACCATCATGACCGAACCGTACCACACACGGCCACCCGTCTCACCTGCCTGAAAATCAATCGGAAATCAGAAGCCCAGGACCAAACCGAGCGTGAAGATGTTCGTGGTGTATGAGTACTGGTAGAGGGAATCGCGGTCTTCGTACACATACGAGCCCCACAGTGAAAAATAATGGGTCAGGCGATAGCCCATTCCGAGCCCCAGCGTCAGGATGTCGTCCGACCGGATCTGGCCGGTCCGGGGGTCGGGCAGTTCGTAGTCGTTGTTCTGGAATCCTCCGCTCGCAGAGGCGTAGATCGAACCGCGATCGATGTTGTAACGCAGGGCGCCTCCGGTCGCAACGTAGTTGGCGTTGTCGGCGTAGTTGGACGGGTAGGGCGATCGCAACAACTCGAGCCGGACCACCGACCCGTGACCGAGGGACCAGTCGAAGAAACCGTTGACGATGAAACCCTTGAAATCGCTGATCGGGGGATCTCCAGGCTGGAGGTCGTACTGGATTCCGAGATAACCGACCCGGATCCCGGTTCCCACCACCGGGCTCAACTGCCCCTCGAAGCCGAGCGTTACCTCGTCGGACGTGGAGTCCCGGAACCCGTTCGACGAGAGCTCGGTGTCGTGGGCGTCGAAATCCGACCTCATATAGCGGATGTCCATGGTCGTGTTCGGACCCAGCTGATGAATCCACCCCAGTCCAGCAGAGGTTCGGTTGTAGTCGTAAAACAGCGTGGGGTCGGAGTTGTTCAGATCCGTCCAGCCGGCTTCGACGAAAACACCGTCGCGCTGGGTGAACCAGTATTGGACGCCGATCCCGGCGAACTGCTTTTTGAAATGCGGGTCACCGTAATAGAGTTCTCCACCCTCGTCCACGTATCGCGTTTGAAGGTTGCCGATGATGTAGTTGTAGGTCGCGTCCACCACCAGACCACTGGCAAATGTGAACGTCCCACCGACATCGAAGAAGTGGGACCACTTGTCCTCGAGATCGTAGGTCCGATAGTCCGTGTACAGCGGGGAGTATGAAAAGTGGATGAAGGACTCGTTGATCGGCACCTCGAAGAGCAGGGTCGCCCCTGCCTGGAAGACCTGGTCGGCGACTTCGTTGTCGGGGGTGAAGAAAATATTGTCGCGGTGCTGCCAGCTGATCTGGATCGTCGGGCTGAAGAGGAAGGGACCCACCATGATCGACTCGTTCGAACTCGACGCCGTCGGGCCGGCGTTCTGGGTCGACAGCTGAGTCTGAGACTGTGCGCCAACACCCAAGGGGTACACGCAACCCAGCGCGATCAGCCAAGGTATGGCCCGCCGCATTCTCATTGGTGGTTCGAGTCCTCCGCGGGCAGCGCCGCCAACTTCGTCAACATGTATGTTCTTTCAAAAGGCCGGGTCGTTTTCGAAATCGAAATCGAGCTAAACCATTGCTCCATTTGACTCTACCATAATCGTCCTGATTCTCGATTCAATGACGTGGACCCTCTGCGGGGCCCGGTCCCCCTCTCCAGCGCACCCACTGAGCAGACCACGACCTCCTCGCTGATCGACGATTGAAGCGCCACACACCACATCGTCTCCTGCCGAGGCTCTTTCTCAGTTCGGTTTTCTCAGCCTGGGCTCGATATTGACGTGGTTCATCCCCGTCGAGCCCGACCGGGAGTCCGCATGCCGCAGTTCGGCATGCCCCTGGATATCGCACCATCCGCCCGCGGCACTCCACTTCAAATCATTGAATCCTCGGACCTTGGGTCGCAACCATCCTCATGAGCCGCGCCCGTTCGGTTCCCGGTCCCGAAAGTTCTTGCCATCCTGCGGCGTTTTGTGCAGAATGAATGAGTGTTCATTCACCATTGTGCCAAACGATCTCGGCTCTCGAGGTCGGGCACCTGTCGCTCAAAGAACCGGGAGGTTGATCCATGGGCACTGAAATCCGAAGGGCCGCGGTGCTTGGCGCCGGCGTCATGGGATCCGGCATCGCCGCCCACCTCGCCAATGCAGGCATTCCCGTCCTGCTGCTCGACATCGTGCCGCCGAAACTCACCGAGGACGACGAGAAGAAGGGCCTCACCCTCGAGGACCCCCGCTTCCGTAACAAATTCTCCCTCGCGGGTCTCGACGGCATCAAGAAATCGAGGCCGGCCGCCCTGTACTCGAAGCGCTACCTGCCGCTGATCGAGATCGGCAACTTCGAGGACGACTGGGACCGGCTCGCGGACTGCGATTGGATCGTCGAGGTGGTGGTCGAGCGCCTCGACATCAAACAGCAGGTGTTCGCCCGCGTCGACGAGGTCCGCAAGACCGGAAGCATCATCTCCTCCAACACCTCGGGGCTGTCGATCGCCGGCATGACCGAGGGCCGGTCCGAGGACTTCCAGGAGCACTTTCTGGTCACCCACTTCTTCAACCCGGTCCGCTACATGCGGCTCCTCGAACTGGTGGCCGGAGAAAAGACCAAGCCGGAGATCCTCGACTTCTTCACGAATTTCGGGCGCTTCCGTCTCGGCAAGGGCATCGTCTTCGGTAAGGACACCCCGAACTTCATCGGCAACCGCATCGGCACCTACGGTATCGCCGCGACGTTCAAGGCAATGATCGAGATGGACTACCAGGTGGACGAGGTGGACGCCATCACCGGCCCCGCCATGGGACACCCCAGCAGCGCCTCGTTCGGAACGGTCGACCTCGTCGGCATCGACGTCCTGGCGCACGTCACCAACACCATTTTCGAAGGGTGCGCCGACGACGAACAACGGGACATTTTCCAGGTGCCGGACTTCATCCAGACGATGATCAAGGCCGGCTCCCTGGGACGAAAGACCAAGGACAAGGGCGGCTTCTACCGCATGGAGAAGGACGCGGCCGGCAAGAAGACCAAGCTGGTCATCGACTGGAAGACCGGTGAGTACCGGCCGAAGGAACGACCGAGCATTCCGTCTCTCAAAAAGGCCAAGGCAACCCACGACGTGAAGGCTCGCCTGCGCGACGTGGTCTTCGCGGACGACCGGGCCGGCGCTTTTGCGTGGCGGCTGATGCGGGACACCCTCGCCTACTCCTCGATGCGTTTCGGCGAGATTTCGGACTCCATCGTCGACATCGACAACGCTCTCCGCTGGGGTTACAACTGGGACCTCGGCCCGTTCGAGGCCTGGGACGTGCTCGGCGTCGCCCAGGTGGTCGAAAAGATGGACAGCGAGGGCATCAAACCGGCGCCCTGGGTCACCGAGATGTTGGCCGCGGGCCACGAGACGTTCTTCATCGAGTCGGCCGACGGGCGGCAGTATTACGACCCCGCCTCCAAGACCTACCTCGAAGAACCGAAGCCCGACACCTTCCTGGTGCTCGCCGACACCAAACGCGACGAGAAGAAAATCGTCTACGGCAACAAGAGCGCCTCGATGGTCGACATCGGCGACGGTATCGCGTGCATCGAGTTCCACTCGGCCCTGCAGCCGCGGATGAACCCGATCGACGACAAGATCATGGATGTCATGCACAAGGGTCTCGCCATCGCGGAGAAGGACTTTCGCGGTCTGGTGATCCACCACCAGGGTGAGAACTTCTCGGCCGGCGCCAACCTCCTGATGGTCCTCGAGGGCATCCACGCCAACCAGTGGCAGGCAATCGACGAGATGATCCAGCAGTTCCAGGCCATGACGAGAAACCTCCTCAAGGCCAGAATCCCGGTCATCACCTCTCCCTTCGCCTTCACCTTCGGCGGCGGCTGCGAGATCACGATGGGCGGCGACCGGGTGTGCGCCGCGGCCGAAACCTACATGGGTCTGGTCGAAGTCGGCGTCGGTCTCATCCCCGCCGGCGGCGGGTGCTGGGCGATGCTCGAACGGGTGCTCGAGGGCGTCGACGAACCGGTGCTCTCGAACCTCCCGTTCATCCGTACGGCGTTCGAAAACATCGGCATGGCGAAGGTGGCCACTTCGGGAGAAGAGGCCCGCGACCGCAAGTTCCTCCGCCCGTCGGACAAGGTCGAGATCAACCGCGACCAGCAACTGTGGACGGCCAAACGGATGGCCATCGCCATGGCCGAGGAGGGCTATACGCCGCCGCTGCCGAAGAAGCTCCATCTTCCCGGACGCGAAGGGCTGGCCACGCTCCAGATGATGCTTCACAACATGAAACTCACCCACTGGATCTCGTCCCACGACGAGAAGATCGCCGGCCACCTCGGCCGCATCCTGACCGGCGGCGACACCACCATCAACGACCCGGTGGACGAGACGACGATCCTCGATCTCGAGCGGGAGGCCTTCCTCTCGCTGTGCGGCGAGCCCAAGACCCAGGACCGAATCTCCTACATGCTGGTCAACAACAAGCCGCTGCGGAACTGAGAAAGGAGCATCACGATGCGCGAAGCAGTCATCGTTTCAGCAGCCCGCACGGCCATCGGCAGGGCCAAAAAGGGCAGCCTGCGCGACACCCGCCCCGAGTACTTTGCTTCGGAGATGATCAAGGAGCTGGTGCAACGCACACCCGGCCTCGATCCGGCCGCCGTGAGCGACGTGGTCCTCGGTTGTGCGATGCCCGAGGGCGAACAGGGCATGAACGTGGCACGGCTCATCGCCCTCGCCGCGGGCTTCCCGACCTCGGTCCCGGCCATGACCGTCAACCGATTCTGCTCCTCGGGATCACAGACGATCGCCCTCGCCTCCGACACGATCCGCGCCGGCAACGGCGACATCATCATCGCCGGCGGCGTCGAGTCGATGTCGATGGTCGCCATGGGCGGCAACAAACCCATCGCCTACCCCGGGCTGATGGATGCCCTACCCAACGCCTATGCCGCCATGGGCACGACCGCCGAAGTGGTGGCGAAGCGTTTCGGCATCACCCGCGAGGCCCAGGACGAGTTCGCCTACAACTCGCACAAGAAGGCCGTCGCCGCTCTGGAGTCGGGCGTCTTCGCCGACGAGATCGTCCCGCTCGAGGTCCGCGTCCGTGAAGACGGCGCGTGGCGCGACGTCCGTTTCGACACCGACGAGGGCCCCCGAGCCGACACCACGGTCGAGGGGCTGGCTCGGCTCAAACCGGTCTTTGATCCCTTGGGAACGGTCACCGCAGGCAACGCATCGCAGATCAATGACGGCGCCGCGGCGGTTGTCATCATGGGCCAGGATGTGGCCGAGACCATGGAGCTGCCTCCGATCGCTTTCGTCCGCCACTGGGCGGTCGCCGGCGTCGACCCGGATGTCATGGGAATCGGTCCCGCCGTGGCGGTTCCGAAACTCCTCGAGAAGACGGGGCTCAAGCTCGAAGACATCGACCTGGTGGAGATCAACGAGGCCTTCGCCAGCCAGTCGGTCTACTGCATGAACGAGCTCGGGCTCGATCCCGACAAGACCAACGTCAACGGCGGCGCCATCGCCACCGGCCACCCCCTGGGCGCCACCGGGGCCGTCCTCACCGTCAAGATCCTCGGCGAGCTCAAACGCCGCGGCGGCAAGCGCGGCATCGTCACGATGTGCATCGGCGGCGGGATGGGATTCGCGTACCTTTTAGAGATGGCATAGGGCTGGAAGAGCGATACACAAAGCCCCCGCATCTCGTGGTGCGGGGGCTTTTTCAATTTTGAATTTTGAATTTTTAATTTTGAATTACGGACCCGTCCACGCCGCCGTCGCATCCACCCGATCAGAGGCGGTGGGGCGGAAATTCAGAAATCCGAAATCCGAAATCCGAAATCCGAAATTCGAAATTCGAAATCCTGATTCCCAATTACTTCTTGAGGCTTTCCTCGATGTTCTGCAGGATCTGCAGGGAGATCGAACGGTCGCCGAAGGTCCCGACCTTGATCTTGATCGACGTGCTCTGGAAATCAACAGCCTCGAGGTTGATCGTGACCTTGGTGCCGACGGCCATGCGTGCGGTGATCTTGCCCTTGAGCTTGTCGACCGTACTGTCGATGGCGACCAGTTCGAGGTCTGTGAGGGTGGCGTTGGTCGCAGCCACGACGTCCGGCATCGCGCCCGAAAGCGTCGAACGCATCACGCCCTCGGCAGTGCTGTATTGCGCCGTACCGCCCTCGGGGGTCGTCACCGTCGATTTGCAGCCAACCACGACACCCAGACACAGCAGAATGAGAACGAATTTCTTCATGGCAAGAACACTACCGCCTCATTCGAAGATTGTCGAGACCCTCCCTTGTGGGCCGGCGACAACGGGGATATCCTGAGCGGCGGAGTTGAATATGAGCAACGTCATCGCCGTTCGGCGTGAAACAAAGAGCCCCTGGGAGCGCCGTTCCGCGGTGACCCCCGATCTCGCCCGACGGCTGGTGTCACAGTCCGACCTCGAGATCCTCGTCCAGCCTTCGTCGCGCCGGGTCTTTCCGGACAACGAGTACGTCCACGCCGGAGCTCGACTCACCGGCAACATCTCGGAAGCGCAGGTCGTCGTCGGCGTCAAGGAGATTCCCCTCGAGGTGTTCCAGGCCGACACCGCCTACATCTTCTTTTCGCACGTCATCAAGGGCCAGCCCTACAACATGCCGATGCTGGCGAAGATCCTCGAACGAGGCAGCACCTTGATCGATTACGAAACGATCACCAACGACGAAGGCCAGCGGCTCATCTTCTTCGGCCGCTACGCAGGGCTCGCCGGGATGATCGACACCCTGTGGGCGCTCGGCCAAAGGCTCCGTCGCGAAGGCGTCACGACGCCGCTTGCAGAGATCGATCAGGCCGTCAGCTACCCCTCCCTCCACGACGCAAAACGAGCCATCCGCAAAGCCGGCGAGAAGATCGCGTCGAACGGCCTCGACCCCAGCCTGCCGCCCCTCATCATCGGGATTTCAGGATACGGCAACGTGGCCACCGGCGCCCGCGAGATCCTGGCCGAGCTCCCGACCCGTGAAGTCGCGCCGGACGCCCTGGGCACGTTGTTTGACGAACCGTCACCACACTGCCTCTACCAGACGACCTTCCGCGAGGAGCACCTCGTGGAACCGGTCGCGCCCGGCGCCGCCTTCGAACTCCAGGACTACTACAGCAATCCCGAGAACTACAGATCGATCTTCGACACCTACCTCCCCCACCTGACGGCGCTGGTGAACTGCATCTACTGGGACGAGCGCTACCCGCGGCTGGTCACCACCGAACACCTGAAGACTCTTTTCGACGGCGCCGAACCGCCGCGGCTCAAGATCATCGGCGACCTCAGCTGCGACATCGAGGGCGCCATCCAGTGCACCGTCAAGAGCACCGAACCCGCCGACCCGGTCTACGTCTACGATCCCACGGACGGTTCCGTTACCTCAGGTGTCGAAGGTCACGGCCCGGTGATTCTCGCGGTTGAGATCCTGCCCGCCGAGTTGCCGCGCGAGGCGTCCGAGGAGTTTTCCAAGGCGCTCGCCCAGTTCCTACCGGCCCTTGCCTCCGCCGACTTCTCGGTCCCCTTCGAGGATCTCGACCTGCCGCCCGAACTCAAACGGGCCACCATCGCCCACCGGGGCAAGCTGACGCCCGACTACGCCCACCTCGAGGAACACCTCAAAGACGGTTGATTTGTCGGTCGCGACACGATAATGTCTGTGACGTTCTGCCGGTGCGACGGCTCGCGTCTCAGGCGCATGTGGCCGAAGCAGCGACAGACGTACACATCAATGTCGCTGGAAGCTCCGGCTTCCCCCGACCACAATTATTTTCCCTGATCTCTCCGGGTCTCCCGACCCGGTTTTTTCGTGTCCGGCGATGCCGGACACGAAAAATCCGGGTGGCTTGAGGCTTGGGGCCTGGGGCTTGAGGCACGATGCCGGGGTCAGCATCCTTGTGGAGAAGGCGTCCCGCCTGCCGGGTGGGTGGGACACGTTTGAACGATCAACGTCGGGCGATTCTCCACGACCGGCATAATTCGAACGGATCATCGTGGGCGCGGGATTTCTCCCCCGATCGACCTTCGCCGAGGACTTTTTACAGGTCTTCAAGCACCCTGTGCGCGGCAACGGCGGTCACCTTCCGGTGCAGTTGAAAGGTCCTTTCACCGGCGTGAATCACGAATGCCCGTTGCAGATCGAGAACCTCCAGGGCGGCGCGCAACGAGCGGGTCAGGGTGGGTGAGGATGTCCGCTTGAACTCGAATCCCCACCGCCTGCGGCCGCGAACCCACAAGAAATCGAGCTCCGGACCCGAGTGAGTCGCCCAGAAGAAACACTCATCTGGTGCCGCGCCGAGGTGCTGCACGACCTGGCGCAGCATGAAACCCTCCCAGGAGGCCCCTACCTTGGGGTGACGCTCGAGGTCGCGTTGGTCCCGGATATCCAGCAGTCCGTGCAGGATTCCCGCATCGCGCACGTAGACCTTCGGCGCCTTGACCTGCCGCTTCTTGACGTTGGCGTGCCACGGTTGGAGTTGCTGGATGACCAACGCGGCCGTAAGAATGTCGAGATAGTGCCGAACCGTCTTGTCGGTGACGCCGAACGCTCGACCAAGCTCCGAGGCGTTCCAGATCTGTCCGTGGTAGTGGGCCAGCATCGACCAGAATCTGGAGAGCGTCTGCGCCGAAACCCTGATTCCGAGTTGAGGCAGGTCGCGCTCGACGAAGGTCCGGATGAAGTTCCGCCGCCATTCGAAGCTGGCACCGTTGGTCCGGGCGAGGAAGGACTCCGGGAACCCCCCACGCAACCAGAGTCTGCTGAGGTTATCTCGACCGACCTCTGAGAGATCAAAGCCCTCGAGGGTGTGGAACGCGATGCGACCTGCCAGAGTCTCGGATGCCTGCCGCAGAAGCTCGGGCGACGCACTCCCGAGCACGAGGAACCGGGCGCGAATCGGCCTGCGGTCCGCAAGCACTCGGAGTACCGGGAACAGATCGGGCGCGCGTTGGACCTCGTCGATGACCGCGAGCCCGCGCACATCACCGAGCGCGAGGCGCGGATCGGAGAGTCTCGCCAGGTCGGCGGGATCCTCAAGGTCAAAGCGCTCGCCGGGGCCCTTCGACGCTTCGAGGAGCCTGAGGGCCAGGGTTGTCTTCCCCACCTGGCGCGCCCCGAGGATCGCGACAACCGGATAGTCCCTTAACAGTGCTCGCACCTTTTCGCTGTGGTAGCGACGCCTGATCATGATGGCATGATATCAGAAAATTCGGAGATTACCTCCGAGATTTCAAATATTCAACAGGCAATTCCCTGTGGAAACGATGACGAATAGGCGTGCCGGCCCACCATCAAGATCTTCCATAACCAGGCAAAAACCAAAAAGACCCGACGCGATTCTGAAGGTGGGCCGAGGCCCACCCTACCCGGGCAGTGAATGATCAGGCGCAGCCCCTTTGGAGGCATCTGGTCAGGTCTTCGGGTTGATGAGCCGCCAAGTCATCGCGCGGACCTGATCGAGGGTCTGGAGCACCTTTTCTGCTTCACCGGTGTTGATGACCCCAGCTCGATTGAGAAGACGCAGGTGGCTGTCGACCTCCTTGGCCGAAGCGTAAGCAATCCGCCAGAAGTGCACCCGGTCGCGTCCGGACCGGCCGTGCCCTTCCGCGAGATTGGCCGGGACGGAGCTTGCTGAGCGGATCACCTGATCGGCAATCGACTTGAGCGGTGCCGGCACCCGTAGGACAAGTGCGATGGCATCACCCGCTGCCGCGAGGGCCTTTTCGTGGGCGATGAGGTTGGTGTAGGCGAGGGCGTTGGACATGGTCACCTCCGGGTCGTTCATGTCCTCTCCCCAAGCCGGTGCGGCAGCCGATGTTATTCTGCTTCGCACCGGGCTCCGAGCCCGGCTTGCCCTTGACATCGGCTGCCCACCGGCTACACATCGATTTGAACGACCCGGATGTGACCATGCCCACGGTCGCTGCACCCGAACACCGCCGCCGGTCGCTGTGGCTGTGGCTGTCTCTGTAGCGGTCGCGGTCGCTGAATCCTGCCCCTGATCCTGATAGCTGCCACTGACGCCGACGCTGTGATGTCATCCGTCCAATTCTCGACCTCGTGCAATTCCGGAAGAACCAACCGCTGAAACGTGAAACCTCCTACGCGCTGCTACCATCGTCCCAAGGAGAACCGTCATGACCTTTATCGACCGCCTGGGGCGTTGGGAGGGGATGATCTTCGGCTTCGTCCTGGGGATCGCGGCGGCGGCCGTCGGGTCAATGGCCTACAACGAGATCACCGGCCTGCTCCGGGTCAACCACCTCAAGCGGAGCTTCCACAACAAGCAGCTCGACGAGATCGCCACCTTGATGGAGGACGAACTGGCCGCGGCGTCGAACGCGATGAAGGACGGCGTGCCTCTCGACCTCAGCCATTACCTCGCGCTGCAGTACATGCCGCGGCTCTACGCCCACCACATGGACTACGCGATGACCCTGTTGCGCAACGGCGAGGTCAGCAATTTCAACGCTCTCCGCCGGAGCACCCACTTTCTGACCTACAACCTCGCCCACCGCGATCTGTCGGGCCTCGATCTCCGGGGGGCTGACTTCTCGAGCTCCGAACTCACGGGAACGAATTTTGCGGACTGCAATCTGGCGGACGCCAACTTCTGGCTCGCCGAAATGCCCCGCGCCAACCTCAAGAACGCGGAGGTCAGCAGGGCCTCGTTCAACCAGGCGGTGTTGTCGAGCGCGATCTTGACCAGGATCCACGGCGAGGGCGCCTCGTTCGAGGAGGCCGTGCTGGTTGACGCCTCGATGACCCAGCTCGACGACCTCAGCCTCGCCAACTTCGCCGGCGCCGAGCTCGCCCAGGCCAACCTCTTCGCCTCCAGGTTCCCCTCGGCACGATTCGACGGCGCCGATTTCACCCTCGCCTCGGCGGTGAGAACCGATTTCGGGGACGTCGAGAGCATGCACGATGTCAATCTCACCGGCGCGAATTTCACCGGCGCCCGCATCGAGCCCGGCAAGGCGGCGAGGGCATGGTTCGTCAATACCGACGGCTTGCCCTCGGGGATGGCCGCCGCGCTGCGCCGGCAAGGCGGCGTCGCCCGTCCCGAAGAGGTCCTGGAGATGGTCGACCCGCGGATCGTGGCCGGGTTCCGGGCGCAGATCGAGGAGGACGACCTGGTCCGCCCGGAAAATCGGGAAGAGGTTCTGCTGACGATGCTGCAGGAGTATTACCTCAACTGAACGGCGCTGTTGGCGCCGTTCAGTTGAGAGTTTTGAGTTTTGAGTTTTGAATTTTGAATTCAGGATGAACCGCCGTGAGTGCCGGAAGGCGGGTGCCTATCAGGCGCGAAATCCCGACATCAAACATCCAATATCAAACATCCAACATCCGACATCCAACATCCAACATCCAACATCCAACATCAGATATCCTCTACCAACCGGCGACCGCGTTCAACATGCTACCTTCGCATCGGAAATGGCAGAAAGCCCTCTAGGAGAATCATGCAGCAGATATTCAAGACCAGAGTGACCGAGGGGCTCGGGATCACCCACCCGATCATCCAGGGCGGCATGATGTGGGTGTCGCAGCCGGAGCTGGTGGCGGCGGTATCGGAAGCCGGCGGGCTCGGGGTTCTCACCGCCCTCACCTTCGAGACCGCAGAGGGGCTCGCGGACGCCATAGCCCGCACCCGAGCGCTGACCGACCGGCCGTTCGGAGTCAACCTGACCTTTCTGCCGACGCTCGTTCCCAAGGACTACGGCAGCCTGATCGACGTCATGGTCGATCAGGGCATCGATATCGTCGAGACCGCCGGACGCAACCCCGAGCCCTACCTGGAACGCATCAAGGCGGGCGGTGCCAGGGTCATCCACAAGTGCACCTCGGTGCGGTTCGCGAAGAAGGCGGAGTCCATCGGCTGCGACTTCATCAGCATCGACGGCTGCGAGTGCGCCGGCCACCCGGGAGAGGACGATGTGACCTCGCTGGTCTTGATCCCGGTGACGGTCGACGCGGTCACGATCCCTGTCATCGCCTCAGGGGGTTTCGCCGACGCTCGGGGCCTCGTGGCGGCACTGGCCCTGGGCGCCGAAGCAATGAATCTCGGCACCCGGTTTGTCGCCACCCGGGAGGCCCCGGCCCACATCAACGTCAAGAACTGGCTGGTCGAGGCCACCGAAACCGACACCATGTTCGTCATGCGGTCGCTGCGCAACACCGAACGGGTCCTGCGCAACGACGTCGCCGAAAAGGTCGTCGAGCTCGAAAAGGGCGGCGCCGGCATCGCCGAGCTCGCCCCCCTGGTCACCGGAAAGAACGGACTGCGGATGCTCAAGGACGGCGAGATCGATGTCGGACTGATGCCTGCCGGCCAGTCGGTGGGTCTGGTCCACGACATCCCGACCGTGCAGGAGCTGATCGACACCATCATCGAAGAGGCGCGTCGCATCACCGACGACAGACTCACAGGGATGCGGAGCTGATCCGCAGGCTTCACGTCGCGAAGGGTTGCCGTACACTGACGGGATGACGGACCACCTCTCCCAGCCGAACACCGCCGAACCGATGCCTGCCGTCGCCACCCTGGGCTCGCGCATCCCGCCGGGAGGCACCAGTGATCCCGACGCGATCCTCGATCTCTTCCTGGGCTGGGTCGCCGACACCGGTTTCGAGCTCTACCCGGCCCAGGAGGAGGGGCTGCTCGAACTGATGGCGGACCGCCACGTCGTGCTCGACACCCCGACCGGATCCGGTAAATCACTGGTGGCTCTTGGGTTGCAGTTCCGCGGTCTGTGCGAGGGGCGCCGCAGTTACTACACGACGCCGATCAAGGCATTGGCGAGTGAAAAATTCTTCTCTTTGTGCGGGGAACTCGGCGCCGACAACGTCGGCATGCTCACCGGCGACGCCAGCATCAACCCCGACGCGTCGGTCATCTGCTGCACCGCCGAAGTGCTGGCCAATCTCTCCCTGCGAATGGGCTCCGACCTCGAGGCTCCGTACGTGATCATGGACGAGTTTCACTACTACGCCGACCGCGACCGCGGCTGGGCGTGGCAGGTACCGCTGATCACCCTCACCCATTCCCAGTTCCTCCTGATGTCGGCCACCCTCGGCGATATGAGCTCCATCATGGAACAGGTGGAGCAAAGGACGGGCACCGCGGCAACCCTCGTTCATTCCGATCTGAGACCCGTGCCCCTGGACTTTTCCTACCGGGAGACACCCCTCCACGAGACGATTGAAGACCTCGCGAGCCACGCCAAGGCCCCGATCTACCTCGTCAACTTCACTCAGCGCGACTGCGCCGAGACCGCCCAGAAACTGACCAGCATGCAGCTCACCACCAAGGACGAAAAGGCGGCGATTCGCGAGGCCGTAGGCGACACCCGCTTCGACACGCCCTACGGCAAGGAGTTCAAACGCTTCCTCGGCTTCGGTATCGGCGTCCACCACGCCGGTCTCCTGCCCAAATACCGCCTCCAGGTCGAACAGCTGGCCCAGGCCGGTCTCCTCAAGGTGATCTCCGGCACCGACACGCTCGGGGTCGGCATCAACATCCCGCTGCGCACGGTCCTTTTCACCAAGCTCGCGAAGTACGACGGCCGCAAGGTCGGCCGGCTCAAGGTCCGGGAGTTCAAACAGATCGCGGGGCGGGCGGGGCGCAAGGGATATGACGACGAGGGGAGCGTCGTGTGCCAGGCCCCGGACGATGTGATCGAACGGTTGAAGGAACAGCGAAAGGCGGCGGCCAACCCGGGCAAGAAGCGCAAGACCGGCAAGACATCGCCCCGGCCGGGCGAGGTTTCGTGGTCCGAGGACACCTTCAGAAAACTGATAGTCGATCCGCCCGAAAAGCTGGTCTCACGGTTCCGGATCACCCCGGGCATGCTCGTCGATCTTCTGCAGCGCGACGCGGTGGCCAACGACCCGTCTGCAGGAAATTTCCACTCCGTCCGCCAACTCATCGCCAACTGCCATGACGACGACGCGGGCAAGGTGATGCACCTGGAACGAGCGGCCCAACTGGCGCGCTCGCTCTACCGCGCGGGGATCATCCGCATGGTGCCCGACACAGCCGGTTCCTACCTGTGGGTCGTGGTTGACGAGGACCTTCAGGTCGACTTTTCACTGTTCCACAACCTGTCGCTGTACCTCATCGAGGCGATCGAGGGCCTCGACCCCGACAACCCCGACCACGCCCTCGACATCTTGAGCCTGGTCGAATCGGTGCTCGAGGACCCGGTCATCATCCTCAGACGGCAGGTGGACAAGCTCAAGACCGAACTCATCAACCGGCTCAAGGCCGAAGGCGTGTCGTACGACGAGCGCATGAACCGGCTCGACGAGGTCACCCACCCACAGCCCCTCGCCGACTACATCCACGCTTCCTTCGACCGTTTTCTTCAAGATCACCCGTGGGTCGGCGGCGACGCCGTGAGACCCAAGTCGGTAGCGCGCGAGATGTACGAGGACTTCCTGGGCTTCACCGACTACGTCCGACGCTACGGGTTGCAGCGGTCCGAAGGCGTCCTCCTCCGCTATCTCTCTCAGGTCTACAAGACCCTCGACCAGAACCTTCCGGACCAGATCAAGACCGAAGGCGTGCTCGACGTCGCGGCGTATTTCCGCGCCATGCTGGAGCGGGTCGACACCAGTCTCATCGACGAGTGGGAGTCGATGCGGCACCCCGAGCTGCTGCTCGAAGCGCCCGAAGAACGGAGGGTCGCTCAGAGAGTGTTGGCGGTGCGCGAGCTTCGGTCAAACCCCAAGGCTCTCGCGTCACGGCTGCGCGCAGACCTCCACCAGTTGGTGGCGGCTCTTTCACGCCGCGACTGGGAGGAGGCCGCCGACAGCGTCCGCGCCGATCCCGACACGCCCTCGGCGCTGGTCACCGAGGAAGATTTCTCGACCGCTCTCGAGCCGTTCTTCGCCGATCACGAGACGCTCCGGTTCGACCACAACGCACGCCTTGCGGAGCACACCCAGATCACCGAAATCGGCGACCACTCGTGGCAGGTCGTCCAGGTCCTGCTCGATCCCGAAGACGACAATCTGTGGTTCATCGAGGGCAAGGTCGACCTTTCGGACAAGGCCGCCCTCGACGGCCCGTTGGTGACCGTGACGAGGATCGGGACGTAGCAGAATTCGGAATTCGGAATTCGGAATTCGGAATGCCGACCACACAACCATTCACATCATTCGCGAAACGGTGAAGTGGGTGGGAATTCAAAATTCAAAATTCAAAATTCAAAATTTGAGTTCGCAAGAGCTCAGCTCTTGCGAACGAAGGTGAGTGCTTCGCGGTCCTTGGTGACGCCCGGGAAACGAAGGACCCGGTTGTGCATGACGACGTAGACCCCACCCTCCAGCAAACGCGCCGCCAGGAGAGCCTCGGTGACGTTCTGGATCGCGTCGGTGTCGCGAAACTCATAGGGCCGCATGGCGCCGGTGAGGATCACCGGGACCTCGAGATCGCCGCCCTCACGGCACAGAAGATCGCCGGTCTCCTCCAGGGTATCTGTGCCGTGGAGGATGATCACCGCGTCGGAGTTCCTGGCGGCGTCGCGCACCGCCTTGGCGATGATCTTGCGGTCCTCCTCGGTCATGTCGAGCGAGTCCTTGTGCATCACGTCCACGTGGCGGATGAAGAGATCCGGCGTGCGCAGCTCGTCGAGGATCACATCGAGGATCGACGCCACGTTGCGCAGGCTGCCCTGCAGTTCGTCGTAGGTCTTGTCGATCGTGCCGCCGGTGGTCAGTATGGTCAGCCGCATCGCACGTCCCGGGGTGAAATTTCGGATTTCGAATTTCGAATTTCGAATTTTCCGGCCACGCAGCCACCAGCTCTCAACACGGAGTAGGTTGGGGCCAAATCCGAAATTCGAAATCCGAAATTCGAAATCAAAACAATCCTACTCCCCACAGATCGTGAAGGTGGAGCACGCCGAGAACCGGCGCGCATCCGTCACACACCATCAACGAGGTGATGCGTCGTTCTTCGAGCACCCGCAGCGCGGCGGTCGCGAGTTCGTCCGGGGCGATGCAGGCGCCGCCGCGGTGCATGACCTCGCCCGCGGTCCGGGCCATGGGATCGGCGTCCTTTTCCATGAGCCTTCGAAGGTCGCCATCCGTGATCAGTCCGAGAAGCCGTCCCTCTTCATCCTGAACGGTGGTGAGGCCGAGACCCTTGCGGCTCATCTCGTAGATCACGTCCTTCATCGCCGTCGCCCTGTCGACCCGCGGCACCTCGTCATCGGTGTGCATGAGATCCCGCACTTTGAGGAATCTCTTGCCCAACTTGCCACCCGGGTGAAGGCGCGCGAAATCCTCTTCCTTGAAGCCCTTTTTGACCGACACCGACATCGCCAGGGCATCGCCCAGGGCGAGGGCGGCGGTCGTCGAGGCGGTCGGCGCCAGGTTCATCGGACACGCCTCGCGGCGCACACCGACATCGAGGTGAAGATCAGCGGTCGTCGCCAGCGGCGATTCCGGGTTCGAGGTGATGGCGATCAGAACCACGCCGATCCGGCGCAGCACAGCCACCAGGTTGAGGATCTCTTCGGTGGTGCCGGAGTTCGAGACGGCGACCACGAGATCTCCACCCGCGACCATGCCGAGATCGCCGTGAATGGCCTCCGCCGGGTGCATGAAGAGCGCCGGTGTCCCCGTCGACCTCATCGTTGCGGCGATCTTGCGGCAGATGATGCCCGACTTCCCCATCCCGGTCAGCACCACGCGTCCGGCGCAGTCGTCGATCAGGTCCACTGCGCGATCGAAATCTTCGCCGAGGTTCTCCATCAGATTGCGGATCGCGTCGGCCTCGGCCTCCAGCACCTGACGCGCGACCTCGCGACTCACGGCGCCACCTCCCGCACCACCGCCGACACCGCCTCGAGCTGTCCGAGCAGGCGATCGAACTCGTCGAACGAGAGCTGGGTGGTGGCGTCCGAAAGCGCATTCGGGGGGTCGGGGTGAACCTCGATGAAAAACCCGTCGACTCCGGCAGCGGCCGCCGCCCGCGCCAGATAGGGATGGAACTCTCTCGCGCCGCCGGTGGAGTGGCCGAGCCCGCCCGGCAGCTGCAACGAATGGGTGCAGTCGAAGATGACGGGGGCAAACCGTCTCATGACCGGCAGCCCACGCATGTCGACCACAAGGTTGTGGTAACCGAAGGTCGTGCCCCGCTCGGTCAGAGTCACCCTCTGGTTGCCGGCGGCACCTATTTTCTCGACCGCGTTGGCCATGTCTTCGGGGGCCAGAAACTGACCCTTCTTGACGTTGACCGGAAGCCCGGTAGCGCCGCAGGCGTGGAGAAGATCTGTCTGCCGGCACAGAAAGGCCGGCACCTGGAGCATGTCGACGACCCGCGCCGCCTCCGCCGCCTGCTCCGGGTGATGGACGTCCGTGATGACCGGCAAACCGGTGACCTTCTTGACCTCGGCCAACGCCGCCAGCCCCTGGTCGACGCCGGGTCCGCGAAAGCTGGATTCGGAGGACCGGTTGGCCTTGTCATACGAGGCCTTGAACACCAGCGGCACGCCGTGGCGGGCGGCGATTTCCGCGACCCTGCCCGCGACTTCGACAACAAAACCACTGGATTCGACGACACACGGCCCGGCCAGATAGACCGGCCTGGCGCCGCCGCCGATCGGGACCCCGTCGACGATGTTGAAGCTCTCGATCGCCATCGGGCACAGTGTATCAGGAGGGATGCAGGTTGCAGGATGCAGGATGCAGGATGCAGGATGCAGGATGCAGGATGCATAGGGCCCCGAGCGGTCAATCCTGGATCCTGAACCCTGGATCCTGCATCCGAGATCACTGCTGTCCAGGTTGCGTACCGAGACACGGGTGATCCGAGACGCAGGAAACATCTCTGAAGGTGGGCCGAGGCCCACCCTACGAACCCGCTCGAAACCTGGGTCCGAAGTAGGGTGGGCCTTGGCCCACCTTCAGATTCGCCGCGGTCGGGGTGGAGCGTGAATGTGATTTCGAGCAGTCCACGATGCCGTCTTGGACAAGTGTGCTCCTGGATCCTGTATCCAGGCTTTGGAGGCCTTCAGGCTTCCAATGCCCCCTTCGTCTCGACTGCATCGTCGACTTCGGCCGCAACTACCGCTGCCTCGGACGCCTCGGCCTCTCCTGCCGCCGTCCGCTGATCGCGATACTCCACCGCGGCGGCGATGAACGATTTGAATATCGGATGCGGTTTGTAAGGACGTGATTTGAACTCGGGGTGGAACTGACAGGCCAGGAACCACGGGTGGTCGGGCAACTCGATGACCTCGACAAAGATCCTGTCGGGCGATTTGCCGCTCACCACCAGACCCTTCTCCTCGAAGAGCGGAACGTATTCGGGGTTGACCTCGTAGCGGTGGCGGTGGCGCTCCCACACCTCGTCTCCGCCGTACATCTCCCAGGCCTTCGAGGACGGGGTCAGACGGCAGGGATACTTCCCGAGTCGCATGGTGCCGCCCATCTGGTCGACACCCACCAACTCGCGCATCTTGTAGATCACCTTGTAGGGCGGTTGGCTGACGAACTCGGTGGAGTGGGCGCCGGCCAGCCCGCACACGTTGCGGGCAAACTCGACAATGGCGGTCTGCAGACCGAGACAGATGCCGAAGAACGGGATCTTGTGGCCGCGGGCGAACTCGATGGCCCGGATCATGCCCTCGATGCCGCGTTTCCCGAACCCACCCGGGACCAGGATGGCGTCCACCTCGAAGAGTTCGCCGGGATAGCCCGAGCCCTCGAGAGTCTCCGAATCGATAAAGACCAGGTTGGTCTTGACCCCGTTGACGAGCCCGCCGTGGATCAGGGCCTCGTTGAGCGACTTGTACGAGTCGGCAAGGTCGACGTACTTGCCGACGATACCGACCGAGACTTCTTCGGTGGCGGCACGTGTGGCATCCACAACCTCCCGCCACCGGGTCAGGTCGCGCTGGCCCTTGGGGAGATTCAACATCTCGAGCACGATCTCGTCAAACCCCTCCGCCGCCAGTTTCAGCGGGACGTCGTAGATGGTGTCTGCGTCCTGGGCCGGGATCACGGCCCGTGCCTCCACGTTGCAGAACAGCGCGATTTTTTCGCGCAGATCGGGGGGCAGCGGCCGGTCGCAACGACACAGCAGGATGTCGGGCTGGATCCCGATCTGCAGGAGGCCCTTGACCGAGTGCTGAGTGGGTTTGGTCTTGAGCTCGCCCGAGCCCTTGATGTAGGGCACCAGGGTGAGGTGGGCATTGAGGACATTGCCCCTACCGGCCTCGGTGCGGAACTGGCGGATGGCTTCGAGGAAGGGCAGCGATTCAATGTCGCCCACAGTGCCGCCGATCTCGACGATCACGAAGTCGACGTCCCCACCGAGGGCTCGGATGCCGTCCTTGATCTCGTCGGTGATGTGCGGGATCACCTGCACCGTCTTGCCGAGATAGTCGCCGCGGCGCTCCTTCTCGATCACCGTCTGGTAGACCTTGCCGGTCGTGAAATTGTTCTTCTTGCCCATATTGGCCGAGGTGAAGCGTTCGTAGTGGCCGAGATCGAGATCGGTCTCGGCGCCGTCGTCGGTCACGAAGACCTCACCGTGCTGGAACGGCGACATGGTCCCGGGGTCGACGTTGACGTACGGGTCCACCTTGAGCATGGTCACCGAATAGCCGTGGGCCTCCATCAGGGCCCCCAGCGACGACGCCGAGATGCCCTTTCCAAGCCCCGAAACAACACCACCTGTAAAGAAAACGTACTTCGTGGCCATCAGCCCCTCCTGGTCATTTCTCTGTTTGCATGATCGTCGCGACTCTCAGGAGATCCTCCGGAGTGTCGACCCCATAGGCCGGGTGCGGCGCGTCGAAGACCAGGATCGAAATCCCGTTTTCCAGCGCTCTCAGTTGCTCGAGGCCCTCGGCCCGTTCGAGCGGAGACGGTGCGAGGCTCACAAAATGCGCCAACGCTTCCCGTCGAAAACAGTAGATGCCGAGGTGGAGCCGCCACAGCGCGGCCGCCGTCGCTGCCTCTCTCGGAAACGGAATCGCCGATCGCGAAAAGTAGAGGGCCCGGCCCCGCGAGTCGCACACCACTTTTACCGCGTTGGGATCGTCGGCCCGCTCGGGGTCGAGCGGGCGGCACAGAGTTGCCATCGGTGCGTCCGGGTCTGCAAGCAGCCCTCGCACCAGGACATCGATGTTCTCACCGCTCAACAGGGGCTCGTCACCCTGGACGTTGACGACCACGTCCCACCGGTCGCTGCCCGCCACGGCCGCCGCCACCCGGTCGGTTCCCGAGGGGCAGTCGCCGGTCATCACCGCCTCGGCTCCAGCAGCCTCGGCGGCCCGGGCGATTCGCTCGTCGTCGGTGGCGACGATCACGTGCTCCACGGTTGCCGCCTCCAGGGCGCGGCGCACCACATGGGCAATCATCGGCTGACCCGCGAGCTCTGCGAGGGGCTTGCCTGGGAAACGTGTTGAAGCCCAGCGTGCCGGAATGACGGCAACGGCGTGCGAGATAACCTGAACCATCCTGTAGAGCGATGCTATCGACCGGCACAGAGCAAGTCAAGGCGGAATCGTTGAATTCAAACAATCGTTTGTTACGAATTCACAACCTCCAATAATAAAACAAGTTATAAATTTTTTCTTACCAAAAACAGGCGACTCCGAGCCATTTTCACACCGTATCGCCGCCTCCGTCCGGAATCGACCGGCCGGTGTTGCGAGAAGTGTCAAAATTTGATACAAACAACTGTATGAATTTGAGCACCCGTGAGCGTCTCGTTCGTGCCGCCACCCGCCTCTTCGCCGACTCGGGCTACCGGGGAGCTTCGGTGCGCGACATCTGCAACCAGGCCGGCGCCAACCCTGGTGCGGTCTCCTACCACTTCGGCGGCAAGCGACAGCTCTACCGTTTCGTGCTGCGCCAGGCCGCTGCGGTTCTCGCCGAGATGGGGCCGTCGACCGGCGGCGAGGTCGATGATCTCGAAAGCGCGACCCCGGACGCGGCGGCGGCACTCGGTCAGGTCCTCCGCCGTCTGCAGTCCGACGACACCGCGACCCGCCTTCTGCTGCGCGATCTTGCCGATGGCGGCGGCGTGGCCGTCGAATCTCTGACCCCTCCCCTGCGCAACGCCTTTGAACAACTCAATGCCACCCTCGGGGGGGATGACAGCCCCCGCGGCAGCGCCGAAAGCCGACTGCTGTTTCTCGAGCTGGCGGCGCCGCTGTTTCTGCTCGCCGCCGGGTGGCCGGTGGTTGCCCGCGCCCTCGATCTCCAGCCCGACCAGCGCGAAGCCCTGTTCACGGCGCTGGTAGACCGCGCCCTCGCGCGTCACCGCCAGGAGCCGCAGTGACCTGGGTTGCGGGGAAAGGGGGAAAGGGGAAAGGGAGCAGAGGGGGAAAGGGAGCAGAGGAGCGGAGGGGCAGAGGAGCGGAGGGGCAGGGGGGCAGAGGGGCAGGGGGCAGAGAGGGGGTCCAGTCACAGAAACCGAAGTCGGTAGGCTACACCCCGACAACGACTGGTTTGAGGCCTGTGTTGGGTTTGTCGTTCCTGGCAACGACGTGGACAAAAGAAAATCCGCGCCCCATATTCAAACAGAAGGCATGTTCGTTTCAACATCTGGAGAGGAGAGACCCACCGGGTCGTCAGGCAATTGCGCAGACATGAAACGTCTGCGGGAAGGGCATTGCCGTGATGAAGAGCGTCCGCTTGGCATCGGCCGCACTGTGTATTGTTGCGACATTTCTGATTGCGGGGTCGGCGTCCACCGCTGACCCTCCGGATTCGGTCGAACGACCGGCTCCCACGGCAGTCCACCCACCGCAAACCAAGGCTGACGACACCGTCTTCGCCGACGGGTTCGAAAGCGGTGACACTCGCAGGTGGTCGAACGGCACCACCAACACTTCATGCCGGACCACGCTCGACATGCCGACCGGGTTGGCGGAATAGGAGGCCGCGAGGATGAACAGCAGCCGCCTCACCCGCCACATGGTCCTTATCGCCGCCCTGGTCGTCTTCATCCTTCCCCAGCTGTGGACGGGCCCCGCGCACGCACAGGATGACATCGTCGACCCGGATTACTCCTACAACTCGTTCTACCCCAAGTACGCCAGGGGGCGGCAACCGACCGCTTACGATGTCGGCGATTTCGACAGCGTCAATCTCTACAACGGCGGGTTGTCACTGGCGATCCCTCTCGGCCCGCCGCTGATTGCGGGAGCAGACCTGTCGTGGCAGCTGGCCCTCCACTACAGCTCGAAGTTCTGGTCGTGGGACCGCCGCAGAAACGGCAAGGAATGCCAGGGCAAGGGCTTCATCGTCGGCGATGCCCACGCCGGGCTGGGTTGGACGTTCAAACTCCCACATATCTATCTCCGACAGCAGCATCACCCCGGCACCGGCGATTCGACGTATTTCCTCGACAGCGTCATCACGCCAGACGGCGCCCGTCACCAACTCCGCCGGTGCCTGGAAGGCTGGGACTGCCGAAACGGTGACCCCGAGGAGGTGTACGTCGGCGGTCGATTCCGCGAGTACTGGTATGCGGCCGACGGCTCCGATTGGCGGGTTTATCGGGAACGCGAGGTCCACCAGATCTTCCCGCCGCTGATGTTCACCAACACATTCGTCGGGGAACGCGGAGGGCTGCGCTACCACTTCACACTCGCGCGGGTCGTCGAGTACGGCCAGCCCGGGGACGACATCATCACCGACACCGACTTTCTGTCGCAGGCACGCGGCTGGTATTGCACCCGCATCGAGAGCATCCGATGGCCGGGACCGGCCATCGAAATTGAGTACGAAACTGCGACCGAGGGCTCGCCGATTCCGCACGCGATCACGGCCTACGATGCAATGGGTCAGGTTGCCGCCGAGGCCGAGGTGACGATTCATCCCGTATATCAGACTGTATCGTCGATCGCCTTCAACGACGGCGCAGGCGCCGAACAACTCAGATACGACCTTTCCTACGAGAGATACCGGTCGCTGCGGGTCAAGGCCCAGACTCTCCTCAGCGAGCACCAGCCTTGCAGCACCCAACCTGACTATCGTCAGTTCACCGACCGGTTCTCCTACCTCTCCGGCATCCACCTGGAGACTGCAAGCGGTATCGGTCTCGACTGGGACTTCGGGATCTTCCAGGAACAACCCGATCCACCCGGCGAGCCGGATGGCGAGCTCGACGCCGAGCCCAAAGGGCGAATCCGATCAGTCACCCTGCCGACCGGCGCCAGGACCGGGTACGATTACGACCGTTGGGTGTTCTTCTACCAGGGGCTCGGCCGTCAGCTGCCCAACACACCGGCGCCGTTCCTTTGGGACGTCGGAGTGTGCGCTCCCTCAGGCATCTCGGAAAACAGCGTCACCATCCCGCCGCCCAGCCCCGTTACCTACAGCATCTCCCAGCCCGTCTGGGCGGTGACCGACCGCAAGGTCGTCGACACTGACGACCGTCTCCTGGAGTGGACCGAGTACCTCCGTGATGGTGTCGCGGGATTCCTCGTCAACCTCTACGAACCGCCCGTCGATTTCGCAAACACGGTGGTCAGCGCCTCGGATGGGGGCCACGCGCTGCTCCCGAATCCGGCCTCCGACCCTGAACCCCATGACCGTTTCTACTCGGGGACCGCTCTGACCGTCGTACGGCGCCACCTCGTGGTGGATCACCAACCTGGGGCCGCCGCCGAGGACCTCGATGGCCTGAGAACCGACGGCCACACCGTCGATCTCCCGAGCGCGCGTTACGACGACACCGCCCACATCTTCTCGACCGGCCGGTTCTTCTACGACAGCGACGACGACGGATTGATTGCTCACACGAACGAGACTGATGTCTGGGGATCGCTGCCGCTGGAAGGCCGGCCGCTCGAGATCCGCAGTTATCGCGGAGCGCACCACCTCGATGGCGAAGACCTCTGGTTCTGCATGGATGCGAGACATCCTCGACTCGAGCGAAGAACCCTCTTTTCCTACACCCTCGACCGCGAGGACAACACGCCGCCTGACAACGAGCACGAAACTCTGGGCTCGGCCTACCTTGGCGGCTACGAACAGTACTCCGGCGCTCGCCAGGAGAATGTGCGGATTCGCCGCCAGACAACGCAGTACCCTCGGGCGTCACTGCTCGAGGACGCGCAGGATGACTTCGCAGAACCCTTTTACTCCGGGTCGGAATCGTGGTTCGAGCGCGACGTGGAATGCCTGCCGTCAGACTGCGTCTTCGACTGGCAATCAACGTACGGATTCACTCAGGCGATTGAGGAGCCCCTACTCCCCTCACACCAGGTACTCGGTCTATCGACCTCCGACTTCACCGCCTCCGTACCCGGACCGTCGGATTTCGATCTTCGCAGCACGATCACGTACCACAAGGGGTTCACGTCGTCGATCTGGCTGCCCGAGTTGGTAGGCGAGCTGTTCACGTCCCTTGAGACGCCATCAAGCTTCGAGCGCACCACCACCACCTTCAGAAGCAACGGCGCCATCAAGACGAGTCGCCGCCACCTCTCGCAGTCGGCAAATGACTCGAACGACATCACCGCGACCTACACCTACTGGCTCAACCCCGCAGAGTCCACGGTCTTCGGCTATGGGATGCCGAAGACGGTGTCGCTCGAGCGATCAGGGGTCATCCAATCGCTCTCGGGCTCGCGGTACGCCGCCTCGCCCGGAGGGTCGTTCGAACGCGAGAGCTGGGTCCTGTGCCCGCCGGGTGCGGACACTGAGGGACGGTGCCCGGGTTGGGGTGCGGCGCCGGCCGTTTTCGGAGGCGTCGGGGAACTCGAGAGCCGGGTCTCGTTTGACCCGTTCTGGCGCCGCGCAACTGCTCTCGGCGACGGCAACGGCGACGGGTTGGCGGTCATCGCGCACGACGAACTCGGCAGACTGAAATACCTCGAACCGAGCGACGCCTCCAAGTCGCCGACCTGGCTCCAATACGACCCGAACTTGCGGTGGAGCGAGGTTCGGGTCGAGGGTGCGAACGGATTGCCGACCCTCGTCCAGCGCTCCCATTTCGACGGATTGGGCCGGCTGCGCCACCACGAGGCGCGACGCGCCGGACTCGTAACTTTGTTTCGCCACCAGACTACATTCCAGGACGGAGTCGGCACGACCTGGGCCGAGAGCCACATGCTCGCATCCGCCGACCTCACCGCTCCGACCTCGTTTTCAGCAGACAGTAACTGGGAGATCACCGCCGCCGTTGATCCCTTCGGCCGACCCGAGCGGCAGGTGGCGTCGGACGGCGGGCTGATCCTGGCGGGCTACCGCGGCGACGCCTGGTCGCAGACGCTGGTGCTCGATCCGGACCTCGGTGGAGACGGCGGCCTGTCGCGAACCATCACCCGGCGGGACGCCCGCGGACAGATCCTGGAGTCGTGGGAGGACAAGGGCGCGCCGGCGATTGACCCGCTGCACTTTCTCAACCTCTCGCAGATGGTGCCGTGGCGATTTGTTCGCGGATCATACGAGTACGACGTCGGCGGACGCACCACCGAGGTGGAGATCCGCGGTCAGGACGTCAACTCAACGGGGCGAGTGCAACGGCGAACGATGACCTTCAACGCTCTCGGCGAACTCCTCGCCCACACCTTCCCCGAACACGGCGCCGGCAACGGCACCACTTCTTATGAAAACTACGACGCCTTCGGGACACCGCGGCGCACCGTCTTCGCGACGAACCCTCTCGAGGCCGTCGAAACCACAGCCGATGCCGCCGGCCGCGAGATCGAGCGCTGGATGTTGTATGGGAGCAACAGGTACCTCGTCGGAAGCGTCGGATACGGCACTGATGCCGCTGCCCACGAGGTCGGCAAGGTCACAACCGAGACCCGCTACAACCTGGTCGCGGCTGATCTCGAGAGCTGCCCTGTTGCGTGCGTCGAAGCGAATGCGATAGGCGTCACCCACAGCTACTCCTACGCGGATGCCCAGGGGCTACTCAGCGGACGCACCACCGAGATCGGCTTCGGCGGGCAGGGATCCGCCGGAGGAACCCAGGCCTTCGTGCTCGGTCACGAGTACGACCGCTGGGGCAACCTGAGCCGCGTTTACTACCCCGATCTCGCGGGCGTCGCTGGGTGCACGCAGTCTTCACCAACCATCGAATACGAATGGGACCCGGTGGCGCTAGCATCAATCACCGATGCCACCACCGGAGTCGCGCTCTTCAGCGAACCGAGCTTCGACCCAGCGACCGGGATGCTGGTGGACTGGAAGACCGCTGCCGGGACATCCGACGGAGCCGGTGCCACTCCCGGTTTCGTCAACCATCAAATCTCCGTCGACGGCACCAGGGCGAGGCCACTCCGCATCAAGGCAATTGACCCGGCAAAACCCACTCCCGCCCTCTTCGATACCGGGACCTACACATACGACGTCGCCGGCAACATCCGCTCGATCGGCCCATGGAGTTACATCTACGACGACCTCGGCCGGCTCACCTCGGCAGGGCATCCGAGCCACGGTACCCGGGCCTATACCTACGACGACTTCGGCAACCTCGCACAAATCGGCCTCGAACCATCCCGGTCTCGTGGGCCACCAATCGCCTGACCTCGGGCACCTACGACCGTCGCGGCAACCTCACGACCGAGACCATGCCGGACGGCTGGACCCGCCGCCTCCGCTTCGACCTCGACAACCAGCTCGTCGCCGCCTGGGCCACCGGTCCCAATGCCCCCGAGGACCGCTTCGGATTCGCCTACGACCTCTCTGGCGAACGAGTCCTCAAGTACCGGGTGACCGACGGCTCCGTCATCGAGGCCACCTTCTCTCTCCGCGACCAGGAGGGCAACGTCCTCACCGACTTCCTGTGGACACCCACAGCCATCGGCTCCGCCACCGGCAACTGGCACCGGCTCTCAGACCACGTCTTTCTCGGTCGCCGCCCCCTCGTCCACCGCACATGCCCGAACAGCGGCCAGGTCACCTACACCACCGTCGTCACCGACCACCTCCAGAGCACCCGCAAGGAGATCTCCAACCTCGACAACCCCGCCGCCCAATCCACCTTCACCTACTGGCCCTTCGGCGAGTTCGCCGAACGCCTCGGCAGCCCCACCTCCAAACACCTCTACACCGCCCACGAACGCGAAGACACCGGCACCGAGCACGGGACCATGGCTGGGCTGGACTACATGCATGCCCGGTATTACAGCCAAGGGAGTGGGAGGTTTTTGACGATCGATCCAGGGGGTGCGTTGTCGTCGACGAGCGGACAAAGCTGGAACCGCTATGTCATGGCGAACAACAACGCGGTTCTCTACATTGACCCCGATGGCCAAGCACCGAGGTTGACCATCAATCATGTGTTTATTCAAAGAATGCTCGATTTCAATCGTGCCGCGCGACTTAAACTCAACATGGCCCTAGCAAAACTGGGGCCGGCAGGGGAAGCGGTCAGCGCTGTGGCCGACTTTCTAATATCTGACTTCGCCCCTGAAAACCGAGAGGAGTTACTAGATTCGGCAAACACCAGACTTGCAGGTGTCGGTGTCCCAGCGGTTGCCTTTGGGCCAAAGGGGGAACCGCTTCTAAAACTCACTCGAGGCAATCTTCGAAAAAACCTGGCTCGAATCACCGAAGCAATTCCCGAAGAGTCGCACGCTCACCACATTTTTTCTGTCAAATTTGAGGTCGCGTTCAAAAAGGCAGGTCTAGATATTCACAACCCCGTCTTTGCGACATGGTGGGAGAAGGCTTCACACCTACGGAACGCTGCACAATATAATAGTGACTGGGAGCGATTCTTTCGACGATCGCGATCCCCTGACGAGATCAGGCAATTCGGACGAGAGCTTGCGAAAAAATATGGAATCGAGGTTTTCTTTTGAAATTCCCAGGGTTTGACGATTTCTTCGTCTTGTCACCTGCATTTAAGGCTTCTTCAATACATGTCCGTCCGATAGATGTCTCGGAAAACCCTTACAGCATCTCACGGTGCGAACAAAAAGTTGACGCTGCCCTCGGTTTCGAGGTCTCGAGTGGAACGTCCGAAGTCGACTTTGTTGCTTCCGAGGAACCTCCTCTCTGTCTGATTTCCTCACAAATGAAACTGGCACTACGCCAGCACAGCGTCACCGGATGGGCGACGTTTCCAATCAATCTTGTTTCGGGTGGGTTCAACCTTTCCCGCCACTACGAGGGGTTTGCCGTTTCGGGACGTTGTGGCAAGATTCAAAACCTCCGAAGTACGAAAGTGACGTGTCTCCCGCCACCAGGTGGTCGATCATACGAAGCATACAAGGGTCTATATTTTGAAGAAGAGTCGTGGGACGGAAGCGACATCTTCATGCCGGAAGATATCTCCTACATCATTGTCAGCGCACGAACCCAGGCGATCCTAAATGATGCCAGCTTCAGTAACCTCGATTTTGTTCGTCTGCCGGACTTCGAACGCCTGCCATCCGAACTCTGATAATCACGAGAATACAAATTCGTAAAGCGAATAGGGGTGTCAGATGGGAAGAGTGTACATCCTCGCCCTACCCCGTCTTGCGGGAATCCGCATAAAGGTAAAGGTGCCAGGCACTGCTTTGCCGAACTAAGGGCGTCAGGGCTCCTCGCTCGCGGCGAGATCGAGCGACTCGGCATCAGACGCAAAATCCGCATCCGCCGCTCGTCGTTCTGTCCCCCGTTGAATCCATCGGCTGACGCCATCGCGTGATTTGCGGAGTTCTCTGGCAAGCTCGTTGACCTTGACTCCGAATCGCTCGACTCCGACCAATCCGATCAGCTCGCGCGCTCGTACCACTTCCTGATTTCGATTTCGATCTGCCAGCCTTTCTCGGTCAATTCCAAGATGTAAAGGTGCCAGGCACTGCTTTGCCGAACTAAGGGCGTCAGGGCTCCTCGCTCGCGGCGAGATCGAGCGACTCGGCATCAGACGCAAGATCCGCATCCGCCGCTCGTCGTTCTGTCCCCCGTTGAATCCATCGGCTGACGCCATCGCGTGATTTGCGGAGTTCTCTGGCAAGCTCGTTGACCTTGACTCCGAATCGCTCGACTCCGATCAATCCGATCAGCTCGCGCGCTCGTACCACTTCCTGATTTCGATTTCGATCGGCCAGCCTTTCTCGGTCAATTCCAAGATGTGCACACGCAATCTCCAGCCATTCGCCTGCACTGTACCTGGGCCGCCACCTCGCTGTGCTCCGGCCCTGTTCGTCTATGAAGGGGTCGTCCTTCCTTCGTAAGAGCTCGTCCTCGGTCGGTCGCCCAAGTCGCCACCACGGGAGGCAACCGGGTCCTTCGCCGCCCCAATCCGACTCATCGACAGTTGCCAGGGTCGCACGATAACGCCGCAATGCCGGCCCTCTTCTCTGACCATACAAGAGCAGCACATCCTCGACGGCAACAATGGGAGTTCCGCGCCGGCCGATGACCTCTCGATGCCCCGACCAACGATAGTCGTCTGCTCGCTCCGCCAAGCCC
>CAVQSQ010000019.1:0-227786 GCA_963715955.1 Candidatus Sulfomarinibacteraceae bacterium
AGTCGGCGCATGGGGACCTCCGGGTGCAATGTAGGTGAGAGTCTAGCTCTTCCGTCGGTCGCGTCACACCGCTTTCAAGCGGGAACGCCTTTTTGAGCTCGCTTCCCGAGAGGAGCCACCCTGAACATTGTTGGCCCGTTGCGGTCCACCGATCGTCGGGTTCGAGAGTCCAACAATGTTCAAAGTGGCACCTCCGCCGCACGCGGTCGTTCAGACGTTGTTGTCTGTAGACTCCACGGGTCTCTCAACGCAGACGAAAAACCCGCCCTTGCGGGCGGGTCAGTTCTGTGGAGTCGTGAACCTCAGTCGTTGAGCGCTTCGTGGACGCGGCCGACCATCTCGGGTCCTGGACGCAGGGTCTTGTCGCCCTCGTCCTTCCACTTGGAGGGGCAGCCCTCGTCGGCCTTGCGCGTGAGGTAGAGGTTGGCCTTGAACTTGCGCATCAGCTCGTCGATGTTGCGGCCCATGTTGTAGAAGTTGACCTCGGAGTTGAAGAGGGTGCCGTCGGGGCTGATGATGAAGGTGCCTCGCAGGGCGAGACCCGAACCCGGGTCGTAGACGCCGAACAGGCGCGAGAGGTTGCCCGTCGGGTCGGCGCCCATCGCGTACTTGACGTCGGCAAGCTCCTTCTCGTCACGCTTCCACGCGAGGTGGACGAACTCGGTGTCGGTCGAGACTGTGATGAGCTCGGCGCCCATCTTGCGGAACCGGTCTTGCTGCTCTGCCAGAGCAGCGAATTCGGTTGCTCAGACGAAGGTGAAGTCGGCGGGGTAGAAGAACAGGATCGTCCACTTCCCCTCCTTCTTCAGATTGGCAAGGCTGCGCTTGCCGAAGCCGTGGTTTTCGGGTTCGTAGACGGTGAGCTCGAAGTCCGGCACCTTCTGGCCGACCTTCACTTCGGTGATTCCTTCACTCATGGTGTGGCTCCTTTCGTTCCTGTGTTCGTTCGCTCGGGTGAGTATAGAACTGCCCCGATCAATTGGGAAGGGTTCTCGATAACATTCACGACTGCCCGGCGGGAATTGTCCGTGTCGCGGCGTTTGATACCCCACGGGGGTATGGTATCATCCCGATGGTGACGGAGGTGACGGTGGCTGTCGACGAGCAGGTTCAGAAAAACGCCCTCAGACGTCTGAGCATCATCGAGGGCCAGGTCCGCGGTCTGCGACGGATGGTCGAGGAATCGAACGGGTGTGTGGAAATCCTGACCCAGATCTCCGCCATCCACGAGGCCCTGCGCGGGGTCGGCAAGGTGGTGGTGCGCCACCACATCGAGACCTGTGTGACCGAAGGGCTGCAGACGGACAAGAAACAACAGCACCAGGACGAGCTCCTGGATCTGATCTACACGCTGAGCAAATGATGGACTGGATCCTCACCTTTGCCGCGGCCTCGTGGTCGGTGTTCGGCGCGATGGCGCCCTATCTGTTGCTGGGCTTCGTCGTGGCCGGCGTGCTGTCGGTCGTGATCTCGCCCGAGTGGGTGGAGCGGCACCTCGGCGGCAGGGGCCTCGCGCAGGTCTTCAAGGCGAGCCTGTTCGGGGTCCCGCTGCCTCTGTGTTCGTGCGGCGTGATTCCGGTGGCGGCGTCGCTTCGGCAGCACGGCGCGAGCAAGGGCGCGACCACCGCCTTTTTGCTCTCGACACCTCAGACCGGGGTCGACAGCATCGCCGTCACCTACGGTCTGTTGGGCCCGTTTCTGGCCGTGGTGCGGCCGGTTGCCGCTCTCATCACCGGAGTCTTCGGCGGTGGTCTGGTGCAGGCGTTCGACCGCGACGGCGAACCGGCGACGACGAACCCGGCGGCCGCCACAGATGGGGCCTGCTGTTCGACGGGCGGGTGTGACGAAACCGCGCCGGGTCGATCGAAGATCTCGGAAGCTCTCCACTACGGTCTGGTGATCCTGCCGCGTGACATCGGGCGGGCGCTGGTCGTCGGAGTCTTGATCTCGGGGTTGATCGCAACCGTGGTCGCGCCGAGGGCGCTCGAGTCCTACCTCGGCGGGGGTATCCTGCCGATGCTGGCGGCGATGGCGGTGGGCATCCCGCTCTATGTCTGCGCGACGGCCTCTACCCCGATCGCGCTCGGGTTGATCCACGCCGGCCTGTCGCCAGGCGCAGCGCTGGTCTTCCTGATCTCGGGGCCTGCGACCAACAGCGCTGCGTTGACGACCCTGTGGAAGGTCCTCGGGCGGCGCACCGCAATCCTCTATCTGATCACCGTTGCGGTCGCATCGCTGGCGACCGGTCTGGCGGTCGACGGGTTGATCGGCACCGGCGCACTGCCGCAATCCGCGATGGTCCCGGCCGCTTCGGCGATGGCCGAGGGCGGCGCTCATGCCGGACATGGCGGGGGATCCATGCCCTGGTTCGAGACCTCGTGTGCAGTCGTGCTGCTTGTGATGCTGGTCAACGCCCTGCGGCCGCGGCGGAGAGTGGACGAGGAGGAGACCGTAGAAGACGCAACCGTGACGACAGTCGAGTTCAAGGTCGGAGGGATGCACTGCAACGGGTGCGTCCAGAGCGTCAAACGAGCCCTCGCGGAGGTTGCGGGCGTCAGCGAGGCAGAGGTCTGGCTCGATGAGGGCCTGGCCCGGGTCCGGGGCAACGGGTTCTCGACCGAGCTCCTCCTCGCCGCGGTCACTGCGCTCGGCTTCACGGCCGAGGGCTGACGACCGCTCGCCAAAAGAACGGATATTTGATTTTGGATATTGGATTATGGGTTCATCTGAGCCTTGACAACCGGTGAAGGGTATCTACGATTTCGTCGCATCCAACATCCAACATCCAACATCCAACATCCAACATCCAACATCCAATCCCTGGCATTCGCGTCGAGGTGCGGGTAGTCTTTCAAAGATGGCCACGGCTGCCCCGCGCCGCGTGCTGGTGATTGACGACTCCAAGCTGCAGTGCGCCGTCTGGCGACGGCTGCTGGAGGACCGCTACGGCGACAAGGTCCGGGTCGAGATCTACAGCGATCCCGAAGAGGCGGTTGGAGGCCTGGCGCCGGACATCCACCTCCTCCTGCTCGACTGGGAGATGCCGGAGATGGACGGCAGGGAGGTCCTCGAGGCGGCGCGCGAGGCCGGAGTCAACCTCAAACGCATCATCATCACCTCGAGCCACCCAGCCGATCGCCTGCACGAAGAGTTCGACGATTCCGGGTGCCTGGCGGTGATCGAAAAGATGGAGCCCGAGCAGCAGGCCGCGTTTCTGATGATCCTCGATTCCATCATGCGGCGGTAGGCGTTCGCCTACCGCCCGGATACAGGTCACAGGATGCAGGATTCAGGGCACAGGATTCATCGCAATCAGCCTTTGACAATCCGTAGGTGGAATTTTCCATCTTGCATCCTGCATCCTGCATCCTGCATCGTGTATCCATCCTCGGAACTTTCCGGGATGCACGTGCGTATTCTTTGGCAGGAGGATCGGACAATGTTCGAGGCGCTCGCAGTTCTCGCGCTGCTGTTCGTCGGGGCCGTCGTTCTGGGCGTCTTCGTCCTGATGGCGGGGATATTGAAGTTCGTGTTCAAGCTTGCGCTCCTGCCGATCGTGTTGGGTCTCAAGGCGCTGGTCTTCGTGATCGGGTTCGTCATCGCGCTGGCGGTGGCCGGCCCGCTGGTCCTTCTCGTCGGTGCACTGCTTCTGATCCCGCTCCTCATTCTCGGCGTCGTCGTCTGGGCCGGCGTCGCGATCGTCACCTGACGGAAGGAATCCTCAATCCCCTCCCCACGCCCGAAGAGCGGGGGAGGGTGGAAATTCAAAATTCAAAATTTAGAATTCAAATTTGCTGATCGGCCGCAGGCCGATCAGCGCAACATCTTCCACAAGTAGGCGTACTCGAGGGCGTCCGTGTAGGCGCGCTGGTTAAGATTGGCGCCGGAGGCGTGGCCGCCCTCGGTGTTCTCGTAGTAGTAGACCGTGTGGCCCATGTCGGTCATCTTCGCCACCATCTTGCGGGCGTGGGCCGGGTGGACCCGGTCGTCGCGGGTATTGGTCCAGAAGAAGACCTCCGGATAGTCGGCGTCCGGGTCGAGATTCTGGTAGGGCGACCAGAGTTTCATGTACTCCCAGTCGGCGGTGTCGGGGTTGCCGTACTCGCCCATCCAGCTCGCCCCGGCCAGCAGCTTGTTGTAGCGCTGCATGTCGAGCAGGGGAACTGCGCAGACCACGGCCTTGAAGAGATCCGGGCGCTGGACGAAGGCCCCGCCCACCAACAGTCCGCCCTGGGAACCGCCGATGCTGCCGAGGTGCTCAGGGGAGGTGATCTTGCGGGCCACCAGGTCTTCGGCGACCGCGATGAAGTCGTCGAAATTGGTCTGGTGTTTCTCCTTCACCGCGGCCTGGTGCCACTTGGGGCCGAACTCGCCACCGCCGCGGATGTTGGCGAGCACGTACACACCGCCGCGCGCCACCCACGCCGAACCGAGGGCGCCGGAGTACCGGGGCGTCCGCGACACCTCGAATCCGCCGTAGGCGTTGAGCATGGTCGGGTTGGTGCCGTCGGCTGAAAAGCCCCTGGGCATGACCACGAAGTAGGGGATCTTGGTTCCGTCCTTCGATGTGGCCTCGTACTGGGCAACCGTCATGCCCTCGCTGTCGAACCAGACCGGCGAGGACTTCACGCTCACCGGTTCCTCGCCGCGCTGTACCAGATACAGACTCGAGGGCGTGAGGAAATCGGTGTAGGTAAAGAAGAAATTGTCGTCCACGTCTCCTGTGCTGCCGATGCTCACGGCGCCGAGGCCGGGCAGCTCGATCTCCTCTTTGACCCAGCCGGACTCACCGGGCGTCAGGCGGTAGAGTCGGCTGCTCACGTTGTCGAGGGTCGTCATCAGGAGATGATTGAGGGTGTGCGTGACGCCGCCCAGGGAAACTCTCTCCGACGGTTCGAAGAGGACCTCGAAGGACCGGCCGCCCTCGAGGAACGCATCAACGTCGATGGCGAGCAGAGCGTCCTGCGGATAGGTGGTGCCGCCGATGGTCCAGTCGGAGCGGAGAGCCAGCAGTATCTGATCCTTGAAGATCGTCTGGAGGCTTGCGTCCTCGGGGATGTCGAGTTTGACGAGCCGTTTGCCGAGCACCATGAAGGAGCTGCCGCGGAAGAATTCCGGGGTCTTGTTGACGATGTCGTAGCGGCCCTCGGGGGTGTGGATCGAGGAGGCGCTGACCGCCACGTCGTCGACCGAACCCTCGTACACCGTGGTTGCCTGGTCGAGCGGAGTGCCGCGCTTCCACTCTTTGACCAGCCGTGGGTAGCCCGAATTCGTGAGTGACCCTTCTCCGAAATCGGTGCCGATCCAGAGGGTGTTCTCGTCCTTCCAGCCAATGCGGGCCTTCGACTCGGGGACGAAAAACCCGTCCTCGACGAAGGCCTTCGCCGCGGCGTCGAACTCGCGCTCGACCGCTGCATCGGCGCCGCCCCGCGACAGGCTGATCATGCAGTGCCGGTACTCGGGCCCGAGGCAGTCGGCTCCCTTCCACACCCAGTTCTCTCCTTCGGCATCCGCCAGTGCGTCGAGGTCGAGGACGGTCTCCCAGGCCGGCGCCTTTTTGACGTACTCGTCGAGAAAGGTGCGGCGCCAGATCCCGCGTTCGTGGTCCGGGTCCTGCCAGAAGTTGTAGATCCAGGCGCCGCGGATGCCGGGGCTGGGGATCCGCTCGCTCGAGTTGTAGATCTCGACCAGTCTGGTGTAGATCTCATCGTATTCGGGGACGGCTTCGAAAATGGCAGTGTCTGCGGCGCTCTTTTCGCCGGCCCAGGCGAGGGCCTTTTCGTTCTCCACTTCCTCGAGCCAGAGATAGGGGTCCTCGTCCGCTGCCGCTGCCGTACCGGCAGCGATCAGGGTGATCAGAAAAGCGATCGTGAATCGTTGGCGCATCGTGGAGTTCCTCCCAGGCGGTTGTACGGTGACCGTCGTCACCGGTTTCGGGATCTTAACATCCGGCTTCGCCCGACGGGCTACGCCGTGACAAGGGCCGGCCGGCTCGGCCGACCGCCCTGATGCAGGTCGCAGGATCCAGGCTTCAAGACTTATCGCAATAGGGCCTTGACAAGCCGAGATGTCGATTTACGATCTCGCATCGCATCCTGCATCCTGCATCCTGCATCCTGCATCCGCGCTGGCGCGCGAGTGGCGCGCCCGCACGGTTTCTGCTATCACCGTTCAAGGAGTTTCTCCATGGACACATCCTCTGATATGCGCCGGGTGGTTGTCATCGACGGCGCCCGCACGCCGTTCTGCCGGTCGGGAACGGCCTTCACCGATCTCCGCTCCTACGATCTCGGCCGCATGGCGGTGGCGGGTCTTCTCCACCGGACCCGGATCGATCCGGCCGCGGTCGACCTGCTGGTCATGGGCACCGTGATCGCCGACCCCGCCACTTCCAACCTCGGCCGCGAGGTGGTGTTGGGCACGCAGTTGCCGGACAGCTGTCCCGCCTTCACCTGTTCGGTGGCCTGCGTGTCCTCGCTCCAGGCCTTTCTCGAATGTGCGCGGGCGATTCAGACCGGAGCCGCGGAGGTGGCCATCGCGGCCGGGGCCGAGACCCTGTCCGACGCGCCGATCCGCTACCGGCGGTCGGTCCGCAAACGCCTCATCGCCGCCCAGAAGGCGCGCGGCCCGGGCGACTACCTCAAACTGCTCCGCGGGCTCGGCCCCAAGGACCTGCTCCCGGAGCCGGTCGCACTGGCCGAGTTCTCGACCGGCGAGATCATGGGCGAGAACTGTGAACGGTTGGCCAAACGGCTCGGCATCACCCGCGAGGACCAGGACGAGTACGCCATGATGTCGAACCACCGCGCGGCCTCGGCCACCGCTGAAGGGCGTTTCAAACGGCAGATCGTGCCGGCCTTCCCGCCCCCGCGTTATCAGGGCGTCGCGGCCGACAACGGCGTGCGCGGCGACTCGACGATGGAAAAACTGGGTACCTTGAAGCCGGTGTTCGACCGGCGGTTCGGTACCGTGACGGCAGGCAACTCCTCCTACCTGTCCGACGGCGGTGCGGCCGTCCTGCTGGCTTCCGAGGAAGCGGCGGAGAAGTTCGGGCTGCGGCCTCTCGCGGTGCTCAAAGCGGCGTCGGTGGCGGCCCTCGATCCTCTCGAGGAGCTCCTCCTCGGTCCTGCCCTGACGATGCCGCGGGTCCTGGAGTCGGCCGGACTCGAGCTCGACGAGGTCGAGGTGGTCGAACTGCACGAGGCGTTCGCGGCGCAGGTGTTGGCGGTGCTCGACCGGCTCGACGACGAGGAATTCTGTCGCCAGCGGTTGGGTCGCGACAGGCCGGTCGGGAAGGTGGATCGCGACCGCCTCAATGCCTGGGGAGGCTCGCTGTCGCTGGGCCACCCCTTCGGGGCCACCGGTGCGCGGCTCATCACCAATTGCTGCCAACGGCTCGAGGCGGAAGACGCCCGCTACGGCCTGGTCTCCGCCTGTGCCGCCGGCGCCATCGGCATCGGCCTGGTCTTCGAGAGGTTCGAATGAAGGAATCGAAAATCGTCATGATCTCGGACCTTCCCGTCGCCGCTGATTTCAGGGGTCGGACGGGTGGGCATTCCGAATTCCGAATTCCGAATTCCGAATCCAAGCGACAGCCGAAGTGGACTGGAGCGTTGGCATGGGCATGATTCACATCGAAAGACGTCCCGACGGCGTCGTGGTGGTGACCCTCGACCACCCCGACAAACCGGTCAACACTCTCTCGCCGGACGTGGTCAGAGAATTCGAAACCAAGATCGACTCACTGCTGGATGACGACAGGGTGCGCGGCCTGGTGGTGGTTTCGGCCAAGCGGGACACCTTCATTGCCGGTGCCGATCTCGAGGTCATCGAAGGTCTGGGCGAGGTCGAGATCAGCGCCATGTCGAGAGAGGGCAACGCCCTGCTCGAGCGCATCTTCACCGCTTCGAAACCGGTCGTGGCGGCGGTCCACGGGGCGGCATTGGGCGGGGGGATGGAGGTGGCGCTGGCCTGCCACTACATCCTCGCCAGCAACGACCCCAAGACGGTGATGGGCCAGTCGGAGGTCATGCTGGGGCTGCTGCCGGCGGGCGGCGGGACCCAGCGTCTGATGGAGAGGGTCGGTCTGGTGGCGGCGCTGCCGATGCTCCTGACCGGCAAGCGGATTCGCGCGCGGCGGGCCAAAAAGATCGGCCTGGTAGATGCGATCACAACTCCTGGCGGCATCGCCGAAACCGGGGCGCGGGCGGCGCTTGCTTTGGCGGACGGCACGCTCAAGCGCACGCCGCGCGCGAAGAGCCTTGTGGACCGCCTGGCGGCGACCCCGCCCGGCCGCGCCCTGGTGCTCAGGGCGGCGCGCAAACAGGTCGCCCGGCAGACGCGGGGTCTGTACCCGGCGCCGCCGGCGATCCTCGACTGCGTCGAGACCGGCCTGAAACAGGGGAGGGTGGCCGGTCTTGCGAAGGAGAGCGACTACTTCGGCAAGCTGGCCGTGACTCCGGAGAGCCGCAACCTCGTGCGTCTGTTCCACGCCATGAACGAGGTCAAGAAGCCGGCCGCGGGGTCTCAGGCGAAGGACGTGGGACGGTTGGCCGTCCTCGGCGGCGGTTTCATGGGCGCCGGTGTGGCGTCGGTGTCGCTCGGACTGTGCCCGGTGGTGGTGCGCGACCTCTCCGCCGAGGTGCTGGGCCGTGCGGCGAGGACGGTGGACGACGGCCTCAAGAAACAGGTGCGGTCGGAGGCGATCCGCGCGGTCGATGCGGATCGGCGGCGGTCGCACCTCCTGTTGACGACCGAGGTCGACGAGATCGCGGGCGCGGACCTCGTGATCGAGGCGGTCTTCGAGGACCTCGAGTTGAAACGACGGGTGCTGGCGGAAGTCGAGGAACGGGTCTCCTCCGCGGCGGTCTTCGCGTCCAATACATCGGCTCTGCCGATCGGAGAGATCGCCGCTCACGCCCATTTCCCTGAACGGGTCCTCGGCATGCACTACTTCTCGCCGGTTCCGAAGATGCCGCTGCTCGAGATCGTGGTGGCTGAAAAGACCGCGAGGTGGGCGGTGGACACCGCCCGCGCCTTCGGGACCGCGCAGGGCAAGACCTGCATCGTCGTCAAGGACGGCCCCGGCTTCTACACCACCAGGATTCTCGCACCCTTTCTCAACGAGGCGGTGCTGCTGGTGGAGGAGGGCGCCGCGGTCGAGGACGTCGACCGCGCGATGAAGGACTTCGGCTACCCGGTGGGCCCGCTCGCCCTGATCGACGAGGTCGGCATCGATGTCGGGGCGCACGTCGCGCGCGACCTCGGCCGCGCCTTCGCCCACCGCGGTCTCGAAGGTTCGGGTGCGATGCCGCGCATGCTCGAGGCCGGTCTCGAGGGCCGCAAGAACGGCCGCGGTTTCTACCTCTACCCGGCAGCCAAGAAGAAAGGACCGAAACCGGTCAACAAGCAGGTGTACGAACTTCTCGGCGGCGCAGGGAGACGGCAGATCGCCGCGACCGAGATCCAGGACCGGCTGGCGCTGCTGATGGTCAACGAGGCCGTTCATTGTCTCCAGGACGGGATCATCGCCTCGCCGCGCGACGGCGACCTCGGCGCCATCCTCGGCCTCGGTTTCCCGCCCTTCCGCGGCGGCCCGTTCCGCTGGGTCGATACCGTGGGACGGGGCAAGATCGTCGCCCGACTCGAAGAGCTTGCCGCAGCCTACGGGGAGCGCTTCCAGCCTGCAGGCATGCTCGCCGAGGTGGTCGAGAACCGGGGGAAATTCTACAAGTAGAATTATGAATTTTGAATTATGAATTTTGAATTCCATCCCACGCTCCACCGAATCAGGCGGTTGGGCGGAGATAACTCAAAATTCAAAATTTAGAATTCAAAATTGACGGAGATCTCGATGGTAGGAGACGCGCCGCTTCCGCTCGAAGGACATTTGGTGGTGGATCTGAGCCGCATGCTGCCGGGGGCGGTGCTGGCGCGGCAATTGTTGGATCTCGGTGCGCGGCTGATCAAGATCGAGGAACCGGGGACGGGCGACCCGATGCGGCAGGTGCCGCCGCAGGTCGGGGGCGTCGGCGTCGGCTTTGCCGCCTTCCTCCGCGGCGCCGAGTCGGTCGTCATCGACCTCCGCAGCGCCGAGGGCGCCGAGAATGTGCGCCGGCTGGCCGGACACGCCGACGTCGTGATCGAGAGCTTCCGCCCCGGCACTCTCGAAGGCTGGGGCCTCGGGTGGGACCATCTGAGTCCCACGAACCGCGGGCTGGTGTGGTGTTCGCTGCCGTCCTTCGGCCGCCCGTCGGCCGTTCGCGACCGGGTCGCCCACGACCTCAACTTGAGCGCCATGGCCGGGGTGTTGGACCTGGTCGGCGGCCGCGTGCCCCGTCTCCAACTTGCGGATGTGACCTCCGGTCTGTTGGCCGCGTCGTCGATTCTGGCCGCCCTGGTGGCTCGCGGCCGCGACGGCGAGGGGCGGCGGCTCGAACAACCACTGGCGGCGGGTCCGCTGCCCTTCCTGACCTGGAGCCGGCTGGAGCTCGCGGTGGGTGGGGGCGGGGTACTCGACACCCTGCTCGGGGGGAGCTGTCCCTGTTATCGGATCTACCGCTGCGGCGACGGCAAGAGCCTGTCTCTCGCCGCCCTCGAGCCCAAGTTCTGGGCGGCCTTTGTCGAGTTGATCGGAGCCGAGGAGCTGCAAGGCGCGGCCTTCGCACTCGGCGAGGAGGGCGCGAGGACGGCTTCCGCGGTCGAAAAAGCCCTCGCCGCCCACCCTCGTGAGCACTGGCTGGCGGAGGCCGAACGACGCGGGCTCCCGCTGGGCCCGGTCCACGGCCTCGACGAGGCGGCGGCGGACCCGGCCTTTGCCGCCGCCGGTCTGATCGAAACGACGCCGCTTCCAGGCGGCACGGCGGCGGACGGGGTCGGACCGTGGAACGTCGGGCTGGGAGAGACCCCCGATCGCCCCGCACCACAACTCGGAGAACACACGGCGGCCATTCTGGCCGAATTCGGAATTCGGAATTAGGAATTAGGAATTGCCGGCCCATCCACCCGGGACTCGCTCGTTCCCTGGCCCCCTGCTCCCTTTCCCCCTTTCCCCTTTCTCCCTTTCTCCCTTTCTCCCTTTCTCCCTTTCCCCTTCCCTTTCCCCCCTGCTTGCCGTCCTATACTCCTGAGATGAAGACCGCCCTTCCCTGGATCCTCGCTGCGCTCTCCGGTCTCGCCCTGGCCCTCGCCGTGCCGGGGGCGGGGCTGGCCCCTTTGGCCCTCGCGTTCCCGATCCTGCTCCTCGAAAGTCTCGAACGGGTCGAGGGGAAGTGGCGGCCGTGGTGCATCGGATGGTTGGCCGGCACCGTCTTCTGGTCGGTCTCCTCCTACTGGGTGGTGGCCGTCATGCACCACTACGGTGGGTTGCCGCAACTGTTGGCGGTGGGGTGCCTGGTCGGGATGGGGGCCTATCTCGGGATTCTCTGGGCGATCGCGGCGGCCGTCACCGCGCTGGTTCCAGGGAGATTGAGAATCTGGCTGTTGCCACCGGTCTGGATCGCGGTCACCGTGCTGCAGCGTTTCCAGCCCTACGGTTTCACCTGGAACGATGTCGCCTCGGCCTTCACCGAGTGGCCCTGGCTCATGCAGTCATTGCCGGTCTGGGGCGCCACCGGGCTCAGCTGGAGCCTGGTGGCGGCGGCGGCCGGTGCCTGGGGTGTTGCGCGGTCCGGCAGCCGCAATGCGGGCGCTCTGGCCGTCGCCACCGCTGCGGTGTTGCTCGCGGCAGCCGTGGCCGTTTCACCGCGGCCGGTGCCCGCCGCCCGCGGTGTGACGGTGGCGGTGGTGCAGCCGGGAACGACCCTCGAAGAGAAGTGGGACCCTTCGATGGGGCGCGAGGTGGCCGACCGGGTGTGGGCGATGACGGCGGAGGGGGCGCTGCTCGGGGCCGAACTCGTCCTCTGGCCCGAGAGCGCCGTGCCGTACAGCCTCGAAAACGACCCATCCTACCGGGAGATGGTCGAGCAGTTCGCACGCGAGTTCGACGTCGAGATCGTGCTCAATTCGATCGGTCCCCTGGCCGGTGGAGGCTCTGCCAACTCGGCCTACCTCGTGACCCCGGACGGAGTGTCGCCGGTGCGCTATGACAAGGTCCAGCTCGTGCCGTTCGGAGAGTACGTCCCGCCGTGGGCCAGGCTCGCCTTCACCGAAAGCCTGGTCCGCGAGGTCGGCGCCTTCACCCCCGGGCGGGCGCCGGTGGTGCTGCCGGCTTCGGTTCCGCTGGGGGTGGCGATCTGTTTCGAGGTGGTCTTCCCGGATCTGGTGGCGCGCGAGGTCCGCGGCGGGGCGCAGCTGCTGGCGACCCTGACCAACGACGGTTGGTACGGTTTTTCGTGGGCGCCACTGCAGCACTTCGCCCAGGTCCGTCTGCGCGCCGCTGAAACGCAGCGGTGGTTTGCACGGGCGGCACTGACCGGGATCTCGGGCTTTGTCGACCCGACCGGGCGGGTCGCGTCGCACCTCGAGGTCGGTCAGTCCGGCGTGCTGGTGGAACGGGTCGTGCCGATGCGAGGTCTGACTCCGAGGGCGAGATGGGGTGATTGGTGGGCTGTTCTCTGCGCGGTCGGCTCGGTCGCTGCCCTCGTGGGGAGTCGGCGTTCCTCCGGTCGACGGCGCCCAAAACGTTCAAACGGTCAACGTTAAAACGTTCAAACGTTGGAAGATAGTGTCAATCGAAATTGTTCGGTACAATGTGCGTCCCGCCTCAGAGGCGGTGCGACGGTGGGGGACACCATGCTTGAAGAACTGATGCAGACCGGTGAATCTGAAATGGAGCGCATCCTGCGCTTGCGGGGGTACCTTTGACGAGGAGTCGTTGAGGGAACAGCTGGCCGAGGCGGATGCCGAGGCTCAGGACCCCGATATCTGGTCGGATCAGGATCGAGCCCGGCAGGTCATGAGCCGGCGGGCCCAACTCCAACAACAGGTCTCCTCGGCCGAGGCGTTGGTGGAATCTCACGAAGAGCTCGAGATCCTGCTCGAGATGGCGCGAGAGGGTGAAGATGGGGCAGCCGCCGAGCTTGCCACGGCGTTGAAGCGGATCTCACCGACCCTCGACCGGTTCGAGCTCACCGCCAAGATGACCGGCGAACACGACTCGGCGAACGCTTTCCTCGAGGTCCACCCCGGAGCCGGCGGCACCGAGTCGCAGGACTGGGCGGAGATGCTCGAGCGGCTCTACCTGCGATGGGCCGAACGCCGCGGGTTCGAAGTGGAGGTCATGGACGAGCAGCCGGGCGACGAGGCCGGGATCAAGGGGGCGACCTTGCTGATCAAGGGGCCCTACGCATACGGCAATCTGCGTTCGGAGAACGGCGTGCACCGGCTGGTGCGGATCTCGCCTTTCGACTCCCAGAAGCGGCGCCACACCTCGTTCGCGTCCGCGCACGTCTACCCCGAGATCGACGACGATGTCGATCTCGAGATCCCGGAGAAGGACATCCGGATCGACCGCTACTGCTCGTCCGGCCCAGGCGGGCAGGGGGTGAACACCACCTACTCGGCGGTGAGACTGGTGCACGAGCCCACGGGTGTCATCGTCACCTGCCAGAACGAGCGCTCGCAGATCAAGAACCTCGCCAGCGCGATGAAGGTGCTCAAGGCCAGGCTCTACGAACTCGAGATGGAAAAGCGCGAGGAGGAGCTGGACAAGATCAAGGGGCCCAAGAAGGACATTTCCTGGGGCAACCAGATCCGCTCCTACGTGCTTCAGCCCTACCAGATGGTGAAGGACCTGCGGACGGCGCACGAGGTCGGCAACACCGAGCGCGTGCTCGACGGCGACATCGACGGCTTCATCGAGGCCTTTCTCCACTGGGATGCGCAGCAACACTGATTGTGAGTTGAGCCTCCTGCAAAATTCGACATGAGCGGGCGGGGATAAACCCCGCCCCTACGGTTTTCAGACACGCGGACGGGGCTGAGACAAACCCTGCCCTTGCAGGCACATGCCGTTCTCGAAGTCGTAGGGGAGGGGTTTATCCCCTCCCATTCGGGTCTCTCTGTGCCGAGATTCTCTTCACCTGCGGGTGTCGTTGCAAGAGGCTGAGTTCTCAGTTTTCGTCCCTGTTGTGGGGCCCCTACGGACTCCGCCGGCCGGGGGATGCATGGGAGCAGGGGATTTCGACCCTTATCACGATACGTTCCTGTAAATCCGAAATCCGAAATTGCGATGGCCCCCTTTCTCCCTTTCTCCCTTTCTCCCTTTCACCCCCGCTCCCTTTCCCGGCGCGGTCGCCTTGCGCCGGTGCGATCATCGGTGTACCGTGCCCCTTGCGGGAGGCGGCGTGGCCGCGGCAGGTCGACCTGGTCCCTGCGTTTCGGAGTTCCCGCACACCGATACATAGGGAGGACGACTTCATGAAGCAGACGGCTGAGCTGACTGGATCTGCCGGTTATATCGAGCTCGAGGAGCGCTACGGCGCCCACAACTACCACCCCCTCGACGTGGTGATCGCGCGCGCCGAGGGTGCCTGGGTTTGGGATGTCGAGGGCAAGAAATACATGGATTTCCTGGCCGCCTACTCCGCCGTCAACCAGGGCCACTGTCACCCGAGGCTGGTCAAGGTGGTTCAGGAGCAGGCGACGCGGGTGACGTTGACTTCGCGAGCCTTCCGCAACGATCAGCTCGGTCCGTTCTGCGAGGAGCTGACCGCGATGACGGGGTTCCACCGTGTTCTGCCGATGAACACGGGCGCCGAGGCGGTCGAGACCGCGATCAAGGCGGCCCGCAAATGGGGCTACACGGTCAAGGGGATTCCCGCGGATCAGGCACAGATCCTGGTCTTCTCCGGCAACTTCCACGGTCGCACCACGACCATCGTCGGGTTCTCTTCGGACGAGGACTACCGCTTCGGCTTCGGGCCGTTCACGCCCGGGTTCAAGATTCTGCCGTACGGCGAAATCGAAGCGGTCGAAGCGGCCATGAACCCGAACGTCGCCGCCATCCTGGTGGAGCCGATCCAGGGCGAAGCCGGGATCGTGATTCCTCCCGACGGTTTCCTGCGCCGTTTGCGCGAGATCACGACTGAACACAACGCACTCATGGTCTGTGACGAGATTCAGTCCGGTCTCGGACGAACCGGCAGACTCTTCGCCTATGAGCACGATGGGATCCGCCCGGACATCGTGATCATCGGCAAGGCCCTGTCGGGTGGGATGTACCCGGTGTCGGCCATCCTCGCCGACGACGAGGTGATGGACGTCTTCCACCCCGGCGAACACGGTTCGACCTACGGCGGCAACCCGCTCGGCGCTGCGGTCGCACGCGAAGCGCTCAAGGTCCTTATCGACGAGGACATGGTGCGGAAGTCGGCCGACAACGGCGCCTACTTCCTCGAACGCCTGCAGGCCGTGAAATCACCGCACGTCAAGGAAATCCGCGGCCGGGGGCTGTGGATCGCCATCGAGCTCAACGACCAGGCCGGCGGCGCCCGCCGTTTCTGCGAAGCCCTCCAGGAAGAGGGGATGCTGTGCAAGGAGACCCACTCCACGGTCATCCGGGTCGCCCCGCCTCTGACCATCGGCCGCGAAGAGATCGAGTGGGCGGTGGAGCGCATCGCGAAGGTGCTGACGACGCTGTAGGCGCCGGCAACAACAATAACCATCGACGCCCCCGCATCGGCGGGGGCGTTTTTCGTGGAACGAGTCCGTTTCCGTTGCATTGAGGCGGACCGACGTTCTGAACGCGCTTCCCGGGAGGAGCCACCCTCAACATTGTTGGCCCGGATCAGCCTGCCGATGTTGATGTTCGTGCATCCAACAATGTTGAAAGTGGCACCTCCGCCGCACGCGGGCTTTCCGCACTCGCTTCCCGAGAGGAGCCACCCCCAACATTGTTGGCCCGGATCAGTCTGCCGGCGTCGATGTTCGCGCATCCAACAATGTTGAAAGTGGCACCTCCGCCGCACACGGCCTCTCACGCATCCAGCATCCAGCATCCAGTATCCCCAGGCAGCTCCCCTTTCCCCTTCTCCCTTGCACCTCTGCACCTCTGCCCTTCCTGCGAAACGTCGCTATACTGATCGGCATGCGTCGACAGGGCCCCATCACCATGCGTCACATGATCGTCGCGGTGCTGGTGGTGGTGGTGATCAACGCCCAGCTCACCTGGTGGATCTACTTTGTGCTCCGGCTCAACCGCGACTATCTCAAGCTGGAACGGCAGTGGCTGGTCGGAGCGGCGCAGGTCGAGGCGGCGCAGGTCGAGGTCGAGCTGTCGACCGCGCGGACGGCCCTCGAGGCCGCGATCATGATGGGCGACCAGCCCGGCCGCGATGCCGCGCCGGCGCCCTTTGCCGGGTGGCGGTCCCAGGCCATGGCATCGACGTGTCCCGCAGCCTTCCTCAATTCTTCGGGGATGGTCGAGATCGGCGTCCTGTCCGGTCTCACCTGCTTCACGGGAGTGTTCGGCGGGGAGTGGCGACAACGGGTTCTCGAGGTCGGCGAAGACCTCGAGGTCGTGTCGTCGGCCGAGGACGGCGCGACCGGGGCCCCCCTGCATCCGCCATTCGACGGCCTGACGGTGCGGCCCCGCGCCGAGGTCTGGGACGGCCTGCTCGAGAACTACCGGCGGCGCATCGTGATGATGGTGTCCGAAGGCAGCTTCTTCGCGGTGCTCCTCCTGGTGTTGCTGGGGCTGTTGTGGCGGACATTTCGGCGCGAGGTGGAACTCGAACGGCAACACCGAAATTTTCTGTCCGCCGTGACCCACGAGCTCAAATCGCCGCTCGCCGCGATGCGTCTCGCCCTCGAAACGGTGACCGCCGGTCGCGCCACCGGCGACACCGCTGATCGGTTCCTGGGCAACGCGCTCGACGACGCGGGGCGTCTCGAGGATCTCGTCCAGAAGGTGTTGGAGGCGACCCGATTCAGCGAGGGCCGGTCGGTGATCGCGAGAAAAGACGTCCACCTGAGTCGCGTCGTCGAAGAGGTGACCGAGGCCTTCCAACGGAGGGCGGCGGCCGCCGGGGCCCACCTGGATCTGGCCATCGAACCGGACATCTACGGTGAGGTCGACGAGGAGGCGATTTCGATCGTGATCTCGAATCTCCTCGAGAACGCCGTCAAGTACGGCGGCGAACCGGCGCAGATTGACGTCAGGCTCTGGCTCAAGGGGCATCATGCTGTGCTCGAGATCGGTGACAATGGGAACGGCATCCCAGAGGAGGATGTCGATCTGGTGTTCGACCGTTTCTTCCGCGGCGGTGACGAGATGACCCGCAACACCCGGGGCACCGGGCTCGGCCTGTATCTGGTACAACAAATCGTCGACGCCCACCGGGGTTCGGTCAAGATCGCGTCCACCAGCGAGGACGGAACGGTGTTTCGGGTCACGATTCGGGGGTATGAGAAATGACGAATCGAGGCCCGGGGAGGTGAGATGAAGAAACACATCCTCATTGTCGACGACGAGGAACACCTCGCCGACGCGTTGGCCCACAATCTGCAGTTCGAGGGCTTTGCCACCACCATCGCCTACGACGGCGAGGAGGGTCTGCAGCTCGCGCGCACCATCCAGTTCGACCTCGTGATCCTCGACATCATGATGCCCAAGCTCGACGGTCTCGAGGTGTGCAAGCGTCTTCGCGCGACGGGCAGCAAGGTCCCGATTCTCTTCCTCACCGCCAAGTCGGCCGACGCGGACCGCCTGCTCGGGCTCAAGGTCGGCGCCGACGACTACGTCGCCAAGCCCTTCCTCCTCGAAGAGTTGATTCTCCGCATCCACGGCATCTTCAGGCGCCAGGAGTGGTACAGCGCTGCGCCCGACGAACAGGAAGTTTTTCGGTTCGGCGCCAACGAGGTCAACTTTCAGACCTACGAGGCAGCCAACGACGGCCGGACGGTTCGTCTGACCGAAAAAGAGTGCATGCTGATGAAGCTGCTGGTCGAGCGGCGCAACCAGGTGGTGTCGCGCGAGGAGATTCTCGAGAGGGTGTGGGGCTATCGGTTCTCCACCTCATCCCGCACCATCGACAACTTCATCGTCCGCCTCCGGCGGTATTTCGAAACCGATCCCAAGAACCCCCAGTTCATTCACTCGGTGCGTGGGGTCGGCTATCGATTTACGGTCCCGGACTGACAAGGGCCATGCCCGCCCTCCACCGCGCCCTGCTCGCCACGCTGTTGGTGGGCAACACCCTGCTTTTCGCCGGGGTGGATCCGTGGACCCGACTCGCAACAGCCATCATCGTGGTGGCGCTGGTGATCGATCTCCGGCGCTTTCCAGTGCTGCCAACAACGGCAGTGTGGGCGGCGGCGGGCCTTGCGGGGCTGGTGGTGGTCCAGTTGCTGCCGCTGCCGGAAATCGTGCGCAGTCTCGTAGAGCCCGGGTACGCGGAGGTCATGAAATCGGGTTGGGCTCCGCTCTCTCTGGCACCGTGGTCGACGGTGATGACGGCGGCATCCATCTTTGTGGCGTTCGCCATCGCGTTGATCGCGACCCGGATGGCTGGCACCCGCAGCGGGCTGCCCGTGTTGCTGGCCATGTTGGCGGTGATCTGCGGTCTGCTCGGGGTGCTCGGTCTCGTCAGTGAGAGCGGAGCGCCCGAAAAGGTCCTGTTGCTGCGGATGAACACCGGAGGCGGCGACACCTACGGGCCCTTTGTCAACTCGAACCACTTCGCTGCGGCCGTGGAGCTCAGCGTTCCGGCGGCGCTGGTTCTGTTCATGGTCGCCGTGCGAAACCTCAGGCGATCCGGCACCGCCCGCCAACGCGCGGCGGTGGTGACGCTGGCGTCGGCGGTCGCGGTCGTGGTGGCCGTCGGCGCGGTGATGCGCTGCGGGTCCCGCGGCGGAGTTTTGTTTCTCGCCACCGGCCTGGTCGTGACGCTGCCCTTCTGGATGCGGCCCTGGCGGGCCAGGAGGTGGCCGTGGATCGCCGCCCTCGCGGGGCTGCTGGCGGTGGCCGTCGCCCTCGCCTGGACCCGGGTGCCGGAGTTGAGGGACGACTTTGCTCAACTGCTCGTGGTCGAGGGCGTCGAGGGCAATTCGCGGTGGGACGTGTGGGCCGGAACCGTCGGTTCATTCATCCGGTCGCCCATCGTGGGTTCGGGGCTCGGCAGTTATCGTTATGTCATCGGCCTCGATAAACCGGCGACCGGTATCGCAGTGCTCGAACAGGCCCACAACGACTGGTTGGAGTGGCTGTCCACCACGGGTGTGGTGGGGGCCGCCGCCCTGATTCTGTTGGTGTACTCGCTGGCGGTCCGCCTCCGGCCCCGCCGCGCGCGCCGCCTCCGATTCGAATTGCGTTATCCCCTGGCCGGCGCCGCGGCGGCGCTGGTGGCCACCTCCTTGCACGAGCTTGTCGGGTTCGGTGTGCAGACTCCACTCAATCGATACCTCGTGGCGGTCTGGGTAGGTCTGGTGTGGGGTGTCTGGAATCGGGTCGAGGAGGGCCGGGCTCGTTCGACGCTGATCGCTGAAGGGGAGAGGCACGCCGACGGTTCGTCGCCGGTTGCGGTCGCGGACGACGGTGCGGAGACGATGGTGGACGCCTATGGCGGATGAAGGTCCCAGCCTGCTCGACCTCGGTAAACATCTGGTACGGATGCGCGTCACGGCCGGGGTGTTCCTCGCGACGGTTCCCCTGGCGATCGTCGTGATGTGGATCCTTCCCCATCGGACGTCGGCATCCCTGCCGCCGGCAACCGTGACGGTCGCGGCGGTGGTTGTGAGCCTCTGGTTCGGCTTTTCCGCCAATCGGGACGCGCAGAGAAGGCTCGATCAGATCCGGCGCGCCGCCGCCGTCCACGGTGACGACGAGCGCCTTCTTCGCGATCACTGGTTGGTCTACATCGTGGTCCTGCTGCGGTTGCAGGTGTTGGTGGTGAGCGGAGTGGTGGCATCCGTCTGGGGCCTCGGCCCGGCGGTTGGCGTGTGGTTGGCCCTGCTTGGCGGTCTCATGATCGCGCTCACCTGGCCCACCGCACGCAAGGTCCAGCTGCTCTTGGGTCGAGTTCGTGCCCTCCGCTGCAGGGATGATGTGTCGACCAAGGCGGGTCCTTAACGCGGGTGAAACCAATTCGCGATTTGTGCGTACAATGATGCGGAGAACGTGTTTCTGCACGGCGTGCGGGAACCGGGTTCTGAACGGGATGGAGGCGACATGAAGCGTTGGATGTGGTTGACCCTGGCGGCGGTGGTCGTGGTGGCTGCCGGTGCGACGTTGGTTGCGCTGCCCAAGGGCCCCGACTGGACCTCGGACTCTCCGGAAGCGGTGGCCGCTTTCCAGGCCGGGATGGACGCCGAGATGAAGATCTACTACGAGGACGCCTGGCGGAACTTCCAGCGCGCCGTCGAACTGGATCCTGACTTCGTTGTGGCGAATCTTTTCGCGATCAGAACCTACCGGGATGACGAAGAAAAGTGCGATGCCATGTGGTTGAAGGTCGAGAGCGCCGATGTGACGCTGTTGACACCGCGCGAGCGCTTTTACGTCGAGCGTGCAAAGGCTGGTCGAGCGAAGCAACCTGAGGAGGCGCAGCGGCTTCTTGACGACTACCTCGCGAAGTACCCGAACGATCCCTACATCCTCAACCAGAAGGCCCAGGAAACCTGGAGCCGCGGCGAACTCGAGGACGCGGAACGGTTGTACCAGCGTCTGGTGGAGATCGCACCGAACTGGGTCATCGCCTACAACCAACTCGGTTACATCAACATGATGAAGGGCCGTTTTGCCGAGGCCGAGGAGTACTTCAAGAGCTATCGTTTCATCGCCCCCGACCAGGCCAACCCCCACGATTCCTTGGGCGAGCTCTTCATCACCCAGGGCCGCCACGACGAGGCGAAAGACTCCCTCGAGACCGCGATCGAGATCAAGCCGGACTTCTGGGCAGCCTACCAGCACCTCAGCCTCATGCAGGCGTTCAGCGGCGACACCGAGGGCGCCCGCCAGACAATCGAACGGTTCACAGCCGCAGGCGGTCCCGAGGACATGGTGACCTCGATGAAGTGCCTCGAGCGTTACACGGCGTGGCGCAACGCCGAGGCGTGGCAAAAGATCATGGACGAGAGTGACTCCGAGTGCGTCAAGGGCTTCAAGGAGGGCTACTCGACCGTCACCACCCACTTCGCCGCCTGCAAACTCGGGAACTTCGAAAAGGCGATGGAAATGGAAGTCGAAACCGCGAACCTCATCGACAAGGTCAAGGGGTACGGCGCCGAGAAGGATCTCATGAGCATGCGCGGCGCCTTTCTCCACATGCAGGGGGTGCGGCTGGCGCTCCAGGGCGACTACAAAGGCGCCGAGGAGAAGCTGCGCGCCGCCGACGAGGGTCTGACCTACGTCGAGGCGGGGGTCGGGATGTACAAGTTGTTCAACCGCATGGTTCTGGCCGAGGTCCTGCTCGCGGACCGCCAGGACGCCGATGCTCACGGACTCCTATCGAGTGTCCGATCGGTCAATCCCGTGCTGGTAGCGGAATTCGAAGAGGCGGGTCTCAGGAACCTCGGTCTCGACCGGATGTAGTATCGACCCTGCAGGCGTTGATATCACGCCTTCAAGGCGTCGCGGAGATTCTCAACGGCGGCGCGGAGATCGGTGGCCAGGGGGTGTTCGCCGAGGCGATTTACGACGGCTCCGGTGACGCTCTCGAAGTACCACAGTTGCCTTTCGGGTCCGGCGTTGAAGTGTTGCCACACCGTGTCCGCATCGCCGGCCGCATCGAGGTCGAGGGTCAGCGACTGGACGTTGTGGAGCACATCCGCACCTTTGATGAGGACGGCCTCTTCGGTCATGTCGGCAATGTGGTCGATCTGCTCCTGCTTGCGGACCTCCCAGGTGTCCGCCCGTTTGAGTCCGCGGCGCTTGTCTTCCGTGACCTCCAGAACCAGCGAGAGGACCTCCTCGCCAAGGACATGTCGGATGTTGTCGCGGCCGTCGGGATCGGGGACGTCCTCGAGGTAGTCGTGCAAAACGGCGGCCGCCAGAATTTCGTCGCGAGCCCCGAGGCGGGCGAGGATGCACATGGTGGCCATCAGATGGGTGACGTAAGGGACCCGATCGAGGAGGAAGGCTCCGCTGGGACTGTCGCCCTCCGGATCTTCGACGTTCTTGCGGAACTGGTTGTGGTGGCCGCGGGCGGCAAGCCGCACGGCGGCTTCCAGCAGCGGGGGGAAGAGACCTCCCCGCGGCAGTCCAGGGCCAGGATGTGATCGAGACATCTTCGTTCATCTTAATACAGCGGACACAGCCGAATGAGGAATTAGGAATTAGGAATTAGGAATTTCATCCCAGCCTCCCACCGACAAGAAACGTCTAAGTGCTCGGGGTGGGTGGAACCGTGCGGCGGAGGTGCCATCTTTTGCATTGTTCGACTCGACGATCCTCACGTCGGGAGATTCTCTCGGGCGGACAATGCTCAAGATGGCTCCTCTCGGGAGGGACGTGCGGACGGTCATCGTGCTGTGGCGGCAGCTCAACGGCGGAGGCGGGTCGTTTACGGCCCGCCCGATAACGGCGGTGGTGGTTGCGGGCCCTGAAGGACCCGCCTACGGCTGTCGACGGTTGTGTGCGGCGGCAGCGCTCTTACCCTTTCAGGTAAACTGAAGCCCGGAGGTATCGATGCGGAAAATGCTCTTCCTGGCTCTGACGGTGATCCTCGCAGCCTCGCCCGCAGCGGCGCAGTTCGTGGCTCCCGGAGGCACGGTCCCGGCGGTGTCGGGGACCGTCAACGGCGAAAACGGAACGCTGTGGCGGTCCGATGTCAGCGTGCTCAACGTGAGTTCGTCCGCGACCTCGGTCGTCTTCGTGCTCTTTCCGGAAATCAGGAACAGCGGCCCCGTTTTTGCTGTCCAGCAGTCCGAGCCGATGGCGATCGAAGGCAACAGCCAAATCAAAGTCGCCAATGTGGTCACCAGCCTGTTCGGCGAACGCGGAAAGAACGGTGCGGTGTCGGTCTTTTCCACCGACGGCTCTCCCCTGGTTGTGGCTTCGAGGACGTACACCCCGGGCCCATCAGGGGGCAGCTTCGGTCTCAGCGTTTACGGTGTCCTGGTCGCCGACACGGCGTGGATCGCCAACGTGGAGCACGACGGTTTCTTCCGCACCAACGTGGGGGTGTTCACACCCATCGATCCGGCGCAAGGCCAGTCACTGGTATTCACCGTGACCGTGTTCGACGCCGACGGGGTGGAGGTCAGCTCGGGGTCGATGGCCTTCGAGGAAGCCGGCCTCCAGCAGAAGAACCTGGATTTCTTCGGCGTTGACGACGCGCTGCTCGACGGGTGGGTCGAGATCCGTTGTTCGGACCCCACCGCCATCTGGTACGCCTATGCCACGGTCATCGACAACGTCACCGGCGACTCGGTCTACCGGGCCGCGATCACCCAGCAGTCGTCGATTCCATGAGCTGTAAGCCTTGAGCTATGGGCTATGAGCTGTGGGCCCGGAAGGTGCAGCCTGAGTTGAACATCCTGCAATATCCGCGGTCGCGCGGGCGGGGGATAAACCCCGCCCCTACGGTTTTTAAAAGCACGGGTGGGGCGGGTATCGACCGACACATGCCGTTCCTCAACGTCGTAGGGGAGGGGTTTATCCCCTCCCTTCGGATTCGAACGCCATCGATTGCGTTCACGTTCGGGTTTTCGCGCGGCTCAGCTCATAGCTCATAGCTCATAGCTCATAGCTCATAGCCATAGCCCATAGCTCATAGCCCATAGCGCATCGCCCACCAACGCGATCAGAGAAAGCCGCGCTGTTTCATCCACTCGTCGTTGAAGATGGTGCTCATGTAGCGGGTGCCCGAGTCGGGGAAGATGGTGACGACTCGGGCCGGTCGGTCGAGCGTGCGGCCGAGCTTTCGCACCGCCCACAAGGCGGCGCCCGATGATCCGCCACCGAGAATGGCCTCGCGTCTGGCAAGCGCTCTGGTCGCCCGAAAGGCCTCACGGTCGCTGACCCGGTAGACGTCGTCGAGGAGCGAGAAGTCGGGACAGCCGATGATCTCCTCGTCACCGAGGCCCTTCGACCAGATAGGGGGCCGGGCGTTCGAGCCGCTGGTGGTGGAACCAGTCGTGGAAAACAGAGCCCTCGGGGTCGACGGCGATGACCCGGATCGACGGGTCCTGTTCCTTGAGGTAGCGCGCGACGCCGCAGATCGTGCCCCCGGTTCCCATACCGGCCACCAGGTAGTCGATGCGCCCCTCCATCTGCTGCCAGATCTCGGGACCGGTGGTGGCGTAATGCGCGTCAGAATTTTCGCGGTTGTTGTGCTGATCGGGAAAGAAGGCGTCCGGTTCGCCGGCCACGATTTCCCGCGCCTTGCGGTTGTAGCTCTCGGGATCGTCCGGCGGCAGTTCGCCGTCCACCAGGACGAGCTTGATGCCCATCGCCCGCAGACAGTCGAGTTTCTCCTTCGAGGTCTGCTTGCGGACCACCATCGTGCATCTGAGGTCTTCGAGGACCGACATCATCGCCAGACCCATGGCGGTGTTTCCGGATGAGTTCTCCACCACCATGTCGCCTGCGTGCAGCCGATTCTCGGACATCGCCTTTTCGATGATATGGCGCGCGATGCGGTCCTTGACGCTGCCCATGGGGTTGAGAAACTCGATCTTGGCCCAGACCTCGCAGTCGAGATCGTCGACGGTCGCCCCCAGTTTCACCAACGGTGTCCAGCCGACCGCTTCGGAGATGCGGTTGAAAACGCGGAGATCGTTCTTCATCGCTGCGGAGTATAGCTGTGTCGGTGACAGCCGCGGTGGCAACTATGTGGCGATCCCGTGACATCTGGAGACACGACCGTTCGCGGGGATCTGACCGTGAAACGTTCAACGTTCAAACGTTTCAACGTTCAACGATGAAAGCACATCCCCGCATAGCCGACGACCGCGCTGTGGTCGCCGCTGACCTCGCCCGAGGTGGTGTAGGCCACCAGGTGGGCGCCGACCGCGCCGAGCTCGTTGGCGGCGGCGAGGGCGACGGTGGCCGGGACCACCCCGCACATCGTGATGCCGTGGCGGTGAACCGTCTCGTACAGATTCGCCGGATCGCGGGTGAGTGCCGCGTCGATGGCCAGGTGATCGAGGCGGTTGGCCTCCTCTTCGGGGAGGTAGTGACTCATGTCGGACGAGGCGACGATCCCGACCGGCTCGGCGAAGTCCCGGACGACTCGTGCCAGGATGCGCCCGAGGTCGAGACAGTCTTCGAGGCGGAGGTGGGCCAGGCAGATGGGGAGCATCTCGAGGTCGGGACGGCGGGCGAGCAGAAAGGGCAACTGGACCTCGAGCGAGTGCTCCCGCCAGTGCGCCTTGGGGTCGAAGGTCGCCAGCGGCGCCCGGTCGACCAGCCGACGGCCGAAACCGGTCGCTATCGGCAGGTCGCCGAGCGGTGTGCGCCATCTTTCGTGCGGGGCGACCGCGACAGGGGCGCCGGCTCCGGTGTGGTTGGGGCCGAGGACGATCACCGTCTGCGGCACATCGAGGTGGCCGTAGAGCTTTCCGGCAACAGCTCCCGAGTAGACGTAGCCTGCGTGGGGTGCGATACAGGCCAGCAGCTCGTGGCGAACGGGTTGCAGTTCGATCAGGCGGCGGAGGTCCTCCTCGAGCGCGGCCGCACCGCGGGGGTAGAAAGTGCCCGCGACGATCGGCTCCCGAAGATCGATCTCCATCGCGCTCTCCTTTCCCGGAGGCTCTCCTACAAAGTTAGATTGAGGGCCGCCCCGAGGTCAAGGGAGGGCGCCGGCTGCGAGACGAACGACGAGCCCGGCATCCGCGGGTGGCGTCGGGTAGTTCGGTAGTTCCGATGGGTGGACCCACCGCACGTCCTGGCCCTCCTTTCCGACCGGCTCTCCGGCGATCAGGCGAGCGGCGAAAAAGAGGAGCAGAATTCTCAAGCCGGGCTCCTCGTGGATGGCGAAGGTGAGGGGCGCGTCGACCGAGGTCTCGACCCCGAGTTCCTCGTTCAGCTCTCGCACCAGGCCAGTTCGAGGGTCTTCGCCGGCACGTGTCTTGCCACCCGGAAACTCCCACAACCCCCCCATGTGCTTGTGATCTGGGCGCCGGGCCAACAGGACCCTGCCGGCCGGGTCGCGGATGACCGCCGCCACGACGGTGATGTCCTCAGTCGCCTTCATGGACCGAGACCGTACCCGTCCCGGCCAGCCCGAGTCAATTCCCACCTCCTCAGCCCTTTGCTCCTCCGCCTCTTCCTGTCATCCCGACCGAGTGAACGGAGTGAGCGAGCGGAGGGATCTCTGGCCTTGCGTGACGCGGCACATCGACAGCAGCCCCTGCCACGAGCGAATCTGAGCGAGTGAAGCGAGTCAAATAGATCCCTCCGCTTCGGCCCTCCGGGCCTTCGGTCGGGATGACAGAAGAGTAGAACGGCTTCGCGGGATCGCACCTCCCTGCCCTACGGCTCCCTTTCTCCCTTTCCCCCTTCCTCCTCCCTTTCTCCCTTCCCCCCTGCCCCCCTGCTCCTCTGCTCCTCTGATCCTCTGCTCCTCTGATCCTCTGCTCCTCTGCCCGTGTAGAATCTCTGCCCATGTCTTCAAGTTTTGATCGCCTCGTTTCCATCATGGACCGCCTGCGCGACCCCGGGGGATGCCCCTGGGATCGCGAGCAGACCATCCACACCCTGGCCCCCTACTTTCTCGAGGAGGCCTACGAGGTCGTCGATGCCATCGCCTCCGGAGATCCGGACAAGCTCCGCGAGGAGCTCGGCGACCTCCTGTTGCAGATCGTCTTCGTCTCGCGGATCGCCAGGGAACAGGGATGGTTCGACATCGATGGCGTGAGCGACGGGATTTCCGAGAAGATGGTCCGCCGGCACCCGCACGTCTTCGGCGACCGCGAGGTCGAAGGATCGGCCGAAGTCATGCGCAACTGGGAGGACATCAAGCGGGAGGAACGGTCAGGCGAGCCCGAAGCCTCGGTGCTCGCTGGCGTCCCGCAATCCCTGCCCGCCCTGCTCAAGGCCTATCGAATGACCGAAAAGGCGGCCGCGGTCGGGTTCGACTGGCGCAAGCCGATCGACGTCATGGACAAGATGCGTGAAGAGATGGCGGAGCTCGAGGCGGAGCTCGCGGCCGGCGACGCGATCGTCGACGCCCGGGTGCGGGCAGAGCTGGGCGACGTCCTCTTTGTCATGGCCAACCTCGCGCGCCATCTCGGGGTCGAGCCCGAAACCGCCCTGCAGGGGACCAACGCGACATTCAGCCGGCGGTTCCAGGCGATGGAGGAACGCGCGCGCAGTGCCGGTCGGGACTTCCGTCAGATGGATCTCGCCGAACAGGACGCGCTGTGGGACGAGGTCAAGGCCGACGAACGGCGGGCGATCGACGGCGACTGATTACCGCCGAGCCTTGACGGAAAGCGCCGCCCAGGCGAGGGCGCCGAAGAACGCCGCGAAGATCAGTCCCCAGAGGTGGGCCGCCAGCCCCGAGGCAGCGGCCACCCGGACCGGAATGCCGAGGGCGGCAAAGGCGGCGGTCCAGCCCGCCTCGAGGGTCCCGAGGTTGCCGACCAGGTTGAACGGCAGCAGGTTGGCGACCGCCGCGGCCGACGCTCCGGCCGTGACCGTGACGAAGGGCCAGCGATGGCCCATGGCCGCGAGAAGGATCCACGCCACGCTCCACTGCAGGCCCCACATCAGAAACGAGGTGGCGATGGCGCCCCACAACCGCGCCGGGCGGGCGCGCAGGGTGTCGATCTCTCGACGCACCCGGCGCACCCGGCGAGCCCAGCGGCGGCCGACCATACCTCGCGGGGCCGCCAACCGAATGGCGAGACGGTCGGCCGCCCGCAGCGCCGCCGGAAGGAGGAGGGTCGGTGCGACCAGGAGCAGCGCCAGAACCAGCACCGCCGGTTCTCCGAAGCCCTTGATCACGAGGATCGCGGCCCCGCACCAGAGGCCGAGGGTGGCGAGGTCGAGGACTCTTGCCGCCAGCAGGGTGCCGACGTTTGCGGAGAAGGGACGTCCGGTGGCGCGGGTCAGAAGCCACGGCAGGGCCAGCTCCCCGGTCCGCGCCGGAGCGAAGAGGGCGGCCGCCTGGGCTGCGGCAGCCACCTGAACCGAGGTCAACCAGCCGAGGCTGCCGCCTTCGAGCAGGAGCCGCAGTCTGAGGCCTCGTACGGTGAGAAACGCCGCCGATGCCGCCACCGCAGCCGCGAGCAGCGGGAGGTCGGTCGACCGGAGCAATTGCCACACGACGGTTGGACCCGCGACCTTGACGACCGCCGCCAATAACAGGGCCGCGATCGCGGCGCCGGCGGCCCTCCAGGCGAGGCGACCCGGGGCCCCCTTCGTTACGGGGTCAGCGGCGGCGTCCGGGGCCATCAATCCGCTGCCGCTCGACCATCTCCTCGAGCAGGCGCCGGTTGACCGCGGTGAGGTCGGCGATGATGCCCGCAAGCCAGATCAGGGCGCCGATGACGACGAGGATCACCGCGAGAATCAGCGACTGGATGTGGCCGGCCGGGGAGTTTCCGGTGAGGTAGAACCACAGAAACCGGATCAGGAGGGCGCTGCCGAGACCGATCGGGATGAAGCCGAGGACGAGAAATATTCGGAGCGGGTTGTAGAGGACCACGATCCGCGCCATGCTCGCCAACGACCGCGCGACATACTGGAAGTTGGAGTTGAAGAGCCGTGACGGCCTCGTGGCGCCGGGGTTGACCCGGATCGGCACCGACGCGACCTTGAAACCTGCTTCGCCGGCCTGGAGGATGGTCTCGAGGGTGTAGGTGAATCGTGTGAAGACGTGCAGGCGCAGGGCCGCCGCCCGTGAGATGGCGCGAAAGCCCGAGGTCGCGTCGCGCACCTCGGTTCCCGACAGACGGCGGACAACCCAGGAACCGAGATTTTGCAGCAACCGTTTGACGGCCGAGAAATGCCGCAACGTCGCCACCTGCCGGTCGCCGATGACCATCTGCGCCGTGCCGTCGAGGATCGGCCGTACCAGGGCCGGGATATCGCCGGCGTCGTACTGGTTGTCGGCGTCGGTGTTGAGGATGACATCGGCGCCGCGCTCGAGGCAGGCGCGGATCCCGGTGCTGAAGGTCACGGCCAGGCCGCGGTGGACCGGAAGCCGGATGACGGTGGCGCCGGACGATTCGGCGACCTCGGCGGTGTTGTCGTCGGACCCGTCGTCGATGACCAGCACCTCGACCTCGTCAAACCCCTCCACCTGTCGGGGCAGGGCGGCGATGGCGTCGGCGAGGTGTTTCTCCTCGTTCCACGCCGGGATCTGGATGATGAGTTTCACGGATCTCTACCCGCAGCAAAGCTACCACAGAGTCTCCGCCTGCAGATCGCAGGTCACGGCGGCGGCATCCTGGAATGGGCAGGCGCGAACGGGAGCGACACCGCCCGCCCGGCGGTGGAACGGTACTTCGAGCTGCCGTGAGTCGTCAGCTCTTCAGAACCTGCGCGGTGGGATGATCATCCGCGGCGGCGAGTTGCCGGTCGCCGGGTAGGCGTCGCCGGGCCTTCCGCAGATGACGAAGTAATAGACCTCCGCCGTGCCCTTGACCCCGGGCTCTCCCACGGGGTCCGGCTCGAAGTCCGGGTAGTCGTCAGGAACCAGAATCTTCGCAGATTGTCCGTCTTCGAGCCGGAAGGCGAACCAGAGATCGGTCGCGTAGTACTCGGCCACGGGCGGTTCCTCGTCGAGTCTCAGGTTGGTATCGGGGATGATCACCCAGATACCGCCTTTTTCCGTGAACAACTCGATGATGTCGCCTCGGTCGGCCTCGATTCTCTTGATCCTCGTGTCCTTCGTCCTCGTGTCGACCTTGATTTTCCGTTCGTGGATTTTTTTGTCCATCGTGTCCATCATTTTTCTCCTCCGTTTGAACCGTCGGGTGCGGACGCCACCCCGGTGCCGGTCCGTCTCAGTTGTTCGAATCGGGGGTCTGCCATCAGATCTTTGAATCCCGGGTAATCTTCGATGACCGGCATCGGGAAACCGCCCGCGACGCAACGGTCGATCCAACGAAGAGCTTCGTCGCGGTCTCCGAGTTCTTCGTGAACGGCGGCAACGGTGAAGGCCAGGTTGGCGTCGTCGACCTCCTCGCGAAGGGCGCGGGAGATCAGGGCTCGCGCCTCGTCGGGGTCGTCGAGGAGGGCGCGGTAGGAGGCCATTTCGATCAACAGCGCCTGGTCGTCGGGGTTGGCGTCGAGCAGGGGCTGGATCCTCGTGGCTGCCTCGGTGTAGGCGGCCCGCGCCCGCTCGGGGTCGGCGCCGGAAAAACGTAAGGCCTCGCCGAGGTAGCTCCAGGTCTGGTAATCGCGGTCGTCCATTGCCAGCGCCCGCTCGTAGAGCGCGGCGGCCTCGGCAAACCGGCCCCCGTAGAACTCGAGGGTCGCGAGGTTGGCGAAGGCGTCGTACCTCGATCCGATGGCCGCGGCGCGTTCGAGGTTCGGGCGCGCCTCGGCCGTCTCACCCGTGTAGAACAGGCACCCGCCGAGGGCGCTGTATCCGATGCTCGAATCAGGCAGAAGCTCGACCACCCGGCGGAAGTAGGGGATGGCCCGTTCAGGGTCGTGCCGTTCGTAGTAAAAGAACCGGCCGATATCGTAGTAGGTGGCCCAGTCCTCGGGCCGCGTGCGAACGGCGCGGTCGATGATTTCCTGCGCCTGGTCGGTCTTGCCGAGCTCCTCATAGGCGACAGCGAGCGAGGTGTAGGCCTCGAGGTTGAGGGGGTCGAGCTCGATGGTCCGTTGCAGACGATCGATGGCCTCGGGGTAGGCGTGGAGGGCGAGCTCGCACCGCCCGGCCGCGAGGTGGGCGCCGGGCAGGTCGGGGCCGAGTTCGACTGCACGGTAAGCGTAGGAGAGGCCGTGGTCCAGCCAGATGGGGTCGACGGCGAGCTGGTACTGACGGTGGCAGGCGTCGGCCAGTTGGACCAGGGCATCGGCATAGGTCGGGTCGAGATCGACCGCCATGCGGTAGAGGTCCATGGCGTGGGTGAGATCGACCTGGGTGGCGGTTTCGCTGACGGTGCCGCGGGCTTCTAGGAAGAGTTGGGCGGCCTCGACGTTGGCGGTCCCGCCGGCGGTCAGGCTGCGTTCGGCCTTTGAATCGAGCTCGAGTTCGAGCATTTCGAGAACTGCCGCCACCACCTCGTCCTGGAGCACGAAGGTCGAGGATGACTCGACCGTCAACAGCCGCGAGTGAATCTGGCGCAGCCGTTCCGCGTCGACCAGCTGCAGCGGGATGCGCAGGTTGTTGCCGTCCCACTGTACGCCGCCGTCGATCACGAGATCGACCCCGAACACGCGGCGCGCCTCGCCGGCGGTCGCGATGTTTTGTCCGCGGACCTCCGAGGTCGGCACCACCGACAGCGTGGTGCTGAACTGGCGCACTCCGGACAGGCGGGCGGTGACGGTCTCGAGGAGCCCCTCACAGAGCAGTTCTTCCTTCGGGTCTTCGGCGTGGCAGGCGAAGGGCAGGACCAGGACGTGCCGGGTCGTCGGACTCGAGAGAGTCGGCCACAGAGCAGCCGCCGCCGCTACCGCGACGACGGCGGCAACCGCCGGCAGGAGCCGGTGGCGGATGAAGTTCCGCGGGCGGAATCTGGGCATTGAGGGCATGCTCTGGGTGACGATCTCGGCGGGCGTCGGATCGCCGCTGAATCTGCGGAGGTCTCCGAGGAGCTCGCCGGCATCCTGGTACCTCTTTGCGGGGTCGCGTTTGAGGAGGCGGCGAACGATGCGGAGGAGTTCGGCCGGCACATCCGGGCGCATGGTGGCGATGGGGGTGGGGTCGCTGGAGAGGATCGCGTGGAGGATCGCCCGTTCGTGGTCCGCGGCGAATGCGCGCCGGCCGGTCAGCATCTCGTACAGAACCGCGCCGAGGGCCCACAGATCGCTGCGGCCGTCGACCTCCTCGCCGCTCGCCTGTTCGGGAGACATGTAGGCCGGAGTGCCGATGACCGAACCCTCACGGGTGACGGCCGCCTCGCCGGCGAGCTTGGCGAGGCCGAAGTCCACGACCTTGACCTGGTCGCGGTCGGTGAGGAGGATGTTGGCCGGTTTGATGTCGCGGTGGACGATCCCCGCTTCGTGGGCGCTCTCGAGGGCGGAGGCAATCTGGATCGCCAGATCCACCGCCTGTTCCACTGCCATCGGGCCCTCGTGGATGCGGTGCTTGAGGGTGGGGCCAGTGCAGTAGGCCATGGCGATGAAGAGCTGCCCGTCGTCGGTCTCGCCGATGTCGAAAATCGTGCAGATGTGCGGGTGATCGAGTGCGGAGGCGGCGCGGGCCTCGCGCGAGAAGCGTTCCCGCAGCAGCGGCTCGTGGCTCCACTCCTTGGGCAGGAACTTGAGCGCCACGTCGCGGTCGAGCCGGGTGTCCCGGGCTCTGTAGACGAGCCCCATGCCGCCGCCGCCGAGGCGTTCGACGATCTCGTAGTGGGAAACCGTGCGACCTATCATGAGTCTCCGTTTGCCGGCCGCCCGGGGCCGGGCCGGAAACCGTCCGGGGCCTTGTTGCCGCGAGCGGGAACGATAGCCGCTCGATCGCATCAGCAACCCGGGCGATTTCGATTGTCCGAGATACGCTGCCGTGATTGTACACAAGCTCCGGCCCGAGCAATAGCGGCGAGCCGGCGCCGTGTACTCTGTCGCTGATGCGCGAGCACTTCATCAATGCCGATTTCGACCTTTCTCTGCGCCGCGGACGAATGAGTGGGACCAACGACGCACGTTCCCGACAGGCCCGCGAATTGACGGTGCACATGTTGCTCCTCGGGGTGGAGGGGGATTCGATACTCGCCCGGACCGAACCCCAGGAGGCCTTTCTCGACTACCTCCAGCGCCTGCAGATCCCGACGCCGCGGGTATGTGTCCAACCGTCTCTGACGAGAGGCGCGCAATTCACGCCCTTCGGTTGGAACGAGGATGCGGCGGAGCGCAACCTGCTCTATGGAGATCCGTCGCTGCACCCTCCCCTGGATGTCGTGCGCCGGGTCAACGGTCGTCGTTTTTCGGCCGACGTCGAACGGCGGCTCTGGGGCGGAGAGCATGTCATCGGGATCGTGCATTCGACCGATGAGCTTGCAGCCATGCTCTCCGGCCGGCCGCCCGCCGAGACCGGGTGGGTGGTGAAGTCGGAACACGGCAACGGCGCATTCGGAAACCGCCGCCTGCGGTCGCGCGGCCTCGGCGCTGCCGATCGCAGCGCGGTGGAGCGCCTGATGGTCGAGGATGGCTGCGCGGTCGTTGAGAGGTGGTGCGAGAGGGTGCTCGACCTCGCGACGGTCTTTGCGGTCGACGAGAAGGGGAAACCCGGCGACCTCCACACCTACGAGGTCGTCAACACTGCGGACGGGGCTTTCATCGGGGATATCTTCGACCTCGATCAGCCGGCCCTGGAACGGTGGGGTGACGAGATCCGGTCGATGGCGGCAACGGTGGCGGCGGAACTCGCCGGCGCCGGGTACTTCGGGCCGGTGTGTGTCGATTCATTCGTGTGGAACGATCGTGGAGCAGAGCGCCTGCGGCCGGTGGTGGACATCAACGCCCGGTTGTTCGTGGCCGCGGCGGCTGAACGACTGTGGCGCGTGTGGGGTCGCGATCGGGTCGTCTATTGGCGGCTCTTCTCCGCCCGCAAGCTGCGGGTGCCGGAATCCTACGCCGAATTGGAAAAGGCCCTGGGAGGTGATGCCTTCAACCCGGCGACGCGGTGCGGAGTTCTCCTCACGTCACCGATGGAGGTGGAAGGCCACCCCCCGCGACGGCTGGGCGTGCTGCTGGCCGGTCACGACCGGGGAGCGGTCGACGCTCTGGATCATCGGTTTCGGGAAGTGTTCGAAAAATGACCCTCCAGGTTGTCGCCATCGTCGGGCCGACCGCGTGCGGCAAGACCCGCCTCGGGGTCGAGGCGGCGCACCGTTTCGGGTCGGAGATCGTTTCGGCCGATTCGCGGCAGGTCTACCGGGGTCTCGATATCGGCACCGGCAAGGATCTCGAGGAATACTCCAGGGTCGAACCGCCGGTTCCCTACCACCTGATCGACGTGGTCGACCCGGAAGAGGTCTACACCCTTTTCCGGTTCCAGCAGGACTGTTTTCGGGTTCTGGACGACCTCGCGGCGAACCCCCCGTTTGCCGATGGTCGGGCGCCCGTTTTCATGGTTGGGGGCAGCGGGTTGTACGTCGAAGCGGTGGTTCGCGACTACCGTCTGGCCGATGTTCCCGTGAATCGGGCATTGCGGCTCGAACTCGAAGGACTCCCGCTCGCGGCGCTCGCCGAACGCCTCCGGGGCGAGGCGCCCGACGTGGCAGACGATACCGACCTCGGAAACGCCCGCCGCGTCATCCGGGGGCTCGAGATCGCCGAGTATGCGAAAAGATCGCCGGTGCCGTACGGCGCCCACCCTTCAGTGCCGGTTGACTTCACGGTGGTGGGAGTGGAAGCCGGGCGCGGAGAGCTGCGGGCGCGGATCGGCCGGCGGCTTCGCCAACGCATCGAGGAAGGCATGATCGACGAGGTGCGCGGGCTCCTCGAACGGCTCGGCCGGCGGCGGCTCGACGAGATCGGGCTCGAGTACCGGGAGGTTGCCGCCTTTCTCGAGGGCGAAAAAGACCTGGAGCGGATGGTCTCCGATCTCGAGTCGGCCATCCTTCACTTCGCCAAGCGGCAACAGACCTGGTTTCGCGGCATGGAGCGGCGCGGGGTGCCGATCCGGTGGATCGCCGCCGGCGATGTCGATGCCGTGGTGGCGAGCGCCCTCAGTTCACTGCCAGAGGCTCACTGAGGGTGAATTGACCGATCTTCGCCCAGAAGTGCTCGCCGTCCTCGGTGACCATCTCATAGCTGCCCTCCATGGTGCCGAACGGGGTCTCCAGGGGGCAGAAGGAGGTGTATTCGAAGGACTCTCCCGGAGCCAGCAGCGGTTGTTCGCCGACCACACCGGGCCCCCGGACCTCTTCGACGTTACCATGGGCGTCGGTGATGACCCAATGACGATTGATGAGCTGGACCGGGACCTCACCACGGTTGTGAATGCGGATCCGGTAGGCGAAGAACCACCTGTTTTCGAGGGGTTGGGACCGCTCCGCCACGAAGCTGGCTTTCACCGCGACCTTGACACCCCTGGTCGTCGCCTCAGAGTCGTACATGCATACTCTCCCCTCTGCCGCAAACCGTTTTCGGGGAGGAGAGATTCCCGTCGCCGGCGGCGAATCCGCAAACCGCATGCAACCATTTGCGTCATATGGGTATCTCATAGGATGTGGAAACGATGGCGACCCCACCCGCAGTTCCGGCTGGGCCCCCGATGATGAGGGTGGTCAGCAGCCAGACCGAGCCCGATCAGGGGCGGCTGGCGGCTGAGGCCGCCCGCGGCGATGTCGGGGCCTTCGAGGAGCTCTACCGGCTCAACGTCGGCAGGACCTATGCGCTGTGTCTGCGAATGTCGGGAAACCCCGGTCTTGCGGAGGAAATGGTTCAGGAGACCTTCGTGCGCGCGTGGCAGAAGGTGGGCTCGTTTCGCGGCGCCAGCGCCTTTTCGACCTGGCTCCACCGGGTCGCGGTCAACGTGGTCCTCGGGCATCAACGCACGACCGACCGGCGAGTGGCCAGAATTGCGGCCCCTCTCGAAGAGGCTGTTCCCGAGAGGACGGATCCCACCCCACATCCCGGCGAGACGATCGATCTCGAACGGGCGATCGGCGGCCTCCCGGAGGGCGCGAGGACCGTCTTCATTCTGCACGACGTCGAGGGCTTCCGCCACCACGAGATCTCGGGGCTCACGGGCATCGCCGTCGGGACGTCGAAAGCCCAACTCCACCGCGCGCGAAAACTCCTGCGAAAGGCCTTGAAGCCATGAAGTGCGATGATGTGATGTCGGTGCTCGACGATCTTCTGGATGGCCGGCTCGACGCTCCAGCTCGGGGGGCGGTGAAGACCCACCTCGGGACCTGCGCCGCCTGCGCCGAAGCCCGCCGGTCGCTGGACGATCTGAGGAACCGGTTGGATGATCTGCCCCGATCGATTGAGCCCCCGCGCGACCTGTGGCCGGCAATCGAGGCGCAGATCGCTGCAAGGAAGGTCGCACGAGGCAGATTCGGCCGGCGTTCGTTGATGGCCGCCGCGGCGGCGGTGGTGCTCGTCACCTCCGTGGTCACGGCCTACTTCCTGGGGCGCCAGGAAGCGATCTCGACCGTGGTCGTGGCGCCGGTACCGCGAGAGGCCACGTCGGATGTCCTCGCGGCCTCGTTCGCCGAAATCGGGGTGCACGACTACCAGGCGACCCGCCTCCAGTTGTTCGATGTGCTGGAGGAGCGCCGCGACGAATTGTCGCCGGCCACCATGGAGGTCGTGACGACCAACCTGCGCCTGATCGATGAGGCGATGGGCGAGATCGCGGAGGCCCTGGGAGAGGACCCCGGGAACGAAGTCCTGATGCGGCGGCTGGTGGCGACCTATCGCCAACAGGTCAATCTCCTGGGAAAAGCGGCGGTTCTGCCGCGTGAAATCTAATAACAGACGGAGGAATCATGAAGACGAACACGACGTCCATCGCTCTGACGCTGATGATCCTGGCAACCGGGCTTGCGTGGAGCGCGCAGACGGTCAACGAACGCCACCCGGTGGCCGGGGGGGCGGAGATCGACATCGAGAACATCGCCGGCAGCCTGACCATCATCGGCTGGGACTCGGCCGAGGTCCAGATCGAGGGGACTCTCGGGGACGGCGTCGAGGGGCTTGATGTCGAGGCTGACGAGGACGGCGTCAGCATCGAGGTCGAGTACGACGAGGACTATCACGGCAGACAGTCGACGCAGACCGAGCTCACGATTCGCGTTCCCTCGTCCTCGCCGGTCAGCGTCGAGACCATCAGCTCGTCGATCGATGTGAGCGGCGTCCGCGGCGCCCTCGATCTGGAATCGGTGAGCGGCAGGATCAGCGTGACCGGCATGCCGGAGAGTCTCGACGTCGAAAACGTCAGCGGCGTCATCTCGATCGAGAGCGCGCCCGACAACACCGATCTCGCGTCGGTCAGCGGGTCGATCCGGGTCGGAGTGGCCCTGGGGTCGCTGGACGCGGAGAACGTGAGTGGTTCGATCGTCATCGAAGGCGGGACCCTCGCCGGCGCGGACCTCGAAACGGTGTCGGGCAGCATCACCTGCAAGGCCACACCGGGGCCTCAGGGAGATATCGACATGGAAACCATGAGTGGTTCCATCACGCTGTTCGTCAATGCCGGTGCGGTGGCTTCCTACGACCTCGAGACCTTCTCCGGAACCATCGCCAACGATTTCGGCCCGGAACCGAAGAAGCTCAGCAAATACACGCCGGAGAAGGAGCTTCGCTTCAACACCGGAACCGGCGGCCCGAACATCTCGCTCAACAGCTTCAGCGGCACGATCAAGCTTCAGAGCCAGTGACTCGCAACGACCTGTGACAGAGAAGGCGCGGCCCGGCCGCGCCTTTTTCTGTTACAGGCGCGAAACCGCCGCCGCACGTGGTTCGTTTCCGCACGCTCTTCCCGAGACGATGCCAGGCCCGTCACGGCGTAGCCAGAGGCGAAGCCGGACACCTCCGCTGCACGCGGTCCCACGCGCCCTGAGCACCGGGGCGATGACTGTTGGTGTGACGTTGGGCTGGAAAATTCGAAATCCGCAATTCGAAATCCGCAATTCCGAATTCCGAATTCCGAATTCTGATTCCTCAGCCTTCCCTCGACCGTTGCCCAACTGTCCGTGGGTTACCATGGAAGGGTGCCCTCGGAGCCGAAGGGGAGGGGCTTTGTCATGCGCAAACAAATGGTTCTCACTGCCTCGGGCCGCGACCAGGTCGGCGTGGTGGACGAGATGACCGAACTTCTCCTGCGATTCGAGGGCAATGTGGAGTCGAGCCGCATGGTCCGGCTCGGCGGCGATTTCGCCATGCTGATGTTCGTGACCGCCCCCGAGGACAAGATCGAGGGTCTGCGGGCGGCTCTCGCCGAGGTCCACTATGCCAAGTACGACGTCCACACCCGTCTCAGCGAGGTCGAGGTTGTCGAGGAGACGGCTGCGATTCCCTGCGCCATCACTGTGCTCGGAGCGGACCACATGGGAATCATCCACCAGATTGCACGGTACCTCGCCGAACAGGGCATCAACATGGAAACCATGACCACCGAGGTGGTGGCGGCGCCGATGAGCGGGACGCCCCTGTTCACCATGTCGTCGGTGGTTCGGGTTCCCCCGCAGCTCGAGGTCGCGGACCTTCGGGAAGCTCTCGCCTTTATCGCCGACGAACTCGGCGTCGAGGCCAAGGTCTTCCCGCACGTCGACCAAAAATAATTCTCAATTCTGAATTTTGAATTTTGAATTACGGACAGGAGCCCCGACTCTGCGTTGGGTGGCCTGAAATTTAAAATTCAAAATTGAGAATTCAAAATTTTAGTGTGTCAGTAGGCGAACGGGTCCGGATCTGACGAATCAAGATCGAAGGGCGCGGGCTCCACGGCGATGGATTCGGCGGTTGCGGCATCCTCTGACGGTGGTTCCTTCGCCGTCTTCTTGCGGGACCGTCGCGGCCGGCGGCGACGGCTCTTCTTCGCCGGGGCCTCGCCGTCGGCTTTCTCGGCGGGTGGGCCGGCCTCAGGTTCGTCCGGGGGCTCGATACCGTTTTCCGGGTCGGTGCCGCCGTCATCCGCCCCGTTGTCGGTCGCGGCGGGCTTCTTGCGGCGCCTGCCGCCACGCCGGCGGCGGCGGGGTTTGGGCTTGTCGCTCTCGGGGGCGGTCTTGAGCGGGCCTTTTCTCTTGCCCGCTTCGCCGTCATCCGTCGGTTCCGGGTCGGCCGCGCGTTTGGGCTGGTTGCCGATGCCGTCGGCGAGGTCCGCCGCACTGACCGCGGCGGTGCTCGTCTTTTCTTCTTTGACGCGCTTCCGCCATTCGATCCTCTCCTCGGCGCGGTGCAGACCGGCAGCGGCGACGATCTTGACCTCGATATCGAACTCCCGTTCGAGGGCCGCGAGCTCCTGCCGGCAGTCGTTCTGCAGCGCGTCGGCGAGTTCGGGGTGGAGCTCCACCTGAACGCCGCCGAGCTGGCCGGTCACGGCTCGGGTCTCGATGCGGCGCAGGATGTTCAGGCTCACCAGCTCGGGGCTGGCGATGGTGCCGGTGCCGGTGCAGGTCGGGCAGGGGCGGTAGGTGCGCAGCTGGAGCGCCTTCTTCAGTCGCTGGCGGTTGATCTCGAGCAGGCCGTTGGGTGACAGGCGGGAGGCCGACGAGCGCGCCTTGTCGTCCTTCATGGCGTCGCGCATCGTCTTTTCGACTGCGCTGCGGTGCTTGGCGAGGCGCATGTCGATGAAATCCACGACCACCAGACCGCCGATGTCCCGCAGTCTGAGCTGTCTGGCGACCTCGACCGCCGCCTCGAGATTGGTCTTGTAGGCGGTTTCCTCCTGGCTGCCGCCGCGGGTGGCGCGCCCCGAGTTGACGTCGACGGCGGTCAGGGCCTCGGTGCCGTCGATGACGATGGAGCCGCCCGAGGGAAGCCCGATCTTGCGCTGGTAGATGCGGTCTATCTGCTCCTCGAGATCGTACTTGCTGAACAACGGCATCCGTTCCGAATAGTGGATGAGCCGACTGCCCGAACGCGGCATGAAGGTCCGCATATAAGCCTGCGCCTTTTCGAAGGCGCCGTTGTCATCCACCAGAACGTCGGTGATCGTATTGTCCACGGAGTCCCGCAAGGCCTGGACGATGAGGTCCTGGTCGCTGTAGAGGAGGCGCGGGCCCTTGCCGGAGTTGGCCTCGGCCCGGATTTTCTTCCACAGCCGCAACAGCGCGCCGAGGTCGCGATTGAGGGTCTTCTGCGGCTGGTCGAGGGCGTTGGTGCGCAAGATGACGCCGAATCCTTCCGGCAATTCGAGCTTGGCGACGCGGTCCTTGACCGCCTGGCGGTCCTCGTCCTCGGCCTTGCGTGAGACGCCGCGGACTTCGTCGTACGGCATCAGCACCAGGTACCGCCCTGCGATGCTGACGTTGGTGGTCACAAGGGCGCCCTTGTGGCCGACGCCGTCGCGCACGACCTGGACCAGGACCGGCTGGCCCCGTTCCAGGATGCGATCGACGCGGGGGTGTTTGCCGGCGCCGTCGCCCTTCTTGCCGTAGGCCTGCGGGACCACATCGTCGGCGCGGAGGAGCCCGTCCTTGTCGGCGCCGAAGTTGACGAAAGCCGCATCGAGGGAGGGCTGCACGTTGGCCACGGTGCCGCGATATATGTTGCCGCGGAGCAGGCCTGATTCGGTGGCGGCGACCTCGAAGGTGTCGAGTACGCCGTCGGTGATGATTGCGATGCGCACCTCTTCGGGGCGCTGGGCGTTGATGAGCATGCGTCGTGTCACGACGTCTCCAGTTCGTAGCGAGGAATCTGCGGGGCGCACGATCTACGTGCGATCTTCCCGCTCGCCGGTTCAGGTTAACATAAGTTGCGATTTTTGATGGGTTTCGCACCGTGGCAATGAGGCCCTGGGGCAGTGGGCGGCCGCTTCGCGGCCTGGCAATGGGGCTCACTCCGAGCGGCGGTATCCCGACGGGGACATCCCGATTCTCTGAACTGCATTGCCCGCGAGGAGCCACCCTTGACATTGTTGGCCCTGAGCAGTCCTCGCACCGTGAGGATTCGAGAGTCCAACAATATCAAGAATGGCACCTCCGGTGAACGCGAGCCGTATCCGCGAGTGATACCCCCACACTATTCGAGACGGCGTGCCGGTGAACGCGTCCCCATGCCGACTCTCAAGCCCCAAGCCTCAAGCCTCAAGCCTCAAGCCCTTTTCAGCAGCGATAGAGGATCGCGCCCCAGTTGAGGCCGCTGCCGAGACCGACGAAGCACACCAGGTCGCCGGCCTTGGCCCGACCCTGCTCGAGGGCCTCGTGGAAGGCGATCGGGATGGTACCCGCGGTCGTGTTGCCGTAGTTCGTGATGTTGTTGAAGACCTTGTCGTCGGGAAGCTCGAGTCGCTTCTGGACCCCCTCGTTGATCCGCAGATTGGCCTGGTGCATGATCACGAGGTCGAGATCGTCGGTTGTGAGACCGTTGCGGGCAAGGATCTCCTGGGTCACCTGGGGCATGAAGGTCACGGCGAGGGCGTAGACCTTGCGCCCCTCGACGATGGGCACGACGTCCCCGGAATCGATCATGTCGTGTCGGATATAGGGGCGGAAGGCGCTGCCGCTCGCCTTGGTCCACAGCCGCTCGGCTTCGTCGCCGTTGGTGTGGAGCAGGCAATCGATGACGCCACGATCGCCGTCCTCCACCGCTTCCACAACCACCGCCCCGGCGCCGTCGCCGAAGAGGACGACGCGATCTCGTGTCACCGTGTTCTTTGCGTGGTCCTCTTTTGAGACCGGGCCGTCGTCTTTGCCAAGAGCCACGTTCCACGTGTGATCGCTCCACGGAATCAGTGAGGCGTGGGCCTCCGCGCCGACCACCAGGACCCGCTTGTGCTGCCCGGATCGGATGAAAGCGTCGGCGAGTTGCAGGGCGTAGACGAAACCCGCACACTGCTGACGAATGTCGAGACACGGGATGTGCTCGAGACCCAGCTTGCGTTGCAGAAACGGCGCCGACCCGGGGAAGAAATAATCCGGGGTCATCGTGGCGACCACGAGGTAGTCGATGTCGGACGGCTCGAGCCCGGCGTTCTCGATCGCCTGCCGGGCCGCCGGCACCGCGAGGTCGGAGGTCGCCTGGTCGGGCGCTGCATACTGACGTTTCGCGATCCCGGTCCGCACCTGGATCCACTCGTCCGAGGTGTCCATGACTTTGGCCAGAGCATTGTTGTCGACGGTAGCGTCGGGGATGTACATACCGGTTCCGGTGATCACGGCTCGCATCGACACCTCCTGAGGTCGCAACTATAGCTGATGTGACACCACTTCAACAGTGCTCGACCGGCGGCCGTCTCAGCGCCAACGGATGGTGATGAACTCGCGGATGGGATACTGGCGCAGAGGTTTCGTCGGCTGCCATTCCGCCGGTTTGTAGGTTCCCAACAGTCGGTCCCAGAGGCTGACGCCGATCCCGAAATTGTGGTGCCACATGTTGTCCCGGTGGTGAAGGTAGTGGATGGGTGCGCCGAGCCAGAAGGCGAGATCGGGTTTCTCGTGCTGGACCTGGTGGGCGTAGGCCGCGAAGGCCGCGTACCCGAGAATTCCGCCGGCGAAACCCAGCCCGACGGGAACCGACACCAGAAAGCCGGCCCACGCGACGAGCAGACCGGGAAGGGAGTAGTCGGTGAACTCGCCCCACCAGCCCTGGGCGGAGAAATTCCGATGGTGGAGAGCGTGGCGTTTGCCCATGAATTTGCCCCTGTGCATCAGTCGGTGGACCGCGTATTCGACGAAGGAGCCGAAAAGAAGACCGGCGGTGAGAGCGATGCTGAATGCGAGGTAGGGATTCGAGTGGATCATGCGTGCCTCCAGGTGGATGCTGGCCAAACGCCGGCGGGGATTATAGCTATTCCCGGCTCGCGCGTGTCGCGCGAGCCGGGAATAGGATGCAGGATACAGGTCACAGGATTCAGGATTTACGGCTCGGAAAGACGGATGTGCGGCGGAGGTGCCATCTTTTGCATTGTTTGAAACTCACGCCTCCAAGTCGGTGACCCGATCGGGCAAACAATGCTAAAGGTGGCTCCTCTCGGGCACCACCGATCATAGAATCGGGATGACGACGTTGGGATACCATCTCTCGGAGATCAGCCCTCGCTGAATGGCTAGCCGAATCCAACATCCCACATCCCACATCCCGCATCCAACATCCAGCATCCTGCATCCTGCATCCTGCATCCTGCATCCTGCCTCCTGGATCCTGCATCCTGCATCCGCACGCCGGGCCGGCGGCCCGGCGTGCTATCGTTCCGTGCGATGGCGGACGGCATCCGAATCTCATTCTCCGACGTGGCCAAGCGCTACGACCTGCGCGTCATTTTCAAGGCGGTCTCGGGCGAGGCCGTTCCTGGTGAGGTGCTGGTCATCACCGGGCCCAACGGCTCGGGCAAGTCGACGCTGCTCTCGATCCTGTGCGGCCTGCTGCGACCGACCCGCGGCGAGGTCCGCCACCTCCGGGGCGGTGCCGAAGTCGCGCGTGAGGCCTGGCGATTGCACCTCGGCGTTGTGGCCCCGTCGATGGCGGTCTACGAGGAACTCGACGCCATGGAGAATCTCGGTTTTTTCGCCCGGGTTCGCGGGCTCGGCCCCTCCGAGGCGCGTTGTCGAGAGGGCCTGCTGGCGGTGGGTCTCGACCCGGAGCGCCGGACCCTGGTGCGGGGCTATTCCACCGGCATGGCGCAGCGGCTCAAGATCGCCCAGGCCCTGCTCCACGACCCGGCGGTGCTGGTGCTCGACGAACCGGGATCGAATCTCGACCCGGCGGGGAAGGACTGGCTCGAGGAGCACGTGCGCGATCTCGCGACCGCCGGCAAGACGGTGTTGCTCGCCACCAACGACCCACGCGAGATGGAATGGGGGACCCGCCATGTGGCGCTGGCTGTCTGAAGCGCTGGCGGTGGCCGCCAAGGACCTGCGGACCGAGTTTCGCACCCGGGTCGCATTGAACTCGCTCGGGCTTTTTGCCCTCACCGTGCTGGCAGCCGTTTCGTACACCGTCGGACCGTACCGGATCACGGCTGAGGACCGTCCCTTTCTGCTGGCCGTGCTGCTGTGGATCATCGTCTTTTTCGCGGCTCTTGCCGGGCTCGACCGTTCTTTTGTCAAAGAAGAGGAAAGTCACACTGCGCCGCTTCTGCGGTTGGCGGCGTCGCCGCACGCCGTGTGGTTCGGCAAGCTGCTCTACAACCTCTGTCTCATCTATGCCCTGATGGTGATTCTGGTGCCGTTGTATTGCATCTTGATGGGATACAAGATCGTGCTTTTGCAGTCATTTGTGATGACCCTCGTGCTCGGGGGGTACACCCTGGCGGTGGTGACGACCATCATCGCCGCGATCATCGCCCGCGCAATGACCCGTGGCGCGCTGTTTTCGGTGCTGTCGCTGCCGCTGTTGTTGCCGCTGATGATCTTTTTGATCCAGGGCACCACCGGCGCCTCCGAGGGGGCTCCGGAAACGGTGACAAACACCATCCGGGCGGTCTTTTCGATGGGCGGCATCATGACGGTCGTGTCGGCCGTTCTCTTTCCGGTGGTGTGGAACGATTGAAGTCGAAGGCAATAAGGTATGCTGTGCGGCGGTTATACCCGGAGACCGATGTGGAGTTGGGCGACGGATGAGAGTGTCTGATTTGTCGAAATTGGCGTTGTTGGTGTGGCTTGCCGTGACCATCGTGGCGGCCTTTTTCTATGTCCACGCGGCCGAGGGCTTTATCGGCGAGTCGTCGAGGATCGTCTTCTTCCACGTGCCGATGGCCTGGATCGCGGTGCTCGCCTTCCTCATCTCCTGCATCACCTCGGTGATGTACCTGAGACGCCGGGACCCGAAGGACGACATCCGGGCCTCGGTCAGCGCCGGGCTGGGTCTCATGTTTGCCGTGCTGGCCACCACCACCGGCGCGGTCTTCGCCAAGATCATGTGGGGCGCCTACTGGAACTGGGACCCCCGCCAGACCTCGATCACCATCCTGCTCTTGATCTACGCGGCCTATCTGGCCCTGCGCGGAGCGGTTGACGATCCCGAGCGGCGGGCGAGTCTGTCGGCGGTTTACGCCATTCTGGCCTTTGTGACGGTGCCTTTTCTGGTCTTCGTGGTGCCGCGGATCTACTGGTCGCTCCACCCCGACACCATCATAAATACCCGTGGAACCAACGAGTTCGATTCGCGTTACACGCAGGTGCTCTTCGCGGCCGTTTTAGGATTTACGGGATTGTACGTATGGTTATATACTATCGGCTGTCGGATCGAGACGATCCGGCAACGGCGCCGGCAGGAGGTGCTGGATGTCTGATTTGATGGGTATCGCAGTCGTCACCCTCATGATCTGGGTGGGGCTGTTTGGATATGTGTACCGGCTCGATCGGAAAGTGAGCCGTCTGGAGGACTGACATGAGTGATTCACGACGCCAGCGACGGATTTGGTACGCGGTGGGCGGAGTGTTGGTAGTGGCCTTCCTGGCCTATGGGACGACCTCGTTCAAGTCGAACCTGACCCCCTACGTTTCGTTTGACGAGGCTTCTGCGACCGCCCGCAAGGTGCAGGTGGCCGGCGGGTTGGTGGAGAACTCCACCAGGTACGTCGATGAGGAGAGTGAGCTGCAGTTCGCCTTGGTGGATGACGACGGCAACACCATGGACGTCCACTACAAGGGCGTCAAGCCGGGCAACTTCGAGGAGGCGGTTCAGATCGTCGCCATCGGCAGCTACTCGAGCGGCGTTTTCGAGGCGGAGCAGTTGTTGGTGAAGTGCCCGTCGAAGTACCAGGGCCTCGAGGACGACGTCAAGAGCTACACTTCCGAGACCTGATTCGGGGCGCCCCCTGGGGTCCTCGTCTCTTTCTCTCGCGATCGAATAGGAGAGTCCATGTACATCCCGGGAACCATCCTGATGTGGTTGGCGTTTCTCGCCGGCATTGCTTCCACCGTGACCTACTGGTTGTCGATCAAGGACCCCGAGCGCTGGCGCTCCGCGGCCAGGCAAAGCTATGTGCTGATGACGGCGGCGATCGTCGCCGGCTCCGCGCTGCTGATGTACCTGTTGGTCACCCACGATTACCGTCTGCACTACGTGTGGGCCTATTCCGACAACATGTTGCCGCTGCATTACCTGATCTCCACGTTCTGGGGTGGTCAGGAGGGAAGCTTCCTGCTGTGGATCTTCTGGGGTGTGTTGCTGGGTCTGCCCTTGATGCGGTTTGCCCGCTCTTACGAGTCGCGGGTGATGGTGGTCTACAACCTCACCCTGCTGTCGCTGATACTCCTGCTGGTCAAACAGGACCCCTTCCGCTTCCATGAAGGTCTGACAGCGGCTTTGATCCCGATGGACGGTCAGGGCCTGAACCCGCTGCTGCAGAACTACTGGATGGTGATCCACCCGCCGGTCATGTTCATCGGCTACGCCTCGCTCGGGATCCCGTTCGCATTCGCCATCGCGGCATTGTGGATGAAGAAGTACGACGAATGGACCAAGGTCTCCATGCCGTGGGTGCTGGTGTCCCTCGCGTCACTGGGCACCGCCATCATGCTCGGCGGTTACTGGGCCTACGAGACCCTCGGGTGGGGCGGATACTGGGGCTGGGACCCGGTCGAGAACGCCTCGCTGGTGCCGTGGTTGGCGACCCTCGCTCTGACCCACGGGATGCTGCTGCAACGCGGCCGCGGCCGCTTCCGGCGGCTCAATCTGGTTTTGGCGATTTTCGCCTTTCTGTTGGTGGTCTATGCCACCTTCCTGACCCGGTCGGGGGTCCTTGCCGATTTCTCGGTTCACTCCTTTGTCGATCTCGGCATCACCGGGGTGCTGGTCTTCAACATGGGGTTCTTCCTGGTCATGGGGATCGGCCTCCTGGCCTACCGCTGGTCGGAAATTCCGGCCGAGGTGGGCGACGAGCCCTTCATGTCGAGAACGATTTTCTTCGTCGTCGGCATCCTGCTCACGATTCTCATCGGAGTGGTGGTGCTGTTCGGCACCTCGGCGCCGTTGATCTCGCGCATCTGGGGCGCACCGGCGCAGGTCGGCCCGGATTTCTACAACCGCATGGGTTTTTGGCTCGCAGTGGTGTTCTCGCTGTTTCTCGGCGGGACGCCGTTCCTCGGCTGGAGCCGCGCGCGCCAGGGCTGGGCCCGGATTCTGGGTCTGACCCTGGCGATCACGGCGGCCGTGATGGCGGTTGCCCTGGTCGTGGGTCTGCGCGGTGTTCCGGCGATCATCTACGTGGCGGCCGCGGTCTTTTGCGTGGTCACCAACGTGTGGGCGACCGTCGATTACGGGAAAAGCGGCCGCTGGCGGATGGCCGGCGGACCGGTCGCCCATATCGGCCTCGGTCTCATGATGCTGGCCTTTCTCACCACCGGGTGGCTGGATCGCGAACAGAAGGTCCGGCTCGCAGAGGGCCAACCCAAAGAGGTTCTGGGCTACACCTTGACCTTCCTCGGGGTCGAGAAACCGACACCCCAGGCACGCGACGCCATGGTGGTGGAAGTGACCTCGCCGCGCGGTCAGAACTTCGTGCTCAAACCGAAGATGTGGGTCAACCAGAAGACCAACCAGATGATCGCCAACCCCGACATCAAGTCCTTCCTCACCAAGGACCTCTATCTCGCCCCGGTCGAGTTCGCGCCGGGCAAGGACGCGCCGGTTTCGAGCCGCATGATGCTGACCAAGGATGAGCCCGTTGCCTTCCGCGACTGGACCCTGACGTTCAAGGGCTTCGACCTCACCAAGCAGAACGCGGTGCCCGGCGCCCTCACCGTCGGCGTCGTGGTCGAGATCCAACGACCGGGCGAAGAGCCGGTGAGTCTGGAGCCCTCGATGGTGTCCACCGACGACGGCGTGCAGCCGGTGGCAGTGGAGATCCCGGGCGTGGCCGGCGGCAAGATCCGCGCCACCGGAATGAGCGTCGACCAGGGTGTGGTGCGGGTCGAGCTGCTCGGTCTCGGCGGCGGTATCGGCCGTACCGCGATGCTCGCCAAGGGCGAGACCATGGCCTACAAGGAACTCGCGATCACCTTCGACGATTTCGATCTGTCGGACTTCGACCCGGAGGCGGGCAAGATCAACTTCGGGGTCGTGTTCACGGTGGAGCACGGCGGCCAGAGCTACGAGGTGGTCCCGACCTACCGCGGCGGCATGGGCGGCGAACCGCAGGTGACCTCGGCCGCGGTCCCGGGTTCGGGCGGCATCACTCTGACTCCCGGTCGCATCGACGCCGAGGGCGGGACGGTGCAGCTTCAGGTCTTCGATCCGCTGCTGGCCCCCGAGGCGCCGACCTCGGCAAGCCTGGTGCTGGACGTCTCGACCAAGCCCCTGATCTCGCTGGTGTGGATCGGAACGATCACCATCGTCATCGGCATCTTCATGGCGATCTTCCTGCGCCGCAGCGATATCGCCACCATCCCGGTCGAGGGCTAGGCCCTCGACCGGGATGAATTTTGAATTTTTAATTATGAATTTTTAATTCCCGCCCAACCTCTCTTGATACAGGGGTTAGGTCGGGGAGAATTCAAAATTCAAAATTCAGAATTCAAAATTGGGTTGCTTCGTCGTGGTGTCTGTAAGATGACGCGGTGACGAAACGCAAGGTCCTCTTCTGGATCGCCGTCCTCTACTTTGCCGAGGGCCTGCCGTTCGGCATCGCCTACGACGTGTGGCCGGTGTTCTTCCGCGTCCACGGCGTGTCGCTGCGCGAGATCGGGCTGATGAGCCTGCTCTCCCTGCCGTGGACCTGGAAACTGGTGTGGGCGCCGCTGGTGGACCGGTGGGGCTGCCGCCAGCACTGGATCACCGCCAGCCTCTTCGTGCTCGGCGCCACCACCCTGGCCCTCGTGCCCCAGGATGCGTCCAGTCCTTCGTACCTGATGTGGGGTCTGTTGCTGCTCTTCACCACCGCCTCGGCGACCCAGGACATCGCCATCGATGCCTACGCGGTGGACGTGGCGACGCCCGAAGACGACGGGCAGCATCAACGGCGCCCGGGTCGCAGCCGCGCGGGTCGCCATGTTGGCGGGCGGCGGCGGCTTCCTCATCCTGGCCGATTTCACCGGGTGGAGGACGCTGTGGGTCGCCCTGGCGGTGATCTTCTTCTCCCTGGCTGCGTTCGCCTGGATGAGCCCACGCGTTCCGCTCGACAGTTCGGTCCGTCGCCAGGCGATCAAACCGGTCCTGACCTGGATCTTCCGCTGGCAGATGGTGCCGGTGCTGCTCTTCGTGCTGCTCTTCAAGGTCGGCGACTCGACCCTCGGCCGCATGGTCAAGCCCTTCTGGGTGGACCGCGGCTACTCCTTGACCGAGATCGGCGCCATTTCGGTGACCCTCGGTACGGCCCTGACGATCCTCGGGGCGCTGGCCGGGGGCTGGATCGTCGACCGCATCGGGATCTTCCGGTCGCTCCTGTGGCTCGGACTCGCCCAGTTGGTCTCGAATCTCGGCTATGTGCTGGTGGCGGCCGTCTCTCTGCCGCGCGAGAGCATCTACGCCGCCTCGGTGATCGAGAGCTTCACCCAGGGTCTCGGGACCGCGGCCTTCCTGTCCTTTCTGATGAACCTCTGCGACAAGGAGCATGCCGCCACCCAGTACGCCATCCTGTCGGCGATGTTCGCCCTCACCCGCGATGTGGCCGGCGCCTTCACCGGAATCGGCGTCGAAGAGCTCGGATACGCCGTCTTCTTCGCCCTCACCACCGCGCTCGCCCTGCCCGCCCTCGCCCTGCTGCCGCTGATCAAGCCGCGGATCCGCGAGAACGCCGGCGCCTCAGCTGTCGACGAGGAATGACGGCGTCAAGGTTCGCTCCCGAGCCTCTTCGCCGGCCTTAAGAGCGCCGGGTTCGAAGACGACTCCGAGCGTCTGGCTCGCGGCGGCGACAACCGCTTCCGCCACGTCGTCTCGACCGGGCAACCGGCCGAGTTCGTGGCGCAGGGTCGTGATGTGGGGCCGCAGACCGCTGTCGTCGGCGAGTCCCATCGACCCCGCCTGGAGGCGGCCGTCCCAGTCGAGGACGATGGCGCCGTGCTGGAGGATCGTCCCTTTGTGGGCGCGCATGGCGGAGCCGACGAGTTTGCGGCCGCGGACCACGACCTCGCCGCCGGCCGGCGCTTCGAAACAGGGGACTGTGGTCCGCGGACCGGGCAGCTCGAGGTTGACCTCGCCGCCGGTGAGTTCGGCCTCGACGCCGAGCGACCGCATGGCCCGCACGAGGGCGCCGCAGATCACCCGGTAGGCGTCCTGCAGGGGGCGCGGCAGTGGCCCGGCGCCGAGCGGCGCGACCACGGCATAGGTGAGCTCGAGGTGGTGGAGAAGGGCTCTGCCGCCGGTCGGCCGGCGCACGACGTCGATGCCTTCGCGGGCGCAGAAAGCGAGATCGGCCGCCTCGATCGCCTGGTGGCGGCCGAGGGTGAGACAGGGCGGGTCCCAGCCGTAGAGGCGCAGCGTCGGAGGGGCTTCGCCGGTCGACACCGCCTCCAGCATCGCCACGTCGCGCGCCATGTTGGCGGCCCCGGCGAGGTCGCGGTCGACGAGGAGGCGCCACTCCCTACCGGTAGGGTCTGTGCTCATGGGATGAATGTAGACGATCCGCGATACAAATGGGCCCGGGTTCTGCCGGAGCCCTCGCACGATCCGGTCGGTGGACCGCTCAGTCGAGCGGGTCCGCGAACACCAGCATTTGGAACGAGCCGTCGGCAGGGGACCCGACCGCGTAGACGAAGTGGCGCAGGCCGGCCTCGAGGTCGACGATTGCAGTGGGGTTGAAGCTCGCGATCGAACGCGGGAGGCCGGGGACGTCAGTTCGAGGCGGCGAGCCTCGCCTCGAGCTCGGCCAACCTCCGGCTCAGCTGTTCGATCTCCGCGTCCCGCGCCTCGAGCCGTGTGGCAAGCGCCTGGATGGCGGCCAGGGCCACGCCGCTCATGTCCGAAAGAGCGATGTGGCGGTCGTCGGTCCCGAGACCGAAGCTGGCCCTGAAGTCCTGGGCGGTCGGGCCGATGTGCCGCACGCCCTCCGGATCCTTGACCAGGCGCCACTCGGCGATGGCCAGCTCGACGATCGCATCGAGGATCGCGGTCGCATCGACCGGACGGAAGTCGGACTTCGCAGCGCGATCCGAAATGCCGTTGACGGTGCCGCTGGTGGTCAGATTGCCCATAGAGTCCAGAATCACGAGCTCCTCGCCTTCGACCGCGGAGGTGCCGATGGTGAACGTGCCGTCCGCCATCGAGGTGAGGTACCACTGGCCGCCGTCGGTGCGGTCGAGGAGCAGGTTGGCGGGCTCGCCGGTGGCCTCGACCTCGAGTTTGGCGGCCGGGCTCCAGGTGCCGACGCCGATCTTGCCGTCGCTCCTCAGACTGAGGGTGTTGCTCGGGGTGCCCGGCTGGATGCGGAACGACAGCCTGGACCCGTTTGTGACATCACGAATGAAGAAATTGGTCTCATTGCCGACGATGTCCCAGGACTGCGCGACCCATCCGCTGCTGCCATCCTGATCGAGACGCACCGTGGGGCTGTCGCCGTCGGCGATGTGCAGCTCTACGTAAGGGATTGACGTTCCGAGACCGACCCGGCCGTAGTCCTCGACGTACAGCGAGTTCGCCGGCGCACCGCCTTCGATGGTGAACGGCCTGCGGCCGCCGTCCACGTCCCAGATCGTGAAGTAATCCGAGCCGCCTGAGGTTGAGTCGTTGATCTGTATTTTCCAGTCTCTCGTCGGGAAAGTGCCAATGCTGGTGTCTTCGAAGCACAGCTGGAGGTTATTCTCCTTCAGCTTTTCGGTGCAGTAGCCGAAAGACTCTCCATTGATGCAGTCGAAGCCGATACAGAGGCTCCCAGTGACAATGACGTCGTCGTAATGAAGCACGTCCTTGGTGGTGGCACCCCGTTCCGGGGTGGTCGAGCCGGCACCCACGATGACGCCGTCCGCGATCCGGAAGGTGCCGCTGGTCTTCGGCAAGGCGCTGACACTCCGTCCCTCCGATCCTGAATCGTACTCGAGGGCGCGCAGCCGGGCTCGTTCGACGGCCTCCTCGTCGCTGATCGGGGGAACCAAGGAGAGCTCGTAGACATAGTCCCCGTCCAACGTGGCTTGAGCCGCCCGGGCCCAGGCCGCCAGACGGTCGATGCCGAAGGAGAGCCCCGACTCGGGAGAGATGAGCCAGCTGCGAACGCCTGCCGGTCCGGAGACGGTCAGCACCGCGTGGTCCCACTGGAGTTCGGTCGCCCAGCTCAGGGTGTCTGCCGTGCGCCGCTCGGTGACGTCGGCAGCGGTGGCGGTCGTCACCGCCATCGAGACGACGAGCAGGGCGACGGACAGGAGAGTGAGAATTGTCCGCCGTGCCGGGAATTGGCTGAACATCGGGGGCCTCCTTTTCAGTGGCGCGTTGGACGGTTCCGCTACGGGACCGTGTTCGACCAACGCGAGGTGTCGTGGGACTCGAAATCGTCGGCGAAGATCAGGCCCGAGGCCGTGGCAACCGAAACATCATCGAACAGCACTTCCAGCGGCCCGGTCGCACCCTCGGCTGTCGCGCAGTGGAGGCGCACCTCGACCGACCGTGTGGCGGCGCCGGTCAGGAGCTGCCTCTGAGGCAACTGGGTCCATCCGACGTAGAACGACGTGCGCCGCCTTTCGGCCCCGAGCCCGATCCACCGGCAGTCCGAACGCTCGCTCTCGAAGAGCACGATCCGACAGAAGGAGGGCGTGCCGTTCACGGGCTTGACCCTGACCGAGAAGCTGAGGTCCTGAAGCGGCGGCAGGGAGGACAGGCAGGAGCCGGCGATCGCCTGCGTCCGGCCCCCGGCAAGACCGCCTTCCAGGTGGAGGGAGCCGGGTGCAATCGACCCCTCACCGGCGGACCACGACAGCGAGCCGCGGCCCACCAGGCGCCACCCGGCCACGCCGGCATCGAATCCGCCGTCGCCCACGAGATCTGTCGCGCCTGCGCCGGAGGTCGAGATGGTCATGAGAAAAGGAATTAAGATTGATATTGAGATTCTGTAGTTCACATAGACAAAGTTATGTCTGACGGGATGCGAAATCAAGACCCACGATCGATTCCTTTCGCCCGGTGGACAGCCGCTCTCAGCGAGGGCGCTCCGGAGCTTCCCCGCCGCGCCGGCACTCGGCTGCGCGGGCGTGCGCCTCGAGGCCCTCGAGACGGGCGAGCGCGGCGGCATCTTGGGCGGCCGCCGCCGCGTCGGGGCCGTCTTTCATTCGCAACCAGGTGCGGATGCGGAGAAAGTCGAAAACGCTGAGTCCCCCCTTGAAGCGGGCGACGCCGCCGGTCGGCAGGGTGTGGTTGGGGCCGATGCCGTAGTCGCCGAAGACCTCGGCGCTGCCGGCGCCGATGAAGAGGCCGCCGTAGTGCTTGGCGCGCCGGGCCACCTCTTCGGCGTCGTGAGTCAGGATCTGGAGGTGTTCGGGGGCGATGCGGTCGCAGACGGCCAGGGCTTCGGCGAGGGAGTCTGCGATGACGGCGAACCCGTTGCCGAGGGCGGCGCCGGCGATGTCGCGGGTCGGCAGCTCGGCGAGTTGGCGAGCGAGCTCGGTGTCGACGGCGTCGGCCAGCGCCGGATCCGTGGTCACCAACACCGGAAGGGCCTCGGGGTCGTGTTCGGCCTGGGCCAGGAGATCCGCCGCCACCACACCCGGGTCGGCTGTCGTGTCGGCGAGAATCACGAGTTCGGAAGGGCCCGCCAGCATGTCGATACCGACGTCGCCCGCCACCACCTTCTTCGCCGCCGTGACCCAACGATTGCCGGGCCCCACCACGACATCACAGGTTGGAGGGCCGCCGATGCCGTAGGCGAGAGCCGCGATCGCGTGCGCGCCGCCGACGGCCAACAGCCCATCGGCCCCGGCCACCGCGGCGGCGGCGAGGGTGATCGGCGCTGGCCGTCGGTGACGCGACCCAGACCTCGCTCACCCCGGCAGCGCGGGCGGTGACAGCGGTCATCAGCACCGACGACGGGAGAGGGTAGCGGCCGCCGGGGGCGTAGCAGCCGGCACGGTCGACGGGTGTGACGGTGTGTCCCGCCTCGCCGCCAAGCACGGGAACCTCGAGGTCCTTCAACGCCGCCCTCTGGGAGAGGGCGAAGTCCTCGATGCGGGCTGCGGTCCGTTCGAGGAGTCCCCGCTGGTCGCCCGGCAGGGTCCGCAACGCGGCATCAAGCTGGTCGCGATCGAGCGCCAGGGGTTGTTCGGCTATTCGTTCGCTGAACTTCTCGGCATACCGCCGCAGCGCGTCCTCGCCGCCGCGGCGCACCTCGTCGACGATCACCGCGGCGTCGCGGAGGGTCGCTGCATCGACCGCCTCGCGCCGGAGTTCCCGGACCTGGTTCGGATCGAGCCGGCGCAGCATCATGGCCCGGCCTCGCCGGCTGCAAAGGTCCGTGAACCGTCTCGCCGCCGAACCAGGAGGGCGCGGCGGTCGAGCTCCCGCGCCACCTCCTCGAGACGCGTTCCATTGGCTGCCAGTTTGACCAGGGTGAAGTACAGGACGTCGGCTGCCTCCCACACCACCTCGTCGTCGCTGCCGGCCTCGGCGAGCTCCCGGGCCTCTTCGACCAGCTTGGCTGCGAGCAGCCCGGGGTCGCCCGCCAGCCGGGAGGTGTAGGAGCCCTGCTCTTCGTGGGCCACGAGTTCGACCAACCTCCGCTCGAGGTCCGCCAGGCCGGCGCCGGGGCCCCAGCAGCTGCGGGTCTCGAGATGACAGAAACCGCCCCGTTGACGCACGGTGAATCGGAGGGCGTCGCGGTCGCAGTCGGCCTCCACCCGCACCAGCTCCTGGACCGCGCCCGAGGTCTCGCCCTTGCGCCACAGCTCGGAGCGCGAGCGCGACCAGTAGACGCCGCGCCGTTCGGCGACGGCCGTCCGCAGGCTGTCGGCCGAGGAGTAGACGAGGCCGAGGGCCGTCCCGTGCTCGTCGCACACCACGGTCGGCCACAGACCGTCGGGGCGGTCCGAAATCAGAGGTGCGGCAAAGGCATCGGCGAGATCGAGGCGGCCGGTGTAGATCGCCATGCCGATCTGGGCGTCGGCGCCCAGCCGGTCGAGGGCGGCCACCTCGTCGGTGGTGGTGACGCCGCCCGCGATGGTGACCCGGGTGCCGGCTGCGGCATCGACGACCCGTCTCGCAGCCTCGAGATCGATCCCACCGAGGCGGCCTTCGCGCTCGACAAAGGTGACCAGAAAACCGCCGACCAGCTGGTTCAGCTCGGCCAACCGGTCGAGCACCGAGGCGCCGGTGCGTTCGGTCCAGCCCCGCACCACCACCTCGCCGTCGACCCCGTCAAGGGCCGCGATCACCCGGTCGCGCGGCAGCTGAGTGAGAACCTCCGGCGTGGCCGCGGTGCCGAGAATGACCTTGCGGGCCCCGGCGTCGAGCCACTCCAGAGCCTGCTCCACCGTGCGGATCCCGCCGCCGACCCGGCACGGGAAGCGGCGAACCAGCTCGAGCATGGTGTCGCGGTTGGAGCCGCGGCCGAGGGCCGCGTCCAGATCAATCACCGCGAGCTCGCCGACCACGGCGAATTTCTCGGCCACCGCCAGGGGGTCGCCGGCGTCGAGCACCTTCTCGCGGCCGCCCACCAGCTGCACCGCGTGGCCGTCCATGAGATCGATCGACGGAACGATCATCGCCGCACCTCCACCCCGCGAGCTGCGAGTTGATTTTTGAGATCGCCGACCGTGGTGTGACCGTCGTGCAGGATCGAGGCGGCGAGCACCGCGTCCGCGCCGGCGGCCAGGGCCTCGACCATGTGGGCGGGGCCGGAGGCGCCGCCGGAGGCGATGATCGGCACCGGCACCACGGCACGGACGGCGGCGATCAACTCGAGGTCGTACCCGTCGCCGGTACCGTCGCGGTCCCACGAAGTGAGCAGGATCTCTCCGGCTCCCCGATCGACGGCCTGTCTGGCCCACTCCGCAGCGTCGAGTCCGGTGCGTTCGCGGCCCGAACGAATGACCGTTTCCCACCCGTCCGAGGTTCGGGCCGCGTCGAGGGCGAGGATGGTGCACTGGCGGCCGAAGGTCCGCGCCATGTCGTCGAGCAGTTGGGGCCGGGTCACCGCGGCGGTGTTGACCGCGACCTTGTCGGCGCCGGCCTCGAGCAGGATCTCGGCGTCGCGGGCTTCCCGCACGCCGCCGCCGACGGTGAGCGGCAGCGGCAGCACCCGGCGCACCGCCCGCACCACCTCGAGCGCGTTGCCGCGGTCCTCCGGGGTGGCGGAGACATCGAGCAGTACAAGTTCATCGGCGCCCTGGCGGGCGTAGGCCTCGGCCCGTTCCACGGGATCTCCGGCGTCCCGAAGTCCCTGGAAACGAATGCCCTTGACGACCCGGCCGCCCTTGACATCGAGACACGGAATGACGCGCGGGAGCAACATCACACCACCCCCGCCGCGGCTGCAAGCCAACGCTCGATCAGCGCCTGGCCCCAGGCACCGGAGAGCTCGGGGTGGAACTGGCACGCCAGCACCTTTCCGCGCTCCAGGGCGGCCACGAATGCTCCGCCGTGATCGGTGGTCGCGCCGTCCCACCCGGCCGGCACCTCGTCGAGCTTGTAGGAGTTGGCGAAGTAGGCGTCGCCGTCGGCGAGCAGCGAACAGCCGTCACCGGCAGTCACGCGGTTCCACCCGAGGTGGGGCACCCGCAACCCTTCGCGAAAGGCTGTAGCGGTGGCGGGCACCAGGCCGAGGCCCCGGGCATCGGGGTTCTCTTCGCTGGTGGCTGCCAGCAGTTGCAGACCGAGGCAGATCGCGAGGGTGGGCCGGCCGGCTGCGAGCCGCCGGGTCAGAGGCTCGCGCAGCTGTAGTTCATCCAGACGGTCGGCAACCGGCCCGAACGCCCCGACCCCCGGCAGCACGACGAGGTCCGCGCCGTCGGCGTCGGCGGGGTCTTCGGAGAACCTCACCGCGCGACCGGCGCGTTCCAGAGCGGCGCCCACCGACGCCAGGTTGGCGGTGCCGGTGCGGATCACCACCACCTCGGTCACGATGCACCACCCAGCGTGCCCTTGGTGCTGCGGACTCCACCGGCCGCAGGCGCCGTGGCCTGGCGGAGGGCGAGGGCGGTCGCTTTGAACGCGGCCTCGGCGCGGTGGTGGTCGTTGTCGCCGCGGAGGACGTCGACGTGGAGGGCGCAGCGCGCCGCGATCGCGAGCGATTGCAGGACGTGGCTCACGTTTTCGGCCGCAAGGGCGCCCAGCATCTCGCGCTTCAGACCGAGGTCCACCTGCGGCCAGGGGCGGCCCGAGAGATCGACCACGGTCCTCGCCAGGGCCTCATCGAGAGGCGCGTACGCGCTGCCGAAGCGAACGATGCCCGCGCGGTCGCCGAGGGCCGTGTCGAGAGCCTCGCCGAGCACGAGGGCGCAGTCTTCCGCGGTGTGGTGGTCGTCGACCTCGAGGTCGCCGGAGCACCGGAGCTTCAGGTCCCAACCGGCGTGGAAGGCGAGAGCGGTCAGCATGTGGTCGAGGAATCCGATGCCGGTGGCGATCGCGACCTCACCGGTTCCGTCCAGGCTGAGGCGACAGCTGATACGGGTTTCGCGGGTGGAGCGTTCGACGGTGGCGGCGCGGGGTGTCGTGGTCACGGCAGGACCTCCAGGATCTTTCGGGTGTCTTCGAGCACGGCGGCGGCCCCGGCCCGAAGCAGCGACGAGGTGGTTGTCGCGGGTTCATCGCCGGGTGCGACGACGCCGATCGGGAGCACGTTGGCGCCGCGGGCGGCGCGCAGGTCGTCGGGGGTGTCGCCCACCATCCACGCAGTGGCGACCCCGAGACGTTCGAGGGCGAGGCGCACCGGCGCCGGATTCGGCTTGATCGGTGCGTCCTCCATGGTGACCACGGTCTGGAAACAGCCGGCGATACCGCGCTCGGTGAGAAAACGATCGGCATCGGCGCGCGGCCGGCCGGTCACCACCGCCAGCGGGAAGCGCTCGCCGAGGGCGAGCAGTTCGTCGCGGTCCAGGAGCAGGCGTTCGGTGCGCCGGAGACCGGGTTCGGCCTCGGTGCCCTGGTAGATCTCCTCGAACTGCGTCTTCACCTCGGCAAGTGAACGATCCACGCCCCGTTCAGCCATCAAACGGCGGGTGAGCACCCAACAGTCGTTGGCGTTGCCCTCGGCCGTCGCCGCCTCGATGTCCTGAATCGTGATCTCGACGCCGAAGGCGGCGGCGGTCTGCAGGGTGGCCTCGCGGTAGGAGCCCGAGACGTCTGCCAGGACCCCGTCCATGTCGAAGATCAGAGCCTCCGGAGCGAGCACCGTGCGCAATGCGTGGGTGAGGCGGGAGAAGTTGACCTCGTCCCCGGGCAGGGTGATGCGCAGCCAGCCTTCGACGTCGGGCCGCCCGTGGAAGGCGCGGATGGCGATGCCGAGGGCGTGGAGCGCGGTCCAGACCCTTGGCGCGTCGGCACAACGTGCGAAGACGAAGCTGCCCTGCGACGGCAGGACCTCGGCGCCGAGATCGTTCAGGAGTCGGGTGAGGTCGTCTCGTTGCCGGCGGATCGCGGCGATCCGTTCCCCCCCGGGACTGTCCTTGTCGGCGAGCATGGCGGCTGCCAGAGCCTGCGATGGCGTCGACACCGGAAAGGGCAGGCCGATCCGGCGCAGCCAGTCCACCACCCGGGGGTCACCGAAGGCGTAGCCGACCCGGAGACCGGCCGCGCCCCACGCCTTGGAGAGGGTGCGGACAACAATGGCGTTGGGGTACTCGAGAGCCACCGACGTGAGGTCGTACTCGGGATCGCAGAAATCCACGTAGGCCTGGTCGAGGAGGACGAGGGTGCGGGGCAGGGTTTCGACGAGACGGCGGAAGGCTTCGCGCGAGGCGACCGCGCCGGTGGGGTTGTTGGGGCTGACGACACAGACCAGCGAGGTCGTGTCGTTCGCCCGATCGAGAACGGTCTCGACCGGAAAATCGTCGCGCCACCACGGGATCTCGACCAAATCGGCACCCGCGATGCGGATATAGCGGCGGATCATCCCGTAGCTGGGCGTCGTCATGATCGCCGTGCGGCCGGGGACGCAGACCGAGCGCACCGTGCGTTCGAGGGCGTCGTCGGCGCCGCCGGTGACCAGGACCGAGGCTGCCGGAACACCGAGACGGTCGGCGATGAGGGGCTCCAGTGCGCCCAGTTCGGGGTAGCGGTTGATGTGCCACTCGTCGAGGCCCGCCGTGTTCGCGAGGGCGTCCGGCGGCGCCAGCCGTTCGTTGAAATCGAGCACCAGGTCGATGCCGCCGCCGGGACGGCCGGTGGTGTAGGTCGTGAGCTCGGCGAGGACCGGCGCCGGCTGGACGAGGAGAGGTCGGTCGTTCATCGTGCCTCCGTCACTCAGGGGATGATCTGCGCGAGTCGGGTCACCACGATGTCCTCACCGCCAGCCGCCTTGAGCCGCGGAATCACCGCCGGGACGTCCTTGCGCGGGACCGCCGCCTTGACCGCAAAACCCTCACCGCCTGCGAGCTGAGAGACCGTCGGCTGTCTCATGCACGGGAGAACTGCGAGCAGGGCCTCGAGGCGTTCCGGGGCGACGTTGACCTCGACCATCACCCGCAGCCGCGCCTCGAGCACCGATCGCACCAGCAGCACGATGTCGTCGATGATGGCACGGCGGTCGGGGTGGTCGAGAGCGCGCGGGTTGGCGTAGAGACGGGTCGACGAAGACATGAGCTCGTCGATGATGCGCAAATTGTTGGCCTCGAGGGTGGAGCCGGTGGCGGTGTTGTCGACGATGAGGTCGGCGTCCTCGGGCGGAAAGACCTCGGTGGCGCCGTAGGAGCGCACGAAGGTGGCCTCGGGGCAGCGCTCGGCGATCCAGCGTCGGGTCAGGTTCTCGTACTCTGACGCCACCACCAGCGGGCCCGAGGGCAGCTCCCCGTCGGGCGCCAGGTCGACCGGCGCCGCGGCCACGACTCGCACCGGGTCGAGACCGGTGTCCGCCAGCTCGACCAGCGAGCCGTCGAGTTCGGCCACCCAGTCCGCGCCGGCAAAGCCGATGTCCCGAGAACCCGCGTGCAGCATCTCGACGATTGTCTGCGGTTTGAGGACCTTGACCTCGCACCCCGAAAGGCTGATGTGGGGCCGGTAGCTGCGCACCGTCTGGGTGAGGTGGATGCCGGCATCCCCCAGGAGTCGGGTCACACCGTCGTACATGCGGCCCTTCGGGATGGCCAGTCGCAGGGTCGGTTCGTCGGCTGTTCGGGTCATCTGTCCTCCGTGCCGTCCGCGCCGACGTTTTCGAAAAGAAAAACGCCGGCGGGGCCGGCGTTGTGGTGTCGATCTTTATTCGGTCTACACCATCACCTGGCCCCAACGGGGATGTGAACGTGATGGTGGTGGCGGCCAGCGCTCATATTCAGCACCAACGCAGGCTAGCCGACGGAGATTCCCGTTGTCAAGCGGTGCGGCCCAATGGCAGCCGGGACGGCTGCCCCACAAAGCTGCGATCACCTTCATCCGTTTGTGAAGCGCCCCTCCGCCGTGCGGGTCTTTTGTGGTGCAGGCGTCCCGCCTGCACAGTGCGGCCGGGACGGCCGCACCACAATGCGATCCGGGTGCGTCGACTCTCGCCTCAGTCCAGGAGCCTCCGTGGCAGATTGACTTTCAGCACTCGCTTCCCGGGAGTTGCCACCTTCAACATTGTTGGCCCGCGTCGCTGTGCCGACGGTAGGTTCGTGTGTCCAACAATATTGAAATGGCACCTCCGCCGCACGCGCCGTATGCGAACGCGCTTCCCGGAGTGCCAAGTTGGCCCGGTCGCTGTGCCGACGGAGCTCACAATATTGAAGATGGCACGCTCCGCCGCAGACGTCAGTCTTCCATCCTCACCGACACCACCTTCGAGACTCCGGGCTCTTCCATGGTGACGCCGTAGAGAAGGTCGGCGCGGGCCATGGTGCGGCGGTTGTGGGTGACCATCACGAACTGCGTGTGTTCGGTCATCGCCTGCACCAGTGAGGCCAGACGCTCGACGTTGGCGTCGTCGAGGGGGGCGTCGACCTCGTCGAGGATGCAGAAGGGGGAGGGCTTGATCCGGAACAGCGCCAGCAGCAGCGACAACGCGGTCAGGGCCTTTTCGCCGCCCGACAGCAGCTGAACCGACTGGTTCTTCTTGCCGGGTGGTTGGGCCGTGATGTCGATGCCCGACTCCAGGGGGTCGTCCTCGTCCACCAGATCGAGGCGGGCTGTGCCGCCGCCGAAGAGGTTCGAGAAGGTCTCGGTGAAAACAGCGTTGACCTGTTGGAAGGTGTCCACGAAGCGCTCGGTGCAGGTGGCGTCGATCTCGCGGATGGTGGTGTCCAGGGCGCGCAGGGCCTCGACCAGGTCCTTGCGTTGCGCGGTGAGAAAGGTCGATCGCTCCTCGAGTTCGTCGAGCTCCCGGAGGGCGAGGAGGTTGACCGGTCCGAGACGCTCGATCTTGGCGCGCAGACCTTCCACCGCCTCGCGGAGGGCGTCGGGCCGGTCCTCGGGGTCGGGCTCGGTCTGCAGGAGCTCTTCAACGGCGAGACCGAGTTCCTCGGCGGCGTGTTCACGCAGACGCTCCCAATCCGCCTGGGCGCGGGTCTGTTCGACCTCGATCGCGTGCAGCAGGTCGCGCTGGGCCTCGTGGGCCTCGCGGCGCTCGCGGACCTCCTTTTCGAGCAGGGAGACCCGGGCCGTCGTGATCTCGGTCTTCTCGGCCAACCGACGCTCGCGCTCCTTGGCCGCCGCCAGCAGCCCCTGCTCCTCGGCGAGCCGGGTTCGCGAACGGACGACCTCGTCTTCGGTGGTCGCGAGCTCGGCGACCATCCGCTGCGCCTCTCCATCCAGCGCTCCGATGCGCTCCTCGAGCACGCGCGCTTCGCCTTCAAGTCGCGCGACCTCGGCGCGGGCCGCCTCCAGACGCTCTTCCGCCAGCCGTTGCTCGGAGCGCCGTCGATCGAGCTCGCGCAGGGCCTCGGAGGCCTCCTCGCGGCGCTGGGCGAGCCGCACCGCGGCATCCTCCACTGCCTGCTCGAGATCGTGACCCCTGGTCTCGAACGCGCCCACCTCTTCAACCAGCCGGGTGTGGCGGTCCGCCAGCTCCGTCGCCTGTTTGCGGCTGCGCTCCTCCTCCTCGCCGAGGGCTTCGAGGTCGCGCTCCACCCGGCCGAGGTCCTGGGCGAGCGATTCCTCGACCGCTACAGCGCGCGCCCGCACCTGTTCGGCAAGCACCAGATCCGCGTCGAGGGTGGCGAGCTCGCCGGACTGTTGATCGAGCTTTTCGGCGACATCGCGGTGACGCCCCGAAGATGTTTCGGTGCGCGCCGCGGTGTCCTCGATCTGGGCTTGCAGTTCGTCCTTCTGGCCGCGCAGCGCGAGGGCGCCGGGGTGGCGAGCGCCGGCCGTCGTCGGTTCCAGGACCCGCCCGCGGCGAAGCACGCCGTCGGAGGAGAGAACGACCGCGTCCGGGTGTGCGTCGGCGATCTCCTGCGCCCGCTCCGGATCGTTGCAGCGCAGGGTCACGGGGAGGGCCCGCGCGATCCAATCCACATGTTCCGGCGCGATGCCGGCGCCGTCGAGGAGATTCTCGGTGCCTGCGGGTACGGGGTGAACGGCGCGTGGCGGCGGATCGCCGGCGGCGATCAGCCGGATCCTGCCCTCGAGATCGGACACCGCTTCGAGTTCGTCGGGCGACAGGCCGCGGGTGCGCACCACCGGCAGTTCGAGCCACTCGCGCCAGGCGCGATCGAGGATCGGCGCCAGCTCGGGGGCGGGGTGGAGATAGTCGCCGAGCTGGCCGGCCACGGCGTCGCTCGGTACCAGGTGGGCGAGCTGTTCGGCGGTGGCAGCGTGGCGGGCAAGCTCGCGCTCGACCCCCTGGAGGCGGTGTTTGAGTTCCCACAGCGTGTGGCCCAGCGACTCGCTCTCGTGTTTGGCCGCTGTCGCCTCCTCGCGGAGCCGGGTCCGTTCGTCGGCCAGTTCGCGGCGGCGGGTTGCCAGTTCATCGGCGGAGTGAGCGGCGGTGCGGCTGCGGTCGGTGGCTTCGCGCAGACTGATTTCGAGGGTCGCGCGGCGTTCGCTGAGACGTTGTTTTTCGTGGCCGAGCTGGTCGAGCGCGAAGGCGAGCCGGTCGCGGCCGCGTTCGAGGTCGCCGAGGCGATTGCGGCCGTCGGTCAGGGTCGAGATCGAACGGAGGAGGTCCTGACGGGACTGTCCGCTGGCGGTTTCGGCTTCGGCGCGCACGCTGTCCGCGGCGCGGTGCGCCTCCTCGGCACCGGCGACCTGCGAGCGAGCCTGCTCGAGGATGCCCTCGAGTTCCTCCCGGCGGAGTCCGGCGGCGGCGATGCTGTCGTCGAGACCACGGCGGCTCGAAGCCACCGACGAGTTCTCGGTCCGCGTACGGTCGAGGGTCAAGCGGAGGTTGTCCAGGAGATCGGCCGAGCGTTCCAGAAACGCCTCGAGGCGTTCCCTGGAGGCGAGCAGCTTGCCCACCTCGTCGCGTGCGGCGTCGGTCTCGCGGCGCCCGGCCTCGAGCTCTTCCCGCGCCCGCCCGAGATCGGCGTCGCTGCCGCCGAGGGCCGCCGCCGCCGCCGCGACCTCGTTCTGGGTCTGCCCACGCCGTCGCGTGATGTCGGATCGCAAGTGGTTGAGCGTGTGGGCCTCGAGGGTGTGGAGCCGCCGCAGATGGTCTTTGAGCTCGGTTTCCAGCTTCTGGTGGCGCTCGGCCTGTTTCGCCTGGCGTTTGATCTGGCGCAGACTGCGGTTGACCTCTCCGATGACGTCGTCGAGTCTGAGGAGGTTCTGCCGGGTGTGTTCGAGCTTGAGCTCGGCCTCGTGCTTGCGGGCCTTGTAGCGGGTGATTCCCGCGGCCTCCTCGAGCAGGATGCGGCGGTCGATGGGGCGCGCGGACAGCACCTGGCCGACCCGCCCCTGCTCGATGATGGAGTACGAGCGGGTCGCGAGCCCGACGTCCGCGAGCTCGTTGAAGACATCCTTGAGGCGGGCCGTGCGGCCGTTGAGCCGGTACTCGGAAGGGCCGGATCTGAAGACCTTGCGCTGGACCTCGAGCCGGCCGTCGGTTTCTTTCCAATGACCGTCCCCGGACTCGAGCACGAGGGTCACCTGGGCCACCCCCGCGGCCGGCCGCGAAGCGGCGCCGTTGAATACCACGTCACCCATCTGCTTGAGCCGCATCAGGGTCGGGCTCTGCTCGCCGAGGACCCAGAGGATGGCGTCGACGACGTTCGACTTGCCGCAGCCGTTGGGCCCGATGATTGCCGACACCTTCCCCGGAAAGGTGAGTTCCACCTCGTCCGGGAATGACTTGAAGCCGGAGACCTTCAGCGAGTTCAGGCGGATCTGCGCCATCGAAGGCGTTACGGTAGCAGAACCGGGCGCGGCGTGGTAGCGACCGAGGTCACGACCCCAGCAACGATTTCGGATTTCGGATTTCGAATTTGCCATCGCAGCGTGTTACCGGCGGGAAACGTCCGAGTGCTCTCAGGCTGGGTGAAAGAATGTGCGGCGGAGCGTGCCATCTTCAATATTGTTGGACCCATCACCCTCGAAGTCGGCCGGAACTCCCGGGCCAACAGTGTTGAAGGTGGCAACTCCCGGGAAGCGAGTACGGGTCCGGGTCGCGTCGACCGTGCCGTCTACAAACGATTTTGCGACCCCATGGCCACGACCTGGCTGGATTTTTCGGGCGCAAACATCTTCGGAGGGGGCACTCACGGGCAATGCTGTAGTGAGCATCGGGCTGCTGCGGGGACCGGCGACGCTCTGTGTTAGGCTTCGGGCGATGGCGGAAAAGCTGACCCCTGCATCACTGAGAGCCGCCGCCGAGGAGTTTCGGAGGACTTACCTGCCCGGGCGGGTTCGCGGCCTGCTGGTGGCGGGCTCGGGTCTCGAATTGGCCGTCCCGGGGTGGCAGGCGGCAGACGAAATCGACCTCGCGGACGTCCTGCCCTTCGCCCTCCACACCCTGATGGGCCACCGCCAGACCGTCACCCTGTGGCGGCGCGGCGAGGAGACTCTGATGGTGCTCAACGGCCGCTTCCACCTCTACCAGGGCTATCGCCCGGAGGAGGTCGTGGCGCCGGTGAGGCTGGCCGGCCTGCTCGGCGCCGAGGTCATGATCGCCACCAACGCCACCGGATCGCTCGATCCGGCGATCGAGCCCGGTTCGATTGTCGTGATCAGCGACCACCTGAACCTCCAGGGGTCGAATCCCCTGGTGGGGGAGTGGGGGCGCGTCTTCGGCCCACAATTCCCCGACATGAGCACGACCTACGACGCCGAGCTGCGCCGGGTCGCCCGGGAAGCCGCCCGGGAGGCGGGTTTCCCGGTCCACGAAGGGGTCTACGCCGCACTTCTCGGGCCGTCCTTCGAGACCCCTGCGGAGATCCGGATGTTGCAGACCCTTGGCGGCACGGTCGTGGGCATGTCGACGGTGCCCGAGGTCATCGCCGCCCGCCACATGGGCATGAGGGTGCTGGTCCTGTCCTTTGCCGCCAACCCGGCCGCCGGTCTCGTCGACCGCCCCCTGACCCACACCGAGGTTCTCGAGGAGGGCGAACTCGCAAAACCGAAACTGGCGAGGATGATGGGGCTGCTGGTGGGAAAGGTGTTTCGGATGAATTTCGGAATTTCGGAATTTCGGAATTCGGAATTTATCGCAACCCGGCTCTCGGCGGTGTGTGCGGACAATTCAAAATTCAAAATTCAAAATTCAAAACTCGCAAAAACCTCTGCACGGGTCTGCTCATGACTGCGTCAGCTGTTTCTGGAGGTTTTCGCGGTGGGTCCGATCCAGGCGAACTGCGTGCTGCTGGGCGACTGCCGATGCCGGCGAGGTCGTGGTCATCGACCCCGGCGACGAGGGCGAGCGGATCGCGGAGCGGGTGCGCGCGAGCGGTCTCCGCCCGACCATGATCCTCCACACCCACGGCCACCTCGACCACGTCGGGGGCACCGCCGAGCTGGCGCCGCTGCTCGGAGGCGCCCTGCCCATCGGCCTCCACCGCGACGACATCGCCCTCTACAACAACGCACCCATGCAGGGCCGGATGTTCGGGCTCGAGGTCGAGGCGCCGCCGGAACCGACGCTGTGGCTCGAGCACGGTCAGAAACTCGCGGTCGGCGGACTCGAACTCGAGGTGCGCCACACCCCCGGCCACTCGCCCGGAGGCGTCGCCTTTGTCGTCTCCGGCGCCGGTGAACCGCTGGTGATCGTCGGCGACGTGCTGTTCGCCGGCTCGATCGGCCGCACCGACCTCATGGGCGGGTCGTTCCCGGTCCTCGAGCGCTCGATCCGCGAGCAGCTCTACACCCTGCCCGATTCCACCCGCGTCGTCTGCGGCCACGGCCCCGACACCACCATCGCCCGCGAACGCGCCTCGAATCCCTTCGTCTCGGCGTGACCGCGCACAGAATGCAGAATGCAGGATGCAGGACTTGCGGGCGTGATCTTGGATCCTGAGACCTGAATCCTGCATCTGTCGGGACGGGTTTCCCCGCCCCGACAGCGTTCAGAAGCTGTATGCGATCCCGACCGTGAACGAAAAGGTGTCGAAGTCGAAGGTGGCGGAACCGTCCTCGAGATCTTGAACCTCGGTGGCCTCGAGATCGGTCCAGATGTAGCGAACCCCGCCGAAGGCCGCCCAGTTGCTGTTCTTGCCCAGCGAGATTCCGAGACCGGCCTTGGCGGAATAGCCCAGGTCGCTGCTCGTCGAGAGGTCCAGAGGGTCTCCCTCCGGATCGGTGTAGTGGAGATCCCCGTATCCCATATAGGCCAGGCCGGCGCCGAGAGAGAAGTCGAAGTACTCGCTCGCGGGCGTCAGATGAAAGTTGAGGTCGAGGGTGGTGGTGCCCGTCGACATCCCGTCGGACAGGGAAATGTCGCCGAAGCCGGGGACGTCCTCGGCGGTCAAAACGACTGCAGGGCTTGCCTGCATGTATCCGAGCTCGAGCCCGAGAAGGTCGTTGAACCGGTACTCGAGGCTGGCGCCGAAGCCGAGATCGCTGTCGGCCGTGACCCGGATCTCGTCGGGGTTTTCCGACGGCACCATCACATCGAGGTCCGGGTCGAAACCGGCGGCAAAGACCCGGATGGTCCACCCCGGGTCGGACGCGGCTGCCGGAATCGCAACAAACCCGCACACAAGGACAACTGTCATCACTATCAGAACTCTTCTCATCTCTTCCTCCCGTTTTCTTTGCCGATCGGATCCTGTGAATTCAACCGGCGTTTTTTCTTCTCCGTCCGGTACCGCGGATTCTGTTGAGAAACTCCGCAATTGTGAAACGGTGAGGCCGATCTCGGCGTAGAAACCGGTGGGGGATGCCCGGATGGTGCATGATGGTTCAACGAACTCCGGGAAACTGCATCCGAGTACGGGAGGCCGTGGTTGAAATCCGACCCCAAAACGCTGGCAACCGAGATCATCTGTGGTCTGAGTGTTGCGGGCGATGTCGATCCAGCGACCGCGGAGAAGCTGTTTCCTGTTGTCTACGATGAGTTGCGGCGGTTGGCGAGAGGGTATTTGAGCCGTGAGACGCCGGGCCACACCCTGCAGCCCACGGCACTGGTGCACGAGGCCTACCTCAAGCTGATCGACCAGACGCGCGTCGATTGGAAGGGCAGGACCCACTTCTATGCGGTCGGCGCCAAGGTCATGCGGCGTCTCCTGGTCGATCACGCGCGTGAACGCGGTGCGTTGAAAAGGGGCGCCGGCTGGCAGAACGTGAGCTTTTCCGAGGCCCTCGATCCCCTGGGTGGCGAGGTACTGGATCCCGAGCAGCTCCTCGACCTCAACACTGCCCTTGAACAGCTTGCCGAAATCGATGAGCGGGAGGCGCGGGTCGTGACCCTCCGATTCTTCGGAGGATTGACCGTGGAGCAGGTCGCCGAAGTCCTCGGTGTGTCCAAACGCACGGTCGAAAACGACTGGCGCCACGCCCAGGCGTGGTTGCGCCTGAGGCTCTCGGAAGAGAAAGCCTCATGACGGTCGACCGCCACCGCAGGGCCAAGGAGATCTTCCTCGCGGTGTGCGAACTGCCGCGCGATCAGCAACAGCCGTACCTCGATGAGGCCTGTTCGGACGACGAAGGGCTCCGTTTCGAGGTCGACAGGCTGCTCGAGATCGATCGGTCGGAACCGGCCATGGCGGAGCAGCGCCCACCCGTGAGGATCGGCAACTTCCGGCTTCTCCAGAAGATCGGCGAGGGCGGGATGGGCGAGGTGTGGGAGGCGGAGCAGGAGCGGCCGGTCAGGCGGCGGGTGGCGTTCAAGCTCATCAGGTGGGGGATGGACACCAAGGAGGTGCTGGCGCGGTTCGAAAGCGAGCGCCAGGCCCTGGCCCTGATGCACCACCCCAACATCGCCCGCGCCCTCGAGGCCGGCTCCACCGACGAGGGGCGGCCCTATTTCGCCATGGAGTACGTCAAGGGCGTCCCCCTGACCGAGTACGCCGATTCCGGGAAGCTGTCCACGCGGGACAGACTGCGGCTGTTCCTCGAGGTGTGCGGCGGCGTCCAGCACGCCCACCAGAAGGGGATCATCCACCGAGACATCAAACCCACGAACATCCTGGTGGCGTTCGAAGACGGACGCCCGGTCCCCAAGATCATCGATTTCGGGGTTGCCAAGGCGACCTCGCAGCGGCTTACCGAACGCACCCTGTTCACCGAGCTCGGTCAGTGGATCGGCACCCCCGAGTACATGAGCCCGGAGCAGGCCGAACTCGGCGGGCTCGACGTTGACACCCGATCCGACGTCTATTCCCTCGGTGTCGTGCTGTACGAGCTTCTGGCCGGTTCGCAACCGTTTGATTCAAAGGAGTTACGAACCGCTGGATTCGACGAGATGCGGCGCAAGATCCGCGAGGAGGAGCCGCCGAAACCGAGCACCCGGGTGTCGAGCCTCGGTGTGGCATCGCAGGGAGCGGCGGAACGGCGCCGCACGGACATCCAGGGGCTGGCGCGGACCTTGCGCGGAGATCTCGATTGGATCGTGATGAAGGCCTTGGAGAAGGACCGCTCACGTCGCTACGGTTCGGCGTCGGAGTTGGCGGCGGATGTCGGCCGGTATCTCGCGAGTGAGCCGGTGGAGGCGAGCCCGCCGGGTACTGTCTACCGGGTTCGGAAGTTCGTGCGCCGTCACCGGGCGGGTGTCGCTGCCGGTACAGTGGTCGTGGCCGTTCTGATCGCGGGTGTGGTCGGTACGGCGGCGGGTCTGGTGCAGGCCCGAAACGAGGCAGAGACCGCGCGTACGGTGTCCGAGCTCCTGGTCGGCGTTTTTGCCGATCTCGACCCCTCGGGTCAGGTCGGTCAGATCACTTCCACGACATCGTTTCTGGACCGCGGCGTCGAGAGGATCCAGGGCGAACTCTCCGACCAACCGGTGGTTCAGGCCCAGTTGTTGGAAACCGCCGGCAACGCCTACCGGAATCTGGGGCGCTTCAAAGACGCCAGGCCGCTGCTCGAGGAGGCCCTCTCCGTTCGCGAACGGCACCTCGGTCCCTCCGATGCCGCGATCGCGGACAGCTGCGTGTCTCTCGGCTGGCTCGAGTACTGGGAAGGCGAACACCGCGCGGCCCTGGAACTTTTCGAACGCGCAACGGATGTGTACGAGCGGGCCCTCGGCCCCGATCACTGGGCGGTCGCGTCGAGCCTCGGGTTCTCCGGCGGTGCGATGTGGCGCATCGGGGACTTTCCCAATGCTCTGGCAGCCTTTGAACGCTCGCTCGCCATTCTCCGGAGAACGGGTATGGAGAACGATCCCGTGGTCGTCAACACGACCTATCCGTATGCGGTCACGTTGATGGACATGGCGAACTACGAGGAGGCCCTGCCACTGCTCGAGCGCGCTTTGGAACTCCGTGAGGCTCAACTCGGCCCCGAGCACACGGCCGTCGGCTGGCTGCTGTACGACCTCGGGCGGTGCTTCCAGGAGACGCAGCGGTTCGACGAGGCGCGGCCCCTTTTCGAACGCGCGCTGGAGATCCAGTCGCGGGCCCTCGGGCCCGACCATCTGAACCTGATGATGCCGTTGCGGAACCTCGCGATGCTCGACCGTCGAGAACAACAATACGATCTTGCCAGGGCCCGTATCGAGCGGGCGCTCGCCATCGGCGAGGCCACTCTGGGCGAAGAACACCCCGATCTCGTGTGGGTCCTGAGCGTTTATGCCAGGGTGCTCAACAATCAGGGAGACGCCGAAGCTTCGCTCGCCCTTCTCGAAAGGGCACTTCGATTGGCCGAGAACACCCGGGGCTCCGTCCACGTCGATGTCGCTCGGTCATTCGAGATGTTGGGCTTTCACTACTACCAGTCACAGGATTACGAGCAGGCGCTGCGCCAGTACCGACGCGGGCTCGAGGTGAGGGAGCAGGTCTTCGGTCCAGGCCATCCTGCGCTGGGTTGGAACCTCTACGACCAGGCTTGCATCCTCGCGCTGGCGGGAAGCTCCGACGCCGCTCTTTCAGCGCTCCACCGAGCCCTCGACTGCGGCTGGGCCAATGCGCGCATCTTCGAAGACGACGATCTCGACTCGCTGCGCGGCGAACCGGGGTTCGAAGCCGTACTCGAACAGGTCCGTGCTCGACTCTGACCGGGCAGCGGCCTCGGGAACTCGGGGACACACCACGCGCGTCTCGGATCAGCCCGATCCGCGCCGGACGATTTCCTCCTTGATGCCCGCGACCTGCTCCACGTCGAGGACGAAGACCACCCCGGTGCCGTGCTCGTCCAGTCTGCCGGCCCGGTGGATCGCCTGCATCACGGGCTCGATCAGCTCTTCTTCGGCGAGAAAGATCACGATGTCCGTCTGCATCTCCAGGGTCAGACCGAGGAAGGTCTTGGCGTCCTTCATCCCTGTGCCCCGGCCGGGGACGATGGTCGCCCCCGAGATCCCGCAAGTCTTGGCGGCATCGACGACCTGGTCCGTGACGTCGGGCTTGAGCGCGGCGAATATCACCTTGTAGTTCATGTCATCCCTCCTGGGGATATTTCATGCGTCTGCGGTCCCACCACCCGGCGAGTTGGGCGTAGCCCATGACCGTGATCATCGGAAACAAGCTGGCAAAAGCGATCAGACCGAACCCGTCCAACGCCGGGTTGCGGCCGGGTATGGTCGCGCTGAGCCCCAGCCCGAGGGCCGTGACCAGCGGAACCGTCACTGTCGACGTCGTGACCCCGCCGGAGTCGTAGGCCAGTGGGATGATCGATTTCGGTGCGAAGAGCGTTTGCACGAGCACGACCAGATACCCGGCCGCGATGTACCACACCAGCGGGGTCCCGGTCACGATCCGGAAGGTGCCCAGCGCGATGCCGACGGCGACGCCGACGGCCACGACCAGACGCAGCCCCCACGGACGGATCGTCCCGCGGGATGCCTCGTTCGCCTTGAAGGCGACCGCGATCAGGGCGGGCTCGGCCAGGGTGGTGGAAAAGCCGATGATCGCTGCGAAGACGTAGACCCAACCGTACGCCCACCACGGGGGTGACGCGGGGGTCGAGGCGGTTCCGAAGACGAAGGCCGGCGACGACAGCTCGGTGGCCATGTGCTTGCCGAGCGGGAAGAGCGCCATCTCGAGGCCCATCAGGAAGAAGGCCAGGCCGATCACGACAAAGGCGAAACCGATCGCCACCCGTTTCAGGTGCGGGATCGGCCGGCGCAGAACGAACAACTGAAAGCCCAGGAGCAGGGCGGTGACCGCGAACACATCCCGGCCGGTGGCCAGCAACGCGGTGGTGAGCCCGTCGATCATGGTCTCATCCTGCGCCCGGCGTGTTCAGGCCGAAACGCGCGATGCCCAGCAGCATCACGAAGATCATCGGCATCAGCGAGGCGAGTGCGATCAGCCCAAAGCCGTCAATCAAAGGGTTCCGCCCGTGGATCGACGTGGCCAGGCCGATGCCGAGGGCGGTGACCAGAGGCACCGTTACCGTGGAGGTGGTGACGCCGCCCGAGTCGAAGGCGATGCCGACGATCACCTCGGGTGCGAAGAACGTGAACGCCGTGACGATGATGTAGCCGCCGATAATCAGGATCTGGACCGGCCACCCGCGGAGGATGCGGAAGATTCCGAGAACGATTGCCGCCCCGACCGACAGCGCCACGGTCAGCCGCAGCTGGATGGCGTACGAAGATCGGGACGCCGCGTCCGATCCGATGAAGTTTCCGTCTGCCGCGACGTCCGCCGCCTCGCCCGCGATGGCGATCAGCGCCGGTTCCGCGACCGTGGTGGAAAAGCCCAGGAGAAAACCGAAAACCAGGAGCCACGTCAGGCTGCCCTTGCGGGCGAAGGCATAGGCCATCGCTTCGCCGATCGGGAACAGCCCCATCTCCAGCCCCTGCACGAAGAACATCAGACCGACCACCACGAACACGGCCCCGATCAGCACCTCCGCCACGTGCGGAAAGGGTTGGCGGAGGACGACCGTCTGGAAGACGACGATGACCACGAAGATGGGGAGCAGATCGCGCACCGCGCTCCACAGACTGCCGAGAAACTTCCGGATCACCGGGTTGACGACGATGGCGTGGTGGGCGGGGGGCGGTGGCATCGATCACAACGATATCGCAGATCGATTGAAGGATGGGTGAAACCCGCTCGCCGCCGTCCTGGATCCGAACTCCGCATCAGATCTTGGATCTTGGATACTGGATATTTGATTTGGGCGTCGAGGCGGCAAATCGAGGGCTGCATTCTTACAGGCTGCGTCCTGCCCGTGAGTGCCCCCTCTGACATTGTTTGGGCCCTTGGGGCGGGCTCTCAACACACTCTCGAGTTCCCGACATCGTCAAAGAAGGCAGGTCCGGTGAACGAGGAAAACCTGCTGTCCAGGCCTCGTGCCGAGACGCGGGTGATCCGAGATGCAGGAAACATCTCTGAAGGTGGGCCGAGGCCCACCCTACGAACCCGCTCGAAACCTGGGTCCGAAGTAGGGTGGGCCTTGGCCCACCTTCAGATCCGCCGCGGTCGGGGTGGAGCGTGAATGTGATTTCGAGCGGTCCACGATGCCGTCTTGGACAAGAGTGATCCAGCATCCAGGATCCAAAGAAAAAGGGCGGGTCGCCCCGCCCTTTCAACGTTCTAACGTTGTCAACGTTCAAACGTACTGCTGCCAGCTGTCCAGCATCTTCATGTAGTTGGCTCGGGTGAGCTTGGCGGGGACCGGAACCTTGGACATGTTCATCGAGCCCCGCATCTGCTCGAGCGACTCGTACTCGTGCTCGGTGAGCCAGAACTCGACGGCCTCGAGGGTGCGCTGGATGTGCTCGGGTCCGTGGATCAGGAGGGCCGAGACCATCTGCACCGAGTGGGCGCCGGTCATCACGGCCTTGATGACGTCGACCGCGTTGTGGGCGCCGCCGGTGGCTGCGAGGGACATCTTCACCTGGCTCGAGAGGATCGACAGCCAGCGCAGGCGCAGGCGCAGTTCATCGGCGGTGCTGAGCCGCAGGTTGGGGATGACGTCGAGTTCTTCGATGTCGATGTCGGGCTGGTAGAAACGGTTGAAGAGGACCAGGCCGTCGGCGCCGGCGCCTTCGAGTTCGCGGGCGAAGTTCGAGAGCGACGAGTAGAACGGCGACAGCTTGACGGCAACCGGGATCGTGACCGCATCCTTCACCGCCTTGACGACGGCCAGCACGCGCTCCTCGATCGACGCCCCGGTCGCTTCGGGGTCGGTGGCCAGGTAGTAGGCGTTGAGTTCGATGGCGTCTGCGCCCGCCTTCTCGATCTTCTCGGCGTACCGGATCCAGCCGCCCGGGCTGGCGCCGTTCAACGAGCCGATGATCGGGATCGACGCGGCATCCCTGGCGGCCTTGATGTGGTCGAGGTAGCGCTCGGGCCCGACGTGGTACCCCTCTGGATCGGGGAGATAGGACGAGGCCTCGCCGAAACCGGCCCCGACCGACTCCATCGCCATCTGCGCCTGGGCTTCGCCGACGATCTCCTCTTCGAAGAGCGACGGCAGCACGATCGCCGCGGCGCCGGCCATTTCGAGTTGGCGGATGGTGTCGATGTTGGTGCCGAGCGGACAGGATCCGCAAACGATGGGGTTTTTGAGCTCGAGTCCGAGATATGTGGTGCCTAGGTTCATGACGACTCCCTCAGTTGGTTTCGCTGTCGGCGTCAGAGCCGTAGTGCAGATTTGCAAGCTGCTGGTACATCACGTACTTCGCCTGCACGTTGCGTTGAGCTTCCGCCAACAGCCTCTTCGAACGTTCCGGGTTGACCTTGGCCAGCATCTTGAACCGGGTCTCCGACAGCGCGTACTCCTCGAAGGAGATCTTCGGTGACTTGGAGTCGAGCTTGAGCGGGTTTTCGCCCATCGCCGTGCGGCGCGGGTCGAAGCGGTACATGGGCCAGGCCCCACTCTCCACGGCCGCCACCTGGTGGTCGAGCGAGTCGGCCATCGGATAGCCGTGGGCGATGCAGTGCGAGTAGGCGATGATGAGAGACGGCCCGTCGTAGGACTCGGCCTCGAGGAATGCGCGAACGGTCTGGGAGTCTTTGGCTCCGAAGGCCACCGAGGCGACGTAGACGTGGCCGTAGGCCATCGCCATCATCCCGAGGTCCTTGGAGGGGATTCCCTTGCCGCCCATGGCGAATTTGGCGACGGCGCCGAGCGGCGTCGCCTTGGAGGCCTGGCCGCCGGTGTTGGAGTACACGCCGGTGTCGAGAACCAGCAGGTTGACGTTGCGGCCGATGCCGAGGGTGTGGTCGAGCCCGCCGTAGCCGATGTCATAGGCCCAGCCGTCGCCGCCGACAGCCCACACGCTCTTGCGCACCAGGTAGTCGGCAAGGTTATTGAGTGTGGCGGCCTCCGGCTCCTTGATTCCGGCCAGCTTCTTGCGCAGGGCCTCGACCCGGGCGCGCTGTGCGGCGATGCCTTCCTCGCTCTTCTGGTCGGCGAGCAGGATCTCGTCAACCAGCTCGTCGCCGATCTTCGATCCGAGGTTCTTGAGCAACCGGCGCGCCGCCGCTTCGGTCTGGTCGATGGCGAGCCTGAAGCCGAGCGAAAATTCGGCGGCGTCCTCGAACAGTGAGTTGTTCCACGCCGGGCCGCGCCCGTCGGCGTTGACCGCGTACGGGGTCGTCGGCAGGTTGCCGCCGTAGATCGACGAACAACCGGTGGCGTTGCCGACCAGGAGCCGGTCGCCGAAGAGCTGGGTCAGCAGTTTGACGTAGGGCGTTTCTCCGCACCCCTCGCAGGCGCCGGAGTACTCGAAGAGCGGCTGCAGGAACTGAGCGCCCTTGACGTCCAGTTTGACCTTGGTGCGGTCGACCTCGGGCAGGTCCAGGAAGAACGAGTAGTTCGAACGTTCGGATTCGCGCAGCGGCATCTGGGGCGCCATGTCGAGGGCCTTGTGCTTGGGGTTCGACTTGTCCTTGGCGGGGCAGACCCTCACGCAGAGTTCGCATCCCGTGCAGTCCTCCGGAGCGACCTGGATGGTGTAGCTGGAGTCGGGGAAGTCTTTGGCCTTGTAGTCGACGGCCTTGAAGGTCGACGGCGCGCCTTTGAGGGCCGCCGGGTCGTAGACCTTGGCGCGGATGGCGGCGTGCGGACACACCATCGCGCACTTGTTGCACTGGATGCAGAGTTCTTCGTCCCACACCGGGATGTCGATCGCGATATTGCGCTTTTCCCATTGCGTGGTGGCGGTCGGCCATGTGCCGTCGGGCGGGAAGGCAGAAACCGGCAGCAGATCGCCCTTGCCCTCGAGCATCAGGGCGGTGACCCTCTTGACGAGGTCCGGCGCCGCGTCGGAGACCGTCGGCGGGCGGGTGAAGGTGGCGGTGATCTTGCCCGGTACCTTCACCTCGTGGAGGTTGGCCAGGGTGCCGTCGACCGCTTCGAAGTTGAGGCGCACGATCTCGTCGCCCTTGGCGCCGTAGGTCTTCTTGATTGCGGATTTGATCTTGGCGATCGCCTCGTCGCGGGGCAGGATGCCCGAGATCGCGAAGAAGCAGGTCTGCATGATGGTGTTGGTGCGCCGACCCATGCCGGTCTCGCGGGCGACCTCGGTGGCGTCGATGCAGTAGACCTTGAGATCGAGGTCGATGATCGCCTGCTGGACCTCGCGCGGGAAGTTGTCCCAGATCTCGTCAGGCCCATAGGGTGAGTTGACCAGGAAGGTGGCGCCGGGCTGGGCGTAGGCGAGCATGTCGAGCTTTTCGACGAACACCCACTGGTGGCAGGCGACGAACTTCGCCTTGCGGATCAGGTAGGAGGAGCGGATCGGTCTGGGACCGAAACGGAGGTGGGAGACGGTGACCGCGCCGGCCTTCTTCGAGTCGTAGACGAAGTAGCCCTGGGCGAAGTTGTCGGTCTCCTCGCCGATGATCTTGATCGAGTTCTTGTTGGCGCCCACGGTGCCGTCCGAACCGAGACCGTAGAAGAGACCGCGGAAGACGTCGTCGCCGGCGATCGTGAAGTCGTCGTCCATCGGCAGCGAGGTGTGGCTGATGTCGTCGACGATGCCCACCGTGAAGTGGTTCTTGGGTTTGGCGGCCGCGAGGTTGTCGAAGATCGACTTCACCATGGTGTCGTTGAATTCCTTCGAAGACAGCCCGTAGCGTCCGCCGACCACGATCGGCTCGGTCTTGAACGGGCTGGTTCCGGCCGTTCTCGACTCGTGCAACGCGGTGATCACGTCGAGGTAGAGCGGGTCGCCGATCGATCCGGGCTCCTTGGTACGGTCCATGACCGCGATCCTGGTGGCGGTCGCCGGCAGGGCCTCGAGGAAATGGCCGGCTGAGAACGGGCGGTAGAGCCGGACCTTGAGAACGCCGACCTTCTCGCCTTTGGCATTGAGCCAGTCCACCATTTCGTGGACGGCCTCGGCGCCCGATCCCATGATGACGACGACCCGGTCCGCCTCGGCGTCGCCGACGTAGTCGAACGGGTGGTACTCACGCCCGACGCGTTTTCCGAAAGCCTCCATGGCGTCGACCACGTGGCCGGTGCAGGCTTCGTAGAAGGGGTTGATGGCTTCGCGCGCCTGGAAGAAGGTGTCGGGGTTCTGCGAGGTGCCGCGGATGACCGGGCGGTCCGGAGAAAGCGCACGATCGCGGTGGGCCTGAACGAGATCGTCGTCGATGAGGTGGCGGAGATCGTCGTCCTCGAGCAGCTCGATCTTCGACACTTCGTGCGAGGTGCGGAAGCCGTCGAAGAAGTGGACGAAGGGGATGCGGCTGGCGAGCGTCGCCATCTGCGAGATGCACGCCATGTCGTGGGCTTCCTGGACCGACCCGGAAGCCAACAGGCCCCAGCCCGTCTGGCGCACGGCGTTGATGTCGGAATGGTCGCCGAAGATCGACAGCGCGTGGGTGGCCAGGGTGCGGGCCGAGACGTGGAAGACCGCCGATGTGAGCTCGCCCGCGATCTTGTACATGCTCGGAATCATGAGCAGCAGGCCCTGCGAGGCCGTGAAGGTGGTGGTCAGCGCGCCCGCCTGGAGCGAACCGTGGACCGCGGCCGACGCCCCGCCCTCCGACTGCATCTCGATGACATCGGGAACGATGCCCCAGATATTGGTCTGGCCCCGCGCCGACCACTCGTCGGCGAACTCGCCCATGTTGGACGAGGGCGTGATCGGGTAGATGGCGCACACGTCGTTGATCCGGTGGGCAACCGACGCGGTCGCTTCATTGCCGTCAATCATCACGGTCTGTCGCTGTGTCATGGAAAACCTCCGCGGGTCATGCCGTGTCGGCGACCCGGATGTGCTGGTAGATCAGCGCACGTGGTCGAAGGACCACGTGAACAAATTCACAACGGGCAGGATAAACCTCCCGCGTCGTGGTGGCAAGGGCAGATTTTGCCTCGTGATTCCGCGCGTCTCGCCCCGTTTTCTTTTCATCACGAGTCCCGCAACCGTCCCAGCCAGACGTTGATGGGGTTGCGTCTCGAAAGGAACGGAAAGGTCACAGCTTTTCGCCGCCCGATTTCGGCGAAAATCTTCTGGATGCGTTTGTTCGAAGGCTGCAGGCGGAGGCCCGCCTCGAGGTTGCGCACCGCGTTCTTGCGGTCGTTCCGTTCCAGATACACCAGGGCGAGGTTGAGCCTGTGTTCCGGGTCCATGAAATTGGCCTTGACCGAGACATTGCAGTATTTCAAGGCCTCGGCGTACTTGTGTTTGACCATGGCGACGCACAGGCCGTAGTAGGAGAAAGCGGCGGCGGCGAATCTCTTGTCCTGGATATCGCCGTCGGCGAAGAGCTTCGGCAGGTACTTCTCGAAGACCTCGATCGCGTCCTCGAACCGCTCGCTGCGCGTCCAGGAGATGGCCTCCTGGATCTTTTCGCGCATCCCTCCATGGGTCATCTGATGATCAGTCACAGAGCGGAGTATAGCCGGGCCGAGGTGTTTCACAAGAGTCTGACAGGGATGTACGACACCTCGACCGGTGGTTCAGGAAGGATGGGACTCTCATCCGAGAGCGGCGCGCCAGGCTTCGCCGTGTCGCGACACGGCGTCGAGCAGTTCGCGGTGGACTCCGAGAGGCCCGCATACGACATTACCGTTCTTCAGGAAATCCGCGGCGCCGTTCATGTCGGTGATGGTCCCTCCCGCTTCCTCGACCAGAAGCGAGCCTGCAGCGACGTCCCACGCCGACAGCTGGAACTCGAAGAAACCGTCGAACAACCCACACGCGGTGTAGGCGAGATCGAGGGCCGCTGCGCCCGGGCGCCGGATGGCCTTACAGTGCAGGAAGACATCTTTGAAGATGGCCAGGTAGGGATCGAGGAGACGGTGCGCCTTGAAAGGGAACCCGGTCGCGATCAGCGAGCCCTCGAGCCCGCTGCGATCGCTGACCCGGCAGGCGGTGGCGTTCCACCGCGCGCCGTGACCACGAGCGGCGGTGAAGATGTCGTTCTTGACAGGGTCGTAGATCACGCCGAAATCAACCCGGCCCTCCACCGCGACGCCGATCGACACCGCAAACTGCGGGATGCCGTGGATGAAGTTGGTGGTCCCGTCCAGCGGATCGACGATCCAGGTCGGAGCCCCGGAATCGTCGTTCGAATATCCCGATTCCTCCGCCAGCACCCTGTGCGACGGGAAACGCGCCGCCACCGCCTCGAGAATCGCCTTCTCCGAAGCCAGGTCGGCTGCGGACACCAGGTCGTTGCGCGCCTTTTCGTTGACCTGATCGGCCGTCAGTGAACGCCAGAACGCCATCAGTTGCGTTCCGCCCAGTCGGGCGATGGCCTCCATTTCGCCGAGAAAGACCTCAGGGTCCTGAAATAGCACGGTCCTCTCCTTGGTTGAATGAGAGGGAAACCGGTGTGAAGAATCCAGACGATTTTCGTTCGATGGTCGATGCACGGTGCGGGTTGATGCTCGATGTGACCGTCCGTACTCTCGAGGAGGACCCCGACCTCAAACTGTGTGAGGGGCTGCGGTTGATCGAGGCCACCCGCGGGGCGATCGCGCGTCTGGCGCCCGATATCGTGGCCTCGTTCGAGGCGGTCGAACTTCCGCGACTGCGAGCCATCCTCATGGAGAGATTCGGTGTCGCCGAACTGCCGCCCGGACCGCTCAATTAGCGGCCGAGATTTCGGCGAATTCTGGGAGTTGCCGGAGGTCCTCCGGCGACAGCTGGCTTTCCAACTCCACCGTCACCTCGTCTTCGTCGAGCAGTTCCACCCCCGGCAGCGACGCCGAGACCCGCGCCCCGATCCCCGGTTGGACGCCCTCGAGATCGAGTGTCACCCTTTCGGTGTTCTTGACCGCTCCGTCGGGTCCGAGGACCGTCACCAGCACGGTCAGCATCGACAGCGGGACGCCCCCCTGGTTGGCCACCTGCAGGTCGACCAACAGGGTCGGGTTGGCATCGGCGTCGTACAGGGTCTTCGCCGCGACCGGGAAGATCTCGTGGTTGTATCGGATCTGGGCGAGCCGTTGCTCGGGCGGCACCTCTTTGCCGCAGCCGGCGAGCCCGACGACGGTGAACACCACGATCGCAGCCACAATGGCCTTCTGCAGTCTCATGATCGCTCCCCTCCGGCGCAGTCTACCACCCGGATGACTGGATGCAGGATGCAGGATGCAGGATGCAGGATTCATCACAGAGGACTCATGGCAACCGGTGAGTGGAATTTGCGATTTTCCTGCATCCTGCATCCTGCATCCTGTATCCTGTATCCGCTATCACCCTCCTGGACAGAACAGCTCCAGCACCTTTCGGACGTAGGCTCGGGTTTCCGCGTAGGGCGGGACGCCGGAGTAGCGGTCGACGGTCGTGGCGCCGGCGTTGTAGGCGGCCAGCGCCAGGGTCAGGGAGTCGAAACGATCGAGCATGACCCGCAGGTGGGCGGCCCCGCCGCGGAGGTTTTCGGCGGGGTCGAGGACATTTTCCACCTCCCGGTCCGCCGCCGCTGCCGGCATCAACTGCATGAGCCCCGACGCCCCGGCGCGGGACACCGCGTTGGAGTCGAAAGCCGACTCGGTCTGGACCACCGCGGCCACCAACCAGGGGTGGAGGTCGGCGGCCCGCGCGGCTTCGGCAATTACAGCTCGGTAGGGCGTCTCCTCGGGCAGTTCCTCGTCCACCCATGCAGCCGGGCACATGGAATCGTCCGGGAACTCGGAGGGCTCCGGATCAGCGACCTCGTCTTCGATCACCCGGTCGACCCTGAGGGCTGAAACCCGCAGGGTCCCCCCACCCTTGAGGTCGAGCACGATGCGGTCGCCCTCGAGCCGGGCATCCTCGACCTTGAGCACGCGGCCGTCGACGAATACCACCAATTTGGCTTCTGCCGGCGCATTCCAGGCCATCGCGGTGACGAGAATCGTGGCTGCGAGAGCAATTTCGAATTTCGAATTTCGAATTTCGAATTTCTCACCCATCCGCCCCCCAAGAAGGGTGCGATGGAAAATTCGAAATTCGAAATTCGAAATCCGCAATTTCATGCCCTCGGGTGTTTCTCGTCGTAGAGCCGGCGCAGGCGTTCGCGGGCGACGTGGGTGTAGATCTCGGTGGTGGTGAGCGAGGTGTGACCCAGCATCATTTGTACGGCCCTCAGGTCGGCTCCGTTTTCGACCAGGTGGGTGGCGAAGGAGTGGCGGACGACGTGGGGGCTGATCGGCGATGTCAGTCCTGCAGCCACCGCGTGGCCGCGCAGGATCTTCCAGAAGCCCTGGCGGGTGAGCTTGCCGCCGCGGTGGTTCAAAAACACCTCCGAGCGGTGCATTCGGTTGAGTTCCGGCCGCGAGCGCCCGAAATAATCGTCGAGGCGGGCGACAGCGCTGTCGCCGAGGGGCACCAGCCGCTCCTTGCGCCCCTTGCCGAGGACCCTGACGAAGCCGGGGTCGAGACGCACCCGGTCGAGGGTCAGACCGACCAGCTCGGACACCCGCAGCCCGGTCGCGTACAGAGTTTCGAACATCGCCCGGTCGCGCAGACCGAGGGTGGTGGAGGTGTCCGGCGCCGCCAACAGGGCGTCGATTTCGTCGGTCGTCAGGGCGTGGGGCACGGTCCTCCACAGGCTCGGCGACTTGAGGTTGGCAGTGGGGTCGGTGTTCAGGACCTCGGTCTGCAGGAGAAAGCGAAAGAAGGACCGCAGCGCGGAGAGCGCCCTTGCCGATGAACGCGGCGACAGACCGGCATCGCGGCGGGACCCGAGGTAGTTGCGAAGGCTGGAGCGTTCGATCCCACCGAGTTCGATGTGCTCCTTGTCGAGCCACGCCGAAAACTGCCGCAGGTCGCGGGCGTAGGACTCGACCGTTCGCGGGCTCAAGTTGCGCTCGACCGTCAGGTGGGCGAGGAATTCGTGGATCTGGTTGTCGGTCGTGGAGGAGGTCATACCGGTATCGTACATTGCTCCTGGATGGCTTTCCCTGCGCGTTTCCCGGAGTTGCCACCCGTCACATTGTTTCCCGTAGGTCTTCCTGGCCGGAGGGGTCGAGTTCAAACAATGAGACAAATGGCACCTCGGCCGCACGTGACACGTATCCGCGCGCCCTTCCCGGGAATTGGCGGCAACTTGATGGTCGCGGAGAATCTTGCCGACGGGAATGGTGGTACATCCAACAATGACGAAGCTGGCACTCTCCGCCTCACGCGACACGTCATCTGCGCGCCACTGCCCAGGAGTTGCCACCTTCAACATCGTTGGCAGCCGGAGACAGCTTGCCGACGGGAATGTGGTGCACCACCAATGCATGAAGATGGCACGCCGTCGCGCGTGACTCGGTTCCGGACGTCGCGAATGGGAAATTCGAAATCCGAAATTCGAAATCGTCAATGAATGCTCCCGCAGCAACGGAAGGAAACGGCTTCCGTATACTGGTTGGAAGGGCGTCCGGCGCCGCCCCAGGCCATGGAGTCTGAGTGAATCCCGTTTCCGACACAGTTCTCGACCGATTGAAACGACTGCACGAGTCGGTCGTGAGGGTGATCCGCGGCAAGGCGGAGATCGTCGACGCTCTGATCGCGGCGCTGCTGGCGCGCGGCCACGTCCTGCTCGAGGACGTGCCGGGGGTCGGCAAGACGACGCTGGCGCAGGCCCTCGCGAGGTCCCTCGACCTCGACTTTCACCGCATTCAGTTCACCTCCGACACCCTGCCGTCGGACATCATCGGCATCTCGGTCTACCGCCAGGAGCGCGGCGAGTTCGAGTTCATCGAGGGCCCGCTGTTTGCGAACGTCGTGCTCGCCGACGAGATCAACCGGGCCGCGCCGCGGACCCAATCGGCGCTGCTCGAGGCCCTCAGTGAGCACTCTGTGACCGTGGAGAAGACCCGTCACCGACTTGCCGAGCCGTTCTTCGTGGTCGCCACCCAGAACCCGGTCGAGTCCACCGGTACCTACCCGTTGCCCGAGTCGCAGCTCGACCGCTTTCTGATGAGGCTCTCGATGGGCTACCCGGGACACGACGAGGAGCGCGATCTCCTGCGGTCGAGCGGCGCCGAACCGCAGCTCGAACAACTGCAGCCGGTGCTCGACGCGCGCGAGGTCATCGAGATGCAGAACCTGGTGCCCGAGGTCCACGTCTCCGATCTCCTGCTCGACTATCTGTTGGCGGTGGTCGAGGCGACGCGCTCCCACGAGTTGCTCGCCCTCGGCGTCTCCACCCGCGGGTGTCTGGCGTGGCAGCGGTCGGCACAGGCCCTCGCCCTGGTGCGAGGTCGTGCATTCGTGTTGCCCGACGATCTCCAGGACACGGCCGAGACGGTGCTCGCCCACCGGTTGCTGCACTCGGACCCGCTGGTCGGGGATGGCTGGGAGCGCAGTCGCGCCGAACGCGCCGTCATCCGCGCCATTTTGGAGACCATCCCGGTTCCCCGATGAGGAATTTCGGATTTCGGATTTCGGATTTCGGATTTACCGCTCAACCACCTTCGGAAACGGTTTCCGGGAAAAATTCGAAATTCGAAATTCGAAATTCGAAATCCCGGTCGAAGTGATGGCACTGTTGGACTCCTTCCCCGGCTTCCGCCTCCGCATGACCCGCTGGGGCCTGGGCTATCTGGCCGCTTGCGTGGTGCTCGGTCTGGCGGCGGTCAACACCGGCAACAATGCCCTGATGGCGATCCTCGGTCTGGCGCTGGGCAGCTATGTGATCTCCGGCCTGTGGTCGCGCCAGGTTCTCGGCAACATCGGCGCCCGCGTCCGGCTGCCGAAGGAGGTGTTTGCCGGGAGACCTGCGGTGGTCGAGGTCGATCTGTTCAACAGCTCGCGGTTCTTCCCGGCGTACGCCCTGGTGGTGCGCGACCGGGAGGGAAGGGTGATCCTGAGGGAGCCTCTGCTGGAGCCCGGCGACTGCCGCCGCCACTCGGTGGAGACGGTCTTTCCCGATCGCGGGTGGCACGGCGTCGGGCCGTGGCGTGTCGATGTGATGCTGCCGCTCGGTTTCTTCCTCAAGTCGAAGACCCTGGTTGTCGATCAACCGGTCCTGGTCTACCCGCGTCTGTTGCCCCGGGCCAGCGTCTCGGTCAGGAGGGGGGGCGGACGGAGGGCGCCCGATGCCCTCGAATCGAGAGGGCGCGAGGGGGATGTCACCCAGCTGCGGGCGTTTCGTGAAGGCGACGATGTGCGAGCCCTCCACTGGAAACAGACCGCGCGGCAGCAAACCCTGGTGGTTGTGGAACGTCAGCGCGCCGCCGAGAAGGCCGTGTACTTCGTGGTCGATCCCCGCCTCGAGGCCCCCGACGACCCGGTCCAACGCGAGCGCTTCGAGAGGTTGGTGTCGGAGGCCGCCACGGGAGTCGTTCGCCGCCTGTGGGAGGGCGTTCCGGTGGGCCTGGTGGTCGGCGGACGGGTGTTTCGACCGGTGCGCACCTCTCGCCGGGCGCCGGTTCTCCTGCGGCCGTTGGCCGAGGTGGAGCCGCTGCAAGCCACAGACCCGGCGCCGCTCGAGGTCGCCACCGACCGCAAGGTCATTTTCGCGATGTCTGGAAGAACGGCATGACGGCCGACCAGTATCGCCGGCTGATCGGCGCCCTCATGGTGTGGTCGATCGTGCCGCTGCCCTTTCTCTACATCGTGCTGCCGCCATTCTGGCTGGTTGCCGGAGCGGTGGGTGCGGTTCTGGTCGTGCGCCCCGGACTGAATATTCGATTTTCCTCCGCCGCGCTGAACGTGCTCGGGATCGTCATCCTGGTCATCGTGTTCGCCGTCGGCGGCCTGCGGGTGGGTCCCCTGCGACCGCTCGGCCACCTCCTCCTGCTCTTGACAGCCGTGCGCGCCCTGGCGGTGAGCGACCGCAAGTCGTTCTTCAGCGGGCTCCTGCCGGTCTTCCTGGTCTGGGTGGTGGCGGTGACGTCCTCGACCCACATCACGATCGTCGTGTATTTCGCGGCTTCGGCTGCCGTGTGGTGGTGGACCGGCATGAGGGTTCTCCTGGCGGGGACCGGGATCGATCTGCGGCGGGCGGGTGAGACGCTGCCGCGGCCCCGGCACGCCGTTGCTGCGGCCGTGGCGGCTCTCGTGGTGGCGGGGCCGATCTTCGTCATCATGCCGAGGTTGCGGGCCCCCTGGGTCGCCGGTCGCGGTGGGGCGAGCAGCGTCACCGGGTTTTCAAGTCACGTGGAGCTCGGCGGCATGGGGACGATCCGCCAGTCTCCCGAGGTGGCGATGGTGGTGCGATCTGCAACCGGCGAGCGGCTGGAGTCGCGATGGATGCGCCTGCGCGGTACCGCCCTCGAGCGGGTCACCCTCGATTCGTGGGCGCCCCGCGGTGCGACCCAGGTTCCCGAAGCCTCCGGACTGGTGTGGCCGTTCGGCCGCCGCATGTCCCTCGACGGGACGGTCGAACTCGAAATCGAGCTCGTGAACCCACGCCGCTACCTGTTCCTGCCGGAAGGGACGGTTGCATTGGCGGCGCCGGTGCCGGTGCTCCTCGATCCCTCGGGAGGGGTCGCTCTCGAATCGAGGCCGCGCGGGCCCTTGATGTACTCGGTGTGGGTGGCGCGCGACGGCGGTCCGGTGCCGACCGATCCGCCGCCCAGTACGTTGCGGTCTTTCGAGCTCGATCCGGAAGTCCGGCACCTGGCTCAGGAGATGATCGCCGGCCACCGGACCCCGACAGCGATGGCGGGGGCGGTGGAGAGCTACCTCCAGGAGAACTACGCCTACTCCCTGAGCGGGATGACCTCGATGCGATCCGACCCCGTCTCGTGGTTTCTGCTGACCGAGCGCCGGGGCCACTGCGAGTACTTTGCCGGCGCCATGGTGGCGATCCTGTCCGAACTCGGAATCCCGGCGCGAATCGTGGCCGGTTACAGCGGCGGCAGTCTGGCCCCCGACGGAGAATCCGCCGTGGTACGGGAGGCCAACGCCCACACCTGGGTGGAGGCGCGGGTCGGTCAGGGACAGCAGTGGACCGCCTTCGACCCGACACCGGCAGCCGAGGTGCCGGGGTTGGCCCGTGCGACCGGTCGCGAAAGGGTTCAGTGGGCGCTGCAGTGGGCTCAATCCTCATGGGACCGCTACCTGCTGACCTTCGGGTTCGGCGAACAGATCCAGATGCTGTCGGCGATCACTTCGACCATCGAGACCGCAGTTCGAGCGGTGAAGTGGTGGATGTTCGGGGTGGTTGCGTCTGTTCTTGCCTCTGTGATCTTCCTCCGAAGGTGGTTGCGGGGCCGGCGACCGCGATTGCGCCGGCCACATGGTGCCGGAACCCCGGCCGCGACCGTGATGGAGCGGGTCGCAGGAAGGCTCGGTCGAGCGGGCATCGAGGTGCCCCGGCAGGCCACGGTGCGGTGGATCGCCCGCCGAGCACGCGCCCATTGGCCGGCGGTCGGCGCCGCCGTCGGCGACCTCTCGTGGCTTGCCGAACGCGAGCTCTACGCCGCGGCCACCCCTCAGCCGGCCAACCGCGCGGTGGTGCGAAAGCTGTGGGTGCAGGTGCGGCGCGGGATGAAACACGATTCTTGAATCAGGAATTCGGAATTCGGAATTCGGAATCGCGCGTCTCCGGTTGAATCAGGCTGACCGGGCAACACGCGAGATCTGAAGATGAGTGGTGGCGGGCCCTGAAGGACCCGCCTACAGTTGGTGCGAGGCCACGTCAGTATCTGAAAGTCGTAGGCGGGTCGTTTACGGCCCGCCACCACTGACGTTTCGGAACCTGGAGAGTCACGACCTGAGCGAACCGGAGACGCGCGTTCGGAATTTCCACACAACTCCTCTCTGATTCGAGATTCGAACTGACATCGGCCGGGAGATTCCAGGAATGGCGGGAGCGTGGAGCGCGTATTCCTTGGTGAAAGGCTGGACACCATGAACCCTGCCGTAGCTATTCGTACGTCCCACGGGTCGTTCCCTCAGGAAATCCGTCCTCCGAAGGCGACGGTTGCGCGAATTCAAAATTCAAAATTCAAAATTCAAAATTTGTGCCGAAGGGGCGCACCCTTGTCGCCGGTCCTGCGCCGCCCTATCATCTTCAGTATGCGAAGAATTTTTGTCCTCGTGGCGTCTCTTGTGGCGATGTCGGCGGCGTTACCCGCCTGGTCGGGCGAAGTCGTGCGGATGCGGGTCGACGACACCATCCAGCCGGCCTCGCAGCAATTCATCGAACGGGTGCTGCTCGACGCCTCCGAACGAGGGGCCTCGGTGGTGGTGATGGAGCTCGACACCCCCGGCGGGCTGGTGGACACCACCCGCGACATCACCAGCGCCATCATGACCTCGCCGGTGCCGGTGGTGGTGTTCGTCAACCCTTCCGGCGCACGGGCGGCCTCGGCGGGTTTTTTCATCCTGTTGTCGGCCGATGTGGCGGTGATGGCGCCGGGGACCAATACCGGTGCAGCCCACCCGGTGGGAGGGCAGGGAGAAGATCTGAAGGATGACATCCGAGACAAGGTGACCAACGATGCTGCGGCGATGGTCCGCTCGGTGGCCGAACAACGGAATCGGAACTCGGAAACCGCGGAGAAGGCGGTTCGCGAAAGCATCTCGGTGACGGCGGACGAGGCCCTCGAGGAGGGGCTGATCGACTTCATCGCCAAGGACTTCAACGATCTGCTGGATCAGCTCGAAGGCTGGGAGATCACCCGCCCTGACGGTTCCGTCGAGGTGCTGGATCTCGAGGAACGGCTGGTGATCGAGTTCGAACCGACCTTTGCCGAGAGGCTTTTCTCGGTGCTTGCCAATCCCAACATCGCCTATCTCCTGATGGCCCTCGGTGCCCTCGGCCTGTACGTCGAAATTTCACACCCGGGCGGCATCCTCCCCGGCGTGGTGGGCGTGGTCTTTCTCCTGCTCGGCCTGTATTCGGTATCGGTGCTGCCGGTGAGCTGGGCCGGGGTGGCGCTGATTTTCGTCGCGATGATGCTCTTCATCCTGGAGGTGAAGGTGACCAGCTATGGCCTCTTGACGGTCGGCGGTGTGATCTCGTTCGTGCTCGGTTCCTTGATGCTCTTCGACGGCCCGATACCGGCCCTGAGAGTGAGCGCAGGGGTGGTCCTGCCGACCGCCGTGGTCGTGGCCGCGGCGACGGTCTTCCTACTGACGAGGGTCCTCAAGGCTTACAAACAGCAGCCGATGACCGGCAGGGAAGGCCTGGTGGGGGAGATCGGTAGGGTGATCGGCGATCTCGCGCCGGAGGGTAAGGTCGTTGTGCACGGTGAGTACTGGGATGCGCGTTCCGTCGGTGGTACCGTAGCTGCCGGCGGCAAGGTGCGGGTCGTCACGGTCTACGACCGCAGTCTCGACGTGGCTGCGGTGGATGGCAGTTCTGAAGGGAGTTCATGATGGGTATCCTCGGATCCGGTCTCGGTCTGGCGATCTTCTTCGCCGTCTTCGTGGTTTTCAAATGGATCAACATCCTCAACGAGTACGAACGGGGGGTGATCTTCCGGCTCGGACGGGTGCTCAAAGAGGCCAAGGGCCCCGGCTTTGTCTTTGTCTTCTGGCCGATCGACCGCATGGTCAAGATGAGCCTGCGGACGGTGGTCCACGACATCCCGCCGCAGGACGTGATCACCCGCGACAACGTGTCGGTCAAGGTCAACGCGGTGGTTTACTTCCGGGTCATGGACCCGATCAAGGCGGTGGTGGATGTGGAGAACTACATCTACGCGACGTCGCAGCTGGCCCAGACCACCCTGCGCGCGGTCCTCGGCGAGGTCGAGCTCGATGACCTTTTGAGCAAGCGGGAGGACGTCAACGTCAGGCTCCAGGAAATCATCGACCAGCACTCCGATCCGTGGGGCGTCAAGGTTTCGATGGTCGAGGTCAAACACGTCGACCTGCCGCCCGACATGCAGCGGGCGATCGCCAAGCAGGCCGAGGCCGAGCGTGAAAAGCGGGCCAAGATCATCCACGCCTCTGGTGAGTACGAGGCGTCTCAGAAGCTGGCCATGGCGGCCGACGTGATGCGGGGCAACCCGATCACCATCCAGCTGCGCTATCTGCAGACGCTGACCGAAATCTCCACCGAAAATGCCTCGACCATCGTCTTCCCGGTGCCGATCAAGATGATGGAGGCCCTGACGGGCATGCTGGACAAGAAAGAATAAGCGGCTGAAAGCCGTTCTCACACGTGAGGGAACGGCTGCTGCGGGGGAATCGGGATCAGGACAATGAGTCGAAGCTACTACGTGATCGAACTGAGCGCGCGCTGGTTGACCGTTTTGTTGGTCGCCCTTGCGGTGGTCATGGTCCTCGCTTTCGGGCTGGGTTACGGCGCCGCATGGTCGGTGCTTTCTGGTGAGAGAGCGAACGACGACGGCGGTCTGACCGCCCTGCGCGCGGCCGCGACACCGACGGCCGTTCCCGAGGTCGTGATTCCGACCCCCGTCTCCACGCCGCTCGACGTCGCGCAGCCGACCCCAGAGCCGGAACCTACCGCCACCCCGGAGCCCGAGCCGACGGCGCCCCCGACCCCGCGACCGACGGCCACCCCGGCGGCCACCGATTTCTTCGTCCAGGTGCTGGCCTCCTCCAAGCTGCCGACGGTGGAAGAGGCGCGGACCAAGCTCGAGGGCCTCGGTTTTCCCCGCGAACATCAGCGACTGATCACGATTCAAAACCCCGGCGCGGGCACGCTTTACAAACTTCGGGTCGGCCCGTTCATCGATCGCGCCTCGGCCGAGCGGGTCTCGCAGAGGATGAGCGCCGCGGGCTTCCCGGATTCCTGGGTCGTGGCGCCGTGAGCTTCGGCGGCCGCATTCCGGGGCCGGCGCTGCCGGCGTGGATTCGCACGCGCAAAATGCAGCTGGGTGAGCTGCACGAGATCAAGAAGCGCATGCGCTCGGGCGGGCTCCACACCGTCTGTGAGGAGGCCCGCTGCCCCAACCGTTCGGAGTGTTTTTCCAGAGGCACGGCGACCTTTCTCATCAACGGACGCGTCTGCACCCGCAACTGCTCCTACTGCTCGATCGCCCACGGGCGGCCGCAGGCCGTCGATTCCGATGAACCGCGGCAGCTGGCCGAGGCGGTCGTGAAGATGGGTCTGGAGCACGTCGTCATCACCGCGGTCGACCGCGACGACCTGGACGACGGCGGCGCGGGTGGTTTCGTCGAGTGCATCGAGAGGCTCCGCGGGCTCGACAAGGCGCCGACGATCGAGGTTCTGACTCCCGACTTCCGCGGCGACATGGTCCAGGTGGACCGTATCGTCGATGCCGGTCCCGACGTCTACAACCACAACGTCGAGACCGTGCCGCGGCTCTACCGCGAGGTGCGGCGTTCGGGGCGCTACGAGTGGGCCATGGAGGTCCTCCGGCAGGTGGCCGGGCGCGCGCCGGGGATGCTGCGCAAGTCGGGTCTCATGGTCGGTCTCGGCGAAACCCGCGACGAAGTCGTGGCAGTGCTTGCCGACCTGAAGGACTCCGGCTGCCAGGCGGTCACCATCGGCCAGTACCTGCGGCCGACGCCGAAGCAGGTCGAGGTGGTGCGCTACTGGAGCCCGGAGGAGTTCGCCGATCTCGAGCGGGCCGGCAGCGAGCTCGGTCTCGAGGTCTTCGCCGGGCCTTTCGTTCGCTCCTCCTACCGTGCAGAAGAGGCCTACCTCAAGGTCATCGGCCAGGGTTGATCCCGAGTCGTTCGGAAAACCACAGAGACACAGAGGGCACAGAGCCCGCGCATCCGCGCCAAACACGAAGACTACCAAGCCGTCGCACAAAGACACAAAGGTGTGGTTGCCCGCCTGAAGGCGATTGCCTGGAGTGCCCGGCGGAACAGGCCGGCGATTCGAAATCGCCGGCCGCCGGTGAGCGGCCCGTCCCCTCCGGACGCGAGCGTCTGTCGGCGCCGGCCCGCTCCCCGACCGATGTGCCTGCGGCACCTCGGTTCCGCCTGCAGCACGTGGGTTCGTAGGGTGGGCTTCAGCCCACCATCAGACTCGTCCTCAGATGGAATGAACTCGAGAAACCCGTCGCAATTCGGATAGTGGGGCAAGGCCCCCTGGACGATGAATGATGGGAGAGGCGAGGCCTGCGCTTCCGAAGCGCAGGCCGCTGGACCGGGACCCGCGACGAGCGCTCGTGTTCGGCGCGGGTCCCGGTTCAGCGGTCTCCGGCCGTCCCTGACGGCCGGGACCTCGCCGATTGTCGACGTCAGGTGGAATCTCTCTGCGCCTTTGCGTCTCTGCGCCTCTGCGTTCGATTCCGGTCCTGGTGTCTTCTTCGTGTCTTTGTGTCTTTGTGGTTGCGACGGTGCGATGGATCTGCGTTCATCCGCGTCATCTGCGGGCAGACTGGCCTGGCTCTGTGCTCTCTGTGTCTCTGTGGTTTGTCCGGGTAGGCGGCCCGGCTATACTCGCGACCATGCCACGCGGTTGGTTCATCACGTTCGAGGGCGGCGAGGGCACGGGCAAGAGCACCCAACTCGCCCTGCTCGACGAGTGGTTGCGCACCCTCGGCCACACCACGGTCCTGACCCGCGAGCCCGGCGGCACCGCGCTCGGAGAGGCGGTGAGAGCGCTGCTGCTCGACCCCGGCCTCGAACCGGACGGCGTCAGCGAGATCTTCCTCCTCGAGGCCTCGCGCCGCGACCACGTCGAAAAGGTGATAAGACCCGCGCTCGAAAACGGCACGGTGGTCCTGTGCGATCGATTCACCGACTCGTCTCTGGTCTACCAGGGGGTGGTCCGCGGTCTCGGTTGGGATCAGGTGGCGGAGCTCAACCGGATCGCCACCGGCGGGCTCGAACCCGATCTGACGCTGGTCTTCGACATGGACCCCGAAAAGGCCCTCATCCGCGCCCGGACGCGCAACTCCAGCGGGTCGAAGCGCGAGACCCGGCTCGACGACGAGCCCGCGGCCTTTCACCGGCAGGTGCGCGAAGGCTTCCTCGAACTCGCGCGGCGCGAGCCCGATCGCGTGCGGGTGATCGATGCCAACGGCCGGCCGGAGAAGGTATTTGCCAGAATCGGCCCGGTCCTCCCCGAGGATTTCAGGTGAGCGACCCCGAACTCCAATGGTGGGGTGAGGACCCCCTCGATCGCGAGCGCTGGGGCGACGTCGTCCATCCGGTGCTCGAGCGCATCATCCTGGCGCGGGACCGTGATCGAATGCCGCACGCGTTGTTGCTGATCGGGCCTCCCGGGCTCGGTCGCGAGCTGGCCGCGGTCGAGGCGGCAGTGATGCTGGTGTGCCCCAACGCCGACCAGCCGTGGTCCGAGAGTTCGTGTGCGAAAAGAGTTCGAGAGGGGAATCATCCCGACGTCGTCGCGATGATGCCGGAGGGAAGGGCGGAGGTCATCAAGATCGATCCGCTGCGGAAACAGGTTGTCGAGGTGGTCGGTTCACGCCCCTACGAAGGCCTGCGCCGGGTGTGGATTGTCGACGGCGCCGAGGAGGCGCACCTTCCGAGAGCCTCGGCAAACGCCCTGCTCAAGACCCTCGAAGAACCTCCCGACCACGCCATGTTCATTCTCCTCGCCGCCAACCCCACGGCGGTGCTGGCGACCATCCGTTCCCGCTGCCAGCAGCTCGCCCTGCCCGGCGTGGTCGCGCTGGCGCAACACCTGATGCCCGACGCCGAGGTGCCCGAGTTGGCGGCATCTCCGATCGACGCGGTGGAGCTGAACGAGGCGACCGGTGAGATCCGCAAGGCCCTGACCTTCGGTCTCGCGGGCGAAACGGGCCCGCTGGTGAGGCTGCCGTATCGTTTGCCGGGTGGGCTGCCTCCCTTCGCCGCCGTGGCCTCGGTGGCGCTGGAAATGGCCTGTGAGTCCGAAGAACCGGCGAAGGGCGAGGACCTGGCCCGGTTGGCCGCCGACCTCCTGGCCACCGAACGACGCGCCGACGCTCTCAACCTCAACGTCAAGGGCCAGCTGGTGTCAGGTCTCATGCGGTGGTACAGGGAGTTGGGCGGTTGAGCGAGCCCAACCGGCCTCCCGGATACAGGTCGCAGGATCCAGGATCCAGGATTCATCGCACAGGGCCTTCGACAACCCGCGAGCGGGATTTACGATTTCGGTGCATCCTGCATCCTGCATCCTGCATCCTGCATCCTGCATCCAACATCCAACATCCAACATCCAACATCCAACATCCTGTATCCAGCAAGGGACTGAACAATGAGTGAGACCTTCCTCCCGTGGGCCCTCCTCATCGCCTATGCGGCGGTGATCGTCTTCCTCGCCTGGCGCAACCGCAACCGCGCCACCGACATGGCGTCGTTTTCGGTCGGCAGCCGGCGGGTGCCGCCGTTCTTTGTCGGTCTGTCGCTGGCCGCCAACATGACGTCGGTGGCGACCTTCGTCATCAACCCCGGGCTGATCCACGCCTACGGTTGGGCGGGGGTGGTGGGTTACGGATTGGCCGCGCCTCTCGGGATCTTCATCTGTCTCATCATCACCACCAAGAAATTTCGCCAGGTGGGCGACCGCTTCACCGTCCTGACGGTTCCTCAGTGGCTCGGTGAGCGCTTCGAAAGCCGCGGTCTGACGGTGTTCTTCGCCATCGCGAGCATGCTCCAGATCACCTTTCTCGTCCTCATCGTGACGGCGCTGGTGCTGGTACTGATGAGCGTGTTGCAGATCGGCATGTGGCCGGCACTGTTGATGGTCGTGATCTTCACCTTCGGCTACATCCTGTTCGGCGGGGCCAGCCTGCACGTCTGGTCCAACAGCGTCCAGGCCATCACCATGCTGGCGGTGGCGGTGATCCTGGTGGCCTCGGGTGCAACGGTCTTCGCGGACGGCCTCGGCGGTTTTTTCAGCCGGCTGGATGCCGTCGCGCCCTTCTACGGCAACATGACCAACCCGTCGAGCCTCCTCTTTCGCGACTTTTTCGAGGTGGTGGTGGCGAACTTCGTGATCGGTCTCGCCATCATCATGCAGCCCCACATCATCTCAAAGTCGCTCTATCTGCGTTCCGAGCGCGACGTCAACACCTATCTGGTGACGGCGATGGTGGCCGGAACCGTCTTCACCGCAGTTTTGCTGGTCGGCTTGTACGCCCGGCTCATGCTCGGCGGCGATCTGGCGCCGGACCGGGTGGTGGCCACCTACATCACCACGGCCTTTGCTCCCGGTCTCCGGGCGTTCATCATGCTGGGTGTGTTGGCGGCCGGTTTCTCGACCCTCGAGGGCGTGATCCTCGCGCTGTCGACGATCTTCGGCAACGACTTCTACGGCACCCTGGCGCGCGCGCGGGGGGTGGACCCCGAACTGTTGAAACTGCGGTTGCTTCGGGTCGGCAGGATCTTCCTCGTCGTTCTGGCGCCGATCACCCTGGTGCTGTCGTGGCGTCAGATCGTGGCGCCCTCGCTGTCGGTGGCGATCTTTGCCCAGAACGGGGTGTACGGCCTGTTTGCAGCGACCTTTGCGCCCGTGCTCTTCGGTATTTTTTCCAAGAGGGCGACCGCGCCGCTGGTGCTGACCTCCGCCGTCGCGGCGCTCGCGGTTCACTTCGGCATGTACTATGGGGGTATCACGATGTACCACAACAATCCGGCCGTCCCCGCGGCCTTTGCCCTCGCTGTCAGCACCACCATCATGGCCGTCGGTTCGATGATGACGAAGAAGGCCTGATGGAACAGCGGTGCCCGTTCGCGGGTTATACGTCCCGGGAGACGATATGAAGAGGTTCTGCGCCTGCATCGTGATCGCATCGGTCGTGGTCGTTCTGACCACCATTTCCGCAACGGCGGCATCGGCCGGCGGCAGGGTGGTCGCGATCGGAGACGTGCACGGAGAGCACGACGGCCTGGTCGCGATCCTCCAGAAGACCGGGCTGATCGACGCCGAGACCCATTGGATCGGCGGCGATGCCACCCTGGTCCAGACCGGTGATCTTTTTGATCGCGGCGTGCGGGTGCGCGAGGTGATGGACCTCCTGATGAGGATCCAGCAAGAGGCGGCCGCTGCAGGGGGACAGGTCATCGTTCTCCTGGGCAATCACGAGGGCATGAACCTCACCGGTTTCTATCGCGACGTCAATCCAGATGTCTACGCCACTTTCGCCGATGAGAAGTCCGCCAAACGGCGCAAGACGGCCTTTGCCCGATATCAGAAGTACTGGCGGGACACGGCCGCAGCCCTCGGGCTTCCGCCGCCTCGCATCACCGGCGAGGTCAAACAGGAGTGGATGACCGCCCACCCCCTCGGCCGCATCGAGTACACCGAAGCGATCGGACCGGATGGCGTGTACGGAAAGTGGCTCAGGACGCTGCCGATCGCTGTGGTGATCGACGAGGTGTTGTTCGTTCACGGCGGCATCGGTCCGGCCCTTGCCGGGATGACGGTGGAAGAGATCAACCAACGGGCCGCCGGGGAGATGAAGGTTTACGACAGTACACGCAAGTACCTCCTCGACAACGGGTTGATGCCGTCGACGCTGGGCCTCGACGCGATGGCCGCCGTCGCCCGCAAACAGGACCCGCCGGACCCCGCTCTCGCCGCGATCCTCGAAGCCGATTCGTGGATGATCCGGTCCGGAGACGGCCCTCTGTGGTTTCGCGGTTCGGCGAAGTGGGATGAGGATGAGCACGGTGACGAGATGATCGAGTTGCTCGCCGGCGTCGGGGCGGCCTACGTGGTCGGCGGCCACACGCCGCAACGACCACGCCGCATCCAGACTCGATTCGACGGCCGGGTCTTTCTCATCGACACCGGGATGCTGTCCAGCCACTATGAGGGCGGTCAACCCTCGGCGCTGGTAATCGAAGGAGAGACCTTCACCGCGGTCTACATCGACGGCAGCGAGGTCGTCGAGGCCAGGCCGGCCCTCCCCGCTGCAGCGTAGCCCTCAGCGGATCCGGACCCGGAGATTCTTGTAGAGGTCCCAGTGGCGGCGCGCCATGCGCGAGATCGAGGGGACGGCCTTGATGATGTCGTTGGGCACCTTGTTGCCGGTTCCGAAGCTGTCGAACACCGCGGTTGCGAGCCCGGGGGCGCCGTGCTGCCGCCGCACCACACGCCCGACCTCCCAGAAATTGAGGCGGTCCGCCACCGCCCCGATGTCGAAGGCGATCACCGGGACGCCGACCGCCAGGCACTCGTCCACCACCAGACCATAGGGGTCGGGCCAGATCGACGGAAAGACGGCGACCGCGATCTTGTCCCTGGCGAGGAGCGAAGCCAGGGTCCCGGGCTGGTAGTAACCCGCCGCTGTCAGGCCCTTTGTGGCGCGAAGCTGTTTGAGGAGGGCGCTGTCGCCTGAGCCGTAGACAAAGCCTCTCGCTTTCTTGTCCCGTTTCAGGATCAGCTCCATGGTCTGGGTGATGCCTCGGGCACCGCTGTGGGGTTGGACCCCTCCGACGAATGCAATGTTCCTGCGATCGGATTTCCACGGTTCCAGACCGGAGGTTCGAGTGGCGGGAGCGAGTACGACCTCGGCCTGGCCGGCCTGTCGGCGAGGGTAGAGGGTCTGGATCTGGCGCTGCATGAAGGAGGACGGGTAGATCAGGATACGCGCCTGGCGGATTGCCTCGGCGCCGGCCTTGCGGTAACCGGCCTGGTTCTTCTGGCCGCCGAGGTCCGCACCCTGGAGACACGAATCGCAGCGCGGCATGTTGGTGCAGTACTCGCAGAACCGGCCGCCGGGTTGCTCGATGAGGTGGGGTCTGGCGCAGAACGGGGTGAAATCGTGGACCGAGAGAACGACCTCGAAATCGCGTTCGTCCAGGCTCTGGACGAGGTGGAGGGGGAGCCCCTTGAGGCCCTCGATGTGGATGATCCGCGCCCGCACCAGCCGCGCCGCCTGGGCGATGATCTCGACCGGGTTGGGGCTTTCTCCAAGATCGACGATCCCGGCGGAGTTCTTGGACCAGATCTCCAGCGACCACCCGTCGCCGCGCGGGTAGACCAGCGCCACGGTGCGGAACGTCTTTTCCTCGTTGAGGCGATCCAGCAGCTGGCCGTGGTTGGCGAGCCGCTCGAACGGCGCCGGCAGATAGGCCACGTTGAGAACCAGCGGATTGCCGGCGCCGAATTCGATCCGGCCGTCGCGCTCCGTGATCTTGGCCAGCTTGCGGATCCGTTTGGTTTCTTCGGCGACTGCCTTGTTGCGGTTCTGGAGGGACGGCATGCCCTCCTCGCGGAAGATCCGCCACTGATCACCCAGGGACAAGCTTTCCTGACTCATTCCCGTCCTCATCACCCGTTGGTTTGCAGGTCCGCTCCAGTGTGAAGTCGGACTGCGGCGCTGATGTGTCGGCCGCGGAGGCCCTCTCTCAAGCATATCCGACCTTGTTCGTTTTTCCTCGCCTCCGCCGCGCCGTTGGCGCCGGAATTTCGGGAGTCAAACGGGTCGCGTGCCGCTCAGGATCCACCGGTCCGGGCCGAGATCGGTGCGCCCGAATGATGCAAGACCAGAGTCCTCCATCCACCCCCGGATCATGGGCTCGGTCCAGGTGTCGCCGAACGACCGCATGTTGACGGCGAACAGTGCACCGAGAAGGTGGCGCCGCTGCTCGTCGTCTATGGCGAAGTCGACGACAACGATCCGACCACCGGGCGCGAGGGCTTCGGCCGCGCGCCGCACCAGTTCTCGAGCGCGGTCGGCGGCCTCCTGGTGGAGGATGTTGGCGAGCAGCACGAGATCGAAGGCCGAACCGTAGGCGGTCTCGAGGTAGTCGCCGGCGAGGAACTCGATGCGGCCCTCGAATCCACTTCCCTTCAGCTCGATCGTCGCTCGCTCGATGACGGCTGGCGTGTCGAGCACCACCGCGGAGAGTTTCGGATTCGCGGCGCAAAAGGCCTTTGCGAAATGGCCCCAACCGCCGCCCACGTCGAGCATCCGTTCGATGCCGTCGAGGTCGAGGGTCGCAGCCACGCGGCGTGCCATCTGGGCGCCCATGGCCCGCATGGCGGCGCCGAAACGGGCCTTCTCCTCCGGAGTCCGTTCGGCCACCGGCCAGGCCTCGCCGCGCAGCCAGGGTTCCAGGGTCGTCCCCCAACTTTCGTACATCGAATGAGAGTGTTCGAGAAAGGGCACCACATCGTGGTCGCCGGGAAGGAAGTGCGGGGCCAGGTGCCGGGCGGCGCGGTAGTGATCGCCGTCGGCATCGGCGATCCCGAGAGCGCTCAGCGCCCGCAGCATCTTGTCCGAGGCGAGCGGGTCGAGACCGAGTTCTGCGGCAACGGTTTCGGGGGTCACCGGCCGTTCGGCAAGCAAACGCAGGATACCGGTCCGTCCGGCCACCGTGGTGATACGGTGACTCGCGAAGCCCCACAAGAGGCGTTGGAATCCGTCAAGATCGAGAGTTGAATCCGGCATCCGTCCCCCCACCGTCTACTGACTCCAGACCATAGCATCCGGAAAACAATGTTGCCCGATTACCGTACAATTCGAGGAGTTTCGGCGGTCCCGGACCGCCTCGAGATCCACCGGAGGGGGAGTTTCATGCACCGTTTCGTCCGTACCATCGTGATGGTTGGAAGCCTGTCGTTTGCCGCCGGGGCCGTCGAGGCCCAAATCGACGCCAGACTGCTCAGACAACCCGATGTGTCCGCCACCCAGATCACGTTCGTCTACGGCGGCGACATCTGGATCGTCGCCAAGGAGGGCGGGGTCGCCCAGCGCTTGAGCACGCCGGCGGGGGAAGAGAGCTTTCCGAGATTCTCACCCGACGGGACGGTGATCGGTTTTACCGGCAACTACGACGGCAACGAGGACATTTTCGTCATCCCGGTCGGCGGCGGCGTACCCTCTCGTGTGACCCACCACCCCGACCAGGACCGCATGCTCGGATGGTATCCCGACGGTGAGTCGATTCTCTTCGCCACCCTGATGACAAGTGAGAAACAGCGGTTTCGCAAGCTCTACCGGGTCCCGGTGACCGGCGGGCTGCCGACCGTCCTACCGGTCCCCTACGGCGAGTTCGGGGCGATCTCCGATGACGGGTCAACCCTCGCCTACATGCCTCTGTCGCGCGACTTCCGGACCTGGAAACGGTACCGCGGCGGCACGGCCCCCGAGATCTGGCTCTTCGGCCTGACCGATTTCGAGGCGAAAAACGTCACCCGGAACGACGCCAACGACTCCCAGCCGATGTGGCACGGTTCGACGCTCTACTTCATGTCCGACCGAGACGGCAATTTGCGCGCCAACATCTGGGCCCTCGATGTGAACACCGGCGAGGAGCGCCAGGTGACCTTCTTCGAGGAGTTCGATGTGCACTTTCCCGCCATCGGTCCTCACGACATGGTATTTGAAAACGGCGGCCGTCTCTACGTCATGGATCTCGCCACCGAGACCCCCCGGGCCGTCGAGGTCAAGGTCATCACCGACCGGGCCTCGCTGCGGCCGCGCCCGGTCATGGTGGGGAGTCAGACCGCAAGCGGCGACATCTCACCTTCGGGGAAACAGGCGGTTCTCGAAGCGCGCGGCGAGATCTTCACTCTGCCTGCCGAGCACGGGGTGGTGCGCAATCTCACCCGGTCCTCCGGTGTCGCCGAGCGACACCCGGAGTGGTCTCCGGACGGCAAGACCCTCGCTTATTTTTCGGACCGCACGGGAGAGTACGAGCTCACGCTGCGGCCCGCCGACGGTTCCGGCGGGGAAGAGGTCCTGACGTCGCTCGGCGCCGGATACCGTTACACGCCCTGGTGGTCGCCGGACAGCAGGAAGATCGTTTTCATCGACAACCTGCAGGTGATCCGCCTCATCGATGTCGAAACCAGGGTGCTGACCGAGATCGACCACGGGCGGTGGATGACCCACCCCCCGCTCGCGAACTTCTCGGTCAGCTGGTCGTCCGACAGCCGCTGGATCGCCTACTCACGGGGTCTTGGCAACCGCCAGTCCGCGGTCTTTCTCTTCGACACGGTGTCGGGCGAACGGCACCAGGTGACGGCCGGTTTTGTCGACTGCGCGAACCCCGTCTTCGATCCGGGCGGCGACTACCTGTACTACCTCTCCGACCGTTCATTCGCCCCCAGCTACTCCGCCTTCGATCCGACCTGGATTTACGCCAACCCGACCAACGTGGTCGCCGTTCCGCTGCGCAAGGACGTGGCCTCGCCACTGGCGCCGCGCAACGACGTCGAGACGACCGGCAAGGATGACGAAGCGAAGAAGGAAGGCGACGAAAGGGCCAAAGAGGGTGACGACGACAAGGCCGAGGCCAAGGCGAAGATCGACCCGGTGAAGATCGACCTCGAAGGCTTCGAGGCCCGCGCCGTCGTGCTGCCGCCCGATGCCGGCAGGTACTCCGAACTCGGTGCGGTCGACGGGAAGGTGCTGTACCTCCGCCACCCGCGCACCGGGTCCGACGGTGAATCGTCGCCCCTCCTCTACTGGGACCTCGAGGAGCGCGAGGAAAAGACGATTCTCGACAACGTCGACAGCTATGCACTGTCGGCCAACGGCAAGAAGCTCCTCGTGGTGACGGGCGGTAGTTTCGCCATCGTCGATGTCGCCGCGGGCCAGAAGATGGACAAGAAGCTGGCGACCTCGTCGATGGAGATGATGCTGGTGCCGCCCGAGGAGTGGCGGCAGATCTTCACCGAGGCCTGGCGTCTCGAACGAGACTACTTCTACGATCCCAACATGCACGGCGTCGACTGGGAGGCCATGCGGGTGCGCTACGGTGCGCTGCTCGACGATGTCGTGAGCCGGTGGGACCTCAATTTCATCATCGGAGAGCTGATCGGTGAGCTCAACACCTCGCACTCCTACCGCGGCGGCGGCGATGCCGAAAAGGCGGCCAGCCGCGGGGTGGGTCTGCTGGGTGTCGACTGGGAACTGGCCGAAGGGGCGTACCGCATCAAGAACATCCTGACCGCGGCGCCGTGGGACGCCGAAACGAGGTCGCCTCTAGCGGAGCCCGGGGTCGATGTCGCCGTCGGCGACTGGGTGCTCGCCGTCAACGGCGCGCCGATCGACGCGACCAGGGACCCCTGGGCCGCCTTCGAAGGTTTGGCCGGCGCCACGGTCGTTCTCACTGTGAACAACAAACCGAGTCTGACGGGTGCGCGCGAAGTCCTGGTCGAGACGCTGTCAAGCGAGGCCCGGCTGCGCAACCTCGCGTGGATCGAGAAAAATCGGCGCACGGTGGAAGAAGCCAGCGGTGGCCGTGTGGGCTACATCTACGTGCCCTCGACCGGCCGCGACGGCCAGACCGAGCTGTATCGGATGTTCCGCGCCCAGTACCACCTGGACGGGCTGATCATCGACGAGCGTTTCAACAACGGCGGCCAGATCCCGGACCGCTTCGTCGAGCTTCTCGACCGGCCGCTCTACAACTTCTGGGCGGTCAGATCGGGCAACGACTGGCAGACTCCGATGATCTCCCACACCGGCCCCAAGGCGATGCTCATCAACGCCTGGAGCGGTTCGGGAGGGGACGCCTTCCCCTACTACTTCCGGGCCGCCGGTCTCGGCCCGTTGATCGGCACCCGGACCTGGGGCGGTCTGATCGGATACTCTGGTTTTCCGGCGCTGCTCGACGGCGGCAATCTGACCGTGCCCACCTTTTCGTTTTACAACCTCGAGGGGGAGTGGGACGTCGAAGGGCACGGGGTCGAACCGGACATCGAGGTCATCGACGATCCCTCGTTGATGGTCGACGGCGCCGATCCGCAGTTGGATCGGGCGATTGCCGAGGTCCTGCGGGCACTCGAGGCGAACCCGCCGCAGCGGCCCGACCGTCCGCCGTATCCCGTACGGTAGGGACATGGCGTTCGGCTCATCCGGAATCGGGTGAGACAGGTGTAAAAGCTCTGATGGTGGGCTGAAGCCCACCCTACGGGTCGGCTCTTTAAGTGGGTCCGAAGTAGGGTGGGCCTTGGCCCACCTTCAGGATTGTTGTGGCGGGTAGGAACCTGCAACGTTCTAACGTTCTAACGTTCCAACGTTCCAACGTTCAACGATACAATGGTCGGCAATCATGGGGCGCATGTCGATCCGCTGGTTGCTGAGCGAGCTGCCGACGCTCGAAGCTGAAGGTGTGATCGACGGCGCCACGGCGGACCGTCTGCGCTCCCACTACGCCGCTGCCTCCGAAGGAGGCGGCCGGCGGGTGGCCCTGGCGGTGTGCGCGGTCTTCGGCGCCCTGCTGATCGGCGGCGGCATCATCCTGTTGCTGGCCCACAACTGGGAATTCCTGAGCCGCGGGGCGCGCGCCACGATCGCCATCGCGCCGTTGGTGGTGACCCAGATTCTGGCAGGGTGGGTACTGCTGCGACGGGAGGCTTCGACCGCGTGGCGGGAGGGGTCTGCGATCCTCCTGGCGTTGATGGCTGCGACCGCCATCGCGCTGGTGGACCAGACGTATCACACCGGCGGCGACCTCGAGTCCTTTCTGTGGCGGTGGGCGCTGCTGCTGGCCCCGTTGCCCTGGCTTCTCAACTCCACCGGAGCCGCCATCCTGTTTCTCGGCGCCCTGACCTGGTGGGCCGGGGCGGCCGTGGTCGGCGGTGAGCAGGTGCTCCTGCTGTGGCCGTTGGCCGCGGCAGGCGTCGTTCCGCACGCGGTGCGGGTGTTCCGTAGCGGGAGCCGTGGGCTCCGCGCGGCCAACCTCTCCTGGGCCGTCGCGATCTTCCTGTGTGTGGCCGCAGCCCTCAGCCTGGAGCGCGGCGTACCGGGTCTGTGGATCGCGATCTACTGCGGGCTGTTCGCGCTGATGATCATCGTCGGTACGACCCTGCGCAGCGATGAGGACGGGATGTGGCGGCGGCCGTTCGAGGCGGTGGGCATCCTCGGGAGTCTCGGGCTGTGGCTGGTCCTGTCGTTTGTCGAACCGTGGGACAACATCGGCTGGCATCACCTCCGCACCAACGAGCACCTCCACGGCGCCTCGATGTGGTTCGACGTGGTGCTGGCGGTCGGGCTGCCGCTCGGCGCCCTGGCCGCAGGGGCGGCCCTCTTGAACCGGCGCCGCGACGGTCTCCAGATCCTGTGGGTGGCGGCGGTTCCGGCGGTGGCCGTCGTGTGGCCGGTGATCGCCGCGACCGATGCGGCGTGGCTCGGCGCCCTGGCCTTCAACCTGGTGCTCTTTGCGACCGGGGTGGGCACGATCGCGACCGGTGTTCGCCGAGAACGCCTCGCGATCGTCAACCTCGGCATGGTGGTGGTTGCCTTGCTGGTGGTCGTGCGCTTCTTCGATTCCGAACTCGGTTTCGTGGCGCGCGGGCTCGCCTTCATCGCTGTCGGCATCGGTTTCCTCCTGGCCAACGTCGTGCTGTCGAAAAGATTGCGTCCGCCGGGGGAGGGCAGATGAACGGGCGGCGATTGCGGTTCTTTGTGTTCGTGGTCGTCGCCGTGGCGCAGCTGGCGGTGGCCGGCGGCGCCATCATCCGGTCGGAGCTGGCCCTCAGAACCGGCGAGATCTTCCGCTTTCGCATCCAGCCGGTCGATCCGGTCGATGCCTTCCGCGGCCGCTACGTCGCGATCCGTTTCGCCCTCGACAGGGCGCCGGCTCCCGACGACCTCGAACTGCGCCACAAACAGTGGGTGTTCGTGCCTTTGCAGGTCGACAGAGACGGCTTCGCCGAGTTTGGACCGGCAACCCTCGACCGCCCCGCGTCCGGGGCCTACCTGCGCTTGAGATCGGGGGGCGTCTATCCCGATGAGGAAGGGCAGCGCCGGGCGTGGGTGATGATGCCCTTCAACCGCTACTACATGGACGAGAATCTCGCCCCGGAGGCCGAGCGCGCGGTGTGGGGCGGCCCGCGCGGGCAACGCGAGGCCCTCGTCACGGTCCGGGTCCGCAACGGGATCGGCGTGCTCGAGGAGCTGTACATCGACGAGGTCCCGATCCACCGGTGGCTTGCCGACAACGCCGGCGTCGAGTGATGCCCCGCACCCGCCGCCAGCAGATTGTCGAGCTCGTTTCAGTTGACGAGTGGAGCTTCGAGGATCTCCGGCACGAACTCGGGGTCACGGTCAAGGTGCTCGAGGAGGATCTCCACCACATCGAGCGCAGCGTTCGCGCATCCGGGAAGAGATTTCAGGTGCGGGCTGCGTCTTGCGTCGGCTGCGGCTTCGACTTCACCAAGAAGGCCCTCCACCCGCCCGGCCGCTGCCCGCACTGCCGCGACCGCCGGATCGACGGACCCTGGATGAAAATCACTTCGTGATTTTCATCAATTTTGAATTTTGAATTTTGAATTCCCACCACATCGAACGGCAGGCGGGACGCCTGCCCCACAAACCCATGGATACGGCCCGCGTGCGGCGGAGGTGCCATTTTCAATATTGTTGGAACGACGAACATCCCCGTCGGCAGGATGATTCGGGCCAACAATGTTGAAGATGGCTCCTCACGGGGAAGCCGTTCAGAGAATCGGGATGCTCACCAACCGCCCTGAACCGGTTGGAGGGTGGAGCGGCAATTCAAAATTCAAAATTCAAAATTCAAAATTGAGAATTCAGGACGCCGCGTCCTCCGGCGTCCACCTCACCTTGAGGTTTCTCGCCGCCCGGACCTCGTCGACCCTGCGCACCGGTGTGTCGTGCGGTGCCGTCGTGACGATTTCGGGATCGGTTTCGCACTCCTTGGCGATCGCCAGCATGGCGTCGCAGAAGGCCTCGATCTCTTCCGGGGCCACGCTCTCGGCGGGCTCGATCATCAGTGCGCCGTGGACGATCAACGGGAAGGACATGGTCGGCGGGTGGAAACCGTAGTCGAGGAGCCGCTTGGCGATATCGGTGTTGTGGACACCGTTGCGGGTCTGCACGCTGTCGTCGAACACCACCTCGTGCATGGAAGGTGCGTCGAATTTGAGGTGGTAAGCGCCCTTGAGTCGGTGACGCACCAGGTTGGCGTACAGCACCGCAACGTCGGACATCGCCCGCAGACCGTCGGCGCCGAGGCTCTGGATGTAGGTGAGGGCGCGCACCAGAATCAGGAAGTTGCCGTAGAAGCCGCGCATCGGCCCGATCGAAGCCGGGTCGTCCCACTGCAGGCTGAAGGCGTCGTCGTTCCTGTGGACCCGCGGCACCGGCAGGTGGGGCACCAGGACCTCGGAGACCGTGACCGGTCCGGCGCCCGGTCCGCCGCCGCCGTGCGGGGTGGAAAAGGTCTTGTGGAGGTTGATGTGCATGGCGTCGGCGCCCATCATTCCGGGCAGCGCGCGGCCGACGAATGAATTGAGATTGGCGCCGTCCATGTAGACGAAACCGCCGCGTTCGTGAACCAGCTTCGAGATTTCGGTGATCCGGTGTTCGAAGACGCCGAGGGTGTTGGGCACCGTCAGCATGACGGCCGCCACCGTGTCGTCCATCATTTTGTCGAGGGCTTCGAGATCGACAGTCCCGTCATCGGCGGAAGGAATCTCGACGGCACGGTAGCCCGCAAAGACCGCGGTGGCGGGGTTGGTGCCGTGGGCCGAGTCGGGCACGAGAACCACCCCGCGGCCCTCGCCGCGGGCCTCGATGGCCTTGCGGATCATCAGGAGCCCGGTGAGCTCGCCGTGGGCGCCTGCGGCCGGCTGCAGGGTCACGCCCGGCATGCCGGTGATCGCCTTGAGCGCCTCTTCGAGCTCCCAGATGAGCTGCAGGGCGCCCTGAATCTGACTTTCCGGTTGCAGGGGGTGGATCCCGGCGAGACCGGGGTATCGGGCCGTCACCTCGTTGAGGCGGGGGTTGTACTTCATGGTGCACGAACCGAGAGGATAGAGACCCTCGTCGACCGCGTAGTTGAGCTGGCTGAGGCGGTGGAAGTGTTGGACCACTTCCATCTCGCCCAGATCGGGAAAGTGGGGGTCGGGCTCGCGGACGAGATCCGCCGGAAGGACCCGGTTTGGGTCGACGGCCGGGACGTCGAGCGGCGGCAGGAGAAATCCCTGGCGTCGGAGGCGGCGCGAGTTGCGCTCGAAGAACAGCGGTTCGGGGCGGATGGCGCGGCGCTTCATGACACCCTCTCGAGGGCGGAGACAAACGCATCGAGGTCGTCGGCTGAGTTGCGTTCGGTGACGGCGACCAGGATGCCGTCCGGCCACGAACCGCCCCACAGGGTGGACGGCACCCCGGCAAGAACCCGTTCTGCGGAGAGTCTCTCGATCAGGTCCTGACCGCTCCCCGGTCCGACGAGCAGGAATTCGTTGAAGGTCGGGCTTTCCGGGTAGGCGAGCCTCCACGGTGCGCCGACCGCGGCGATTTGCCGTTTGAGCTCTTCGGTACGGGCGAGACAGGAGGTGGCGAGCTCGCGCAGCCCGCTGCCGCCAATCGCCTCGAGCCACACCGTCGCCGCCAGCGCCATCAGCCCTTGGTTGGTGCAGATGTTGGAGGTCGCCTTGGAGCGGCGGATGTGCTGTTCGCGGGTGGAAAGCGTCAGACAGAAGGCGCGGTTGCCGTCCTCGTCGACTGATTCGCCGGCGAGACGCCCCGGCATCTGCCGGATGTTCTTCTCCGAGCAGGCGAAGAAGCCGAGATGGGGCCCTCCGAAGCCGGGGGCGACACCGAAACTCTGGGCCTCGCCGCACACCACGTCGAATCCGAAGCGCCCACCACCTGAGAGCAGCCCGAAAGACGCCGCCTCGGCGACCACCTGAACCGCCAGCGCGCCGTCGGCGTGAGCCGCGTCGGCGAGGCCCGGCAGGTCCTCGATGATGCCGAGGAAGTTCGGCGACTGAACCGCCACGCAGCACGGATCCGATGCCGCCGCGCGGACCCGGTCGGGGTCGAGCCGCCCGTCGGGCCCGGGTGCAACGGTCACGACCTCGATGCCGGCGGAAGCGGCGTACGTCTGCAGGACCCGCCGGTACATGGGGTGGACCGTTTCCGCCACCACCGCCGTGTCGCGTTTGCCCCGCGCCACCCGGTGGCTGAATAAAACGGCCTCGACCAGCGCGGTGGCGCCGTCGTACAGGGAGGCGTTCGCCACCTCGAGTTCGGTGAGTCGGGTCATCAGGGTCTGAAACTCGAAGATGACCTGCAGGGTGCCTTGCGAAATCTCCGGTTGATAGGGGGTGTAGGAGGTGAAGAACTCCGCTCGCGAGAGCACGGCATCGACGACCGACGGCTGCACGTGGCGATAGACGCCGGCGCCGAGAAAGCTCGGCACGCAACCCATCGACAGGTTTGCCGTCGCCATCCGCGACAGTGCCAGCCGCACCGATTCCTCGTCCTGCGCGGCCGGAAGCTCGAGGGCGTCGACGCAGACCGCAGCCGGAATGGAGGCGAAGAGCTGATCGATCGACTCGAGTCCGAGCTCTTTGAGAATGTGGCGCCGGTCGTCGTCGCCGGCACCGACCCATGGGTGCATCAGCCGTTCTCCTCCTCCAGGAACGCCGCGTATTCCTCGGCGGTCAGGGCGGACTCACCCCCGTCGGACCCGCTGATCTTCACCAGCCAACCGTCGCCGTAGGGGTCTTCGTTGACCAGGTTCGGTTCGTCCTCGAGACGATCGTTGACCTCGATCACCTCGCCGGCAACCGGGCAGAGAAACTCCGAAACCGCCTTCACCGACTCCAGGGTCCCGAGCTCTTCACCCGCATCGACCGCGGTGCCGACTTCCGGCAGTTCGACGTACACCACTTCTCCGAGTTGGTCCTGGGCGTATTCGGTTATACCAATCACCACCCCGTCGTCGTCGACGCGGGTCCACTCGTGAGAGCGGGCGTACAACAGATCAGCCGGAATACTCATCTTGGGCTCCTCCATTCGATGTGGTCAATACGGTCAATCTACTTTTTCTTCCGCGAATAAAACGGAAGCTCCACTACGCGGGCGCGGACAGCGCGATTGCGAACCTGGACAAAGACCTCGCGGCCGGTGTCGGCCGTCTCGGAGGGAAGGTAAGCCATCGCGAGCGCTTTGCCAAGGGTCGGCGACTGGGTTCCAGAGGTCACCATGCCCACCGGCTCCTCCCCGTCGGCGTCGAGCACCACCGGGTATCCGTGGCGGGCAATGCCCCGGTCCACCATTTCGAGCCCGACCAGCCGCCGATCGACGCCCTCGTCGGCCTGCAGTTGGAGGATGTCGCGACCGATGAAATCGAGCTTGTCGAGCTTCACGATCCAGCCGAGACCGGCTTCCAGCGGCGTCGTGGTGTCGTCGATTTCGTGGCCGTACAGACACATCCCGGCCTCGAACCGCAGCGTGTCCCGGGCGCCGAGGCCCGCGGGCTGCACTCCCTTGGGCCGGCCTTCGGCGAGAATGGCTCGCCACACCGCGGGCGCGGCCGCAGGCGCCACATAGACCTCGAAACCGTCCTCGCCGGTGTAGCCGGTGCGGGCGATGAGGGCGGGGACCCCTGCCACCTCGCCTTCGACGAACCGGTAGTACTTGATCGCGCCGAGGTCGGAAGGCGTGAGCGGCTGCAGCACCTCCTGGGCGAGAGGCCCCTGGAGCGCCAACTGGGAGTAGTCGTCCGACAGATCCGTGACCTCGACCCCTTCACTGTCTGCCGCCAGCTCCTTGAGATAGGCGAAGTCCTTGTGGCGGTTGGCGGCGTTGACCACCAGCAGGTAGTCATCGTCGGCCATCTTGTGAACCAGGACATCGTCGACAAAGGTCGCTTCGGGCAACATCAAACCGGTGTACTGAGCTCGCCCCGCGACCATTTTCGTGTGGTCGTTGCACGACACCAGTTGCACGAAATCGAAGGCGCCGGGGCCGCGGATCGCGATCTCGCCCATGTGGGAGACGTCGAAGAGGCCGGCCCGGGTGCGAACCGCCTCGTGCTCTTCGCTCAGACCGGTGTAGTGGACCGGAAGTTCATAGCCTGCGAACTCCACCATCCGCCCACCGGCCGCCACGTGTTCGTCGTAGAGGGACGTTCTCTGTGCCTGTCCGGAATTGTCCATCAAGCCGTGGTCCTCCCCATCATCTTCACGCTGGAGAGTACCATTTTTGCAGGAGGGTTCTTAACTGCCCGCGAGCATCTTGGCGAGGATTTCCTGGGCGCGCTCGAGTTCTTCGGTCGGGTTCTCCACCTGGGAAATGAGATAGCGATAGCTCTCCCGCAGACGTTCCTTGTCTCGTGTCCGGATCAGGTCGAGGAGCTTTTCGAGGGGTTCCCTACCGGCCCCCTTGGGACCGACCCTGGCGATCTCGCGCTCGAGGATCACCCGGACCAACGAGATCACCTCACTCTCCTCCTGGCGCCGGGTCCCCGCCTTGTCGGCGTCGCCCGCGGTGGCGGCGGAGGTCTGGTCGCCGGTGATATCGTCGGTGGCCGGCGCTACGCCGGCAGGTATTCTCGCTGCGGCATCTGCGCCTGCAAAGATTCCGTTGGGCAGATCGCGGAGCTCGCGGCTGAAGCGGCCGAGCATCAGGTAGAGCTCCTTCTCCGACGCGAAGTTCCCGACCAGGCGCGCGTTGCGATCGAGGTCCAGCGACTCCGACTCCTGCAGCATGATATTGGCCTGGGCGCCGCGTTCGAGAGTGATGGTCTTGGCGCGAACCCGCCACGCCGTCAGTTGGCCGGCCACAAAGCAGGAATCAGCGGCCTGGACCGAGACCGCCTCCACCTTGACATCGGGATCGATCCTGACCGATCCGCTGCCGGATTCGATCACGGAGTACACGCCCGAGTTCTGGATCACGAGATTGCCTGGGGTGCGGATGGACAACTGTCCGTTTTCGTTGACCGAAATGTCGGTGCCCTTCGGAATGATCATGGTCGGGAAGTTCTTGACCTCTTCCATCTGTCAGTTCCCCCTCATGCGTGACGGCAGCGGATCGAACGCCGGGATCGGCGCGTTGCGGCCCTGAATCAGGAGCTCCTCGTGCCCGGTCCACTGGTAGTTGAGGATATAGATCCGCGGATCCACGGGCTCGGGCTCGTCATCGCTCTCCCTTCGCACCCGGATCTCGTAGTGCAGGTGTGGCGACGTGCTCCAACCGGTGTTGCCGACGGTTCCCACCTGTTCACCGCGGCGCACGGTGACCCCGTGACGGACCGAAATCTCGTGAAGGTGGGCGTAGATCGTGAGATAGCGGCTGCCGTGGCTCACCACGACCACATTGCCGTACCGCCACCACCCGACGTTGCGGCGCAGGGGATACCGGCCGGCAAACACCACGCGACCGCCTCCCGTCGCCAGGACCGGGGTACCCTCGTGGGCGGCGAGGTCGAGACCGGAGTGGAAGTCCACCGAGTTGGTAAAGGGCGAGATACGGTTGCCGAAGGGCGATGTGAGGACGAAGGTGCCCACCGGCAGCGGACAGATGGAGGGTACCGCCTGAGCGAGGTCTTCGTTGGAGCGCGCAAAAGTCGCGAGCTCGTCGGCGAGGGCCAACAGGGCGAGGGTGTCGGAGTCGAGCTTGAGGGCACGTTCTGCGGCGAGGCGCGCCTCGGGGACCCGCAATTCTCTCTCCGGCAGCTCCGGGTAACCGCCCAGGCCCCCTGAGTCCTGGGGCGATCCCAGAATCAGGCTCATCTGGCGCTGCAGGGCCCGTGCGGCGGTCACCTCGCGCTCGAGCCGGTCGAGAACTCGGGAGCGTTCGGCGAGGACCTCTTCCTGGAGGAAGTGTTGCTGGGTCAGGGTGTGGAGGCGCCCGGTCAACAGTAACGAGCGGATGCCAAGCGGCGCCAGAATGGCGCCTGCGGCGAGCAGCATCACAACCAGGGCGGCACCGGCTACCAGCAGACGAAAACTCTTTCTGCTGAGAAAGTAGTACCGTACCTGTTTGCGGATGTCCGCCGGGTGATATTGGATCTCGAACATACAATGGTTTCAACGGTCACCCATCCGAAAAGCTTTCCACGGAGTTGCCGCGGGCCGATTTCCGGGTGGAAACCTCTGATCAGCGTAGCATGCCGGAGCTCCCGAAGAGGCTCCGCAAGGCCATCTTCAGGTGGCGCGAAGAGCCACGACCGGGTCCTGTTTCGAGGTCCTCCAGGCGGGCCAGATGGAGGCCAGAAAGACCAGAAACATGCACACTCCGGCAATCGCTGCCACTGCAAGGGGGGTTGGCACCAGCGGTATCGAATCCACCATGTAGACCCGGGCCAGGCCGGGCGGAAAGCGGACGGCCCGGGTGAGGGTCATCACCCAGCTCACGGCGCAGCCGACGACGATTCCGGCGGCGACCCCCGTGCCGCCGAGCAGGGCCCCAGCCAGCACGAGGATGCGCCGGATGCTGGCCGGCGTCGCACCGAGGGCCTGCAACATGCCGGTCGAGCGCTGTTTGTCGATGGCGAGAACCACCAGCGCCGAGCTGACCTGGAACGACGCCACCGCGACCACGAGCGACAACACGACGAAGAGCGACAGGGTCTGCCAGCGAAGGGCGGCAAACAGCGACCGGTTCATCTCCCGCCAGTCGGTGAAGAAGAGCTGGGAGTCGAGCTCCTCGAGGGCCGCGCGCGCCCTCTCCACCGCCATCGGGTTGGCGAGCTCGATCTCGATCCCGGCGACGCCGGTCTCCGGCAGCACCCGAAGGATTTCCGCGAGCGGAACGGTGATCCACTGTTCGTCGAACTCGGCAAAGGCCAGGCTGAAGGTGCCGATCACCTCCAGGGTGAGCGTCGGCAGGATCCACGAACCGCCTTCCGGGGGGAGGCGGACGGTGGCGCGGTCGCCGGCGACGATGCCCACCTTCTCCGAGAGCCGGCCACCGAGCACCGCCGTCAGACCAGCGTCGGGCGGCCAGTCCTCGAGACCCGTGTAGGGCGGCGGCTCGGCGACCGCCTTGAGCGTCACCGGCAGCGGACTGGTCGGCTCGGATGGATCGTCGAGCAGACCGGTCAGATACGTGACGGGTGTGGCTCTGTTCACCCCGTCCACCGCGGCCATCCGCAACGCCAGTTGGTCGGCCTCGTCGGCGGTCAACCGGCCGAATGCAAAACCCACCAAGTGGGCGTTGCCGCGCTGCAGCGCCGTCGCGATCGCCCGCGAATAGCCGGTCATGAGAGCGACCGTGACCACCAGCGCGGTCACGGCGAGGGCGATGCCGGCAAACGCGGCCAGCGCCGTACCTCGCAGCAGCAGCCCGCTGCGGCGGCGCAGGAATCGCAAAGCGAGTTCGAGTTCCAGGTTCACCGCGGCAGTCTACCCGAGATGGGGCGCTTCGCTGTGGGCAATGGGCTGCGCTGCTGAGGAATGCGGGCAGTGCGGCACTGCGGGCCGTAGTGAGCCGCAGGCACTAAAGACAGAGCCGCGAAGGGTTCACAGATAGGCCCGTGGCCTCTTTGGCCCATGGCCTCAGAGGTCGCGAGCGTCGACGACTGCCGCTGCGATCCTGCGAAGCGGCCGTGCCAATCCGCTCATTCACCAGGAACGACTCCGACCGAGGCTTCACCGCCTCAGTTGCGTTCCTACCGACCTCTCCCAGATACCGGACGACCGGAGTTCAGACCTTTCCGGGCGCGGTAGGTCACAGAGCGCACGATGCCGGCGACGTCGTTGCGGTCGATCTTGGCCGCTTCGAGGAGGGAGATGATTTCGGCCGGCGAGGCCTTTTCGGTCATTTCGAGAAAGTCCACGTCCTTGAGGATCTCGACGTCGCCGAGGCCGGCGGCGGCGAGCTTGTCGAAGTACGCCTGGCGCCGTTCCGCGCCGGAAACGCAACCGACATACGCCATGACGTTCTCCCGGATGCCGTCGGGCAGCTCCCCGTCGAGCACGATGTCGGAGACCACCAAACGGCCGCCCGGGCGGAGAACGCGGGCGATCTCGGAGAATACGGCGCTCTTGTCGGGCACCAGGTTGATGACACAATTGCTGGTAACGGCATCGACGGTGGCGTCGTCCACCGGGAGGTGCTCCAGCCGGCCCTCGCGGAACTCCACGTGTTCGACCCCGGACCGGGCGGCATTCGCCCGCGCCGCCTCGAGCATCTCGGGCGTCATATCGATGCCGATGACGTGGCCCCCGGACCCGACCGCGCGAGCGGCGATCAGCGCGTCGATCCCTGCGCCGGACCCGAGATCGACGACAGTCTCGCCCTCGGCAAGCTCGAGGTGCTGCAGGGGCGCGCCGCAACCGAGACCGAGATTGGCGCCCTCGGGCAGCAGATCGAGGTCGATCGAGTCGTACCCGAGGCTCTGCGCCACGGTTGCGGTCGATCCGCAGCACGACGAGGTCGCGGGCCCGCAGCATGACGTCCCGGCTGTCGCAAAGGCGGCGTACCGCTCGCGGACTTTTTCGACCACCTCTTCGGCGTCGGTGGAATCGAGTTTCGTGTGCAGGTCGAAATCACTCATCGCATCCTCCGGTGTTGCACGCGGGCATCTCGGTCATGAGGTGGTCATAGGCGCCGGGACAACACCTTTCGGTCGCCCGGCGGACCGCCGACAGCAGTTGGTTGAATCCATCCAAGGTCGCGGTTACCGAGCCGGGCGGCAGGCACTCGAGGACCGATCGGGCAAACTCGATCTCCTGGAGCCCGACCTCGACGGCGGCTCGACGGCCGGAGTCCGTCAGCGCTACCCGCTGCGCGCGCCCGTCGTCGGGGTCGCCGACCCGGCACACGAAACCGCGTTCCTCGAGTCGGGCGAGGTTTCGGGTCAGGGTGCTGGCCGCGATGCCCAACCGCTTCGAAAGCTCGCCGAGACGCAAAGCCCCGTCGGCCAGGGCCTGCAGGGTCGCGGCCTGGGCGACGGTCATCCCGCAACAGCTCATGTCCGACCGCTCGGCAAGCGAAAAACGCCGCACCAGCGCCCGGATTCCCTGCTGGAGTTGGCGGGCTTCGAGGTCGGTCATGGTGGCAACACCAATCGGCTCACTCATCAATATACTTGTATGTTACAAATTTATAATTGTCAACCACCACCCGGCAAACTCCCCGACGACGTACCCACTGCCCACCTGTTCTCGCAATCCTCCTGTTCTTCTGCCTTTTCCTGTCATCCCGACCGAGCGAACGGAGTGAGCGAGCGGAGGGATCTCTGGTCTCGTCAGGCCTGCTGCTCCAGCCAAAGAACGACCGTGAGCGAGCGACCTGGCCCGGCGTCGCCACAGGCGACGACGGAAACCAGTCGAATAGATCCCTCCACTCCGGCCCTTTGGGCCTTCGGTCGGGATGACAGGAGGGGAAACGGCCTCGCGAAGGGACCGCGCTTCCCTGCCCCTTTCTCCCTTTCTCCCTTTCTCCCTTTCTCCCCTTTCCCCCTTTCCCACCTGCCTGAAGGCGCCTTCCCGCCCTGCACTCGTGTAGAATCCCTCCCTTATGACGGAGTGGACCCCCATCTCGTGGCAGAACCGACCGGCGGCACAACAGCCGACCTACCCGGACCCGGATCATCTGGCCGAGGCGGTTCGCCAGCTCTCGGCTTTGCCGCCGCTCGTGACCTCGTGGGAGGTGGAGAGGCTGCGGGTTCAGCTGGCGGAAGCGGCCGAGGGCAAACGTTTTCTCCTGCAGGGCGGCGCCTGCGCGGAACGTTTCGACCAGTGCTCGGCCAAGATCATCACCAACAAGCTCAAGATCCTGCTGCAGATGAGCCTGGTGCTGACCTATGGGCTCAAACGCAAGATCATCCGGGTCGGCCGCTTTGCCGGCCAGTACGCCAAACCGCGGAGCGCCGATCTCGAAGAACGCGAGGGAGTTTCTCTTCCCAGCTACCGCGGTGAGTTGGTCAACGGTTCGGACTTCACTCCGGAAGCCCGGGTCCCCGATCCCGAGCGGATGCTGCGCGGCCACGAGCACTCGGCCATGACCCTCAACTTCATCCGGTCGCTGGTCGACGGCGGGTTTGCCGATCTCCACCACACCGAGTACTGGGACCTCGATTTCGTCCACCACTCGCCCCGCGCCCGGGAGTACCAGCGGATGGTGGAGGGCATCTCCGACTCGTTGCAGTTCATGGAGACCCTGGCCGGCATTCGCGCCTCCGAGATCAGCCGCGTCGATTTCTACACCAGCCACGAGGCCCTGTTGCTGCCGTACGAGCAGGCCGAGACCCGGCAGGTGCCGCGTCGCGACGGGTGGTACAACCTCGGCACCCATTTCCCGTGGATCGGGATGCGCACGGCCGAGACCGCCGGCGCGCACGTCGAATACTTCCGCGGCATCCGCAACCCCATCGGCATCAAGGTCGGCCCCAGGATGACCGGTGAGTGGTTGCTCGAGCTGCTCGAGATGCTCGACCCCGAGATGGAGCCGGGGCGGATCACGCTGATCCACCGCATGGGCCACGACAAGGTTGCGGACGCCCTGCCGGTGCTTATCGACGCCGTCCGCGGCTCCGGGCGGACCGTCCTGTGGTGCTGCGACCCGATGCACGGCAACACCGAGACCGTGGCGGGCGGCCGCAAGACCCGGCGGTTCGAGAATATCCTCTCCGAGCTCGAGCAGAGCTTCGACATTCATGCAGAGCTGGGCTCCTACCAGGGCGGCGTCCATTTCGAGCTGTCGGGGGACAACGTCACCGAGTGCATCGGCGGCGCCCGCGGTCTGTCCGAGGTCGATCTCGACCGCGCCTACGAATCCAAGGTCGACCCGCGCCTCAACTACGAACAGGCGCTGGAGATGGCGCTGCTCGTCGGCCGCAAGATCGCGGTCATGAACGGGCATTCGTAGGAAGGCTTGAGGCCTGAGGCTTGGGGCTTGCAGATCCAAGCTGCGTCGACCACAGCCCTGGCACGAGCCTCAGGTCCGAACCTCAAGCCTCAAGCCTCAAGCCTCAAGCCCTCTCTGATGCGTTATACTCCCGCGAGCTCTGGGATGGAGGTCCTCATGCGTCGTTTCCCGTTGCTTTGTCTCATTTTCGCAGTTGCTTCGTCGAGCGTGCTGTTCGCGGCCGACGAGCCCGTCGACCTCGATGCCGTGACCAGGATCCGCAGCGAGGGCTTCCATGATTCCGAGGTCATGGAACTGGCCTGGCACCTCACCGAGGCGGTCGGGCCGAGACTGACCGGGTCACCGCAATCGCTCGCGGCCCACCAGTGGGCTCAAGAGACCTTCGCGGAGTGGGGTCTCAAATCCTGGCTCGAGGAGTACGACTTCGGACGCAGCTGGGCCATGGAACGCGTCCAGGTGCGCATGGTCCTGCCTTACGTTCAGCCGCTCGAAGCCTTGCCCGAGGCGTGGTCGGCGGGCACCGACGGTCCGGTCCAGGGACGGGTGGTGCAGGCGACGCTGGAGTCCGAGGAGGATCTCGAAAAGTGGGCGGGCAAGCTCGACGGAGCCATCGTGTTGCTCGAGGGCGTCAAGGTGCCGGAGCAGATCGATGCGGATCTCTTCGAGCGCTGGGACGGAGAGGCCCTTCAGGAACTCGAGATGTACGATATTCCGTCCGACCGCCGTGGCGGCCGGTGGCGCGAGCGGATGCTCAAGCGCTTCAAGTTCTGGCAGCAGCTCGCCTCTTTCTACGAAGAACAAGGGGTCGTTGCGACCATCGAACCGAGCTCGCGCGACAACGGCGTCGTTCGGCTTTCCGGCAGCTCGTCAAAACGCGATCCGGCCACTCCGGTCGGTGTGCCCGCCCTGGTCATGGCAACCGAGCAGTACAACCGCCTCGTCCGGTTGCTCGACAACGATATCGAGCCGGTGCTCGAGATCGACGTCGAAGCGCGGTTTTTCGAGGACGGCAAGGGCATCAACACCCTGGCCGAGATCGGTGGCAGCGACCTCGCAGACCAGGTGGTCATGGTCGGCGCACACCTCGACTCGTGGCACGCCGGCACCGGCGCCACCGACAATGGAGGGAGCTGCGCCGTCGTCATGGAGGCGATGAGGATCCTGCACGCGGCCGGGCTGAAACCCCGGCGGAGCATCGTGGCCGCCCTGTGGAGCGGCGAGGAACAGGGCTTCCTGGGTTCGCGGGACTATGTCACCCGTCACCTCGCGACGCGTCCGGAGCCGACGGACCCCGAGCAGTTGGCCCTTCCGACCTGGGCGCGGGAAATGACCTGGCCGATCGAGCCTCTGCCGGGCTATTCGGTCCTCTCAGCCTACTTCAACACCGACTACGGAACCGGCCGGATCCGCGGACTTCATGCCCAGGAAAATGCGGCGGTGGTGCCGATCTTCGAGGCGTGGCTGGCGCCCTTCGCCGACCTCGGCGCGGACAACGTGACCATGGAAAACGCCGGCGGCACCGACCATCTGGCTTTTGACCGGGTCGGTCTCCCGGGCTTCCAGTTCATCCAGGACGACATGGACTACAGCCGCACCCACCACTCCAACGTGGACACCTACGATCATCTCAATCCCGAAGACATGAAACAGTCCGCAGTGATCCTGGCGTCGGTGATCTGGCAGGCCGCCAACCGCGACCAGCCGCTTCCGCGCAAACCCATGCCGACCGAGCCGGAGTCCGAGGAATAGCGGTTCTCCCCGATTCCTGAAGACAGTGGCGTCCTTGTCGCCCTGACACGCCAGATGCGACCGTCACGTGTGCGGTTGGTCAAAAAGGCGTGGCAAGAACGAGGTCCTGGCACTATCTTGTGAGGAACGGGGGCGGCAATGTGGGCAATGTCCGACGGACCCAGATTCGAGGATTTCGGGATCACCGAGGACGACCTTGTCCAGGCTCCGCGGCTATTTGTCGCGGGCCATCGCCCCTGGATCTTCCTGGTGACGTACACCATCGTCGCGGCTGCGCTCTTTTTCGCGATCCTGCGGACGGGGAGTTCGTGGTCGGCGGCGACCTTTTTCACGATCATCCTGCTCGCGGCGGGCTCGGTCCTGCTCCTTCCAGTTCTGGTTGCGGCTCTGTGCATCGGCGAACGGGTCGAAGAACGATGGCTCTGTAAAAGGGTGCCGGTGTTGCGGGCCTGCCTCGCCTATCGAAGCGCGGTCGCCGAGCATCGGCGGCGGGGCACCACTCCTTCGCGGCCCCGACCGGTCAGTTCGCGGGACTGGGGCGCCCTTTCACCCTTTTCGTTCCGTACTGAGGTGGCACGACTCCTCGAGAAGACTGCAAAAAACTCGGTCACCGCATTCGACCGCGACGCTACAGGCATTGACTTCGAAGTGCGCGCGACAACCGGCCCGGTTCTCGTCCGGTGCGAGCCGGGAGGGCTACCCGTTACCGCTGGGGTAGGACGTGAGCTCGTGGCCGCCGTGGCCGACCATCGAGCGGCAAGGGCGCTGATCGTCACCACGGCCGGCGCCTCCCGGGCCCTCGCCGACTACATCGCCGGCCGCCCGATCAGCGTCGTCGCCCCGCCACAGCTCCACGAGATCGTCTCGAAATAGACTCCGACATCGCCGCCTGGCCGAAACTACGGATGGATGCGCGAAAAATCCGAATTCCGAATTCCGAATTCTGAAACCTCAGTTCGCCATCAGCCTGACGCTTCCCGATGAGGTGTCGACGACGAGCTTGACCGCACCCGGGCCGCCGTTGAGGTCAAGATGCTTTTTGCTTTTGACGCCGGGAAAGTCCGAGTGGATGCCGCCCGAGCTGACGTCCACCGAGCCTTCGAGCTGGGTACCACCCGGAAAGGTCAGATTGACGCTTCCCGAACTCGCCCCGGCCCGCACCGATGCTCCGGCGGGTATCGCGTTCCACTGTGCGGTGATGCTCCCCGAGGAGGAGTCGAAGTAACCGTCTCCGAGCAACCCGGAAAGATGGATGCTGCCGGACGAGGTGTCCACGTGTGCCTTGTGGGCGCCGCCCGTAAGGCGGATGCTTCCGGAGGAGGCGTCGACCGAGAACGTGTCCAACGGGCGCATGACCGCGACCTGCACCGATCCCGACGAGATGTCGGCGTTGATCTCGCGCATGGCGCCGTCAACCGTCAGACCGCCGGACGAGGCGTCGAAATCGACGACCGCGTCGCCGAGGTCTCCCGAGATCCGGGTCCCGCCCGACGAGGAGTCGATGGACACGTTCATTCCCGGTGGCATTGAGATCGTGACCGTTCCTTTGGCCGATGTGTTCTTCCAGCTCCAGCCTTTCTCGATTCGGGATCGAATGATCAGCTTGTCCCCCTGTTCGAGGAATTGTGGCTGGAGTTCGTTGGCCATCTTCTTGGCCGAGCCTCCATCTCCCTTGATCGTGATGTCGACCGTGACGTCGACCGTGTCTCCCGGCACCGCCGTGATCTCGACGTTGAGGAAGGTGACGTCGACGGCGACCGTGGCGCCCGCTCGGGCGTCGAATCGGTGTTTCTGGTGAATCTCGATATCGGCGGCGGCGCTGCCGGCAAGCGACAGGCAGAGTAGCGTTGCGGCGAGTCCGGTGCGAACGTGCATGATCATCCTCCCTCTTTCCTATGAAAATCTGATACGAACCGGCGCCCTTACGGTTGCCGTCAATCCAGCTTGAACGAAAAGTTCCGGCCTTCCGGGTTGGTGACCTTGACCTTGATCGCGGAGGTCACCGTGCGGTCGATCGTGGTTGTAGTGCCGAGCAGGCACTCGGCCACCGCCCACGGCATGGTCGCTTCGATCCTGCCCGAACCGGCGCCCGAGATGTCGAGATCGAGTTTGCCGCCGCGTCGGTGTGCGTTCAGCGTGGTTTCCCCGTCACGCACGGTCGCGCGCGACCTGGGCCCGTCCCGATCGAGTTTGACGAGCAGCGCCTTCAGAGGGTCGTCGATGTCGGAACTGCAATCGAGTTCCGACCCGATGAGGTCTTCCATGAGACCTCGAGCGACCGCCTCGGACACCGCCACCGTGATGTCGTTGCTGTTGACGTCGATGTTGAGGTCGGACTTCGGCTCGGATGTCGCACAACCCGCGATCAAGGCTACCGTTGCCATGACCGCGACCAGCATCAACCGGGTTCCTTTCTGCATTGGGCTCTCCCTCCCCACTGCCCAGGACAACGTGAGGTGCATCACAAAGGTTCGCTCGGGATCGGTAGTTCTCCGCCGAAATTCGAAATCCGTAATCGGCCCTTCTACCCGAGCTGGTGGATCCGAAGGAGATTCGACGAGTCGGAGAAGCCCAGCGGAAGACCCGCGGTCACGACGACGGAGTCACCACGCTTCGCCAGGCCGCGCCGCGTGAGTTCGCGGAGGAGGGCCTGGCCGAGGGCGGCGATGTCCTCGGTTGCGGCAGTGACGGCGGGGATGACGCCCCACGAAAGGTCGAGTTGCCGGGCCACCTCGGGACAGGTGGTGACGCCCAGGATGGGCGTCTGCGGGCGCAAGCGGGCGATGAGCCTGGCGGTGGCGCCGGAGGTCGTCGTCGTGACGATTGCGGCGGCGCCGATCGAGGCCGCGAGCTCGACCGCGGCGCGGCTGACGGCCCCCGTGACTTCCGGCACCTGGGGGGAGACCGAATCGTTCTTCATCTTTTCGGAGTCGAGGTGGGGCTCTGCCTCGAGGGCGACCCGGTTGAGGACGCCCACCGCTGCCGTCGGAAAGCGGCCGATCGCCGTCTCCTCCGAGAGCATGACCGCGTCGGTTCCGTCGAGCACGGCATTGGCCACATCCGAAGCCTCGGCACGCAAAGGGCGGGGGCTGTCGACCATTGAACGCAACATCTGGGTGGCGGTGATGACCGGACGGCCGGCTCGGCGGGCCGCAGCAATGATTTTCTTCTGAATCATCGGAACCTGCTCTGGCGGCATCTCCACCCCGAGGTCGCCTCGTGCCACCATCACCCCGTCGACCGCTTCGAGAATGGGGTCGAGGCGGTCGACGGCCTGTGGTTTCTCGATCTTGGCGATCAGCATCGGCGGGTGTTCGAAGGCGTTGAGAATCTCGCGCACCGGCGCCAGGTCGTGCTCGTGGCGCACGAACGACAGGGCGACGAAGTCCACCCCTTCCTCGAGCCCGACCTCGAGGTCTGCGCGGTCTTTGTCGGTGAAGGCCGCGACACGAAGATTGGCGTGGGGGAGGTTGACGCCCTTGCGGGAAGTCACGGTGCCGCCGTTGACGATCCGGCACACCAGGCGGTCTTTTCTGACGCTCTGAACCTCGAGTTCGATCAAGCCGTCCGCGAGGAGAATCTGTTCGCCCACCCCGACGTCCTCGACGAGGTAGGGGTAGCTGACCGGAAGGGCGCCGGCGGCGTCTCCGCCTTCCACCCCGAGATCCACCGTCGTTCCCGCCTCGAGCGCGACGCCGCCCTCCGGCAGCTCTCCAAGGCGGATCTTCGGTCCGCAGAGGTCCTGGAGGATGCCGACGTCGTGTCCCACCGCTCGCCCGACTTCGCGGACACGGCGGATGGTCCGGCGGTGGCTCTCGCGGTCGCCGTGGGAAAAATTGAGGCGCACCACATCCATCCCGGCCTCGAGCAGGGCCGCGATGCCTTCTCGCGAGTCGGTGGCGGGACCCAGGGTGCACACGATCTTGGTCTTTCGACGCGGTTTGGTTTGCATCGGGTCATGGTAGCAGGAGGCGGAGGAGCAGGGGAGAAAGGGAGAAAGGAGGAAGGGGAGAAAGGGGGAAAGGGAGAAAGGGGGAAGGGGAGAAAGGGGGAAAGGGGGAAGCGATACGCGGCTTCCGGAATGTCATCCCGACCGTGAGAACGGGAGGGTGCCTCTTGCGCTGAGGTCCCTCCGCTCCGGCCCTTCGGGCCTGCGGTCGGGATGACAGACTGAGAACGTCATCCCGACCGGGAGAGCGAAGCAGCCCCATACCGTGTCATCCCGACCGAGAGAGCGAAGCAGCCCCATACCGTGTCATCCCGACCGAGAGAGCGAAGCGACCCCATACTCTGTCATCCCGACCGAGAGAGCGGAGCGACCGAGCGGAGGGATCTCTCCGCCGAGGCACTCCGGACCGACCGCCCGATCGGGCTTACGGAGCGGCGGAGGCCGGTGCGAGAACCGGTTGCGGCGCCGGTGGTGAATTCCGTTGCAGGACCTTTATCAGCCGATCCGGGTGGTCGGTGAAGATCGCCGCGACACCCTTCTTGATCATTTTCCGCATGTGGCGCTTCTTGTTGACGGTGTAGATGCCGATCGGAATATGGTGCTCGCGGCAACGCTGGGTCATGACAGATGTGAGACGGGTCCTCTTGACGTTGAACGCCGAGGCCCCCAGGTCTTGCACGATGTCGACGGCATCGAGGCCCCCCTGGAGATCCTGGTTGTAGAGGACTGCGGTGGTGAGGTGCGGGGCCAGGGAGTGGATCTGTTCGAGGGCGGCCGGAGAGAAGGACGAGATGACAACCTGGTCTCTCATTTCGTGCCGTTGGACGGTTTCGACGACTCGCGCCGCGATACCCCTCTTTACCGCCTCTGACTTGATCTCGATGTTGAGCAGAATTCTCCCGTCGACCATCGTGAGGACTTCGTCGAGGGTCGGGACGCGCTCGCCGGCGAACCGAGGTCCGAACCACGCCCCGGCATCCAGGTCTTTCAACTCCGCGAGAGTGAATTGAGAGGCCAGACCGGAGCCGTTGGTGGTGCGTTCCAGGGTGTCATCGTGGATGACGACGATTGCGTCGTCGGAAGAGAGCGTGACGTCGATTTCAGCCATGTCGGCGCCGACCGCAATGGCCTCGCGAATAGCCGCAAGTGTGTTCTCCGGCGCGCGGCCGGAGAATCCCCGGTGGGCAATGACCCGCATCCCTGACCCGGGATCGTAGAACTCCTCGATGGTCGTGGGCCGGTCCCCTGCAAAAGCCGAACTCGAAACGATGAACAGAAGGGCTGCGATCGCAGATATGATTCGCCTCATCCCGTTATTGTAGGGTGCCCACACCCTCCTCGACATCGATCCACTCCGAGTTCGGAAGTCCTTGATGATGGGACAGGGCGGATGGAAAATCCGAAATCCGAAATCCGAAATCCGAAATTCGAAATCCGAAATCCGAAACTCCCTTTGCATTCCCTCCATGGGGATGCATCCCGGCGGGCGAGGATATATCTTGAACGCAAAGCCCAAAGGAGGTGCCCATGCCGCGTTTCGTCCTGATGACCCGCCTCGCCCCGGAGAGCCTCAAGGATGCCGATGTCCGCCGAGCGATGGGCAGAGCCTGGCTGAAGAAGGTCCAGGCGGCCTGCCCCGAGGTGGAGTGGGTGGCCCACTACGCCATCCTCGGGCCCTACGATTTCATGGACATCTACGACGCGCCGAGCGTCGAGGCGGCGCACAAGGTGTCGCTGATCACCCGCGCCGAGGGCGCCGTGTCAGCTGAAAGCTGGCAGGCCCTCCCCTACGACGATTTTCTCGGGCTGCTGGAAGAGGTTGAACCGTAGGGAAAGGGAGGGGATAAACCCCTCCCCTACGACTTTCAGTAATGGCGTGTATTCGTAGGGGCGGGGTTCATCCCCGCCCTTCCGATGCTATTCGTCGAACGGCAGATCCTGGTCGTCGGGCTCTTTCTCCGGGGCCGGTTCATCCTCGATCCCGTCGTCATCGCCGCTGCCGCCGCTACGGATCCGGCGCATTTTCGACACCGGCTTCGGCGCCACCCGGCGGCCGCGGGCGTTGACGCCGGTGACTTCGAGCACCGACAGGTCGAACTCGGCCTCATGGACGCGCTGTCGCTTCATGGGCACGAAATCGACGTGAATGGTGTCGTTGCAGTCTCCCGGAATCAGATAGTCGACCCGACCTTCCCTGTCCTTGATCAACTCGTATTCGCGGTCGCGGATGAAGGCCCTGATGTGGATCTTCTTGGCCCAGGCGATCTTCGTCTTGTCGCGGTAGACCACGGTGAAGGCCGAGCCTTTCTCCGGGTCGAAGACTTCGGCGTGGATCACCGGCTCCGGGATCAGGATCTTGTCCTCGGGTGCGATGATTCTGAAGGACCCGTCGCGGCTGACGAGCAGGATCTTGTCGTACTCGCTGACCGTGAACTGGTACTTCGAGCCCTTGACCTCGGACCCGAAGAAGCCGGTCTCCGGATCGTACGCGACCTTGATGTTCTGTCGCGCCACCGCCCGCACGTCGACGGCCTCGAAGGTCCCGATCTCCGACCGCCTGGGGTACTGGTCTCCATAGGTGGCGATCAGGTGTTCGAGGTAGCTGATGGTGGTCTCTGTGAGCCTGCGCAGCTTGCCCTTGATCTTCTTGATGCCCTGGATCGCGAGCTCGATCTCGGACCGGTTCTTGTCGATGTCGTACTGTGAAATCCGCCGGATCGGGATCTTGAGCAGGCGCTCGATGTCGTCGTCGGTGACCTCGCGCTCGAGCTCCTTGAGGAAGGGCTTGAGACCAGTCCGCACTTCTTTGACCACCTGCTCGGCGGTGGTCGCGTCCTCGATCCGTTTGTAGATCCTGTTTTCGATGAAGATGCGTTCGAGGTCGAGCCAGTGTTTGCGGTCCGAAAGCTCGCCGAGCTCGTACTGCAGTTCGGCCTTGATGATCTCGCGCAGCTGGTCGGTGAGGAAGCACAGGACCTCCGACACCCCCATCTCGACCGGCCGCCGGTCCTTGATCATGACCATGTTGGACGACAGCGAGACCTCGCAGTCGGTGTGGGCATAGAGCTGTGGGACCACTTCGTCGGAGTAGACCCCGCGCGGCAGTTCGATCTCGATCTCCACCTCGTCGGTGGTGTAGTCGTTGATGGTGGCGATCTTGACCTTGCCCTTTTGCGCCGCCGACTCGATGGAGGCGATCAGACTCTCGGTGGTGGTGCCGAAGGCGATCTCGCGCACCACGACGGTCTTTTCGTCCTTCTTCTCCAGACGCGCCCGCACCTTGACCTTGCCGAGCCCGTCCTCGTACTCGGTGACATCGACGATGCCGCCGGTCGGGAAATCGGGGAAGATTTCGAACGCCTCGTTTCTGAGGATCTTGATCTGCGCCTCGAGCAGCTCGGGCAGGTTGTAGGGCAGGATGCGCGTCGACATGCCGACCGCGATGCCCTCGGCGCCGAGCATCAGCAGGACCGGCAGCTTGGCGGGCAATGCCACCGGTTCTTCGTTGCGGCCGTCGTAGCTCGGCCGGTATTCGGTCAAGGCCTTGCGGAACAGGGTCTCCTTGGCGAGGTCGGTGAGGCGGCACTCGATGTAGCGGGCCGCCGCCGGAGCGTGCCCCGTGACGGGGTTGCCGAAGTTCCCCTGCTTCTCGATGAAATAGTCCTTGTTGGCCAGCACCACGAGGGCATCGCCGATCGAGGCGTCGCCGTGGGGGTGGAGCTTCATGGTGTCGCCGATGACGTTGGCAACCTTGTGGAACTTGCCGTCGTCCATCTTCGACAGCGTGGCGAGGATCCGCCGCTGCACCGGCTTCAAACCGTCGCGAAGATCCGGGATCGCGCGATCGACGATCACGTAACTCGCGTACTCGATGAAGTTCTGGCCCATCAAAGGCTCGATTCGCGTCAATTCTCCTCCGACGAGATCTTGGTTCTGTCGACTTGGTGAGACTCCGACGTCTGCGTTACCTGAAAAGGACGCGAAAATTTTGAATTCTTAATTTTGAATTTTGAATTCCGGAACAGCGCTTCTCCGAGCTTGAACGCGGTAGCGAATAATTCAAAATTCATAATTCAAAATTCAAAATTGATGGCAGACATCGCTACGCGATGTCTGCTATGAGGTTCTCGATGATGTATTCCTTGCGGGCCGGGGTGTTCTTTCCCATGAAGAACTCGAGGGCGCGTTTGACGTCGCCCATCGAGCCCGGTGTCACCCGGTTCATGTGGGTGTCGTCGACGATGAACTGTTTGAACTCCTTGGGTGAGATCTCGCCGAGGCCCTTGAATCGGGTCACCTCGTTGTTCTTCAAACGTGCCAGCGCCTCATCGCGGTCGGCCTCTGAGTAACAGTAGGCGGTTTCCTTCTTGTTGCGGACCCGGAAGATCGGTGTCTCGAGGATGTAGATGTGGCCGGAAACCACCAGCTCTTCGAAAAAGCGCAGGAAGTAGGTCAGCAGCAGGTTGCGGATGTGCATCCCGTCGACGTCGGCGTCGGTGGCGATCACGACCTTGTTGTAGCGCAGGCCCTCGAGATCTTCCTCGATGCCGAGGGCGCGCATGATGTTGTAGAGCTCTTCGTTCTTGTAGACCGCCTCACGCCCGAGCCCGTGGGTGTTGAGCGGTTTGCCCTTCAAGGAGTAGATGGCCTGGGTCTGCACGTCGCGGGCCTGGATCATGGCGCCGCCGGCGGAGTCGCCCTCGGTGAGAAAGATCGTGGTTTCTTCGCGCCTCTTGCCCTTGGAATCGGAGAGGTGGACCTTGCAGTCGATCAGCTTGGGGATGCGGATGGCGACCTTTTTGGCCCGTTCCCGCGCTTCCTTCTTGATCGCCGACAGCTCTTTGCGAACGCGCTGGTTGTTCTTCACCTTGTCGAGCAGCTTGCCGGCCTCTTCGGGGTTCTTATGGAGCCAGAGGACCACCTGTTCCTTGACCCCGTTGACGATCCACGAGCGGACCTCGGTCGAGCCGAGCTTGTTCTTGGTCTGCGACTCGAAGACCGGGTCCTGCACCTTCACCGCCACCGCGCCGACCAGACCATCGCGCACGTCTTCACCGGCGAACCCGTTTTTGGCGTACTCGTTGACGCCTTTGAGGATGCCTTCGCGAAACGCGCTCTGGTGGGTGCCGCCGTCGTTGGTGTACTGACCGTTGACGAAGCTGAAATAGGTCTCGCCGTAGGCGTGGGTGTGGGTGAAGGAGAACTCGAGCCGGTCGAGCTTGCAGTGCATGGCGTCGTACACGGCCGGTTCGCCGCCGAGCTCGTAGGCGAGGAGGTCGGCGAGGCCGTTTTTCGAACTGTACTTCTCACCGTTGTAGTCCAGGGTCAGACCGCTGTTGAGAAAGGCGTAATACCGCAGCCGGTGTTCGAGGTACTCCTCCTGCCAACCGTAGTCGCCGAATATCTCCGGGTCGGGGGTGAAACGGATGAAGGTGCCGTTGCGGGTCCTGGCCTCCTTGCCGCCCTTTTCTTCCCGCTTCTTGCCCTGGCTGAACAGGCCCCTTTTGAATTTGCCCTCGCGGTAGCTGATGACCTCGAATTCGGACGACAGGGCGTTGACCGCCTTGTTGCCGACGCCGTTGAGCCCCACCGAAAACTGGAAGACGTCGTCGTTGTACTTGCCACCGGTGTTGATCTTCGAGACGCAGTCAATGACCTTTCCGAGCGGGATCCCGCGGCCGTAGTCGCGGACCGACATCTCAGCGCCGTTGCGTTTGATCTCGACCCTGCGTCCGTGCCCCATGATGAATTCGTCGACTGCGTTGTCGATGACCTCTTTGAGCATCACGTAGATGCCGTCAGCGGGGTTCGATCCGTCGCCGATGCGGCCGATGTACATTCCAGTCCGCAATCGAATGTGTTCAAGGGCATCCAGGGTCTGGATGGTTTTTTCGTCGTAGACAATCTGTTTTTTTGGGTCTGCCATGTTCGCTTCAGTTACACCCCTCTCGAGGGCCTAGAATACCACCACCGGCGCCGAATTTTTCACTGCATCCAGGGAAAGGAAAAACCGCGCACCTGGTGCGCGGTTCCAATCATAACCCACTCCAGAGGGCCCATCCACGGCGGTCAGAAACTGTAGCCGAGGCCGAAGATGGTCCGAAAATCGTCCTTCTGTGGGAAGTTCCCGCTCGAGTCCTGGCGGGGGTTCTGGGTGCGGTCCCAGACGAGGGAGATGTCGAAGTCCAGATCGCCGATGAGGTCGAATTCGAATCCGGTCACGAGGTGGTGGGTATAGGTCCCCGACTCCTCGTTGACCACGAAGAAATCCATATCGAAGAAGAAGTCCATCCAGCCAGTCAACTCGTTGTCGTAGCGGGTCCCGAACATCAGGGCCGGTGTATCTGCCGTCGCCGGGTCCCCTTCCACGACATCGTCAAATGAAGTGCGCTGATAGGCGAGACCTCCGTTGACATCCCAGCTGATCTTCGAGGTATCGATGATCTGGTAGCCGAGGCCGACACCAATGGACCACCGGCTCCCGATGTTTTGAAACGGATCGCGGTAGTACTCGCCCAGAACCGGAGAAACGAAGAACTTCTTCGAAAGAAAGCGATTCCAGCCCGCACTGGCGCGTTGGTTGTCGGCAGTGGTCGCTCCGTTCGACTCGCTGAAGTTGCCCAGATAGTCGAAGGTGACGCGGTTCTTCGGGGTGCGACGCATGATCGTGGCGTTGATGTTGGTGTCCGTCTGCTCGGTGTTTCCGGTGCGGTAGTTCAATCCTGCGCCTACTTTGCCCGACCAGTAGTTGCTCTCCCTGGGTGCACCGGCGGTGATGGACAGAACCAGGGATCGGGTGGACTCGTAGTCTTTGTCTCCCAGTCACGCGGATGGAGTCGCCCTCGATCAGCAGTTTCCCGGTCGCGATCACGTCGTCGTCGAAGGCCACCTGTACGATCTGGGCGGACCGGATCTGCCGAATATCCTCCCAATCGAAGGTCAGTTCGTCGAGCTTGTCGCTGTCGAATTGCATCGACTCCTCGTACATGGCGATGATCTCACCCTTGAGCCACTCCCCTGAGGTGAGTTGGACCCAGTCGAAGTCGTCGGGCATCGGCGCCGGGGGTTGCCAGCTCTCTCCGCCGTCGTCGGCGGAGATCGATGGTGGAACGGTGATGAGAGCGATGATGAAGACGGTGACAGGCACAGAGATTCGTATCAGTCGGGTTGGTTGCATCGCAGGAACACTCCAGTTCGCTTTCCCTATGAATAGAGAAACCTGCGGCGTTCATTCCCCGCGGTTCGCTGGTTGAGCCACGACTCCTGCATCCTGCATCCTGCATCACTCTTGTCCAAGACGGCATCGTGGAATGCTCGAAATCACATTCAGGCTCCACCCCGACCGCGGCGGGTCTGAAGGTGGGCCGAGGCCCACCCTACTTCGGACCCAGGTTTCGAGCGGGTTCGTAGGGTGGGCCTTGGCCCACCTTCAGAGATGTTTCCTGCATCTCGGACCACCCGTGTCTCAGTACGAGACCTGGACAGCCGTTTCGGTTGTTGATGACCTCGTTCTGAAAATGGCATTGACCGATCTTCAACTCCAGTGTTTTCAGTGTGGCAACGTCAGATGGGGATCTGTTTTGGACAGCACTGATCCTGCATCCTGCATCCTGCATCAGGCCGGCCGGCTCGCCGGCCGGCCGCTACCACCCGCGAACGGGGTGCCACTCGTCCACGACTTCGGTGCCGCGGATGACGTGGTAGCGGTCGAAACATGCGGCCGACAGGCACGAGTGGTTGGGGACGATGCGGATGCGGGTGCCGGGATGCAGAGCTTCGACTCCGGGGCCGGCAAGTATTCCGTGTTCCTGATTGAGTCCGGTGATCCGGAGACCGGGCAGCGGGTGGAGGTCGTCGGTGGCGGCGGCGACACCGAAACCGCAATCGGCGTTGACATGGGTCGGGCCGGGGTCCAGGCTGAGGGCGAGGGCCCCCGCATCGACGACGGCGCGACCGGCCTCCGGGTGGACGCTGAAGACGGTGGCGAGAACTGAGAATGCGGCCTCGTCCAATTCACAACTGCCGATAGCAGATTGGAAGGCATCGTAAAAAACGTAGTTGCCGGGTCGGATCTCGGTGACGCCGGTGAGATCGTCGATGGCGCGCGCCGTGGGTGTCGATCCGACGCTGATCTCCGGGATGGCGATCCCGAAGTCGCGCAGCTGAGCTGCGAAGGCGGTGATGAAATTGCGCTCTTCGCACGCCACCTCCCAGGCCTCGGACCGGCTGCGGGCCCGGTAGGCGTGGCCGGCGTGGGTGAGCAGACCGCGAAAATCGATAACCGGTGACTCGGCGATGCGACGCACGAGATGCTCTGCGGTCTCGTCATCGGGGTCGATACCGGATCGTCCGTGCCCACAGTCGACTTCGAGGTAAACCGGCAGCACGGTACCCCGCGAGGCAGCTGCCGCCTCCACCGCGCGCAGGGAGTCCTCGTGGTCGATCAGGAGATTGAGGGCGTCAATCTCGGCGGAGAGATCGGCGGCCTCGGCCGCCTTCTGGGGCGCGATGGGCACGGCGTAGGTGATGTCTGTGAAACCCCCGCCGGCGAAGGCCTGGGCCTCGGCGAGCGTCGAGACGGTGACCCCGCCGAAGTGGAGATCGGTCTGGATGCGGGCGATCTCGATGCACTTGTGGGTCTTGACGTGGGGCCGTAGGCGAACGCCGAGGCGTCGTGCCCTGTCGGCCATCCGGGCGGCATTGCGTTCGAGCTGGTCGAGATCGACCAGAGCTGACGGCGTCGGGAGATCGCTGATCAACACGTCGACAGATTAGCATCGGATGAAGCTCGAAGGCGAGAAAGGGAGCAGGGGAGCAGGGGAGCAGGGGAGCAGGGGAGCAGGGGAGCAGGGGAGCAGGGGAGCAGGGGAGCAGGGGAGACCCGGCCCTTATCACGTTCGGGTCGTTTCGGCGGGACTCGTTGTTTTCCCGGACGAACGACGACCACTTCCTGTCATCCCGACCGAAGGCCCGGAGGGCCGTAGCGGAGGGATCTCTCCGCTCGATCGCTTCGCTCCCTCGGTCGGGATGACATTTTGGGAAACACGTACCGCCCCCTTTCTCCCTTTCTCCCTTTCTCCCTTTCCCACTCTCGAGTTCCCGATCCACGAGAGTGGCGAGGACGATCTATTCGACGTACTGCCGTCTGAGCTCGCGCCGCATGAGCTTGTTGGAGGCGGTGCGGGGGAGGCTCTCGACGATCACCAGATCGTGGATCTTGAAGAGGGGATTGAGCTCCTTGGCCACCATCGCGCCGAGCTCGCGGCGCAGCTCCTCACTATCGGCGTCTCCCGACAACACCGCGAAGACCACCAGCGACTCGGCCCCCTCGCCCCCGGGTTGGACCGCCACGGCGGCGGCCTCGAAGACCTGCGGGTGGTGTTCCACCACCCGTTCGAGCTCCAGCGACGAGACCTTGATCCCACCGAGGTTCATGGTGTCGTCGGCCCGCCCCTGGGCCCGGTAGTAGCCGCCCGCAAGCAGCGCCACCTGGTCGCCGTGGCGGCGAAGGGTCTCTCCGTTCGGACCCGCCGGGCAGTCGGAATAGTAGACCTCGTCGTGGTCGCGGTTGAGCAGGGTCTGGGAGAGGCCGATGGAAGGCGGCACCAGGAACACCTCTCCTTCCCCGTTTTCCGCCACCGTATTGCCGTCCTCGTCGAGCACCGCCAGATCGAGCCCGAGGGCTGGAGTCGAAAAGGTGGAGGGCGACGCGTCCTGCAACACGGTTCCCGTGAGGTGGCCGCCGCCGATTTCGGTGCCGCCGCAGTATTCGATCACCGGCGCGCGGTAGCCGGTGCGGCTCATGAGCCACAGATAGTCGTGGCGATTCGACGGCTCCCCGGTCGACGAGAAGAGCCGGATCCCCGACCAGTCGACGCCCTCGCAGGCGCCCGAGTCGCGCCACGCCCGCACCAGGGAGGGCACGACGCCGAGCATGGTCACCCCGGTGCGACGGACGAAGTCCGCAAAGCCCGGCCCCGACGGGAGGCCTTCATACAGCGCGATACAGGCGCGGTTGATCAGCGTGGCGTAGATCAGCCACGGCCCCATCATCCAGCCGATGTTGGTGGGCCAGGCGACCACGTCGCCGGGATGGATGTCCTGGTGGAAGCGGCCGTCCATGGCGCATTTCAACGGGGTCAGGTGGGTCCACGGGACGGCCTTGGGATCGCCGGTGGTGCCGGAGGAAAAGAGCACGTTGGTGGTGGCGGTCGGTTCGGCAGGGACCGACTCGAAGGACGTGTTTTCGGAGAGAAAGTCCTGCCACGGCAGATCACCGTGACGCAGGTCGGGCGTCGCGGTGTCGGTCGACGGAATGACGACGGTCCGCGGGGACCCGGCTTCACAGGCCTTTGCATATAAGGGGATCGATCGCCCACCGCGGCTGAAAGTCTCGACCGTAATGACGGCGGCCGCCCGAGAAATCTCGAGGCGCCGCCGGACCTCCGGCGGCGCGAAGCTGTCGGCGATCGACACCGCCGCGCACCCGGCGCGGATGATGCCGAGGTAGGCGGCGACGCACTCGAAGTTCATGGGCATGTAGAGGGCGATGGTGTCGCCGGGCGCAAACCCATGTTCAACGAGACCATTCGCGACCCGGTTGACCAGAGCCGCGAGATCGCCGTAGGTGTGGGTGATGAGTTCGTCGGCGCCCTCGCGCCCCACCACCACCGCGAGAGTGCAGTCGGTGGGCTGAAAACAGCTGTCGGTGATGTTGAAGAGGGCGCCTGCGAGCCACCGCGGTTGCGCGGGCCCGTTCGAGAGGTCGAGAGTCTCCTCCGGCGCTCGCTTGAAGACGATGCCGAGCTCGGCGATCACCCGTTGCCAGAACTCGGCGCGGTTTTCAGTCGACCACCGGTGAAGGTCGTGGGAGGTATCGAGCCCGAGCGCGTCCATCAGTCCCTGCAGGTTGGACTCGTTCGTACGTTCCGGGTCCGGCCGCCATGCGGGCGGCGGTGGCAGCGACGGATCACGGTTTCGGAAGATCTCATTGAAGCGCGCCCACTGTTCGGCGAACGGAGTCGCCGGACGCCGGCGGATCTCGGCGACGTACTGCTGCCACAGTTCGGCCTGGGGATCGCTGTTCATATCACTGTTGTCCAACGCGAGAAGGCCCCGAGATCATCCCGCCCGTTGGAGCGAAATACCTCACCCTTCTGTCATTCCGACCGAGTGAACGAAGTGAGCGAGCGGAGGAATCTGTGAAGTGGTTTCAGGAGGCACCATTCCAACGGCCGCCGCCCGGGTCCCTCGGCTCGCTTTGCTCGCTCGGGATGACAGCCTGTGGGGACAGTTTCCCATGAGGTAATTGTCGTCCCTAGGACTTTTCAACCCGAACCACCTCGGCATCATCGAGCACCTCGAGGAGTCGATCGACCGCCGAGTTTGCCGCGGCGGCGCTGAGGGCCTCGAAGGTGATCCACACCCGGTGGTCCTCGCCCTCGGATCGCGGATAGCTGCCGATCTTGACCTCTGGAGATGCGTTGTCAATTGCGGTCAATCGGTCGGCGATGGCGCTTTCGTCGGAATTCAGATAGAGGTTGGCGAGGTGCTTTTTCGAGCCCTCGAACTCGCCGCGGAGAGCGGCGATCTTGGCGGCGAAGAGTCGCGGGATGCCAGGGAAGATGTAGACGTTCTTGAAGGCCACCATCGGAATCAGCCCGTCGTTCGAGTAGACCAGCCGGCTGCCGGCAGGGATATCGGCCATCCGCAGCGCCGCTTCGGTGAAGCGCTCGCCCCACCAGGCGCGGATCATCTTGACGAGATCGGGGTGGCGCTCGACGCCGACTCCGAAGGCGCGGGCGACGGCGGCGACGGTGCGGTCGTCATGAGTGGGCCCCACCCCACCGGATGTGATCACCGCGTCGTACCGGTCCGCACAGGCGCGGACCTCGGCGATGATGTCTTCTTCGGCATCACCGACAACGGAGATCCTCTGGAGGTCCACTCCGATCTCGGCGAAGAGGTCGATCAACGGCGCCGAGTTGGCGTCCCGCACCTTTCCGGACAGGATCTCGTCGCCGATGATGATGGCTGCCGCGGTCGTCATCGCTGGAGTATAGCGCCGACGAATTCGGAATTCGGAATTCGGAATTCGGAACGCCATCGCAATGTGGTACCGACAGGTGGTGCAAGGGTGCTCGGAGGCGATCGCCCGATCCGGGACGGCGTGACATGGCAGCCGGGACGGCTGCCCCACAAGCGCTGCCGGATCGGTCCTCTTGTGGGGCACGCGTCTCGCGTGCCGATTGGGTGGGATCGCGTGCGGCGGCGGTGCCTGGCTCCGGCCCGTCCGACGGGCCGCGTGCCTGGCATCCGCTCGGGAAGGGAGTACGGATACGGGCGACGTTCGGCGGAGGTGCCATCTTTTGCATTGTCTGACCCACGGCTGCCGAATCAGCCGAAATACCTCGGGCAGACAATGCTAAAGGTGGCTCCTCGCGGCGAAGTATGTTCTGAAGGTCGGGGCTGCTCGAACGCAACCCTCCGCCTAGAACAGCTCCCCACCGAAGAACCGGCTGTGGAAGACGACGAGGGCGCCAAAAACGACAATAGCGATCAGCGTGAGCGGGAAGGCCAATTCACTGAGGACGAAACGGTTGCGTCCGGTGAGGATGGCGGCGAAGGGCAACACGGAGGTCTCTTTGCAGAACCGGACGAACCCTTCTCCCTTGGTCCGCTTCAGGCGGGCGTCCATGTCGTAGGCGCCGAGGACGCCCACGACCACGAACGAACCGAAGAAGGCGACGTCGCCGACGGTTCCGTTGGCCAGCAGATGGGCAAGCCCCCACAGGGCCAGCGCCATGTTCATGGGATGGCGGGTGATGCGGAGCACGCCGCGGACCGTGTCCTTGGCCGGCGCCATGCTGGATGGGCTCGGCGTGGCCAGAGACTGGAAGAACAGGAAGAGCGCGAACAGCATCAACGCCGCGGCGAGGATGCGCTCGGGCCAGAAGGGCAACTCCCACAGGACCGGACCGAGGTGGCGGTTCTGCCACCAGATCACGGCCGCCGGCCCCAGCGTCCCAAAGGAGACCAGCGAGTAGAGACCGCGAAACGGCCACTGCCCGAGCTTGTCCACCAGACCCTGGCGGATGGACCCGTGGGACAGGCCGATGTGGGTCAGCATGAACAGCAGCGAGAACACGACGATAAGTGTGAGGATCATGCGACGAAGTATAACGTCGTCGAATTCGGAATTCGGAATTCGGAATTCGGAATTCGGAATGCCATCGCAATGTGGTACCGACAGGTGGTGCAAGGGTGCTCGGAGGCGATCGCCCGATCTGGGACGGCGTGACATGGCAGCCGGGACGGCTGCCCCACAAGCGCTCCGGGATCGGCCCGCGTGCGGTGGCGGTGCTCAATTTTCAACGTTCCAACGTTCAAACGTTCCAACGTTTTTTAGCGATCACGCCCGATCGACCGGAAAGGCCACGACCTCGGAAATCTCCCGCGTCCCCGCCGCCAACATCACCAGGCGGTCGACTCCCAACGCCACTCCCGCGCAGTCGGGGAGACCGTGCTCCAGCGCGGCCAGCAGATGATCGTCGATCGGCACCTCGGGGAGACCGGCACCCCGCCGTGCCTCGAGATCGGCCTCGAACCGCTGCCTTTGAACCCCGGGATCGGTGAGTTCGTGGTAGCCGTTGGCGAGCTCGAGGCCTTCGACGAAGACTTCGAATCGCTCGGCCAGCGGCGGGTCGCCGGGCCGCACCCTGGCGAGGGCGGCCTGCGAGGCCGGGTAGTCGTGGATGAAGGTCGGCTGGCAGTGGCCCAGTTTCGGTTCGACGACGTGGGTCAGGATGAGATCCAACAGATCGTTGCGTTCGAGCTCGCCGGCCGAGGACACGCCAAAGCTCTCGACCCGTGCCTGCAGCACACTCTGCGGTTCGGCGTGGGGATCAACGTCAGCGTACCGAGCGAAGGCCTCGGCGTAACTCAGCCGTTCACCGGGCCCGGTGCCGAGGACCGCGGCCAACAGGTCGTCCACCTCGTCCATCAGCCGGTGGTGGTCCCAACCCGGTCGGTACCACTCGAGCATCGTGAACTCGGGGTTGTGGCGCCGTCCCGCCTCGCCGTCGCGCACCGCCTTGCAGACCTGGATAGATCGGTCCGCTGCCGGCCGCCAGCAGCCGCTTCATTGCGAACTCGGGCGAGGTTTGGAGCCAGAGCGTCCGGCCTTCGTCGGCGCCCGGGTCCGCGGTAGCGGCAGTTCAGGGCCTGGAGGTGGAGGTCGGTGACCGGCGCCGAAGCGAGCAGCGGCGTCTCCACCTCGAGCACCCCCCGTTCGGCGAAGAAGACGCGGATCTTCGCCAGGATCTCGGCCCGAAGGCGGAGGGCATCCATCGAGGCCGTCGGCCGCCAGTTATCGCGGGCTGTCACGCGCTTCCCGGTTGGACATGATTGTGGTGCGGGCGTCCCGCCCGCATGTGCAGCCGGGACGGCTGCACCACAATAGCGCCAATCAACTCATCTCTCGCCGCGGGACGCGTGCCCCAAAAAGGACAACTCGATGAGCGGTTTGTGGGGCAGCCGTCCCGGCTGCCGTTTCAACCATCCTGAACTCCCTGACGCCTCCTGCCGGAGAGCTCCTGCGATGCAATTCCGAATTCCGAATTCCGAACTCCGAATTCAAGCCTTCCACGAGCCTACGCCCTCGAGACATACTCCCCGGTGCGCGTGTCGATCTTGATCTTCTCTCCGATCTGGACGAAGAGCGGGACCCGGACGACGGCGCCGGTATTGGTGGTGGCCGGTTTGTTGCCGCCACCGGAGGTGTCGCCCTTGACGCCCGGGTCGGTCTCGACGATTTCGAGGACGACGAAGTTGGGCGGCGTCACGACGATGGGGTTGCCCTCGAAAAGCGTCACCGCGCAGATGTCTTCTTCCTGGATCCACTGGGCCGAGTCGCCCACGACCTCTTTCAACGTTCCGACCTGCTCGTAGGTCTCCTGATTCATGAAGTACCACATGTCGCCGTCGGCGTAGAGGTACTGCATTTCCTTGTCTATCACGTCGGCGCCCTCGACCGAGTCGGAGGCCTTCATGGTGGTCTCGTTGACCCGGCCGGTCTTGTAGTTCTTGTATCTGACGCGGGTGAAGGCCTGGCCCTTGCCGGGTTTGACGACGTCGGTGTCGACGACGACGCAGGGGTCGCCGTTCATCATGATCTTGAGCCCGACCCTGACCTGGTTCATGTTGTGGGAAGCCATGTCCGTTCATTCTCCTTGTAGCGACTTGCGTTGATCATATTGAAGCTGCGACTTCGCTCCGTCATGCGGGTCCCATCGAAAGCCTGGCCGGCCAGCGATCCCTCCGTCAATTCGAAGAAGCCGTGAGCGATGCCGGCGAGCTGTTGAAGCTCCTCGCCCTGGACGACGGAACCCCGTGTGCAACCCCGGTCGCAGCCCGCGGATTCCCGCTCAGAGTACCACGAGGATCCGCTGCAAGGATGCGGCGCCGGGACCCCCATTCAGGATCGGGTTCGACCTCTGGGAATGAAAATGTTAATCGTTTGCACGGCAAACTGGCCGCGTCAGACAGGTGGCGCCACCTTCGGCCTTGAGCGAGAGCTCGCGACCGCGGTAGGTGAGGACTTCGCAGCCCGCGGCCTCCATCCGTTTCCTGGTGACGGGGTTGCCCTCGATGGCCAGACAGCGGCGCGGCGCGAGAGCGAGGACGTTGGGGCCCATGGTGGGGTACTCCTCGGCGGGGACCTCGACGAGGTCGATGCCGCGTTGGGCCAGCAGCTCCATGAAGGGCACCGGCACGAGCGGCGGGAAGACCACCGCGAGATCGTGGTCGAGCATGGAGATGAAGGACATGAGGTGCAGGCACGACTCTGGCCCGTCGCCGTGCGGCAGCTGGACCTCTACAGTCTCGACCCCGAGCGGGCGCAGGGCGGCGGTGAGCTGGCGCAAGCCCTCGGCGTTGGTGCGGTAGCCGCGCCCCACCGCCAGCGTCCGGTGGTCCAACCACACGAGGTCGCCGCCCTCGGCCGTGGCTTCGCCCTCGAGGGTGGCGAGGATCGGCACGCCCAGCGACTGGAGCGTCGCGGCAATCGCCGCCTCCTCGCCCCTGCGCTCGGCCTTGCCCATCTGCAGCACCACTGCACCTTCGTCGGTGACGATGACGGGGTCGTGGGTGAAGATCGCATCCGCGTGGTCCGGGAGCGGAATCTCGTGGTACAGCACCTCGCAACCTGCTTCGCGAAGGGTGGCGGCGAGGGCGTCGTGTTCCGCCTGCGCCTCCTGGAGATCCGGCTGCGAGACGTAGTGCCAGCGCGCAGGATCGGCGTTGCCGAAGGCCTCATCCGGTCGTCGGAGGAGAACCCGTTTCAGCGGTTCGACCATGCTCTGCGATCCGTAATTCTTCATTCGGGCGTCCCTTCTTCGTCCAGCCGCAAGGGTCCCGAGTACACGGTTGTGAAGCGGCGCAGGTGGACCTTGCCAGGCGCCAGACCGCGAGGCTTCGTCACGTCGCCCGCACGCGCCATGTGGATTGCGACCTTGCCGCCGCGCCGCGCTTTCGAGTAGCCGGCGGCGAGCCCGGCAGCGAATTTCTTGGTCTCTCGCGGCAGAGCGTCGAGGTTTTCCGGGTTGCGGACGACCACATGCGAACCGGATTCGCCGGCGACGTGAAACCAGAAGTCGCGGGGCGCCGCCAACCGCAACGACAGCACGTCGTTGTCGCGGGCCGTCCGCCCCACCAACACGATGAAACCGTCGGGACTCTCGGCGACCCGCGCCACCGACCGTCCCTGCCAGATGCCCGCATCGGCGTCGGAGGGTGGGGGCGGTTTGTTCGTTCGTGCCATGTCGACATCATAGCTGCGCCGGTAACGGAGGTGGCGTTGGGGCAATGAGGCGGTGGGGCAGTGAGGCGGTGGAGGCGTGCGGCGGAGGTGCCACTTTCAACATTGTTGGACACACGAATATCCACGTTGCCAGGCCGATACGAGCCAACAATGTTGAAGGTGGCGTGCGCCGAGCAAAGCTCGGGGAAGGGGGAAGAGATGACATGAGATGAGTCACTCGGAAACCTTTCGTACAGATCCTGCGGGTCGAATCCCGCCCGGGTAAGGCTGGCCCCCGCCCGGAAGCGAGTCTTGCGTGGTGGTCGGGTAACCGTCACTGCGAAGCGTAGACAGCGAAGATGCAGGCCGTGTGATTGAGCCCCGAAATCTACTATTCGTGGGAGCCGACGCCGTGTCACTAGCGGAAGGCAACATCGTGGGCGCCGAGAAGGCCTGGCGCTCCGGTCCCACCGGGGTCAGATGCGAGCAGGGCATGCATCGAGAGGATCTGACGGGAACTCGGGAGATCCTGTTTTCTCCGTCCTCAAGGAGCCGGTAGGGGAGCCGGCTGATCAAAACCCAGGCTCGCCGTGGGCAGTGCTGGTCGACGGCGGGAGCGAAACAAACAGCACAGGGACGGTACCGGCGGGCGAATTCAACGAGCCCCCCGGGATGGATGGCAGGAAGTCGGAGCGCCCCATAGTACCGATGAGACCGGGGAACCGAACCCGAAGGGACCCGGAGGAGGGAAGGGGGCGCCGGGGCATGGAACCGGTGGAGGGAAAGATGGCGAGGACATCGGACCTCGGGAGCGTCTCAACGAGACTGCATCGGATAGCTGGGCTGGCGAAGCAGGCACCTGAAATGGTGATCGTGACCCTTGCCCACCACATCGACCTGGCGTGGATGTACGAAGCATACCGACAGACGCGCAAGGACGGGGCGGCAGGATCGGACGAGGTGACGGCGGCAGAGTACGCCGAGGATCTTGACCGAAACCTGCGGTCGCTCCTGGAGCGCTTCAAGTCGGGATCGTACTTCGCGCCGCCGGTGCGACGGGTGCAGATCCCGAAAGGGGACGGGAGCAAGACCCGCCCGATCGGGATACCGACCTTTGAGGACAAGGTCCTGCAGAGGGCGGTGCTGATGGTCCTGGAAGCGGTGTACGAGCAGGACTTCTATGACTTCTCGTACGGTTTTCGGCCGAAGCGGTCTGCACACCAGGCACTGGACAGCCTGTGGCACAGGCTGATGGACGTGCACGGGGGCTGGGTGCTGGAGGCTGACATCTCGAGCTTCTTCGACACCCTGGATCACAAGATCCTACGGAGCTTTCTGGACCAGCGGGTGCGCGACGGTGTGATTCGAAAGATGATCGACAAGTGGCTGAAAGCGAAAGTGCTGGAGGACGGGCAGCTGCGACGGACAACGGACGGCACACCGCAGGGAGGGGTGATCTCGCCGCTATTGGCGAACGTCTACCTGCACGAGGTGCTGGACCGGTGGTTTGTCGAGCAGGTCCAGCCGCGGATGCGGGGACCGGCCTACCTCATCCGGTACGCCGACGACTTCGTGATGGTGTTTGCCACCGAGTCCGACGCGCGCCGGGTAATGGAGGTGCTGCCGAAGCGATTTGCGAAGTACGGGCTCGCCCTGCACCCAGAGAAGACGCGACTGATCGAATATGGCCGGACCCAGGGGCCGAGGAACGGAGGGGGAGGTGGGAAAGCGCCGACCTTCGATTTCCTCGGATTCACCCACTATTGGGGAAAGTCACGCAAGGGGACGCTGGTGGTCAAGCGCAAGACAGCGCGGCACCGGTTTGCCCGCTCGCTCAAACGCGTCGCTCAGTGGTGCAAGCGACACCGGCACAAGCCGATCGCAGACCAACAACGGTTCCTCTCTGCGGTGCTGCTGGGACACTACTCGTACTTCGGCCTGACCGGCAACGGGCGGGCTCTCGGTACGTTTCATCACCAGCTCGTACGGATCTGGCACTACTGGCTGCGACGGCGGTCGCAGCGCAGATCCCTGAACTGGGCCCGGTTTGCCCATCTTCTCGAGCGCTTTCCGCTCCCGCCACCGAAGGTCGTCCACTCGATCTACCGCCATGCAGCGAACCCATGCGCCTGAGGAGCCGGATGCGGGAAATCTGCACGTCCGGATCCGTGGGGGGCCCGGGCGGGTAACCGCCCGGGTCTACCCGACTCCTCTCGGGAAGCGCGAATGGAAAGTCGGGGTCGGTGAGATGAGAACTTTTTCGTGCGCGATGCTCAGTCGTCGGCAAGAGCCTGGAGTTTCTCCAACTCGGCGGTCGCGTCGAATGCGTCGAATGCGGTCCTGAGCTCGGCGACGACCGGAGGCTGCAGCACCTGGGCCGCCATCGGGAAGAGGATGTTGTCCTCCTTCTGGATGTGGCCGCGCAGCAGGACTGAAAAGGCCGTCCCGTGTTCCCGGACGGTTTCCACCTCCTCCGATGTCAGGGGGCCGTCTCCGCCGGCGACTTCAGCCAGCCTGGTGACGTGCGCCCTGCCGGCCTCATGCTCGGACAGCATCACGAAGACGGGGCCGGATTGACTCGAAAAGCCGTGGGCGGCGAGGGCCGTGAACAGACGGTCCTCCTCCTTCGCGTGGTGCACCCGGTCGGCATACTCGCGGAAGAAACGCACGAGCTCGCCGAGGCGAACGCGTGCGCCCGGGTCGGTCGTGGAGAGTCCGGCGCTCAGGCTGTCCAACGCATCGAGCCCGCGCTCGATCACGCGGTGCTCGTTCATCAGGGTTTCTACGGGGTGAATCATGGCTGGTGCTCCTTTGTTATCTCAAGACACTTCAAGGTCTTTTGAGTCATCAAAAAAAATCAGCGGCCGTCGAACGCGAGATCGGAGATCCGGGTCTCCTCCAGCATGCGATCGGAGGCGTGGCGGACCTGTTCCCACTGGTCGTGCAGCGGACAGGGGTGGTTTTCGTCGCACTCGGGCAGGCCGAACGCGCAGTCGTTCAATGCTCTCAGCTGCCCTTCAACCGCTTCGAGTACGTCCATGATCGGCCTGTCGAGGGACTTCTCGTCGAGACGGAATCCGCCGCCCCAGCCCTTCTGGGACTCGACGAAGCCGCTCTTACGAAGCTGGTTCAGGATCTTCGAGAGGTAGTTGGCGGGGATTCCGGTGAGCCCGGCGAGTTCCTCACCGCTGACCAGCTCGTCGCGCCGCCGCGCGAGCGTGCCGAGAAGGTGGAAGGCGTAACGGGTGGTTCGTGAATACATCTCAACAACTCACCGCATGAGGTTATCCCTTAAGATTCAAGCTGTCAAGAGGTGATCAGATGAACCACAGAGGCACAGAGTGCACAGAGCCGCACAGAGATTTTTCTTTGTGTTTCTCTCCGTGGTCTCGGTGTCTCTAAGGTTACGGTGGAAGGTATTCTCGCGCCGCCTATTCGAACGTTCGCTTCCGGAACACCGGGGCGATCCGGGCGGGGTCGTCGGTCATGACCCCGGTGGCGCCCCTGCTCAGCAGTGATCGTGCCTCCTCGGCGTCGTTGACAACCCAGAAGTCGGTGCGGATTCCGAGAGACCGGCACTTCTGGAGAAAACGCGTGGTGTCGAGACGGATCGGTCCGGAGTGGGTCGGGATCTGGGCGGCGTCCCCGGCGACATATTTTCGCGCGAGGGCGGTCGGAAGGAAGCGCAGCCAGACGATCTCCTGCCGGGTGAGGGCGGTGCGGCCGCGGTAGCCGAGGCTGCGGACGCGTCCCATCACCCTGCCACTGAAACTGGCCAGCGTCACCCTTTCCTCGGCTCCGTGTCGTGCCAACAGATCGAGCAGCTCGGGAACCGCCCCGGGGTCACCGGGTTTGTGGTCGATGCTCATCGGCACGTTCGGAAAGGCCTCGAGCACTTCCTCGAGGGTCGGTACCGCGTGGTGTTCGAGGTCGCGGACATCTGTTGTAGAAACGTCCCACCTCTTCACGTCGTCGAGGCAGAGCGTGCAGATGTGATCGGGAACGCCGGCCAGACGAAGACCGTGGGGGTCGTGGGCAACCACGAAATGGCCGTCGCCGGTGCGGTGAATGTCGAGCTCGAGGGCGGTGGCGCCGTCGGCCAGCGCCCGTTCGAAGGCCTCGATGGTGTTCTCGGGCAGCAGGGCCGAGGCTCCCCGGTGGGCGTAGAGACGGAGGTCGTATGTGCGGTTCGCCATGCCGGTTCATGGTAACTCAGGCCGCCCGGACACCGCTCGTGAGACGTCTTTAAGTTATTCTGGACCGGGTTCACGACACGGGAGCACCATGTTTGAAACTGCGGAACTCGGTCGTAGGGTCGGGAAGAAGGCGTTCGAAGAGGCGGTGCCGGAGCTGCGCGTTCAGCTTGTCGATATCCAGCAGCGGCTGCGGTCCGCCGACTTTCCGGTGCTGGTCCTGTTTTCCGGGGTCAACGGCGCCGGTAAGAGCGAGACCATCAACCTTCTCAACGAGTGGATGGACCCGCGCTGGATCGAGTCCTCGGCCTACCAGCCCCCCTCCGACGAAGAGCGCGAAAGGCCGAGATTCTGGAGGTACTGGCGGGACGTGCCGGCCAGGGGCAGGCTCGGTCTGTTCCTCAGCGCATGGTACTCGCGGCCCTTCCTGGACCACGTCTACTGCGAGAGCACGGTTGCCGAGTACGACGCGCAGCTCAACGAGTGCGCGGCCTTCGAGCGGGTGTTGGCCGATGACGGCGCGTTGATCCTCAAGTTCTGGATGCACCTCGGCCGATCGCAGCAGAAGAGGCGCCTCAAGGCTCTCGAAAAGGACCCCCTGCAACGGTGGCGCATCACCGAGGTCGACTGGAAGCACTGGCAGATCTACGACCGCTTCGTGGAGGTGGCCGAGCACACCATCCGTGCGACGTCGATTCCGGAGGCGCCGTGGAAGATCGTCGAGGGCATGGATTCCCGCTACCGCGCGTTGACGGTGGCGACGACCATCCGCGACGCCATCGGCTCGCGCCTCGGCGCCAGGCCTCCCCGTGGCACGTCGATGAGGCGGCGTACCGACCCCAACGGTCTGAGGGCGGTGGAGCGAGCCGACGACGGGGCGGCGGCGATTCTCGAGGAACCTCTGCATCACACCGTCCTGACCGACCTCGACATGGATCTCACGGTCGCGAAGCGCGAGTACCGCAAGGAACTGCCGCGGCTGCAGGGCCGCGTCAACAGCCTCTTCCGTGAGGCCAAGAACGACGAAACCTCCCTCATCTGCGTTTTCGAGGGCTGGGACGCCGGTGGTAAGGGCGGCGCGATTCGCCGTCTGACCCGCGCCCTCGACGCCCGTGACTATCGGGTGATACCCATCGCCTCGCCCAACGACGAGGAGGCCGCCCACCACTATCTGTGGCGGTTCTGGAGGCAGGTGCGACGAGCGGGAAGGGTGACGATTTTCGACCGTTCGTGGTACGGCCGGGTGCTGGTGGAACGCGTCGAGGGATTTGCGTCAGCGTTCGAATGGCGCCGAGCGTACTCGGAGATCAACGAGTTCGAGCGCCAACTCACCGAGTTCGGCATCGTGCTGGTCAAGTTCTGGCTCCACATCACGCCCGAGGAACAGCTGCGGCGCTTTGAGGAGCGCCAGACAATCGAGTACAAGAAGTGGAAGTTGACCGACGAGGACTGGCGCAACCGGGAGAAGTCGGAGCTTTACGAGAGCGCGGTGCAGGAGATGGTGGAACGGACCTCTACGTTCGATGCACCGTGGACCCTGGTCGAAGGCAACTGCAAGCGCTTCGCCAGACTCAAGGTCCTGCGCACCGTCAGCGAAGCGCTGGAGAAGACCCAGAACGGGGTGAAGAGCACCGCCCCCAAGAAGAAAAAAAGAAGAAGTAGGACAGAGGTTCTGAACGACCGCGAACGAAAGGGAGGGGATAAACCCCTCCCCTACGGCTTTGAGGAACGGCGTTCGTCGGTCGATACCCGCCCCACCCGAATTTCTGAACACCGTAGGGGCGGGGTTCATCCCCGCCCGCTCGATCGTGAACGCAGCTCAGAACCGCGGCTGCCGGTCCTGAAACCCCGTCGCCTCCTGGTAGGCCCTGGCCAGCAGCATCGCTTCCGAGTCTCGGAAGAGATTGCCGCAGAAGGTGACGCTGGTCGGTGTGCCGTCGGCGCGGAATCCGTTGGGCACCACCACCGCGGGGTGGCCGGTGAGGTTCGTGAGCCGCAGATTGTCGCCGAAGGTCGGTGACAGATAGACGTCGATGCCGTCGAGGATGCGTGCCATCTCCCGCATGGCAAGCCGCCGAACCCGGTTGGCCTGGATGTACTCGACCGCCGGCACGGCGCGGTGGGTGCGGAAGCGGTTGGGCCACGCGGTCTCGTCCTGGCGGACCAGGGTGTCGTCGAGATTCGAGCGGGTGAGGTCGTCGAATGCGGCCGCTGCCTCCGCGACGAGGATGAAGCCCATGGCGTTGATCGGGAGATCAGGAAGCTCGATGGGGACGAGATCGATGCCCAACGAGCGTACGCTCTCGAGGGTGGCCAGGTTGAGCTCGTACCACTCCTGTTGGTCCTCCTGCTCCGGTTTGGTTTCAAACGCCGAGCGGAGGTAGGCCACGCGAAGGTCCCGCGGGTCGCGGTCCGCGACCCAGCTGAAGGGCACGTCGATGACGGTCTCGTCGTGACCGTCGGGCCCGTGGATGGCATCGAAGACGAGCGCGCAATCCTCCGACCGAGCGGCAGATGGGGCCGATCTTGTCCATCGACCACGACAGCGCCATCGCGCCGTGAGCGGCTGACCCGGCCGAAGGTGGGCCGCAGCCCGGTCGCGCCACAGCGGGTGCACGGAGACAGGATCGAGCCGCGGGTCTCCGAGCCGATGGCGAAGCCGACCAGCCCGGCCGCCACCGCCGACGCGGGGCCTGCCGAGGAACCGCTGGAACCGTCTTCGGTGTTCCACGGGTTGCGGGTGGTGCCGCCGAACCAGACATCCCCGTTGGCGAGGGCGCCCAGGGTCAGCTTGGCGACCAGCACGGCCCCAGCCTCGTCGAGTCGTCTGCAACGACGGTGGCGTTCTCGTCGAAGTACTGGTTCTTGAACGGCGTCGCTCCCCAGGTGGTGGGGTAGCCGCGCACCGCCAGCAGGTCCTTGGCCCCCCACGGGATGCCGTGGAGCGGCCCGCGGTAGATCCCGTCGGCGAGCTCGCGGTCGGCACGCGTCGCCTGCGCCAGTGCCAGCTCCTCGGTCAGGGTGATGACGCAGTGAAGCGTCGGGTCGAAGCGCCGGAGACGTTCGAGGTACATCTGGGTCAGCGCTACCGACGAAACCCGCCGGGTCCGCACCAGCTCGGCGAGCCGTGTGACGGGGAGAAAGGCGAGGTCCTCGAGGTCGTCGGGAACCTCGACCGGTGCGGGCCGGCTGGGCCGAAAACGCCGTGGGCCGCGGTCGTAGGTGAAGCCCGCGGGCCGCGGGTCGAAATGCAGCGCCGGCGACACCGAGTTGGGCAGCGGCACCTCGCGCAGCGCCGCGTAGTCCGCCTTGAGGTCGTTGACGCCCTCGAGCATGAGCTCGCGCTCGGCATCGGAAAAGTCGAGCCCGGCCAGGGTCTCGGCATGCGGCAGATCGGCCGCCGTGACGGCGCCGTTCTCCTCCGCAGCCGCCCACAAGCGGTCGGCCGCCACTCCCGCGATACCAAACCCGCCCAGATACGCCATGAACCGTCTGCGGTCACAACCAGCCTTCATCTGCGGCCTCCTTCGGCGGCAACAGGTTAACAGGAGGCGAGAATCAATTTTGAATTTTGAATTTTGAATTTTGAATGACGGGCACATCGCGGTGAGCGGTGGTGAGCTTTTGGGACGAAATCACGGGGCTCGGTGGTTACCTTCACTGGTCAAGCGAGACCAGGGGGAGATTTCATGGACATCACTTCGTATTTGCCTGCCGATCTATTTTCAGGCCAGGTCGTTTTCATCACCGGCGGCGGCAGTGGCATCAACCTCGGGATCGCGCGCTCGTTCGCCGCCCTCGGCGCCGATATCGGTATCTGCGGTAGGTCGGCCGAACGTCTCGAGGACGCTGCCCATGAGCTTGAAGGCCTCGGCGCTCGGGTCTCCGCGGAGGTCGCCGATGTGCGCGACTACGAAGCGCTCGAACGGGCCCTGGAGTCGACCCGCAAGACACTCGGGCCCATCAACCACCTGGTGTGCGGCGCTGCAGGCAACTTCCCGTGCCCGGCCGAGGCGCTGAGTCCAAACGGTTTCAAGGCCGTCGTCGACATCGACCTCGTGGGTTCGTTCAACGCCAGCCGCGCCGCATTCGAGCAGCTGCGCGAGACCCGCGGCACGATACTCTTCATTTCGGCGGGCCAGGCCTATGTCCCGTACGCGCTGCAGGCCCACGTAGGGGCAGCCAAGGCGGGGGTCGACCATCTGATGCGGAATCTCGCCCTCGAGTGGGGACGGTTCGGGATCCGCTGCAACTCGGTGGCCCCGGGGCCCATCGAAGGCACCGAGGGCATGCGCCGACTGGCGCCCACCGACGAGGCGTCTCTCAAACGACTGCGGGCCGCGATCCCGCTCGGCCGGTTCGGCACCGTGGAGGACATCGGAAAGGCGGCGGTGTTCCTTGCGTCGCCGCTGGCCGCCTACGTGACCGGAACCCTTCTGGTGGTGGACGGCGGCCAGAACCTGCCCGGCTCCGGCGCTTTCACCGACATGCTTCTCGAGGCCGCGAACGGCGGTTCCCAGTATTGAGTTCCGAGTTTTGAGTTGTGACTTCCGCTCGTCGGCTAGGTTTGTTGAGCGAGGCTGTGATGGCGCAAGGCCTTTATAGCTTCGGTTGCTGTGCCAGATTCCTCTGAAGGGGATCCGGACATGCTGCGACGGCCGAGAGTTGAGGCGGAAGGCGGCTCTCGTCACGAAACCCAGTGAGACACGCGGTTTCGAGACCGCGCTTGGAAAACGTCCGCCGGTGGCGCATCACGCACGCCGGTGCTGGAACCTTTTCATATCCTCCAATTTTTCAATTATATTGAGAAACGTCATCTCCGGGAGTACGATGGATGCGACACATAGAGCTCGATCGGGGAGGTTACGATGCATCGTGGGACGACGGGTGCGGTTGTTTGTGCTGTTTTTTTTGCCTTCTCCCAGGCCTACTCCCCGGTCTCCCGGGCCGGCGAGCTGCCTTTCTCCGCTGCGACGGTCGTCGAAGGCGAGTACGATGGCGCCATCTCGGTGGAGACGGGTGACATCGACGGCGACGGGGCGCTCGACATCGCAGCGATCGCCGTTTCGAGCACCACCCTCTACTGGTGGCGGGGCGGAGGCGACGGCAGCTTCACCCGCCTGGTCGTTGCAAGTTCCGTCGACAGTGGCAGCGACGTGGAGATCGTGGATGTCGACGGTGACGGCGACGCGGATCTCCTGGTCTCGGCCACTGGCGCGAGCGACGCGATCGGGTGGTACGAAAACGACGGCACGCCGTTGGATGGCGGCTGGACGTTGCGGCTCATCGCGACCTCATTCGACGGGGCGGCCTCCGTCGCCGTGGGTGACTTTGACGATGACGGCGACCTCGATGCGGTCGGCGCCGCGACCAATGCGGGTGAGATCGCGGTCGCACTGAACAACGGCACAGGCATTCCGACCTATGAAACCGTCGACGACAGCCTCGCTGAAGCCCGGTGGGTCGCGGTGGGGGATGTCGACAAGGACGGTGTCGACGACGTGGCGGCGGCGTCGAGGGGCGCTTCGGGCGAGGTCGCGTGGTACTCGCGCGACGCAGCCGACACCTGGACGAAACACGATATCGCGGATCTCGAGGAGGCGGCTTCGGTTGAGCTCGCGGACGTGGATCGCGACGGCGATCTCGACGCTCTGGTTGCGGCAGCCGATGAGGCCGCCATTCGCTGGTACGAGAATGACGGCAGCGGAGGGGGCTGGGACATCAACGGGGTTGGCGGCGCCGTCGACACGGTCGCCGCGGCGTTGGCTCACGATCTCGACTTCGACGGCGATCTCGATGTGCTGTTCGGCGAGTACGAAGGCGACGAAGTGGCGTGGTGGGAGAACGCGGGTCTCGGAGACGGCTCGGCTTGGAGCCTGCACACGGTGGATGCGGCCTTCACCGGGCCGTTCGACGTGGCCGTGGGCGATGCCGACGGCGACGGTGATGGCGATCTCTTCGCGGTGTCGCCGAGCCTGGGCGATCTCGCGTGGTGGGAGAACCTGAGTATCCACCGCAGCGCCATGTATCGGGACGACCTCGCCGCCGGTGCGGTGGACTGGTCCAACGACCTGGAAGTCGTCGACGTGGACGGCGACGGAGACCTCGATTTTTTCGTCGCCGACCGGGGGAACGAGGTGCTGGCGTGGTCCGAGAACGACGACGGCGACGCCACCTCGTGGACCGTCCACGAGATTGAAGACAGCATCACGGTCGAGGCCCTCGCCGCGGGCGATTTCAATCGCGACGGCATCCTGGATGTGGCGGGGTGTACGGCGGCCGCCATCTCGTGGTGGGAGTCCGACGGAGTCGGAGGATGGACGCATCATTCTGTGCCGTCGACCGAGCTCCTCTGCCAGGCGCTGAAGGCCGCAGACTTCGACCGCGACGGCGATCTCGACCTGTTCAAGGGCTCGTACGGAACCGGCTTCGAGTGGTACACCAACACGGACGGGGTGGGCGGCACGTGGACCGAAACTGCGGCGGGCGGCGGCGCGACGTGGGATGCCGACTCCATGGCGATTGCCGATCTTGACGGCGACGGCGATCTCGACATCGCGGCGTCGACCGACACCTCGTTCGTGTGGATGGAAAACCTGATCGACAGCCACGGTTTCATCAACTTCGAACAGGTGATCTCCGGCGGACTTCTGATCAGCGCGCGATCGATCGCCGTCGGGGACATCGACGGCGACGGCGACCAGGACCTTGCCGGCGTTCTGCAGACGGATGATCTCGTGATCTGGTTTGAAAACACTGCGGGCGATGCCACGGCCTGGGGCGATCAACAGACGATCGTGAGCGGGATCGATGGGCCGCGCAACGTGAAATTGGCCGACCTCGACCTCGACGGCGATCTCGATGCGGTCCTCGTCGCAGAGTCTACGGAAAGCGACTGCGTGCTCGCGTGGTACGAGAACTCGGCCGGCGACGGATCGGCGTGGACGCCCCACCCCGTTTCGACCGAGACGTTCCGGGCATCGGCACTGGCGGTCGCGGACCTGGATCGGGACGGCGACCCCGATCTGGTCCACGATTCAGTCGACGGCTTCGCACGATGGTGGCCGAATCGGGGAGGGCAGGCGGCCTTCTCGACGACCTCCACTGCACCCACGACCCTGGTGTCCGGCGTCCTCGACGATGTCCTCGAGATCGTCGTGGAGCATCGCGGGATCGTGGCCGATGGAAATCTGGAACCGGCGCAGCTGGAGCTCGCCTTCACCGACGAAACCGGTGTGCCGCTCAGCCAGGCGGAGTCGGACGCCCTTTTCTTCGGTGTCTACGTCTTCGAGGACGACGACGACTCGGGCGACTTCGACCCGGCCTTTGACAGCGAGGTGGTGAACCAGGTTCCGCCGATTCTCACGGACGGGGCCACGACCCTGACGCTGCCCGACGGCGACAGCCACCTCGAGGTCACGCCTTCTGTCGCGAGAACGCTGTTCGTCGCAGTCGGCCTCGTCGCCGGCGCACCGATGGCGAGCCCGAACCAGTTCATGGTGGTTCACAGGACCGAAGGCAGCAGCGCCGAGGACCGCACCTACGACACCGGCCTTTCAATCGAGGACCCGGTGGATGTCTCCTCGACGGCTGTGACCGCAGAGGCTCCACCGGCCGAGATCTTCGCCGATGATTTCGAAACCGGTGACACTTCCGAGTGGTCGACCACGGTGGGAGAGTGACCGGACGACTGCCCCACAAACGGCTCAACGACTCCGGCGTGGAAATTCAAAATTCAAAATTGAGAATTCAAAATTGATCAGAACATTCCCAGCTCGAGCCTGGCGGCCTCGGACATCATCTCGGGGTCCCACGGTGGGTCCCAGGTGACCTCGACGGTGGCTTTGGCGACGCCCTCGATGGCCGAGACCTTTTCCTCGACCTCGGGCGGCAGGCTCTCGGCCACCGGGCACATCGGCGAGGTCAGGGTCATGAGGATGTGGACGTTGGCGTCGTCATCGACGGTGACCTCGTACACCAGCCCCATCTCGTGGATGTTGACGGGGATTTCGGGGTCGTACACCGTCCTCAACACCTCGATGACTCGATCGCGAAGGGCGGTCACCGGCGGCCCCGCCTGCTCGAATTTTGAATTTTGAATTTTGAATTTTGAATTCCCGGACAGGCACCCTCGTGCCGGAGCCGAGTGGCGGACAATTCCGAATTCCGAATTCCGAATTCCGAATTCATTCCGTGCTCACCTTCTCGTCATCGCTGCCGTTCATGGCCGCGTTGAGCGTGTGCCAGGCGAGGGTGGCGCACTTGACCCTGACCGGGTACTCGCGGACGCCTTCGAAGACCTGCAGTTTGCCCAGCTCCACGCCCTGCTCGGCGGCGACGCCGGTCAGCATGTCGTGAAAGCCCTCGAAGATCTCTTTCGCCTGGGTGACCGTCTTGCCCTTGACCGATTCGGTCATGAGCGAGGTCGAGGCGGTGCAGATGGCGCAGCCGTGGCCCTGGAAGCTGATCTCCTCGATGATGCCGTCCTCGATCCGCAGATAGACCTTGACGATGTCGCCGCAGAGGGGGTTGTGGCCGTCGGCCGAGCGGGTCGCGCAGTCCATGACGTAGCAGTTCCGCGGTTTTTTGTTGTGATCGAGAATGATCTCCTGGTAGAGCTCGCGCATGTCCGACATCAGCCGAATACCTCCCGGACTTTGGTGAGACCGTTCGCCAGCGCGTCGATCTCGGAGTCGGTGTTGTACAGAGCGAAGGACGCCCGAACCGTTGCGGACACGCCGTAGCGTTTCATCACCGGTTGGGCGCAGTGGTGGCCCGCACGAACCGCAATGCCTTCGGAGTCGAGGATGGTGCCGATGTCGTGCGGATGGATCCCTTCCATGACGAATGACAGCGCAGATGCGCGCTCGCGTGCCGAGCCCACCAGCCGGACACCGGGGATCTCGAGGACTGCGGCGGTCGCATCCGTGAGGAGGCGTCGTTCGTGGGCGGCGATGTCGTCGAGGCCGATCCCGTTCACGTAGTCGAGGGCCGCAGCGAGACCGATCGCCCCCTCGATATTGGGGGTGCCCGCCTCGAAACGGTGCGGCGGTTCGTTGTAGGTCGTGCCCTCGAACGTCACCGACAGGATCATGTCGCCGCCGCCCTGGTAGGGCACCATCTCCATCAGGTGTTCGCGCTTGCCGTAAAGGGCGCCGATCCCGGTCGGTCCGTAGACCTTGTGGCCGGAGAAGACGTAGAAGTCGCAATCGAGTTCCCGGACGTCGACCGCGAGGTGGGGAACGGCCTGGGCCCCGTCGACCAGCACCGGCACGCCGTGGGCGTGGGCGGTGGCGATCATCTCGCGCACCGGGTTGACGGTGCCGAGGGCGTTGGAGACGTGGACGATGCCGACGATCTTGGTGCGCTCGGTGAGCAGCCGTTCGTACTCGGCGAGGATGACGTCGCCGTTGTCATCGATCGGGATGACCTTGAGGTGGGCGCCGCGCTCTTCGCACAGGAGCTGCCAGGGGACGATGTTGGAGTGGTGCTCCATGGCCGAGATCAGCACCTCGTCGCCTTCACCGAGACGCGGGCGGACAAAAGACGAGGCCACCAGGTTGATGCCTTCGGTGGTGCCGCGGGTGAAGACGATCGAGCGGCTGTCGGCCGCGCCGAGGAAATTTTTGACGGTGGTTCGCGCCTTCTCGAAGCCGACGGTCGCGCGCTGCGACAGCAGGTGAACCCCGCGGTGGACGTTGGAGCAGTCCCGTTCGTAGAAGTTGCGGACGGCGTCGATGACCGCGCGAGGCTTCTGGGTGGTGGCGGCATTGTCGAGATAGACCAGTGGTTTGCCGTGGACCTCCTGGTGGAGGGCGGGGAAGTCGGCGCGAGAGCGATCGACGTCGAAGGCGGCAACCGCTTCTGCGACAGCCGGGGGGGTGCTCATGCGCCGGCCCCGGATCGTTCGATGAGCGCCAGTTTCTCAGACACGCGCCGCTCGAGATCGTCGCGCAGGGCCTCCACCGGGATGCGGTCGAGGACCTCACCGGCAAAGGCGAGGGTCAGAAGCCGCCGCGCCTCCTCGCGGCCGATCCCCCGCGACCGCAGATAGAAAACCGCGTCGTCGTCGAGCCGGCCGACGGTGGAACCGTGGGTGCAGCGAACGTCGTCGGCGAAGATCTCGAGCTGCGGATTGGAATGGGCGACCGCGTCGTCCGACAGGATGAGGTTGCGGTTCGACTGCGTCGCGTCGGTCTTCTGCGCGTCCTGCTCGACCACGATGCGGCCGGTGAAGACGGCCCGCGACGCACCCGCCAGAATGCCCTTGTAGAGCTGGTGGCTCCTGCAGTTGGGAACCGTGTGGCGCAGGGTCAGATGGGAGTCGGCCTGCTGGTCCCCGTCGGTCAGATACAGCCCGTCGAGGGAAGCCTCGGCGTCTTCACCGTTGAGATCGACCTGGATGTCGGTCCGGACGAGGGCGCCTCCCAACGACACCGACTGTGCCGTGTAGCGGCTCTCCTGACCCAGGGTCACGTGCCGTGACGCGAGGTGCTGGGTGTCGGGTGATTCGTCCTGGACGATCACGTGGCGAACGACGGCGTTCGCCTCGACCACGATCTCGCTGACCGGGCAGGTGAGCGCGGCTCCGCCGGCGCCCACGTGGTGCTCTTCGATGGTCACGCCGCTGCCCTTGTCGGCCACGATCAGGATGCGGGGAGCGCACACCGTGGCCGGCTCGTCGGGCGCCGAGAAAAAGAGCAGTTGGATGGGGCGTTCCACCTGGACCTGCGGCGGCACGTGGATCACGGCGCCGTCGGCGAGGATCGCGGTGTTGAGAGCTGCAAAGGGGTGGCCGTCGATCGGCGCCAGGCTGCCGAGGTGGCGCTTGACGATCTCGGAGCCCGAGGCCGTGGCGAGCATCAGGTTGGTGATCACCACGCCGTCGGGAAGGTCTTCGACCGAGGAGAAGTCCGACGAGTACAGCCCGTCGATGAAGACCAGGACGTGGGCGTCGTCCCGCCGCCAGGAGGTCGGGTCGATCCGCGATGGGGCCAGCGGTGCCGGCGCGAATTCACGTTCCTCGATGTCCTTCAGCCGGGTGAACCGCCAGTCCTCCTGGCGCCGGTTCGGCAGACCGAGGCTTTCAAATTGCGTGCGCCCGCGACCGCGCAGCTCCTGCAGCAGCGCCGGCGCCGGCGCTGCGGCGGCGGTATCGAGGACCGAGAGGAGAGATCCGTTGTTCATGGCCGTCCTCGTCACGCGGTCGCCGCCGCGGGTGCGGTCTCCAGCCACTCGTAGCCCTGGTCTTCGAGCTGAAGGGCCAGCTCGCGGCCGCCCGATCGGACGATCCGGCCGTCCATCAGGACGTGGACGAAGTCGGGCACGATGTAGTTGAGCAGTCGTTGGTAGTGGGTGATGACGACAAAGGAGCGGTCGGGGCTGCGCAGCGAGTTGACCCCGTCGGCGACGATCTTGAGAGCGTCGATGTCGAGCCCCGAGTCGGTCTCGTCGAGGATTGCGAGTCTCGGCTCGAGGACGGCCATGTGGAAGATCTCGTTGCGCTTCTTCTCGCCGCCGGAAAAACCGTGGTTGACCGGCCGCTTGAGCAGGCCTTCATCGAGTTTGAGCAGCTTCGCCTTGTCGCGCACCAGGGTCAGGAAATCCATGGCGTCGATCGTTTCCTCGCCGCGGTGGGTGCGGATCGCGTTCAGCGCGGTGCGCAGGAAGTAGGTGTTCGAGACGCCGGGGATCTCCACCGGGTACTGGAAGGCGAGGAAGAGGCCCTCGCGGGCGCGCTCCTCGGCTTCGAGCTCGGCAAGGTCGCGTCCCGCGTAGGCGATCTCACCCTCGGTGATCTCGTACTCGTCGCGGCCCGCGAGTACGCTCGCGAGAGTGCTCTTGCCCGAGCCGTTGGGCCCCATGATGGCGTGCACCTCGCCCGGGTTGACCGTGAGGTCGATGCCCTTGAGGATTTCTTTGCCTGCCGATCGAGACGTGGAGGTTCTTGAGTTCAAGCATGGTGTTCATTCTCCGAAAGGTTCGTGGCGGTGCCAGGCACGCCACATTGCCGTTGAGGGCAACGGCAATGTGGGAGCCAGGCACCGCGCGTGCTCAGAGGCGTCTTGCTCATCCGACGCTGCCTTCGAGGCTCACGCCGAGGAGTTTCTGGGCTTCTACGGCGAACTCCATCGGCAGCTCGCGGAAGACCTCTTTGCAGAAGCCGTTGACGATCATCGACACCGCGTCCTCGGTCTCGATGCCGCGCTGGTTGCAGTAGAAGATCTGGTCCTCGCCGATCTTCGAGGTCGAGGCCTCGTGCTCCATCTGGGCGGTCGGGTTGGCGATCTCGATGTAGGGGAATGTGTGGGCGCCGCAGCGGTCGCCGATCAGCATCGAGTCGCACTGCGAGTAGTTGCGCGCGTTCTCGGCCTTCTTCGCCACCTTGACCAGGCCCCGGTAGGTGTTCTGGCCGCGGCCGGCGGAGATGCCCTTGGAGACGATGGTCGAGGAGGTGTTCCTGCCGAGGTGGATCATCTTGGTTCCGGTGTCGGCCTGCTGGCGGCCGGCGGTGAGCGCCACCGAGTAGAACTCGCCCACGGTGTCGTCGCCCTTGAGGATCACGCTCGGGTATTTCCAGGTGATGGCGGAACCGGTCTCGACCTGGGTCCAGGAGATCTTGGCGCGATCGCCCTTGCAGATGCCGCGTTTGGTGACGAAGTTGAAGATCCCGCCGGCGCCGGTCTCCTTGTCGCCGGGGTACCAGTTCTGCACCGTCGAGTACTTGATGGTGGAGTCCTCGAGGGCCACCAGCTCGACGACCGCGGCGTGCAGCTGGTTCTCGTCGCGCATCGGCGCGGTGCAGCCTTCGAGGTAGCTCACGTGCGCGCCCTTGTCGGCAACGATCAAGGTGCGTTCGAACTGCCCGGTGTTGGCGGCGTTGATTCGGAAGTAGGTGGAGAGTTCCATCGGACAGCGGACGCCCTCGGGGATGTAGACGAAGGACCCGTCGGTGAAGACCGCCGAGTTGAGCGCGGCGAAGTAATTGTCGGTGGTGGGGACGACCGACCCGAGGTATTTCTTGACGAGGTCGGGGTGTTCCTGAACCGCTTCCGAGAACGAGCAGAAGATGATCCCGAGCTCGGCGAGCTTGCCCTTGTAGGTGGTGGCCACCGAGACGCTGTCGAAGACCGCGTCGACCGCGACCCCGGCGAGGATCTTCTGCTCGTCGAGCGGAATCCCGAGCTTCTCGTAGGTGGCGAGGATCTCGGGGTCGACCTCGTCGAGGCTCGCGAGCTCCTTTTTCTTCGGGGCCGAGAAGTAGGAGATGGCCTGATAGTCGATGGGCTCGTAGGTGACGTTGGGCCACCGCGGCTCCGTCATCGTCTGCCAGTGCCTGAAGGCCTTGAGCCGCCATTCGAGCAGCCACTCGGGCTCGTTCTTTTTGGCCGAGATGTGGCGGATGACGTCTTCGTCGAGACCCGGGCGGCAGGGTGTCCTGCTCGACGTCGGTGACGAAACCGTGCTCGTATTCGCGGTTTGCGAAATCTTCGATGATCTTTGTCTGGGTTGCCATCGTGTCCTCGTGTCCCCACTCGCGGCACGACCGCGAGAATATCGTTCGTTAACCGGAGCATCCGTTGACGACCGGGAGGGCCTGCCCATCGGTGGTTCCAGTGCGCTTCGGCCGCGTGCTGCGGACGATGTCGCCAACCGTGTAGCCGTCCAGAAAATTGCCGATGACCTCGCCGAGGCCGTTCCACACCGGCCGCAGCCCGCAGGAGGCGTCGTGTGCGCAGCTCTCGCCCGCATTCATACGGCCGCAGAAACCGGCGTCGTAGATCTCGTTGCCAAAAGCCCCCACCACCTGGGCGAGGGTGATCGAGTCGGCACCGCGGGTCAGAGAGTAGCCGCCGTTGCGGCCCCGTTCGGCCGCCAGCAGCCCGGCGCGCCGCAATCGGGCCACCACCTTGGCGATGGTGGCTTCAGGCAGACCTTCGTGCTCGGCGAGTTCACGGATGTTCAGCTGCCCGCCGGATCGAGCGATGCTCGTGACCAGCCTGAGACCGAACTCTTCGTGTTTGGTAATGCGCACCCGCGACCCCCTTCGAGCGGATCAACAGCAATACATGAAATGAAATTCCAGATTTGAGAATATTCTGAAGGTGGGCCAAGGCCCACCCTACCGATCCCCTCGGTTCGTGGGTCAGGTGTAGGGTGGGCCTTGGCCCACCTTCAGAGCTGCCGAAACTTCTCACTACCTCAAAATGTGTTGAAATGTCCCCATGAAAGTTCATCTCTCACGGTGGCTGTGTCTCGGAGTCGATGACAATCTCGAACGGTTGCGGGCAGAGGCTGCGAGGGCGGTCGAAAGCGGCGCGGACCTCGTGGTGTTTCCGGAGCTCTTCCTCACAGGCTATTCGAGGGTGGTGGAGCCCACGCAGGCGCGCACCGTGTTCTCCGAGATTTCGAGCGGGTCACCCGAGACTCTCTTCGTGATGGGCTCGATCAGCGAGGGCCGGCGCAACCGCGTCACGGTCTGGCTCGGCGGTCGCGAGGTGGCGGCTTACGACAAGGTCCACCTCTTCGCCCCCAACGGCGAGTTCGAGATGTGGCGGCCGGGCGACCGTTATGTCGCCTTCGACTGGCGGGGTCTGCGGGTCGGGCTGATGAACTGCAACGATGTGCGTTTCCCGGAGCAGGCGCGGGCGCTCAAGCTCGAGGCGAAGTGCGACATGCTGGTGGTGCCCGCGTGGTGGCCGTGGAGGCGCGACCACATCTGGAGCACCCTGCTGCAGGCGAGGGCGGCTGAAAATCAGGTGTGGGTCCTGGGTTGCTGCATCGCCGGTTCGGCGGGGCCGGAGGAGGACTTTGCCGGCGCCGGCAACCACGTCTTCGACCCTTCCGGCGAACCGGTGCGCACCGCCGACGACCGCACCTACGACCTCGACGTGGAGGACCCGCCGCCCTCGATCGTCGATCCGATCGAGCAGTTCGTCGACATCCAGAAGGTCGAGATTGTCGAAGGTTGATCAACGGCAGGGGAGCAGGGGAGCAGGGGAGCAGGGGAGCAGGGGAGCAGGGGAGCAGGGGAGCAGGGGAGCAGGGGAGCAGGGGAGCAGGGGAGACCCGGCCCTTATCATGTCTGGGTCATTTCGGCGAGACTCGTTTTCCGTCCGGACGAGCGACCTTTCTTTCCTGTCATCCCGACCGAAGGCCCGGAGGGCCGGAGCGGAGGGATCCCTCCACTCGGTCGCTTCGCTCTCTCGGTCGGGATGACATCCTGGAAAACAGCAGTTTCTCCAGGTAAAAGTCTGCAACCTGGGCCCTGAATCCTGCATCGGAAAGAGATAAGGTCATCGAAAGGGGATACGGTCTCCCTTTCTCCCTTTCTCCCTTTCCCCTCTGCTCCCTTTCTCCCTTTCCCGGCTCTTGGCCGCTAGTGCTGCAGGTTGCTGGTCGAGCCCCTCTTCGGTGCGGCGCTCGAGAACTGCAGCCGGCCCTCGCGGAACTCGCCGCCGCGCAGAGTGTGGGCGAGCGCCTCGCCGAGCTCTTCCACCAGGTGGAAGGTCAGCTTCGAGCGGACCTCCTCCGGCAGGTCCTCGAGATCGACGTCGTTGACCTTCGGCAGCACCACCGAGGTGATGCCCGCGCGGACCGCTCCGAGGACCTTCTCCTTGACCCCGCCGATCGGCAGCACCCGACCGGAGAGGGTGATCTCGCCGGTCATCGCGACGTCGTTGCGGGCCGGCCTGCCCGAGAGGGCCGACACCAGAGCAGTCGCCATGGTGACTCCGGCCGAGGGCCCGTCCTTGGGGATCGCCCCGGCGGGCACGTGGATGTGGACGTCCTGTTTGAAGGCGTCCTTGGGGATGAACAGCTCTTCGGCGTGGGCCTTGGCGTAGGTCCAGGCGGCGCGCGCCGACTCCTTCATGACGTCGCCGAGTTGTCCCGTGAGAACCAACTCTCCCTTGCCCGGCATCGGCGCGACCTCGACGAACATGATGTCGCCCCCTACCGGCGTGTAGTACATGCCGGTGGCAACGCCCACCTGGTCGGTTTCATTGGCGACCTCGGGGTGAACCTTGGGCCGCCCGAGGAGCTCGTGGACCTCTTTGGGCCCGATCTCGGCGGACTCCAGTTCTTCGGCGGCGATCTTGCGGGCGACCTTGCGGGCGAGGCGCCCGATCTCGCGCTCCAACTGGCGAACGCCGGACTCGCGCGTGTAGCCGGTGACGACCTCGCGCACCGCGTCGTCGGAGACGGTGATCTGCTCGTCGGTGAGACCGGTCTGCTTGATCTGCCGCGGCGTCAGGTAACGTTTGGCGATCTCGAGCTTTTCCGCCTCGGTGTAGCCCGCAAACTCCACGACCTCCATGCGGTCCTGGAGCGGCCCCGGGATGTTCTGGAGGTAGTTGGCGGTGCAGATGAACTGGACCTCGCGGAGGTCGAAGGGCACTCCGAGGTAGTGGTCGGTGAAGCTGTCGTTCTGCGCCGGGTCGAGGACCTCGAGGAGGGCCGCACCGGGGTCGCCCTGGTAGGAGGCGCCGAGCTTGTCGACCTCGTCGAGGAGGAAGACCGGGTTCTTGGATCCCGCCTGTTTCATGCCCTGGATGATCCGTCCGGGCATCGCCCCGACATAGGTCCGCCGGTGGCCGCGGATGTCGGCCTCGTCGCGCACGCCGCCGAGCGAGATGCGAACGTACTCACGGCCCATGGCGCGGGCGATGGATTTCGCCACCGAGGTCTTGCCCACCCCGGGGGGGCCGGCGAAGAGCAGGATCGGGTTGCGGCCGGTGGTGTCGTGGATCGACACCTCGGCTTCCTTTTCTTCAGGAGCGCCGGGCTGTGACTCTTCGGCTTCGCCAACCTCAACGGCTTCCACGGCATCCGGGGCTTCTTCAGCCTCGGTCTTCTTTCTCAGGATCTGGACCGCCAGAAATTCGAGGATCCGGTCCTTGACGTCGCCGAGGGCGTAGTGGTCTTCCTCGAGGATTTCCGCCGCCCGCTGCACATCCAGCCGTTCGTCAGTCCGGTTCGACCACGGCAGCTCGCAGATGGTCTCGAGGTAGGTGCGGATGACCTGGGCTTCCATGCCCTCGGGGCCCATCCGTTCGAGGCGGCCGAGTTCGCGGTCGACCTCCTTGCGGGCGGCGTCCGGGAGTTCGAGAGCCTCGAGTTTCTCGCGCAGCTCCTCGAGGTCCTCGCGGCCGGTGTCGTCGCCGAGCTCCTTCTGGATGGCCTTGAGCTGTTGCCGCAGAAACATTTCGCGTTGGCGGTCGCCGAGCTCTTCCTGGACCTGGCTCTTGATGTCCTCCTGGGCGTCGAGCACGGCGATCTGCCGCTGTGTGTGGAGGAGGACGTCGCGCAGCCGCTGTTCGACGGACAGCGCTTCGAGCAGACGCTGCGCGTCGCCGTGTTTGAGTTCGAGGTGGCCTGCAACCAGGTCCGCGAAGCGGCCGGGCTCCTTGGTCTCGGCCAGGAACTGTTGCACTGCCTCCTTGGGCATGCCCGCACGGCGCCCGAGCTCGGCGGCCCGTTCGCGGGTCTCGCGGTAGAGGGCGGTGAATGTCGGATCTTCGGGATCGAGGGGGGCCATCTCCTCCGCTTCGTGGATGGACGCCACCAGGTACTCATCCTGTTCCTCGTACCGGACAGCGACCGCTCGGTAGTTGCCGTTGAGCAGCAGACGCATTCCGGACGGTCCCCGCTGGACGGGGCCGATTGTCGCCACGCAGCCCATGCTGTAGAGAATGTCGGAGGTGACGTCCTCGCGGTTCTCGCGTTGCGAGACCACGAAAATCTGTTTGCTTTCGGTGCGCAGCGCGGCCTCGATGGCGCGCAGGGTGCCCGCGCGGCCAGCCGCGATAGGGGACGTCACTTCAGGAAAGAGGACGGCCTCGCGGAGTGGGATCACCGGTAAGGTGAGAAGGTCGGTCATGTGTGCCTCCTGCGGTGAGGTTGTCACCGCTGTATCTAATGTAATCGATGCTCGGTGCGACGGATGTCAGTGCCCGCCCGCGTGCACAACAGGAAACCTGAGTAGATTGTTATCATATTCCCGCATCGGCCAATCTTTTCGGACTTTCCCAGTCGCCCCCTTTCCCCCTTTCCCCCTTTCTCCCTTTCTCCCTCCTTCTCCCCCGCTCCTCTGCTCCCCTGCTCCTCTGCTCCCTCCGCTCCTCTGCTCTGCCCCTGCTACTATCCGTGCTGGAGGCAAGGTGCCACACACTCCTTTTCAAACCCGGAGCGGCGGTTTCGGTTCCTTTTCGGGGACGCCGGTGCCCCGCGATCTCATCGTCATCCTGGCCGCGCTGTTCGCGACCTTTTCACTGCAGTTCTTTGAATCTCTCGCCGTCATACCGGCCGTCCTGCGTCTGACCCCGGCGGTCTTCAAGGGCTTCGTCTGGCAGATCGCGACCTACCCGTTCATCGGCTGGGGGCTCTCGGGGCTGTGGTTCCTGCTCGAACTGCTGATTCTGTTCTGGTTCGGACGCGACGTCTTCTGGCGGCTTGGAAGGCAGAGGTTCTGGCTGTTGCTGGCGCGGGCAGCTGTCGGCGCCGCCCTCGTCGCCATCATGGTGCAACTCGTACAGGGAATAGCGGGGACCGGGGCGACCGGTCTCGCAGCTTTTCAACTCATGCAGGGGCAGCGCATCGTGATGGCGATCGTGATCGCCGCCTTTGCCACCCTGTGGGGCGAGGCGACGATCCTGCTTTTCTTCGTCCTGCCCCTCAAGGCGCGGTGGTTTCTGTGGCTCGAAATCCTCTTCGCGTTCATCGGCTTCCTCGACAGCAAGGACTTCTCGGGCTTCTGCGGGATCTGCGCGGCGGTCTTTCTGACCTACAGCGGGCTGCAGCGCGGCGGTGCCGCGACGTTGCTCCACAGCTGGCGCAAACGAGCCGAAGTCGCCATCCTTCAGCGGCGGCTCGAGCGGCTGAAGAAGAAACGGCGGTTCGAGGTCATCGACGGCGACAAGGACGACTACATCCATTGATGATTCACGCACCGGGTGCGTGAATCATGGAAAAGCCCGGGCCGGGCCCGGGCATAGAAATTCGGCAAGCAGGCGTTCAGGGAAGCAGATCGGGCTTCCTTCGTGGATCGCGGGTGATGGCTTCGGGGCGCGAAGTATTCGGTCTGCGGATCCGCGGCGCCTGGTCGAGCTTGGGCGGCGCGAGCTTCAGCAGTTGCTGGAAGGCCTCCGTCGACATCACGGTCTCCCGCGCTTTGGCCGGCGAAACCCCGGGGGTCTGCCAGTCGCCCTCGAAGAGCACCTCGGCCATGTCGACCCGCGGGATGGTGGTGCCGTACTCGGCATTGATGAACTGGATCAGATTGTCGGCCACCACCGCGTATCCGATCCGCTGCGGGTGGACTCCGTCGTAGGAGAAGATCCCGCCGAGCAGGAAGTCGGCGGTCAAGGTCACACCGCCGTACATCGGCTGGTCCTGGCCGCTGACAATTCCCGTGAACAGCGTGTTGGCGTCGAACACCGGGTAGCCGTAGGTGGCGCCGGCCTGAGCGATGACGGCGTTGAAGGCGTCAATCTTGTCGTTGATCGCCGCAACCTCGGGAGGCCGCAAAACGAACCCCGGTTCGCCGGTGAAGATGTTGAGGTTGTCAGGCAGCGGCGGCCCGCCGGGCAGGCCGAAACCCTGGGCGATCAGATCGCCTGCCGACAGGGTGACGAGGTCAGCGTCGGTCAGGACGCCGGTGTCGGCAACCAGGTACCACCGGCCGACACCCGGAATGTCCACGTAGGGATCCAGGGTCGTGGCGAACGGGATCTCGGTCGGGTAGGGCAGGTTGATCAGAACGATGTCGGCGGTGGTGGTGGTGGCGAGGGCGCCGATGGCGTTGTTGTAGAGCCCCGCGAATATTTCGGTCGGGGTCATGGTCACGCCGTCGATGGCGGTTCCGGAAAGCACCGCGCCGAGCGCGTCGCTGGAGCCGATCCACACCGTCATGAAGGTCGGCTGCAGACCGATGGCCTGTTCGAGAGCGGTGTTGATGCCGTTGCGCAGAACGATGTCGAACATCACGTTTTCGAAGTTGCCCTGGAGGAGGTTGGTGATGTCGCCGGTCTGGAAGATCATGTCGTAGAGATCGGCGCCGGGAATGCCGAGGTTGTTGTAGGGGTAGGGGTACTCGGCGTTGGTCGGCAGCCCCGGGATCAGGCCGACCGGGGCGATGACGGGTGTCGGAGCCAGCGCCACCAGCTCGAAGATCGGGCCGATCCCCGGTTCGGACACGTAGGGTTGTTCGAAGACCGGCACACCGGCCTGTCGGGCCAGCACCGCAGGGAAGGAGCGATCCTGGTACCAGTTCATGAGAGAACCGGAGACAAAACCGGCGGAATAGCTGTCGCCGAGGGCCACGTAGTTGGAAAAGTCCACCTGCGCCGCGGCCGGCAGGGTTGTGAGAAGGACCACCAGGCAGGTTGCGAAGAATGTCTTTTTCATTGGTGTCCTCCTTTTCAGAACTTGAACGTGAGGCTCATGTGGAGCAGTGGGGAATCGGCGTCGTAGGTGCCGTTGAAACCGTCCGCCGACGCGCCGCCGGTCGATCGCTCTTCGGCGTCGACATACTCATATGCGATGTCGAAGCGGAAACTGTCGGTGTGGTAACTGAGGCCGCCCATGTAGGCCTGCCGCGTCGCGTCGGCCAGCAGCGGGGACATGCCCTCGGCGGGCTGCGGCGTTTCGTCTTCGAGGTAGCCGACCCTGAAGCTCCAGTGCTCGGTGGCCCGCAGCTCGACGCCGACCCGCCACTGCGGGGCGTCCTCCCAGTTCTCTTCGCGCACCGAGCTGAACTCGGGGTTCTCGGGGAAGATGATCGGAAGGTCCTCGTAGACGCTCCACCCCATCACCCCGTACTGGCCCGAGATGGTCCACTTCTCGTTCTGCCACGCGAGACCGACATTCCAGAAATCCGGGAAGTGGATGGTGGCCTCGATCGGCACCGTCCCGTCGAATGGAAAGATCGTGCCGAGCAGACCGTCGAACTCGGGATAGCCGGTCGGGACCTGGGTGAACGACGCGTCGCCGTCACCGTTGATGGTGAACTCCGAGCGGTAGGAGGCGCCGAAGCTGAAGCCCGCGCCCATCTTCCACAGAATGCCCGCGTTCCACGCCCAGGCCGAGTTGATTCCATCGCTTGAAAGAGTGGTTTCTGCAACCGTGGACAACTGCTGGTTGAAGGGGTTGATGAGGCCCACGTCGCGATTCAGCTCGATGGTGGTGTACATGTAGTCGACACCAATGCCGAAGGCAAATTTCTCGCTCAGCTGGTAGGCCATGCCGGCGCCCAGATCGAAGACCATGAGATCAGCTTTTCGCGAGATGTAGTTGCCGAGAAAATCTTCCTCCCACTCGGTGCCGAGGCCGAACGGGTTGTGGAGCGCGAAGCTCACTTCGAGACGGTCGTTGACCGGGAGGCCGAGGAAGAGATGCACCGGAAAAAAAGTCTGTTCCACCTCTTCGGCGGTGTAGCCGCCTCCGGGGTAGGGAGAGGATCCGGTAAAGGTCTGTTTCGGCCAGATGAGGGTTGTGCCGATCATGAGCTGAGTACCCTCGTTGGTCTGGAAGGCCATGCCGGCCGGGTTCCAGAACAGGGTCGAGAGGTCGTCGCCCACCGCGACCATCGTGCCGGCCATGCCGCCCGCCCTTCCTCCGACCTCGAACAGGGCAAATCCGGATCCCCAGGTGAGTGCCGGGGCCACGACGAGAAACGCTGCCGCTACAAGAATTCGTTTGCGATGCAACCTGATCACATCGAACCTCCTTCGCCAGCCGGCGCTGCATGTCTCATTATTCGGACGCCTCATGCTACGGCGGCGCGTACGCGGCGTCAACACGATCGCGAGCCTCGAATCGGCGTCACCGCCAATCTGCTTCGGCCTCCGGTTTGTTGCCGACAATCACCTCGATGCGGGCCAGGATCTCGGGGGTGAGGCGCTCCACGACGGCGAGTGCCTTCATGTTTTCCTCGACCTGTTCGGCCCGTGAGGCACCTGTGATCACGGTGCTGACGTTGGGGTTTGCGAGGCACCAGGCGATGGCGAGTTGAGCCATCGAACAGCCGAGGTCCTCGGCGACGGGGGCGAGCCGGCGCACCCTGTCGATTTTTTCTTCCACGGTTTCTCCTTCGAGCCGCGAACGGAGCCACTCGTAGCCTTCGACGGTGCTGCGGGTGCCGGGCGGGATGCCTTCGTTGTACTTGCCGGTGAGAAGGCCGCTGGCGAGCGGGCTCCAGATCGTCGTGCCGAGGCCGATCCGCTCGTACAGGGGAGCGTACTCGCGCTCCACCCGGTCGCGGTGGAGCAGGTTGTACTGCGGCTGCTCCATCAGGGGCGGGATCAGGTTTTCGCGCCGGGCCACGTGCCAGGCCTCGAGGATGCGCTCCGCCGGCCATTCACTGGTGCCCCAGTAGAAGGCCTTGCCCTGGTTGATGACGTGGTTCATCGCGCGCACCGTCTCCTCGACCGGTGTGTGGAGGTCGGCGCGGTGGCAGAAGATCAGATCGACGTAGTCGAGCCCGAACCTTCCAAGCGACGCGTCGGTGCCCTCGAGAATGTGCTTGCGCGACAGGCCGCGGTCGTTGGGACCCTCGCCGCCCCAGTAGATCTTGGTCGAGACCACGTAGTCGGACCGTGCCCAGCCCTTCTTTTTGAGCACCTCTCCCATGATCTCCTCGGCGACGCCGGCGGCATAGACCTCGGCATTGTCGAAGAAGTTCACCCCGGCGTCCCACGCCGCCTGCATGCACTGACCGGCCTTGTCCACGTCCATCTGCGGGCCGAACGTGACCCACGCGCCGAAGCTCAGAGCCGAAACCTTGAGACCAGAATTTCCAAGAAAGCGGTATTCCATATTCCGTTCCTTTCTCGCAGGCCGATACTACCAACACCATCACGAACGCAACGTTGAAACGTTCGAACGTTCAAACGTTCGAACGTTGTCTCTTTCAGCGCCGGAACGAGATACAGATTCGCGCCGATCCGTCCGATCAGGAGCGCGGCCGCGGCGGCGACGGCGCCGACAGCGTCGAGTCGGGAGATCGCGATCCACATCACGGCGACCACCCCCACAACCTCGATGACGGTGGCCATGGTGATGGCGTTGGTGGTCCCGCGAGCGACGTGAATGGCACGCTGGAACGACAGGAGGGCGGTGAGCCCGGGGATGACCGTCAGGATGCGCGCTGGCGCCAACGCGAACACTGCGAGCGCTTCGGTCAGACCGGAGATGGCGCGAAACCAGCTGTGCGACAGCGGTGTCCAGACGATCAAGGCCAACCCGAAGACCACCGCCATGCTCAGAACGAGCCCGAAGCGCCGCAAGGGTCGGTAGTTTTCGCCCTCGTCGCCCATCAGAGCGATCACCACCTCCTGGTAGGCGAGGCCGAGGCTGCGGAAGACGAAGACCAGGGCGCTGACCACCGGGAGAACGGCCAGCGATTCGAGGGAAGCGCGGCTGTTGCCGACAAAGAAGGTCACCACCGGGTGAATACCGAGACTGAGCAACGTCGTCAGCGCGAGGGGATAATAAAACCGCGACAGCGCTGTGTAGCTGGAAGCGGCGCCAGCCGCCTCGCCTGGCCGTTCGAGGAGAGATCGTATGGAACCGGCAGCCATCAGACGGCTGATCACGGCTTCGCAGGTGACGCCTGCAGTCAGGGCCGCCGCTCCGACCCACGCGCCTTCAAAATCGGTGAAACGAGTCAGGGCGAATGCGGTGCCGAACATCGCTGCCAGACGCGCGACCGTTCCGTAAGCGACCCTCCTGGTGAGCCCGTGGCGGATGAGAACCCCCTGGTAGAAGCGGCGAATGCCGATGGCGGCCGGCCACGGCAGGAGGATCAGCAGCGCCACGTGGGTGCGGGACGCGACTTCCGGCGGCAGCCCGATGAGACCGACGGCCAACCGGTCGAACACCGGCGGCAGGAGGGTGACGAGCATTGCCAACGTCACCGTCGCATTGATGGCGTGGGTGAATCTCAGCAGCCTGAGATACGAAGCGCGGTTGCGGGCGAGCGCGGTCGCGGCACTCATCAGCATGATCACGGGCGCCTCGACCACCAGCGCCAGCGAATAGGCGACGCCGTAGGCGGCCAGGTTGTAGACGGGATCTCCGAGACGTGCGATCACCGCCGCCAGGAAGGGCCCTTCCACCGCCATCATCAGCCACGTGGCCGCCAACGGCAGCCAGAAACGGAAGATGCGGCCCTGGGTGAGCGTGTCGTCGTCCATCAGCAGCGGGAGAGGATAACAGCAGACGGGCGAAATCCACACCCGAAAAGGATGCAGGATGCAGGATGCAGGATGCAGGATGCAACGAGATCGTGGATCGCCCCCAAGAGCGGACGAGGCTAGTGTGCGATGAAACCTGAATCCTGAATCCTGCATCTGACCGCAAGAAAAAGGGGGGCCGTGAGGCCCCCCGGAGATTGCGGTCTGTGATTCGTTACTGCCGCCAGCGCACGAAGAAGCCCCAGCGGTTGGCATCGTAGTCGGCCACCGGGAACATATCCTCGCTGTAGTCCCAGTTCTCGTACTCGCCCGCGATGGCGAATTTCTTGCTGAGATCGATGGCGATCCGGCCGAACGCCCGGTCCATCTCGAACGGGAAGCTGCCGACGTTTTCAAAGGTCGAGTAGGCCGCCTCGAAGGTGAACAGCGAGATTTTCCACCGCATGTTGCCCTCGAGGAGTTCGCCCTCTTCGGCATACATCGAGGGAATGATCTGGAAGGTCTGCGGCACCCGGATCGGCATCTCGGTGTCGGTCTGGTAGGTGTCCCAGGCCGCCCGCAGCAGGAAGTTCTCGGTAGGTGTGAAGTTGAAATCGACGGCATAGCGGTCGGTGTCGTACTGGTAACCGATCCCGGAGGCGTCGTTGTCGGCGTCGATCGACTCGGCGGTGAGCAGCACCCGGAACATCCGGCTGATCGACCAGTCGATCCGGCCGCGAAGCCGCAGGCGGTCGTTGAAGTCGGTGCGGACGATCACCTCATCGGAGTCCTGGCCGACGGCGTCGATCAGGAACTTGAAGTCTCCGACCGTCACCATCGCACCGAGGTCGAAGGACGAGATCTTGCGGTCGTACTCGCCCTCCTGGCCTCCCGGGAGGATGATCTGGGCGACATCGGCCGAAAGATCGACATCCTGGTCCGTGATCGCGTACTCGGCCCACAGCGAAAAGGCGCCGAGATTGCGGAAGTCGAACCTGATGTTCGCGATGCCTTCCTCACGCTCGTAACCGGTCTGGGCGTCGACCAGGGTCTCGATGTCCTTCGGGTCGAAGCCGTTGAAGGTCATGGTGTCCATGTAGAGGCTCGAGATCAGCGCCCAACCCTGAAGCTGGCGGTCGCGCATTTCGTAACCGACGCGCATATCGACCTTGTGGCTGATGTCCCACTCGAACCGGGCCTCACCCCTCCAGTAGGGGTTTTCGGTCCGGCTCTGCACCGACTGATCGAGGCCCTCGAAGAACCGCGAGAGCTGGAAGCTCACGAGGCTGCCCGACAGCGTCTCGTTCATGTTGGTGTCGCCCTCGTAGTCGGCGCGGGCGTAGGACAGGACAAAACGGCTGGTCTCGGCGACCCGTCCGGTCATGTGAAACGTCGTGACCGGCGTGTCGGCCTCGGTCGTGGTGGTGCGGTTGAACGAGTCGAGTTCCACCTCTTGGCCAAGCGTGGTGCCGGGGTTGTTGCCGGCCCCGGCGCCGGGCGCGAGGTTGTCCAGGTAGGTTCCCTCGAAGCTCCGCCAACCTTGAATCAAGGAGCCCTGAAGACTCTTGGTCGCGAAATTCACACCGACGTAGAACTCTTCTTCGGTCTCTTCCAATTCGGACGCGACCTGGAACTCGTCGTTGCCGACGCTGTAGGTCGTCCGGCCGGGTCCGTCATAGCTGTTCCAGCGATAGCCGACGATCGGCGTGATGGCGCGGCCGGGGAGGATCTCGAGTTGGAAATCCAGGAGGTCACGGTTGCGTTCCCAGGTGTGCTGGCCCGGGTAGACCCCGTCGTCGAGCAAGGGGTTGGCGTAGGCCGGCAGCGCGCTGAAGCTCTCGAAGTTCTGGTAGAAGAGGTTGATGCGATAGATGTCGCCGAGCCCCATCTGCAGGCGGAATCGGCCGGCGGGCTCACCGCCGAAACCGGAGGCGTCCACCCGCAACCGGTCCACGAAACCGGCGTCGCCCGACGGGTCGACGAAGTTGATCGAGAAGTTGCGCAGGACGAAACCGTCCTCCTGGTTGACCTGAGTGCGGAACATGTCTTCGTTGCCGTTGACTTCGACTTCCTGGTAGCCGGCCTCGATGTCGAACGAGGTCGACTGAGCGGCCGCGAACGGCACGCAGAAGGCGAGGAGCAGGACAGCGCAGGCGGTGATCGACAGGCGATATGTGTTCATCGATCCACCCCCTACTTCAGCAACATCGGCGACGTGTTGGACCCGTGGACCATCACGTGGCAGGTGGTGCAGTTCTGATATCGCGGTGTGTTGACGTTGTGGAACGACGGCGGCTGCGAACCGAGGGTGTTGCCCATCGGGCTGTGGCACTCGAGGCACAGCTGGTCGACCCGCGAGCGGGTCAGAGCCATCGGGTTGGACGCGCCGTGAGGGGTATGACAGCTGAGGCAGTCTCCGGTTGAACCCGTCACGTGCGAGAAGACGAAGGGCCCGCGCTTTTCGGCGTGGCAGCTGACGCAGGCGATGTCGCCCGAGCGGTCGACCTTGAGGCTGGCCTCACCGGCGCCACCGTGCGGGTTGTGGCACGAAACGCACTGCATGCCGCCGCGATCGAGGCGGTGGCCGAAGGGCTGGTTGAACGACCCTGCGGCTGACGAGTGGCAGCTGGCGCAGAGCTCGTTGGAGGCCTTCTGCAGCATTTGCGGCTGCAGAGGTTCGGTTGTGTGGACATTGTGGCATGAGGCGCAGGTCACGTCCGCCCCCGAGTGCACCGAACGGCTGGAGAACATGGTCTCGACGTTCCGATGGCAGGTCAGGCAAAGGGTCTCGAGGTCCTGTCCCTGGGGTTTGCCGATCAGGGCCGCATCGCCGCCTGATTCCATATGCCGGTCGCCGTTGCCGTGGCAGGTGGCGCAGGTCGGCCCGCCCCGGTCCTTTGCAGCGTGCACCGTGTGGGCGAAGTTGGCCGCGATGTCCTCGTGACAGGTGGCACAATCTTCCGATGGGTCGCCGGCTGCGGCCGGCAGGGAGGTCCCGAGACCGACCACCAGGGCGCCGAGTGCCAGCGTGTAGATGAGCTTTTTCATACCCGATCTTCCTTTCCAGGTCACACACTCCCCGCCGCCTGTGCGGCGGGGAGCATGATCACGGGTTTGCTAGTGGGCGTGGACGGAGTCGACCGAGAACTCGCGGTCGGCACCGTGGCACGAGGCGCAGGACTCGCCGAAGGGCGCCGTGTTGACGTAGGCGTGGGCCGCTGCGTCGACCGTGCTGTGGCACGCCAGGCAAGCGGCGCCGGCCGGCTGGGTCGGCGAGTAGAAGCTGCGCTCGGTAGTGACCTCGTGTGAGCCCTCGGGAGCCGGTACGTTGTACGAGCCGCCGATGTGGCAGGTGTCGCAGGACCGGAGGTCGCCGGGGTACACGAGTTCGTTGTAGTTGTGGACCGAGCTGCGGTAACCGTAGACCGTGAAGTCGTCGGTCAGCTCTTCGCCGGTGTGGAGGCGGTGGATCAGCCACCGCATGTCGATCCCTTCGGCCGGCATTTCTTCCTCGGGCCGGACCACCGCATCGGTGGCATTCGGCCGGTGGCAGAAGACGCATTCCTGGGTGTTGAAACGTTGGCCGCCGTGCAAAGCCAGCGTGTCGTGGCAGACGTTGCATTTGTCGATCGAAACCACTTCACGCCGCGGCGTCGCCTCGGAATCGGTGACGGCTGCGTAGTAGAGCGGGTTGAAAGCGCCTTCGGTGACTTCCATGCCCTCGATGGTACCGTCGTCGATCAGCGCGGTACGCCGAACGTCCGCCGAGAAGCCCCAGCTGCCGGTGGCATCCTCGGGGATCGGGGTTTCGAAGGTCATCATGTACTCGTCGCCGACCATGGTGGCTTCGCGGGCGTCCTGGGAGATGTCCATCATGTGGTCGATGGTGTCGCCGATCGGACCAGCCATCCGGAGGGTCAGGGTGCGAAGACCGGAGATCGGTGAGACGAGCGTACCGTCGTCGTTGGTCAGTGAGAAATAAACTGTCGGCGTGCCGCCGGGCATCGCGCCGGTGACGTCGGTGATCTCCATGTTGATGCCGGCCAGCTGGCTCGATTTGCCGGGAATAGTGTGAGCGCCCATGACCGAGATGTCGAACTCGTGCTCGCCCTGGGGGATGTGGCACGCCGCACACAGGCTGTCGTCGAACTGCGCCACCGGGTGGCCCTCACCGGCGACCTCCCAGTTGATGTTGTCGTGGCACGAGCCGCAGGCGTCGCGGTTGGGACGCGTGAACCAGACGTCACCCTCGGGGGTGTCGGCGGTGTGGCAGCGTACGCAGTTGCGCATGTCCTGCGGGTACTCCACATGGGAATAGTCGTGCACCGACTGGCGGTAGCCGATGATCTGGTACGGGATACCGGCCTGGACGCTGGGCAGGTTGGGTCCGTAGTGGATCTTGTGGATCATCTGTTTCATGTCCACCGAGTTGCCGGTGTCGGGGTCGGAGGTCTGCTTGTTGTGGCACAGGACGCACAGCTTGACGTCGCGGCGGCTGCCGCCGTGGATAGCAAGCTGCTCGTGGCAGCCGTTGCAGGTCTGGTCGAGAATCCCCTGCCACTGGTCGACGACCTCGCTGCCGTCGGGCACGAAGTCGTACTCGACGTTGTCGTACTGGGTGGTCTCGAGCGGCGTGTCGTTCAGGTTGCGGCTGGCGTAGATGCCCACAGTATGGGTCACCGACATGTCATAGCCGTCCGGAAGCTGGGTGCCGAAAGTATAGCGAACGCGGCCCATCGCCAGGTCCTCGGTGGTGCCGCCCGAGTCGGTCGATGCTTGAATCGCGGTATCACCAGTGATCGGGCTGGTTTGCGGTCGCGTTGTGTACGCGACATAGTCGCGGCGTTCGGTGTCATACCACGAAAGGATGTAGCTCAGGCTGACCGGACCGGGGGTCATGATGCCGTCACGATCGAGCGGCTGCCCCTGGTCGTCGGTGATGGTGAGCTCTACCACCGGGTGGCGGTCGGCCGGGATCTGGACGTCCTCGACCGTGACCTGGAGACCGGGTCGGATAAAGGCGTACTGCTCCTTGGTGAGATAGTGCTCGGCCTGGCTCTTGGTGTAGACGTTCCGCGGATCGGCCTCACCCGTCGGCGTGACCCGGGTGGCGGGGGTGCGAATCACCATCGGGACGGCCGCGGCGCCCGCGGTCGCCAGCACCAGTAAGCTCCTCGTGATCGAAATCATCGCTCTGCCTCCTTCTCCAGTTTGGAGTGACTCTCGTGGGGTGGATGTGGATCGCCGTCGGCGACCCCGAATGCACACTTGGGATTTCCTGCGTATCGAAATGAAGTCTCAATTAGACGCGGGTGGGTTGTCACGGAGTTTGCAGGCGTCGGAGGTGTAGCCCTCCACAAAAAATTCCGTGACAATCCCATGACTAAAAAAGCATGCATGAGTCTCGTTTGATTGTCAACTCAAATGTTAGAGTCTTCATATGGGAATTCGGCGGTTTCCCAGCGGGTACAGCTATTCTCGAGATTTATCAAGGTTGCCTTGGATTTGCGCTGAGAATCAATCGCATTTATCATCTGTTTTTTGCGACTGGCTCGTGGTTTTTCGAGACGACTCTACCGCCGCGCGCGCGAGTACGTGCGGGGAGGACTTGCGCCGGCGCGGGAGCCGGGAGACACTGTCCGTCGTGGCCCGGAAGTCCCAGACCCTTGTCGTATCGGTCGCCGTCGCAATTCTGTTGATCAGCGCTCTGGCCCTCGTGCTGAGGGGGCGGTTGCGGTGCAGTGGTTTTGCCGGTCCTGAAGTCACCCTGGCGGAGCTGCCGGTGGCCGCCGCCCCCGATGTGCTGCGGATCGTCTCGTGGAATGTCCGCAATTTTCCGCTCGACGAGCGCCCACAGGATGCCGACCTCGGCTATTCCAGACGCACCAACATCTGCGATCTCGAGGCGGTTTTGGCCGGGTTGGACGGTGATCTCCTGGGGCTGCAGGAGGTCAACGACACCCGCCGCTTTCCACCCATTCTCCGCCGTGCCGTCGAGGGCCGTCAGATGGGCATCCGATTCTCGACGGGTGGTGGACGTTTCGGACAGCACCTCGCAATCGCCTGGGACACCAACGTTCTCGAAGCTGCTGAGCGAACCGGTTGACGTGACGGAGACGGTGTTCGAGGACGGGATGCGGCCTGCATTTGCCGCCCGCTTTCGCAGCCGTCGTTCGGAGGGAATCGACTTCACCGTGATCGTGGTCCACCACGAAAGTGGACCGCGAAATTTCGGCGACCGGCGCCGGCAGAACAGGGCCCTCGCCGCGTGGATCGATCGATGGGTGGAAGAGACCGGCGACCCGGATGTGATCCTGCTCGGCGATTTCAACACCACCGGGTCCCCGCGCGGCGGGCTCGAAGGGGAGTTGCAGTCGATCGACGCGATCCTCGGCGAGACCGGGTTGCGCCGATTGGCCAATGAAACGGGTTGTTCTTCCTACTGGGAGGGGGCTGGCGACCGGGACGGGGTCCAGCAGTCGTCCCTCCTCGACCACGTGTTCCTGCGCGGATTCGGCGGCGACGATCTCGCGGCGCCGGTCCAGGCCTGGCTGCACTGTGCGAGGTTCGAGTGCGCCGATCTCGTCTCGCGACCGGGCGCGGAGGACGGCACCTTCTGGGATGTCTCCGATCACTGCCCGCTGACCTTCGAGATCCGCGATGCGGATCTCGAAGGTCAGAATGCTGAATTTTGAATTTTGAATTTTGAATTCGGAATGCAGCTGTGCCACCCAATTCACGACGGGGTCGCCAGTCCGCTCATTCCGAATTCCGAATTCCGAATTCCGAATTCGTTCTATGATGGCCCCGGCCATTGAAATGACGACTCAACGACATCATCCCGTCGACCGTGTTGTGCGCGAGTTCCACATCTCGCGCAGGGTTCGCGACGCCTACGGCCTGTCGGACACCCTCTTTTCGCTGACCGGCAACGTGGTCTTCGCCGACTTCCGCGCGGCCCGCGAGCTCGCGCACCGGCTCAACGAACGGCGGGACGTGCACCACCACCCGGAACGCGCGGTGCGGGCGAGTCGCCTCTACGCGCTGGGACTGATCGACGAGATACTGCACCTGATGGTGGCGCGCCACCGGCAGCTCCGGGCGCCGCGTCTGTGGACCCAGGTCCTGTCGCTCCTCTCCAGAGACTTCGGGGCCGAAAAGCTCGACCGCGTCCTCGAGACCTTTGTCGAGGAGTTTCCTCCGACAGCGGTGTATCGCGGAGATGTCGGAAAGGATGCATACCTCGACGGCGTGACCGATGGTGTTGCACATCGGGAAATCGTCGTCGAAGAGTTGGTGCTGCTGTGGTTGGCGAACCGCAACCCGGCCTTCGCCGACTTTCGCGAACTCTTCGACGACGCGGTGCTTCGCCGCGAGACCGACTACGAGGCGGCGCTGGACGCACATCGAGACCATTCTCGGTGGTTCGGCCACAGGTCAGGGAGGTGAGGCTTCCGGCGGCGTCGGCGGCGAGACCCTGCTCGATCGGTTGTACGCTCCGATGCGCGCCGCACCGACCTCGCTCGAGGGTCAGTTGGCCTTCATCCGGTCGACCTGGGCGGATCTCCTCGGCCCCGATCTGCACCGGGTTCTCGGGAGCCTCGACTTCCTCGCCGAGGAGCAGCGGGTGTTCTTCCCGCCGGGGGCCGGCCCCGGTCCGGGACCGCTCGCGCCCGAGGACTACGCAGCGCTCTACGACGAGGTCGAGAACTACTCCGCGGATCTCGATTGGATGCCGCGACTGGTGCTGCTTGCGAAGAACGCCCACGTCTGGCTCGCACAGTTGAGCGCGAAGTACGGTCGCGAGATCACGACGCTGGACGGTATTCCCGACGCCGAACTTGCGCTAATTGCCGGAAGCGGGTTCACCGGTCTGTGGCTGATCGGCGTCTGGGAGCGCAGTCGCGCCTCGGAGCGCATCAAGCGGCGGATGGGCGATGAGGATGCGGTGGCGTCGGCCTATTCGCTGGAAGACTACCGGATCGCCGACGCCCTCGGCGGAGAGAAGGCCTACGACGACCTCAGGGCCCGCGCCTGGGAACACGGTATCCGGCTTTCGACGGACATGGTCCCCAACCACATGGGCATCGACTCGCACTGGGTCGTCAACCACCCGGACTGGTTCATCTCCCTCGATCGTTCGCCCTACCCGGCCTACACATTCGAGGGCCCGGACCTGTCGGACGACGACCGGGTCGGGATCTTCATCGAGGACAAATACTGGTCCAAATCGGACGCCGCGGTGGTCTTCAAAAGGCTCGATCGCCATACCGGAAGCGAGCGCTTCATCTACCACGGCAACGACGGCACCTCGATGCCGTGGAACGACACGGCGCAGCTCGACTACACCAGAGCCGACGTCCGGGAGGCGGTCATTCAGACCATCCTCGCGGTGGCTCGCCGGTCGCCGGTGATCCGATTCGACGCCGCCATGACGCTCACCCGCCAGAATTTCCACCGCCTGTGGTTCCCGGAGCCGGGCGCCGCCGGTGCGGTCCCTTCGCGGGCGGAGTTCGGCATGTCGCGGGCCCAGTTCGACGCGGTGATGCCGCACGAGTTCTGGCGCGAGGTGGTGGACCGGGTTGCCGCCGAGGCGCCCGACACCCTGCTGCTGGCCGAGGCCTTCTGGCTGCTCGAGGGTTACTTCGTGCGCACCCTCGGGATGCACCGGGTCTACAACTCGGCCTTCATGCACATGCTGCGCGACGAGCGCAACGCCGAGTACCGCCAACTGATCCGCACCACCCTCGAGTTCGATCCGCAGATCCTCAAACGCTACGTCAACTTCATGTCGAACCCGGACGAGCGGACCGCCGTCGACCAGTTCGGCACCGGCGACAGGTACTTCGGAGTGGCGACCATGATGGCCACCATGCCCGGACTGCCCATGTTCGGCCACGGCCAGATCGAGGGCCTCGCCGAAAAGTACGGCATGGAGTTCCGCCGTCCGCGGTGGGACGAAACCGCCGACGAGGGTTTGGTGGCGCGCCACGGCCGCCAGCTCTTCCCGTTGCTTGCGCCGCCGCCGGATATTCGCCGAGGTCGACCGGTTCCGGTTCTACGACTTCGTGCGCGAAGACTCCTCGGTTGACGAGAATGTCTTCGCCTACTCCAACGAGGTGGACGGCGAGCGCAGCCTGGTGGTCTTTCACAACAAGCACGCCGAAACCCGCGGGAGGATCCGGCTTTCCACCGGGGTGGCGGAGGACCCCGCCAACCCGGACCGGCCGCTGGTGCGCACCACGCTCGGCGACGGTCTCCGCCTCTCGGAAAATGAAGACAGTTTTCTGATCATGAGGGACGCGGTGACCGGTCTCGAGTATCTGAAATCCTGCCGGCGGCTTCGAGACGAGGGCTTGCGGTTCGACCTCGGCCCCTACCGGCTGCACTGCTTCGTCGCCCTGCGCGAGGTCGTTTCGGATGCGGGGCATCCATGGGCGGAGCTTGCCGTGGAGCTCGACGGCATCGGTGTTCACAGTCTCGACGACGCACTGGGTGTTCGTGTGATGGCCCCCTTGCTCGATCCCATCCGGCGGCTGCTGGAGATCTCGATTCTGCGCGATCTCGCGGAGCCTGAAGCCCTGGTCGACGCCACCATCCGGCTGCGGAAAAGCGCGGCAGAAGAAGTCGAACCGGTGATTGCGGCGGCCGCGGAAAGCGCGGGCTCTCGAGGTTCGTTGACCGCCGTCGAGGCCGCGATGCTCACCGACCTCGAGGCCCTGCTCGCCCTCGCCCCCCTGGTCGGCGAAGCGGCGCCGGGACCCGAGCTGATCGACGAAGCGGGCATGGCGCCCCTCGGCGACGCTTTGGCCCGCCCTGAACAATGGGCCGCAGTTCTGATGTGGATCGTGGCCCGGCACCTCGGCCGCCTGGAAGGCCCGAGCCGCGGCGGTGAACGGGCCCGCGTGCGGTATCTCAAGTGGCACCTGGCGTCGTTGCTGGTCGAAGTGGCGCGGGAGCTCGGTCTGACGGAGGATGCGGCCCGCGCTCTTGCGGATGCGGTGGAATTGATGATCTCCTCCGATGGGCTTGACGCCGCGATGCCGGGGTCTTCGCACGAGATCGCGAAGATCTTCGAGGATCCCACGGGCCGTCGGTTTCTCGCCGTCAACACCTATGAGGAGGTCGAGTGGTTCAACCGCGAGCGGTTCTCCGACCTGGTCGGGGCGCTCTGTGCGTCGGCCTCCATCCGATCGGTGACGGCCGACCCTGCGGACGCCGTCGAGGGAGTGTCCCGCGCGTGTGACGCTGCGCGGCTCCTGATCGCGGCCGCCGAGGCCTCGGACTATCGAGTCGTCGATTTCCTGAAGGGTTCGGAGCCGGGCGCGGACTCGGATGCGGAATCGGAGGTGGACTCTGACGCGGGAAGCGCGACGGATCGGCCAGAGCGAAAAGGCTGATGGGTCTGCGTCAGCTCCTTCGGCCGCTGCCTCTCCTGATCGCGTCCGTCTTCGTGGCGGTCGCCGTGGTCGATCTCGTGCAGACCCTGCGCGAGGAAGAACCGCCGCCTCCGGTGGTCCTGCGCCCGGGCGCGATACGGTTCGAACCCTGGGAGCCGGTGATCGATCTTCGTGGCGGTTCGCGGAAGACCGGTTTCGAGCTGTTGCCCGTCCCGGTGCCGATCGGCCCGCTGTGGTCGACGGTGGGTCCATCCGGCGTCTGGCTGCTCGGCGACGGCGGCGAGATCGGGCTCGATCTGTTGCGGGGTGGCCAGCGGGTGATGATCTTCGAAGGCCGTCCGGCGGCCGGCAAACGACCGGTGCGCAGCGTCGGAGTCTCGGTCAACGGTGTCGACTGCGGGGCCTCGGACCTGCGACGGGGATGGCAGCGGTGGCGAATGAGGGTGCCGGAGGGTGCGTTGCGCGCGGGCGCCAATCAGATCGTATTTCGGGTCCCCGACCGTGAGCCGGTTCGCACGCCGCGGCGGGCCTTGCAGCTGCGGCGGATCGAACTCCGGCTGGAAGAGGGGAGCGATGGCGGGCGTCCGAGTCCGGATCCCGTGAGAGTCGATTTCGAAAGACAACGGCTGGTGCTGGATGCGCCAGGGGTATTCGAGGCCCGCTTCACGGTCGATGACCGGGTGGACGCTTTTCGAATGAGGTACCGTTTTCCCAGCCCGGGAGGCTCGGGCGAAATGACGGTGTCGCGGCCGCAGGGTGGCGGCATCGGACGCGACGCCCCGGCACGCAGCGCGCTCGTTTCCTCCGCTGAGGGCGTCGAGAGGATTCGCGTGCCGATGCATGGCCGGCGAGGGGAGTTCGTCTTTCGTCTCCAGGTCGAACCGTGGGCCGGTCAGTCCCGGTTCGAGATCCGCGAGCTGGAGTTGGTCACCGAGAGGAATCGGTCGGGTTCGGCGGGCCGTCACCCGAACTGAGACGATCGCCGGGGTCGGCTGGAGTGATATCTCGAGGCGGCGGCACCTCGTCCTTGCGGGTGGTCAGGGTCGCCGCCAGGAAAGTGAGCATCGCCAGCATCAACTCGTCCACCAGCGGGATCGGATCGGGGATCACCAGATCGACCAGAAACAACCCGCCGAGGATGAGAAACAGGTAGGGGTAGCGCAGGCGCGGCAGAAAGCGCTGAACGAGAGCGGCGAGCGGCGAACGTGTCGGAGTGGTCATGGAACTCCTCGAAATGCCGTGAGAGGGGAAGCGTTCCTGCAGACCGGACCGGCGGGCCCCGCCGCGTCGACGCGGTCTGTCGAACGGTCTACGTTCCTCTCGGTTTATAGCTCGAATAGGCCTCGACTTTTCCGGAGAGACCGCTCAATCTGACGACCAGCATCTGACCTTCGGGCGTTCCTTTGATCCACTTCAGGGCCTTGTCGTGGAAACGGCGCTTCTCGGGCCCCTCGAGCACGATTCCCTGTTTGGCGAAGAAGCGGTCGATCATCGAAATGGCTTCGGGCGTGAGTTCGGTGACGCCGCGGAAGATCTGGAGCAGCGGGCGGGATGCAATGTTGTCGAGTTCGAGCCGGGCGGACATGTCGACCTCGGCCACCGGCCCGAGATCGCCGCTGATCAGCGGTTCCGACCCCCCTTCGGTCGCGGCTGCCGGTCCGAGCAGCTGTTCGACCGCTGCAATGGCGCCGGCGAGCGAGGCCTGGAGGGATCGGATGATCCCATCCGACCCCTCCGGGAGCGCGGCGCCGTCGTGGGCGGAAAACCACATGCGGAGCTGATCGATGAAGTCGGTGAACTTGATCAATCGGGCGGCGGTGACCCTGCCCGACGGCTCGAGTCTGGCCGGCTGGCGGACGGTAAGTGCTTCCGCATCGTCTGAATCCGCGAGGTCGGCAACGACGGCAGCCAGGGACCTGGCGGCCTCGGCCAGCGAAGATGCAGCGCTCTCGGCGTCGGAGGCGAGGATCCAGTCTCGCCGCTCGCCGATGAACCCGGACAACCTCTGCACGTTGTTCGAGGCCTTTTCGAGCTCTTCAACTGTGATCTGATCGTTCATCGATCCATCCAACAGTCCTGTGAAGCGACATTCTAGCCGAAATTCTCTCCAGAAGCACCGTGGCGGCCGGATGTGCGAAGATGCGGCGGGTCGAAGCCATGCAACTGACGATCACCTCACCCGACGACTGGCACCTCCACCTTCGCGACGAGGCGGAGATGGCGGACGTGGTCGGTTTGTCGGCACGCGTCTTTTCGCGGGCGGTCGTCATGCCCAACCTGGTGCCGCCGGTGACGACGACCGCCCAGGCTGTCGCCTACCGCGATCGGATCGTTGCCGCCCTCCCGGGAGGTGCGGTCTTCGAGCCCCTGATGACTCTGTATCTCACCGATCTGACGTCGCCGGGGGAGATCGAGAGCGCTGCGGCAAGCCCGGAGGTCGTAGCGGTCAAACTCTATCCGGCGGGTGCGACGACCAATTCCGAGGCCGGCGTGACCGACCTCGATGCGGTGAGCCCGGCCCTCGCGGCGATGGTCGATCTCGGACTGCCGTTGTTGGTCCACGGAGAGGTGACCGATCCCTCGATCGATATCTTCGACCGGGAGGCGGTCTTCATCGACAGCGTGCTCGGCCCCATCGTGGATCGTTGGCCTGGCCTCAAGGTCGTGTTCGAGCACATCACGACCGCCGACGCCGTTGCATGGGTTCTCCAGGCCCCGCCGACGGTTGCCGCAACCATCACCCCGCACCACCTGTTGTACGACCGCAACGCGATCTTCACCGGCGGTCTCCGTCCCCATTTCTACTGTCTGCCGGTGCTCAAACGCGATCACCACCGGGAGGCCCTGGTGTGGGCCGCCACATGCGGCAGCCCACGGTTTTTTCTGGGCTCCGACAGCGCTCCCCATGCCCGCCACACCAAGGAAGCGCCGCGCGGTTGTGCGGGGATCTTCTCCGCCCACGCCGCCCTCGAAATCTATGCGGAGATCTTCGAGGACCACGGGGCCCTCGACCACCTCGAGGCCTTTGCCTCCCACCACGGTTGCGATTTCTACGGTCTGCCGAGGAACCGCGGCACGGTCACCCTGGTGCGAGAAGAGTGGACGGTGCCCGAGGTCTACGCCTTCGGGGAGCACGAGGTGGTGCCGCTCAAGGCCGGCGAGAGTCTGCGTTGGCGGGTGGCGGCGACGACCGAATCAGAGTAGATTTCTGAATTCGAGAGGCACCGCACGGCGTGCGGTGTGAAGAGTGGCGCACAACGGTCGGAAGAGAGGGAGATCAGAGATGGCCAACGTCAAGAAGTTCAAGGGGACCATCGGCATCCTCACCGGTGGGGGCGATGTGCCGGGGCTCAACCCGGCGATCCGTGCGGTCACGGTCCGTGCGATCAGGGAAGGCTACCGGGTGTTGGGGATCCGCCGCGGCTGGGCGGGTCTGATCGAGATCGACCGCGATCAGAAGAACGGTTCCGACTTCGTGATCAACCTCACCGAGGAGGTCGTCAACAAGGTCGGGCGGACCGGCGGCACCTTCCTCCACAGCTCGCGCACCCGGCCGTCGCACGTTCCGCAGACGGTGATGCCCGACCACCTGCGCGACACCTATACCGACGAGGTCAACGATCTGACGAACGAGGTGCTCGCCAACCTCGAGTACCTCGGAGTCGACACCATGATCCCGATCGGCGGCGACGACACCCTGTCCTACGGCGTCCACCTCCACAAGCTCGGGGTTCCGGTGATCGCAATCCCCAAGACGATGGACAACGATGTTCCCGGTACCGACTACTGCATCGGCTTTTCCACCTGCGTCACCCGGACCATCGCCATGACCCACGCCCTGCGGACCTCGGCCGGCAGCCACGAGCGTTTTCTCGTGATCGAGGTCTTCGGCCGCTACGCGGGCTACACGGCGCTGCTGCCGACCATGGCAGGCGCCGCCCACCGCTGTGTGATTCCCGAACACACCTTCGACATCCGACACCTGTGCGAGAGGCTGTCGAAGGACCGCAGGGAGAACCCTTCCAACTACAGCGTGGTGCTGGTTTCGGAGGGGGCCACCTTCACCGGCCAGGGCGATATGGTCTTCGAGGACGAGGAAAAGGACATGTTCGGGCACAAGAAGCTCGGCGGCATCGGCGACCGGGTGGCGCGGGCCTTGCGCGAGCTGTCTCCCGAGTACAACAACGGACACCGCGTCAACGTCATCAACCAGAGGCTCGGCTATCTCGTGCGGTCGGGGGATCCGGACGCGCTCGACTCGGTGGTCCCGATGGCCTTCGGCAACCTCGCCATGGATTTGATTCTCGAGGGCAAGTCGGGCCGGTTGGTGAATATCCGCAACGGCCGCTACGACGACGTGCCGATCGACGTGGTGACCAGCCGCAAAAAGGTGGTGGACGTGGAGAAGTTCTACAACACCGAACGACTGCGTCCCAAATACACCCGCTTCGAGGGTGCGCCCGTCTTCATCATGACGATCGACTACTGATCGAATTTTGAATTTTGAATTTTGAATTTTGAATGACCATCGCACGCCTCTTCCCTAACTCGAGCGGCGGTGGACCGGCATTCCGAATTCCGAATTCCGAATTCCGAATTCCGAATGAACCGGAGGTTGAAATGAGGCTCTTGCACACGATGATCCGGGTCGGGGACTTGGAGAAATCGATCGCGTTTTACACCGAAGCGTTGGGGATGAAGCTGCTTGCGCAAGCACGACTATCCGGAGGGGAAGTTCACGCTGGCATTCGTCGGGTACGGCGACGAGAGCTCGAATGCCGTGATCGAGCTGACCCACAACTGGGACACCTCGGACTACGACCTCGGCAACGGCTTCGGCCACATCGCCATCGGCGCCGCCGACATCGTGAGCGCCTGCGACAAGGTCCGCAAGTACGGCGGCCAGGTGACCCGCGAACCGGGGCCGATGAAGCACGGCACCACCGTCATCGCCTTCGTCAAGGACCCGGACGGCTACGTCATCGAGTTCATCGAACGTCCGTAGATTTTGAATTTTGAATTTTGAATTTTGAATTGCCATCGCACGCCCGTTCCTTTTCCCGAGAGACTGTCGACCGGCATTCCTGATTCCTGATTCCTCATTCCTCATTCCTAATTCAAACATGCCTCTTGTTCTCAGACCGCGTTCGCTGTAGCGTCTGCGCATGATCGAACTCGGGAAGACCCAACCGCTCACCGCCACCTGTGCTCTCGGTCTGGAGAGGGTGTTGGCGGATGAGCTGCGGGCGCTGGGCGCCGAGGCCGTCGCGCCCGATCGCGGATCGGTGCTGTTCGCCGGCGATCTCAGGACCGTCTACAACGTCAACATCCGTCTCCGTACCGCGATGCGGGTGCTGGCGCCGCTGGTTCGCGGCCCGGTTTCGAACCGGAACGAGCTCTACGAGCTGGCGTCGTCGGTGGCCTGGGGCGATGTCCTCAAGACGGGTCAGACATTCGCGGTCGAGGTCGTGGGCAAGCACCGCTCCTTCCGCAACACGACCTTTGCCGGCCAGGTTGTCAAGGACGCCGTCGTGGACCGATTGCGGTCGGCCGGCGGCCGCCGCCCGAACGTCGATCGCGAGAACCCTGACATCCGTCTCCACCTGCGGCTGGTCGAGGACGGCCCGGTGACCCTGAGCATCGACTCGAGCGGCGAGCCCCTTTCGCACCGCGGCTACCGGCCGCGCGGGGGACCGGCGCCGTTGGCCGAAACCCTGGCCGCCGGGATCCTGTTGCTCGCGGGATACGACGGGTCCGAGCCCCTGCTCGACCCCATGTGCGGCACCGGCACCTTTGCCGTCGAGGCCGCTCTGATCGCCACCCGGACACCGCCGGGGCTCCACCGCGAGTTCGCCTTCGAGCGCTGGCCGGTCCACGATCTTCTGACCTTTGCGGAGGTCCAGCGCGAGGCGAGCCACGGACACCGCGAGGCGCCCGAGCCCATCGTCGCCCGCGACCGCGCCGACCGTGCATTGCGGGCGACCCAACGCAACCTCAAAGCGGCGTGGATGGAGCGCTGGGTCACCCTCGAACAGCGCGACGCACTCGACCTCCAGCTGCCGTGGGAGTCCGGCGGGACGATCGTCGCCAACCCCCCCTACGGCAAGCGGGTGGGCGAGGTCGACAAGCTCTTCGGCCTCTACCGGCGGTTCGGCGACAGCCTCAAGAACCAGGCGGCGGGCTCGACCGCGTGGATCCTCGCCGGCGAGCCGCGGTTGGCCAAATCGATCGGGCTCAAACCGGCGCGCAAGATCCCGCTCTTCAACGGCCCGATCGAGTGCCGGCTCTTGAAGTTCGAGATGTACGAAGGAACCCGGAAGCACAAGGGCGGCTGATCGCCGCCCAATTTTGAATTCCATGAATTTTGAATGCCGCCTGGATCCCGCCCAGATCGCTCCGCTACTGCCCTCCGGGCCTTCGGTCGGGATGACAGTTCAGAGGCCTGACGCGCGGATTCACGCAGGGTGGGCCTTGGCCCACCTTCAGGATCGCTGCTGACAGTCAACTGCGATCCGTGCATCCTGAGATTCAAAATTCAAAATTAAGAATTCAAAATTGAAAGTTCCTCTTCGAGCCTGTCGACCAAGCCGTCCATCTCCTTCGACCAGGGCTTCTGTGGGTTCCGTGGTGGTGAAGTCGACACCGGCTTTCTGGAGCTGGGTGATGGGGTGGTCGTTGCCCCCCGAGCGCAGCAACTCCAGGTATTTCCCCACAGTCTCGGCCCGCTCTGCCTCGTCGCCCCGGGTCATCCGGCGGTGGATCAGGGTGGCCGCCGCCTTCGAGGTGGCGTACTGGTAGACGTAGTAGGGCGAACCGTAGAAGTGGGGGATCCGCGCCCACGTGTTGCGGTACCACTCCTGGTCGTCGAGGGCGTCGCCGAAGAAACCGGCCAGGCACTCGAGGTAGATCTTCTGCAACACCTCGGAGGTGATGGGCCGGCCGTCTTCGACCTCGCGGTGGGCGCGCAGTTCGAAGTCGGCGAACATGGCCTGCCGGTAGAAACCCGCGGCGATGTCGTCGACGGCGTGCTGCAACAGGGCGACCCGGCGGGCCGGGTCCGACTCCGTGGCGAGCAGCCGGTCGAGGAAGAGCGACTCGTTGGTCATGGAGGCCACCTCGGCGACGAAGATCGTGTAGGAGGAGGTGGCGAATGGCTGGCTCTCGTGCGACAGCACGGTGTGCATGGTGTGGCCCATCTCGTGCGCCACGGTGAAGGCGTCTGACAGGGTGTCGGCGTAGTTGAGCAGCATGTAGGGGTGGACGCCGTACACTCCGGCCGAGAAGGCGCCCGACCTCTTGCCCTCGTTTTCGTAGACGTCGATCCAGCGTTCGGCGAAGGCGCGGCGGACGGTCTCCTGGTAGGCGTCGCCGAAGACGGCCACCGACTCGATCAGCTCCCGCCCGACGGAATCGTAGGGCAGCGGCCACTCGACCTCGACCAGGGGAAGGTAGGCGTCGAAGTAGCGGTACCTTTCGACGCCCAAGACTCGCTTGCGGAGCCGGTGATAACGCTGCAACGCCCCGCTGCCGTCACGCGCCGTGGTGATGAGATTCTCGACCACGGAGGGTGGGATGTTGTCGTCGTCGAGTTGGTGCTCGAGGGTCGAGGCGTAACGGCGCGACCGCGCCGTGAACCAGTCCTTTTGCAGCACCCCGTTGTAGATCGCCGCAAAGGTGTTCGGGGACCCGTCGTAGACCGTGAAGTGGGCCTTGAAGAGAGCCTCGCGGTCGGTCTGCACCCGGCGCGAATGCAGCCCCTGGGAGTAGTTGGCGTGGCTCGCCACCACTTGCGAACCATCCGAGAGCGTCACGGTCGGGAAAACGACGTCGGCGTCGGCGAGCATGGTGTAGGTCTGCGACGGGGTGCCGTTGAAGGTCGAGGCGTAGGCGAGCAGCCGTTCGCCGTCCTCGTCGAGGACGTGTTGCTGCATCCGGTAGCTCTCCTCGATGCCGAACCGGTAGGGGGCGAGGTCGGGCGTCTCGTCGAGCCAGCCCCGCATCGTTTCTTCGGGGATCTGCAGCAGTTCGGGGGTGTACCAGGCGGTGGCCTGCCGGAAGGCGGCGAGCGCCAACCGGACCTGTTCGAGGCGGGCCTGGACGCTGTTGTCGCGCGTGTCCTGGCTCTGCATCAGCCCCGGGTACTGGTAGACGCGATAAGCCAGTTGACCCAGTTCGTCCGACTGCTTGCTGGCCAGGAGTACCTGCCGAGCGCCCTCGGCCAGGGTCCCCTTGAGCTCCTGGTAGGATTCCATCAGGGATTTGAGCCGTTCCAGATCTGACTCCCACGCCGACCAATCCGGATAGATGTGCGAGAGGTCCCAGGTGTGGTGTTCGGCGATCTGTGCGCGATCGCGGGTCGCAGGTTTCAGTCCGTCGGAAGTGGTCACGGTTTGTGCTCCTGATGGTCGTCAGTCAACGGTCGCAAGAACGGGGGTCCGTTCAGCCGGACCGACAGGGTAACGCAGGCCGCGCCGAGAATATGCCGGAACATCGGGTCACGGCGCGACGCGGCGGGATGGTCGGAGCACCCGGTTGCACCACAGCGAGGCGTCGATCCGGGTCGGGTCGCCACTGCTTACGGCAACGCCGAGGACCGTCTCCGTCACACATCCGTCGGCACGGATTTGGAGGTCGTAGAGACCCGGCAGCAGGAGGCGGTGGTAGTCACCCACGTCGGGGTCTGTACGCACCATGGAACCGTCGTCCGCGCTGTCCACCCCCAGCACCTCGATGGTGGCGGCCAGCGGTTCACCGTGTTGGTCGGTGACGACGCCGCGGATGCCGTGGTGGGCGTGGCCGATAAAATCGACGAGGGCTCGGCGGTTCCACTGCCAGAAGTCCTCGAGTTCTTCTGCCGGCACCAGCTTGGTGGTGGAGAGCTCGATGGTGACCTCGCGGCCGCCGTGGAAGTAGGTCACCCAGTCCTGACGGCTGCCGAAGGTCTGGTACCAGTCGTAGCCGTTGGTGATGCCGCTGTTGTAAGGGGTTGTCATGTAGCCGCCGGGGCTGTCGGCCTGGGCGAGGTCGGCCCAGTCGCTGGAAAGCTGGATGAACCATTGGGTGTCTGGATGGCGCCGTTGCCAGGTGTCCCATGGGTAGTTCACGACCTCGGCGCCGCCGTGGAAATTGGCCGAGAGAACAAACGTCTCGGCAGCTGTCAGCGCCATCATGTTTTCGGTCTCCGGCCACCATTGATGACCGTCGGGATGGTCGTTGCCCGTGGGGTCGGGGAAGTTGCGGTTGCCGTCAACGCCCGAATTTCCACCGGCAGGTGTGGTGTAGTAGCGGATCGCGCCGGCGACCGAATCGTCACCACCCCGATAGGTGCCGTCGGGGTTGGCCAGCGGGTTGATCCAGATTTCGGTCGAGTCGACGAGATCCGTGATGTCGTTGTTCGTGCCGTACCCTGCGAGCAGATGGTCGATGAGCCGCAACGTCAGCACGTAGCCGGTGGTCTCGTCGCCGTGGATGGTCGAGGTCAGCAGAACCTCGGGTTCGTCCTCCTCGACAGCGGGATTGTCGGAGATGATGACGGCCCAGAGACGGTGGGGGCGCACGGTGTTGGCGGTGGGCCCGAGATCCACGAGATGGCAGATTTCAGGATGGGTGGCGGCACAGCGTTGCATCATCGCCGTGTACTGGTCATACGTCGGATAACACGACCAGGAACGCTCGTCGTCCTCCACCCAGCCGTCGGGGCACATCACGACGTCGGCTTTGGCGGCCGTGGGCGCCACCTTCCACCGGAAGCCTGCCGCCCGCAATGCTGCGAGTTGGGCGGGGGTGGCGGATGCCCGCACCTCGGTGCCGCGGACGTCGTCGATGCTGACCAGCCGCGTCAGATACCGGAGATCGTCCCGGTCGCGGATCCCGATGCGGATTTCGGTCGTGGCCCCGACCCCGTCGTCAGGATGAGGCTCCCCGGGGGTTGAGGATCTGACCGTTACGGCGGCCGATACGACAAACAGGAACGCGATGAACGTCGGTGGGCACCATCGCGTCGGAAGGAAAAAGTGCGACATCATCTCGATTCTACACGGAGGTCCGTCGCGATGGTGCCGGAGTCCCGTCAATTCGTCAGCGACGAGCGGCGACCGAAGATCGTGCTGGTGCTGATGATGACGGTCGGACCGGAGCCGTCGTCCGGGAAGGCGAGGTCGACCCGCAGGAGATTGGTGCGGCTGAGGCGGGAGAGATCGAACAACAGCCCCACCCCGGCATCGAGGCGGATGCCGCCGGTGTCGGGCCCGACCCTCGGGTCCCAGGTGATGCCGGCGTCGCCGAATACGACAACGCCGAACGAGAAGAGGCCCAGCACGTCTTCCATGAGAAGAGTGCGCCACTGGACGTTGAGCAGGGCCCGCCCGGTGCCGTCGAAGGAGTCCGGGTCCCACCCCCGGAGACCGAGGTCGGCCCCCAGGGTGAACTGCCGGTTCAGGTCGAGGTCGTGGGAGGTTTCGGCGAGGAGTCTGAGTTGGAGACCGCTGCGGCCGAGCTGGGCGGCGCCGACCTGGATTCCCGAGACAAGGTTCTGGGAACCAGCCTCCTCGTACCGGCCGGACATCCACGCGTCTCCGAGCACCAGCCAGTTTCCCCGCTGCAGGGCGGCGTGCGCACCCAGGTCGAATACGATGCGCCGTCGGTCGCCTCCGGTCCCGGGCGCCGAAAAGATCCCCGAGGCGTAGAAGTTCGGACCCAGCGCCACGTCCTCCTGGACGGTCCAGGCGCGAAAGCCCTCGACCACGATGAAGCGATCGGAGATCTGTTGGTACGAAAGGGTGGGGCCCTCGATGAGCAGGTCCTCGGGGGTCGGATACGGGGCCCCGTCGTCTTCCCATTGCCAGTCCGAGTAGAGGTCGCGCCGATGCTCCCATCCCGCCACCAGCCGCCGCGTGATATGAGAGTTCCCCGGGAGCCGTGCGCCGCCCCACACTCTGAACACCTCGCTGTCCCGTCCGCCCTCGACCACCGACTCGGTTTCCGAATACAGGTGTTCGACAAGCTGTTCGCGTCCTGCGGTGGCGCCCCAGGTCCAGCGGGTGGCCAGCGAGTAGAACGGGCGGTCGACGATCACCTCGTCGCGCGAGCCGTCGGAGAGGTTGGCGTGGGTCAGACCGAGCCGCCATCTGGTGTTGAAGACGTTGGGATCGAAGTACCAGTAGGACCAGGCGTCGCGCTCGTCGTCCGATTCGTAGCCGACGCCGACGGCCTTGCCCCACCCGAGAAAGTTGTTCTCCTCGACGTCGAACCCGAAGCTGGTCCGGCTGCCGGAGACACCGGCCTGGCCACCGAGTTGCAGGGACCATCGGTCGTGGGTTTCGACCATGACCTCAACGCCCCCTTCGACCTCGCGCGCTGTGATGACGACCGGGTTGATGATGCCGAGGGAGCGGAGGATGCGCGCGCTCTCGGCGGCGGTGCTCGCGGAGTAGAGATCGCCCTCCTGGAACAACAACATGGAGCGGATGAAATCCTCTCTGCTGACGATGTGCAGTGCGTTGGCCCAGCGGTAGAACCAGGCGTCGGTCTTGGGGTCGGAGGTGTCGAAGATGTCGAAGCGGTCAAAGGTGATGGCGACGATCGGAAGGCCGTCGAGGGGGTTTTCAGAAGCGGCGGCGAGCTGCGGCGCGAGGGCTACGGAGAGCACGAGAAGGGAGACGGTTCGTGTATGCCGGGTCACCTGGCTCGCCGTTTACGGGCGGCTTCCCGTTCTCGGACCAGCTCCGCGACCTGCCGGATGCGTTTCTGTTCCCGCGACTCCCTGGCCTTGGCCGCTTTCTTGCCGAATCCCTGGAATATCTGGCTCACCTTCAGCAGAAGCTTGAGATGGCCGACCGAGGACGGCAGCTTGGTGTTGCGGACCTTGCAGCCCCAGAGCTTGGTGGTGGCGATATTGGCCTTGGTGAGATCGGCGTTGCGGAGATCCGAGTAGCGGACGTCGGCGCGGTCGAGGTCGATACCGACCGCATCGGTGAAACGGAGATCGACTCCGATCATCTTGGCGTTGCGCGCATTGACCAGAATCATGTTGGTGCCGGAGAGGTCGGCGCCCGAGGCGATGACGCCTTCCATATTGGCCTGTTTGAAATTCGCGTGGCGGGCGTTGGCGTCGACCAGGTTGACGCGTTTGAGGTTCGCCCCCTCGAGGTTGGCGTGGCGGAGATCGGCCTGTTCGAGGACTGCGTCGTGAAAATCGGTGGCGCGGAGCTCGCAACGGGTGAAGACCGCCTTGCGGAGGTTGGCGGTGGCAAACGACAGACGGCCGAGGGTCGGAGAGCGGAAGTCGAGCTCCGCCAGCTGGGCGCCGGAGAGGTTGCACCCGTCGAAGACGGCGCCGAGGATGCTCGACTGGCGGAGATCGGCGTCGGTCAGATTGGTGTTGACGAAGCTCGCCCGTTCGAGATCGGCGTGGTTGAGGCTGGCGCCTTCACACTGGGCATCGTCAAACACCGCTTCGCTCAGCAGTGCACCGTGAAAGTTGGCGTTGCGGAGGGTGGCTCCCTTGAAATCAACGCGCTGGAGCCGGCACCCCTTGAGCTGGGCCGAGTCGCCCTGGGCCTCGCTGAAGACCGAGCCTTCCATGCTCAGATTCTGCAGCTCGACGCCGTCGAGCACCGCACCGTGTCCCTGGACGCCGCGCATGATCGTGTTCTTGAAGCGCCCGCCTCGCAACGAGGCGCCCGTCAGTTTGGCTCCGGAGAAATCGGCCTCGTCAAAGAGGGCGCTCTCCATCTGCGCCTGCGACAGATCGGCGTGGCGGAGGATTGGCGCGGCTGAAGTTGGCTCCGCGCAGGGTGGCCCTGAAAAGCGACGCGCGGGAGAGATCGAGCCCGGTCAGATCGAGGAAATCGAGGTGCACGCTGTCGAGTTTGGCCTCGGTCAGGCTCGCGTTGGTGAGCCGGGCCCCCTCGAGAATGGCGAGCGAGAGGTCTGCGCCGTCGAGCCGGGCGCCCACGAGTTGGGCGTTTCGCATGTGGGCCTTGGTGAAGTTGAGCCCCCGAAGATCCATACCGCCGAGTTCGGCGTCGATCAGGTCGGGTGCGAGGGTTGGGTTTTCGGCCCGCCACTCGTTCCACCTGCCGGCGCGAAGTTGGGCGAGATGATCTGGGTTGGCCACGGGATATTCTCCTGGTGCTCGAAATCGACCACCATTATACGGTGACGCGGCTTTCTCGAGGACGAAGATCCGGCATCAGCCGCGGTGTCGCCCGCGATACTGACGGGGGGTCAGGCCGGTGGTGCGTCGGAAGACCCGCGAAAATGCGCTCTGATCGAAGTAGCCGCAGGCGTGTGCGATCTCGGCAACCGGACGCGAGCTCGTGCGGAGCATTTCCGAAGCGGCGTCGATCCGCGTCTTGGTCACCAGTTGACTGGCGGTGATGCCGAAGAGAAGGCGCAGCCGGCGGTTGAGCTGGTAGATGGAGAGACCCGCGATGCGGGCCAGATCCTCGACTTTGAGCTCGCTGCCGAAGCGATTGCGGGTGTGGTCGAGGACGGCCGCGAGTTCGGCGAACTCCTCGGCGTCATCTGCGGTGGGCTGCAGGTCGCGGGAGATTCCCGCGACGCCGATGACCGCCCCCGCGCGGTCCCGCAAAGGGACCTTGTCGGTGAGGCACCAGCCCTCGAGCCGGGTCGGGTAGAGGTGGAGCTCGAGTTGGAGAGTGATGGCCGAGCCGGTGCGGCAGACCGCGAGGTCCTGTTCGAGGAAGCGCACTCCGAGGGGTTGCGGAAAGATCTCTTGCGCGGTGCGTCCGAGGAGGTCGTTCTTGGAACGACCGCCGCACCGGGTGACCAGCGTGTGGTTGACGACCCGGTAGCGGCCGCCGGCGTCTTTGACGAAAAACACCACGTCGGGCACCCGGTCGAACAGTTCCTCGACATAGGACGACATGTCGATGAGGGTCTGCAGGTGAGCGTCGTGGTTCATGATTTTGTGCCGAATCTGAAGTCGGTCCTCGATGATCTTACAAGAAAAAACGTCATCATGGAGGTATATATCTCATTGAGGCATATGAGATCTCTTGCCGTTTGCGAACCGGTGGCCGAAATCGAGGGGAGGCTTTTCAACCTCCAGCGGTGCTCGGTGCACGACGGCCCCGGCATTCGCACCACGGTCTTTCTCAAGGGGTGCCCGCTCGAGTGCGCGTGGTGTCACAACCCGGAAGGGATCGCCGCCTCGCCGGAGCTGATGCTCAACGGCGAGCGCTGCCTGGGCTGCGGCGCCTGCAGCGAGGTCTGTCCGGTGGCCGATGGCGGTGCTGTGCCCGTCGGCACGCCGTGGGATCGGACGGCGTGTCGGCAATGCGGTGCGTGTGTCGAAGCCTGTCCGGCGGATGCCCGCGAGATGGCCGGTTCGGGCTATTCGGCGAGCGACCTCGTGGATCTGGTGGAGCGTGACCGCCCGTTCTTCGAGACCTCCGGCGGCGGCGTCACCTTTTCCGGGGGCGAGCCCTTGAGCCAGCCGAAGTTTCTGGCGTCGTGCCTTCGCGCGTGCCGGGAGCGCGGTCTCCACACCGCGGTCGACACCTGCGGTCTGGCGCCGCGCGGCGTTGTCCTGGAGATCGCGGGCCTCGCCGACCTGATTCTCTTCGATCTCAAGCACATGGACCCGGAGGCCCACCGGCGCCACACCGGCGCAGACAATCGGCTGATTCTCGAAAACCTTCGAGCGCTGAGTTCACTCCAGACCGAGGTCTGGGTCCGGGTGCCGTTGATCCCGGGAGCCAACGACGACGACGCCAACCTCGACGCGCTCGGCGACTTCCTGGCCTCGCTGCCGCGCCGCCACCGCGTTTTTCTCCTGCCGTACCACCCCACCGCGGTGGGCAAGGCCTCCCGCCTCGACGGGTTTTCGCCTTGCATCCCGTTTTCCGTCCCCGGCGCTGAGAGGCTCGATGCCGCCCGACGACGGCTCGAGACCTCCGGTCTCGATGTCGTCATTGGAGGATCTTCATGAACCCGCGAGTCCGGGAACTGCGCCGACAAAGCCTCGACACGGCGCCGTCGATTTCCATCGAGCGTGCGGTGCTGCTCACCGACTTCTATCGCGACAATCTCGGCCGGTGGCCGCAACCGGTGCTGCGGGCGAAAGCCTTCCACCACCTGTGTGCGCACAAGACCATCTTCATCGGCGACGGAGAGTTGATCGTCGGCGAGCGCGGCCACGCGCCCAAGGCGACGCCGACCTATCCCGAGATCAGCTGCCATACGGTTGACGACCTCCACACCCTCAACGACCGGCCGATGACGAGCTATGCGGTCTCGGACGACGACATCGAAACCTACCAACGCGAGGTCATTCCCTTCTGGCAGGGGCGCAGCTTGCGCGAACAGATGTTCGCCGAGCTTCCCGACCGAGTGGCACGAGGCCTTCGCGGCCGGGGTCTTCACCGAGTTCATGGAGCAGCGCGCGCCGGGCCACACGGTGGCCGACGGCTCGATCTACCGCAAGGGGCTTCTCGATCTCAAGGCCGAGATCGCCGACGCCGTTGCGGTCCTCGACTTCGAATCCGACCCCGACGCTCCGGCGAGACGCGACCAGCTCGAGGCCATGGACATCGCCGCCGATGCGGCCATCCTCTTTGCCGAACGCCACGCCGCTCGAGCCGAGGAGATGGCGCTCGCCGAGGCCGACCCGGTGCGCCGCGCCGAGCTGCGAGCGGATCGCCGAGGTGTGCCGGCGCGTCCCCGCCCACCCGCCGCGCGACTTCTGGGAAGCGCTGCAGACCTACTGGTTCCATCACCTCGGCGTCATCACCGAACTCAACGGGTGGGACGCCTTCAACCCCGGCCACTTCGACCAGCACCTGGCGCCGTTCTTTGCAGCCGGGCTCGCCGACGGCAGCCTCGATCGGGAGCGCGCGAAAGAACTGCTCGAATGTCTGTGGGTCAAGTTCAACAACCACCCCGCGCCGCCCAAGGTCGGGGTGACGGCGGCCGAAAGCGGCACCTACACCGATTTCGCCAACATCAACCTCGGCGGGCTCACCCGCGACGGCTCGGACGCGGTCACCGACGTGTCCTACCTGATGCTCGAGGTCATCGACGAGATGCACCTGCTGCAGCCGTCGAACAACATCCAGCTGTCGCGGGAGACCCCCGACGCCTTTCTCGAGGCCGCCCTCGAGGTCGTTCGCAAGGGCTACGGTTTTCCGTCCCTCTTCAACGCCGACGCGGTGGTCGAAGAACTCGTGCGCCAGGGCAAGACGCGTCGAGGACGCCCGCGAGGGCGGCACCTCGGGCTGTGTCGAGGCCGGGGCCTTCGGCAAGGAGGCCTACATCCTCACCGGATATTTCAACCTCCCGAAGCTGCTCGAGCTGGCGCTCCACGACGGCATCGACCCGCGCACCGGCAACCAACTGGGACCGGCAACCGGCGACCCGCGGCACTTCCAGTCGTTCGACGATCTGTTCGCCGCGTGGCAGCAGCAGGTCAATCACTTCGTCGATATCAAACACCGCGGCAACCAGATCATCGAGCGGTTGTACGCGACCCGGGCGCAGGCGCCGTTTCTGTCGTTGATCATCGACGACTGCATCGCCAGGGGCCGCGATTACAACGAAGGCGGCGCCCGCTACAACACCTCCTATATCCAGGGGGTCGGCATCGGCAGCCTCACCGACAGTTTGTCGGCTCTCAAACACCAGGTCTTCGAAGGCGACCTTTCGATGGCGGAAGTGATGGAGGCGCTGGAGGCCGACTTCGAGGGCCGTGAGCCGTTGCGGCAGCGGCTCGCCAACAAGACCCCGCGCTACGGCAACGACGACGACCGCGCCGACGACCTCATGGTGCGCTCGTTCGAGACCTTTTTCGACGCCGTCGACGGCCGCCCCAACACCCGCGGCGGTTCCTACCACATCGACATGCTGCCGACGACATGCCACGTCTATTTCGGATCGGTGATCGGGGCCCTGCCCGACGGCCGGCCGGCGGGTGCTCCTCTGTCCGAGGGCATCTCGCCGGTCCAGGGCGCCGACCGCCAGGGACCGACCGCGGTCCTCAAGTCGGCGGCCAAGATGGACCACCTGAGAACCGGCGGCACCCTCCTCAACATGAAGTTCACGCCGCAGTTGCTCGAGGGCAAGACAGGGATCAAGATGCTGGCGTCGCTGGTGCGCGGCTACTTCGGGATGGACACCCACCACGTCCAGTTCAACGTCGTTTCGGCCGAAACCCTGCGCGAGGCCCAGCGCGACCCCGCCAACAACCGCGACCTCATCGTACGGGTGGCGGGCTACTCGGACTATTTCTGCGACATCTCCCGCGAGCTCCAGGACGAGATCATCGAGCGCACGGAACACACCAGCCGCTGAAGCGGCTGGGATCCAGGTCACAGGATGCAGGTCTCAGGATCCAGGGTTCAGCATTCAGGATGAACGCATGAAAAGCCCTTGACAAACCTCGAGGGGTATTTACGATCTCGCTGCATCCTGCATCCTGCATCCTGCATCCTGCATCCTGCATCCTGCATCCTGCATCCTGCATCCTGTCTTTACTCTGCACTCCTCCGCCATTACTCTGCATCAAAGATCGGAGGCCGGATGAGCTACGGATGGGAAGGCGAGAAGGTGCGGCTGGTGCCGCTCGACCGCGACCGACACCTGGAGAATGCGCTGAAGTGGTTCAACGATCCCGATATCACGCAGTGGCTCGAGACCGGCGACTGGCCTTTGACCCGTGGCGCCGAGGAAGAGTTCTTCCGCGCCGCCGAACGCAATGACAGGGCATCGGTACAGTTTGCGGTGGAGACCCTCGATGGCGAGCACGTGGGGTTTTCGGGCCTGCGCAGCATCGACTGGCAGAGCCGGGTGGCGGTGTCCGGAAGTGTCATCGGCCGCCAGGATCTGTGGGGCCACGGACTCGGCACCGACGCGGCCAACACCCGCAACCGCTACGCCTTCGACGTGCTCGGTCTGCGCCTGCTGATCGCGACCGTCATCGCCGACAACGGCGCGTCCTTGAAGATGCTCGCGAAGGCGGGATACACCGAGGTCGGCCGGGTACCCGAACGCTATTGGAAACGCGGCGCCTACCGCGACCAGGCGATCCTGACCCTCCGCCGCAGCTGAGCAGGGGAGCAGGGGAGCAGGGGAGCAGGGGAGCAGGGGACACCGACTCCTTATCACGTTGCATTGCTCGAAATCCTGATTCCGGAATCTGCGTTCATCTGCGTGATCTGCGGGCAAATTGAGCGGGTCGGCGGATCCGACATGACTCTGAAGGTGGGCCAAGGCCCACCCTACGAACCCGCTCGAAACCTGGGTCCGAAGTAGGGTGGGCCTCGGCCCACCTTCAGACCCGCCGCGGTCGGGGTGGAGCCCGAATGTGATTTCGAGCAGTCCACGATGCCGTCTTGGACAAGAGTGATCCTGAATCCTGAATCCTGCATCGGTCGGCCCCCCTTTCCCCCTTTCCCCTTTCCCCCTTTCTCCCTTTCCCCACATGTGTCATCGGAAACCGCCGGGTAGCGAAATTCCGAATTCCGAATTCCGAATTCCGAATTAGGATAGAACCCATGATCCGGAACCTCTCGTCTCGCCTGCAGACCCTCTTCGTGCTGGCCGGTCTCGTCGATCCTCTTCGGTATCGCCTCACCCCATTTCCTGACCACCGACAATCTGCTCAACGTCATGCAGCAGTCGGCGATCAACGCCATTCTCGGGATCGGACTGACCTTCGTGATCATCTCGGGAGGCATCGATCTTTCGGTGGGCTCGATCCTGGCGCTGTCCGGTCTGGTGGTGGCCGATCTCCTGGTGGGAGGGCATTCGATCCTGGTGGCGGTGGCGGCCGGTCTGCTGGTGGGTCTCGGGTGCGGTCTTGTGAACGGCCTCATCACGACCCTCGGTCGCATCCCGCCGTTCATCACGACCCTCGGCATGATGTTGATGGCCCGCAGCGCGGCCAAGATCTACTCCGGCTCCAAACCGATCAGCGGTCTGCCGGACTCGTTCCGTGCTCTCTCCGGCGACATCGCCGGCGTGCCGGTCATGGTGCTCGTGGTCGCCGCCCTCTATGTCGTGGCCCACCTCGTTTTGACCCGAACCAAGCTCGGCCGCTACACCTACGCCATCGGCGGCAACGAGCAGGCGGCGTGGCTGTCCGGCGTTCCGGTGGGACGCTACAAGGTGGCCATCTATGCGTTGTCCGGGCTCATGGCGGGCGCGGCGGCGGTTCTCATGACATCCCGGTTGAACGCGGCCTCGCCGCTCTCGGGTGAGATGTACGAGCTCTATGCGATCGCCGCTGCGGTCATCGGTGGAGTCAGCCTGATGGGCGGCGAGGGACGGGTCCTGGGGACGATGATCGGTGCGCTGATCATGGGATGCCTGCGCAACGGCCTCAACGCCCTCAACGTGCCGTCTGCTTTGGAGGGGATGGTCGTCGGTGGTGTGCTCGTGGCGGCCGTCGTGCTCGATCGCGCACGTCATCGACGGCGCGGAGGTCCGCCGGCGGAGGGGTGGCGCCGCTACCGCACGTGGCTGGTGATCGGGACGGTTTCCGTCGTGCTGGTCATGGCGGCCTTCAGCTACCGGGCTGCCTCGACGAGTTCCGAAGAAGAACAGACTCTGACAGTGGCGTTCGTGCCCAAGGCCCTGAATTCACCCTTCTGGGCGGCCATGGAGGCGGCAGCGCTGGAGGAAGCGGAGGCGAGCGGAATCCGTCTGGTCTCGCTCGCGGCCGACCGCGAGACCGACGTCGAACGGCAGTACCAGATCATCGAGAACCTGATCCAACAGGGTGTCGACGCCATCCTGCTCGCGCCCTCGGGTTCCAAAGAACTGGTGCCGGCCATTCGGAAAGCCAACGACGCAGGCATTCCGGTCCTGCTCATCGACACCAGGATCGACGAGGCGGCCGCCCGGTCCATGGGCGCGAAAGTTCTCACCTATATCGGATCGGACAATTTCGAGGGCGGAGCGGTTGCCGGCCGCTATCTCGCCGCGGCCCTCGGCGGGTCGGGCAGCGTGGCTGTCATCGAGGGGATCTCGGGGCACGAGACTGCGGATCAGCGGCGACTGGGATTCCTGCAGGGGATCGAGAGCCACCCCGGCATTCGGGTTGTCGCCAGCCAGACCGCCAACTGGGAGCGCGCCCTGGCTTACGATGTGGCGGAGAACATTCTTCAGGCCCACCCCGACCTGGATGCGGTTTTTGCCGCCAACGACGAGATGGCCCTCGGTGCCTTGGAGGCCATCGCAGCCGCCCAACGTCTCGACGAAATTTCGGTGATCGGATTCGACGCGATCCCCGATGCGCTCGAGAACATCCGCTCGGGACGGCTGGCGGGTTCGGTGGCCCAGTTCTCCGGCGAGATGGGTCGTCTCGGAGTCGTCCACGCAGTGGCATTCCTGAGGGAAGGTCGGCTGCCACCGGCCGAGGTTCTCACCCGGGTGGAACTCATCGACCAAATGAATCTCCGGGAATTCATGAACCCGACGGCAGGCTCCGGACCTTCAACGGAGACACCGTGACGCAAGGCCCACCGCTTCTGCGCATGCGAGGCATCAGCAAGCGTTTTCCCGGAGTCCAGGCTCTCCGGGACGCCGACCTCGAAGTCGAGACCGGTGAGGTTCACGTGCTTCTGGGAGAAAACGGGGCCGGCAAGTCGACCTTGATGAAGGTTCTGTGCGGCCAGTACCTCCCCGACGCGGGTACGATCGAATTCGACGGACAGGCGATCGATCCGGAGAGCCCGCTCGAGGCCGGGGATCGCGGCCTGGTCATGATCCACCAGGAGCTCAACCTGATTCCCGGTCTGACGGTCGCCGAAAACATATTTCTCGGTCACGAACCGACCCGCGGGGGCCTCATCCGGGCGGAGGTGATGCGCGAGGTCTCGAGCGCGCTGCTGCGGCGCGTCCGGTGTCAGGTCGATCCAGATGCGCCGGTGGCGGGCCTGTCGGTGGCCGAGCAGCAGCTCGTGGAGATCGCGCGCGCCCTCGGGTTCGACGCCCGGCTCCTGGTCATGGACGAACCCACGGCGGCACTGTCCGACCGCGAGATCGAGGTCCTCTTTGAAGTGATTCGAGAGCTCTGCGAGAGCGGCGTGCCGGTCATCTACATCTCGCACCGCCTGCCGGAGATCGTTGCCATCGGCGACCGCGTGACGGTTTTGCGTGACGGCCGAACAGTGGGAACCCGAACGGTGAAAGACACCGATGTCGGCGAGCTCATCCAGCTCATGGTCGGACGGACCATCGGCGAACAGATCACGAAACGTGAGGTCGAGATCGGGGGCGAGGTCCTCCAGGTCGAGGGGCTCGCGCGGGATGGCGTGTTGGCGCCGGTTTCACTGTCGATTCGCGCCGGTGAGATCCTCGGTGTGGCGGGTCTCATGGGTTCCGGACGCACCGAGCTCGCCCGGGCCGTCTTCGGCGCCGATCCGGTGGATTCCGGTACGGTCCGGGTGTGCGGCAGGGTGATCCCGGGCAACGATCCTTCCGCCTCGATCGCGGCGGGGCTCGGCTTTCTCACCGAGGATCGGAAGCAGCAGGGGCTGGTGCTCCAGCTCCCCGTCGCCGAAAACATCACACTCACCAGCCTCGGCGAGATCTCCCGTCTCGGAGTCCTCGATCTCGCCGCAGAGAAAATGGTTGCCGACGACCTGGTCGGAAAGCTGAGCATCCGCATCGCATCGCTGGATCAGGAGGCGGGAGATCTGTCGGGGGGCAATCAGCAGAAGGTCGTGCTGGCCCGGTGGCTGGCGGCTCGGTGCAGGGTGCTGTTGTTCGACGAACCGACGCGCGGCATCGATGTCGGGGCGAAGGCGGAGATCTACGATCTGATCGGCGATCTCGTCGAACAGGGAGTGGCGGTCCTCCTGATCTCCAGCGAAATGCCGGAGCTTCTGGGTCTCTCGGATCGAATTGCCGTGATGCACGATGGGGCGATTGCAGGGGTTCTCTCACGCGCCGAGGCGACCCAGGAGCGGATCATGGAACTGGCCCTGCAATTCACCGCGTGAATTGCTGTGAGGGAGTCTTCGCGCCAACCGGTGTCTTCCTGATCGGTTTTTCGTCGCTGTTGTCGGCGTCGCCGGGGCGGTTTCCCGCCCTCTTTTCCGGACCCAAGCGAAGAGTGACTTCCCCGGACGATGGGATCGGCAGGACACCGAGAGGTCTCATTTCTCCACCCGATCCGCCATAGATTTCATAGACGCCTGGAGGCACGGAGGAGATCTCGATGACTCCTTCGGCGTCGGTGGTCCGGCTCAGCCCGTTCACGTAGGAGTGTCTGAACACGAGGCTCGTTGGAATGACCACGCCACGTTGGGTGACATAGGAAAACCCCAGCATGGGGGCTGGATCGCCGCCCTCGCCGACAATCCTCACACGGGTCGGCGGTGGGAGCCTTTGAAGGGCGAGGACAGTTTCTTCACCCTCCAGGGCCACGGCCCATCCCAGCGAGTAACCGGGTGCATAGGCGAAGAGCACCTCGCCGGCCCTGGTGTCGATTTCGAACGATCCGTCGAGCCGGGTCTCCACCATCGCCGTGTAATCACCCTCCATTCCCGGGGCGAAACACCCTACATTGATGTTTGCCACCGGTTCACCAGCCGGGCCGACGACCTTCCCGTGAACCAGGTTTGATTCGTCGAGTTCGACCCAGATTCCTGTGAGGTCCTCGCCGACGAAATTCAACTCCGTCTTTGTCAGGAGATACCCTTTTGCCCACGCCTGCAGATTGACCGATTCGGCCTCCGTCACTCCCTCGAAACGAAATGATCCGTCAGCCGCGGTCGTGGTTTTTCGCGTGCCGCCTGAATCCTTCGAGCGGTGTTCGATGACGACGCTGCAGCCTTCGATCGGTGATTGGTCTTTTGCCGCCACGACGACCCCGGAAATCTCGGCTCGACTCAGATCGAAATCGAGCTCATGGGTCTCCCCCGGTTCCGCTTCCCGGAGATCGAGGGCGTCAAACTGGGTTCCACCATCCGGCGCGCTCACAAAGAACCCGAAGTGCGCGGGTGTCCAAACCGTCAGCGAGTACTCGCCCTCCGAATCGGTGCTGGCGGTGATATGAGTGTTCTCCCACATCGCCTTCACCTCGGCGTTTTCCACAGGCAACCCGTCAGCGGTGACCTCGCCTTCGATGAAGATTGGTTCCGGGCGAAGTCGAATGTGCTGGAAACCCGGCTGGAGTTCTTCCAATGTGGTGAAGGAAAAGGAGGAGTCCGTCTTTTTGAGGGTCAGTCGGTGCGTCCCTGGGGTCAGTTCCACCTCCACGGTCGTATCGGCGGCGACCTCTTGTTCGAATACCCTGCGCCACGACTCAGACTGCTTGATCTCGCGCGGAAGAAAAACCTCGACTGCGAGTTCATATGGAGGATCGACATCGACTTCGGCCGAGTCGATTCGGATTTCGACACGTGCCACCGCTTCAAGGGTTATCTCTCCCAGGTCGTGGTGCGCGATCTCCTCCGGAATCACCACCGATTTTTCGAAGGACGCGTGATCCGCGGCTTCAACGGTGACCAGGTAACGACCCGGAGGCAGCGGCGCCGACCGGAAATGACCGGTCGATTCCGAACGGATCTCGTGGATCCCCAGGGCGAAAAGCGCCGCCCGGCAGGTCTCGTTTTCCTTGGATTGCGCCCGGGCTTCTTGCGCAATTGTAATGAGGGAGGGAAGAGGGAGAGCCTGGCTGTCCACAACGGATCCCACCACGATCGGCCCCGGGCGCCACTCGAGATCCGTGAGCGAGACATCGATTCCGGCCTCGATGGTGACCGGCCGGAGGATAGGGATCATCCCCGACCTGTTCAAGGCCAGGCAACCCACCCCTGGATTCAGCGGGACCCGGATCTCGCCCTCATCGAGGTGATCGACCGCAACCGATTCGACGCCCTCGACCGCCCAGGTTACGACATCCGGAGCGGTCTCGCGATTGAATCTGACGTGGCTGGTCGGAGTCTCGACCTCGAGTTCAGCGGGCTCGTTCGCAGCCACCTGTACCGAGCCGGCCGGTAAGAGGGGTTCCGCGGCAGCGGAGGGATTCGAAAGGCAGAACGACAAGGAAAACAGCAAGGATGCAGAGAACGGGAATCGACTCAGTTTCATGATCCGTCCTTTCGTTGGGTGCCTGACCGGATTCTACCAGTTGCCGGGGGCAGTGGCAGCGAAAGTGACGGAAACCAGAGTTCCGGTGAGGTGCACGTGATTCCAGGGGAAAACGGAGCCGGCAAGTCGACCCTGATGAAAGTGCTGGGCGGCGAATACCTCCCCGACCCGGGTTCGGTCGAATCAGAGATCGAGGAGGCCGAGGCGTCGGAGTTGGGCGCGGAGGGCATCGATCCCGTCGACCTCGTGGGCGACGAGCCCAGCGTCTTTGCCGGCTTGGACGTTGACCGGAGTGTCGTCGAAGAAGGCGATCCGTTGTGGAGGAATGCCGAGATCCCGGATGACGTGGTCGAAGATCTCTCGATCCGGTTTCACGTGACCGAGCTCGTCCGAGAAGTAGTACCGGTCCATCAGAGGCTCGATGCTGCGGCGGTGGAGCGGTGTGTGGAGCTCATTCGAGTTGCTCAGACAGGCGAGTCGGTGAGTTCGATGCAGCTGTGAGAGGAGCGATTTCGCCCCGGGGTAGAGACCGCGGGCCCACCCGACAAAGGCTGCGATGAAGTCGTCGGGCGAGTACGCGAGTTCCAGGTCGCCGATGACACCGCGCGCGAATTCAAGCGGCGTGATGGCGCCGCGTTCGAAGAGCTGGACCGATTCGGAGTGGATCCAACGGTTGCGAATCTCCGCGCGGCCGGGTGCGTCGGGTAGCAGGAGCGCCAGTTCGTCAAAGCCTGCAAAGTCGATCAGGACGCCGCCGAGATCGAAGAGCAGGACGTCGAAGGCTGATTTCGTGCTCACCTCTCCATCTTCGCAGAAAAAAGACGGCGCCGGGAATGCCGGCGCCGGATGGGTTGCCCTATCAGCAGGGCGGATCGTTACGGCGTCGCCACGACGCCGTTCGGCGCCTTCTCGAGATCGTCGCCCGCGACGTCGTCCCACGAATAGTAGTGGAAGGTCTGGTTGTCCGACATCGCCACGAAGAGTCCCGATGGGAACCGCGGATCGAGGACCGCGGACGTCACATCGGAACCATCGCTCTCGTTGGTCGACACCGGCACCACCTTGACCAGTTGGTGGTCGTGAGGATTGCCGGGCGCGCCTTCGCGCGGGAAGACCCGGAAGGCGTTGGCCTGCTGGTCGGAGACCAGGATATAGCCGGTTCCGTCGTCGATCTTGTAGATCGAAATGCCTTCGTGATCCTGGGCAAAACCCCCGGTACCGAAAAATGCGAGCTCCACGTCGGCATCGGGCGCGTCCGGGTCGGCGTGGTACTTGTGGATGCCCGCGCCCTCGTCGGAGTAGTAGACGTAGCCGAGTTCGTTGTCGACGGCCACCGCCTCGATCTCCTTGCCGCTCACGAATTCTCCGAACGCCCGTACCTTGGTGGCCTTGATGGTCCCGTCACCGGCGTCTTCGAGTCGGTACTGCCAGAGGTAGGCGCCTGGGGTTCCGAATTTCCGACTGACGATGGCGAAAAAGGCGCCGTCCGAAGGGCGCGTGTAGATCGCGACGCCCATCGCCCTGCGATCGTCGGTCTCACCTACAAAGGTCGGAATGCCGCCGTTGTCGATCGGAGTCATGCCCGGAAGACGGAAGATGCGGAGCTTCTCCTCGTTTCGGTCCGTCGCGACCGCGATGTCGATCGTCTCGTCGCCGAGCGGGAAACCGTAGGCGACGTCGACATTGTTCATCCGGCCCATCCCGGTGACGGTTTTTTCGGGGAGGATCTTCCCGTCGAGATCGAAGACGAAGATCGAGCCTCCCTTGTCGGTGCCGAGGATCAGGCTCTGGCCGGGGTCGTCGGGATTGATCCAGATTGCGGGGTCGTCGGAATCGACCGCCGTCTGTTCGGTGATCACGATCGGGGTCAGCGCATTGGGATCGAGTGGGATCGCGATCTCGACCTCGGCGTTTTCTTCGGCCGGCGGTTGGGGGCCGCCTCCCGAGCACGCAACGAGGGCCAGGATCGCAGTGGCGCCAGCACATTGGATCAGAAGATTGGCGAGTCGTCGGCGGGTTGATGGTTGAAGCTTCGAGATGGTCATGATGTCCTCCTTCGTGATCGGTATTCTTCGTTTGATGCGGTCGAGCCCGCGATGGTTGTTACTCAACTGATTCCTGCGCTCGAGGCGGCGCGGTGGTCGAACGCACCACCAGACCTGGAACCACAACGTCGTGGCGGGAGGTGGTGCGTTTGTTGGCCAGACGTTCGGACAAACGGTCCACCGCCGACCGACCCATATCGCCTCCCGGCTGGTGGATGCTCGACAACGAGATGTGGCGCAGTGCCGCAAGGGTGGTGTTGTCGTAGCCGATGAGTGAAATGTCCTCGGGAATCCGGATGCCGGCCTCCTCGAGAGCGTTCATGGCCCCGATCGCACAGAGGTCGTTGGAGGCGAAGATCGCCGTCGGCAGGGGACGGGTCGTGAGGATCTCCCGCGCACCCCGCTCGCCGCCGTCCTCGGTGTGGGCGCCTTCTGCGATGTGGATGGAGTCGGCCAGACCCAGCTCGACCATGGCCAGACGATAGCCCTCGGCGCGGATGAGGGCGCCGGACCCCGAGCCGCCGGAGATGAAGGCGATGTGTCGGTGGCCAAGCTGCGCGAGATGCTCGACCGCGAGCCGAGCTCCCGTGATGTTGTCGTTGGTCACGCTGTCGGTGGCGTCGTCGGTGGTCTCCCGATTGAGCACCACGACCGGAACCGTTGCCGCCGCGCGTGCGACCACGGTGTCGTCAACCCGTGGGGAGGCGAGGATGAGGCCGTCGACCCGAAGCTGGAGCAGGCTCTCGATGGCCCTTTCCTCGAGGGCGGGATCGCGGTCCCCGGTGTTGAAGAGCACCTGGTAGCCGAGCTCGTTCGCCCGATCCTGAATACCGGCGACGACGGAGCTGAAAAAGGGATTCCGAAGGGTCGAAATCAAAACCCCGAAGAGGCGTGACCGGCGCTGGACAAGCCCGCGAGCCATCAGATTGGGACGGTAGTCGAGTTCTTCGATTGCCTCGAGAACCGCCCGGCGGCTTTCCGGGCTGACGCCCTCTTCTCCACGGGTGACCATTGAGACCAACGACTTCGACACCTTGGCGCGGCGTGCGACGTCGAGAATCGTCGGCCGGTATTGCGACGGTATTTTGGGCGATGCTCCTCGTGGTGACACTTGACTTCCGCTCCTTGAGGACATATGTTCCAATTGGAACGTTCCAAAATATAAGTTCCATCGTCCGAAAAAGCAAGTTGGAACGTTCCAGAGGACGCCATTACGACGAAAGTCATGTTATCGAGGATCTTGGAATGAAAGTTTTTCGAGAACAATCTGGAACGTTCCATCGCCGGGAGGAGGAGGCCCGGAGAGAAGAAACTCAAACCAACCGGTCACTGAGATGGCCTCAATATAAGGGAGGTAGCGATGGCGTCCTTGAAGGAATACAAGTTTCTGGCCCTCTTGGCATTGTTCATTATTGCGGTGTTTCTGCCTGGAATTGCCGTCGCTCAAAGCGGCACCGGTGTCGTCTACGGCACGGTGACCGGACAGGGTGGGGACGTCATTGCCGACTGCAAGGTCACCATTCAGGGCACCAACATCGAGGCCTTTACAGGGCTCGACGGCGCCTACAGGTTGGGGCCGGTCCCGGTGGGTGAGCACACCATCCTCTTCGACTACCTCGGTCTCCAGGCGGGCTCTGCAACGGTGACGGTGGTGGCCGGCACACCCGTGAACCAGGACATGACTCTGCTGTACGCGGGCGAAATCGAGGTTCGCGGATCACCGCTTCTGGCCGGGCAGGCGAAGGCGCTGAATCGCCAGAAGAACGCCAGCAATATTTCGAACATAGTTGCAGCCGACCAGATCGGCCGCTTTCCTGACAAGAATGCCTCCGAGGCCGCCCAGCGGATTCCCGCGGTCAGCCTGCTGCGCGATCAGGGCGAGGGACGGTACGTTATCATCCGCGGCACCGAGGCACGGCTCAACTCGACCACGGTCAACGGCGAGCGCATCCCGTCCCCCGAAGCGGGGACCCGGAGCATCGCCCTCGATACCATTCCAGCCGACCTGCTCGGGTCCATCCAGGTCTCGAAGACCCTCAAACCGGACATGGATGGCGACTCGATCGGTGGCACGGTGGATCTGGTAACCAAGAGGGCCCCGGAGGAAACCCGGGTTTCGGCATCGTTGGGCGCAAATTACAGTGCCCTCGTCGAGGAAACGGCCCCTCTCGCAACGGCTACCTTCGGGACGCGGTTTGGCGACGAAAACAAATGGGGTCTGTTGATGACGGGCAGCGGGTCCGACACCAAGCGCGGGTCCGACAACATCGAGCCCGGCTATGACGACGGCGATCTCGCAGAGTTGGAGATGCGCGACTACACAATCCATCGGGAGCGCTACGGCTTCACCGGCGATCTCGACTACCGGGCCTCGATCAGATCCAACTACTTCTTGCGCGGTCTGTGGACAAAATACCAAGACGACGAGCAGCGACGCGCCAAGAACAACGTGGTCGAGGACAACGAGCTCGAGCGAAGCCTCAGAGACCGCACGCAGACGTCCTACATCAACTCCGTGACCCTCGGCGGCGACAACATCGTCGGTGAATCCGGTGTCATCGACTACCGCCTCAACTGGAACAAATCCCAGGAGGAGACTCCGAACCAGATCAATTCGGCCTTCATCCAGGAGGACGTGGAGTTCGACCCCAACGTCAGCCCGGGCTCCATCGACCCGAACAACATCCAGGCGAACCCGCTCAACGAGATGGTCGACGAGTACTGGTTCGACGAGCTCGAATCGGAATACAAGAAGGCGGTCGAGGAAGACTACATCGGCGCCCTCAACTACTCACAGGGCTTTTACAGGGACTCGGGTTTCAGCGGTCTGTGGAAGGTCGGTGCCAAATACCGCCAGAAGACCAAGGAACAGAACTACGAAGTTTCCGCTTGGGAGTCCGAAGACGATCTGAACTTCGTCGACTTCATCGACAACTGGCAGCCTGAGACGCCGTTTTTCAACGGTATCTACGGCAACCAGATCGTCCCCTTCCAGGGTCCCAGCCAGATGCGGGACCTGTTCAACAGCGGCCTGCTCGAAGAGGAGAAGCTGCTCGAAGAAGATCTCGCTGACTTCAACGTTGGCGAGGACACCTGGGCCGGCTACGCGATGACCGAGATGCTCTTCGGACCCAAGACGTCGTTCATGGGCGGCGTCCGGGTCGAGAGCACGAAGGTCGACTATCTGGCGTACCAACTGGTTTTGGATGAAGAGGGGGACGCCCTCGATTTGGAGCCGGTCACCGGAACCAAGGACTACACCGAGTGGTTGCCCCAGTTCAGCATGGTCTACAAGACCGGCGCCGAGTCACAGTTCCGTGCCGCCATCACCCGCAGCCTGGCGCGGCCCAACTTTGAGGACATGGCCCCGTGGCGGCTGGTCAATCTCGAGGACTCGGAGATCGAGCTCGGCAACCCGGATCTCGATGTCACGACCTCCTGGAACTTCGACCTCATGTGGGAGATCTACTTGAAACCTGTCGGCATCTTCTCGACCGGTCTGTTCTACAAGGACCTGTCGGACATCATCTATCTCTTCACGGTCGACGAAGTGATCGACGGCGAAGAGTTCGAGGTCGTGCAGCCGCGCAACGGCGACAGCGGCCAGCTGTGGGGCGCGGAGTTCGCCTTCCAGAAGAACTTCACGAGTTGGAGGGGTGGCTGGGGCGGTCTCGGCCTCTATGCCAACTACACCTGGGTCGATTCCGAGGCCAACTATCCGGATCGCCTGCCGACATCACTGCCGGGCCAATCGCAGAACACCGGCAACCTGGCGCTGGTCTACGAAAAGTACGGCATCTCCACCCGGTTGTCGTGGAACTTCAACGGCAAGAACCTGCTCGAGGTCGGAGAGGAAGCTGCCGAAGACATCTGGCTCGACGATCACTCGCAGCTCGATTTCATGTTTCATTTCCAATTTTCCAATAAGTGGGGCGTCGCCCTCGAATTCGTCAACATCACCGACGAACCTTACACCGCCTATGAAGGCACACCGGACCAGATCCGGCAGCAGGAGTACTACGGCTGGTGGACCACTCTGTCGGTGCGGTTCGATTTGTAACGACGATTTGAACTGAAAGATTCTGAGGTGGCTGCCGGCCCGTTGGGGTCGGCACGCCACGGCGAAATGAGGATCGCAAGCGGCTGCTGTCGCCGGACGGAAAACAAGAACGATTCCTGAATTAGAGGAGGCGGCTCGATGGACAGGACCACAGTAGGCGTGATCGGGGCGGGGCGTATCGGCAAGATGCACACCGAGAACCTGGTGCACGCCGTGCCCGAGGCCGTTGTCAAAGCCGTCGCGAGCCCTCACCTCGACGAGGGCTGGGCGGAGTCGCTGTCAATTCCCATTCGGTCGGTCGACAACGCGGCTGTGTTCGACGATCCGGACATCGAGGCGGTGGTCATCACGGCGTCTTCCGGGTTGCACGCAGAGCTGATCCGCCAGGCCGCTGCCGCCGGCAAGCACGTCTTCTGCGAGAAACCCGTGGCCTTCGAACCTGAAACAATCGAGGAGGTTGTGAAAGCGGCGCGAAAGGCCGGGATCAAACTCCAGGTGGGTTTCAACCGACGCTCCGACCCGAGCCTTCTCGATCTCATGGAAGCGGTGCGTTCGGGACAGATCGGCGAGGTCCACACGATTCGCGTCACCAACCGCGATCCCAAGGCGCCGCCGATCGACTTCGTGAAAAGATCGGGAGGTCTCTTTTTCGACTTCGTGATCCACGACTTCGATACCGTCCGCTTCCTGTCGAACTCGGAAATCGTCGAGGTCTACGCCGTCGGCGGTGTCCTCGTCGACCCTGCAATCGGTGCCGCCGGCGACATTGACACCGCAGTCGTTACACTTCGGTTGGCCAGTGGCGCCCTGGCGATGATCGACAACAGCCGCCAGGCGGTCTACGGCTATGACCAGCGATTCGAGGTCTTCGGCTCAGCAGGCAGTATCGCGGTCGGCAACACCACGCCGAGCACGCGCGTTGTCAGCACCACCGGCGGCGTGATCGGACGCACGCCGCACGGTGGTTTCGTCTCCCGCTATCGGGAGGCGTTCGTTGCCGAACTCCGGACCTTCCTGGCCGCGGTGCGCGGGGATTCCCCGGTCGCGGCCGACGCCGAGGACGCATTGGCCGCCGTGCGGGCTGCGGTCGCCGCCCGCGAGTCATTCCAACAGCAGCGGCCGGTCCGGCTCGACACTGTCGTATCGGCTGCCAAAGGGGAGGCCGTTTCATGAGGAACATCACGGTAGGCGTGCTCGGTGCCGGAAGGATCGGCAGGCTCCACACCGAGAACCTGTTCCGCATGCCGGGCGTTCGGGTCAAGTCCATCAGCGACCCGTACGTCGATTTCAGCACGTGGCCGCCGAAGGATGTGGCCACCGGTGCCGATCCCGAAATGGTGCTCGATGATCCGGAGATTGAAGCGGTCCTGATCTGCTCGCCGACCCCGACCCACGCCCCGTTCACCGAGGCCGCGGCCAGGGCCGGCAAACACATCTTCTGCGAAAAACCGGTCGACCTCGATCCGGATCGCATTCGACGCACCCTCGAGGTGGTCGACGATGCCGGCGTCAAGATGCAGGTGGGCTTCAACCGCCGTTTCGATCCGACCTTTGCACGGGTTCGGCAGGCGGTGACCGATGGCGATATCGGGGACATCCAGATCGTCAAGATCACCTCGCGCGACCCGGAGGCGCCCCCGGTCTCCTATGTCGAGACCTCGGGTGGGATCTTCCTCGATATGACGATCCACGATTTCGACATGGTGCGCTTCGTGACCGGCAGCGAGGTCGAGGAGGTGCACGCCATGGGGGCGGTTCTGATCGATCCTGCAATCGGCGAAGCCGGGGATGTGGACACCGCCATCACCACGCTCAAGATGGCCAACGGCGCCCTGGCGGTGATCGAGAACAGCCGCCAGGCGGTTTACGGCTACGACCAGCGGGTGGAGGTCTTCGGCTCCAAGGGCAGCGCGGAAGCGGGCAACGAGACCGCCAACCGCGTCACCGTCAGCGGCGCCGGCGGAGTGCGGCGCGACAACCCCCTCTATTTCTTTCTCGAACGCTACCAGGTGTCGTTTCAAACGGAGCTGGAAGCTTTCTTTGCCAGTATCCGTGACAACCGGGAACCGCCGGTCGGCGGGCGTGACGGTCTGATGTCGGTGCTGGTGGCGTTGGCGGCGGCGCAATCGATGGCCGAGAACCGACCGGTGAAGGTCCAGACGGCATGAGTTTCTTCCGCAGATTCAAGACCGGCGAAGATCAGCCTCTGCTCACTGACGAGGGGTTGATCGACAAGCTCTACAAGCGGAACCGCCTGCGAATCATGCTCGCCATCACCATCGGCTACGGCATCGTCTACACCTGCCGTCTGGCGCTGTCGATGGTCAAGAAGCCACTCATCGACGGCGGCATCTTCACTCCGGTGGAACTCGGCATCATCGGTTCGGCGCTCTTCTATACCTACGCCTTCGGCAAACTCACCAACGGCTTCCTCGCCGATCACATGAACCTCAAGTTCTTTTTCGCCTTCGGGGTTCTGATCTCGGCACTGCTCAACATCGGCATGGGCTTTTCCACCATCCTCTGGGTATCCGTCCTCCTGTGGGGCCTCAACGGCTGGTTCCAGGGGTTCGGCGCACCGACCGGTGCGGTCGCCATGGCCAACTGGTTCTCGAACAAGGAGCGGGGCCGGATGTACGGCATCTGGAGCACCGCCCACGCCATAGGTGAAGGCCTGACCTTTGTCGGGGTGGCCGGTCTCGTGACCCTGTGGGGCTGGCGGGCGGGGTTCTGGGGTCCGGGCGTCCTGTGCGTCGTGGTGGCCGCAGTCCTGTATCTGATGATGCAGGATCGACCGCAGACCCTCGGTCTGCCGAGAGTCGCCGTCTGGAAAAACGATTTTGTCAGCTCGGATGAGGGCAACAAGGATCGAAACGAGAGCACCTGGGCGATCCAGCGGACCATCCTCAAGCTCCCGGCGATCTGGGTGTTGGCTCTTGCGAGTGCGTCGATCTACGTCACCCGCTACGCCATCAACAGTTGGGGCGTGCTCTACCTGCAGGAGGCCAAGGGCTACACCCTGATGCAGGCGGGAAGCGTCATCTCGGTCAACACGATCGCCGGGATTCTCGGGGCACTGGCCTTCGGCTTTGCCTCCGACAAGCTCTTCAACGCACGCCGGCCGCCGACGAATGTGATTTTTGCCGTGATGGAGATCATCGGTCTGCTGATGGTTTTCTTCGGACCGAGCAACAACCTCCCGTTCATGACGGTCTCATTTTTCATCTACGGTTTCGGTCTGACCGGGCTCGTGACCTCGCTCGGCGGTCTGTTCGCTCTCGATATCGCCCCCAAGCGCGCGGCCGGAGCGGCGATGGGATTCATCGGCGTGTTCTCCTACATCGGCGCCGCCCTTCAGGATCAGATCAGCGGCCACCTGATCGAGGGCGGCATCACGATGATCGACGGAGTCCGCCACTACGACTTTTCGGCCGTGATCTGGTTCTGGATCGGGTCGTCGGTGCTGTCATTCATCCTCGCCACGTCGCTGTGGCGGGTGCGCATGAGGGACTGAGGGGAACCATGACTGAGGACAGAAGAACTTTCGATGTTGCGACGCTCGGCAACTACACCAAGGACACGATCGTGACTGCGGCGGGAACGCAACACGCCGACGGCGGCGGCGTCAACTACTCGGCTCACGCTGCAAAGGCCCTCGGCCGCGAGGTGGCGGCAATCATGCGATTGGCCGCGGAGGACTTCCACGTCGTGCGGTCTCTCGAAGCAGCTGGGATTACGGTCTTTGCCACGGCGACCCCGAGTTCGACACTGATGCGGCTCGAGTACCCGACCGACAACCCCGATGAACGCATCCTGACGGTGGCGGACACCGCCGGGGCGTTCACGCCGGAGCAGGTGCGCGACATCGAGGCCAGGGCATTCGTGATCAGCCCTTCGATTCGCGGCGAAGTGCCGATCGAGACGATTCGGGAGCTTCGCAAGAAAGACGCCTTGATCAGCGCGGACGCTCAAGGGTTCATCCGCGTCCGCAGACCGGACGGCCGGCTCGAACACGTCGCCTGGCCCGAACAGGAAGAAGTGCTGGCCCTGGTCGACATCCTCAAGGCCGACGTCGTCGAGGCCGAGGCCCTGACCGGGAAGGCCGACATGAAGGTGGCGGCCCTGACCCTTGCGGCGCAGGGACCACGCGAGATCGTCATAACCCACCGCGATGGAATCGTCGTGTTTGCCGATGGGGACTTTTTCGAGGCCGACTTCCACGCTCGATCCATGGACGGGCGCAGCGGCCGTGGCGACACCTGTGTCGGTTCCTACGTGGCGGCGCGACTCGAACAACCGCCCGAGGAAGCGATCCTCTGGTCGGCCGCGACCACGAGTTTGAAGGTCGAGACCCCCGGGCCGATCCGCAGATCGTACGAGGAGATCGTCGGCCTCAAAGAAAAATATTACAAAGGAGTCTTATCGCCGCAGTGAATAGAGGGACCTACTGACAGCGCCGATGAACGGCGGTGTCATGAGTAATCAAAGGAGGATCAGATCATGAAAGGGATGGTATTGGATGCGAAGTGGGAACCGAAACCGGACTACAAGGTTTCGGATTGGGAGAAGAAGACCGGGAAGGCCATAACCGGCAACGCCATCTGGCACAACCCGACGCTTTCGGTGCGCGACTGGCCGGACCCGAAGCCGGGGCCGAAAGAGGTGCTGGTACAGATCCAGGCCTGCGGTGTGTGCGGATCGGATATGCACTTCTATGAAACGGACAAGGACAACTACATTCTGTACCCGGGATTGACCCGTTTTCCGACCATTCTCGGTCACGAGTTTTCCGGTAAGGTTGTCGAGGTCGGTCCCGAGGTCACGATGTTGGCCGCCGGTGACATGGTCACGGTCGAGGAAATGATCTGGTGCGGGCGCTGTACCCCTTGCCGCAACGGCTACCCCAACCACTGCACGAACCTCGAGGAGATCGGCTTCACGATCCCCGGTGCGTTCGCCAACTTCATCGCGGTCGATGAAAAGTTCTGTTGGAAGATCGACGCCATAGCCGAACGTTTCGGCAGTGAGGAAATGGCGTACACCGTGGGCGCTCTGACCGAGCCGTCGTGTGTCGCCTACAACGCCATGTTCACCAGGGCCGGCGGTTTCAAACCCGGTCACTTCGTCAACGTGGTCGGCGCCGGGCCGATCGGCCTCGCAGCCATCGGCCTCGCCAAGGCCGGGGGTGCGGGGATGATCGTCGCGTTCGAGGTCTCACCGAAACGGATGGAGCTGGCCAAGGCGGTCGGCGCCGACTTCGTCTACGACCCACGAAAGGTCTCGATCGGTGACGTACTGATGGAGCACAGCAAGGGCGAGGGCTTTGACTTCCACGTCGAGGCGGCGGGCGTGCCCGAGCACGCCATCCCGGAGATGGAGAAGGCGCTGGCCATCAACTCGAAGATCGTCCAGATCGGACGGGCGGCGCAGCGCGTTCCCATGTACCTGGAGGCGTTCCAGGTTCGCCGCGCTCAGGCCTTCGGCGCCCAGGGTCACTCGGGCCACGAGAATTTCCCCAACGTGATTCGACTGGTCGCGTCGGGGCGTCTCGATCTGAGTCCGATCGTAACCGCGCACTACGACCTCGCCCAGACCGTGGAAGCGATCGCCAAGTCGGTGGAGCGCACGGACGGCAAGATCATGGTGCACCCGAACTGAGGACCGCATGATGAGAGACCGATCGACGATGGATGACTTGCGTGTCGCAGTGGTCGGTGTGGGTCGGATGGGTCTGACCCACGCCGAGAACCTTGCCCACCGCGTGCACGGCGCGCGCCTCGTCGCGGTCACGACGTCCAGTGCCGCGCGGGCCGACGAGGTCCGCCGGCACTGCGGCGCCGTGTCGATCTACGAGAAGGTCGACCACCTCCTCGAAGCCGAACGGCTCGACGCAGTGGTGATTTCGAGCAGCACGTCCGCCCACGTCGACAATGTCGAGGGCTGCGCGGCGGCCGGGTTGCACGTTCTGTGTGAAAAGCCGCTGGCCCTCGATCTCGAGGGCTGCCGGCGAGCCGCCCGGTCGGCGCAATCGGCCGGTGTCAAGCTGATGCTGGGCCACGTCCGCCGTTTCGATGCGGGCTATACGGAGGCGAAACAGATCATCGACTCCGGCACCATCGGGCGGCCGTTGATCTATCGCGCAGTCAGCGGGGACATGGACCCGCCGCCCCCTGAGTTCGCAGATCTCCTCGTGAGCGGAGGCCTGATTCTCGACTCCATGTACCACGACATCTATCTCGGCCGATGGCTGATGGACGACGAAGTGATGCGCGTGTTCGGCGAGGGCGGTGCCCTGGTCGACGAAGCGGTGGGCTCGGTGGGCGACGTCGACAACGCGGTCGTGACGGTTCTTTTTGCCGGCGGTGCGATGGGCACTTTGACGGCGAGCCGCACCACCCGCTACGGGCACGACCTGCGTGGCGAGGTCATCGGCGAGGAGGGGGCGGTCCAGATCGGCCGCCTCCGTCGGACCCCGGTTCGGCTGCTCGACCGTTCGGGTGTGCACCACGATGCGGTGTTCACCACGCCGGAGCGGATGGGGGATGCCTTCGTCACCATGCTGCAGGCATTTGTGGACTGCGTGAGGGAGAACCGCGATCTGCCGGTGGGCGCCGACGACGGTCTGACGACGCTGGCGGTGGCCCTCGCGGGACGGAAGTCAATTCAACAGGGGAGGCCGGTCACGGTCTCCGAAATCCTCAACCCAACCTCCGACCTCGGCACGGGCGAGACCGTGTCACCGGAAGTCGGAACAACACGATAAGGGAGCTCAAGATGCCAGTTTCTCCAGAAGATCCGGGGCTGTTGGCCACCGATCAGCCGGATCTGTTTTTCGAAGACAACACGGTGGGACGGTGCAAAAAGGAAGTGTGGGATGCCAGCGACGCCGAGATCGACGCCATGCTGGCCGAGTACGGGGTTCCTTCGCCCTGTGAGTGGGGAAAGTCGGGCTCCTACATCCAGACGACGGTCCGCCACCAGGTGGAAGCCGAAAGGCGCAAGAACGACATCGTTTTCATCCCGATCGGATGTACCGAGCTGCACGGCCGCCACCTTCCGAGCGCCTCGGACACGCTCTATGTGAGCCAGATCCTCGAGGGTCTGCGCCGTTTCACCGCCAAGCGCGGCGCCGCGTGCAGCCTCGCCCTGCCGCCGCTCAACTACGGTTCGCACCCGTACCACCATCTCGGCATGCCGGGCACGGTGATCGTGCGCGAAAACGTCGCCCGTGAGCTGCTCATGGACGTCATGCTGGGCCTGTGGAACGACGGTTTCCGCAAACAGGTGCTGATCAACAACCACGGCCATCTGTGGATGCTCGAGTCGGCCATCCAGCAGTTTCAGAAACGCTACCAGCTGCCGGGCATCTTCCGCGTCATCGACTGGCACCGTGCGGTCCGCGAGTTTTTCCGCACCGGCCCCAAGGGCGGCAAGATGGACACCAACTTCGTCCACGCCGACGAATCGGAAACGTCGCTCGGCCTGTTGCTCCACCCCGACATGGTGGACATGAAGTACGCCGTCGACACCGAGGGCAAGGGCTATCTGCCGGACGGTCACTTCGACAAGTCGGTCGATCCCTTCAGCCGGCCGAGCCGCTGGTCGGAGGGCGAGGGCCACTTCGCGATCGAGATCGCAGCCACCCCCGAAGGCGTTGTCGGCAAGGCGACCCACGGTTCGGCCGAAAAGGCCAAACGCCCGGTCGCTGCGATTCTGAAGTACCTGACCCTCCTCAACGATCAGATCCTCGAGGCCTTCCCGGCGGGAACGGTTCCTCCGGTGGAAGAGGTGACTCTGCGCACCGCCGCCGACATGGAGCCCTATCTGCGCGAGCCGTTGAGCGAAGGTTGGAAGCCGGTCTACCAGCTGCCGCAGATCGGTCAGTACTGAGCATGCAACTGAGCGTCGTGCTGTCGACCCACGCCGCCGCCTTCCAGGCGGTGGCCTTCAAGGGCGACTTCGAGGCGAACGTCGCCAAGATCGCGTCCTGGGGTTATGACGGTGTCGAACTGGCCGTGCGGGATCCAAGACTGGTGAACGCCGGCCAGCTCGAACGCGTCGTCTCCCAACACGGTCTCGTGGTTCCGGCCATCGGCACCGGCCAGGCCTGGGGTGAGGAGGGTCTGTCGTTCACCAGCGACGACCCGGCGGTGCGCGCAGCGGCGATCGAGCGTATCACGACTCACATACCGCTGGCGGCACGTCTCAATGCCATCGTCATCCTCGGTCTGATCCGCGGCATCACCCCCGAAGGACAGACTCATGAGCAATCGATGGCCTACCTGGTCGAGGCCATCCAACAGTGCGCGGAGGCCGCCGAGGGCACTGGCGTGCGCTTCGCCCTGGAGCCCATGAACCGCTACGAGACCGATCTCATTCACACTGCGGCCGAGGGCCTGGATCTCATCGAGGACGTCGGCAAGGAGAACTTCGGTCTGTTGCTCGACACCTTCCACATGAACATCGAGGAGCCCGATATCGGAGAGAGCATCCAGACCTGCGGCGATCGGATCTTCCACTTCCACGTGGCCGACTCCAACCGCTGGTACCCGGGTGCCGGGCACCTGGATTTCGGGACCATTCTGGATGACCTCGAAGGCATCGGGTACCGGGGATTCGTCTCGGGGGAGTTCATGCCGTTGCCCGACGCCGACACAGCCGCCGCACGCGCCATCGCATTTCTCGGGAATTTATGACGGAAGGCATGTCTGGGTGGGGACAACATTTCGGGTCGCGGGTTCTGCGGCGGTGATGGCGGGCCTGCTGACGACCGTGGCCGCCGGTGCAGAAGACAAAAAGGTGGAAGCCCCCAGACTCGCCGCCGCCCCGGTCATCGACGGGGTCATCGATGACGAAGAGTGGGCGGCTGCTTCCGTCACCGAGGGATTCGTCCAGTTCGAGCCCGAGTTTGGCGCCGTCTCGCCCTTCCGTACCGTGGTCATGGTCGGTTCGAGCGGCGAGGGACTGTATGTGGCCATCCGGTCGTTCGACCCCGAGCCTTCGAAGATTGCTGCGGCCGTGACGTCGCGTGACGGGGATCTGCAAAGGGATGACTCGGTAACGGTCCTGCTCGACACCCTGCACGACGGCCGGACGGGCTACACCTTCGCCACCAATCTCCTCGGCGTGCAGAGCGACGGTAAGATCGCGGACAACGGTCGCATCGTCGACAACCGGTGGGACGGGACCTGGACGAGTGCGGCGAGCCGGACTGCGGACGGCTGGTCCGCCGAGTTCGAGATTCCGTTTCGAATGCTCCGGTTCGAAAGCGGCGAGGCCGTGACCTGGGGCATCAACTTCCACCGAAGGGTCCCCCGCCGTCTCGAGACCGCGGTGTGGTCGGGCCCCGGCGAATCGATCTGGCGGGTCTCGGCATTCGGCCTTCTCGAGGGCCTCGACGCCCGTACGGCAGACCTCAAGAAATTCGCCGTCATCCCCTACGGCCTTGTCGCGGTCGAAAAGGGCGGTGGCGTCGACACCAGGTTCGGCGGCGATCTCAGGTTTCGCATCAAGAGCGATCTCAGCGCAGACCTGACCATCAACCCGGACTTTGCTCTCATCGAAGCGGATGTGGAGGAGATCAATCTGACCCGGTTCGAGCTTCGGGTCCCCGAGAAGCGTCCTTTCTTTCTCGAGGGACTGGAGGTCTTCGACCAGCGGATCAACCAGTTCTACAGTCGTCGGATCGGCGACATCGTGGCCGGAGGGAAGGTGGTGGGCGCGCTCGGGGGGTTCGACGTCGCCGCCATCGCCACCCGAGCCGATGTCGCGGTCGAGGCCGATGGGCAAGAAACCGTCGCCGACGCCGACTACACCGTCTTTCGGGCTCAACGCGGCGTGTTCGGGCCCTCGAATATCGGCCTCCTCGCCGCCAATCGAAGAGTCGACGGCGTCGATGCCGGCTCGATCGGCGCGGACATGACGTTGTTCTTCACCGAGACCCTGGGCATGACCGGCCAGTTTCTGCGTTCCCACGGACCGACCGACGACGGCGCGCTGGGGTGGTTTCTGCGACCGTCCTTCGACTCGGCGAACAGCCACTTCCATATCAGGTACACCTCGCTCGACGAGGGCCTTCGTGACAACGTCAATGTCATCGGATTCCTCAGAGACGATGACCGACGGGAGTTTGACACCAACGTCAGACACCGAATCTGGTTTCAAGACAGTGCCTTTGAAAACCTGGAAGGGAAGGTCAACTACAACCGCTACTGGAGCCAGGAGGGGGTTCTGAGAAGTTGGGAGTTGGATGCCGATATCGAGTTGGTCATGACCAGCGGTTGGCAGGTCGAATTGTCTCATGTCGACAGCTACGAGCTCTTCGAAAAGGAGTTCCACAACTCGCTGACGAGCTTCCAGGTCGGATACGACAACCGCCAGGGGAGATCGGCGTTTCTCGAGGTCGGCACCGGCACCAACTACGACAGCGATCTCACGCTGGCCACCCTCGAGGCGGAGTTCAGGATCTCGAGCGCCTGGGGATTCCAGTACGAGGCGACCTGGCTCGATCTCGAACCCGACCCGGAAGGCGAGAGCACCTGGATCCACGTTTTTCGCACCAATTACTACTTCACCAACAATCTGTTCGTCACGCTTTTCGTGCAGACCAACTCGGCGATCGAGAAGGAGAATATCCAGCTTCTCGGGGTGTGGCGCTTCCGCCCGCCATTCGGTTCGCTGCAGCTCGCCTATCAGCGGGGAACGTCCGAGTTCGGCCGACCTTCGGAACAGGGTGACACCGTATTCACAAAGATGTCCTGGATCTTCTGAGAGAAGGAGGAGTCGTGAATTCCAAGAATCTGCATCGGATCGCCGTCGTCTGGACCGTTTTTTTCGTGGTGTGCGCCACGGCCGTTTTCGCCGCCAAGCCATCGCACACCGGCTACCCGCGCCTCATGCAGGGGCCGATGGTCGGCGCTGTGGGTCCGACAGAGGTCAAAATCTGGATCAGGACAAGTGGCGAATTCCCGGTCACCATCCAGTACGCCGAGGGCCCGGATTTCGCTCCCTATGCGGAGACCGCGCCGGTGACGGCGCTCAAATCCAACGACTACACCGAGGTCGTCACCATCTCCGATCTCGAACCGGCCACCGAGTACTTCTACAGGCTGACCACCGACGGGATCCCCGACCGCTACCTCAAGATGCTCAAGCCCTTCCGATTCGAGACGGCGCCGCTGCCGGGCTCCGATGCGGACCTGCGAATCGTCTTCGGTTCGTGCCCCAAGTGGCAGGATGACCGCATCCAGCCGATCTGGCCGTGGGTCGAGCACTACGAGCCGGACATCATGTTGTGGATCGGCGACAACGTCTACTCCGACGCCCTCGACCCCGACATCATCCGCGAGGAGTACCGGCGGCAGCGCGATGTCCCCGCACTGCAGCCGATCCTTCACAACACGTCGCAACTCGCCGTCTGGGACGACCACGATTACGGGCTCAACAACCACGACCGCACCAACCCGATCAAGGAGGGGGCCTACGAGGTCTTTCTCGAGTACTGGGCGAACCCCTCGTACGGTCTGCCCGACGTCAAGGGCATCTTCTACACCTACACCTGGGGCAAGGTGGACTTCTTGTTCCTCGACGGCCGCTGGTACCGCGACCCGGATGAGGATCCCGACACACCGGACAAGACCATGCTCGGGGCTGCACAGTTCGAGTGGTTGAAGAGCGAACTGGCGGCGAGCACGGCAGTTTTCAAGGTGCTGGTCTCGGGCAGCGGTTGGAGCACGAGCAAGGGAGAGGGAGGAGACTCCTGGGCCGCCTTTCTCCACGAGCGCAACCGGCTCTTCGATTTCATTCGAGACGAGGAGATCTCCGGCGTCGTCCTGATGTCGGGTGACACCCACATCGGTGAGCTCAACGTCATCCCGTGGTCCGAAAAGGGCGGCTACGATCTCTACGACATGGTGAGCTCGCCGCTGGCGCAGGTCATCCCCGACAGTTGGCTCGAGCGGCGGCCGGAGCGGCGGATCTGGCCGGTCTACTTCCAGGGCAGCAACTTCGGGCTGGTGGAGTTCTTCATGGGCGATGATCCGCGAATGGTCTTCCAACTGATCGACACCCATGGTCGGAGGGTTTGGGAGCCCTTCGAGCTGCGCGCCTCGGAATTGGTCAACGGCGTCACTTCGTGGCCTGACAAGGTGAGCGACATTTCGCGACAGCGGCAGGAAAACCTCGATGCCGGCAAGGGTTACTACGAGATTCCGGTGGAGGACTGATTCGATGAAAAGTCCTGGAGCTGTGGTCTTCGTCCTGTGCGCGGTTCTGGCGGGTACGCCACCGGCGGTTGCAGCCGAGGAATCCGTTGACGAACTGATCTTCATCGTCGCCGCCGACATGCGGAACTTCGCCGCCGACGGCGAGTGGTCGAAGAACTTCTCCGGCGCCTGTGAGGCGGTCAAGGCGGTCGGAGCGGGCTCGTTCATGATCAGTCCGGGGGACCTCGACGTCGATCCTCCGTCTGCCGTTCGCGACATGATCGACGAGACGATCGGTGAAAAGTACCCGTGGTACCCGGTGCTCGGCAACCACGATCCCGAGTCACCCTCGAGCATGAAATACCTCCGCGCCTACAGCATGACCTTGCCCAACGTCGTCAATCGAGGACCGAAGGGTTGCGAAGCGACCACCTTTTCATTCGACTGGGCCGACACCCATTTCGTCGTTCTCAATCAGTACTTCGACGGGGTCAACGACTGGGGAATCGAAGGCGACATGGTGCCGGAGCTTCTGGAGTGGTTGGAAGCCGACCTCGCGGCGACCGGCAAGAAACACATCTTCGTATTCGGCCACGAACCTCTGATCCCCATGCCCGACATGGACAACGGCCGGATCCGCCACCAGGGAGACTCGCTCGACGAGAATCCGGAGAGCGCATTCGCCTTTTACCAGGTGATGATGCGGCACGGCGTGGATGCCTACGTCTGCGGCCACACCCACAACACCTCGTACGCCAAGATCAACGGTCTGTGGCAGATCGACGCGGGGCACGCGAGGGGCCTTGAAGAGAAGTCCTACGCCGACCAGATGTATGCGGCGATCGATCGCGCGATCGAAGACGGGCGAGCGATGGGCGTCGGCGAATCGAACTCGATCAAACAGCTCTACCGGGACGATCCCTACCACATCGACTACTGGTTCAAATACCTCGGGCTGGAGGACCAACCTGTCACCCAGACCCTGGCCCAGTTCTACGACGAGTACGGCAGCGACCCCACCGCTCGCGATCGGTGGTACGAACGCCAGATCGAGGGTCGGCAACAGACCAGGTCGTCGTTCTTCAAGGTGTTCGTCGGCGCCGATGAAATCAAGGTGGAAATCTACCGTGACGATGCCCACGGCGGGCCGTACACACTGCGGGAGACGGTGATCCTGAATTAGATTCGGCAGAGGAGCAGAGGAAAAACGCTACCTATCATGCTCGGGCCGTTTTGGCGAGAATCATTGGCCGCCCGGACGAGCGACCTTTCTTTCCTGTCATCCCGACCGAAGGCCCGGAGGGCCGGAGCGGAGGGATCCCTCCACTCGGTCGATTCTCTCCCTCGGTCGGGATGACAGGAGGGTTGAATGTCTTGCCTCCGACGTGAACATCCCGATTCTCTGACCGCTGTTGCCCGAGAGTGCCCCCTCTGACGATGTTGGCGCCCGAAACACTCGCTCGTGTCGAGAAAAGGCGATCGCAAAATCATCAGAGACGGCACGTCCGGTGAACGAGCCCACCCGCCCGGCAGCCGGGACCGCCGCCCCACAAGGGGAGCAGGGAGCAAGGTGAATATCGGATTCTCGGATTTCGGATTTGACTTTCACCCACCTCTGAAAATTGACCTGAATCGAATGTGCCCGACTCCTTGTCGGGTCTCGTTGCGATGGAGCGCGGACAAGGTGTCCGAAAATCCGAAATCCGAAATCCGAAATCCGAAATTGCGACGGTCCCTTTCCCCCTTTCCCTTTCCCCTTTCTCCCTTTCCTCTCCCTTCCCTTCCTCCCATTCCAGCCACTGAGCTACGATGCTCGGCATGAACAACGACCCCACCTTCGAGGACGTTCTCGCTGCGGCGGAGCGCATCCGAGGCCGCGTCCACCGGACGCCGGTCATGTCGTCGACGGCGATCAACGGCATCGCCGGCGCGCACCTTTACTTCAAGTGCGAAAACCTGCAGAAGGTGGGCGCGTTCAAGGCGCGGGGCGCGACCAACGCGGTGCAGAGCCTCGACGAGGAGGCCGCCCGGCGCGGGGTGGCGACCCACTCCTCCGGCAACCACGCAGCGGCGCTTGCCTTTGCGGCGGCGAGCCGGGGCATCCGCGCCCACGTGGTGATGCCGCGAACCGCGCCGCCGGTCAAGAAGGCGGCGGTGGCCGGCTACGGCGCCGAGATCACCGAGTGCGAACCGACCCTCGAGGCGCGCGAGACGACCCTCGAGGCGGTGGTGGCGCGCACCGGCGCCACCTTCATCCACGCCTACGACAACCCGATGGTCATCGCCGGGCAGGGGACGGCGGCGCTGGAGTTGATCACCGACGTCCCCGATCTCGATATCGTCATGGCGCCGGTCGGCGGCGGCGGTCTGATGTCGGGGACCGCGATCGCGGTCGCGGCCTCACGACCGGATATTGAGGTCTGGGGCGCCGAACCCTCGGGCGCGGATGACGCCTACCGCTCCCTGCGCGACGGCCGGATCCACCCGTCGGTCAAGCCGACAACCATCGCCGACGGTCTCTTGACCTCGCTCTCGGACCGCACATTCCGCATCCTGTCGGAACGGATCGAGGGCATCCTCACGGTCAGCGAGGCGAGCATCGTCCGTGCGATGCGACTGCTGTGGGAACGCATGAAGATCGTGGTCGAACCCTCGGGCGCGGTACCGCTGGCCGCCGTCCTCGAACACCCCGACACCTTCGCCGGCCGCCGGGTCGGACTGATCATCTCGGGCGGCAACGTCGACCTCGATCGTCTCCCGTGGTTGGACGACTGACGGGCTGATCGTCCGAAGAACCCGCGTTCACGCTCGCGATTCCCGAGTCGACATTCTGCGGGATCATTTGGGATTGCAATATTGAGAGAATGTTCATATTAGCGATACTTAAGAACGATTCCGAAGGTATATAATCGGATGATGGCGATCACCCGCGTGGCGCGACACGCGGGGTCGGCCAATTCTGTGCAGTTCATCAACACGAGGTCAGCCCAGAGTGTCTATTTCGGTAAAGGAAGGGGAGAGATGATGTCGTTGAAGCAGCAGTCGGCGTGGGTTTTCTTGACAGTGGCGGTGGTCGTGCTCGCAGGAACAGCCCCGGTCTCGGCGGCTGTCCCGACCGCGGAACGAAACGCGCTGATCGATCTCTACAACAGCACGGGCGGCATCAACTGGACCCACAACGTCGGATGGCTCGGCGACCCCGGCACCGAATGCAATTGGGAACGAGTGACCTGTAACAGCGAAGGGACCACGGTCACGCGGATCGATCTTCATTACAGCTATCTGGTCGGCCCCCTGCCCGCTTCGCTCTCCGATCTCACCGGCCTGCAATACCTCAATCTCACCGATAACTATCTCACGGGCTCGATTCCGGCATCGTGGGGCGGCTTCTCGAGTCTGACCCACCTCATCCTCGACGATAGTGGCCTGACCGGATCGATTCCGACGGAACTCGGCAACATTTCGACCCTGCAGTGGCTCGATCTCAGCAGCAACGAGCTGACAGGGTCGATTCCAGCTTCGTTGGGGAGTCCGCCATATCTTCGTTTTGTCAACCTCGGCAACAACGAATTGACGGGATCGATCCCGGCATCCCTCGGCAACCTGTCAAACCTGGAAAACCTCTGGCTCTCAAACAACCAGCTGACGGGATCGATCCCGGCGTCGCTCGGCAACCTCACAGATCTCGAAAACCTCTTTCTCTACAACAATCAATTGACGGGTTCGATCCCACCCGAACTCGGCAATCTCACGTTTCTCCTGGAGCTCAAGATGTACAGCAACGAACTCACCGGCTCGATCCCGGCATCGCTGGGAGGTCTCTCGAGCCTCAGGACGCTCTCGCTTGAAACGAATCAACTGACCGGGCCGATTCCGGCGTCGCTGGGCGGTCTTTCGAACCTCACGAGGCTCTCGGTCGGTTGGAATCTGCTGACGGGATCGATCCCGCCGGAGCTCGGCGATCTCTCGAATCTCGTATGGCTCAGTCTCAGCGACAACCAGCTGACGGGTTCGATCCCGGCGGAAATCGGCAGGTTGACCGGCGTGCAGTCCATGTTCCTCAACCGAAACCAGCTGAGCGGCCCCATTCCGGCAGAGCTCGGCGATATGACGAGCCTCCAGTATCTCTGGATGATCTCGAACAAGTTCGTCGGCGAGGTCCCGGCGAATCTGATGAACCTCAACATCTACAACGGCTCCGGTCATATCGACTACAACGGTGTCTACACCGAGGACCCCTCCCTGATCGCATTCCTCAACCAGAAATTCGGGGCCACCTGGGCCGCCACTCAGACCGTGGCGCCGGAGAACGTCGTTGTGACGAACGTATCCGATCACTCGGTGTGGTTGAGCTGGGATCCTGCGAGCTATGCCGCGCCGGGTGGGTACAACCTCTATGTCTCCCCCGCCGGAGCGGGGTCGTGGACCCTGGTCGACTGGACCCCGGACAAGACGACGACCCAGTTCCCGGTGGCAGGTTTGGATCCGGACACTCCCTACGATTTCGCCGTCGGGTCGTTCACCGATCCGCATGCCAACAACCTCAACCTCGTCGTCAGCGACGGCAACGGCCCGGTCATGGCGACGACTTCCAACGGCGGCTGCGCCCAGCCGGTCATCGAGAGCAGGTGGGGCGACGAGGTGACCTTGTCCGTCAGTGGGAGCTTCACCGGCTACCAGTGGAGCACGGGTGAAACGACGCCGACCATCGACGTCCCGTTCCCTTCAACGCCGCGGTGGTACTGGGTGATCGTCACGTCCCCGGGTTCCTGCGAAGAAACCGCCACCGCACTCCTGGACACGGACGTGTTCGAGGACGGTTTCGAATCCGGCGACCCATCGGCCTGGTCCGGTTCGACACCCTGACTCTCGCCTGTGAGGCCGGGGCTTCAGCGGACGACGCTGTCCCAACCGTCGAGAGTGCCGTCCTCGAAACCGTCGTTGAAGAGGATCGGGGTCAGCAGGAAGGCACGGTCAAAGCCGCCGAAGACACCGCGGCCGACGATCTGGCCGGCGTTGTTGATGCCTCGCGCCTCGGCGAGGACCCAACCTGCGGGGATGCCCTCGACGGTGTTGAGATCAATGATCTGATCATTGATCCACAAGACGGCGTGGACGTAGAAGTCGGCAGTTCGGGCCCACCCCACCACGTCGCCAGAGTCGTTGACATCGAAGGCTTCACTCCAGGTGCCTCCGGTCAGCGTGCCGAGATCCACCATGGTCCCGTCCTGCCAGATGCAGGCGTGCTGCTGACCGCCTGCCGCGGAGCCAAAGCTCCAGCCGACGATCTGCGGGATGGGGAGGTCGTTGATCGCATAGGCGCAGCTTTGAGTGCCGACCGGGGATCCCGGAAAGGCGCCGAGTTCCGTCGGGACCCCGCCGTCCCAGCGGGTGGCAGTCTGATCGAGCGTGGACGAAGAGGACGAGCCCACCGCGACTCCATTGTCATTGATGGCCAAAGCGACGCTGCCCCAACCGCCGGTCAGCACACCAAGGTCGGTTGTGTCTGTGACGCCGAGGGTCTTCGAAAATGCGTGGTACTCACCGGCACTCTCTGTTTCAGAGGATCCGACCACGAGGTGATCGGCATTGATGCCCCGGCCGGAGGTCGAAAGACCTCCAAGACCCGAGTAGCTGATGCTGTCGTTGAATGGACACGTATCGGCGGCCTTCCATGTGGCGATGTAGATCGGAGCGAGGTCGGCCGCCTGGGTCCATCCCACTGCGCAACCGGCGGCGTTGACGGCCGCAGCTTCGCTTCTCATGGTCGAACTGCCGTTCCCGTCGAAGTCGAAATGCCGGACGCCGCCGGAATAATAGAAGGCCCGCCGGCGGGCCGTGCCGCCGGAGTTGAACATGATCGCGCCCACTACGACGCCGCCGGCATTGATCGCGTTGGCCTGGCTGCTCACGTCTTCGGCGCGACCGAGGTCGGTGAAGACAAAGGCCAGGTCCTGGGCGGCCACCCACGGTGCGTTGATTAGACAAAAAAGACAAAGCAGAGAAAGGGTTATTCTCATCATGACTTCAGATATTACCACCATGCCGGCGCGGAGAAAAGCAGGATCGCCGAGTGCTCGAGGCGATTCAGGATCGATGGCTGCGGCCCCACGGCAGCAGCGAACGGAAGGCGCGACCGAGAGGCGCCAACGCACCCTCGGCGTACACGTAGTTGACCATCAATCCGCACGATCCCTCGAGGCCCCGCCTCGAGGTGTTGGCGGCGAAGTTCACGTTGGCCCGGGACACGGTGGCGCCGTTGCCGAGATGGAATCCGGCCACCGGGTTGAGCGGTCGATCTCGTGCGTCGGTTTCCTCGGAGAGATAGGTGTACGCGATGTCGATCAGAGGCTTGCGCAGGAGGCGGCGCAGCACCGGGTCGTCGATCCAATCGGGGCGGGAGAGGATCTCGGCGAGGACAGGTGCGAGGTCCTCGACGGCGCCGCCGCCGGCGCGGTGGTGCTCGAGGAGTGCGGCCCGCGCCTTGTTTGAGAATCGCTCCTGGACGCCGTCGCTCCCGATCCGTCGCGCGATCTCCGCAACGCGGCGCACGCGCTTTTTCATGCCTCTCGAGTGTATCGCTGTCTGACTGCCGCAGTCGACAGCCGGGGAGAAGTGGCCGGCTCTGCAAACGACGGTGGAATCGGTTATTCTGTGGCCCGTCGACGGGATGCCGATTGCCGCGCCGGCTCGGGTAGCAGCGCGGGTTTCAAGGAGGGGGAACGGTGTTGAGGCCGAGTTCCAGCCTGGAATGTCGCGGGGTGTTCCCGTGAAATCTGCGTTCTCCCTCTTCATCATCCTGATGAGCGTGTGGCTCCTCAACTCGGGCCACTACACCCCCCTGATCATTTCGTTCGGAGTCGGCTCGTGCCTGTTGGTGGTGTGGTTGAGTTGGCGGATGGGGATCGTAGACGAAGAGGGGGTTCCGGTCCATCTCATACCGCGCGCTCTGCTCTACACGCCGTGGCTCGCCAAGGAGATCTTCAAGTCCAACGTCGATGTGGCGAAACGGGTGGTGAGTTTCGGTCCGGTGGATGTGAGCCCCAAGGTCTTCGACGCGGCCACCACCCAGCGCACAGACCTCGGTCGCGTGATCTACGCCAATTCGATCACCCTCACCCCGGGGACGGTTTCGATCTGGGTGCACGGGCGCGCCATCACGGTGCACGCCATCGCCGAGGAGGTGGCCGAGGACCTCGCCACAGGAGAAATGGATCGCCGGGTGACGTGGCTGGAAGGCCTCGGCGGATGATGTCCGTGTTCGGTGCGGCCACTGCGGCCCTGTTGGTGTGCATGGCCATGACCCTGGTGCGGTCCATTGCCGGACCCACGGTGTTCGACCGGATTCTCGCAGTCAACAGCTTCGGCACCAAGACCGTGTTGCTGATCGCGGTCCACGGTTTTCTCGCCGGCCGCCCCGAGTTCCTCGATCTCGCCCTGGTCTACGCGCTGATGAACTTCATCGGCACCATCGCGGTCATGAAGTTCACCCGCTTCGGCGACCTCGCCGGGATGGAAGACGACGAGGAGACTTCGGCGTGACCGGGGGGATGTTCGCCGAGGTTGCGAGCTGGGTGTTTGTCGGCGCCGGTTCTGTTTTCGTGCTGATCGGAGGCGTCGGCCTTCTGCGGTTGCCTGATTTCTACACCCGGATCCACGCCGCCGGCATCACCGACACCATGGGCGCGTGGCTGATCCTGATCGGGCTCATGTTCACAGCCGGGTGGTCTCTGGTCACCGCCAAACTGGTCATGCTGCTCCTGTTCCTCGCCATCACGAGTCCGCTCGCGAGCCACGCACTGGCCAAAGCTGCCTTCATGCGCGGACTCCAGCCCATGCTCGGGCGTGACCTGGTGCGGGAGGGCGACGATGATTGACGTCATCCACATCGTTCTCTTCACATTTCTGGCCGTGATCGCGATCGCCGTCATCAGGCTGCGCGACCTCTTCGCGGCCGTGATGTTGATGGGCATTTTCAGCCTCCTGTCGGCCTCTCTGTTCACCGTGATGGATGCGGTGGACGTCGCCTTCACCGAGGCGGCGGTCGGAGCCGGCATCTCCACCATCCTCATGCTGGCCACCCTGTCGTTGACGACCAGCAAGGAGAGCGCGCTGTATCAGCGCCCGCAGCCCATGGCGCTGATTGCTGTGGTCTTGACCGGGGCGGCCCTCGTCTACGCGACATTCGACATGCCGCGCTACGGAGATCCGGCAGCGCCGATCCACCACCACGTCGCCGACCATTACATCGAGGACACGGACACCGAGATCGGGGTGCCCAACATGGTCACGGCGATTCTCGCCTCCTACCGGGGCTACGACACCTGGGGCGAAACGACGGTGATCTTCACCGCCTGTGTCGGGGTGTTGCTGTTGCTCGGCGGCGGGCGGACCTATTACCGGTGGCGCCACCGGGACGACGCGGCGGCGGAGAACGACGGCCCATGATCCGCCACGTCATCCTCCGCGCCCTGTCGAAGCTGCTGATCCCCCTGATCATGCTGTTCGCACTGTACGTGCAGTTTCACGGCGACTACGGCCCGGGCGGCGGCTTTCAGGCCGGCGTCATCTTCGGCGCCGCGATCATCCTCTACGCCCTGATGTTCGGGCTCGAGCCGGCGAAAAGGGTCTTTCCGCCGCGGGTGCTCGAGTTCCTGGTCGCCTTCGGTCTCCTGCTGTACGGCTCGGTGGGCATCGACGCGATCGTGCTTGGCGGCAATTTCCTCGACTACAGCGTGCTGGCCCACGAGCCCGTGCACGGCCAACACCTCGGTATCCTCCTCGTCGAGCTTGGAGTGGGGATCACCGTGGCGGCCGTGATGGCCACCATCTTCTTCCAGTTCGCGGGACGGGGGCGCAGCGATGTTTGAGGGCGGACTCTACCCCTACTGGATCGTCATCTTCCTGATGATGACCGGACTGTATGTGGTGATTTCCCGTGACAACCTGGTCAAGAAGATCATCGGCCTCAACATCTTCCAGGTGTCGGTCATCATGTTCTACGTCGCCATGGGCAAGGTCCAGGGCGGCACGGCGCCGATCGAGGCGGAGGGCATCACCGTCTACTCCAACCCGTTACCGCACGTCTTGATGCTCACCGCCATCGTGGTCGGGGTGGCGACCACCTCGCTCGCCCTGGCGCTGGTGGTCCGCATCAAGGAGGCCTACGGAACCATCGAAGAAGACGAACTGCGCGAGATCGAGCGGGAGGAAGACGCGTGACCGATTTCCTCGCGCGCTTCTCCGACGATCTCCCGGCGCTCCAGATCGCACTGCCGCTGCTGTCGGCCGCGGTGTGCCTGATCGTTCGCGGGGCGCGGGCCGCGTGGGCGATCGCGATGGTCGTGGCGTGGGGCTCGTTCGCGAGCG
>CAVQSQ010000020.1:0-60732 GCA_963715955.1 Candidatus Sulfomarinibacteraceae bacterium
CTCACTCACCATGTTGCTCATCGCGATCGCGCTGCCGCTGGCAGCCACCGAGCCGCCTCGTCCACACCTACTCGATCGTCGCCCGCGATCCGGCCACCGGCGCCTTCGGCGTCGCCGTCCAGTCGCACTGGTTCTCGGTCGGCTCGTCGTCCCCTGGGCCGAGGCCGGGGTCGGCGCGGTCGCGACCCAGTCCTTCGTCGAGCCGAGCTACGGTCCGCTCGGCCTCGCACTCATGCGCGCCGGCAAGTCCGCCCCGAGGCGCTCAAGGCACTGCTGCTGGTCGACCCGCACCCCGACGTGCGCCAGGTCGCGATGGTCGACGCCGAAGGCCACAGCGCCGCCCACACCGGCGCCAAGTGCATCGTCGCCGCCGGTCACCGCGTCGGCGACGGGTTACAGCGTCCAGGCCAACATGATGCACAACGACACGGTGGTGCCGGCGATGGCCGCGGCCTACGAGACCGCCGACGGCGACCTCGCCGATCGGCTGCTGGCCGCGCTCGAGGCGGCGCAGGCGAGGGCGGCGACATCCGCGGCCGTCAGTCGGCGGCGATGCTGGTCGTCGGGCCGAATCCACCGGCCAGCCCTGGGCCGACCGGGTCCTCGACTTGCGCGTCGAGGATCCGCCGAACCGATCACCGACCTGCGCCGGCTGCTCGACCGTCCACCGCGCCTACGACCACATGAACGCCGGCGACGTCGCGGTCGAGCTCGACGATCTCGAGCGCGCCATGATGGAGTACGGCGACGCCGCCAAGCTGCTGCCCGGCAATGTCGAGGTCCTGTACTGGGCGGCGGTCACCCTCGCCACCAACGGCAGCCTCGATCAGGCCATACCCATGTTTCGCGAGGTCTCACCATGTTGCTCATCGCGATCACCCTGCCCCTTGCAGCGACCGAGCCCCTCGTCCACACCTACTCGATCGTCGCCCGCGACGCGGCGACCGGCGAGATGGGCGTGGCCGTTCAGTCGCACTGGTTCTCGGTTGGGTCGATCGTCACCTGGGCCGAGGCCGGGGTCGGCGCGATCGCCACCCAGAGCTTTGTCGATCCCGCGTACGGTCCGCGCGGTTTGGAACTCATGAAGAGCGGACTTTCAGCCGAGCAGGCCCTCGAAGCGCTTCTCCTCGTTGACGAGGGCCGTGATGTGCGGCAGGTCGCGTTCGTCGACAGCGACGGCAATGTCGCCGCCCACACCGGTGCAAAGTGCATCGAGGCCGCCGGCCACCACGTCGGAGAGGGCTACTCTGTCCAGGCCAACATGATGCTCAACGACAAGGTCGTGCCGGCGATGGCCGCGGCCTACGAATCCGCCGAGGGCGACCTCGCCGACCGGCTGATGGCAGCACTGGCGGCGGCGCAAGCGGTCGGCGGCGACATCCGCGGCCAGCAGTCGGCGGCCATGCTGATCGTGAAGCCCGAGTCGACCGGCCGTTCATGGGCCGACCGCGTCCTCGAGCTGCGGATCGAGGACCACCCCACCCCCATCAACGAACTCGAACGGCTGCTCACCGTCCACCGCGCGTACGAACACATGAACGCCGGCGACGTCGCAGTGGAACACGAAAATTTCGAACTCGCCATGGCCGAGTACGGCACCGCGGCCGAGTTGCTCCCCGGCAATGTCGAGGTGATGTACTGGGCGGCCGTCACCCTCGCAACCTCCGGCGGTTTCGATCAGGCCGCGCCGATGTTCCGCGAGGTCTTCGCCGCCGACCCGAACTGGGTTGAGTTGACCAGGAGACTGCTCAAGCCGGGGATCATTCCCGACACCCCCGAGGGGCAGGCGCTGGTGGAGCAGATCGTCGCGATCGCACCCTAGATAATTTTGAATTTTGAATTTTGATTTCCCGTCTACCCCGGCTCTGAGGTAGACAAGCGGCATTCCTGGTTCTTGATTCCTGATTCGTCTACGGCGTACACCAGATCGGACTCGTCCAGATGCCCTCAATGGAGGTGCTGGCGGGTCCTTGCGCCGTCCCCTCAGTAGCTCGCGGCGATCCAGCTCGCGTGCCGCACCAGCTGATCCGACCTCGGCCTCGAGGATCGCGGCCTCTCCGGGGTAGGTGAAGGCCGCCAGGACGTGGACGTCCTCGTACTGGCGGTCGAAGAGCATCCACCGGACCCAGAGAACGGCCTCGCCTTCCTCGTTGACACTCTCTTCGATCACCCGGATGCCGTCGAAACCGCCGATGGTCGTCGGTTCGACGAGGTCCGGTCTCCCATCTCGCCGAGACGGTCGCAGATGAACTCGTCTTCAGTTTCCTCCGGACCCATTGGCAGCGACCACACGAAGAGCCCCTGGCCGTCGTCGCGGATCCACTCCGAGCGTTGGTTCGGTTCAATGCCGAACAGCCCACTCATCGGGATCAAGACCGCCGCTCCACCCGAGATCGTTGGACGCGAAGTCGAGGTCGCGATCCACGATGTTGACGAGCGCCGCCCAGAGCACTCCGGTGAAGACCGGCGGCACCGCCATCAGCGCGAGACTGAGCGACCGCACCGACCACGGCGGCGCGGCGCCACTTCGAGCGGTTCGGGTCCGGACGGGTGCGGCGAGACGAGGACCGTCGAGAGGTGGGCGCTCTCGAGCTTGGTGAAGAAGAGGAACATCACACGCGACGAGGACCGCGGACGCCATCGCCTCGGGCCCGGCGCCAACAGGAACGAGACCGCGACGATGAGGAGAACAGGACGCCCTCGCCGAGGAAATCGAGACGCGGCGAGGACCGGGTGACCGGCGTACGCCAGACCCGCACCGGGAAAGGCGAGGGCGAGCGCCGCCGCCAGACCCCGCGATTTGAACCGGGTCCCGCAGTTCGAAGCATTCGTCGGGGCATTTCGGCGTCGCTGCGCCGCACTCCGGACAGTGCCACAGCGGGACCGGGCGCGGTGCGTGGATGTCTCCGGGCACCAGCTGTTCGATGATCTTCGGCACCAGCAGCTTCAGGAGCTTGCGGTCGCCCCGCTCCTGGATTTTCCACTTCTGGGTGCGCCCCTCGGCGGGTTTGAGGGTCAACGTGCCCAGCTTGAACTTCAGGTCCTGCACCTGTCCCCAGGAATAGGAGCAGGTGCGGGTGTCGGCGCGATCCGGTTTGCGCAGCATGATCTCGACCACCCGGCGGTCGGTGAGAACCAGCGCCGCACGGAAGAAAAGTAGACGTACCACATGCCGAAACCGAAGACATCGAAAAACCGCGGGTTGTGGATCACTGGGGCGATGTGGAGCACTCGTCTCGTCGGAATCCAGGACGAGGTCGAGGGTGGGTTGGATCGCAGTCACCAGTTTCTCGCGGGCGTCGAGCTTCCGCCGCGAAAGGTACGTCTCCTCACCGGCAAAGCAACGATCTTCCCCGGTGACCGGTACGAACTCGTCGTCCAGAGGCCCCAGAAAAGCGGGGTCCCACCGCAATTTCGTTTGCGGATCCATGCCACACCTCCGGTCGCCCTCATTTCAAGTGTATCGACGGTGCGGGCCGGACGTTTGAGAATCCCAGGTTTTGACAGAACCGTAACAATCCGCGGCCACCGTCATATGTTCGGTTGAGCTGGGTCGATCCGATGCATTTGTTGAAATTTCGACATTTCATTGCAGCAAGTTACCAATAATGGTAAATTATTGCTGTGAAATTCGAAGAACTCCTCGCCATCGTCGAGGACGAGCCGGTCTTCGAGACCTCCCTGTTGCTCAGTGGAAAGGTCGATCCCGCCGATATCCACAAGCAGCTCTCGCGATGGGTCAGCGGGGGCCGCGTGCACCGGCTGCGACGCGGTCTGTATGCCCTGGCCCCGCCGTACGGAAAGGTCAGACCCCACCCATTCGTGGTCGCCAACAGGATGGTCAGGCCGTCGTATGTCAGCCTCCAGTCGGCATTGAGCTTCCACGGACTGATTCCGGAGGCTGTTCACGTCACCACCAGTATCACCACCGGGCGTCCGGGCGAGTTCACGACGCCACTCGGCACATTCGTCTTTCGCCACGTCCAGAGATCACTCTTTCGAGGCTTCCGCGAGATCGTGGTCGGTGTCCGCCAGCCGGCATTCGTGGCCGAGTCCGAAAAGGCCCTGCTCGACCTTTTGTATCTCGAGAAGGGATCGGAATCGGAGGCGTTTCTCAGCGAGCTCCGCCTCGAACTGGAAGAGGGCATCGATCTCGAAAAACTCGGGCGGCTCTCCAGGATCTTCGGCAGGGGCAAGGTGCGGCGTGCTACGGAGGCCGTCGTTCGCCAAGCCGGAGAATCGGCAGAGGCAATCGAGGTCCTGTGAAAGATATTCTGCACAACCTCGTGGAGGAACGATCGAGGGCCGGGGCCGACCCGCGGAATATCGCCCGGGAGTACCTCCAGGCGAGAATCCTCGGTTCTCTTCAGCGCGCGGGCGCCATGACGGCCATCGCCTTTCAAGGCGGCACCGCGCTGCGATTCCTCTATGGCCTGCCGCGATTTTCGGAGGAACTCGATTTCACCCTCGAGGATCCGAAGCGCGGATTCGATATTCGCAACTCCCTCCGTCGGCTCAGATCGAGCCTCGAGGCCGAGAATTACCGAGTCGATCTGCGCCTCAGGACGAGCACGCCCGTCCACAACGGATATGTCAAGTTCCCAGGGCTGCTCCACGAACTCGGTCTGTCGGCCCGTCGAGACGAGGCTCTCCGGATCAAGCTCGAGATCGACACGAATCCGCCGCAGGGTGCGGAGCTCGAGACCACCCTTGTCCGTCGGTACGAAACCCTGCGGCTCCACCACCACGACAGATCGTCCCTGCTGGCGGGAAAACTTCACGCCGTCTTGCAACGATCCTGGACCAAGGGTCGGGATCTCTTCGATCTCCTGTGGTACCTCACCGATCGCGAGTGGCCGGAACCGAATCTCCGACTGCTGAACAACGCCCTGGTCCAGACCGGTTGGAAACGGGGGGCGGTCACTGCAGAAAACTGGCGCGCCGAGATTCGCGAACGGATCGAGGGTCTGGATTGGACTCGAGTACTCAACGATGTCCGGCCGTTCGTGGAACCACATGCACATACCGATCTTCTGACTCTGGAAAATCTATTGAGCGTGCTCTGACGGCCGAGGCCTGAAACGCCGGTCAAACTTCCGACTCACCGGTGCGATTTGTTTGCGGCCGCCGCTCTCCGCTACGAGCCTCCGCCCGCCGCGACGTCGAGCGTGCACCGCACCCAGCGTTCCCCCGACGGCTCGAGCGCCACCGGATCCGTCACCCGGACCCGCGTTCCGGCGAGCCCGGACTGGTCGACCAGCACGGCGCGAATCGCCTCACTTCGCGACGCCCCGAGCTCGCGGAGCTGCGCCTCGTCGACCACCTGCGAGGCCACCAGGGCCGCCGTCAGTTCTCGGGAGTAGGCCGTCTCGTCGAACACGGGCTCGGCCGTCTCGCCCTCCACCGCCTCGCCGGTCGTCGTGTGGCGCGCCCGGACGGCCTCGAGATCCTCCGTTGCGGAACTCTCACGGTAGAGCTCTTCCAGCAACTGAAGTGATGCGGAGCCCGCTGCCTCTTCCTCGCCGCCGAACTGCCGCTCGGCGATCAGGGCTTCGAAGGCGGCCTCCTGCAGGGCCTCCGTATCGGCCTCGGGCTCGAACGCCCCTGCCACCTGGAGCACGAGCTCGGGACGCTGGTCCGCGCCCGCAGCCAGCGTCCGCAGCTTGTCGGCGGCCGTGGTTCCGAGTTCGGCGCTGCCGGCCTTGAACTCGACAAAACCGAGATCCTCGTCGCCCGAGCCGCCGCCGAGCTTGCCGAGCAGACGGAACGGCGACTTGATCAGCTCGCCCATGATCTCCTGTGCGGCCGAACCGATGGCGTTGCCGATGCCGAATGCCGGGTCGTCGAGATTGCCCTCGATCGGAAACTCGAGGGTGATGTGCCCCTCCTTGTCGGTGAGCAGCGAGACGCCGAGCTTGAATGGCAGGTTGACCAACCCCTCGCCCTCGACCTTGTCGCCGAGAGCGAGCTGGTCGGTGACGAACCGGTTACTCCCCACGAGGTCCGAGCTGGTGATCTCGTACCGCAAGGCGATGTCGACCGCACCCTCGTCGATGGGGTGGCCGATGTAGCGCACCGACATCGGCGAGACCGGCGGCAGCACCGTCTGGCGCAGGTCGATCGAGAGATCGGTGAGTCGTTTGGGATCGAAGAGGTCCATCTCGCCTTCGAGATCCATCAGACCTCCGCTGCGGACCGGGGCCTCGATCTCGAGCTTCGCCCCACCCGCGCCCTCCGACGAGATACCGCGAATCGTGCCGTCCACCGGCTCCAGGGCGAGGGTGAACGGCGGCGTCAGCGTGCGGTCGGTGTAGGCCCCCGAGCACCCGTGGAGGGTCACGGTTCGCACCGCCACGGGCGGCATCTCGCTGCCCTCACCGCCACCCGCTGCCGCCGACCTTTCGGCCAGGGCTTTGAAGAGCTCGATCAGATTGACCCTGCCGTCCTCGGAGACCACGATGTCGATGCCGGCGCCGTGGATGTCGATCGAATCCACGCTCAGGGCCATCGGCTCGACCGAGGCTCGGATCGCCACGGGTCTCCACCCGCCCCCACTGCAGCACCCGTGACCCGACTACGGTCTCTCGAAGATCGATCTCGAGAATGTCAAGGTCCCCGGCGAATGCTGCGACCGGACCATCACCTTCGGGATCGACGGTGACGGTGCCCTTCGACTCCAGCACGCCCGCGCGAAGCTCGAGCGGCGCCACCCGCTCGATGTAGGCCCGGAGGTGGCCGAGATCGAGGCCCTCCACCCCGACCGCGGTCTCGAGACGCATCGGGCCCGTGCCGACGAACCCATCGGCTGTCGCGGCCGCCTCGCCGAAGAGCATGGCCGAGGCCGCCAGTCCCCACCGGTGGCCGGGACCGGTGACGATGTCGGTGAGCGCGAGGTTCGCGTTCTCCACCCTCAACCGAACCGGCTCATCGAAGGTGCGGTCCTCGAAGTCCGCGCTCGCGTTCGAAATTTCGAACCGCCCGACATCGATCTCCCAGGGAAAGGCCTCCTCCACCTGGTGATAGGTCTTCGCGACCTGCTCCTGGGTCTGTTTCGGGACCAGCTCTTCCCAGCTCGGGGTACCGTCGGGCTCGAGCCAGAGGAAGGCTTCGGCACCCTGGACGGTCACCTCAGCGGCGGTCAGATGGGCCTCCGGCCAGACCAGGCCTCCGCCGGTAATCGTCAGCATCGGCACCTCGAGGACGGTGACGTCTTGATCGCGGGGCGTCACCTCGAGATTCTCGACCCGATAGTCGAAGCCGGAGATCGTCGCGTGCAGGCCGTCGTCCGCGAGCGCGATCGAGTAGTCGAATCGACCGCCCGCCTGGCCCCCCCCGAGGTCGAACTCGAAGTACGGCTTGAGGAGCGGCCACGCATATTCGAGGAAGAGCGCGTCGATGGTGACGGTGCCGTCGAGGCCGAACGGTTCGACCACGACATCACCCGACACTTTGATGGTGCCGTCCTGGACGAGACCGATGATGAAGTCGTTGTCTCCCTGGCGGTCGGGGATGGTGCTGATATCGCGCAGCTCGTACTCGGAGGGGCCGAAGGTCATCTGCAACGGCTCGTCGCGGGCGAAGTCTTCGAGGTCGATCGCGGACCCGGACACCAGGATGTGATGCAGGACGGCCCTCGGCAGACCATCGTCATCCGGAGCGTCGTCGGGGGGCGTCCGCGCCTCGATGTCTTCCATCAGCTCGAGCACGTTGATCCCACCGTCGGCGAAGCGACGCAGTCCGAGGTACGGGTTTTCGATCCGCAGCTCCTTGAGGGTCGCGGCCCACCGGAAGAGGCTCGAGACCTGGGCGTTGGCGTAGAGCTCGTCGAAGGCGAGCAGGGTCGACCCCGGGCGATCCGGCATCGAGAAACCGCGGATCGTCAGCGACAACGCAAAGGGGTTGCACCGCACCTCCTCAACCGTCACCTCGCGGCCGGTGCGTTCGCGAGCGGTTTCGACGATCAGCTTCTTGGCGATCCTCGGCACCACGAAAAAGCCGACCAGGCCGTAGACGACAGCCGCGACCACGACGGCGGTCCGCCAGCTCACGAGCTTCCAGGATTTCAACCAATCACCGGCGCTCTGCATGACATCTCTATCCTTCCGGCTTCACAGCAATCGGCGCTGGACTACCTGTCGTGTCGATTCGTACGCTCGCCGGCCGAGGCCGTACCCTGAGTGTCGGACATCGCGAACACGGTTTCCCCCTCCTTGATGGTCTCAGTGACCATGATCCGGTCGAGGGTCTCGGGGTCGACGGCGGTCGGGTCAGCCGACAGGATCACGAAGTCGGCCAGCTTGCCGGGCTCGATGGAGCCCTTGCTCGCCTCCTCGTGCTTCTGCCACGCCGGCCAGATGGTCATCGCCTTGAGCGCGGTGATCACGTCCACCCGCTGCGCCGGGCCGATGATGTCGCCGGAGCGCGAGCGTCGCGTCACCGTCGCATCCAGGATCCGCATGGAGTCCGGGAAGGCCACCGGCGCATCGTGGTGCGACGAGAACTTGATGCCGCGCTGCACGCACCAGCCTGTCGGCGAAATGTCGTCCACGAGCTCGGGGCCGACCGTGTGCTCGCGGTGCCAGTCGCCCCAGTAGAAGGTGTGCATGGGAAACAGCGACGGCATGATGCCGAGCCGCTTGAGATCGTCCAACTGATCAGAGCGCAGGAACTGGCCGTGGATCAGCACCGGACGCTCGGCGCTCGGCCCGTGCGCGGCGATGGCGGCCTCGTGGGCTGCGATCAGGAGGTCCGATGCGGCCTCGCCGTTGGAGTGGGTGATGATCTGTACGTCGTTGGCGTAGGCCCACGCCACGGCGTCCACCACCTGCGCGTGGGTGGCTGCGGCGTAGCCCGCATAGCCCGGCGGGTAGTCGCCCACCGGGTCGTAGTAGGGTCGGTCGCGCCACGCCGTGAAGCCCTGGGGCGAGCCGTCGATGGTCAGCTTGGCACCGGCCACCCGGAGGCGGTTGCGGTAGGTATCGCTCTGGTTCGCCTTGATGAAGTCGCGGTCCACCAGCACGTCGACGTAGGTCACGATGTCGATGGCGAAGCCGCCCTCGTCGGCCACCATCTGGAGCGCCTGGACCGTTCCGGGCATGGAGCGGCCCTCCTCGGCCGTGGTGTAGCCGTAGCGCGCCCACAGCTCGGCGCCGGCACGCGCGAAGGCTCGCGCCCCCTGCTCGCCGATGTCGCCCATCAGCCTGACGATGGCGGCGAAGAACGCGGTTTCCTCGAGCACGCCGTCGGGCTCGCGGCTGCCGGCTCGGCGCCGGATCACACCGCCCTCGGGGTCGTCGGTGGCGGCGGAGTAGCCCACTACCTCGAGGGCCTTCGAGTTGAGGGCCGCCAGGTGGCCTGATTGGTGAATGATGACTATCGACACGTCGGTGGAGACCGCATCGAGGTCATCGCGAGTCGGGTGGCGCAGCTCGGCAAGCTGCGCGTTGTCGTAGCCGAAACCCACGATCAGGTCGGTCTGCTCGACCGCCTCCGCGTTGGCTGCCGCCCAATCGCGCAACGTCTGCTGCAGCGAGGCGATGTCGGTGACCTCGCCGTCGGGCGGCGCCAGCATGTTCGCCGAAAGCGCCTGGAGGCCGCCCATGAAGACGTGACCGTGGGCGTCGACGAAGCCCGGCAGCAGTGTGCGGCCGCCAAGGTCGATGATCTCGGTGGCCGGGCCCTTGTGGACCATCACGTCGGCCTCGGCGCCGACTGCGAGGATCTTCCCGTCCTTCTCCGCCACCGCCTCGGCCCGCATGGCGGCGTCGTTCATGGTCAGGATCGTGCCGCCGGACCAGATGCGGTCGGCCTGCTCCTGAGCCGAAACTGCGGGAACCATGACGATCGACACCGCTCCGATGAGCGCACCGACTGCCTTACTGATCAATGTGTCGAAACCCACCCTCATTGCAACTACTCCAGGAAATGATCAGCCGGAAAACCGGAGACGTCCGACGATTATTCCGGAACCGGCACCGCTGCCGGCTCACGCCTCGACGAGCTGACGGCTGACAAGACGGCGGTAGAGCCCGTCCATCACCATGAGCTCATCGTGGGAGCCGGTTTCGACGACCAGTCCCCCATCGAGCACCACCACCAGGTCGGCGTTGCGGACGGTCGACAGGCGGTGGGCGATGACCAGGCTGGTGCGGTGCGCCATGAGCCGCTCCAGGGCGTCCTGGACCAGCGACTCCGATTCGGCGTCGAGCGACGAGGTCGCCTCGTCGAGGATCAGGATCGGCGGGTCCTTGAGGATGGCGCGGGCGATGGCGACCCGCTGTTTCTGCCCCCCGGACAACCTGACGCCGCGCTCGCCCACCTCGGTGGCGTAGCCGTCGGGCAGAGAGGAGATGAAGTCGTGGGCGTTGGCCGCCCGCGCCGCCGCTTCGACCTCGGAGTCGCTCGCCTCGGGCCGGCCGTAGCGGATGTTGGCTGACACCGAGGTCGAAAAGAGGACCGGTTCCTGGGCGACGGTGCCGATCCGCGATCGCAACCAGCGGGCATCCAACTCGCGGAGGTCGTGGCCGTCGAGGCGGATACAACCCGTATCCGGGTCGTAAAGCCGCAGAAGAAGTGCCGCGATGGTCGACTTCCCGGCGCCTGACGGCCCCACCAGAGCCACCATCCGGCCGGGATCGAGTTTCAGGCTGACTGCGTCCAGCACCTGGACGTCGGGCCGCACCGGGTAGGAAAAGCCGACGTCATCGAACTCCACCCGTCCCTCGACTCGGTCGAGCTGCGCCCCGCCGCCGCTGTCCACCGTCGGCTCGCGGTCGATCAACTCGAAGACCCGCTCGGAGGCGCCGCGGGCTCGCGCGAAGTCGGACCAGAGGTCGGCCAGGGCGCTCAAGGACATGGCGACGATCAGGGTGTAGAGGATGAAGGACGCGAGTTCGCCCACCGAAAGGTCGCCGGCCATCACCATGCGGCCGCCGAACCACAGAACCGCCGACACCGACCCGAAGGCGGCCAGGGTCATGACCCCTATGAAGACCGCCATCACCCGGATCCGGCTTCGAGAGACCCTGAAGGACTCCCAGATCCTTTCGCCGTATCGGTCGGCCTCCGCCGCCTCGCGGGCAAAGCTTCGCACCGTGCGGATCCCGGCGATGGTCTCCTCGGCGGCCTCGTTGGCGCGCGCCAGGGCATCTTGCGCGGCCTTCGCGAGTTTCGACATGCGCCGTCCGACCACCACCGCGCCGAGGGCCACCGGCGGCACCAACGCCAGCATCAAGAGGGTGAGCCGGGGGGAGGAGGCCGTCAGCAGGGCCAACCCTCCCACCACCATGACCAGGTTGCGCAGACCCATCGAGAGATTGACGCTGACCGTGTTCTGCATGACGGTGGCGTCGGCTGTCAGCCGGCTGGTGAGTTCGCCGGTCTTGCGGGCGTCGAAGAAGGCGATCTCCTGGTCGACGATCGATCGGTAGACGGACTCGCGCAAACGCGTGACGATACGCTCGCCCGCCACCGAGAACAGGTAGTAGCGCAGGGCCACCGCCACCGCCTGCACGGCGAAAATCGCGGCCATGATCAGGGCTACGCGGTTGACGGTGGCGACACCACCCTCGACGGCGGCGTCGATCAGGATGCCGATCACCCGCGGGTAGGCGAGACTCGCAGCTCCTCCAACCAAGAGGAAGATCGACGCCACCGCCAACCTTCGCCACTCGGGCGCAGCCAGCGCCAGCAACCGCCGCAACGGCACGCCCTCGTCCGCCGCACCGGTCCCGGGCCGCCCGTCGGTCGCGTCAATTCTCGGGATAAATGACCTTCCAGTCGTTTTTCATGTCGACAACCGTCCACCCGCGCTCGCCGGCCTCGTCCAGACCAGCGTCGAGACGCCCGATGTGGGACTCGCGGTCGTAGGCCCACTCGCGTTCGCCGTCGGTGTGGTGGACGTAGAGACACAGCGAAGGGCCGTCACCGGCCGCCGTCCACTGCAGCATCTGCAGGTCGCCGTCGGAGTTGCCGAAGGCGGCGATCGGCCGCCGGCCGATGTGCGAGTTGATGCCCACCGGCTTGCCCGCCTTGTCGTCGATGAAATCGATCTCGGGGAGCCGCACGAGAACGGGTCCGTCGTCGCGCATCTCGAAGACGGTCTTGATGCTCGAGCCCACGACCTGCTCGGGCGGGATGCCGTAGACCGCCTCGGTCCACGGACGCATGAACTCGATGCCGCCGCCGGAGACGATGAAGGTCTTGAAGCTGTTTGCGCGCAGGAACGCGAGCAGCTCGAGCATCGGCTGGTAGACCATTTCGGTGTAGAGCCGTCCTGTCGTCGGGTGGGTGGCTGTTGCGATCCAATCGCCGGCGATGGCCGCGAATTCGTCGGTGGTCATACCTGCGTGGGTTGCGGCCACGATCTCGAGCAGGCCGTGCTCGCCGGCTGCCGCGAGGGCCTCCATGTCGTTGTCCAGCACCGCCTTGAAGGGCTGGAGGGTCGCCCACTCGGGGTGTTCGGGCGCCATCGCCCGCACCCGTTCGAGGGCGAAGAAGAGCTGGAAGTACATCGGCTGTTCGGACCACAGCGTGCCGTCGTTGTCGAAGACCGCGACCCGCTCTGCCGCGGGCACGAAATCGGTGCCGCTGCTGTCGGTGACCCGAGCCACGAAGTCGAGAATCGAGTCCTTGACGACACCGTCGTTCCACGACGGCAACGGATCGGCAATCGATTCGGCGGCCGGTGGGGGCGGCGGCGCCGCGCAACCCAGCGCGATGGCGAGCCCGAGCACTGCAACGAGTGAGTTTGTTTTTCGCATCGATTCTCCTTTTGGGTCGGGGTGCCAGGATACAGGTCTCAGGGAGCTGGGTGTCGAGGTCGTCTGTTTCCGGATTTTCGAGAGAACCCGGCTTTCATATCTCGCTTCCCGGGAGTTGCCACGGCGTCGCCGGAGGCGAAGCCGGGCATGCTCCGCCGCACGCCGCACGTATCCGAACGCGCTTCCCGTGCGGAACGTTCGAACGTTGCAACGTTCTAACGTTCAACGACCCCGGCACCTCCGCCGCACATGGCACGCGAGACGCGTGCCCCACAAAAGACGATCTCGGAGCGATTGTGGGGCAGCCGTCCCGGCTGCCATTTCGATGCGAACGGGTGCCGATACCGCCTCGGGACATGACGTTCTGAACGCGCTACCCGGGAGTTGCCAGGCTAAATCGAGGCACCTCCGCCGCACGGGACCCGATTCCGCACGCGCCTGAATGCTCGAATCCTCAAGATCGGAATGACGTGTCCGGAAATTCAAAATTCAAAATTCAAAATTCAAAATTACTTTTTGTACTTCACCGAGCACCCGTAAGGCTTGGTTTCTGCGGTCGTGACCGCATTGCCGGCGAGGGTCTCGTCGAGGGCAGCAGCGACGTAATTGGTCGGCGCGTCCGATGAGCCGCGCGGGTCGTCGTCGATGGCGCCGATGTAGACGAGCGTTCCGTTGCCGTCGATGACGTACATGTGGGGCGTGGTCGCCGCACTGTAGAGGTGGCCCACCTCGCCCGACTGGTCGACCAGGATCGGATAGGGAAGGCCGTTGGCCTTTTTAAACGCGGCGTTGGCTGCGGCGTCCATATAGTTGGTGGAGTTGATGGTCAGCCACACCACGCCCTGGGCGCCGTACTGGGTTGCCAGGTTCTTCATGGTTCCGGCCGAGTAGTGGCGCTGAACGAACGGACAGTCGGGGTTGAGCCATTCCAGCACCACGACCTTGCCCGAATAATCGGACAGACTCACCTGGTTGCCGGCCGTGTCCATCAGGGTGAAGTCCGGGGCCGGCGATCCAACCGAGGCACTGCCATCCGCGGTCGCCGAACCCGCCAGAGCTACCAGAGCCACACACGCGATGATCATGATCTTGCGTTGCATATCGTCTCCTTTACTTCGCTTCTGTTGTGACGTCGACGGCCACGTTCCAGCCGCGACGCCGATGATTCTCATCGGTTACCACCAGCACGGAGTCCAGGGCGTCGAGTTGAACATCTGATCCCGCCATCTGACGCAGAACCGCGTCGATGCGGGTCAGACCACCCCGGGTTTGAATCGTGACATCTTCCACTTCGAGACCTTCAGGGGGATCCGGAAAGAACTCGACGGACTGCGACGCTGTCCTCCACTGCAGCCACAACCCGATGGTCCCCGCGGCCACGCTCCCTTTCGTGGTCAGGGCAAATGGCGCGTCGGATGCATCGAGGGCCCGGGGTAGCGACTCCGCCCAGACGCCGAACCCGGGATCAATCGTCACCTCCGCCCACCGAGATTCAAGCTCCGCCGAGCCGAGGACGCAGACGTCCTTGCACGCGAGCCAGGAAACTGAAGCTCCGACCACAGCCGTGCCGGGCAAAGCAGGAGCCGACCGGAGTTCGGCCGCCAGCACCATTGAGCCCTCATAACCGTAACCCGGGATGTCGCCGCTCTGGGTGAAGGCGACCGGCACCGGCCACAACAGGTCGCCAACTTCGGCCTCCGCGGGCAACCGCCATTGAATGTCGGTGGCCAGACCGGCGGCGCCGGGGTTCTTCCAGTAGATGTGCCAGCCGGGCCGGATGTCGAAGTTCACGCCGAGAAAGACCGGTTCGCCACCTTGCGGCCGATCGGCACTCGCCACCAACCGCACCCTGGCATTGCCCGTGCCGTAGTCTTTATCAATGGCCGACGCCATTCCGGCGACCCCGACCACGAGCACAGCAGCGCAGAACGCGCGATATCCCATGCCTGTCAGAAATCACTCGGGCCGCTCAGTATTCCCCGGCTCGTGCATTACGACCGCCTTGGCGGCGTCCCAATCGAGCGTGACCAGCGTACCGGTGGCGACAAAGCGGTCCAATCCGAGGTCCTGCGTCAGGGCCCGGATGACGCCGCCGTGGACAAAGAGCAGGTGCCGCCCGGGGTCGAGGTCTTCCACGAATTGCCGGATTCTGGCGCAGAACTCCCCGTGCGACTCGCCGTCCGGCGCCTGGAAATTCCTGAACTCCCGGAACACCTCCCCGTAGGTGGTGTCGGCCTCGTGATAGCTGCAGCCTTCGAGCGCGCCGAAATTGCACTCCCGCAGCCTGGCATCGGGAACCGCGTCACCCCACGCCAGACGTGCACTCTCGACGGCGCGCTGAAGATCCGACGACCACACACCGGTGAACTCCGAGCCGTCGATCACAGCCCGAAGGGCCTCGGCCTGCCGGCGGCCGTTGTCGGTCAACGGGGGATCGCTCCACCCGGCCACCCGCTTGGAAGCCGAGTAGGTCGTTTCGCCGTGGCGGGTCAGCCAGAGTTCGAGATGGCGTTTCATAGCGATCGAGGATAGCGCAGAACGAATTCGTAATTTCCTGCGTGCGGCGGAGCGTGCCATCTTCAATATTGTTGGACGCCAGAACTTTGAATCCGGGTGTCTGCCTCGGGCCAACAATGTTGAAGGTGGCAACTCCCGGGAAGCGAGTTCGGATACGTGCCGCGTGCGGCGGGGGTGACTCCTCCCCGGGCTCCTCCCGGGAAGCGAGTTCGGATACGTGCCGCGTGCGGCGGGGGTGACTCCTCCCCGGGCTCCTCCCGGGAAGCGAGTTCGGATACGGGCCGCGTGCGGCGGAGCGTGCCATCTTCAATATTGTTGGATGCCAGAACACTGTATCCGGTTGTCTGCCTCGGGCCAACAATGTTGAAGGTGGCAACTCCCGGGAAGCGAGATCTGAAAGTCGGGCTCTCTCGAATATTCGGAAACGGCCACGGACGCGGGAAAGCGTATCCTACCCTTGGAGGCACCCATGAAGCTCATCGCCGATATCAGCATCATTCCCCTGGGCGTGGGGCTTTCGCTGTCGTCCTACGTGGCGGAGTGCGAGAAGGTCTTCACCGATGCCGGTCTGGTACCGAGACTGCACGCCAACGGGACCAACGTCGAGGGCGAGTGGGATGCGGTGATGGCCGCGCTCAAGACCTGCCACGAGAGGCTGCACGAGATGGGCGTACCGCGCATCGCCACCAATATCCGCCTCGGCACCCGGGTCGACCGCGAACCCTCGATGGACGCCAAGCTTGCATCGGTCAAGGAGAAGATGAAGAAATGACAAAGGTCGGTATCCCGTTCGCGAAATGGCAGGACCCGGGTGATTGGGACGTCATCGTCATCGGTTCGGGGATCGGCGGTCTGACGGCGGCGTCCCTGCTCGGGACCCACGGCGGCAAGAAGGTCCTGGTCCTCGAACGCCACACCACCGCCGGCGGCTTCACCCACACCTTCAACCGCAAGGGTTGGGAGTGGGACGTCGGCGTCCACTACATCGGCCAAGTCCACCACGAAGGTTCGATGCTGCGGCGGCTGTTCGACGAGGTCACGGGCGGTGCGCTCGAGTGGGAACCGCTGGGCGAGGTCTACGACACCGTGGTCATCGGCGGTGAGCGCTGGGACTACGTCACGGGGCGCGAGAACTGGCGCGCCCGGATGCACCGGTACTTCCCCGGTGAAGAGACCGCCATCGACCGCTGGTTGGAGCTGGTCAGCGAAGCCACCCGGGGGGCACGCTCCTTCTTCGCCGAAAAGGCGATGCCGGCCCTCCCAGCCCTGGTGGCGGGGCCTTGGATGCGGCGCGGCTTCCTCCGCTCCTCGGACCGGACCCTCGGCGAGGTCCTCGATGAGCTGACCGGCGACCGGACCCTCAAGGCCGTGCTGGCCGCCCAGTTCGGCGACCACGGGCTACCGCCGGCCCGGGCGAGCTTCGCCATCCACGCGATGATCTTCAACCACTACCTCGGTGGCGCCGCCTACCCGGTGGGCGGATCGGCCCGCATCGCCGAGACCATGGCCCCGGTCATCGAAAATGCCGGCGGCGCCATCGTCATCGGCGCCGATGTCGCCTCGGTGGTGGTGGAGAGCGGGCGCGCAGTCGGGGTTCGGATGACAAAGGGCTCCGAAATCCGCGCGCCGCTGGTCCTCAGTGATGCCGGTGTTCCGAACACCGTTCACAGGCTGCTGCCGGAGGGCACCCCGGGACGCGATGCGTTGTTGGCCACCCTCAAACACACCGCCCGGTCGGCCGCCCACATCTGTCTCTACGTGGGCCTCGACGCCACCGACGCCGAACTGGGTCTCGACCGCCCCAACCTGTGGGTCTACTCGAGCCCGGATCAGGACGGAGACATCGCCCGTTTCATGACCGATCCCGACGCGCCCCTGCCGCTGGTCTACATCTCCTTCCCGTCCGCCAAGGACCCCTCCTTCCCCTCACGCTATCCGGGACGGGCCACCATCGAGGTCGTGAGCATTGCGCCCTACGAGAGGTTCCGCGCCTGGGAGGACACGCGGTGGATGAAGCGCGGCGAGGACTACACCCGGCTCAAGGAGGATCTTTCGCGTCGCTTGATCGAAGTGTTGGAGCGCGAGGTCCCGCAGGTCGCCGGAAAGATCGCCTACTTGGAGCTGTCGACACCGCTCTCGACCCGCCACTTCGGCGGCTATCCCGAGGGCGAGATCTACGGTCTCGAACACACCCCCGCGCGGTTCCGCGAACGCGCTCTGCGGCCTCGAACGGGACTGCCGGGTTTCTACCTCACCGGCCAGGACGTGTGCACCGCCGGCGTCGCCGGCGCGCTGTTCGGCGCGGTATTGAGCGCTTCCGCCATTCTCGGGCGGAATTTGCTGAAGGAAGTGTGAGGGGGTGCCAGGCTTTAGAAACTTAGAAAGTTAGATCAGAGTCGATAGATACTCCATTTGACGGGAACTTTCTAAGTTTCTAAAGCCTGGCACCCTCGTGGACGTCTATTACGGATTCGGCACCCGAAAGGTGTCGCAGGCGGCGACGTCGCCGTTCTCGAAGCCGACGCGGAACCATTTCACTCTCTGCGCGGAGCTGCCGTGGGTGAAACTGTCGGGGACCACCCGGCCGGTGCTCTCACGCTGGATGCGGTCATCGCCGATGGCGCTGGCCGCGTTGAGAGCTTCCTCGAGGTCACCTGCCTCGAGCATGTTGCGCTCGCGTTGGGTGTGATAGCCCCAGACCCCGGCCAGACAATCCGCCTGCAGCTCGAGCCGCACCGAGAGTTCGTTGGCCTCAGTCTTGCCGGCCCGCCGCTGCATGGCCTGGACCTCGGAGTTGATGCCCAGCAGGTTCTGGACGTGGTGGCCGACCTCGTGGGCGATCACGTAGGCCTGGGCGAAATCGCCGGGCGCGCGGAAGCGCTGTTTGAGCTCGTCGTAGAAGCTGAGGTCGATGTAGAGCTTGTGGTCGGCAGGGCAGTAGAAGGGGCCCATTGCCGCGCCGGCCATGCCGCAGGCCGAACGGACCTGGCCCGAGAAGATGACCAGGTGGGGTTCTTCATACTGGCGGCCGATCGACGCAAAGATCGGGTTCCAGGTGTCCTCGGTGTCGGCCAGCACCACCGACACGAAATCCACCATCTCGTCCTGTCCGGCGGGCGGTGGAGCCGAGTTGGTCGAGGCCGACGGTCCGCTGTCCACGGGTAGCTGTTCGACAAGCTGCGCGGGGTCGCCGCCGAGCAGCAGATAGAGAACTGCGATGATCAGAAACCCGATACCGCCGACACCGCCGATGGCGGCCCCCCGGCCCATCGACGCCCCCCGCCGGTCTTCGACGTTCTGGCTCCTCCGTCCGCCTTTCCAACGCATGTCCCACTCCTCTGAATGATGATGCGGACATGCTACACCAGCCGGCCGGCCGGGCGGCCGGCCTGATGTTGGATGTGGATGCAGGATGCAGGATGCAGGATGCAGCGAGATCGTAGATTTCCCCCGTTGATTGTCGAGTACTGATTGCGATGGATCCTGGATCCTGGATCCTGTGACCTGTATCCCAGCAGTGGACTACTTCAAAGTGACGATCTGACTACGCCCGATGGACTACTCCATCGGTGAGGAGAGCACCCGGACCACCGCGTCGAGACCGGCCTCGAATGCGCGGCGCACCCGTGGGTCGGCGAGACCGCGGTAGCCGTGATCCTCGGCTTTCGGCACGGTCACGTTGTCGGTGCAGAAGAGCAGCGCGCCGGTTTGAAGCCCGAGCCGCGCCCCTACCACCGCCACTGCGGCGCACTCCGACTCCACACCGATGACGAGACCCGCACAGTCCTCGTAGATCTCTTTGCCCTGGCGATAGCCGGCGTCGGTGGTGAAGACCACTCCCCGGTGTGCACCAACACCGACGTCGCCCGCCGTACGCCACAGTCGGGCCGTCAGCAGCGGATCGAAGGCCGCCGGGAAGCCGGGCGGCGCATAGTATCCCGAGGTCCCCTCACCCCTGACTGCGCCGGTCGCAACGACCAGTTCGCCAACTCCGACCTCCTTTGCGACCCCGCCGCAGGCGCCGAACACCACCAGCCTGCGGGCGCCGGCATGGACCGCCATTTCAATGGCGTTGGCGGCGGCCGGCGAACCCATACCCGAATACACCAGGGTGATTGGGGACGGCGGTCCGGAGAGACGGTAGACCAGCCGGTCGGTGGTCTCGTCGAGCGGCACCTCCTCGCCTCCCAGAGCTTCGACGATCGTGGGGAGAAAGGAACGTCGCCCGAAGGGCAGGAGGACGACCGACTCTTCACAGGCGAAGGGCGGATTGTTGGCGTTGGAAAAGCTCCGGGTTGTCATCGTGAACCTCCGACAAAGACTAGCAAGGAACACGCCCTGTGTGGCTCCCCGACGTAGCCCGGTCGTGTTACATTCGCAGACGCCACGGTGGCGCCGTCGCGGTGTTGAGATCGTCGAGCAGCGCCGCCCCATTCTCATGGCGAAGGAGGGACTTCCGAGATGAAAAGACTGTGGGTGATCATGCTCGTGTTGGCTCTGGCGGCGCTACCCGTAACGGCCAAAGAAGATGCAGACGACGACTCGGACTCGGGCAAGGACAAGAACCCCATGTCGGCCTCCACTTTCACAGGTCTCGAGTGGCGCCTCATCGGGCCCGCCTACAACTCCGGCCGGGTATCCGATTTCGCGGTCGTCCCGACGCCCACAACATCGTTTACGCCGCGACCGCTTCGGGCGGACTGTGGAAGACCGTCAACAGCGGCACCACCTGGGAACCCATTTTCGACAAGGAGAAATCCTACTCGATCGGCTGCGTGACCCTCGATCCCTCGAACTCCAATGTCGTGTGGGTCGGGACCGGAGAAAACAACAGCCAGCGCTCGGTGGCCTTCGGCGACGGGGTCTACAAGAGCCTCGACGGCGGTCAGAACTGGTCAAACGTCGGTCTTGGCGAGAGCGAGCACATCGGGATGATCGTGATCGACCCTCGGGATTCCGACGTCGTCTATGTGGCGGCGCAGGGCCCGCTGTGGAACTCGGGCGGAGAACGCGGCGTCTACAAGACCACCGACGGAGGCGCGACCTGGGAACGCGTGCTCCACATCTCGGACGACACCGGCGCCAACGAGGTCCACATGGACCCGCGCAACCCCGACGTACTCTATGCATCGTCCTACCAGCGCCGCCGTCACGTCTACACCCTGGTCAACGGCGGCCCAGAGTCGGCGATCTACAAATCGACCGACGCCGGCGCCACCTGGCGCAAGCTCACCGAGGGCCTGCCCAAGGTCGACATGGGCAAGATCGGTATGGACATCTCCCCCGCCGACCCCGACGTCCTCTACGCGGTGATCGAGGCGCAACGCGACAAGGGCGGGTTCTTCCGTTCCACTGACCGCGGCGAGAGCTGGTCGAAGATGTCGGACTACGTCTCCGGGAGCCCGCAGTACTACAACGAGATCTTCGCCGACCCGCACGACGTCGACCGGGTCTACGGCATGGACACCTTCCTGCAGATCACTCTCGACGGCGGCAAGACCTTCAGCCGGGTCGGGGAGAAGAAGAAACACGTCGACAACCACGCCTTGTGGATCGACCCCGACGACACCGACCACCTGCTGGTGGGCTGCGACGGCGGCATCTACGAGACCTGGGACCGCGGCGCCACCTACCGCTTCTTCGAAAACCTGCCCATCACCCAGTTCTACCGGGTTTCGGTCGACAACTCGAAGCCCTTCTACTACGTCTACGGCGGCACCCAGGACAACAACACCCTCGGAGGGCCGTCGCAGGACCCTCTACAGTTCGGGCATCTCCAACGAGGACTGGTTCGTCACCGTCGGCGGCGACGGCTATGAGACCGTCGTCGACCCCACCGACCCCGACACCGTCTACAGCCAGTGGCAATACGGCGGTCTGGTCCGCTACGACCGCGCGAGCGGCGAAACCGTGGACATCCAGCCCCAGGAGGCGCCGGGCGAAGCCGCCGACCGCTGGAACTGGGACTCGCCCCTCATGATCAGCCCCCACCTCCACACCCGGCTCTACTTCGCCTCGCAGCGGCTCTACCGTTCGGATGATCGCGGCAACTCGTGGACCAGAGTGAGCCCGGACCTCAGCCGTGCGATCGACCCCAATACGCTGCCGGTGTTCGGCAAGATCCAATCGATCGACGCCGTCGCCAAGAACATGTCCACCTCCAACTACGGCAACATCGTCGCGCTCTCCGAGTCGCCGTTGGTGGAGGGGCTGATCTACGTCGGCACCGACGACGGTCTCATCCAGGTCACCGAGAACGGCGGCGCCGACTGGCGGGCCGTCGACCAGGTTCCCGGCGTGCCGTCGACGACCTACGTCAGCCGGCTCGAGGCGTCGGTGCACGAGGAGAACACCGTCTACGCAACCTTCAACAACAAGAAGCGGGGCGACTTCAAACCCTACGTCTTTGTCAGCCGCGACCGCGGCCGGACCTGGAGCTCGATCACCGGCGACCTGCCCGACGGCGAAATCACCTACGCCTTGATGCAGGACCACGTCAAACCGGGGCTCCTCTTTGTCGGCACCGAGTACGGCGTCTACTTCACCGTCAACGAGGGCACGAACTGGATCAGGCTCAAGGGCAAGCTTCCCACCATCCAGGTCCGCGACATCGACCTCCACCGCGGCGAGAACGACGTCGTGCTCGCGACCTTCGGCCGGGGCTTCTACGTCCTCGACGACTACACGCCCTTGCGCGAGGTCTCGGATGCCACTCTGGAACAGGACTCGATCCTCTTCCCCACCCGCAATGCCCTGCGCTACGTCGAACAGCGTTCGCGCGTTGGCTCGCGCGGTGAGACCTTCTACACCGCCGACAATCCCGAGTTCGGCGCCACCTTCACCTACTACCTCAAGGACGGCCTCAAGACCCTCGAGGAGCAACGGATCGAGGGCGAGAAAGATGCCGCCAAGGCCGAAACCGACCCCGTCATCCCGACGTACGAGGAGCTGAGAGCCGAGGAAGAACAGATCAGACCTTCGGTCATACTCACAGTCCGCGACGCCGAGGGCAACGTCGTGCGCAGGGTTGACGGCGCCAGCTCCAAGGGCATCCACCGGGCGACCTGGGATCTGCGCTGGCCGAGCGCCCGGCCGACCTCACTCAAGAAGGAGAGCCGGAATCCCTGGGATCGCGAGCCTTCGGGTCAGCTGGCCGTCCCCGGCACCTACTCGGTGACCCTGTCGAAGGTCGTCGACGGCACCACCACGGACCTCGCGGGACCACAGACCTTCGAGGTGGTGGAGCTCGGTCTCAACCGGTTCAAGGCGGAGAGCTTCTCCGAGACGTCGGCCTTCCAAATGAAGACGGCAGATCTCCAGCGCGCGGTTACCGGCGCCCTCAAGTGGGCGGACGAGGCCGACGAGCGCCTGACCTACACGCGCAAGGCGCTCAGCGATGCCCCGAGGGCCGACACCGTTCTGCTCGCCGAATCGCAACGACTGCAGACCGAACTCGACGACATCCTCGTCGAGCTGCGCGGCGACGCCACCCGCGAAAAACGCAACGTCTTCACGCCGCCGTCGATCTCCGACCGGGTCAACCGCATCGTCGGCGGCCAGTGGGACACGACCTCGGCGCCGACCGCGACCAATCTGCAGGACTACGAGTGGGCCGCCGAGGCCTTCGCCACCGAGCTCAACCGGCTCAAGGTCCTGTCGACGGCCCTCGACGCCTTCGAGCAGCAACTCGAGGCCGCCGGCGCCCCGTGGACGCCGGGCCGGCTACCGGAGTGGTCGAAATAGCGGAACAAATTCGGAATTCGGAATTCGGAATTCGGAATTTCAGCCCATCCACCCCCGGCCGTTCGCGGCCGGGGGTTTTTTTGATGCTCAGGTACGGCCCTCGTGCGGCGGAGCGTGCCATCTTCAATATTGTTGGACCCAACACCCTCGACGTCGGCTCAATCTCCCGGGCCAACAATGTTGAAGGTGGCAACTCCCGGGAAGCGCCCTGTGAAACGGCCCGCGTGCGGCGGAGCGTGCCATCTTCAATATTGTTGGACCCAGCACCCTCGACGTCGGCTCAATATCCCGGGCCAACAATGTTGAAGGTGGCAACTCCCGGGAAGCGCCCTGTGAAACGGCCCGCGTGCGGCGGAGCGTGCCATCTTCAATATTGTTGGACCCATGACCCTCGACGTCGGCTCAATCTCCCGGGCCAACAATGTTGAAGGTGGCAACTCCCGGGAAGCGAGTACTGAAAGGCGTGCTTACACGAACGTCCGAAAACGCCCTGCATGGAACAGACGCCCCACCAGAGATGTTTCCCTCTCCGGAGGAACTCGAACATGGCGACAGCGACATTCGGAGCAGGGTGCTTCTGGGGTGTGGAGGCGGCATTCCGCCGCATCGACGGGGTGACCGATGCAGCGGTGGGCTATGCGGGCGGCCGCACCGACAACCCGACCTATCGCGACGTGTGCTCGCACGGCACCGGCCACGCCGAGGTGGTGCAGGTGGAGTACGACCCGTCCCGAGTCTCCTACGAGGCCCTGCTCGAGGCCTTCTGGGAAATGCATGACCCGACCCAGGTCAACCGGCAGGGCCCCGACGTCGGCGACCAGTACCGCTCGGTGATCTTCTTCCACACGCCCGAGCAGGAGGCGGCCGCGATCGTTTCCAAAAAGCAGCTCGACGAGCAGCGGGCTCCTGCGCCGGCCGGTGGCGACGAATATCGAGAGTGCGCCCACCTTCTGGCGGGCAGAGGAATACCACCAGCGATACCTCGAGAAGAACAGCGGCGCCGGCTGCAATCTGGGCCACGCCGGAGGCGGCAGGTAACGGCTGCGGCTCCTGTGAATTTGTGATCGTCTGGGCGGGGATAAACCCCGCCCCTACGGTTCATATGATCTTTAATTATTGTAGGGGAGGGGTTTATCCCCTCCCTTTCGGGTGCTCCTGCACTGCGTGACAGTTCGCTCCTGCGCGTTCTTGCTGACAGGCTCAGCTATCGGACCTTCTGGGCCAGCGACACGAAGTGGGTCGCGGTCAGCAGCAGGAGGACGCGGGCGCCGACCGGAATCGTGCCTTCGATGCGGAGCTTGCGCAAGGCGGCAAGGGTGGCCGCGCTTTCGTAGCTGCCGGCGATGCCGTGTCGTCCGAGGGTTCTGAAGGCATCCTTGATGGAACCTTCCGACACCGCCACAGCGGTCCCACCCGAGTCCTTGATGGTCGACAGGATGCCGTGGCCCATGATGGCGCCCGGGACGTCGAGGCCGTCGGCAATGGTCCCCTTCGACTTCACGGGTTCGACGTGGTCGAGCCCTCGCTGAAACGACTCAATCACTGGCGCGCAATTTTCCGACTGCACCGCCACCATCCTCGGCAGTTCATGCCGGGTGGGATCGATCGAGCCGAGAGCGACGAGTTCCTGGATCGCCTTCCAGATGCCGACCAGACCGGTCCCGCCACCGGTGGGATAGAGGATCCACTGCGGCAGTTTTTCGGGGCCGAAATCTTCGACGATCTCGAGCCCCATGGTCTTCTTGCCCTCGAGGCGGCCCGGCTCGAAAAAAGTCGAGAGGTCCACCAACCGCCCGCTAGCGAGGTCCTCGGCGTGTTTTTCACGCATGATGCGGCCGCTTTCGGCGATGTTGGAGCCCGCAAAATGCACTTCGGCACCGAAGAACTCGGCCTCGCGGTGGTAGATGCCCCCCTGGTACCCGTCCGGCATGTAGACGAGACAACCCGGGAGGCGGAGGCGGGTCGAAAACAGGGTCGCCGCGACCCCTGCGTTGCCCTGGGTCGGGAGACAGAACTGCTTGGCCCCGCAGGCCACGCCGAGCGCCACCCCAACCGCCAATCCACGGTCCTTGAAGCTCCCCGACGGGTTGCCGCCTTCGTTCTTGAGGGAGAGCTCGACACCGTTTTCCCCCCCCATCAACTCGTGGCGCACGGTGGGCGTGAGACCGACATCGGGGGCGAACCGCCACGGCAGCCCGAGGACTGGAAGCAGGGCGCCGTAGTGCCAGATGCCCGGCCCCTTACCCCAACCCCGTTGTTCGAGCCGTTGATTGACCGCCTCAAGGTTGTACACCACGACCAGCGGTTTGCCGGGGGCGGGACAACACGAACAGAGGCCGATCGGCCGTTCAAAACCGTGGGGATCGTACTCCTGCGCGGTCACCGAGCACACGATCCGGGAAATGTCGGGATTGAGACGAATACGGCCTTCAGGTTCACCCATTGTGAGACTCCTGGGAGCCATTCTACCGCTATCGGCGGGAGGTCTCAGCAGATAGTGGAGGGAGTCACTGGAACTCGACCAACTCGAAAGGGTTGGCGGCCTTGGAATAGGTCGCCTCGAGGCGTTCGCGGTGGGCCTCGAGGCCGGCGGCGAAAACCTCCGGCAGACCACTCTGCCACGGGACCCTTCCCGGATCCGCGCCCAGTTCCGCCATCTCGGCCGTCACCGCTGCCAACAGATCAGCCCGCGCGGGATCGGACTCCAACTCGGCCTGCAGGTTGACCATCATCGCCGTGATGTCCCTCCGCAGCCGCCAGGTGATCCGCTCCGGCTCCATCCCACCATCGATGTGGATCTGCACCGAGCCATCGCCGGAATTGTGACGTTCGACTATCTCGTGCAGCACGGAATCATCCGCGGGGTGACCCAACCACGCGAAATAGGTGAACCAGTAGATCCAGGTGTACTCGCCCACCCCCATGCCCGCTTCGAGCAGGGCACGATTGCGGGCGTTGGTGAATTCCAGCACCCTCGGACCGAGGCTGATGCCGGCCCTGGCGGCTCGAAATCCGTTGCCGACGCCCGGTTCGCCGTCGCCCCCGGCGAGGCCGGTCACCGTCGCCGACAGTTCTTCTCGCGGCCCGGTCAGGGTTTCGCGCACCGCGATGAAGACTTCCAGGCGCTCGCTCGGCACCCCGGGCCCCGGCGCCGGAACAAACGCCCGGGCGTGACCGTACCGGTCTTTGAGTTCACGCTCGATCCGGCCCGCCTCTTCATACGCCTCGGAGGTCTCCTTGACCCACCGGTAGCCCATGAAGCTGATGCCGACACCCATGATGATCACCAGCAGACAACCGACGCCGCAGCCGGTGAGGACCTTCGAGGTGGTGCTGGCCATGACTCAACCCTCAATCATTCATTGCGGAACTCGTCTTCGGACAGAATCGTGAAGACGACTGCCAGGACTCCAAGCGGAAAGAACCCGAAAACCGCCGCCACCGAGCCCGCGACGGCCAGGCCCCACCGGCGACGTTTCAACGCCGCGATGCCTCCGGCAATGGCGACAATTCCGGCGACGAAACAGAGAATCGCCAACGGGAGAAAGAGCGCGAGTGGGATGATCGCCAGCGCCCGGACCTCCGCCTCCGGGAGGGCCGACAACACGCCGCTCCCGACCAGGGCGAGGACCAGCAGCGGGATCGCACCGACCATCCCTGATATCCCTGCGACCACATCGAGAACTCCGGCTACCGTCGCTTTTTGTGTCATCACGCGTCCTTCCCTGGCGGGCATCGTCCTAACCCACAGTACGCACATTGTCTCGGACTTGTTCCCGGTTCGCCACCCGGGCTGACTGGATGCGGATCAGGATGCAGGATGCAGGATGCAGGATGATCGTGGAGTCCACTCTCGGAGTGTCAAGGGCCCGAATCCTGAAACATGAATCCTGCATCTTGTGACCTGCATCCTGCATCCTGATTTCGCGTATGGTAGATGGCCATGACCGCAGACGAAAAGCCCTCGCCCACCACCGACGGTGATGCGTTCGATCTGAGTGCGTGGGCGACGGTGAAGCTGGCGCTGACCGGGAAGGAGCTCGACTTCACCTCCGGTCCCATCGGCCGCGCCATCGTGCTGCTGGCGATCCCGATGGTGCTCGAGATGGTGATGGAGTCGGTCTTTGCCCTGACTGACGCCTTTTTCGTCTCCCGTCTCGGGACCGACGCGGTGGCCACCGTGGGTCTGACCGAGGCCATGATCTCCATCCTCTTTGCAATCGCCTTCGGAACGGGAATGGCGACCACCGCGATGGTCGCGCGGCGGTTCGGCGAGGGCGATGTCCGCGGCGCCGGCGTGGCCGCCGCGCAGTCGATCGTTCTCGGTGTCGTGCTGACCCTCGCCGTTGCGGTACCCGGGGTGGTCTTCGCCGAACAGCTGCTCTCGCTCATGGGCGGCAGCCCTGAGCTCGTGGCTTCGGGCCGCGGCTACACGCAGGTTCTGTTCGGAGGATCGGCGACCATCATGCTGATCTTCCTCTTGAACGCCGTCTTCCGGGGCGCCGGAGACGCGGCCATCGCGATGCGGGTGCTGTGGATCGCCAATCTCATCAACATCGTTCTCGACCCCTGCCTGATCTTCGGCATCGGCCCGTTTCCGGAACTCGGCGTCACCGGCGCCGCGGTGGCAACGACTGTGGGTCGGGGCGTGGGTGTGGCGATGCAGTTGTGGGTTCTGTTTCGAGGCAGCAGCCGAATCAGGATCACCTTACGGGATCTGATCCCCAGGCTCCACGTGCTCGTTCGTCTCTTCCGTCTTTCGCTGGGCGGCATCCTCCAGTTACTCATCGGCACCGCGAGTTGGGTGGTTCTGGTGGGAATCGTGGGTGGATTCGGTTCCGCAGCCGTCGCCGGCTACACCATCGCCATCCGCCTGATCGTGTTTGCAATCCTCCCATCGTGGGGACTCGCCAACGCCGCGGCAACCCTCGTCGGTCAAAACCTCGGCGCCGGTCAGCCGGAGCGCGCGGAGATTTCGGTGTGGCGGGCGGGCCTCTACAACATGTTCTTCCTGCTCGGGATCGCCGTCGTGTTCATTTCCGCTTCGGGGCCACTGATCCGGCTGTTCACGATCGAGCCCGCAGTCGTCGAATTCGGCGTCTCGTGCCTGGTGTGGGTCTCGATCGGCTATCCCTTCTACGCCTGGGGCATGGTCATGGTGCAGGCGTTCAACGGCGCCGGCGACACCTACACCCCGACCGTGATCAATTTCTTCTGTTACTGGCTCTTCCAGCTTCCTCTCGCGTACGTTCTTGCCCACATCGCCGGCATGGGCCCCACCGGGGTGTTCGCCGCCATCACCATCGCGGAGTCTCTGATCGCGGTTGTCGGCATCGCCATATTCCGGCGGGGGCGGTGGAAGACGCGGGAAGTCTAGCCGACCTCCCGGATATTGGATATTTGATATTGAGATATTTGATGGCAGGTCCGAACCCGAAATGATATCAAGGCCGACCGGCTCTACGCTCCGCACATCCAACATCCAATATCCAACATCCATGCCGTTGGGCTTGCTACGGCGAAGCCCAAAGGGCGAAGCCGGGCGGGTGGCAATCCAGCATCCAGAATCGAGCATCCTGCATCGGCCTGCCTGCCGAACGGCAGGCCGGCCTTGACATCCGCCGCTTCCCAGCTTACCTTGTCGCCTCGTCCGACCGACTGGTCGGTCAGTTTTGGAGCAGGACGTGGTTTCCACAGCAACCGACCGCGGCGACAAACGCCTCAGACTGGTCAAGGCGGCCACCGACGTCTTTGTCCAAAAGGGCTATGCGGCGACCCGGGTCGCCGACATCGCCGAGCGCGCCGGGATCGGCAAGGGCACGGTCTATGAGTACTTCAAGTCGAAAAAAGAGCTCCTTTTCGCGGTCTTCGAGTCCATCAACGAAGACATCACCGCGCGCATGAATGCCGTGCTCGACGACGACGAGCCCACCCAGGAGCAGCTCTTCAACCTCCTCCGCCTCGGTGCCGAGGTCATTTCGGAACAGCGAGAGCTGCAACCGGTGGTCCTCGACTTCTGGGCTGCCTCCCGCGGAGGTGGCTTCGAGGAACATTATCGCGAGGCGGTCGTCGCCAGTTACACCCTGTATCGAAAGCTGATCGCGGATTTCATCCGCAGCGGTCAGAACCAGGGGAAGTTTCGCAGCGACGTCTCCGCGGACGCACTGGCCGCAACTGTGGTGGCGACTGTCGACGGTCTCGGCATCCAGCACTATTTCGACCGCTCGATGGACCCCCGAAGCATCACTGAAGAATTTGCCCATCTCTTGTTTGAAAGCCTGACCACGGAGTCGATATGAGGACGACATCAGACAGTATCTGCCGCACACACAGCACGCGACCGGTGGAAAATGCCACGAGGTGCGTTGCCGGCGCGGGCTCTGTTCGCGTTGTGTGTTGTCGGTGCGGTGGCCGCACCGCTCCCGACCGATGCACAGGAGCCGAAGCCGGCGTCACTGAAGGGTCTGGTGCTCCAGGCCATCGCGACCCACGAGGTGGTGCAGCGGGCCGACAGCCAGATCCGGCGGGCGGACGCCGACATCAAGTTGGTGTCTTCGGCATTGTTGCCGCGGCTCGACGTCAACGGCGCCTACAGCTTCTACGCCGACGAACAGGTCATCGAGCTGTCGGAAGGTGAGAGTTTCGTGATCCGGCCGAGCCAGGACTGGAGCGCCAGCGTCGACCTTCGCCAGACCCTGTTTTCGGGACTCCGCGACTGGCGCGCTCGCGACATCGCGAGGCTCCGCCGGGACATCGCCGACCTCGATCGCTCCATCACCATCAGCGACCTCACCCTTCAGGTGGCGGCAGCCTTCTACGACGCCGTCGCCCTCGCGCAGTGGGTCGACGTCAGAAAGATCGTCCTCGAAGAAAACCAGAACCAGCTCAAGGTGGCCGAGCGGCGCTACGAGGTCGGGGAAACCGCTATCGCCGATGTCGCGCGCTGGCGCGCCCAGGTGGCGGCCGCCAAGCAGGCGCTGGTCGTGTCGACCGGTGACGCCAAACTGGCGCGCGATCGATTGCGGCGGCTGGTCGGACTCGATGAACTCGGCGAACTCGTGCCCCCCGGGCCCATCCCTGTCCCGGCCGGCGGAGAACCGGAACTCATGAACCAGGCCTTGAACCAGCGACTGGAGATGAAGACGCTCGAGAACCAGTTCGAAGCCGCCGGTCTCTTGGTCAAGGTTGAAAAAGGGAATTGGTACCCGGAGCTCGAAGCCGTGGGCCAGTATTTCCAGCAGAAGGCCGGATTTCCGGCGAACAACTGGACGTCACTGTCGCTGGTCCTCAAGGTCCCGATCTACGACGGCGGTCTGACCAGGGCCCGGGTCGCCAAGGCCAGGGAAGATGTGCGCGAGGTCGAACTGCTGGCGCAGGCGGTCCGCCGCACCATCGCCGACCAGGTGGACTCCGGTTACATCGGTTACGAATCGGCCAGCGCCGCCCTCGACGCCGCCGGTGAGCGCACCGAGGCCTCGCGTCTGGCCTACCGCCAGGTCGAGCGCGCCTATCGCGTCGGCGAGGCCTCCGCCACCGATCTCCTCTCGGCAACCACCGAAGCCACCGATGCCGAAACCACCCAGATCGTGGCGCGCGCCCAGCGCGAGTACCAGGCGATCTTTCTCCGCTACGCGGTAGGGATGCCGCCGCTGCCCGATCTCGATTTCCGTCAGATGAGCGACGCGGACCCACAGGAGTAATGTCATGACCATGCTGCAGCAACGTTTACCAATCTGTCTTCCCCTCCTCGTTCTCGCCGCCTTGCTCGTCGGATGCCACGGAGCAGAAACCGACGACCGCGCCGAAGCCGAGAAGATCGTCGAGCAAGCCCTTGCACCACGGGAGGTGCGGCTCGTCCTCCCCGAGGAGCGCAGCGAAAAGCCCGGCGTCCAGCTGGTCGGTGAGATCCGCGCCTTCGACACCGTCACCATTTCATCGGAAGTCGCCGGAAAGGTGGACAAAGTGTTCGTCGAGGTCGGCGACCGGGTCGCCGCCGCCGCCCCGCTCGCCGAGGTGGACCGCGAAACGTTCCGGATCTACCTCGAGCAGGCCGAAGCAAACCTCGCGGCCGCCAATGCCGACCTGGCCCTCGCCGCCAAGGACCTCGAAAGGAAAAAGGACCTCCGCTCCGACGAGACGATTTCGCAATCGGCTCTCGACCAGGCGGTGGCGGCCTACGATCTGGCCCAGGCGCGCGCGGCCGCCGCGAACGCGGCCCTCGGGTTGGCGAAGCGAAACTTCGAGCGCAGTATCATCCGAGCGCCCGACGCCGGCGCCGTCACCAAACGCCATGTGGTCGCCGGCCAGTGGGCCGAGGTCGGCGTCGGGCTCCTCGAGTTGGCCGTCGGCAACAAGGTCAAGGTGGCGGCACGGGTCCCGGCCGCCTGGGCTTCGAAGCTCGCCGGGCTCGCGACCTTCACTTTCTCGGTCGGCGTCGGCAACCCGAGTCACACAGCGAAGGTCTACAGCATCGAACCGGTCGTCGAAGAGACCAGCCGGTCCTTCGAGGTCGTCGGCACCGCCGTCAACGACGGCAGCATGAAGCCGGGGATGTTCGCCAACGTCACTCTCGAAAGCCCCATCGCCGAACAGTCGTTGTGGTTGCCGGCCTCCGCCGTCGCCACCTCCGACCTGCCACAGGTGCTGACGATCGAGGACGACGCCGTGGCCTTCCAACGGGTCCAGATCGGACGCCGCGTCGACGGCATGATCGAGATCGTCGAGGGGCTCTCCCCGGACCAGGCGGTCGTCGCCGACGTCTCCGGCCTCTCCCGCGGAATCCCCGTTACAGTCGTCGACTGACGAGGAGACACTGACCGTATGTCCATTCCGAATTCCGAATTCCGAATTCCGAATTCCTTTCCGAAGGAAGAGTCATGAACCTCTACGACATCGCAATCCGCCGCCCGGTCTTCACCGTCATGTTGATGGTGGCGCTGGTGGTGTTCGGCGTGCTCGGCTACCAGACACTGCCGATCAACCTCCTGCCGTCAATCGAGTTTCCGATGGTCACCGTCATCACCCTGTTGCCCGGCGCTTCTCCCGAGGTGATGGAGTCCGACGTCACCGACGTCATCGAATCGGCGGTCAACACCATCGAGGGCATCGACCAGATCACCTCCTACTCCGGCCAGGGCGTGTCGCAGGTGACGGTGATGTTCACCACCGACCGCGACGTCGACATCGCAGCCCAGGACGTCCGCGACAAGGTATCGGGTGCGGTCGGCCAGCTCCCTCTGGATGCCGAGCCGCCGATCGTCCAGAAATTCGACGTCAACACCCAACCGATGCTGTGGATGGCGCTGGCCGGGCTCGACGCCCGCGAGCTGTCTGATTACGCGGATCAGGTGGTCAAGCCGCAGCTGCAGTCGGTGCCCGGCGTCGGCAACGTCCTGGTCCCCGGCTTCCGCGAGCCGATGATCCGGATCTGGATCGACCGAGACAAGCTCGCCGCCCACGGACTGGCCGTCAACGACGTCATCATGGCCTTGAACCGCGAAAACCTCGAGCTGCCGGGCGGTTTCATCGAAGGGCCTCTCACGGAGCTTGCCGTTCGCAACCTGGGTCTCTTCGAAACCGTCGAGGACTTCGACAATCTCATCATCACCACCGTCGACGGCCGGCCGATCCGCCTCTTTGATGTCGGCTTCACCCAGCTCGGTGTGGCCGACGAAAGGGGAATGGCGCGGTACAACCTGACGCCGACTCTCGGCCTCGGCATCGCGCCCCGATCCGGCGCCAACCTGGTCGACGTCAACCGCGCCGCGAGAGAGCGAATGGACGAGCTCGCCGACGATTTCCCTCCGGGGCTCTTCTACGACGTCGCCTTCGACGGCGCCGAGTACGTCGAGAAATCGATCGAAAACGTCCAGGTCGACATCGTCTACGGCGCGGTGTTGGCGATCATCGTGGTGTTCGTCTTTCTGCGCTCGTGGCGCTCGACCTTCATCGTCTCGCTCGCCATTCCAACCTCGCTGATCGCCACCTTCGGTTTCATGCGCGTCTTCGGTTTTTCGCTCAACAACCTCACGACGCTGGCGCTGGCCCTTTCGGTGGGTGTGGTGATCGACGACGCCATCGTCGTCCTTGAAAACATCTTCCGCCACCAGGAAGAGGGCGAAGACCCCTACACTGCAGCTCATCAGGGCACCAAGGAAATCGCACTGGCCGCGATGGCCTCGACCTTTTCGATCGCCGCGGTCTTCATCCCGGTCGCCTACATGAAGGGGATGATCGGCCAGTTCCTCTTCGAGTTCGGCATCTCCGTGGCCGCCGCCGTGCTCATCTCACTCTTTGTGGCACTGACATTGACCCCGATGCTGTGCTCGCGCATCCTGACCGTGAAACCCAAGCACGGTCGCTTGTACGAAATCCTCGAAAGCGGGTTCGAACGGCTCGAAAGGTCTTACGCCCGCTCTCTCGACTGGGTCCTGCGGCACAAAATCATCACCCTGGCGTTCTCGACCGTCGTCGTCATAGCGAGCCTGTTTCTGACCCCGTTCATCGGTGCCGAGTTCGCCCCGGCGGAGGACATGTCGTCGTTCATGATCACGACCGAGGCCCCCGTCGGGATCTCGCTCGAGGCCATGGATCGCAAGATGCAGGAGGTCGAGCGGGTCGTGCTCGAGCAATCCGAGATTCGATCCGGTTTTGCAGCCCTCGATATCGAGGAGCGCGGCCAGGTCAACTCGGGGATCATGTTCATGAGGATGTTCAAACCCGACCAACGCGAGGCGACCCAGGCCGACGTGGTCCAGCGACTTCGCCGCGAGCTGGCCGAGATCGAGGGCCTGCGGTCCTCGGTCATCGAGTTCAGCTTCTACAACGTCGGCGGCGAGGGCGGCGAAAAGGCTCTCGCGTACTCGATCCGCGGCCCCAGCCTCGACGAGTTGGATCGCATCGGACGACGGATGATCGAGAGGCTCTCGGCCGAGCCCGGCTTCGTCGACCTCGACACCAACCTCGATCTCGAACAGCCGCAACTCTTCGTCACCGTCGACCGCGAACGCGCTGCCGACCTCGGTCTCGACGCAGCCACCATCTTCGAAACAGTCTACGCGTTGGTCGCGGGGCGCGAGGTCGGGTCCTTCACCGACGAGGGTAAGCGCTACGACGTCCGGATCAAGGCACGACCAACCCAGGCCAAGACTCCCGAGGATATCGGACGTCTCCAGGTCCGGACGAAGACCGGCCAGATGGTGCGACTCGACTCGGTGGTTCAGATCGAGCACGGCGTCGGCCCCATCAACATCAACCGCACCGACCGCGAACGCTCGATCCTTCTGTCCGCCAATCTCGAGGGCGTTCCGCTCAACCGGGCGCTGCAGACTGTCGACCGCATCCTCGACGAGGAAATGCCCGAAGGGTATCGCGCCATGATCACCGGCCAGGCCGAGGAATTCGCCGAGAGCATGAACTCGCTGCTCTTCGCGATCGGTCTCGCGATCCTGATCGTCTACATGCTGTTGGCGAGCCAGTTCGACTCGCTGCTCCACCCTTTCACCATCATGTTCGCCCTGCCGCCCGCCATGGTCGGTGCGCTGCTCGCGTTGTTTGTCACCGGCTATACGATCAACATCATGTCGGTGATCGGGATCATCCTGCTCTTCGGTCTGGTGACCAAGAACTCGATCCTGCTGGTCGACCTGACGATTCAGAGGCAGGAGACGGGCCTCGATCGTGAGGCGGCCCTGCGTGAGGCGTGCCCGATCCGGCTGCGGCCGATCCTGATGACCGCGGTGTCGATGATCTTCGGCGTGCTGCCGGTTGCGCTGGCCCTCGGCGAGGGAGGCGAGGCGCGCGCTCCGATGGCGGTGGCCACCGCGGGCGGAATGACCGTGTCGACCTTCCTCACCCTGTTCCTGGTGCCGGTGGTCTACGCCTATATGGATCGCCTCGGGTCCTTCTTCCGCGGCAAGCGGGAGAAGCACGGGCGGTTGGAGGCGGTGGTGGAGGAAACGACGTAGGCGAAATTCTCAATTTTGAATTTTGAATTTTGAATTCCCGCCAACTCAACCCTACACCGGGCACACAGTTCGGGAGGACCCGTAGGGAGGGCTTCAGCCCACCTTCAGAGTCGTGCACCTCCGGGACGAAGCCGAGGGATCAGCAAGGATTCTGATGGTGGGCCAAGGCCCACCATCCCTTTTCTGCCCACCGGCCAGGGGCCGGTGGGCAGAAAAAAAGGCCCCGGTCCGAAGACCGGGGCCGAATGTCACAAAGTGACGGTGATCAGAAACGAACGCCGAGCGAGAACCGGAAGGTTCTCGCCTGCTGGAATGAAGTCTCGGAGGTCGGCTCGCCGAAGGTCGAGCCGAAGTCCCAGTTGGTACCCTGCACCGGGGTTTCGGTGAAGGGGTTGAACGTATAGTTCCCGTTGGTGTCGAACACGTTGATCGTCGTGTTGCCGCCATCCTGGCCCTGCTGGTTGAAGGCGTTGATGAGGTCGAACTGGGCGAACAGCTGCACACCGGCGCCGACGGTGAAACCGTAGTTGAGCGCGAGGTCGGTGCGGTTGATGTTGTCCCAGTGCTGCGAACCGCGCTCGGAGAAGTAGTAGGTCGCAGTCGACGGCGTGCTGACATAGCCCGGGTTGGTGACGTACGGCCGCACATCGACCGAACCGGTCCACGAGTAGTTGTTCCCGGTGAAGTAGTTGAACAACACCGATGCCGACAGGCTGTTGCGCTTGGTCGAAATCGCGTCCCACACCACCCAGGCGCGGAACTGGTTGCGCAGATCGCTGGAGGTGTAGCCGTCGGGGTAGTTCCACGAGGCCTCGGAGTACTCGGGGTAGACCAGGGCGCCGCCGGTGACCGGACCGGAGGCCGAGGTCTCACCGTCGAAGTTGCCCTTGGCGGTGGAGTAGGTCCAGCTGGCACCGAGGTCCCAGCGGTCGCCGATGCGGTACTGGACGTTGGTGTGGAGACCGCTGTAAGTGCGGTTGTAGATGTTGTCGGTGTCGTTGGTGATGTACAACAGGTCGACCTCGCCGACGAAGCCAGTGTCGACCGTGCGGCCGACCTCGGTGTTCTCGATGTAGAAGGACTTGGCGTCGCGGTAGACGTAGTCCATTCGTACGACGCCGCGGTTGCCGAGGCGCTTGGTGAAACCGATCGAGAACTCGTCGGTGTAGGGCGAATTCAGCGTGCCTTCGGGAATCACCGGGGTGAAGCCGGGGAAGGACCCGCCAGAGAAACCGGGCAGCGTGTCGACACCACCGTTGGCATTGAACCAGTCGTACCAGATCTGAATGGCGTCGTCCTGGCTCACCAGGTTCGAGTAGTCGCCGGTCTGGTAGGCCTCGCAGTTGACGCAGGGACCTGTGTAATAAAGGAGGGTCCAGGCCGGCGATCCGGCGTCGGACGCGTCGTTGCCGATGCCCTGGGCGATCGCCGCGGTGTACTGCGAGTACGAGGCGTTGATGACGAAGTCGCCGTCGGCCTTGATGTCCCAGGCGACACCGAGCCGCGGGGTCAGACGCGAGTCGTCGGAGACCCGGGTGTTCGAGCCGTCGACGCCCTTGTTCATGTCGTAGCGGAGGCCGACGTTGAAGGACCAGTTGTTGTTGAGGCGCCAGGTGTCGTTGGCGTACAGCGACTGGGTCGTGAAGTCGGAGGAGTTCGGAGGCCCGAAGATGGGAGTCCACCGGTAATAGGTCTGACGATTGTTGACCGTCCGATCCGGCGCGAACACCGGGTAGATCGAGTTGTCATCGAGGATGATGGCGGTGGAACCGTAGATGCGGAAATCCGACCCCTGCTGGTGGTTGTCCTGGATGCGGTAGTCGTGGTACTCGTCGAATCCGACCACCAGGTCGTGGGTGCCGAGTTGCTCACTGGTTAAGAAGTACGAGCCCTTGATGTACCAGTTCTCGTTGTTGCGCTCCTCCTGGAGGCACTCGGGCGCCGAGCAGAAGGTCGGCGTGTGGTAGCGCGCGGAACCCCGCGACTGATCGAGCAACAGGGTGCCGCCGATGATGTCGGTGAAGGGCGAGCCCGAACCGACGCCGATCTGGTAGTTGCGCTGGGAGTAGAGACCCTCGAGGAAGAAGTTCTCGGTGATCACGCCGGTGTAGTTGGCCGACCACATGTCCTGCGGGTCCTCGCGGGCGGGGTTGAGGCTCGCCAGGTCGAGGATGGTACCGAAGTCGGTGTTGTTCGATGCCGACTCGATCTGGGCGTAGGAGCCGACCACGCGGTGGTCCTTGGTGATCGACCAGGTGAGCTTGCCCTCATAGCGCTGGTTGTCAGTGCCATATGTGTAGGGGATCAGAGTGTAGTCTGTGGTCCGCGATTCCGAGAACGAGGTGTCGCGGCCGGAAAGGAAGAACCACAGGGCGTCCTTGAGGATGTAGCCGCCGAAGGTCGCCTCGTAGATGGTGCTGATGTCGTCGACGGCATCGGCCGAAAGCTCGGTGCGCGAGACCCACTTGTCGTTCGACAGGTTGGCGCGGAAGGAGCCCGAGAACTGGTTGCCGCCGGACTTGGTCAGCATGTTGATGACGCCGCCCTGGAAGCGGCCGTACTCGGCCGACACACCCGAGGTCGAGGTCGTGGTCTCGAGGACCGCGTCTTCGATGTAGAGGTCGAGCGCCTGGCCGCGGATGTTCTCGTTGACCACGACGCCGTTGATCAGCCACAGGTTCTCGTAGGACTGGGCGCCGGAGATGGTGATGCCGTTGATGCCGGCGTTGTTGACGCCGGGGACCAGCAACGAAGCGGATTCGATGGTGCGGGTGATGGCCAGCTTCTCCTGGAAGTCGAGAGGCACCGTGGTCTGGGCGACGATGTTCTGCGAGATGGTCTCGCCTGCGCCCACGACCTCGATCTCGCCCTCGAAGCTCTCGTCCACCATCTGGGCGTCGAGACGACGCACCTGCTGGTTGGAGACCTTGACGCCCTCGGCGGTCTGGGTCCTGAAGCCCTCGAGGCTGAAGATCACGGTGTACTCGCCGGGCGGCAGGAAGGGCGAGATGAAGTCGCCGTTCGACTGCGAGATGACGACCTTGTCGCCCTGTGCGGCCGGTGAGCTGATCTGGATGGTCACACCCGGCAGGCCCTCGCCGTTGTACAGGACGGTGCCGCTGATGGACCCGGTCTGGGTGGTCTGCGCGGCGGCGGGGATCGCCGTCACGGCCACGACCACGGCCAGCAACGAAATCAAATAACGTCGATTCATACCCAATTCTCCTTAAAAAATATTTGAACAGACACGTAATCTGCCCTCCTCACACCGATCCTCCTCCCTCCCGCGTCACCCTCCTTTCGTAGTCCTGACGACGGCTGCCGGACCCGATCTTCGGCTTCCTCCAACCGAACCGGAATCGACGCCGCCCATCGTTGACATTGGAAGTTCTGGTAGCCGTTCATATTCAAAAGGGACGTTGATGCAATTTTCGTGCCTCAAGAGATAAATCAACAATCACGCATCTTGATATTGAGACGCCTGATAAAAAGCACGCTCCGGGAGAGACTTTCCCTTTGAAAGCAACAACTTCTGCGAGGAGCCGACCCAGTTTCCCCGGCGGCATCACCCTGAAGTCTCCCGCCACCGAAAATCTGACCACCGTCGGCATCCGATTTCCCGGATTCCCGGCGTCCAACCCGTCCGAATCACCGGATGGGTGGCCGCCTCAACGCCCGGTCACTGGCCGAGGTCGAACGGGATCTCGAGGCTCGACTCTTCGAGCTCGATGATCAGCTTCCACCGCCCCGGCTGGATCCCTCCCGCAACCGGAAAGGCGAGCATGCCGACGCACAGCTGGTTCTGGCTGACCCAGATGGCGTCGCGCGTCGAGCCGGTTCCGGGGAGACGAAGGAAGTTAAGGTCGCACTGCCTCTTGCCGCCTCGGGTGGCCTCGAGCGGCTCGGACGCCACCGCCGCGCGGCGGAGCGCGCTCTGCAGCTGCGGGTAGGCGTCGATGAACTCCTTCTGGGTCGGGAGCGGAATTCGCCGCCCGTCGGGAGTTCGCACCGACACGTCGCTCAACTTGACCTCGATGGACTCAGACCGCTGACCGGTAAGCGCCACATCGATGATGAGCCACTCATCACCAAGACTCGAGTCGGCGAACTTGTAGCTGACAATGCCTTCAAGGTCCGCGCCCACCGTCCTCACCTGGGTGCGGCCGACCTGGGTCACGCTGGGCTTGGCCGGTCCCGCGGCCTGCGAGCTGTCCGATCCGCTGGACCCGCAGCCAGCGACCATCGCCGCCAGAACAACCCCGAGGGTAGATCGCAGGACAATGCTGCTCGTCTTCATATCGGCCTCCTCTGAGAAATCCCGTTCACTGACCGTAACTCAAGAGCTCCCTGGCGATGGCGGCGTCGGGGTCGTCCGGCGCCAGTTCGACAAAGCGCTCGAGGTTGGCGCGCGCGGCCTCGCTGTCGCCCTTGTTGAAGAACGCCATACCGAGGATGAAGACGGCTTTCGGGTCATCGGGCCGCACCTGGAGCACGAGGCCCATGAGCTCGATCGCCTCATCGTAGAGGCCCGCGTCGTAGTGCTCCACGCCGCGTTTGAAGAGCTCTTCGCCCGCGTACTCGGGATCGACCTCCGCCAGCTTCGCCGCATACTGGATCTCGACCTCGTCGTCGCCGCGTGCGACGGCCAAATCGTAAGCCAGCCGCACGGCGAGAGCGTTGTCGGGCTCGAGCGCCAGCACCGCGTCGACCTCGCGCCTGGCGCACTCGATATCCCCGTCTTCTCTGCAGATCGCACCGAGAAACACGTGCGGCGGCACCAATGTGGGATCGACCGTCACGGCCTCTTCGAGGAGGGCCCTGGCCCTGGCGCGGTCGCCCGCCCGGTAGACGTCGATGGCCTCGTTGTAGACGCGGCCGGCGGCCTCCGAGTCGACGCCGGCGGTCTTGAGGGCAGCGGCGGCTTCTTCGGCGCGGGGGTCGCCGTCTTTGCGGTAGGCGTCGTACCGAATCTGCAGTGAACGGGAATCGGATGGATCGAGCTCCAGGGCCTTTTCCGCGGCCGCCGCTGATTCGGCGAATCTTCCCTGGAGGTAAAACACTCCGGCAAGACCGGAAAACGGCGCCGCGAGGGTGGGATCGAGCTCAGCCGCCTTGGCGTAACGCTCGGCGGCGGTCTCGAGGTCGCCGGCGTTCTGCGCCTCGACGCCCGAGTTGAAGACATCGGCCGCCTGCCCCCGGAGCAGGGCGGCCTGATTCGGAGCACCGCCGCCCGAACCGGCGGGCCGCATCACGAAGGTCACCTGGGTGGACCCTCCGACGTTGGCTCGCACCTTCTCCACCAGAGACTCATAGCCGTCCTTTTCCAACTTGTAGGTGTAGGTGAAGGTGGCGTTGGCATGGCCGACCATGAAGCGGCCCTTCTTGCTGCTGGTGGCCGTATCGCGGTAGTTCTCGAGTTCCGCCGTGGTGATCGTCACCTCGACCCCCTCGATCGGTTTGCCCTCGACATCCACGACCTTGCCCGCGACGCGGCCCGCGGCCTGGGCGGAGGCGTCGGCGGCCCCCAGCAACACAGCCGCGCACATCGACGAAACGACAACGAATCTCGGAATCTGCATCTTCACTCTCCCTGCTAACCGTCCGGCGTGGACGTTTTCAATACATGATAGGAAGCCTGCCGCGTCAGCCGGTCGAAAAGTCCAACCGCCACACGGTAGCTGCCGGGCTCGACCAGCAACTGGAGATCGACCGACAGCCTCAGGTTCGACATCCTTTCGTACTCTGTTTGCGGGATGTAGATCTCCTGAACCCGGTGCTGGAGGTCGGCCTGTCTGCCCTCGGTGTCGCGCAACGAGACGTAGAGCACCACCTCACCCACCAGGTTGTCTTCGTGGGGCAGCAATGCGACCGATCGGGTGGGGAAGTACACCCGCAACGGCAGGATCCAGCGGCCTTCTCGAGCCGCGCTCGGCTTGTCGACCACGGCTTCGATCTGCATCGGGTTCTCGTCGATATCGAAGAGGAGGGCGGTCATCACCCGGTCCTGGACCTCGGACTCCCGGCTTTTTTCGACGAAGGTCTTGCGGTAACGGACGTCGAGACCGGGGTGGTCGGGCAGCTTGACCTCGATGCGGTGCACCCGGTCGCCGCCGCGGTTGTTGATGGCGTAACCGATCGAATAGTAGGTGAAGAGGTCTTCCCGGATCTTGGCAAGACCACCCGCGAAGTCGTTGGTTCCGACCGTTGACAGCCCCCCGGTGCGTTCCGCGATGTAGACCAGTGGTTCCTCGGTGTTCATCTGGGCGATGGCGGCGGCCGCTGGATCGCCGGACACGCTCCGTTCCGCCGACACTCCCAGGTTCGGCGCCAACCCGCGGGCGTCGATGGTGTAGAAGACCATGCCCTGCGAACTGGCGGCCGCCGCCAGATCGCGGTAGTCGGCGCGCTTGTTGAAACGCGCGGTCAGGCTCAGAAAGGACACACCCTTGTACATGTTGGAGAACTCGAAGAAGAGGTCCTTGGCGATCACCATCGGCAACCCGCTGGAGACGTAGACCAGGCATTTACGGCCCGGCAGCCCGGTGAGCCCCGCCCCCACCATCCGCACCGCAGAGATATCGCGCTGCAGTTCCGCGTTGATCTGGTCAGCGTAGGACATGAGGTCGTCCAGCACCATGGCCGACTTCTGGGTGAGCGGATCTTCCTTGCCGATGCGGCCCGCCTCCTCGTTGCGCAGTCGATCGATGTCGCGCTGGAGAGCGGCGTGCTGGGATCGGCTGGAGGTCCTGCCGCCGGTGCTCTTGCGCAGATCGCGCAGGGCGTTCGCGAGTTCGTCGGCACTCGAGGTGAAGGGCTGAATGACGTGGGGCGAGCCCTGGTTGGCGACGATCATCGCCTGGACGTCGTCGCGCACCGTATCGGCGAGAAACCGGCTCAGGGCCCCCAGCACCCGGTTGCGGTCGAAGGGCATCAGGTTTTCGTCGTCCACATAGACGACGATATGGATGGGCTGGATCTCCGGCTGCGGCGCGGTCTCGGCCTCTTCCGGCGCCGGGAGTGCCTCGGCGTCGGAGGCTTCCGCCACCGCCCGCCGGATAGTCTCATTCACGAGAAGGAAATTCGTCACCTCGCGCTCATCACCGTCCTGGAAGACCTGGAAATCGTCGATCCCGAGATCGGTCACCGGCTGCCCGTCCTTGTCGCGAACGAAGACCTCGAGATTGACTACGGTGACCTCGACCTCGTCGAGAAACGCGAGACCGCCCACCGCCTGCTGGTCGTCCTCGCTCTCTTCCGCGGCCCAGCCGAAGAGACCGGCGGCGGCCGCCAGCACGAACAGCCCGGCTATGGTCCGTCCACCCATCACTTGCGACGCACCTCCGCGCGCCAGTGTAACAGGACGGGACCGCGACCCGCGCCCCGGATCCAGGGGCTCACGTCGAAGGAGGCTCCTCGTTTCCGTTCGGCCCCCCGAGGCGGCGCAGCTCATCGCCGACCTCGAACCAGCTCACGTGGGTGTCGTAAAAGACGTGCGCGGCCGGCGACCGGTCGATGGGGCCGTCCATGTGGGCCAGCGCGACATGGACTTCATCGGGCCATCGCGTGCTCTCGAAGAAGAGGGTGCTGCCGCAGACGCCGCAGAAGCCCCGGCGCGCCGGCGGCGACGACTGGTACCAGAGGAGCTGTTCCTCTCCCGCAGTCATCGAGAACCGCGGTCGCTCCACCCCGAACCACGTCACGAAGGCGGCACCGTGGGCGCGCCGGCACAGCGAACAGTGGCAGTGGGCGCACCACCTGGACGGAAGCGACACCTCGAAGCGCACCGCACCACAAAGGCAACCACCTTTGACAATCGCCGCATCAGTCATCTTCGGATTCCTCCGGGATCATTCTAGACGGAGGCCAGGGGGAAAGGGGGAAAGGGGGAAAGGGAGAAAGGGGGAAAGGGGAAGGGAGGCGTTCATGGAGACCACGCATACCGTCATCCGGAGAGCAGGCCCTTCCTACTGTCATCCCGAGCGAGCGGGAGCGAGCCGAGGGACCTTTGCAATGGCGACCGAACGGTCGCCTACGAGCCCTTTCCAAGACCCGCCCCGTAGCCGCATCGAAAAGATCCCTCCGCTGCGGCCCGCTGGGCCTTCGGTCGGGATGACAGAAAGAGGCGGTCGCTCGCCTGGAAACCGAGCTGTGAGATGGTAAGGCGGAAACTCCGATTGGCGGCACGCCATCATGTCCTCTCCGACGCATCGCTCAGGGCGCATAGCCCATAGCCCACAGCCATCTTTCCTGCTCAACCGGTTGGCGGACTCTCCCCGCTCTGGAATCCGTTTCATAAAATCTCAGATCAGCGGTGGGAATCAGCCGGGGTTGGCCTGGACCATCTCCGCCATGATGCGGTCGGCGTGAGCGGCATCGATCGAGACGAAAGCGACGCCGACGTCGAAACCACCCTCCTTGGCAGGCTTCTCCCACACCACCCTGCCGATCGCCTCGATGACTTCGTGGTCGATGGTGAGCATGAGCCGCAGGTAGGAATCGACCTCCAGAGACTCGAGGCTGTTGATCATGAGACCCCCGGGCCCCATTTGACGGGCGGTGGCCATCTCGCGTTGCTCCGCCGGACCGATGCGGTGAATCAGGACCACGTTCTCGGTCGGGATCCTCGGAAACTGACGCCGTGTGGGTGTGAGTTCGTCCTCAAGCATGCAGGTACCTCACACACCATTGTACCGCGAAGCCGCTCACGCGGCTTCGCCAATGAGGAATGAGGAATGAGGAATTAGGAATTCCCGTCCCGCCTCCCCCACAAAAAGCCCTCGAAGTTTCAGAATCTCAACGACATCGCAGTCCGGTTGTGGGACAGTTTTCCCGGCCGCCGGAAGAACGGCCGTCATTCCGAATTCCGAATTCCGAATTCCGAATTCAAGCCGTGGCTCTATCCTCCACGACCACCCCGTCCCGGATCTCGACCATGCGGTTCGCCCGCTTCGCCAACGCCTTGTCGTGGGTCACCACCACCAGGGTCCGGCCCTGCTTCCAGAGACCATCGAGCACGCTCATGACGTCCGAGCCCGACCCGGTGTCGAGGTTTCCGGTCGGTTCGTCGGCGAGCACGATATCCGGCTCCATGGCGAGGGCACGAGCGATGGCCACCCGCTGCATCTGGCCACCTGAGAGCTCGGTGGGTTTGTGTTCGACTCGATCGGCCAGACCGACGGCCTCGAGTTGATCGAGGGCTCGCCGCCGCCGTTCCTTTCGCCCGACGCCACCGAACAACAGCGGCATTTCGACATTCTCGAGCGCGCTGAGCTGCGGCAGCAGATTGAAATTCTGAAATACGAAACCGACCCGCCGGTTGCGGATATCGGCGAGTTGGTCACGGTCGAGCCCGCCCACCGCCTCGCCGCCCAGCCGGTACTCACCGTCGGAAGGCGTGTCCAGGCAGCCGAGCAGGTTGAGCAACGTCGACTTGCCGGAACCGGAGGGGCCGACCACCGCCACGAACTCCCCGCCCTTCACCACGAGATCGATACCGCGCAGCGCCTCGACCTTGATCTTGCCGGTGTCGTAGACCTTGGTGATCGCCCGCATGTCGATGATGTGCCCGTTCGGACTGGCGGAGTGACGCTGCACCTTGTTGAACGACCAATTCATATTTGACTCCCTCACGCACTCAACAGCTCGATGACCCGCCAGTCCTCACTTTCAAATTTCGGCCCGGGTTTTCCTACGCGATCAACCGGGGGATAGGGTGCGCCGGCTTCGAAAGCGCGGGCCGAAATTTGAGCTTGAAAATGGGTCATCGGGTCACTCGTACCTCAAGGTTTCTGCCGGGTCCACTGTCGCGGCTCGCCGAGCGGGGAAATACCCCGCGAGAATGCCGATGCCGCCCAGAATGGCGGCGGTGGCTGCCGCGATCTGCCACGACAGCGTCGGTTTGCCGAGAAACTCCATCGCCTGGTTGCCCTCCACCGGGATCATGCCGAGGAGCAGGATCATCAAGACCGCGAGGGCAAGACCGAGCGCCCCACCAACCAGGGTGTAGGACAAACCCTGCAGCACGAAGGGGCCGGTCACCCACCCGCGGCGGGCGCCGAGGGCCATCTGCACCCCGATCTCGCGGGTCTTCTCCTTGACCACGGCGTACATGATGTTGGCCACGCCGATGCCGCCGATGAGCAGGGTCAAAGCCCCGATGATGCCCAGAAACGCCTGCAGACCGATCATGATGTTGCCCATGACCTTGGCGCCCTCGACGGTGTCCCACACACCCGTCACCTGTTCATCCGTCGGATCGAATCGAAACTTGGCCGCCAGAGCCTGGTTGAACTGCTCGCGGGCGATCGGCATGTCCTCGGCGGTCCGTGCCTTGAAGACGATGTTGGTGAGCCGCTGCCGCCCGAACTGCGCCGCGAAGGTGGTGATCGGGATGACGGCCCCGTCTTCGTCGGGCCCCTTGTAGGTGCCCATCTGCATCTTGTGGTGGAGGACGCCGATCACCAGGTACGGCACCCGATCGACGAACATGGTTTCACCCACCGGGTCTGCATCACCGAAGATCTCCTTGGCCAGCGCGTCGCCGAGGAAGATCACCCGCCGCTTTTCGCGCTCGTCGTTGGCGTTGAAGAACCGCCCACCGGCCTGTGCGAAGTGGTGGCGCATCTCGCCGTACTCCCAGTTGGCGCCAGTCACTCTGCCGGTGATGGTGGTCGTGCCGTAGGTCATCGAACTCGACCAGCTGGTCAGCTCGCCGATGACCCCCGAAGCCGCGGTCATGCGGCCCCGGAGGTAGGTGATGTCGTCCATCCGCGGACGGATCGGACGACCTTCGGGCAATCCCTGCCACACCTTCGAGGTCTCGTCGGGCCACCACACCGCGATGTTTTCGCCCATGCCGCGGCGGCCCTTCATCAGTTGGATTTTGAGGCCTTCGCCAAAGGACAGAAGCATGATGATCGCCACGGTCCCCCAGGCGATGGCGGCGACGGTCAAGGTGGCCCGCTTGCGCTGCAAAGACGACGCCTTGACGAAGAGCGCACCCACCACCCGCCAATCCAGGAAACGCATCACGTCCTCCCCGAGGTTGTAGGGTTCGATTGGCGGGTCGTGAATTTTGAATTTTGAATTTTGAATTTTGAATTCCCCATCACCCTCCCCCGCCTCACGTCACGTGAGGGGAGCGGGTCGTCATTCCGAATTCCGAAATCCGAATTCCGAATTTGCATTCGATGCTCTCCTCTACAGCTTCATCGCGACGACCGGGTCGAGTTGCGAGGCGCTGCGGGCCGGGAAGTAACCGGCCACCAGACCCACCATCCCGAGAATCGAAGCGGTCATGATGGCGAGACCCGGCGACAGCGTGGGCAGACCGACATACTCCTCGAGATTGGTGGGGAACGCCGAGCAGATCGCGAACGAAATGCCGAGACCGATCGCACCACCGATGGCGGTCAGACACATCGTCTCGAGCAGGAACTGGCCGAGGACGGCCCGGCCGCGGGCGCCGAGCGCCATCTTGATCCCGATCTCACGCGTCCGCTCCTCGACCACGACGTTCATGATGTTGGAAACGCCGATGCCGCCGACGATCAGAGTCAGCACGCCCATGATGCCGAGGAAGATCTGGAACCCGAGCATGAAGGCGTCCATGAAGACGAACATCTCGCTGGTGTCCCACATCTGGATCGCCTGGTCGTCGTCGGGGTGGAATCGCAGGCGGCGGCTCAAGGCTGATCTCACCTGTTCGTTCAGCGTCTCGTTGAGTTCGGGGGACGGCGCCTTGTAAATGAAATTGTCGACATACTTCTGTCCGGTGAGGGCGCGGAAGGTCGACTCGGGGACGATCATCTTGGAATGGTCGCGCCCCGAATAAGACGAGTCCTGCTCCTTGGGCACGAGCACGCCGACCACCAGGAATGGCGAACCGTGGATCATCACCGTCTCGCCAACCGCGTCCTGGGTCCCGAAAAGATCGCCGGCCAGTTCGTTTCCGACAAAGACCACGCGGCGGCGCTGCGCGACATCGATGGCGTTGATGAACCGGCCGCCTACGGCCGGAATCATATTGCGCATCACACCGTAGGACGGCGAAACCCCGGAGATCTGCACCGATCGTTGGCGATCGCCGTAACGGGCGATCAGGCTCTGCGAGTACTCGCTCGAGATCCCCGCGATGAGCGGCACATGGGCCTCGAGAAAGTCGATGTCCTCCTCCATCATCCGCATCCGGCGGCCCTTGCCCAGGCCCTCGAAAGTCATCGAGGTGCGCATCGGCCAGGCGATGACGATACGGTCGCCCAGTCCGGCGACGCTTTTGATCATCTGCCGGTGAAGCCCGTTGCCGAAGGCGAGCAGGAGGCTCACCGCCACCGTTCCCCAGATGATGCCGAAGGTCGTCAGAAAGGTCCTCAGCTTCTGGCTCCACAGGTCGCGGGCCAACTGCCGGAAGAACGAACCGAAGCCGATCACGGTCGGGCCTCCGGCCCTGAATTTTCAATTTTTAATTTTGAATTTTGAATTAACTTCCACTCACCCTCAAACCCCGGTGGGAGGGCGGGTGGAAATTCAAAATTCATAATTAAGAATTCAAAATTCATCAGCTGATTTCCTTGGGAGGTCTTTGCACGACCTGATCGCCCTCGGACAGGCCCGAGGTGATCTCCACGTTGAGGCCATCCGACAGACCGAGTTCGACGGCGACCTTGCGCGGTTCCGCTTCCGGGCCTTCGCCGGGCAGCTCGACAAACGTCAGATCATCCTCGAAGAGCACCAGGCGCTCGGGGATGAGCACGATGTCGGTCTTTTCGCGGATCACCACATCGGCGTTGGCCGAGTAGCCGGCGCGCAGGACCACTTCCTGGCCGGGATCGAGCTCGATTTCGACATCGAAGAGGGTCGCGCCCTCGCTCTTCTGAGCCTGCGGCGCAATGCGCTCCAGCCGCCCGGTGACGATGTCGTCGGGGAGGGCGCCGACCTTGATCCGGCAGGGCATCCCGACCGAGATCTTGCCGACGTCGATCTCGTCCACGGTCCCCTTGAACACCAGGTCGCCCATGTCGGCGACGGTGGCAAGCTCGGTCCCTGGTTGGTAGGAGGTCAGAGGCACCACCGGGTCACCGACGTTGACGGCGCGGGAGAGCACCGTCCCGCTGGCGGAGGTGCGGATCAATGTCTCGACCCCGGTGCCGCCGGTGACCTTGCCGCTGCGGGTCAGCTCGCGGTTGTCAGAGGCCTGTTGGCGTGCGATACGAGCCAAATCGTAGGACTCGCGCAACGCGTCGAGGTCGCCTTTCGACATCAGGCCGTCGTCGAGCAGTTCGACCCCACGCTCGTAGTCCGCCTTGGCCTTGAGATAGCTGGCCTCGGATGCCTGCACGCTGTGGTCGACGTTGAGAAGTTCCTGGGGGGTCGGGTCGGGGGCGATTTCGAACAGAGGGTCGCCGGCCCGGACCGTGTCACCGACCTCGACGAAGCAGCGCTTGACGATGCCCGAGATCTTCGATTTGACCTGGAATTTCTCGCGCGGTTCGATCTGCCCCACCGCCAGGGCCTTTTCGGTGATGGAGCCGATCTCGGCTGCGATCAGGGTGTTGCCGTCTTCGTCGGCACCGTGCGACCCGACCCACGCGTAGATCCCGCCGGCCACGCCTGCAAGCACGATGACGATCACGAGGAGCCTCAATACCTTTGCCATGTCCTGCCTCCGTCTCTCGAGCGACCCAACCACAAGTACGCAGATTGATGACGGTAAGTTCTCGGGAATACTCCTCGGCCGCGGTCACCGTCTCGCTCGATCTCTCTGAGATGCATCAACCCGGTAAAGGGTTTGATTTGAGGCAGAGGGGCAGAGGAGCAGAGGGGCAGAGGGGCAGAGGAGCAGGGGGGCAGAGGAGCAGGGGGAAAGGGGAAAGGGGGAAAGGGAGAGTGGAGAATTCGGAATTCGGAATTCGGAATTCGGAATGTCATCCCGAACCAGGGAACCGCCCAACACCTTTCATGTCATCCCGACCGAGGGAGCAACGCGACCCCCTCCATGTCATCCCGACCGAGGGAGCAACGCGACCCCCTCCATGTCATCCCGACCGAGGGAGCAACGCGACACCCTCCATGTCATCCCGACCGAGGGAGCAACGCGACCCCCTCCATATCATCCCGACCGAGGGAGCGACGCGACCCCCTCCATGTCATCCCGACCGAGGGAGCGACGCGACCCCCTCCATGTCATCCCGACCGAGGGAGCAACGCGACCCCCTCCATGTCATCCCGACCGAGGGAGCAACGCGACCCCCTCCATGTCATCCCGACCGAGGGAGCGAAGCGAGCGAGCGGAGGGATCTCGGGAAGAACCCAAGGAACGGAGTTGGCGGCGGCCGCCGCCGCGATCCCTCCGCTACGGCCCGTCGGGCCTTCGGTCGGGATGACAGTTTGAGAGGGATTCGGGAAACGCCTTGTGGAGCGGCCGTCCCGGCTGTGCTGTGCAGGCGAGACAAGGCTCTACAAAGCCCGTTCAGATTCGGCGGCCCTTCGCGACTGCATGCTTGACAGGTTCTCCGGTGTCGGGGAATCTGGCGGGCGGGGAGGGTCACGTATGCGGAGGCACGTCACACTGATCACCGGCGCGGGCGGCGAAATCGGCCACGGTCTGATCGAACGCCTGACAGCTGACGGCGACAGCCCGATCATCACCATCGACCTCAAACCGCTGGAACCCGGCAAACGCGAGCTGGTCGAGCAGGAGTACATGGGATCGATCCTCGAGACCCACCTGCTCGAACGCATCCTCTCCGAATACCTGGTCGACACCATCTACCACCTGGCAGCGATTCTCTCCACCAGAGCCGAGTTCACCCCGGTGACCGGGCACGAGATCAACGTCGAGGGAACTCTCAAACTCCTCGATTTCGCCCAGGCCCAGGGGGAGTCCCACGGCCGGCCGGTGGCGTTCCTTTATCCGTCGTCCATCGCCGCCTACGGTCTGCCAGACCTCGAAACCAAGGAGAGGGCGGGCGCGGTCCGCGAGCACGAGTGGAACAACCCGACCACCATGTACGGCTGCAACAAGCTCTACTGCGAACTCCTCGGCCGCTACTACGCCCTGCACTACAAGCAGCTCGCCGCTGAGACTCTCTCCGGCAAGGTCGACTTCCGGGCCATTCGTTTCCCCGGGCTGATCTCCGCCGTCACCGTGCCCTCGGGCGGAACTTCAGATTACGCGCCCGAGATGATTCACGCTGCGGCGCGCGGCGACGCCTACGCCTGCTTTGTACGCCCCGACACCCGGATACCGTTCATGGTGATGTCCGACGCCGTCGACGCCCTGGTCCAGCTGGCACGGGCTGACGCTGCCGGCCTGGGGAAGAACGTCTACAACATCACCGCTTTCAACCCCTCCGCTGCCGAAATCCGCGACCTCGTTGTGGCCGGTTTCCCAGACGCGCAGATCCGCTTCGAGCCCGACCTCAAACGCCAGGCCATCGTCGACAGCTGGCCCGCCGATGTCGACGACGGCGCCGCCCGCGCGGACTGGGGTCTGGCCCCCAGGTATGACCTCGAACGCGGTTTTTCCGAGTTCCTGATCCCTCGGATCCGCGAACGCTACGGCGCCGACGACGCATGACGCGGCGCGTTGCCGCTCAGGCCCGCCGGAGTGGGGGAACCGGGGCCGGCAAGGCCTTCTCCTCTCGGGGCCTGGAGTCGAGACGACCGCGACCCCCGCTCCCCCAGTCGAAGCCACCCCTGCGAAATGCCTCATTCCTGGACACTTCCGGGATTCAAAAAATCGTCCCAGAACCACAAGATGCAGTGTTGACAATGCTCGGGGGCCCAATATATAGTGGGTCAAGTCGAGTCTTAGAATCCGCGAACCGGTGATCCAGAACGTGTCCGTCGGGGGAGTTTTGCGCCGGAAAGCGGCCACCGCAGGGGAGGTCGAGGGCAGAACATGAAGGTCACGCGTCGTTTTACACGCGCAGAGCACGATCCGTATGAGTCCATCGAATTCGTCGAAAGGTCGTCGGACATCCGCAACCCCGACGGCGGCGTGGTGTTCGCCATGGACGGCGTCAAGGCGCCGAAAACGTGGTCCCAGGTGGCGGTCGACGTCCTCGTCCAGAAGTACTTCCGCAAGGCGGGAGTGCCGCAACTCGACGACGAGGGCAATCCCGAGATGTCGGAGAGCGGCGAACCGGTCACCGGCCCCGAGCGCGACGCCCGCCAGGTCTTCGACCGGCTCGCCGGTTGTTGGACGCACTGGGGCACAGAACACGGCTATTTCGACAGCGACGACGACGCCGAGGCCTTCCACGACGAACTCTGCTACATGCTGGCGGCACAGTTTGCCGCGCCGAACTCACCGCAGTGGTTCAACACCGGGCTCCACTGGGCCTACGGCATCACCGGCCCCGCCCAGGGCCACTGGTTCGCCGACCCGGAAAACGGCAAGCTCAAGACCTCCTCCAACGCCTATGAACACCCGCAGCCTCACGCCTGCTTCATCCAATCGGTCGCCGACGACCTGGTGAACGAGGGCGGCATCATGAACCTCTGGGTTCGTGAGGCCCGCCTGTTCAAGTACGGTTCGGGGACCGGCACGAACTTTTCGCAACTGCGCGGCCACGGCGAAGCTCTCTCCGGCGGCGGCCGTTCCTCGGGCCTCATGTCCTTCCTCAAGATCGGCGACCGCGCCGCAGGCGCCATCAAGTCAGGCGGCACCACCCGCCGCGCGGCGAAGATGGTGTGCCTCGATCTCGACCACCCCGATATCGAGGAGTTCATTTCCTGGAAGGCGGTGGAGGAGCGCAAGGTGGCCGCTCTGGTCACGGGTTCCCGGCTCCTGCGGCGCCAGCTCCAGGAGATCCTCGATGCGTGTTTCCCGACGGGATCGGATGAACCCGTCATGGACCTGGAGAAGAACGCCGACCTCAAGACGGCGATCCGGACCGCGCGCCGGCGGGGGGTCCCGGACGGTTCCGTCCAGCGCGTGCTGCAGCTTGCCGCGCAGGGCGTGCAGACCTACCCAGTGGAGGAGTACGACACCGACTGGGATTCGGACGCCTACTACACGGTGTCGGGTCAGAACGCCAACAACAGCGTGCGGGTGCCCAACGCTTTTTTCGGCGCCCTCGAGGTCAACCGCGACTGGACCCTGGTCAACCGAACAGACAGTACCGTGGCGAAGAAGGTCCCCGCGGCCAAGCTGTGGAATGACATCACCCTGGCGGCCTGGGAGTGCGCCGACCCGGGGCTCCAGTTCGACGACACCATCAACGAGTGGCACACCTGCCCGGCGAGCGGCCGCATCAACGCCTCGAACCCGTGCTCCGAGTACATGTTCCTGGACGACACGGCGTGCAACCTGGCGTCGCTGAACCTCGTGCGCTTCCTCGATTCAAACCACAACTTCGACATCGAGCTCTTCCGCCACGCCGTCCGGTTGTGGACGATGGTGCTCGAGATCTCGGTGCTCATGGCTTCTTTCCCGAGCCGACGGATCGCCGAGCTGAGCTATCGCTACCGCACCCTCGGTCTCGGCTTCGCCAACATCGGATCGTTGCTGATGCGCCTGGGCATCCCCTACGACTCCGACAAGGGCCGTTCCATCTGTGGCGCGATCACCGCCATCATGACCGGTGAGTCCTACGCCACCTCGGCCGAAATGGCGGCCGAGCTCGGTCCTTTCCCCGGCTACGAAGAAAACCGCGAGCCCATGCTGCGGGTCATCGGCAACCACCGGCGAGCCGCCTACGACGCCCCGGCGGAGATGTACAACTCACTGACCATCAAACCCGACGGTCTGTCGGCGGAAACCACACCGCCCGATCTGATCGCGGCCGCCCGGGACGCATGGAACCGCGCCGTCGAACTCGGCACGGCGCACGGCTTCCGCAACGCCCAGGCGACGGTGCTCGCGCCGACCGGCACCATCGGGCTGGTGATGGACTGCGACACCACCGGGATCGAGCCCGATTTCGCGCTGGTGAAGTTCAAGAAGCTGGCCGGCGGCGGTTATTTCAAAATCATCAACCAGGGCATACCCTCGGCCCTGACGACTCTCGGCTACACCGCCGCCCAGATCGACGAGATCGTCGCCTACACCATAGGCCACGGGACTCTCGACGGATGCCCGACCATCGATCACGAGGCGTTGCACGCCAAGGGCTTCACCGACGAGGTCATCGCGCGGGTGGAGAAGGCCCTGCCAACGTCCTTCGACATCGGCAACGCCTTCGCCCCGCACGTGGTGGGCGAGGAGTTCCTGCGGGGACTCGGGATCAAAGACCACGAGATGGCGAACTGGAACTTCGATGTGCTCGCCGCTCTAGGCTTCACGGAGACGGAGATCGAGACGGCCAACACCTGGGCCTGCGGCACCATGACCGTGGAGGGCGCGCCGCACCTCGCCGACCAACACCTGGCGGTCTTCGACTGCGCCAACCGGTGCGGCAGGAAGGGCACCCGGAGCATCCGTTACGACGGCCACATCCTGATGATGGCCGCCGCCCAGCCCTTCATCTCGGGCGCGATCTCCAAGACCATCAACATGCCTGCCGAGGCGACTCTCGACGACATCAAACGCGCCTACTACCTCGCCTGGCAGAAGATGCTCAAGGCGGTGGCACTCTACCGCGACGGCTCCAAGTTGAGCCAGCCACTCGGCATCGCCATGGATCTCGAGGAGGAAGAGGCGCTCGCCGACGCGGTTGCCTCCGGCGACCCGGCCAAGGTCGCGGAGTCGATGGCCGAGCGCGTCGTGATCCGCTACCAGGCGCGGCGCCACCGGCTGCCCGGCCGCCGCGCCGGCTTCACCCAGAAGGCTTCGGTCGGCGGTCACAAGGTCTACATCCGTACCGGCGAGTACGTGGACGGCTCGGTGGGCGAGATCTTCCTCGACATGCACCGTGAGGGCGCCGCCTTCAGATCGCTGATGAACTGTTTCGCAATCGCGGTGTCGCTCGGTTTGCAGTACGGCGTGCCCCTCGAGGAGTATGTGGACGCCTTTGTCTTCACCCGCTTCGAACCGTCGGGCATGGTCGGCGGCCACGATCGCATCAAAATGGCCACCTCAGTCATCGACTACATCTTCCGCGAGCTCGCTATCACCTATCTCGACCGCGACGACCTCGCCCAGGTGTCGTTGGACGACCTCCGCCACGACGCGGTCGGCACCGGCTCCGACCAGCACAAACTGCCGCCCGACGAGGAGGACATGGCCGAGGTCCACCCCATCGCCGTCAACCAGAGCGGCAACAACACGGTCACCGCGTCCTCCGCAAAGGCCGTCGCCACGGGACGCACCGCGACCTCGAACAGCCAGGCCGCGGAGGCCGCCAAAAAGGCGCGCTACATGGGCTACGAGGGCGACCCCTGCCCCGAGTGCGGATCGCTCACCCTCGTCCGCAACGGCACCTGCCTCAAGTGCGACTCGTGTGGAGGAACCACGGGTTGCTCCTGACGTCGCAACCACAGTTTTGAGTTCTTAGTTTTGAGTTTTGAGTTTTCGCTCACCAGCCCCCGGATTCCGGGGGCTTTTCAATTTCGGATCCCGCGACTCCGGTTGAGTCAGGCTGACCGAGCAACGGGGGAGATCTGTAGATCAGTGGTGGCGGGCCCTGAAGGACCCGCCTACAGATGGTTCGCAAGGCCACGTCAGTATCTGAAGGCCGTAGGCGGGTCGTTTACGGCCCGCCACCACTGGCGTTTCGGAACCTGGAGAGGCACAACCTGAGCGAACCGGAGACGCTCGTTCGGATATTCCGGCTGCCCAGATCCGTAGTCACTCCGCTCGTCGGGAGCGGTCACGGAAACGGGCACGGGTTCAGTCGACAACCGGTCGCGGGAAGTGAGGGCCGCACAACGCACGAAGGGCGCGGGCCGTAAACTCAATATCACGGACGGTGCGATGAAGGACCGATGGAGTTCGAATGATGAAGAGAAGCTGCTTCGCACGGTGGTGCGTGCTGTTGGCCGTCGCCGCGGCGGCACCCGTCGCGGCCGAGGACGCCGTCATCGATTTCGTCGACTGCAGCGGCCCGCATCTTACGCTTGACGGGGCGGACCATTACTACTGGATCGCGCCCGAGAAGGATCGGGTGGTTCTCGTCCGGCAGTGCGTACCGGCCGAGGCTGACTGCGATCACGACGTGGTCACCGTGTGGGACCGCGAGGGCCGGAGGATCTTCGAGGGCACGCCGTTCCTGGACATCCCGGAGATGTCGGACGGCAAGATCCTCGACGTCGCCCTGCGCACCCCGGGTCGGCTTGTGGTGTCGGCGATCGTCGGCACGATCGAGTTCTATCCGGTGCTCGCCGAGTACGACATCGGCACGGGCGAGGTGCTGCGCGTGGTCCCCACCGGTTCGGTCCTGTGCTTCGATCTGCACGGCGACGACCGAGGCGTCACCTGGTGCCTCGGAGCCGACACGGCGAAGCGCGCCCTGGAGGAGGATTTCAATCTCGTCTATCGATTCGACGAGGTCGGCGCTCTCCAGGGCAGCGCGCTTCCGAGCTCGACGTTCCCCACCGCCGGTCGGCCGCTCGCGGACACCTGGAGAGGCAACGACCGCGGCGGCTTCCTCGAAGACGGCGGCCGGACCCGGCTCTGGCTGCCGGCGGTGGGCGAGCTTGTCAGCTTCGACGATCAAGATCGCGTCACAGACCGTCTGGAGCTCCCGACGATCGTCAACCAGCTGCGGTCGCGGCTGGTAGCCGCGCCGGACGGTGAGGTTTACGCCACGCTGATCGCGGGGGAGGAGACCGAGCCCGGCCTGTGGACACAGGGTCTCTACCACCTCGCCGACAACGGCGCCTCCTGGCTGCCCATCGAAGGGCTCCCGAGCTCCCTCCCGATGCACATCACCCTCGTCGGCGCCGACGACGCAGGGTTGGTTCTCCTCGATCGGAAGACTCTGGTGCTGTGCCATCTTCCCCTGACGACCGGGGTCGCAGTAGGAGAGTGAACCGGGGCGCCGGGTCGGCCGGGAAATCCTGACGGCACATCAATAAATTAAGTCTTGACTTAATTAATTTTTCACTTATCATGAGTGTCCATGGACGCATTCACCGTTTTGGCCGATCCGACACGACGCAAGATCATCGAATCGCTCAGCAGGGGCGAACGCTCGTTCGGAGAAATTGCCGATCAGTTCACCATCAGCCGACCTGCCGTCTCGCAGCACCTCAAGGTCCTGCGCAATGCTGAGATCGTGACGGCACGCGCCGACGCACAACGCCGGATCTACCGGCTGAGCGACCATGGGCTCGATTCGGTGGATCAATGGCTGCGACGAGTGCGCCGTGAGTGGGCGATCCGGCTGGACAGGCTGGAGCAAGCGCTCCGCAACGAGGAGGGCAGACAATGAGTGACTACGGAGAGTTGATTGCGCCGGACACCGTGCGATTCAAGCGGCTCCTACCGGGAACGATCGATACCGTCTGGAGCTATCTCGTCGACGGGGAAAAGCGCCGCCTCTGGCTCGCGGGCGGCGACACAGAGGAAAGGGTCGGCGGCCGCGTCGATCTGCATTTTCACAATGCGGCCCTCTCCCGCCTGCCGGACGATCCGCCACCCGACAGATACAAACAGATGCCCGAGCGGGTCTCTTTTCAGGGGGTCGTGACGGCCTGCGAGCCAAAGACCTTTCTTTCCCACACCTGGGACGGTGACGGCGAAAAATCCGAGGTCACATATGAGCTCGAGCAACGGCCCGACGGCGTGCTTCTGACGCTGACGCATCGCCGGCTGCCTGACGAGGTGCTGGCGGGCGCCACCGCCGGCTGGCACACCCACCTGGGAATTTTCGCGAACGTCCTCGCCGGCAAGGAGCCACCCCCGTTTTGGCGCACGCACACCGCCCTCGAGGCGGAGTACGAAGCGAATCTTAGGGAGGCTGAGTAAGAAGCAGGGTGCCACGTTGTCAGGCGCAAATGGCCGGTGACACCCACCACACCCACCAATAGTGAACCTTGTACTCATCCGATGGCGGCTGCCGGCAGGCGGGACGCCCGCCCCACAATGTCCTCCGTCAGGTGATACGCCTCGACCTCGGCAATACCCAAGTCAATAGTCCCCGCCCCTCGGAAATCCGCGAGCGCGAAGCGCGCGGATTTCCGTGGGTGGGTGGGTGGGGGGCGGGGGCGGGCCACTGAAAGCGAGGGTTCTCCACTTCCCACGAACCGCCCGCCAGCGCGCCGTTGGGCGCGCGGGTGCTCGAGGCTGGTCAACCGAGCGCTTGCGATCGGTTGACCTGTCACGAGCACCCTTGGCCGCGATCCCTGATCGCGGGCGGCGGGCAACGGGGCACTCTCAGTCCGCGAGAGGTCCCAACGAGGGAACGAGGTCGGCGGCGGTGGCCATGTCGGTGGACATGTAGCGGTCCTGTTCGAGACGTGGGACCCGAGCCCTCAGGCGGGCGGCGGCCTCCTCGAGCCTCGGCGAGGTCTTGAGCGGTCGTTGGAACTCGAGCGCCTGGACGGCGGAGAGGTACTCCATCCCCAGCACCAGCCGCGTGAGTTCCGCGACCCGGGCCAGCTTGCGCGCCGCCCAGGTCGACATCGAGACGTGGTCCTCCTGACCGGCCGAGGTGGGGATGGAATCCACCGATGCCGGGTGGGCCAGGGTCTTGCACTCGCTGACCAGGGCGGCGGCCGACACCTGGACCATCATGAAGCCCGAGTTGAGCCCGGCGTCGGGCGACAGGAACCGAGGCAGACCGGAGAGGGCCGTGTCCACCATCCGCGCCAGCCTGCGCTCGGAGATCGAGGCGAGGTCGGTAAGGGTGGCCGTCAAATAGTCGAAGACCGCCGCGATCGGCGCGCCGTGGAAGTTGCCACCGGAGATCAACCGCCCCTCGGCAAAGACCATGGGGTTGTCGGTCGCGGAGTTGAGCTCGATCGTGAGCACCCGATGCGCGTGTTCGAGGGCGTCGCGGCCGGCACCGTGGACCTGAGGAGAGCAGCGCAGGGAGTAGGCGTCCTGCACCCGACCGCACTCGCGGTGGGACTCCCGGATCTCCGAGCCGACGAGGAGTGTGAGGAGGCGATCGGCACTCATCACCTGGCCGGGGTGGGGCCGCGCGGCGTGGACGGCCGGGTCGAAGGCGGCATCGGTGCCGGCCATCGCATCGAGCGTCAACGCGCAGATCACGTCGGCGGCATCGAGCAAGCGACGGGCGTCCGCCACCGCGAGCGCGCCCACGGCCGCCGAGGCCTGGGTGCCGTTGATCAGAGCCAGTCCTTCCTTGGCACCCAGATGGAGGGGCTCGAAGCCGGCGGTCGCCAGCGCCTCGGCGCCGGACATCCTCTTTCCGTCGACGATCGCCTCCCCCTCCCCCACCAGCACCAGCGCGAGGTGGGCGAGTGGAGCGAGGTCGCCCGATGCGCCGACCGAGCCCTGGCTCGGCACCACCGGGTGCACACCGGCTTGGAGGAGCGCAAGGACTCTCTCCACCACCTCCGGCCGGCACCCGGCGTGACCGGTCGCGAGGACATTGGCGCGCAGCAGCAGCATCGCCCGAACCACGTCCTCGGCAAAGGGCTCGCCCACGCCGCAGGCGTGCGACCGCAGGAGGTTGAGCTGCAGCTGTTCGAGCTGATCGGGCGAGATTCTCACCTCGGCGAGCTTGCCGAAACCGGTGTTGATGCCGTAGACCACCTCGCCCGAGGCCAGGATGTTCTCCACGACTCGGCGCGTTTCGGCCACTCGCGCACGCGCCCCGGCATCGAAGGCTACCCCTGCACCCTGGCGGGCAACGGCCTCAACCGCCCCGATATCGAGGGTGCGGCCGTCAACCACCACCGGTTCGGTCATCGCGCGCCTCAACCGGCGGCAAGCGTTTCGATGAGATCGATGTACGCCTGCTTCGCCTCGTCCGACGTCATGCCACGCCGCTTCTCCCACGCCGCATACTTGGCGGCACCGCGGAAGTCGAACCCGGACGGCGCCTCACCCTGGACATCGCCAACGGTGGCCTGCTTGTAGAGCCCATAGAGTTCGAGCAGAGTCTCATTGCCCTGCGACGGCAGGCCTTTACCCTTTTCGATCGACGCCTCGAATCGTTCTTTGAGGTTCACGTCAATTCCTCCCGACGGGGCATTGTAACCGCGCGGCTTCGCCGCGAAATCAGGAATTCGGAATTTCATCGCAACTCCCGGGAAGCGCCTACGGAAACGGTCCTCGTGCGGCGGAGCGTGCCATTTTCAACATTGTTGGGCCCATCACCGTCCACTTCGGCACGATCTCCAGGGCCAACAATGTTGAAGGTGGCAACTCCCGGGAAGCGCCCACTGATACGGTCCGCGTGCGGCGGAGCGTGCCATTTTCAACATTGTTGGGCCCATCACCGTCCACTTCGGCACGATCTCCAGGGCCAACAATGTTGAAGGTGGCAACTCCCGGGAAGCGCGTGAGGAGACGCGAATGCTTTCGAATGCACGCAAGGGGTGCCAGGTCAAAAGAGCGTCACGAAAACCCCTCTGCGACCGCCGTACTTCTACTTCATCCTCTCCCGAATTCGGTCGTAGACCTCGCGGCGGTGGCCGACAGCCACCACCAATATTTCCAGCTTTTCCTGCGTCGCCCGGTAGACGATACGCCAGTCGCCCGTCCTCCACGAGCGGAGTCCGCGCAGCGTGAGCTGAAGGGGCTTGCCCCGAGCAGGGTCCTCGACCAACCGCTCGATCGCGGCCCGTACCTTGGACCTGACCTGTGGATCCAGACCCCGGATCGCCTTCGCCGCAGATCTGGTGTAGCTAACCCGCCAACTCACCCCAGACCTCTTCGTGCGACACGACCTCACCGCGCTCGGCCTCGTCGAGACCACGCCGCACAGCGTCGGCCAGTCCATCGTCGGCGAGGATCTCCAGGGTTTCGAGCAGGCCCTCGTAGTCGTCCACCGAGACCAGCACGCCGGCAGGCCGCCCGGACCTGGTGATCACCACATGTTCGCCCATCTCCACCACCTCCGAGAGCAGGCGGGCGAGATGGGTCTTGGCGTCGGAAAGGGTGACTGTGCTCATGACAACTCCGAACCAGAATATAAGTCTGTTTTCTGGTCTTGTCAATGCACCAACCAGCTACTCGGCAGGCGGGACGCCTGTCCACGCCTGCTCCACAAATGCCACCGACAATCTCCGTTAGGTGATACGCCTCGAAGTTGGCACTGCCCAGGTCAAAACCCCCGCCCCTCGGAAATCCGCTAGCGCGAAGCGCGCGGATTTCCGAGGGTGGGGTGGCTCGTGCGGAAACGAACCACGTGCGGCGGAGCGTGCCATTTTCAACATTGTTGGACCCATCACCGTTCACTTCGGCACGATCTCCAGGGCCAACAATGTTGAAGGTGGCAACTCCCGGGAAGCGCCTCCGGATACGGCCCGCGTGCGGCGGAGCGTGCCATTTTCAACATTGTTGGACCCATCACCGTCCACTTCGGCACGATCTCCAGGGCCAACAATGTTGAAGGTGGCAACTCCCGGGAAGCGCCTCCGGATACGGCCCGCGTGCGGCGGAGCGTGCCATTTTCAACATTGTTGGACCCATCACCGTCCACTTCGGCACGATCTCCAGGGCCAACAATGTTGAAGGTGGCAACTCCCGGGAAGCGCGTCAGGAGACGCGGGTGCTCTCGAATGCAAGATGACGGCAGAACCCCCGCCGCCAACCTAGTACGGCGAGAATCCGCCGTCGGCCCAGTGGTCCTCGCGGACGCCGTTGTAGAGCATCTGCAGGGCGTCGAGGTGCTGCTTCTCCCAGTCGGCGAGGAACTCGTAGAACTCCTTGACCTCGGTCTCGG